>CAZQQU010000004.1:0-182587 GCA_964595625.1 uncultured Flavobacteriaceae bacterium | reverse complement strand
CTTCGGATATTTCATTGACAATACCGGTACCGTCTCCTACATCGTCCACTGAGGCGGTCAGGGTAAAGTCATTTCCTATAAAGGCCGGGATACTTAGGGTGATGGTCCCCGACTCGGAGCCATCGATGGGAATTTCGTTAACGGTGGCAGAGGCTCCTAAAAAGGTATCATTGGCATAGAAAGCAATGGGAGTAGCCGCCGGAAGTACGTCGGTACACTCCACATTAAACACGGTATACTGAACCTCAATGTCCCGGCTGGCACATTGATCAATGACTTCATCGATAACAATTGTTGCATCGGGAAGCTCGCTGCTGACGGAAACAACGATGTTGTGAACAAATACTCTATCCAAATCAGAAGTAAGTGTAATTTGCATACTGGTGTCTCCAATGTTTACATAATCTTCGATTATATAATAATCCAAGTCCATATTATGTAGGCCTGCACTATTGGTATAACTGTTGGTACAGTTAAAAGCATTATCAGCTGGGTTTAAGGGAGGGTTGCTCAATACATTTCCGTTTACTTGAAGAGTCTCATTATCTGGTATAGTGACTGCATCCCCTTCCCAAGCCATAAAACCTATTTTAGCACCGGTGGGGTCAATGACATTGAGGCCGCTAAGCGTTATATCTAATGTAGGATGATCAGCATCAACCATTTCATAACCATCATAAATGGTTACTTGGTTACTGCCCATATCGGGATCTTCATAAATTATCACGATAGACCAACCTGCAAAATTAGCTGTTTGAATACAATGGGGACTACCTGGGTAAATCACGTGAGATAGATCTAATTCAGAAAGGGTGTAGGTTCCATTCCCGGTAGTTTGAACAAAAGAAGTCACATCCGTAAAAGCACCAAAAAAAAGGGTATTGGAATCAAGTTCAAATTCAAACAAACGTTCTGCCGAAAAAGGAGTTCCATTGAGTTCTATGTCTAAATCTGCTTGAGCAAGAGAACCAGAGCCTGACCAATATAAATACGCAGCAATTACCGTATGATCTGGATCTAAATTTAAATCAGCACTGGAGGAGGTCAATATATCACAATAATAGGTGTTATTTTCTGCCTCATTGAGCGTATTCCCAATAGCCACAAAATCATAGGGGCCGTTAAATTGGGTGTATTGGGTGATGGGTTGAGCAAAAGCTGTATAAGAATATAAGAAAAACAGTAATAATGCTGGGATTAGATGTAATTTTTTTTTCATTTGGGGTTGGTTATAAAAAAGTAAAAATACAAAAAAATATAAATGAAAAATATTTATATGTAAAAAGCCCATATTCTATACATTTTTCGATAGAATATGAGCTTTTTAAAAAGTGTATAGGAATAAAGAGTTTTAGAATCTATTTTTTATTCAAAACCTTTTCTACTGCTTTTTGTATCGCTTCGGCATTGAGTCCGTATTTATCCATTAATTGGGCAGGGGTTCCTGACTCACCAAAAGTATCTTGAGTGGCGACAAATTCCTGCGGAGCAGGGAAATTTTGCGTAAGCACACGAGCTACACTTTCTCCCAACCCTCCCAGAAAATTGTGTTCTTCGGCGGTCACTACGCAGCCTGTTTTACGAACACTTTTTAAAATAATTGCTTCGTCTAATGGTTTGATAGTATGGATGTTTATCACCTCTGCAGAGATCCCTTTTGAATTTAGAATATCAGCAGCGACCAACGCTTCCCAGACTAGGTGACCGGTAGCGATAATGGTAACATCTTTGCCTTCTTGAAGAAGGACTCCTTTACCGATTTCAAAAACTTGATTGGCGGGGGTAAAATTAGGGACACTGGGTCTTCCAAAACGAAGGTACACCGGCCCCTGATAATCGGCTATAGCGATGGTAGCCGCTTTGGTTTGATTGTAATCACAGGGATTAATGACCGTCATACCGGGCAACATTTTCATCAAACCGATATCTTCTAAGATTTGGTGAGTTGCTCCATCTTCACCGAGGGTTAATCCGGCATGGGAAGCACAAATTTTCACATTTTTTCCACTATAGGCAATGCTTTGACGAATTTGGTCATAAACCCTTCCGGTAGAAAAATTGGCAAAAGTTCCGGTAAATGGGATGTATCCACCGATGGTTAACCCGGCTGCAATACCCATCATGTTGGCTTCTGCGATACCTATTTGAAAAAATCGTTCCGGGTGGTTGGCTTTAAAAGCATCCATTTTTAAAGAACCGGTGAGGTCCGCACAAAGTGCCACCACGCGAGGGTTGGTTTTTCCTAATTCCTCTAATCCGGCTCCAAAACCGGAGCGAGTGTCTTTTTTTCCGCTATCAGTAAATTTCATTTTTATATTTTATGGTAAACTGGTTTCTTTGATTTTATTCCCAAGTGCATGGGTCTCTTAATTTTGGGGAATTTATTTTAGTTTAAACACTACCCCGCTACATTTTCAAAGTTTAATAATCACCTAAGGTAACCGGGTTTTGCGCCAAGGCTTTTTCGAGTTGTTCATCGTTAGGTGCTTTGCCGTGCCATTCGTGGGTATGCATCATAAAATCCACACCGTTACCCATAACAGTATGCATAATGACCGCGACCGGTTTTCCTTGACCGGTTTTAGCCCGGGCTTGTTGTAAGCCCTCAATAACGGCCGGTAGTGAGTTGCCTTCTCTTATTTCCAGTACTTCCCAGTGAAAAGCTTCCAATTTTTCCTTAAGGTTACCTAGCGGTAAAACGGTCTCTGTAGAACCGTCTATTTGTTGACCATTATAATCGATAGTAACAATTAGATTGTCCACTTGATTGGCTGGGGCATACATCAGGGCTTCCCATATTTGCCCTTCTTGTAGTTCGCCGTCGCCACAAAGTGCATATACTAATTTAGAATCTTGGTTTAATTTTTTCGCCAAAGCTGCTCCGATAGCAACCGAAATGCCTTGCCCTAGGGATCCAGAAGCGATTCGCACTCCGGGCAAACCTTCGTGGGTAGTAGGATGACCTTGGAGTCGGGAGTTGAGTTTTCTAAAGGTGTTGAGTTCTTCCAATGGAAAATAGCCACTTCGTGCTAACACACTATAAAAAACAGGTGATATATGTCCATTGGAAAGAAAGAAAATATCCTCGTCTTTTCCGTCCATTCTAAAGGTGTCTTTTCGGTCTAACAGGACGTTGTACAGGGCTACAAAGAATTCGGCACATCCCAAGGAACCCCCGGGGTGCCCTGAATTTACACGATGTACCTGTCGAAGGATATCTCGACGTACTTGTACTACTAACTGTTCGAGATAATGCATATCAGCCATATCGTTATACTTTTTTATACAGGTCAAAAGTAGTATTAAAATAGTCGCTATTCAAATAAAAAACCAAGGAGTTTTTAACGAATTGTTGATAATAGATATGTAAAGTTCATGGGCTTTCATTTCAATAAAGTGGTTGTTTGAGTTGAACCTCAAATGCATTTATTTTTTACGATTCACACTTTGTCTGGCAGTGAGCCACCACTGTTGATTGTGGTAGGTCCATATTTCCATAATTTGTAGGTGCGATACAAAAGGGTAACCATCGTAAGTGCCGTGTACATCTACATTTCTTCGTGTTATGATGAGATAATCAGATACCAAATGGTGATCCACATCACCTACTGAAACAAACTGTTGGTAGGTAACAAAACCGCGAATCAAATCGGTTTTTAAACTTTCTTTATTTTCAATCCAACCGTTTGAATGCCCCAGTGTTAATTGGGGGTGTAACAATTGGTTTAACTGAGTGGTATCTTGGTTTTGTAAGGCTTTTTCAAGTAAATGAATGTGTTGTGAAATAGTATTTTGTAGGTGTGATTGTCTGTCCTCTTGTGCTTCACACACGGAACTCCAAATGAAGGTTCCCAAAATAAGTACAAGTCGTAAATGCATCGTTATGGCGTGGGGTTAAATCTAGGTTCTACTAAAAAATTATTGTCAATTTCTACGTATTGAATCTTTTCTTCCGAATGAATTTCTACCCAAATATCTGATTTTGGAAATATCCATTGGGTGTTTTCATTGATATAGATTTTTACAGGCATATCAAAACCAGCTACGGTATGGGTATATTTAAAGCGCAGCGAATTTTCTTGAACATGAATATCTAGTTGCGGAATTTGGGCGGTACGTAAATATTGGTCAAAGAATGCCGTTAGGTCTTTGTTGGTTTTTTGGCTGATGTAGTTTTCTACTTGTTTAGAAGACACCGTTTGGTGGTAGAATTCTTGGTTGAGACCGCGTAAAATATCCCGCCAAAGTGTATCGTCATCAATTAGTTGCCGCAAGGTGTGTAATATATTAGCTCCTTTGTAATAGATATCTCCCGAACCGCGTTGATTCACGTTATAATCGGCTATCAGAGGGCGGTCGTTACGTATATTTCTAGCTACTCCGGTTACATAAGCAGCTCCGGCTTCTTTGCCGTAAAAATATTCTACAAATAACGACTCGGCATAACAGGTAAATCCTTCGTGGAGCCACATATCGGCCACATCGAGATTGGTAATATTGTTGGCAAACCACTCGTGAGCACTTTCGTGAATTATAATAAAATCAAATTTAAGTCCCCAACCACTGCCCGACAAATCTCTTCCTAAATAGCCATTTTTATATTGGTTTCCATAGGTTACTGAACTCTGGTGTTCCATGCCTAAGTAGGGAACTTCTACTAACTTGTAACTGTCTTCGTAAAAGGGATACGGACCCAGCCAATGCTCAAGTGCTTCGAGGGTGCGCCGGGCATCTTTAAACTGTTCCTTTGCTTTATCCAGGTTGTATCGCAATACCCAAAAATCCATATCCAGTGGGCCGTTTTCTCCATTGTACGTGTCGCCAAAGTGCACATAATCGCCAATATTGATATTCACTCCATAATTGTTAATGGGATTTTTGACTTGCCAGTGCCAGGTTTTGGTACCGTCGCCATTTTCATCGGTTTTCAACAGTCGCCCGTTAGAAACAGTCACTAAATTTTCAGGTACTTTAACACTGATTAGAACTCCTTGATCGGGTTCGTCGTAGGGATGGTCTTTGTTGGGCCACCAAATACTGGAACCGATACCTTGGCAGGCCGTTGCTATAAAAGGATTGCCATTTTGATCTTGTGTAAAAACTACACCTCCGTCCCAAGGGGCATTTTTGGCTTGGTGGGGATAACCACTATAATAGATTTCTATTTTTTCAGTTTTGTTTTTCCGCTGTTTCTTTTTTAATGAAATAAAATAAGCACTTCCATCCCGATAAAAAGGAAGTTCATTGCCGTCTTGTATTACTTTGTCGATTTGAAGTGGTTCTTGTAAATCAATTTGCATAGTTTGATGCGACCGAATCACTTGGTATTGAATCGTATTTTTTCCCGAAAGATATTTTTGTTCCGGTTTTACTTCTATATCTAAATGATAGTGAAGCAAGTTCCACCAACTGCGTTCCGGAGTGATACTTCCGCGAAGGCTGTCTTGGCGGGTGTAGTTTTGGGCGGAAGAACCGGAAGCTATTAGGAAAAATAGAAGCCAAAGGTATGTTCTCATCAGAGGATTTTTTTTTTGGAAAGATAGCTAAACTAATAAAATATGTGAAATTACTTTATCTTTTCTATTAATTAGGCAATCACGAATGCATGAATGATTTTCTTGTACTTCTTTAGTAAAAATTAACCGTAGTTACCTTCGATATTTTCAATTTCTAAGGAAAAATCATCACCGTTTTGATCAAAAATATAGATAAACGGTTTAAAAAATATGGTAATAAAAATTGGCATGTTTTCCGTAAATAGTGGTACAAGGGCCATCCGGTCCGTCATAACACATAGCTGTAGGTATTTCAAACCAACCTTGGTACAAAGTAAAACGGTCAGGTTCAGTAAAAAATTCTTTTATGTCATCATAAATTGTAATATGATTGGGGTCTGCTAAAGTCAGATTATATTTATCATGTTTTATTTCAATTAATAAATCTGGGTAATATCCATAGTCAGATGGTATATAGTCAGTATTATCAATAGTAACTTTGGTAAGATACCAAAGTCGGAGTAAATCGCTATTTTGTGAGAAAAGCAGCACCGTATTACAGCATAATAAATACGTCAGGACATAACGTAACATGTTCGGTGTTCGGTGTTCATGGTAAGAAGTTTTACAGTTTGGATGGATAAAGTTAGTTAAGTGTATTTGTTTACACAAAAAATTAAGCAAAAAACAGTAAAAATCCTGTATAAAAGTCATTTTTTTTACAAAAACATTTCAATAAATTAACAGATGTATCTAAAAATAAATATTTTAATTTAAAACCGGCATCGTTCAAAGTTTTTGTAAAATAAACGATACAAAATCATCTTGACCCTCTCCTGTTTGGGCACAAGGATTTGGAGAAAAAACTTTTACGTTTATGTAAACATTGCTGAAATAATGTAAAAAACTTTAGGTTGCGTTTTTTTTAAAACCTTGCAGTTTCTCGATTCAAATTTGTACTTTTGCCCACTGATAAATAGTAACAGTAATACAATCCACTATCAGTAATGGCAAACACCAAATATATCTTCGTAACCGGCGGTGTAAGTTCTTCTTTAGGAAAAGGAATTATAGCGGCTTCACTGGCCAAATTACTACAAGCGCGAGGGTATCGAGTGACCATACAAAAATTAGATCCTTATATCAATATCGATCCCGGAACACTCAATCCGTATGAACATGGCGAGTGTTATGTAACCAATGACGGGGCAGAAACCGATTTGGATTTAGGACATTACGAACGGTTCTTAAACGTTCCTACTTCGCAAGCTAATAATGTTACCACCGGACGAATTTATCAGCGTGTGATTGAAAAAGAACGTCGGGGTGAATTTTTAGGAAAAACGGTTCAAGTTATCCCACATATCACTAATGAAATCAAAGAACGTATTCAAGATTTAGGAAAAAGTGGGGATTATGATATTGTGATTACCGAAATTGGTGGTACGGTGGGCGACATCGAGTCGTTACCCTATATTGAATCGGTTCGGCAATTACGTTGGGAATTAGGTAAAAATAGATCGGTGGTAATCCACCTGACGTTGGTTCCTTTTTTATCAGCGACAGGTGAATTGAAGACCAAACCTACTCAACACTCGGTGAAAACTCTGATGGAGAGTGGTATACAGGCTGATATCATTGTTTGTCGTACCGAGCATCACTTGCCAGACGATTTGCGAGTGAAGTTGGCTTTGTTTTGCAACGTCGATAAAGAAGCAGTGATCGAATCTATCGATGCTTCTACGATTTATGATGTGCCCAATTTGATGTTGGAAGAAGGACTGGATACCATTGTTTTAAGAAAATTAGAACTGGCCGATACGGGGGCACCCCAACTGACCCAATGGAATGAATTTTTACACCGGTTAAAAAATCCCAAAGAACGTGTAAGAATTGCTTTGGTGGGTAAGTATGTGGAGTTATTGGATTCTTACAAATCTATATTAGAATCTCTGATTCATGCAGGTTCAGCAAATGAAACCGCAGTACGGGTGATCCCCGTTCATTCCGAGTTTTTAACACCTGAAAACCTAGCCGAAAAATTAGGAGAAGTAGAAGGAATATTAGTTGCTCCAGGTTTTGGTGAGCGCGGTATAGAAGGGAAAATACTTGCGGTTCAATACGCCCGTGAAAATAAAATTCCCTTTTTGGGAATTTGTTTGGGTATGCAAATGGCAGTTATTGAATTTGCTCGAAATGTTTTGGGACTCTCAGAAGCCAATTCTACAGAAATGTTTCCCGAAACTCCGCACCCGGTGATCGATTTGATGGAAGCTCAAAAATCAATAATGGATAAAGGTGGAACCATGCGTTTGGGAGCCTGGAAGTGCCAGTTAGTTCCTAACAGTATTGTGTCTCAGGTGTATCAACAAGACATCATTGAAGAGCGTCACCGACACCGTTATGAGTATAACAACAGTTTTCAAGAGGTTCTTGAAAAAGCGGGTATGAAAACCACGGGTATCAATCCCGATACAGGACTGGTAGAAATCGTGGAAGTTGAAGACCACCCTTGGTTTGTGGGAGTTCAATACCACCCCGAATACAAGAGTACTGTAGCATCTCCTCATCCACTTTTTGTGCATTTTGTACAAGCGGCTACGCACCATAAAAACAAGTAAATATCTCTCAGTAAGTATTAATAATGGAACAAAAAAAATTTGATATCAATTCGTTTATAGGGTTTGTTTTAATAGGTTTGATTTTGTTGTGGATGATTTCACGCAATGCACCCGACCAACAAGAAGTGGTAGAAACAACGCCCCAAACGAATGAACAAGTAGTTCAGGAAGATCCAATTGAAAATTTGCAACAAGTGGATACCACTGTGGCGGCCATGGAATCGATGGAAGGGGTAGCTGATTCGATAGTTGCAAAATACCTAGATTCGTTGCGTCTGGAAAATTTAAGAAACCGCTATGGATCTTTAGCGGTGTCACAAATTCAAGCCGAAGCAACCACAACCACCATCGAAAACGATGTCTTGTTACTTAAGGTTAACACCCAAGGAGGCTATCCGGAAGAAGTGGTTTTAAAACAATTTAAAACCCACGATTCGATTCCTATTTATTTGATAAAAGATGGTAACTCCACGTTTAATCTACAGTTTTCTTCTGAGAATCGTATTTTAAATACCCGAGATTTATTATTTACTCCAGAAGTATATAAAACGGGTGATACTACGGTGTTGTCGATGAAATTAAAATCTACAGGTGACAATTATTTAGAATACCGCTATGCCTTAAAACCCGGAGAATATATGATTGATTTTGCAATTCAATCGCAAGGTATGAGTCCGTTGTTTAACACGTCACAACAACCCGAATTAGAATGGCAACTTAAAACCTATAGAAAATCTAAAAGTGTCTCCTACGAAAATCGTTATACGGAAGTAATTTATGAATATGAAAACGGTAAAGACGATTACTTAGGTCAACGTAAAAGCACCAATACTGAAGCCTCAGAGGTGACTTATATTGCTTATAAACAACACCATTTTTCTTCTATATTACTAACCGATACCCCTTTTAAAAAGGCTCGAATGGAGTCGTACAATTTGGTTGAAGACGAAACCATTGATACCGTATATACCAAAAATTTTGTTTCTAAAATTCCTCTTGAGTACCAATCGGGTGAATTGTCTTATACCATGGATTGGTATTTTGGTCCCACTGATTACCGGATATTAAATCCTTACGACCGTAATTTAGACGAAGTAGTATCCCTAGGGTGGGGGATTTTTGGTTGGATTAACAAATACTTATTTACACCTTTATTTAGTTTCCTCAGTTCGTGGTTACCCAATTATGGTTGGGTGATTATTCTGATGACGATTTTGGTAAAAATAGCCTTGTCACCGGTTCAGTATAAGCAGTATCTATCTCAAGCTAAGATGAAAATACTGCGTCCCGAGATTGAAGAAATCAATAAAAAATACAAAGACAACGCGATGAAACGCCAACAAGAAACCATGGCGTTGTATAACAAAGCCGGAGCCAATCCTATGGCGGGATGTTTACCTGCCTTGATGCAATTGCCGGTGTTTTATGCCCTCTTTATGTTCTTTCCATCCGCCTTCCAGTTGCGGCATGAAGGGTTTTTATGGGCAGACGACTTGTCAAGTTATGACAGCATCATCGAATTATCTTTTCATATTCCGTTTTATGGATCGCACGTGAGTTTGTTTCCTATTTTGGCCTCCATAGCCATTTTTATATATATGATGATGACCATGGGTCAAACCCAAATGCCACAACAGCCGGGTATGCCCAATATGAAATTCATTATGTACATTTCGCCTATCTTTATGCTCTTTTTCTTTAATAATTATGCCAGTGGTCTTTCACTGTACTTTTTTATATCCAATTTGATTACCATAGGTATAATGCTAGTTATTAAACATTTTGTGATTGATGAGAAAAAGATTTTAGCTAATATTGAGTATAAAAAACAACAGCCCAAAAAGCAAAGTCGATTTCAGCGAAAAATGCAAGAGTTGATGGAACAAGCGGAAAAGCAAAAGCAAGCGCGAGAGAATCAACGAAAAAAATAAGAATTTTTCCATAGCAGTTAAAGAAAAGAGAAAGCCAAAACTTTCTCTTTTTTTATTTTGTAATTTTGTGCTTCTAAAATTATTGACCCAATTTTACCCAGAAAGGTAGTACGTATGAAACGAGTAGTAGTTGGACTTAGCGGAGGTGTAGATTCAAGTGTGGCAGCTTGGTTGTTACAACAACAGGGCTACGAAGTCATCGGCTTGTTTATGAAAAACTGGCATGATGATTCGGTCACTATTTCCGATGAGTGTCCGTGGTTGGAAGACAGTAACGACGCTATGTTAGTAGCTCAAAAATTGGGTATACCCTTTCAAACCATTGATTTAAGTGAGCAGTACAAAGAGCGGATTGTCGATTATATGTTTCGCGAATACGAAATGGGGCGTACACCAAATCCAGATGTGTTGTGTAATCGAGAAATAAAATTTGATGTTTTTCTTCAAATAGCTTTGGATTTAGGTGCTGACTATGTCGCCACCGGTCATTATTGTCAAAAAGAGGAAATCCAGGATAACGGAACCACCCGCTATCGGTTGCTCGCTGGGAAAGATAGTTCCAAAGATCAATCTTATTTTTTGTGTCAACTTTCGCAAAAACAGTTGGCCAAAACACTTTTCCCTATAGGGAACTTATTAAAATCGGAAGTACGCCAAATCGCTAAAGAACAAGGACTGGTCACCGCCGAGAAACGGGATTCGCAAGGTTTGTGTTTTATTGGAAAAGTTCGATTGCCCGAATTTTTACAACAGCAACTCCAACCCAAAGTGGGTAACATTGTTGAAATTCCTGCGGATAGTCCGTTGTATAAACAACCATTCCAGTTAGAAGAAACCCCCGAGGCATTGAGTACTAAGTTTACGTATGAGTTAAGTGACGGTAAGGTTGTGGGTCAACATCAAGGAGCTCATTATTTTACCAAAGGCCAACGAAAGGGTTTGGCTGTGGGTGGCACCCAAGAACCTTTGTTTATTATTGATACCGACGTTAGCGAAAATATTATTTATACGGGTCAAGGCAAAAATCATCCCGGTTTATACCGCCGGGGAGTTTTCGTGAAACCCGAAGAAATTCACTGGGTCCGGGAAGATTTACAAATCGGAGTGGGTCAAACCATGGAGGTCTGTGCCCGAATTCGCTACCGACAACCCCTGGAGAAAGCAGTACTTCATCAAACTGAAAATGGGTTGTATGTAATTTTTGACCAGCCCCAAATGGCGATAGCCGAAGGGCAGTTTGTGGCGTGGTATCAAAACGATGAGTTGTTGGGAAGTGGTGTAATTTCTTAAGAACACTCCTTAACCTCCTTTAAATTTATTGTATATTTGGGTTTCAAATTTTCTGATTATGAAAATCAAAGCCCTATTACTCTTTTGCTTATTTTCTGTACTGTCGTATTCTCAAATTGAGGATGCCTATATATTCTTAACTGATAAAGAAAATGTACAAGAATCGATTGATAATCCCTTAACTATTTTAACCCAAGCTGCTTTAGATCGAAAAGCCTTGCATCAGATTCCGATTGATGAACGGGATGTGCCGGTCAATGAAAATTATATTACGCTACTCAAAGCGCAGCCGGGTATTACGGTATTGGCCAAATCCAAATGGTTTAATGCGGTATATGTTCGAGGTAATTTATCCCAAATAGAAGATTTAATCGAATTGGATTTTGTAGAGGCGATTGAATATGCCAATAAAACGTTGAACTTTAGTCCGGGCAACGAACCGCAACCCGACAAATTTTTAGAAATAGAAACTAGAACGGAATTTGACTACGGTTTGGCCTCCAATCAAATTGAGATGTTGGCCGGTGATTATTTACACCAGCAAGGCTATACCGGCGAGGGAATGGTTATCGCTTTTATGGATAGTGGCTATCCGGGTGTGAATTCTGCTGGAGGATTTGCACGGATGCGGGATAACGGTAAGCTGTTAGGAACGTATGATTTTGTGGAAAGGCAGGAAGAAATTACCATTAACCATTCGCACGGTACACGCACCTTGAGTACAGCAGCGGGTTATATCGAAGATTTATTTGTAGGTACCGCTCCGGATGCTTCGTATTATTTATTTAGAACCGAAGATTCCGGCTCAGAAACTCCGGTGGAAGAAGCCTACTGGGTAGAAGCTTTGGAGCGAGCAGATAGTTTGGGTGTTCACGTAGTAAATACTTCCTTGGGTTATCGGGAATATGATAATCCGAACCATTCGCATCGCTATCAAGATTTAGATGGCGAGACTACTTGGGCCGCCCGGGGAGCCAATATAGGTGCTGAAAAAGGCATGTTGTTAGTAAATTCCGCTGGAAATGGAGGCAATTCCAGTTTTCCGTGGATCACCACCCCCGCCGATGCCAAAGGTATTTTTACTGTTGGTGCGGTAGATGACCAAGGAGAATATGTCTCTTTTAGCTCCATAGGTCCTACCTACGATGGCCGTGTTAAACCCGACGTGATGGCACAAGGTAGAGATGCTTACAATATTAACCCCAACAATTCGGTGAGTACGGGAAATGGAACATCATTTAGTTCACCTATTTTGGCCGGCTTAGCCGCTTGTCTTTGGCAAGCTAACCTAGATATCCCCAACGAAACCATACGACAAATTATACGCGAATCGGCTCATTTATATCAAAATCCTACCCACCAAATGGGTTATGGTATCCCGAATTTTAGCCAAGCTTTGCAAGTGGTGTTGTCTTATACCGAACATACTCATTTGTCTTTAAAATGGTATCCCAATCCGGTGGAGGAGGTCTTGTATTTTGAAAGCCCAGAGTCGGATTATGAATTGCATATCAGTAATATACTGGGTCAACCATTAATGGTGATTGCTGGAGCAGCTACCTCCGGAAAAATTGATGTATCGCAACTGCCCAGCGGTATGTATTTTTTAACTATTATCCGGGCAGGACATTCCAATTCGTTTAAGTTTTTAAAGAAATAAATGAATCGTAAGCTAGTTGATCTTTTTAAAATTCAATATCCCATAGTACAGGGAGGGATGATTTGGAATAGTGGGTGGCGTTTAGCCAGTGCGGTGAGTAATCACGGCGGTTTGGGATTGTTGGGTGCCGGGTCGATGTATCCCGACATCCTTCGGGAAAACATCCAAAAGTGCAAGCAAGCTACCGACAAACCTTTTGGAGTCAATATCCCGATGTTGTATCCCAATTTAGAGGAGATTATTGAAATAATTCTTCAAGAAAAAATCAAAATCGTTTTTACTTCTGCCGGTAATCCTCGCCTGTACACTCCTATGTTAAAAGAAAATGGCATTACAGTGGTGCATGTAGTCAGTAGTGTAAAATTTGCTTTAAAAGCTCAAGAAGCAGGAGTGGATGCAGTGGTAGCAGAGGGATTTGAAGCCGGTGGACACAATGGTCGTGAAGAGACCACCACATTGACTTTGATTCCGATGGTTCGGGAACACATTGACATTCCCTTAATTGCTGCCGGAGGGATTGCTACCGGTCGGGCTATGTTGGCGGCCATGGTGCTGGGTGCTGATGGCGTACAAATTGGTAGTCGATTTGCCGCTAGTGAGGAGTCGTCTGCGCATCCTGATTTTAAACAGGCCATTGTCCAAGCCCAAGAAGGTGATACGGTTCTGACTCTTAAAGAATTAGCTCCAGTACGACTGATTAAAAATAAATTTTATCAGCAGGTGGCAGAATTATACCAAGCCGGTGCCAGTGTCGAAGAACTCCAACGATTATTGGGCAGAGCACGAGCCAAAAGAGGTATGTTTGAAGGGGATTTGGAAGAAGGAGAGTTAGAAATTGGACAAGTCTCGGGATTGATTCACAGCATACTTCCGGTATCCGAAATTATGAGAAATTTAATTCAAGAGTATCAACAAGCTAAAGATGTATCACAATATTTCTAAACTCGTCTTCCTGATTTTACTGTGCTTGGTACCCACTAGCATTTTTTCACAAATCATCAATGTCGAATCTCTTAGAAAAGTAACCGACACTACAGGCTGGCACGGCACTACCTCGCTCAATTTTTCGCTTACGCGAAATACCAACGACCTGTTTCGCGTAGGTAATAAAACCCACCTCCAATATAAAATTCCCTACCACTTGTTTTTGTTGGTCAGTGATTTTTCGTTGGAACGCTCGGCGGGTCAAAATTTTGTTAACCAAGGTTCCTTACATTTTCGTCACAACGTCAAACTTTCGGATCTCATGGTTTGGGAAAGTTTGATACAAGGGCAATACAACTCGATTGCTAAAATTAATTTTAGAGGTTTGTTAGGTACCGGACCCCGACTTAAAATTATTGGTCACGAAAAACACCGACTGTATGTAGGAAGCATTTTACTCTTTGAGTACGAAGAAATCTACAATGCCCCATTGTTGATAAACCGAGATGTGCGAGGCAGTTTTTACGTTTCCATCAGTGTATATCCTACCGAACGAATTTCTATGGTCAGCACCAGCTATTACCAGCCTTTACTAAGGCATTGGAGTGATCATCGATTTGCTACTGAAAACTCGATAGTGATTGATTTAATCGATAAGTTGGCATTAAAAACTTCCTATACACTCACTTTTGATTCGCATCCAGCAGAAGAGGTAAATACTACCTTTTACAATCTGACTACAGGCTTAATTTATACTTTTCATTAAAAAAAAACCGCCTTCCGAAGAAGGCGGCCTTGCAATTATAAGCGAAAAATTAGTTTTGATTTAAGATGTTGATTTTGTAATCAATCATTCGGTTGTCTTGAGTAATTACAGTTACTACATAGATACCATCGCTCAATCGGGAAGTACTCAAGGTTATTTTTTCTAAGTCACCTATATTGTTTTGGGTGATGACTAATTTTCCACTCATATCATAGAGTGAAATAGTTTCGATCGCCAAACGCTGTTTGTTGTACACTTCCAATTGTTTGGCTCGGTTGTTTTGGAAGAAATTAATTTCTGATTCTTTAAAAGTTACCGGGCCGTTGCTGTTTTGATTGCGTTTGTACATTATATAGTACCGGTCTCTTATTTCATCGCTTGAGTTGGTATAAATAGTGGCATGGTTTACGGATACCGTATTCGAATTGTCGTTAATGGTATAAATTTTTTGATAGATATTGTTGAGTTTGTCATACAGGTACACCTCACCGACAAAGTTTCTTTTTTCAGCTAATTTTACCTTGTAGGTATTGGGTTCTGTACCTCCTTTAATTCCTAGTGGAATAGCGTCATTAATATCATACGGACGTCCTTGAATTACATAGGGAGCCGTTTCGTTTTCCAGTACCCAAAAAGAATCTCCTTTGCTCACTAAGCCGGGATGTCCACCATCCCAACCCCAATCTTTGTATTTGGTCGTCTGACTGTTGAGTGATAAGGCCATATCTCGTAAATAAGTATCGTTAACTTCCACGTAAAATCGTAAAAAAGCCTGGGAATTATCTGGCTGAGTTAGTACAGGGTAGTCGGATAATGTCGGCGAATCACTTTCGGCTTGAAAGCTGTTGTCGTCAGTAGCTCCACCCCGGAATACATTGTGATAGTCTCCCCAATATTCCGGAATTGCTCGTCGCATGCTGTTATTAAATACGATGATATTTCCAGCTTCTACTTTTGGTTTAACCATAAAGCCTTGGCCAATCCCGGCAAAACGGGTTTGGTTAGTATAGTCACTGGAAGATGTTGTATTGGGGTAGTCGGTAGGATTGCCGTTACCATAGTACATAGTATAGGTAGCAGCGGTATACACACCTGCATATGTACTTTCAGTAGTTCCGATATAGACCAGGTCGTCAGGAATAATTTCTGCGTCTCCCCCATAAGGCACCCAAGTTCCATAGCCGGATTGAATTTCGGTAAGGATATGGGATTTTACATTAGGATTTTTATCGTAAAACCATACTTGACCTTCAATTACGCTTTCATTTTCTAGTAAAAAATCAGTCAAATCCAAATGCGAGGGGTAGGGGTTACCGACATATCTCCAGATTCCAATACCGGTAATTGCGTGTTCAATAGTCCCGTTATTAGGGCGTCCTCGAAAGTCGTAAAGTTGGGTTTTTAAGCTATCGGTACCAGAGGTTCCTTTCATCGTAAAGCCTGTTCCAGCGGGAATGGCATTGTTAGCTCCTACATGAATCCAACTGGCATAATCCCCATTGGCTCCTAAAATGTGTATCCATTTTCGTGCTATTCGTAAGTGACCTCTTTGGCCATCGTTGCCTCCGATATGATCCGCACGTTTGGCTTCCAATGTGCGAGCTCCTTCCTCATCCCAATTGGGGTCATAAAATGAGGTGATTCCAAAATTAATATTTCCGGTTTCGTTAACACTTGTGGGGTTGGTATTTCCTACCGGTGAGGACCAGTTGTGATAGCCGTATTCATCCTGCCAGCCCCATTGCCAGATAGATAGTTGCCCTCTACCTTGGTTTACAGCTCCATTGCCTTGCATCAACTGAGCATAACCCCGTAAGTAGATACTGGCTTCCTGGCTGATATTATCAGGAATAATATTATTATTTCTACGTAAATCTATATAATCTTCCACATACAAAACCACGTCATTGGCATAGATATACGTGTCTTCGTCAGTGAGGGTTGGGCTTACATACAATTGAGCCCAAAGGGAGCAAGTGCTCAAAACAACTCCTGAAAGTAATAGTTTTTTCATAAAAAAAGTGTTTTAAAACATTGATAGTCTGCTATCAAAACAGCCTACAAATATATAAAAAAAATAATATTATTAACATTTTTTTATAGAAGTAAGAGCTACGCTGATTCGAGGGCACATGGTAAAAGAGGAGGAAGTCGTTAAAACAATCTACGATCCGGTTCGCGGTGTTTGTCGTACTTGATATCGCTCAGTACGGAGGCTTTGATTCCGATGAAGAAGTACCAGGAAGCATTGCTACTAAAAGGCACCCAATTAAAGCTCATTTGCCAGCTTTCTAAATCTCGTTGAAAACGGAATTGGGTATAGGTAAACCCCTTATTTTTAAAATCATATCCCGAATTAACTCCCACTGTCCAGCGGGGCGAAATATCAACATTCCCGCTAAACATCAAAGAGTGCGAACTGATTTCGTTTTGGCGTTGACCATTGTTATACGAAACGGTATAAGCCAGTCGTAAATCCCACGGGATGGAATAGCGATAGCGGGTTACATTGACGTTCTCTTCTTCGGTTTGTTGGGGCATTTCTGAAAAGTCGGACATACTGTTGGAGTCTCCAAACAAATCATCTTTCCGCCCCCCGCTTTGGTAGGTTCGATTTTGCATATCATCCTGCCTGTCGCGTTGAAAGTCCCGACTGCTGAAGTTGTAATTCAAACTGGCATTGGCATCGGTAAGCCGAAATAAACTACCACCGTTGTTGATATTCCACTCGTTGACTAAGCGGTTGTTATTGTCCAGTGCATACGGATTGAGGGTACTCGAAAAGTTTAAGTCTAGTTTTTCAATAATTGGCAAACTTCCTGCAATCCGCAACGGGCTCCACTTCAGCGAATCGGCTGCAATATCGTAGGAGGTACTCAAATTGAGATTGTTGAGGATTTTTATTTTTTTAGCCTCCGTAGCCGTTGAGTCTTTACTGCGGACTTTGGCTTCCAAGGTGTTGTTTACCGCAAAACTCACCGAACTGGAAAAGCGTTGGTTGGGAGCCCCAAACATACTACCTTCAAAACGGGAGTAGGTAAGAATTTCTTCTTCCGTAAATCCACCTGCGATCACTTGGTTGTATTTTAAATCCTCGTAATATTGATCAAAGGCCGGATTAATTGAAAAGCCTACTGAGGGGTTGACTACGTGACGGATTGCTTGAATTTTTTGGTTTTCACCAAAATTAAACATACCGTAAAGTGTGGTACTTAGACCGCTCGAAAAATTGTAAGTTCGGTAGCTGTCAAAACCGCGAATGGTGTCGTTAATCACTTGGTTTAACTCGGTGTCGTAGTACTTGCGATAGGTTTGAAACACCCAAGATTCTTTGTAATTGGTAGCTAAATTGACGTTGAGGTAGTTAAATATCTTAAAATTGGTTGCTATAGGTATGTTGTGTTGTGCTCCCAGTAAGGCGTTATTAAACATTTCACTTTTAAAAAACAGGGAGTCAGTGGTAGTAATCCGGTTTTGAGCAGTTACATCGTATTGTAGGTTGATATTTTGAATAATCCCTTTTTTGCTACCACTTTTGGAGGCAAAGGGATAAATTCTGGAGACACTTGCCGTAAAATTGGGCAGGGTCATGTTTATTTCTTGGGTGTTGGTGTTTTGAGAGTGGGTGGCTGTGAGGCTCAAATTGACTTGGGGGTCCCCCTCAAAAGTTCGCGAATAAGACACCGAAGAACTCAAGGTATTGTTGAGAAAATTACCCGTGTTAAGTTGGTTAATCGATTGGCGATAATACCGGCTACTTCCTAAGTTGACCGATGCGGAAAATCGCGAATTGGGATTCGATTTAGGGTCTTGTTGGTGTCTCCATTGGATATTGTACACCGAGCTTTGTGCATAATCGGGAAAACCTCGCTCGCTATTGACTAAGTTTTCGTAGCGTACTGCCATTTGACCTCTAAAATGGTAACGCCAAGCATAATTGGATTCAAATCGCAGACCATAACTACCATTGGTGTAATAATCTCCAACGGCCAGTAGGTCGAGATAATCGCTAATAGCAAAATAATAGCCGCCGTTTTGAAAGAAAAACCCGCGATTGCTGTTTTCTCCGATGGTTGGAATAATAAAGCCGGAGGTGTTTTTGTCTTCTAAGGGAAAATAAGCAAATGGAACTCCCAAAGGAGTAGGTACATCAGCGATGTACATATTGGTGAGTCCAGTAACAATTTTTTCTCGGGGAATTAACTTGACCTTCCGGGAAAAGAAATAATATTCAGGTCGGTCGATGTCTTTGGCCGTGGTGAACTTTACGTTACTCATAAAATACACCGAATCGTTTTCTTTTTTGGAAACCTCTGCAATGGTGTTGATTTCTCCTTGCTGGGTACGAGCATTATAAATCAGTGCTTTTTTGGTCTCATGGTTAAACCGGATGGAGTCGGGTTCTACTTTGTTTTGTCCTTGAACAAAAACCGGTCTTTGGATATAGTTGCCGGAAGAATCAATAATTCCTCGGGCATAGACTTCTTTTTTATTGTTGTCTAAAATGATGTACCCGGCGTCGATACGCATATCTTCATAAATGATAAATGCTTCGTTGTAGAGGTACATTTTGTTTTGCTTGCGGTTCATCAATACATAATCCTCACCATGGTAATCCACAATGCCTGATAAAAACTTGGGAGGTTTTATTAGGGTATCATTTTTTATAGAGTCTGAAGCTTGTTCTTGAGGTAATTCTGCAAATTGATTGATAGAAACTTCTAAGGTGTCTGGGGATTTTATAGGTATGGAGTTATTTTGCCCCACTTCTTGAGCAGAGAATCGGCTTGTTCCAAAAAGCAGTAAACAAGTTAATAAAAGCAGGCGATGTATATTTGTTTGCAATGAATTAAGTCCTATTTTTGTGACAATTAATGGCCTGATTATTGACAGGGTAAAAATAACCAAATTTTCAGCAGATTTTAAATTAGAGCTAAGGATTTACAAATAAAATACAAGTGGCTTTGATTGAGATTTGGAGGATTGGTCCATGTCATCCCTGCGATTTTTATCGGGTGGCTCCAATCAAACCTATAAATAATTAAAAGGAACCGATGAAAATACGATTTATAATCTCCCTTTTAGCTTGCTTTTTTCTACTATCCCCCTTGGAGGCACAAACCAAACCCTTTGTAGTGGTTTTAGACGCCGGTCACGGTGGCAAAGACCCGGGCAATAAGGGCAATGGCTTCATTGAAAAAGATATAGCCTTAAACATAGTGTTGGAAGCCGGAAAGATTTTAGAAAAAAACAAAAACATTCAAGTGGTTTATACCCGAAAAACGGATGTGTTTGTGGGACTTAACGATCGCGCTAACATCGCCAATCGTGCGGATGCCGATTTGTTTGTGTCGGTGCATTGCAATGCTGCTGCCAATAAACAAGCATATGGAACTGAAACCTTTGTATTGGGGCTTCACAAAAGTGAGGAAAACTTTGAGGTCGCCAAAAAAGAAAACCAGGTTATCTTTTTAGAAGAAAATCACGAAGAAATTTATTCGGGCTTTGACCCCAATTCTCCAGAATCACTCATCGGATTAGTAATTTTACAAGAGGAATACTTACAGCAGAGTATTGAAGTAGCCAGTTATATACAAGATAATTTTACACACCAGCTTAACCGCCGCAACCGCAGTGTCAAACAAGCTGGTTTTTGGGTGTTATTAAAAACTTCCATGCCCAGTGTCTTAATCGAAGTTGGGTTTTTAACTAATTGGAACGAAGGAAAGTATTTGAATTCGGGCCGCGGTCAGTCGGATATGGCCAAAGCCATAGCCGAAGCCATCCTTAAATACTACCAATCGGAGGCTTCTTATTCTGGAGGAGGGACACCCAATCAAGTAGAAAACAGTCCCAATGATTTGCAGGTTACAATTCCTACCGATGAAAAGATTTACGAAGGCATTGTGTTTAAAGTGCAATTAGCGGCCACTTCTAAAAAAATGGACACCCGGCCGCAAAATTTTAAAGGCCTGACAAATGTAACGGCTGAAAAAGATGGAAAACTCTACAAATATTACTACCAATCTACTTCCGACTACCACCAAGTGCTACGGTTTCAACAAGAAGCTCGTGCTAAGGGATATCCGGATGCATTTATAGTAGCCTATAAAAATGGAACCCGTGTAAATGTTACCGAAGTGCTAAATTCTAATTAATATAAAACCACTTCTTAATATTATTTATAAATTTGTCATCTAAACCAAAATATAAGGTGGCAGTATCAAGAGAAGTTAAAACAGGTTTGTTGGCAATTTTTGCCATCGCAACACTTATATTAGGGTATAATTATTTAAAAGGAACCAATCTTTTAAAACGAACTCAAACCTTTTATGTGGTTTACGATCAAGTAGATGGTCTATCCGATGCTTCAATGGTTACCATCAATGGATTGCGAGTAGGAAAAGTACAGGGAATTGAACTCAATCAAACGAACGGTAAGCTCTTGGTAACTCTGTCGGTAGAAAATGATTATAAAATTCCGGTGGGGAGTCTGGCCAAAACCTACGGGGGGTTGTTAGTGGGGAATACCAATGTGGCCATTGTTCCGGATTATTCACAAACCAGCTATTTAAAAAATGGAGATACTCTACGCGGGGAGCAAAGCGATGGGTTGATGGATTTAGTATCCTCCCAATTAGATCCGTTGAAGTTTAAAATTGAAAGTGCTGTAGTGAGTGCCGATAGTTTGATTTCGGCTTTAAATCAAGTGTTAGATACCAACTCCAGAGCTGATATTCGCAACTCGTTAAGTAATATCAATTCTATAACTTCTTCCTTCAAGAAAACTTCCGTAGAACTCGAACATCTGCTCACTGGCAATCGAAATAAATTAGATCAAACTTTTAGTAATCTAGAAAATATGTCTGATAATTTTTCGAAGTTATCAGATACGCTAGCCCAATTTGAAGTTAAAAAGTTAATGCAAGAACTCGAAACTACAGTGTCTAATTTAAATCAAGCCACCGCCCAGCTTAACAGTACGGATGGCAGTATCGGAAAACTTCTGAACGACGACCAGTTGTATGAGAATTTGGAAGGAGCCACCCGACAATTAGAACAGTTATTACAAGATTTAAAGCTTAATCCGAAGCGTTATGTACATTTTTCGCTTTTTGGCAAAAGAGCAAAAGAATACGACCCTCCGGCAGATCCCAATCAATAATAGAATCATTCTATATAAAAAAAGCAGGATACGGATTTAATTTATTTGTTAAATTTGCTTTTTATCCCTATTAATGATATCACTACTTCCAAATATTCTTTTTGCCCTCCTCTTTATTGGGGGAATTTGGCTATTTGTTCGAAATGTAAAAAAATTACGCCGTAACATTTTACTCGGAAAAGAAGTTAATCGATCGGATCAGCCCGGTGAACGCTGGGGTAATATGCTTCGCATTGCTTTTGGGCAACAAAAAATGGTGCGCCGCCCGGTCTCAGGGATATTACACATTATCGTGTATTTGGGTTTTGTAATCATCAATATCGAAATGCTCGAAATTATCATTGATGGTCTCTTAGGTACCCACCGTGTTTTATCATTTTTGGGAGGTTTTTACGACTTTATCATCGCTGCTTTTGAAGTTCTAGCGTTGCTGGTGATTGTAAGTGTAACTATTTTTTGGCTACGCCGAAATATACTCAAAATTCAGCGCTTTATCAAACCCGAAATGAAGGGTTGGCCTAAGAAAGATGCCAATATAATTCTGTATGTGGAGGCTGTTTTAATGGTTTTGTTTTTGACAATGAACGCGGCAGATTACCAATTACAGCTAGCAGGACATTATGCTTCGGTAGGTAGTTTTCCGGTGAGTAGTATCTGGAGTGGCTGGATGGACGGATGGAGTGTTTCTACTTTGGTAGCCGTCGAAAGAACCGCTTGGTGGTTGCATATATTAGGAGTTTTGGCATTTTTAAATTATTTGTATTATTCCAAGCACTTGCATATTTTATTGGCTTTTCCCAATACCTATTACGCAAAACTTTCCCCGAAAGGGCAATTTCCTAATAACGAAACCGTCAGCAAAGAGGTAGCACTCATGTTGGACCCCCAGGCCGATCCCTTTGCAGCTCCTCCATCAGACGAAGTACCTCCTAAGTTTGGTGCCAGCGATGTAACCGATTTAAACTGGGTACAACTACTCAATGCCTATACCTGTACCGAATGTGGAAGATGTACGGCCGAATGTCCCGCCAACCAAACTGGTAAAAAACTGTCGCCTCGCAAAATTATGATGGATACACGGGATCGTTTGGAGGAGGTCGGAAAAAATATAGACCAAAATAAAGGGACATTTGTAGATGACGGCAAACAGCTTTTAGACGATTATATTACACGAGAAGAATTGTGGGCTTGCACTACTTGTAACGCTTGTGTGGAGGCTTGTCCGGTAAGTATTGACCCCCTGTCAATAATTATGGATATGCGGCAGTATTTGGTGATGGAGCAATCAGCGGCACCTAACGAACTAAATATAGCAATGAGCAATATTGAAAACAACGGGGCTCCCTGGCCCTATAATCAAATGGATCGCCTACACTGGAAAGACGAGTAACAAATCTCTATACAGGACTAAAAGATGTTTGAAAGATGAAATTGCAACCCAAAATAGAAAATGGCCAACCTGTAAGTCCGGTTTTACCTCCCGGTGTAAAAAATTACTTAATCGATATAGTCGGTACTATTTGTGAAGATATACCCAATGAAGAGCCAGAACAAATGGCTACAGCTCAGCTTTTTCCAGATGCCTTAGAGACCCTAAACCGTTGGTATGATCAAGGTCATTTGATATGTTTTTTTACATCACGTACTGAAGCCCATCGCGAAGTAACCGAGAAATGGTTAGCACGCAACGGATTTAAATACCACAGTTTATTAATGGGCAAACACCGGGGTGGAAATTATCATTGGGTGGATAATCACATTGTTAAAGCTACTCGCTATAGCGGAAAATTTACTGATTTGGTAGAGAAAGAAGTAACAATACAGGTTTTTAAGGAGTGACTGTATACGTTTTAGAATTGTAGGGAATTACCAGGATCTACATAAAATACCATGAAAAATTTTACACACATCAAATACAACAGTTTTCAAAAACTCATGATTTTTTGGTTGGTGGTTATTTCGTTTTCCGTGGTAGGGGCGCAGGGTGATTTTGAAAAAATCAGTCAAGATACCCAATTGCTACTTCAGGCTTATGAAATCGAAGATTATGGTTTTTTTGTAGATCAATCCTATCCCACGATTTTTAAGGTGGTTGACCGGGAGTCTGTATTAAAAGAAATCACTGAAGCCTTTACCGGAGATGATGATGTAAGTATTGAAATAGTGGATTTAGAAGCTATGAAATTTGATATATCCGAGATTTATACCAGTGATATAGACACTCTTCGATCGTATGCATTTCTGAAGTACCCTCTCAAGCTAAAAATGACCCAAATGCAGGTCGTCATGGATGAGACTTTTAGAGAAATACTTGTATCTCTTTTACCCGACAATTTTGTGGTAACGTTTGAAGGAGAGCATATCGTATATATCCAAATGCGAAGTTTGATGGTTGCTATCAAAGACGAACTTACAAATCAGAGCTGGAAATATCTTACCTTTGATGAAACGAATTTCTTAAACGATATTATTTATCCACAAGATATTTATCCCAAGATACTAGAATATTATAACGAAGTATTTTTAAAAGAATAAAATTAATTAATAATTCCAACGACTATGAATGTACCCACTATGGCAGAATATATGGCTCAGGGGAAACAACCTGAAGTGTTGTTTTGGGTGGGCTGTGCCGGGAGTTTTGATGACCGGGCCAAAAAAATTACCAAAGCCTTTGTCAAAATTCTCAACCAAATAGGAGTGGAGTTTGCCGTGTTAGGCACCGAAGAAAGTTGTACGGGCGATCCTGCTAAAAGAGCCGGTAACGAATTCTTATTTCAAATGCAAGCCATGACCAATATACAAGTTCTCAACGGCTATGGTATAAAAAAAATAGTCACCGCTTGTCCGCATTGCTTCAATACCCTCAAAAACGAATACCCCGATTTAGGAGGGCATTATGAGGTAGTTCATCACACCCAATTTTTAAAATCACTTTTGACAGAGGGCCGACTTAAAGTAGAAGGGGGAAAATTTAAAGGTAAACGAATTACATTTCACGACCCGTGTTATTTGGGACGAGCTAATAACGAATACGAAGCCCCTCGAGAATTACTTCAAAAATTGGAAGTCGAGCTTATTGAAATGAAGCGTTGTAAAACACGTGGTTTGTGCTGTGGTGCTGGTGGTGCTCAAATGTTTAAAGAACCCGAAAAAGGTGATAAAGATATCAATATCGAGCGCGCCGAAGAAGCTATCCAAACCCATCCCGAAATGATAGCTGCGGGATGTCCGTTTTGCAATACCATGCTTACCGATGGTATCAAAGCCAAGCACAAAGAAAATGATATACAAGTTTTAGATATTGCCGAAATGATTGCCGCCGCAGAAGATTTATAACGCTGTATATTTCTAACTCAATCTGCCGTATGATTAAAAAACTTTTTTTGGAAGAGCGTTTTATAATAGCGCTTATCCTTATCAATGCCCTACTGGTTTTTGTACTCGGATTTGATCTTCCAGAAAACAGATACCAAATTCTCAATGTGGCCGATAGCTGTATCACCGCTTTGTTTGTGGTTGAAATGGTCATTAAATTATCGGTGTATGGCAAGCGATATTTTGATTCCCACTGGAATAAATTTGATTTTCTATTGGTGGTCATTTCATTACCCGCACTCTTGGTTTTTATTTTTGATGTTCCCATCCAAGAATACAGTTTTCTACTTATTTTCAGAGTTACCCGTATTTTTAAAGCCTTACGTTTTTTAAAATTTGTTCCCGGTATCGAACATTTGTTTAAAGGCATTCAACGGGCATTAAAAGCTTCTATTTTTGTATTGATAGCTTTTACGGTATATATTTTTATTATCGGTCTTTTTTCTTTTTATCTCTTTAAAGAAAGTGCTCCGGAAAGTTTCGGAAATCCGTTGATTTCACTGTATTCCACTTTTAAAATTTTTACCATCGAAGGTTGGTTTGAAATACCCGAACAAGTATCTGAGGTGTTTTCACCTACCGCTACATTCTTTACCTACTTGTATTTTATTTTTGTGGTTATTTCGGGAGGTATTATAGGTTTGTCTTTGGTTAATTCTGTATTTGTAGATGCTATGGTTAGTGATAATAACGAAGCCCTAGAAGCTCAAATGGAAGAACTACAAGCTAAAATGGATCGGTTGCTTGAACACCACGAAGCACTTAAAAATAAACTCGAAAAACCCGAATATAGACCCATGTAAATCAGGTAGAGGGTTGTATATTTTTGTAGACTCGCTTATCTTTATGCAATTAAAATCAATGCTACTTTGATCACTCGGCTTACTATTAAAAATTACGCCCTCATCCAAGATATTACCGCCAACTTTGAGAGTGGTTTTACTGTAATTACCGGTGAAACCGGCTCCGGTAAGTCTATTTTATTAGACGCACTTTCTTTAGCATTAGGCAAACGAGCTGATTTAAACAGTGTAAAAAACAAAGGACTTAAATGTGTGGTTGAAGCAGAGTTTTCAATAGAAGGGCACGGTTTACAACCCGTTTTTGAAAGTTTAGACATCGACTACGAAGAGCCTACAATTTTGCGAAGAGAAATTCTCCCTTCCGGGAAATCACGAGCTTTTATCAACGACAGTCCTACGACCTTGCAAACGCTCGAAGAGCTAAGTTATCACCTACTAGACATACACACCCAGCATCAATCCATCCAGTGGGAGGAGGGGTTTATGTTTTCGTTGGTCGATGTTCCGGCTGCTCTAGACAAGGTAATAACCGACTATCAAAAGAAATTTTCTGCCTATAGCGACTTACAAAGAAAGTGGGAGGCCTTAGCGATAGCCAAAAAGGAAATCGCCAAACAATCGGATTATCATCGTTTTTTATTAGATGAATTGCAGGACGCCCAGTTGGTGCCGGGAGAGTTAGAACAATTAGAAACCGAATTGGAAACTTTACAAAATGTAGAGTCTATTCAAGAAAAACTTTCCGAAATTATACAGTTGAGCGATGCTGAATCTATTGGGATTACCACTACTTTACGAGAAGTGCAACAACGACTTAACCGACTCAAAGACCAATCGAGTCTTTTTAATTCTCTTTTTGAAAGAATGCAAAGTGTGGTTATAGAATATGAAGATATTTACCACGAAATTGAAAACTTTTCTCAACAAATAGAGGCCCAACCCGATTGTTTGGAAGCCGTAAACCAACGTTTACAATTGATACATCACTTACTCACCAAGCATTCGGTAGCCACGGTAGAGGATTTATTAACTCTTCAAAAATCCTTAGAACAGCAAGTGTATGATGCGGATGAGATCGATCAAAAAATGGAGCAAATGCAAAGCGATCTACAGAATTTAGAGGGTGATTTGCAGCAAATGGCTCAAGCCTTGCATAACCAACGAATGAAGATAGCACCGCAAGTTGCCCAACAAGCGGAAGACTTATTAGCATCCTTGGGATTGCCCAATGCTCGTATTCAAATATTGGTTCAACCCGGAACTGATTATACCCCCTACGGAACGGATAAACTTCAGATTTTATTTTCAGCCAATAAAGGCAGTGAACCTGGAGAATTAAAAAATATTGCCTCTGGTGGGGAACTCAGTCGTGTGGTTCTTGTCTTTAAGTATATTTTGGCTCAATATACGCGACTTCCCAGTATTATATTTGATGAAATAGATACCGGTGTATCGGGAGAAACCGCTCAGAAGATGGCGGAGATGTTTTTACAAATGAGTCAAAAAATGCAAGTCTTTTGTATAACACACTTACCTCAGGTGGCGGCTAAGGGGCATCATCATATTAAAGTGTACAAGCAAGATGTTGAGGAGGTTACGCAAACGCAAATAACTTTTTTAAATCACGAACAACGCCTTGAAGAATTGGCTTCTATGTTGGGGGGCGAAAAAAAATCGGCTTCGGCTTGGGCACACGCAAGAGAACTATTAAATTAAATTAGTACTTTTGATTGCATCTTTATATAGATTTCAAGTAACTCAAAAAATAGATAGACATGACATATAACTTACTTCAAGGAAAAAAAGGAATTATTTTTGGAGCATTGGACGAGAATTCAATTGCTTGGAAAACTGCCGAAAGAATTTATGAGGAAGGGGGGCGATTTGTGTTAACGAATGCGCCTATTGCGATGCGCATGGGCAGAATTAAAGAATTGGCAGAGAAAACCCAATCTGAAATAATTCCAGCAGATGCAACCCAAGTAGAGGATTTAAATCAATTAGTTACTCAATCTGTTGAAATTTTAGGAGGAAAGTTAGATTTTGTACTTCACTCTATAGGTATGTCTGTCAATGTTAGAAAGGGCAATCACTACACCCAGCAAAATTACGATTTTACTCAGAAGGGTTGGGATGTTTCCGCAGTTTCCTTTCACAAGGTTATGCAAAGTCTTTATCAAAACGATGCTATGAACCAGTGGGGGAGTATAGTGGCTCTTACCTATATGGCGGCGCAACGCGTTTTTCCTGATTATAACGATATGGCAGATAACAAAGCCTATTTGGAATCGGTAGCACGGAGTTTTGGATATTTCTTTGGAAGGGATAAAAAAGTACGGGTAAATACCATTTCGCAATCACCGACACCTACTACGGCAGGCCAAGGTGTAAAAGGTTTTGATGGGTTTATTGCTTATGCCGATAAAATGTCTCCTTTAGGCAATGCTACAGCGTTAGATTGTGCTAATTATATTGTCACCTTATTCAGTGATTTAACCAAAAAAGTTTCCTTACAAAATTTGTATCATGACGGAGGTTTTTCTAATATGGGTATTAGTGAAGCCATTATGCAAAAATTTATGGAAGAATAGTAGCTAATCTAATACCGTCTTACTATGTTTTTAAATTAAAAAAATTAAAGAGAATTTTAACTTTTCAGCTGCTTTTACTGTAATAAAATAAAATTCCACTACCGGTTGGATACTCAAACCACCGAGGGTGGTTTTTTTTATGGTTAATACTTTAATGTTTTAATAATAAAATCTATAAAATAATGCAAAAGACAGTTGGGTTGACTTTTATTGTTAGTTGTTTATTAAAACTCTTAAAGTGTTATGGATAGGGTGTTTTTGAAAGTTTTAATACATACATTTACCTCAATAACTCCAAATTTATTTTAACTATGAAGAGAATTACTGTTTTCTTGTTTCTTGTGTTCTTTGCTCTGTGGACAGGGCAGTCACAAACTGTTTCTAAAACAGCGATTAGTAATCAAAAAGTGAATTCAACTAAATCTGTTGCGGTACTTGATTCGCAAATGGAGAATAAAGTTGGTAATTCACAGTCCAACCAATCCAATGCTGCTATTGATGAATTACTTGCCCGAGTAGAAAGTTTAGGAACTCAGGTAGAAAATGTTACAGAGTTTTTTACTACTTCTGAAATTCAACAATTAAGAGCTCATTTTCAACAAGCCCGCGGTTTTAACGTACACCCAGTGTATGAAGTCAGAAGCGACAACAATGCCTATGGTATCAATAATGCGATACCTAGTTTTGGTAGTTTTAACCACTTGGCTCCAGCGGGAACCTTTACTCCACTTAGTGGTGGTTCGGGTACTGCCGGATTTGAAGGAGCGGGTGCCATCGATCCAGCCAACCCATCTGTGGGGTATGCCATGGATATTGATGGTTTTTTATACCAAGTAAATGTTGATACCGGGGTGTACACTAACCTAGGTAACACGGGAATTCTTGAAGTAAACGGGATGGCTTTTAATCCCGTAGACGGAACTCTTTATGCAATTACAGGTACTTCTGTGTATACCGTTGATCCCTCAGTTTCTTCGCTTACTTTAGTAGGTGACCATGGGATCCCCGGAACCTTTGCTATTGCTTTAGGTATTTCGGATGATGGGGTAGGATATACTTACGATATCGGCTTAGATCAACTTTTCTCCATTAATTTATCGACCGGAGTAGCAACTTTAATTGGCAATATAGGTTTTGATGCCAACTTTGGTCAAGGAATGGATTGGGACGCTGCTACCGGTACCATGTATATGGCTGCTTTTAACTTAACAAGTTTTAATACAGAAATCCGCTCGGTAAACCTAACCACCGGAGCTACTACTTTAATTGGTTATATTGATACTGTTAATTTAGTACAAATGGGCTGGGTTTCATTTGTTGGCTCCAGCGGTGGCGGTGGGGGAGACTGTTCTTCACCGACGGTTGATATTAACCAAGACCAAGAAAATACGTGTATGGCTACTATTAGCCAACAAGGTATTGCTCAATCCTTCACAGCTGAATCACCGATGTCTGCCGGTGCCGGCTTGAAGTTTAACGGACCAGTTTCTGGAGGACAAGTACTTGAAATTTACTTATACGACGAACTTCCAACTAACGGAGGTGTGGTGTTAGCTAGTGGATCAACTACTACTGCCGGTGGCGAAACCTGGGTAGATGTTTTTTGGACTACTGCTACCTCTACCGCTGTTGGTGATATGTACTACTTAGTCGTTGAGGGAACCGTGACTACATGTATCTCTGGTACTTCTTTCGATTCTTATGCCGGTGGACATTTATATGCGAATGCTGGATACACTCCTTTCCCAAATTATGATTATACCTTTAGACATTACGGCTGCGAAGGCGGTGGTGGTGGGGGAGACTGTTCTTCACCGACCGTAGATATCGACCAAGACGAGTCAAATACTTGTATGGCGACTATTAGCCAACAGGGCATTGCTCAGTCTTTTACAGCTGAATCAGATACTTCAGCCGGTGCCGGATTTATGTTTACTACTACCGTGGCAGCCGGACAAACACTTGAAGTCGGTCTATGGGATAATTTACCCAATGCAGGTGGAGTGTTATTAACCAGCGGTTCGGTAACTACTCCCGGTGGTGATGCTTGGGTGGATGTGTTTTGGGATACTCCTGCATCAACAACTATTGGTGACATGTATTATTTAGTCGTCGAAGGAACTGTGTTAGAATGTATGGCTGGTACCACTTACGATTCGTACCCCGGAGGACATTTATACGCTAATGCGGGTTACGGGCCGTTTCCAGATTGGGATTACACCTTTAGACATTACGGCTGCGAAGGCGGTGGTGGTGGGGGAGACTGTTCTTCACCGACCGTAGATATCGACCAAGACGAGTCAAATACTTGTATGGCGACTATTAGCCAACAGGGCATTGCTCAGTCTTTTACAGCTGAATCAGATACTTCAGCCGGTGCCGGATTTATGTTTACTACTACCGTGGCAGCCGGACAAACACTTGAAGTCGGTCTATGGGATAATTTACCCAATGCAGGTGGAGTGTTATTAACCAGCGGTTCGGTAACTACTCCCGGTGGTGATGCTTGGGTGGATGTGTTTTGGGATACTCCTGCATCAACAACTATTGGTGACATGTATTATTTAGTCGTCGAAGGAACTGTGTTAGAATGTATGGCTGGTACCACTTACGATTCGTACCCCGGAGGACATTTATACGCTAATGCGGGTTACGGGCCGTTTCCAGATTGGGATTACACCTTTAGACATTACGGCTGCGAAGGCGGCGGCGGAGGCGGTGGAGACGAGTGTACTTTCGAAACTCTTTCAAATGGAGTAGAAGATGGAACACCGAACTCATTGTACGGCACGGCTAATGACTTTATCGTTCCCGCTGATGAGACCTTTATGATGGAACAAGTGGTAGTTCCAATCTTAACTTCTCCCGGAACTACTATATTGTATGCTGATTTAACCTACTTTGACAACAGTGCTTCTAACTTACCCGGAGCTACGTTGGGTTCTGAAAACGGAATTACTCCTACCTCGCAAGATATCATAGGTAGTGCCTTTGGATTTGATGTACGTGAGGTGGTTTTAGATATTACTCCCTTTACCTTTGAAGCTGGAGCAACCGACACCAATTTCTGGGTTCAAATACATACCCCTAATTCTTCCGGCTCAGCTACTTATTGGGAGTCTAACAACTCAGGTCCTATTTTAGGATATCCAACAGCCGGCTTTGACGGTGCCACATGGAGCTATGCTTGGGGAGCTAACTACGATGGTGTTTTCCAATACAACGGAGACTGTTCTGGGTCCGGTGGTGGCGGTGGCCCTGTAGGTGACTGTGATGAGGAGAATGCCCGTATAGGAGCTGTTTTAGATGGATTAAACTGTTCTATAGGAGGTGGATTTAAAGTGGCAAACGATATCACTGTACCTGCAGATTTTGATTTCCACTTAGAGCAAATCCGTGCTAATATCCTTTCAGTAGGAGATATTACTGAGGTTAATGTGGTTTACTACGACAATAGTACCTCTAGTTTACCTGGAACACAAATAGCTTCAGAAATGGGAGTAGTACCTACTAGCCAAACTGTTGTTGGAAGTGCTTTTGGGTATGATGTAATCGAAATTACCTTGGATGTACCTACTTACATTTTTGCAGGACAAATGGGATCAACTACGACTTACTGGATAGGATTAGAAGTGAGCAACGTGAGTTCTTCAACTTCAATATTTTGGGAAGTTACAAACGAGAACTCTGTAGGATATGCCACTGCTTTTAATAATGGTGGTTGGTCAATTTGGGATCCATCGGCTGATGGTGTTTATCTATGGGGCGGAAACTGTGAGCCTGTAATAGTAAACTCAGAAGAGGCACCGTTTATTGGATTTAGCTACTATCCGAATCCGGCTAGTGATGTTATTTATCTACAAGCCGATCAAATAATAGATAGTGTAGGCCTATACAACGTATTAGGTCAACAAGTATTAAGTCAGTCAGTGAAAGCACAGTCGTCTCAATTAGACGTATCAGGCTTGGCTGCCGGAACGTACTTGATGAGCGTAGAAAGTGAAGGTACTTTACATACCTATCAAGTGATTAAAAAGTAATCATAATTAAATAAGTAAATTGTTTAATGAGAAAGCCGTCTCCTTCGGGAGACGGTTTTTTTATTAGTGTAATTCAAAATTATTTTTTGAGTTGTTTTGGGAAGAGGTTCTAAGTTTCAATGATTTCTTTGAAAATATGAATTTCTTTGTTGGGTATTTTTGTTAAAAGAGTAAAACACTTAATAAAGCCAAAATTTTGATTAAAAATATGTTTGGGAAAGCGTGTGATTACTATTAAATATTAAAAAAACAATATTTTTATATTTATGATAATTTATTTTGCTAACTTTATCACAAAGTTTAAATATAATTACCTATGAGAAAAATTACTTTGTTGTTGATTTCAATGGCTTATATTGTTGCTGTTGGACAAAATAATCAATCTACAATTGCTGAAGAATTGGCTGCTCAAGAGCAGTTGACACAGAAGAGCAATTCCGGAATTGATTTAAACGATTTATATACTAAATATGATAATTTAGGACCACAGACGGGGGAGATTACCGAATTTTTCACCCCCTTAGAAATTTCTTTAATGCGTGCGCAAAAGAAAAAAGAAGCATATGGGACCCGTGGCGGAGAGGCTGATTGGATACCTACAGCCGGTGCTACAGAAGTTTTTGAACCCGCAGTGGGAGACCTTTTCTTTGATACGGGCGGTCCCGGAGGATCTCCTTATCCCAGTTATGACGGACCCGGTGATTATATAAACTGTGGTTGTGCTACATATACTACCTTGGCCGGAGTTTCTCAAATAGAGTTTCTCGACTTTAGTGTTTTTGCAACTTTCGATTGGTTGAGAATCTATGACGGCACCGATACTTCTGGGGTGTTGTTGTACGACAACAGTTCAGGAGGAATGAACGCCGGGGATATTCTTTTAGCCGATATGATTGCCTCCCATGGTTCTACTATTTTTACTGCCACTTCGGGCAATTTTCACTTTGAATTTTGGGCTTCAGCAGTGGTTGCCTATTTAGGTTGGGAAGTTGAAATATTACAAACTAGCGGTGGCGGCGGTGGTGATCCAGTCGCTTACGGCTTTGAGGCTGCAGCCTATGGCTTTGGAAACTTTGATTTAGCAGATCCTTCTGTTTTTAATACTGTTAGTGGGGGGTCAGGAACCTCCGGATTTGAGGGAGCGGGAGCTATTAGTCATAATGATCCTACCTTGGGATACGCCATTGACAATATCGGTAATATGTACCAGATAGATGTTCCCAGCGGCACCTATACTCTTTTGGGTAATGTGGGTGTGAGTGACATCACCGGATTGGAGTTCAATCCGGTTGATAATAGCCTTTGGGCTGTACGAGGTGAAGGAAGCGGTGGCCATTTATACAGTGTGAATCCCGCAGGTCCATCGGTAACTTTGATAGGAAATATGGGCATACCTGCAGGTGATTTTGCACTGGCATTAGGTATTGATGACAGTGGTAACTTTTACACCTATGAGACCAATATAGTATCCAATAGTAATTTGTATTCTATTAACCCGGCTACGGGAGCTGCAACAGTTATCGGTAGTTTAGGTTTCCAAGCTAATTTTGGACAGGGAATGGGCTTTGATACTAGTACCAACACTATGTATATGTCAGCCTTTAATAATTTAACCTTTGATGCAGAACTGCGCACGGTAAATTTAGCCACCGGATTATCCACATTAGTTGGCTCAATTGTTCCCGGAGAACTTACCCAAGTGGCTTGGATGTCTATTATTGGCGACAGTTCCGGTGGTGGTGGAGATTGTGAGCCCGGTGTTATGGAATTACCTTTTGATGCCTCCTTTAACCAGTTTGCGGGAAATATGTTTGATGTAGCTGCCATCGGTGGTGAAGATGTAATTATCGAAGGATTTGATGTCAATATAGATCCCGGTACGGCAACCATTGCTGTATATTATCGAGAAGGCACCTATGTTGGTTTTGAAAACAGCTCGGCCGGATGGACTCTTTTAGGAACCGAAGTGGTGACTAGTGCCGGAGAAAATATGCCTACTCATGTTGAAATAGGGGGAGTAACTATTCCAGACGGCGAAACCTATGGTTTTTATGTTTCTGTAACAGATTACGATGTGAGTGGTGTTTCTATGAATTATACCGATGGTAACAATACATTTACAGATAGTTTTGTAGAAGTAAGCTTAGGTGCAGGTAAAGGAAGCCCTGATTTTCTAGGCGCTACTTTTGCTGGCCGTATCTGGAATGGTAATATCTACTACTGTGCCGGCGAAGGCGGTGGAGGCGGTGATTGTTCTTCACCGGTAGTAGATATCAACCAAGATGAGTCTAATACATGTATGGCCTTAATTAGTCAAACAGGTATCGCCCAGTCTTTTACAGCTGAATCATCTATGTCAGCCGGTGCCGGATTTATGTTTACTACTACCGTGGCAGCCGGACAAACACTTGAAGTCGGTCTATGGGATAATTTACCCAATGCAGGTGGAGTGTTATTAACCAGCGGTTCGGTAACTACTCCCGGTGGTGATGCTTGGGTGGATGTGTTTTGGGATACTCCTGCATCAACAACTATTGGTGACATGTATTATTTAGTCGTCGAAGGAACTGTGTTAGAATGTATGGCTGGTACCACTTACGATTCGTACCCCGGAGGACATTTATACGCTAATGCGGGTTACGGGCCGTTTCCAGATTGGGATTACACCTTTAGACATTACGGCTGCGAAGGCGGCGGTGGTGGTGGAGACTGCGAATGGGAGGTACACGTGTTTGATAACTCCGGAAACTTTGGCGACGAGGTGTCTTGGCAGTTGTTAGATGGTGCAACGGTATTATTATCGGGTGGGCCTTACGTCTCTACTCCTTATGACGATGTACAAACCATCATGGCCGGTGATGGACCCTTGACCTTTACCATAGAAGCTATAGGAACTTTTAATGACAACACACCCAGTTATACAGTAACTGCTGGTGGAACAGTTGTCGCTTCTGGTACATTAACAGGAGGTACCGAAGCAATTCATGAAGATTTGATGTGCGACGGCAGTGGCGGTAATGATCCAGTCGGTGACTGTGATGAGGCCAATGAGCGTGGTACAACGATTGTAGATGGATTAAATTGTTCGGTCAACAGCACCTATAAGACAGCTAATGACCTGACTGTACCAGCCGATAAAGATTTCCACTTAGAGCAAATCCGTGCCAATATACTTTCTATAGGAAATATTACGGATGTAGATATTTATTATTACGATAACAGTGGTACGTTACCCGGAGCCCAAATAGGTTCTGAGTTGGGCATAGTTCCTTCGGCTCAAAATCATACCGGTAGTGCTTTTGGTTATGATGTTTATGAGATCATATTAGACATTCCTACCTATATATTTGCTGGTCAAACCGGTTCCACCACTACGTATTGGATTGAGTTATCTGTAGATAACACGAGTTCATCAGGTACTATATTCTGGGAACTTACCAATGAGAATTCTCAAGGAAACCCGGCAGCTTTATTTGATGGCGGTTGGATGGTATGGGATCCGACTATGGATGGTGTTTATCTATGGGGTGGAAACTGTGTTGAGATTATCAGCTCAGAGGAGATGACAATTTCCGGCTTTAGCTACTATCCCAACCCGGCTAGCGATGTTATTTATCTACAAGCCGATCAAATAATAGATAGTGTAGACCTTTACAACGTATTAGGTCAACAAGTATTAAGTCAGTCAGTGAAAGCACAGTCGTCTCAATTAGACGTATCAGGCTTGGCTGCCGGAACGTACTTGATGAGCGTAGAAAGTGAAGGAACTTTACATACCTATCAGGTGATTAAAATGTAATCATGATTAAATAAGTAAATTGTTTAATGAGAAAGCCGTCTCCTCCGGGAGACGGTTTTTTTATTTCTAAATTACCGACTGGTCATAGATATTTTATAATAAATAACTCAAGATATAAATGAGTATTAATTTTAGGGTTAATTAATAAAAAATATTGATTCTAAATAAGTGTTAAAATTATCTACAACGGATTTTTTATCAAATAGAAGATTTTCAGCAGATATACTTTTATTTTTTTAAAAAATTAACTGTATTTGGTCTTATTTAAGAATTGTTGATTTTAATACTCATTTTAAAGGTTTTTTTTGAGGGTTTTATTTTTTAATTATTTGATTTTATTCAGTTGATTGTGATAAATAAATATATAATGTACAATAAAATCATTGGAAGATTAAGATAAAACTGTATGTATTTATTTTTTTATGAATTAATTTCTTATTTTTACGTAAGATATTTAAATAATAAAATAGATTAAGTTATGAGGAAAAATTATTTTTCGTTATTAACCATCATGGTGATGGTTTTATTTAGTTTTTGGCAAGCAAATGCTCAGTATTGTGTCCCTGTTTATGCTACAGGTTGTACCTCGGGAGATGCTATTGACAATTTTGTAATGGCAGATGCTGGTTTGGAGCATTTAGGCTCGGGTTGTTCTCCCGGAGGATATGGTGATTTTACATCCGATCCGAGTTTAGTAGCAACTGTATTGCCGGGAGAAACGTATAGTTTTTCGGCCACCCATGGTTTTGGCGGTCAGTTTTTAAAGATTTGGATTGATTTTGACGGGAATGGATCGTTTGAAGATCCGGGAGAATTGTTATTTACTTCGTCTTCGGGTGGTACAACTACAGTAGGAAACATTGTTATTCCTTCAGGTGCAGATCCAATCACAACACGTATGCGTGTTATGGGTACATGGAACTCTGCCCCTCAAGACTCCTGTACTCCCGGAGGGTTGTGGGGAGAAACCCATGATTATACAGTTGAAATTGGAGGCGGAGTTTCTTATTGTATTCCGGTATTTTCAACAGGTTGTACCTCGGGAGATGATATTGACGATTTTATAATGACAGATGCTGGTTTGGAGCATTTAGGCTCGGGTTGTTCTCCCGGAGGATATGGTGATTTTACATCCGATCCGAGTTTAGTAGCAACTGTATTGCCGGGAGAAACGTATAGTTTTTCGGCCACCCATGGTTTTGGCGGTCAGTTTTTAAAGATTTGGATTGATTTTGACGGGAATGGATCGTTTGAAGATCCGGGAGAATTGTTATTTACTTCGTCTTCGGGTGGTACAACTACAGTAGGAAACATTGTTATTCCTTCAGGTGCAGATCCAATCACAACACGTATGCGTGTTATGGGTACATGGAACTCTGCCCCTCAAGACTCCTGTACTCCCGGAGGGTTGTGGGGAGAAACCCATGATTATACAGTTGAAATTGGAGGCGGAGTTTCTTATTGTATTCCGGTATTTTCAACAGGTTGTACCTCGGGAGATGATATTGACGATTTTATAATGACAGATGCTGGTTTGGAGCATTTAGGCTCGGGTTGTTCTCCCGGAGGATATGGTGATTTTACATCCGATCCTAATTTAGTAGCAACGGTAAATGCAGGTGAAACTTATGACTTTACGGCCACCCATAATTTTGGTAGCCAACGAGTAAAAATTTGGATTGATTTTGACGGGAATGGATCTTTTGAGGATTCCGGAGAATTGGTCTATACCTCACCAGCTGGTGCTAATCCTACTGTAGGAACCGTTAGTATACCTTCTGATGTAGATCCTATTACCTCTCGAATGCGAGTGATGACCAGATGGAGTTCATTGCCTAGCGACTCGTGTGATGCAGGAGGTGCTTGGGGTGAGGCTCACGACTATACCATTGTGATTGAAGCTGGTGGAGGCGGTGGTGGATGTGAAATAGGTCAATTCAATTCTCGTGGTGATTTTGAAGCAGCTTTTGGTGGGACTCTTAATTTAGAAGATTTTGCCGGAGGTCCTGGGGCTTTAGTAGGATGTGATGGTCCTATCAATAACTCAGGAAATAGCTGTTTCCCTGCCGGGGAAATTCTTCCCGGTATATCAATTACTTCTAGTACTCCCGGTGAGCTTGATCCATTGGTGTTTTTACCTGCTGGTTCGTTTGGTAATACAATTGATATGGTAGGTTCTAATCAATTTACCTCCTTTACTATTATTGAGTTCCCGGATGGGAATGTGGATTCCTTTGGATTTGATGTTCAAGCTTTCCTAGGAGGTGGTAATATCGATATTAGAATCTATGGTGCTACTAGCGGACTGTTAAATACCTATACCATCAATGCTACTTCACAAGTGTTTTTTGGATACGTTGCTTCAGAAATATTAGATCGCGTAGAGCTAGAAGATCTTACTGGTGCTAATGTGGAGCTAATTGGTAATCTAGCCTTTGGATTGTGCGGAGGCGGTGGTGGAGATTGTGAGCCCGGTGTTATGGAATTACCTTTTGATGCTTCCTATAACCAGTTTGCGGGAAATATGTTTGATGTAGCTGCCATCGGTGGTGAAGATGTAATTATCGAAGGATTTGATGTCAATATAGATCCCGGTACGGCAACCATTGCTGTATATTATCGAGAAGGCACCTATGTTGGTTTTGAAAACAGCTCGGCCGGATGGACTCTTTTAGGAACCGAAGTGGTGACTAGTGCCGGAGAAAATATGCCTACTCATGTTGAAATAGGGGGAGTAACTATTCCAGACGGCGAAACCTATGGTTTTTATGTTTCTGTAACAGATTACGATGTGAGTGGTGTTTCTATGAATTATACCGATGGTAACAATACATTTACAGATAGTTTTGTAGAAGTAAGCTTAGGTGCAGGTAAAGGAAGCCCTGATTTTCTAGGCGCTACTTTTGCTGGCCGTATCTGGAATGGTAATATCTACTACTGTGCCGGCGAAGGCGGTGGAGGCGGTGATTGTTCTTCACCGGTAGTAGATATCAACCAAGATGAGTCTAATACATGTATGGCCTTAATTAGTCAAACAGGTATCGCCCAGTCTTTTACAGCTGAATCATCTATGTCAGCCGGTGCCGGATTTATGTTTACTACTACCGTGGCAGCCGGACAAACACTTGAAGTCGGTCTATGGGATAATTTACCCAATGCAGGTGGAGTGTTATTAACCAGCGGTTCGGTAACTACTCCCGGTGGTGATGCTTGGGTGGATGTGTTTTGGGATACTCCTGCATCAACAACTATTGGTGACATGTATTATTTAGTCGTCGAAGGAACTGTGTTAGAATGTATGGCTGGTACCACTTACGATTCGTACCCCGGAGGACATTTATACGCTAATGCGGGTTACGGGCCGTTTCCAGATTGGGATTACACCTTTAGACATTACGGCTGCGAAGGCGGCGGCGGAGGCGGTGGAGACGAGTGTACTTTCGAAACTCTTTCAAATGGAGTAGAAGATGGAACACCGAACTCATTGTACGGCACGGCTAATGACTTTATCGTTCCCGCTGATGAGACCTTTATGATGGAACAAGTGGTAGTTCCAATCTTAACTTCTCCCGGAACTACTATATTGTATGCTGATTTAACCTACTTTGACAACAGTGCTTCTAACTTACCCGGAGCTACGTTGGGTTCTGAAAACGGAATTACTCCTACCTCGCAAGATATCATAGGTAGTGCCTTTGGATTTGATGTACGTGAGGTGGTTTTAGATATTACTCCCTTTACCTTTGAAGCTGGAGCAACCGACACCAATTTCTGGGTACAAGTTCACACCCCCAACTCAGGAGGTTCTGCTACCTACTGGGAGTCTAACACCTCAGGTCCTGTTTTAGGATATCCAACCGCTGGATTTGATGGTGCTGTTTGGAGCTACACTTGGGGCTCTAACTACGATGGTGTTTTCCAATACAATGGAGACTGTTCTGGTTCAGGTGGCGGTGGTAATGACCCTGTGGGAGATTGTGATGAGGCCAATGAGCGTGGTACAACGATTGTAGATGGATTAAACTGTTCAGCAAACAGCACCTATAAGACAGCTAATGACCTGACTGTACCAGCCGATAAAGATTTCCACTTAGAGCAAATCCGTGCCAATATACTTTCTATAGGAAATATTACGGATGTAGATATTTATTATTACGATAACAGTGGTACGTTACCCGGAGCCCAAATAGGTTCTGAGTTGGGCATAGTTCCTTCGGCTCAAAATCATACCGGTAGTGCTTTTGGTTATGATGTTTATGAGATCATATTAGACATTCCTACCTATATATTTGCTGGTCAAACCGGTTCCACCACTACGTATTGGATTGAGTTATCTGTAGATAACACGAGTTCATCAGGTACTATATTCTGGGAACTTACCAATGAGAATTCTCAAGGAAACCCGGCAGCTTTATTTGATGGCGGTTGGATGGTATGGGATCCGACTATGGATGGTGTTTATCTATGGGGTGGAAACTGTGTTGAGATTATCAGCTCAGAGGAGATGACAATTTCCGGCTTTAGCTACTATCCCAACCCGGCTAGCGATGTTATTTATCTACAAGCCGATCAAATAATAGATAGTGTAGACCTTTACAACGTATTAGGTCAACAAGTATTAAGTCAGTCTGTCCATGGACAGTCGTCACAATTAGATGTATCTGGATTAGCATCAGGTACCTATTTGATGACCGTTCATTCAGAAGGTTCATTACATACCTATCAAGTGATTAAAAAGTAATTTTCTTTTTTAAAACTTAATAAAACCCCGCCAAAAGCGGGGTTTTTTATTTAAAAAAATTAATTAGTTTATTTATAAAATAATATTTTACAGATGGTAACTTTTTTAAAATTTATAGAAAAAAGCAGATGGATTTTTTGTTGTGTATATTTGTGTTATGAAAAGAAAATATTCTTTTATTATTCCGGTGTATAACCGGCCTGATGAAATTAAGGAACTATTAGAGAGCTTTAGGCAACAACAGTCCTCTTTAGAGTATGAAATTATCATTGTTGAGGATGGCTCCACCCGAACAGCTGAACACCTTATTTCAAATTATAACCAACTTCCCATTACCTATTTTTATAAAAACAATACCGGACCGGGAGATTCAAGAAACTATGGCATGCAAAGAGCAACCGGTAATTATTTTATTATATTGGATTCCGATTGTATTTTGCCTCCAACTTATTTTCAAAAACTACAACAATTTTTAGAAGACTCATTTTTCCATTGTTTTGGAGGCCCGGATGCCGCACGTTCAGACTTTTCTACCCTCCAAAAAGCAATCAACTATACGATGACTTCTTTTTTAACTACCGGAGGTATTCGGGGTAATAAAAATCAAATTCAAAAATATGAACCACGTAGCTTTAATATGGGTTTGTCTCAAGAGGCCTTTGAAGCTACTCAAGGTTTTGGAGATATTCATCCAGGAGAAGATCCAGATTTGGTGCAACGGTTGTTAAAGAAAAATTACACCATTGGTTATGCTCCGGAAGTATATGTGTATCATAAAAGAAGAATTTCCTGGAAACAATTTTATACCCAAGTTAAAAAATTTGGAACTGTTAGAGCCATACTCAATCGTTGGCATCCCAATACACGAAAACTTACTTTTTGGTTCCCTACCATTTTTCTAATTTTCAGCATCCTGTCAGTATTACTGTTGTTTTTCAATATTTATATTCTTGCATTGCTTTTGGCTATTTATTTGTTAGTTATAGGGATTGATTCTTCTGTGAAAAACCAAAGTATAGTAATTGGATTTTTAAGTATTTTAGGAGTGTTCATTCAATTTTACGGATACGGACTAGCTTTTTTTAATGCTTATCTAAAGATTCATTTACTTAATCAAGATCCTAGAAAGAGGTTTCCCAGTTATTTTTTTAATAAAAAAATATGAAAATAATAGGTCTTACCGGTGGTATTGGTAGTGGTAAAACCACGGTAGCAAACTTTTTTAAAGAATTCGGAATACCGGTTTATAACGCTGATTTAGAAGCCAAAAAAATTGTGTATCACCCCGATATTAAACAGCAAATAATTGACTTGTTAGGTAATCACGCCTTTATAGAAGATACCTATAATACAGCCTATGTAGCGGAACAGGTTTTTAAAAATGCTAGTCTATTGCAAAAACTAAATGCAATTATTCATCCGGCTGTGGCTCAAGATTTTGAAAAATGGGTTCAACAACAAAAAGCTCCTTATGTACTCAAAGAAGCCGCAATTCTTTTTGAATCGGGAGGATATAAACAATGTGACCACATTATTCTAGTCATCGCTTCCCAAAAAATACGAACCCAACGCGTGATTGAAAGAGACCAAATTAGTGAACAAGAAGTACACCTAAGGATGAAGTCGCAATGGGATGATGAACAAAAAAAACAAGGAGCAGATTATATAATTTACAACGATACCACGTTAAAAGATTTAAAAAATACTGTTTTTTTACTTCATAAAAAGCTATCTAATACTATTTTATGAACTACTTCGTTTTGTTAACAATTGGTTAAAGGGGGACTTGCCTAAATGTTAAAATATTACCTTTGATATTCATGGATAAGAGATTGTTTATACTCTTAATGGTTTTTATGAGTCTATGCCTGTTAGGAATTATTTTAATTCAGGTGTATTGGATTAACAATTCTTACTCAAATAATGAAGATCGGTTCAATTATAATGTCCGACAGGCTCTTATGGAAGTGTCTAAAGAGTTGCAAGTTAAAGAATTGGATTATTACTACCGGTTGTATGTAGAAGTAGCAGATAGTATTAAAAATCCTGATAATATTACGTTCAGAGAAATAGTGTATACCAACACCGATAACCAAACTAATGAAACATTTGTTTATTCAAGTAGTGTGTTAGAAGAAGATTTTAAACTGCCTACGCACTTTTTAGAGGGCGATTTTGACAGTTTAAATTTTAAAAAAGTGGTAAATCGCAAATATGCTACCACTATTAGTAGTGGTATAGATGGATCTACACAATCGGAAACTACTTCAACCATGTTTCGTCGACTGGAAGAAACTGAAAAATATCAGTTGCGTGATGCAATTCAGGATATCGTAGACCAAATTCCGATACATAAAAGAGTTAATGTAGAATCGATTCGGGAAATGATTAATAACCAGCTCCAGTTGAGAGGATTGAGCCCTGATTTCGAATTTGCTGTTATTGGTGATGGACTGGTTACCAATGTTGTATCCGAGGGTTTTGTTTATCCCAATAAATCACAAGACTTGGTTTCTGTGCCATTGTTTTTGGAAGATAATTTACAATCGCGCTATGAATTAGGAGTGCTTTTTAGCAAAAAGAAAGATTATCTGTACTCCAATATCATTGAAATGGCAATCTTGACCTTGGTGCTCATTACTATCGTGTTGTTAGCTTATTATAGTGTGTTTAAACAACTGATTAAACAGCGTATGATATCGGAGGTGAAAACCGATTTCATCAACAATATGACACACGAGTTTAAAACACCTATTGCTACTATAAATTTGGCTTTAGATGCTTTAAAAAATCCGATAGTTGCCAAAGACCAAGAAATGACTGATCGGTATTTGAAAATTATCAAAGATGAAAATAAGCGAATGCACGCGCAAGTGGAAAATGTGTTACGAATCTCTAAATTAGAAAAAAATGATTTAGATATTAAGAAAGAACGTGTCAAGCTCCACGATATGATAATGATAGCAATTTCGCATGTAGAGCTGATTGTGGAAAATGAAGGAGGATACATTCAAACACATTTCGGAGCGTCCAAATCCTCCGTATTAGCCAATGAATCTCATTTTACGAATGTGATTGTAAATATTTTAGATAATGCAATTAAGTATTCTGATGGTGCCCCCAAAATTGATGTTTACACCGAAAATGTAAAGGATAACATCATATTAAAAGTAAAAGACCAAGGAATCGGTATGAGCAAAGCTGCTCAAAAAAGAATATTCGAGAAATTTTATCGGGAACACACCGGTAATATTCATAATGTAAAAGGACATGGCCTAGGGCTTTCTTATGTAAAACGCATCGTGGAAGATCACCATGGTGAGATCTATGTAGAAAGTGAAAAAGGAAAGGGAAGTATTTTTATAATTAAATTACAACTAATATCATAAACTATGGAAAAAGAGAATAAAAAAATTCTTCTGGTAGAAGACGATCCTAATTTCGGGACTGTATTAAAAGACTATTTAACTTTGAATGGCTACGCAGTTACTCATGCCAAAAATGGAATGGAAGGTTTCGAAAAATTTAAAAAAGATGATTTTGACTTGTGTATTTTAGATGTGATGATGCCTTATAAAGATGGATTTACTTTGGCTAAAGAAATACGAGAAAAGAATGAAGATGTGCCCATTATTTTTCTTACCGCCAAAACCATGAAAGAGGATGTATTAAGAGGCTATAAAGTGGGAGCTGATGATTACCTAAACAAACCTTTTGATTCTGAAGTGCTTTTGATGAAAATAAAAGCGATTATTCAAAGAAAAAATACCGAATCAGTAGCTGACAGCAAACAATTTGAATTCCAGATAGGAGATTTTAATCTCAACTCAAAACTACGCTTTTTATCGTATAAAGGTGGAACCCCCGAGAAATTATCTCCCAAAGAAAACGAGTTATTGCGATTGCTGGCACTTCATAAAAACGACTTGATGCCTCGGGAATTAGCATTGACCAAAATCTGGAGAGATGATAACTATTTTACCTCTCGAAGTATGGATGTCTATATTGCTAAACTCCGAAAATACCTAAGTGTTGATGATAATGTAGAGATATTAAATATTCATGGTGAAGGATTTCGGCTAGTGGTGAAATCGGAAGTAGAAAGATAGAAATGTTAAAGAATCTTGACAACTAGGTTACTGATATACCTCTTTTTTCTTACTAGTATTTTTTCGGCTTGGACCCAAACTAATACGGTTGATTTTTTGTCGGTTGATGCAACTTTGGATATTGATACCGAAACCCAAAGTGTTATTGGGGTAGCTACTTACCGTTTTAATGTACTTCAACCTACAGATACGGTGTTTTTAGATGCTCATAATATGCGACTGCGTTATAAAAATGACGAAGAATCTAAAAGTGTATTGATAGCTACAGCAGACAAAATCGGTATTATTAATCAATTTGTTCCAGGTCAAGAATACGCCGTGAGTCTTACCTACGAAGCTACTCCTAAACAAACCATGTATTTCTTTGGAGAGCAAGTCTGGACTCAAGGTCAAGGAAAATATACTTCCCATTGGTTGCCGAGTATCGATGATGTGAATGATAAAATAATATTTAATCTTTCAGTCTTGGTACCTCCGGGTACAACCGCTTTAACCAACGGGGTGTTGTATAACAAAGAAGCAATTGGTGAGAAAATTCTTTGGCAGTACCAAATGCAACAACCCATGAGTAGCTATTTGGTTGCTCTTGTAATCGGCAACTTTGAAAAACAAGTGGTTTCATCTCAATCAGGTATTCCTATCGAATTGTACCTGCCCCCCGATGAAATCGATAAATTTGAACCTACCTATCGTTATACCCAAACTCTTTTTGATTTTTTAGAACGAGAAATCGGTGTTGCATATCCTTGGGAAATATACAAACAAGTTCCGGTGAGAGATTTTTTATACGCCGGAATGGAAAACACTACCTTAACTGTTTTTGCCTCGTCTTTGGTAGTTGATTCTATTGGCTTTAATGATGCAAATTATGTATATGTTAACGCACACGAATTGGCTCACCATTGGTTTGGGAATATAGTGACAGCTACCTCCGAAGAACACCACTGGCTTCAAGAAGGATTTGCCACATTTTACGGACTTTTAGCAGCGCAGGAAGTATTAGGTGAAGACTATTTGTATGCCAAACTTATTGAAACCGCCCAAGAGCTGGAAAATCACAACCTACCCGACCAAGGAGAAGCGATCTTAGGTACCGGAAATTCCTATTTAACCTATTATTTTAAAGGAGCCTGGGCATTGTATGCTCTTCGTCATTATGTAGGGGAAGAAGGTTTTACAAAAGGGGTTAAGTCATATTTAAATACCTATCAATTTGGATCGGCTACTACCGATCAGTTTTTAAATGCCATAGCACCATTTACCCCTAAAGATCTTACAGATTTTAAAAATAAGTGGTTGTTGAACCCCGGTTTTCCTACTGAAGAAGTAAACCAACTTCTGTCTGAGCATTCTGTTTTGTATCGAGATTGGATGCGTTTAGAAGACCTTGAGTCTGCACCTTGGGAAGAAAAGCTTCCATTTTTTAAACAAATTATCACCAAGTACCAGCAGCCGTTGATTATAGAAAAATTATTTTCTCAGATAAGTTCACTTCCCGAACACCAGCGGAATGAATGGTACCAATTTGTTTTGCAGACGGATCATTTGTATGCCCGACAACTGTTAGCCTTTCAATTGGATTTTGTACCCGCCAATTGGAAAGAAAAATACGAAAGCTTATTAGAGGACGCATCGTACCTCACAAAAGAACGGGCCTTACTCCATCTTTGGATTTCGTTTCCCGAAGACCAAGTTAAATACCTTCAACAAACGGCCCATATTAACGGTTTTCAAAATAAAAATATCCGACTACTTTGGTTGGTTCTTAATTTAGCGACAGCTGAGAATTCGAATCAGCAAAAATTAATTTATTTTGAGGAGTTATCCAGTTATACTTCGCCGGAATTTAGTTTTGAAATTCGTCAAGAAGCCTTTTCATACCTCTATGAGTTGGATGCTTTGGGTACTCAAAATTTAATTGATTTGGTCCAAGCCGGGTTGCATCCCAATTGGCGTTTTTCTTCGTTTGCACGAGAAAAAATTCGCCAAATGCTTGCTTCGGAAGACTACCGTCAGCGACTCAATCTTTTATTGGAAGTGCTTCCCGAAAAGGAAAAAGCATGGTTGCAGACCCAAATGGATTATACCAACTAATTAGGTTTCTTTTAATATAATAAATACACTGGGTCTTTTGTGTAATTCCACTTTGTTTTTTTTCCACTGAGCTACTGTTTGAGTACGTATAAATTCGGTCGGTAAGGTCAAATCACAAGCCACACAAAGCAGGGTAGAGGGTGACAGCGTGTTTAAAATATCTTCTAACAGTCCGTCATTGCGGTAGGGAGTTTCTATGAAAATTTGACTTTGATAGAGTTCCCCCGATGTTTTTTCAATTCGCTTAAGAGTATGTTTACGTTCGGGTTTACTGATGGGTAGGTAACCATGAAAAGTAAAACTTTGTCCATTGAGTCCACTACTCATTAGGGCTAAAAAAATAGAAGAAGGTCCTGAAATAGGTACTACAGTAATGTTTTGTTGGTGGGCATAGGCAACCACTTGCGCGCCGGGGTCAGCAATTCCGGGACAGCCTGCTTCAGAGAGTATGCCTATATTATGGCCCTCTAAACAAGGTGTCAAAAAAGAGGGGATGTCTTGGGGGTCAGTAAATTTATTAAGTAGGAATATTTGAAGCTTGTTTTGAGCTTTGTTAGGCGAAATACTTTTGATAAATCCCCGGGCAGATTTTTCATTTTCTACAATATAATAATCGATATTTTCGATGATTTTTTTAATCCGGAGTGGTATTACCTCCAATGGGTTATTGTCACCCAGCGGAGTGGGTATTAGATAGACTTTTCCTAATAAAACCATGGTTTATGGGATAAGTAATTTTTTAAATGATTTGTTTTGATGTTGATCTACCCCGGAGACTATATAAAGCCCACTGGACAAACCTTGTACATTTAACTGAGTGGATAAGTTGTTGGGAGATGGGGTTATTTCCATAATAAGTTGACCGCTCAAATCCAAAACTTGTATTGTAATCAACGGAGTTAAGCTCTGTATTTGAAGGAAATCGGAGGCTGGATTGGGATACATGGTAAAAAGTTCTTGAGTGAAATCCTCTACCGAAACCGTGTTTTCTCGTAACTTATAAATACGTCCTCCATTAAAGGCTGCTATATAAAGTTCTCCGTTCACATCCTCACCAAAACTAGTAATACCTCCTGCACCAAAAGTTCCGTGAAATTCGAGTTCATTCTCTTGAGTTATTGTTCCTATTTGATTGCTACAATAATCGGCAAAGAAATAAAGTCCTTGGAGTAAAGGAAAACTACTTCCTCGGTACACATACCCACCGGTGATGGCACAATTGGAGCTGGAAATAGAATACACCGCAATTGGGAAAGTCATTTCATTTTGTGGGGGGCATCCGCCGGTATTGAATGGTTCATTGCCTTCATAACACCGCCAGCCGTAATTAAGAGGGGCTTCATCATGGGCTACCCGATTAATTTCTTCCCAATTGTCTTGGCCAACATCAGCAATCCACAATTCCCCGGTTTCTCTATCAAATGAAAATCGCCAAGGATTTCGCAACCCATATGCCCAAATCTCTTGGGGTATATCGGGAGAACCAAAGAAAGGATTGTCTGAAGGAATATAGGGAGCCGGAATATCTACGTTAAGTCGAAGCATTTTTCCCAAACGGTTGGTAAAAGTTTGAGAATTGTTTTGCGGATCTCCCCCCATACCACCGTCACCCATTCCAATATATAACATCCCGTCGGGTCCAAAACAAAGATGTCCCCCATTGTGGTTGCTAAAAGGCTGATTTTCTGTGAGTAATATATGTTGAGAATCACTATCGGCTATGTCAGGATCAGCACTTACTGTATAACGAGCTATGACAGTATTACCCGATAGGTTGGTATAATTTACATAAAAATAGCCATTCTTAGCATAATTGGGGTGAAAGGCCAAGCCTAGTAAACCTCGTTCTCCACCTGAAGTAATAATCGATGAAATATTTAAAAAAGGGGTTGGATTAATGGTTCCATCGCTGTTAATGATTTTTATCTGTCCTCCTCGTTCCACAACAAAGAGACGTTCATCTCCGGCGTGTTTGATATCTACAGGTGACGAAAATCCTTCCGCTACCAGCTCTAATTCTAAATCTAAATCTTGTGAAAAACACCAATTACTGATGACTACAAGAAAAAATACTAATAGTTTTTTCATACATCTTGTTTCTGATACGAGATTACAAGGTACTAAAAAAACATAATTAGTAGTTTGGATACCTCAAATTTTTAGAAATAATTTCACATACTTTATCTAATAATTCGAAAGTAAACTCAAAATCTTTATGATTTCCAAAATAGGGGTCAGGTACATCAAGCGATTGATTATCAGGAAGATATTCTAGAATTAGTTTTACTTTAGCAGCTGCCTGTGGTTGGGGTGCTATTTGAAGTAGGTTTTTTTTATTAGAAGTATCCATGGCGTAGATAATATCAAAAGTATCAAAATCAGCTAACTCAAATTTTCGAGCTCTTTGATAGCTAATATCAATTCCATTTTGTTGAGCCACCTGAATACTTCGGGGATCAGGCGATTGTCCTACGTGCCAGCCACCAGTACCGGCAGAATCGATGATAAAATGATTTTCGGGAAGCTTGGACCGGAGAATTCCTTCAGCCAAAGGAGATCTACAGATATTACCAAGACAAACCATTAAAATCTTGGTGGGAGAAGCATCCATAATAGTCTAAAGTGTAAGTTTTTTATTGAGGTCTTCTACATATTTTCTAAACTGTTTGTCGGTAGCAGTGAGATTATCTACCGTCTTACAAGCGTGTAATACCGTAGCATGGTCTCTTCTACCAATTTGTGTACCGATACTGGCCAAAGAGGCTTTGGTAAATTTTTTGGCAAAAAACATAGCCAACTGTCGGGCTTGAACAATATGTCGTTTACGAGTTTTAGATTGTAAGGTCTCTACATCCATTTGGAAATAATCAGAGACTACTTTTTGGATATAATCGATAGACACTTCTCGCTTGGTATGCTTCACATAGTTATCTACAATTTTGCGAGCTAAGTCAATGGTAATTTCTCTTCGGTTAAAGGAAGAGTGAGCAATCAAGGAGATAATAGCTCCTTCTAATTCTCGTATATTGGTTTTTATATTGTTCGCCAAAAACTCAATGATTTCTTCAGGCATCTCTACACCATCTCGGTATAATTTATTTTTGATAATCGAGATCCGTGTTTCAAAATCAGGATGTTGAAGCTCTGCGGATAGACCCCATTTAAATCGAGACAAAAGACGTTGTTCAAAATCAACCATATCTACCGGTGCTTTATCACTGGTCAATATGACTTGTTTGCCATTCTGATGCAAGTGGTTGAATATGTGAAAAAATACGTCTTGTGTACCTGATTTTCCAGATAAAAATTGAATGTCATCCACAATTAGTACATCCATGATTTGATAAAAATGGATGAAATCGTTGCGATTGTTTTTTCGTACCGATTCTATATGTTGTTGAATAAATTTTTCGGCCGAAATATATAAAACTGTTTTTTCTGGATACTTATCTTTGATTTCTACCCCAATGGCATGCGCCAAATGAGTTTTACCTAGACCAACACCTCCAAAAATCAATAAGGGGTTAAATGAAGTTCCTCCCGGTTTGTTAGCCACTGCAATACCCGCCGAACGAGCTAAACGGTTGGAATCGCCTTCTAAAAAATTCTCAAAATTGTAATTGGGGTTGAGCTGGGATTCCACTTTGACATTTCGGATTCCCGGAATCACAAAAGGGTTCTTTAACTCCGGACTTTTGGTTTTGAGGGGCACATCTACTTCTTGCTCTTTCATTTGCTCCCGATTGGTGCTCGGTATTTTTTCTGTAAAGGGCTGTTTATTACCGTAGGTGTTTTCCATCTTGATGACATACACCAAACGCGCATGATTTCCGAGTTCTTTGTTTAAAGCTACTTTAAGTAATTTAACATAATGTTCTTCTAACCATTCGTAGAAAAATTTACTCGGGACTTGGATACTCAAAGCATTGTCGGTGAGTTTTACTGCTTGTATGGGTTCAAACCAAGTTTTGTATGCTTGTGTAGAAATATTATCCGAAATAAAAGATAGACAATTTTCCCAAACCGATTGCGCAGTTTTCACCATAATAGAAAGATAAAAAGTGTGTTATTAGTTAGTTATAAAAAAGAGAGAGAATGAATTTCTCTCAAGAGTTTCAGCAAGCAAATATGTAAACAAAATCTGTAAAAAAAAAACCCATTTGCTATTGAATTTCTCATTTTTTTTTCTCATTATTCTACTGACCAAAATAATAAAAAAATATTCGCTTTCCAAATAAATTCATAAAATGAGAATTGAGAAGTTGGACCTCCGAGTAAGATACGCAGACACAGACCAAATGGGTGTTGTGTACTATGGAAATTACGCTCAATATTTCGAAATGGGACGTACCGAATGGCTCCGCAAATTGGGCTTTTCCTACCGATGGATGGAAGAAAATGGGATTATGCTACCGGTAACAGAACTTCAAATTAAATACAAACGACCGGCTCGCTACGACGATTTACTCACTGTGACTACTTCGCTGGTTCGCTTACCCACTGTAAAAATTGAATTTGACTACCAAATTCACAACCAAAATAACGAGTTATTAACTACCGGATTTACTACCTTGGTTTTTGTGGATAAAGAAACAGGAAAGCTGCGTTCTGCTCCCGACTATTTAATCGAAAAGATAAATAGTGAATCTTAAAGGATGTTGACTTCGGGTTCTATCAAAATCCCAAATTTATTTACAACCTCTTGTTGAATTTTTTCTGCTAAAGCAACAATTTCACTTCCTGTTGCATTTCCGTAGTTTACTAAGACCAAGGCTTGTTGGTTATGCACTCCCGCATCTCCCATACGTTTTCCCTTAAAACCACATTGTTCAATTAACCAGCCGGCAGGAATTTTATATCGATTGATTCCAACCTTAAAATGTGGAGCTTCTGGATGCCGGGAGATAAGCTTTTCAAACTGTACTTGATCTACTTCGGGATTCTTAAAAAAACTTCCGCCATTACCTAGTTCTTGAGGATCGGGTAATTTCGATCTTCGTATAGCTATGACACTCTCAGAAATCTGTTGTATAGTCGGTCTATTGGCTACCCCAAGTTGTTCTAGGTGTTGTTGAATAGCTCCGTAAGAAGTTTTTAATCGATGATTTCTTTTAGTTAATTCTAAAGTAATGGATGTAATGATATAGTTCCCTTTCTCTCGGGTTTTAAAGATAGAAGTGCGGTAGCCAAATTCGCATTCGGAATTTGAAAATTCTACTAATTCTCCTCGTTGTATAGAAAGGGCTTGACACCTTACCAATACATCTTTAATTTCTACGCCATAAGCACCTATGTTTTGAATGGGGGCCGTACCGGCATTTCCAGGTATTAAGGACAAATTCTCAATACCTCCGTACTGGTTTTGTAAGGCAAATAAAACCAACTGATGCCAGTTTTCTCCGGCCATTACTTGGAGATGTACTTTATCTTCGTCTTCATAGACAATCGAAATGCCCGAGATGTTTATATGCAGTACTAGGGCTTTTGGATTTTGTGTAAACAAAATATTGCTTCCTCCTCCCAGTATCAAAAAACCATCGGGAGCCGGTAGCTGTAGTGCTTTTTGTAAATCGTCAACGTTTGTAATCGAAACAAATCTCGGGGCAACCACCGGAATACCAAAGGTATTGTAGCGTTGTAAAGATATGTTTTCTAAAATTTGCATTAGTCTTTATAACTTTCTATAGCTACTTTGAGGATTTGAACTGCTTTTCTTAAATCTTCTTTTTTGAGTACATAGGCTATACGTACTTGATTGAGTCCTTGACCGGGGGAGGAATAAAAACCGGCAGCAGGGGCCACCATTACGGTTTCATTTTGGAATTCAAAACTTTCTAACAGCCACTGAGCAAAGGCATCGGCATTTTTTACGGGCAATTCGGCTATACAATAAAAAGCTCCTCCGGGTACTGCTACTTTTACATCGGGAATTTGGTTGAGTTCAGCAATTAATAGGTCTCTTCGTTCTTTGTATTCGTCAATTACTTCCTCAAAATAAGAAGCCGGAGTTTGTAAAGCGGCTTCTGCAGCTATTTGTTCATAGGTTGGAGGGCTCAAGCGAGCTTGTGCAAATTTTAAGGCGGTAGCAATCACTTCCTTATTTTGGGATACCAAACAACCAATTCGAGCACCACACATACTGTACCGTTTGGATATGGAATCAATAACAATCGCGTGGTCTTCAATCCCGGGTATAGATAACACCGATGTATGTGTTAAGCCGTCATAGGCAAACTCCCGATAGACCTCATCGGCTATTAAAAATAAATTGTACTTTCTAACCAAATCGGCCAATTGTTTAATTTCTTCGGGGGAATACATATAGCCCGTAGGATTTCCCGGGTTACAAATCAATATGGCTCGAGTTTTAGGGGTGATAAGTTTTTCAAATTCTGAAATCGGTGGTAGGGCAAAGTTGTTTTCCAGGACCGAAATTACCGGAACTACAGTTACTCCCGATGAAACAGCAAAACCGTTGTAATTGGCATAAAAAGGTTCCGGAATGATGATTTCGTCTCCGGTATCTGCCACACTACCCATTGCAAAAAGCAGAGCTTCTGATCCTCCGGTAGTTACAATGATCTGATTGCTGTCTATAGCAGGGTTAATCTTTTGATAATAAGCGGCCAATCCTTTTCGGTAACTTTCAAAACCAGCAGAATGGCTGTAAGAAAGCACATCTATATTGGCATCTTTAATAGCTTGTAGTGCTATTTCAGGAGTTTTAATATCGGGTTGCCCAATGTTAAGGTAATATATTTTGCGCCCTTTTTTTTGAGCGGCATCTGCATAAGGGACTAATTTTCTGATAGGTGACTCAGGCATTAATTGCCCTTTGGTAGATATTCTTGGCATTTTTTCTGTAATTTTATTTTGCAAAAATGCGAAATAATAATCAATTTTTAAGATTCTATGCGATTTATAAATCTACCTCTCACCCTTCTAGTGCTTATGGTGTGGTGCAGCCAGAGTATCATAGCACAAGAAGGTTTTGTTTTGCCTAAAGGCAAAAAACATGGGATGGTAGATTTTGAGTTAGTTAATAATTTGGTTTTAATACCGGTTACCATTAATGGAGCCGACTTTACTTTTTTATTAGACACGGGATCCGCTAACTCGGTAATTTTTAGTTTTGAAGCTATTGATTCGTTGGTATTACACAACTCACAAACCTTCCAACTACGAGGTTTGGGACAACAAGAGCCGGTATTGGCCATCAAATCTGAGAATAATGTTATGGAAATTGGTTCGGCCAAGCACAACGATATTTCTCTCTATGTGATATTTGATGGGGTTCTCAATTTTACTTCCAAATTAGGTGTGCCTATACACGGTATTATTGGTACTGATTTCCTCAAAAATTTTATTGTTAAAGTAAATTATAATACAAAGAAAATTAAGTTTTATGACCCAGAGCATTACTCGCTCAAGAAGTGTCGGAAATGTGTTGAAATTCCTTTGATTTATATCCAAAACAAACCCTATTTTACCGGTGAAGTAGAGCAGGCTGGGATTGTTCACCCGGTCAATTTACTTATCGATTCGGGTTCTGGGGATGCATTGTGGTTATTTAACAATGAGGAGAAAAATCTTACTATTCCCGATGAGGCATTTGATGATTTTTTAGGTATGGGAATCAATGGGGATATCTATGGAAAACGCTATAAAGTTTCAGACTTATCCTTAGCAGGTTTCACTTTTAAAAATGTCAATGTAGCTTATCCAGAGGTGGAATTTTTGCGTGCTCAATTTTTACAAGGTATTGATGGAAGTGTAGGAGGTGAAATTCTTCGGCGGTTTCATTGGATAATTGATTATCAGGCTAAAACTCTACAACTGCGTCCCAATCGACATTTTAAGGCTCCGTTTCATTACAATATGAGTGGAATTACTTTGGAACACGGAGAGTTGACTTTGGTTCGGGAAAAAACCGTAACGAATGAATCGAATGCCCATAAAAACCCGTTGGTTTCTTCTCAAAATTCCCCATCAATTACACAACTAATAGCTGTCAAACTTATGCCAAGTTATGTGATAAGCGAGATTCGAGTTAATTCTCCGGCTCATCGGGTAGGATTACAAGTTGGGGATGAGTTATTAGAAATCAATGATACTCCCGCGCATCAATACAAACTGTATGAAATACACCATATGTTTTATACCGATGAGGGTAAGAAAATAAAGTTAACAATACAACGGCAGGGTGTCAAACGTAGTTTTCGATTTAAACTGGAAGATATCCAATAAAAAAATCCGCCTGAAGAGGCGGATTTTATATTCAAATGAATTTATTCACTGACGTTTCCTTTGATTTTTAGCGAAACAATCGGATTGTTTTCTGCATTAGAATAGACCGTAATAGTACGTCGGATTGGGCCTACTCGTTTGGTGTCGTATTTTACTTCGATGGTTTCAGTAGCTCCCGGTTGAATGGCCTGACTCGGTTTTTTAGGAATGGTACAACCACACGTAGATTTCACTTCGGTGATAATTAAGGGTTGGTCTCCGGTGTTTGTAAATTTAAACACACGTAATCCATCGGCACCTTTCTTTATCTCACCATAATCAATTGTCTCTTCCTGAAAAGAAATTTTAGCTTGTGCCTGAACAGACCATCCGATAAGTCCTACAAATAAAATTAAAACTAATTTTTTCATAATAAAAAATATTTTGGGTTGCTAATGTAATTACTTTTTTTGGGGTAACAAATAATTTTTTAGTCTTTTTAAATTTGAAAATCTAATCATTACCTTTGCTGCTTGTATTCAAAAACCAGACCAAAATGAGTATTCCGGCCAATTATATTGCTTCTGAAGTAGAAGAAAAATGGTACAATTACTGGATGAGTCACGGCTTTTTTCATTCAGAACCCGATGATAGAGAACCTTATACTATTGTCATTCCACCTCCCAATGTGACCGGAGTACTGCACATGGGGCATATGTTAAACAATACCTTGCAAGACGTACTAATTCGACGGGCTCGATTATTAGGATATAATGCTTGTTGGGTACCAGGTACCGACCATGCTTCCATTGCTACGGAAGCCAAAGTGGTTGCCAAACTCAAACAAGAAGGTATTGATAAAAGCACTTTGAGTCGAGATGAATTTCTAACTCATGCTTGGGAATGGAAGAACAAATATGGCGGTGTTATCCTGGAACAATTAAAGAAACTAGGCGCTTCTTGTGATTGGGAACGGACTAAATTTACCATGGATCCGGAGATGTCCGCTTCGGTAATCAAAGTTTTTGTCGAACTCTACAATCAAGGGCTAATATACCGAGGCTATCGGATGGTGAATTGGGACCCGGAAGCCAAGACTACCCTCTCAGACGAAGAGGTTATTTACGAGGAACAACCCGGGGTATTGTATCATATCAATTATGCTGTAGTTGATTCTGCAGGAACGCAAATAGATACCGTAACGATTGCCACTACACGTCCTGAAACCATTTTAGGTGACACGGCTATTTGTGTACATCCAGACGATGAACGCTATACCCACTTGCGTGGAAAAAAAGCCATCGTACCTATTGCCAACCGCCCAGTTCCCATCATTTTTGATAGCTATGTAGATAGGGAATTTGGAACCGGTGCCCTCAAAGTTACTCCGGCTCATGATGCCAATGATAAAATGTTGGGTGACAAACATGAATTAGAAATAGTGGATATATTTAATGAAGATGGTACTCTCAATCGTTTTGGCTTGCATTATGAAGGTAAAGATCGTTTTGTGGTCCGTCAAGAAATCGCCGAAGAGCTTAAGCAACTAGGTGCTTTAGTTAAAACTGAAACCCATATCCATAAAGTAGGTACTTCAGAAAGAACCAAGGCAGTCATCGAACCGCGTCTGTCTGATCAATGGTTTTTAAAAATGGATCAATTAGTAAAACCTGCTTTAGAGGCGGTTTTTGATACCCAAGAAATTAAGTTTTACCCCAAACGTTTTGAGAATACCTACAAACACTGGTTACAAAACATCACCGATTGGAATATTTCTCGACAATTGTGGTGGGGCCAACAGATTCCTGCTTATTATTACGGCGATGGCAAAGAGGATTTTGTAGTGGCTGAAACTGCCGAAGAGGCACTTGTTTTAGCTCAACAAAAATCTAATAATCCGTCACTACGTCGTACCGATTTACAACAAGACTCAGATGTTTTAGATACTTGGTTTTCATCTTGGTTATGGCCGATAAGTGTTTTTGGAGGAGTTTTAAATCCCGATAATAAAGAATATAAATATTATTATCCAACTCAAGATTTGGTTACCGGTCCTGATATTATTTTCTTCTGGGTAGCCCGTATGATTATAGCTGGGTATAAATGGGAAGGTAAAAAACCTTTTTCGAATGTGTATTTCACAGGAATCGTACGCGACAAACAACGTCGAAAAATGTCGAAATCACTGGGTAATTCGCCCGATCCATTAGATCTAATCAATCATTACGGAGCTGATGGAGTACGTTGTGGTTTGTTGTTGAGTGCCAGTGCGGGTAACGATATTTTATTTGATGAAGAGCTTTGCCAACAAGGAAAAGCATTTGCCAATAAAATTTGGAATGCCTTCCGCTTGATCAAAGGCTGGGAAATAGCCGATTCGGATACTTCTGAGAGTGCGCAACAAGCTGTGGTTTGGTTTGAAGCCAAATTAAATCATACCTTAGTGGAAATAGAAGATCACTTTCAAAAATTCAGAATTTCAGATGCTCTGATGGCTATTTATAAATTGATTTGGGAGGATTTCTGTTCCTGGTATTTGGAAGCCATCAAACCCGAATATGGGAGCCCTATGGATTCCAAAACTTATTCCAAAACCATACAGTTTTTGGAAGACCTATTGAGAATACTACACCCCTTTATGCCTTTCTTAACGGAAGAAATTTGGCAAAATATCACCATGCGAACTCCTGATCAAGCCTTGATTGTTAATGCCTGGCCTCGTTACCAAGCTTCCGAAAAACAATTGCAAGCTTGGGAAAATCAGTTGAGTCAATTTGAAATAGCCAAAGAAGTAATTGCCGGCATTCGAACCATTAGAAAGCAAAAAAATATTTCTTTTAAAGAGAAAATACAACTCCAAGTGATTAACCGCGAAGGCTTTTCTGCTTCCTATAATGCTGTGATCATGAAACTGGGTAACGTCGCTGCATTGGATTACGTACCTGAGGCCGTTGCAGGAGCATTGACTTTTCGAGTCAAATCGAACGAGTATTTTGTACCCATTACCGGTAGTATAAATGTAGAAGAAGAATTACAAAAACTTTCAACTGAATTGGAGTATACCCAAGGATTTTTAAAATCTGTTCAGGCCAAACTCAGTAACGATAAATTTGTTCAAGGTGCTCCCGCTGCTGTGGTCGAAGCCGAAAAAAAGAAAGAAGCAGACGCCTTAGCGAAAATCGAGGCACTTCAGCAAAGTATTGCTGGTCTTAAAGCTTCTTAAACTGGGGTTTGTACGATTTGATTACTAAATTTAATTTAGCAAACCATAGATTTTCATCCTAATCCAGTTGTTACACGGATAGTCAAACTGTCAGTAAAATTTATTACTTTTGTAGCTTAGAATAAGTTTAAATAAAAATTAAAATTTTAGATCATATGTACCCACCCGAATTAGTAAAACCGATGAAAGACGAACTTACTCAAGCAGGATTTAAAGAATTACTGACTGCCGAGGAAGTAGATTATGCACTGGATCAACAGGGGACAACTTTAGTGGTAGTTAACTCCGTTTGTGGATGTGCTGCCCGAAATGCTCGTCCGGGAGCGATTTACTCGTTAAACAATGCAAAAAAACCTACCCAATTAGTTACTGTATTTGCAGGTGTAGATCGGGAAGCTACCGATGCTGCTCGAGAGCGAATGGTACCTTTTCCTCCTAGCTCACCAGCCATTGCTTTGTTTAAAGACGGCGAACTGGTACATATGTTAGAAAGACATCATATAGAAGGTCGCCCGGCAGAATTGATTGCTGAAAATTTAGTTGACGCCTATAACGAGTATTGTTAAAATAAATTTGAAAACCGTTTTGCCACTTTGGGTAAAAACGGTTTTTTTTGATGAAAATTTTATCCTATATACTCTCGGTGGCCTATTACCTCGTATTTGGGGTTTTACTCTTATTATTTCACCTAATACAATGGATAACATTTAATTTACTAGGGTATCAGGCTCACAAAGTTTCGTTGGATTGGTTACAGTTTTTTATCATTCGTGCCACCCATATTTTAGGAACTCGTTATACATTTTCTTTGCATGAAAAACTTCCGGATAACGTTCCTATACTTATTGTTTCCAACCATCAGAGTATGTATGATATTCCTCCGTTGATATGGTATTTAAAAAAAATTCATCCCAAGTTTGTTTCTAAAAAAGAACTGGGGAGGGGCATTCCCAGTGTGTCGTTTAATTTACGGCATGGAGGCTCGGTTTTGATCGATCGTAAAAATCCCGGAGAGGCTACTCAAAAGTTAGTTGACTTTGCTACTTATCTAAACCAACACCGTCGAAGCGGAGTTATTTTCCCGGAAGGAACTCGAAGTAAAGATGGCGTATTAAAACCTTTTAAACGCAGAGGCTTACAAACTTTGATTGACCATATGCCGGAGGCTTATTTGTTGCCGGTTCGTATTTTTAATTCTTGGAAATTACAACGCTCGGGTATGTTCCCTCTTCCGTTGGGAACACACATAAAAATAAAAACCTTACCCCTGCTCAAAGTGAGCGATTATCCGACCGATACCTTAATCGATTTAGTAGAAGAAAAAATTAATCAAGCTACTTTTTAGCACCTACTTGTAGTTCCTGAGGTGCTGGAAGAATCCAAGTGTGGTGTTTGAAATGGCTCCACTTTTGGCTGGCCAAATCCACATTCGAATCTATAAAGGGTTGCATAGGACGGTGATTCACTGAAACACGTGAGCTGATATAAACGGCTACATCTTGGCCCTGAAGTGCATATTCTTTTTTAAGGCGTTGCGCAAATTGCCACATAAAGTCGGGTTTGGTAGCCAGCCCGTTTCGCTGTTTGGAAGTCAATCGGTTATAGAGGTCTATGCGAGTTTTCTCGCCAGTGTTTTTATCTACTACATGTACGGTTACCGATCCTGATTTGGTGCGTAACATCATCCGCCAACTCAATCGATGTCCCTCTTCGGTCCACAGTACCGGCTCGGGTATCCACCAGTGACGAAGAGGTAATGCGAGCTGTACAATCAGAAACAGACTGAAAAAAGTAATACCTATTTTGGGATACTTGGGAGGTATTACCTCTGCTTGATCATAATATGTTTCCCGAGGTAAAAATCGTTTTTGAAGGGTTTTCGGTGAAAAGAAAAACAAGGCAAAAGCAATAGACATATAGGGAAAAATACCGATTTGAAATACCGCTGAATTAAACAGGTGAAAAATGAGGGATAAACCAAATCCGAACAATCGGGTTTTGCGCCATAACAGTAAAGGAACAATGAGTAAGTCAAACAATATACCGGTGTATGCGATCGCCCAGTGTACCCATTCTAGTTGTAAAAATCCACCTATTAACCAATAATCTGCTTTTCCTTTCATAAAAACAGCGGGTGCCGTGGCATCTAACCAATCGGGGTAGATTTTAGCAATAGCAGCATAGGTATACACAATAAATACCTGTGCAATTAGAAGGCCGATGCACCAGCGCGGCATGGAGTTCGATCGAAGGGTAGGACAAAGCTTGGCATCTAAAGAAACTCGTCGGTGAGCGGGTAAAAAAATCATCAAAAAAAGCAACAACAACATCAAATAATAATGGTTGTTATACGATTCTTTTTGCATAAAATAGACCCCGGCCCAAAGTAGGGTATAACCCGTGACTGCCCAGCGGTATTTGTAACCCAGCATCACCATCACACCCAATATACCCATCACCACAAAATAGTAATACATACCATTGCCGGGTAAGGGTTGTAACCACTCAAATCCAATAAAGCTAAAGGTGAATTCAGGTTCGATTAAAACTTTTCGGACCCATCCGGTAGCGATAGCTCCCCAGGCCTCTAAGGTAATGAGCAATCCAAACACCATTCTAAAAAGAATCAGACCACTGTTGTCTATGTGTTTGAATGCTAATTTATTAAACATTTTTACTGATGTAATTTCTAGCTATTTGTTCGTCTTGGTGAATGGCTTGGTACAATTGTTCGAGGGAATCAAATTTTTTCTCATCCCGAATTTTTTCTAAAAAGGAAATTTGTATAGGCTGTCCGTATAAATTTTCTGAAAAGTCTAATAAATAGGTTTCAATGGTTTGGGTATTTCCACCCACAGTGGGGTTGGTTCCTATACTGGTAATACCATACGTTTTTTTTCCGAAAATAGTGCTTTCTACTATATAAATCCCCCGTGCAGGAATGAGTTTATAAGATTCGGAGATCTGTAAATTGGCCGTCGGGTAACCTATAGTTTTTCCCAAACCCTTTCCAGAAACTACTTGTCCGCTAAGCATATAAGGATAGCCTAAAAATTGGTGGGCACGCGCCACTTCGCCTTGAAGCAATGCTTGGCGAGCTTTGGTAGAACTCACAGCTACGGAATTTAGTAATTGAGCAGGGATTTCGACTATATCTAAAGGATATTTTTCTTGATATGATAACAGGGTTCGGATATCGGCTTCTCGATTTTTTCCAAAGCGGTGGTCGTAGCCGATAATAATTTTTTGAGCCTGTATTTTTTGAATTAAAATATCTTCTATGTATTGCGAAGGGGTCAGTTGGGAAAATTCCTGGGTAAAGGGGTGTACTATAACATGGTCTACTTGACATTGTCGTAAAATGTCGATGCGCTCGTCAATGGTATTGAGTAATTGTATAGGATGTTGGGGTTCCAAAACCATGCGAGGATGGGGAAAAAAAGTAAGAACTACCGAAGGCAATTTGGCTTGCTGGGCAGTTTGGGTTAATTGAGATAAGATTTCTCGATGCCCCAGATGTACCCCATCAAAGGTCCCCATGGTAACGGCTACCGGACTGTTTAAATCAAAGGTTTCTATGGAATGGTGAACTTTCATTTTCCGTTGTAGGAATTCATTGCTTGAGTAATCCCCGCAAGGACAAAGGTGTTTATAGCTTGGGAGGCAGTTTTAAGTCGCTCGGGTAGTTTTTGCTGCTCTTCTTCAGACCATTCGCCCAGTACGTACTGCACTTGACTTCCTGGATTGAATTGGTTGCTAATACCCCAGCGAAAACGATTGTATTGGGTGGTATTAAGTTGGGTTTGAATATCCTTTAAGCCGTTGTGTCCTCCATCGCTACCTTTGGTTTTAATTCGGAAAGTTCCAAAGGGAAGATTTAAATCGTCAGTGACTGCCATAAAATTTTCTAAGGGAATTTTTTCTTTGTCTAGCCAGTATTTAACCGCTTTACCACTGAGATTCATATAGGTACTGGGTTTTAGAAGAATCACATTTCTACCTTTGATAGAATATTGAGCCACCGCACCTAATCGGGCGGTTTCAAACTGAGTATTTTGGCTGGCTGCTAAAAAGTCGACGACCTTAAATCCTATATTGTGCCGGGTGTTTTCGTATTCTGAGCCGATATTTCCCAAGCCGACGATGAGAAATTTTTTCATACTAGTGTCGTAGTTACCTGCAGTAGGCTGTTTGGTTGAAAAAATACCTTTCAAAAAGGTCCACATAATTTTTTTGGTAAAAATAGCAAACTAAAGGCTTGTGATAAAGTTTTTAAAAAAGAATATTCTTAGAAACGGACGCTTTCGGGGACTAAGACTGTATAATCTCCTCCGTTTCGTATAACATCTCGCACTATGCTCGAGCTGATGTATGAATTACCGGAAGAAGTCAGTAAAAAAACGGTTTCTATTTGAGAGAGTTTCCGATTGGTGTGGGCAATAGCTTTTTCAAATTCAAAATCTGCGGGATTGCGAAGTCCTCTCAGAATAAAATCGGCTTGTACTTGTTGGCAAAATTCAATGGTGAGTCCTTGATAGGTTTGCACCCGAATGCGTTTTTGATGTTGAAAGTGATTTACTATAAATTGTTTTCGTTGTTCCAAAGAAAACATATACTTTTTATCGGCATTGACACCGATGGCGATGATAATTTCATCAAACAGCGTTAATCCTCGCTCGATGATATCGGCATGTCCATTGGTGATGGGGTCAAAAGAACCCGGGAAAACAGCTCTTCTCATAGTACGAAGATAGTAAGAATTACTTTTTTAAAAAGTTTTAGGGTGCTGTATTTCAATTTTTTTACAAATACCTTTAGCTGGGGTTGGCTTCTCGTAGGGTCTCTTCGATGAGGGTATCAAACAACTCCGTTAAGGTCATTCCTACGGCTTGAGCTTGCTTGGGAATAATACTCTCCCGGGACAGCCCGGGGGTGGTGTTGACCTCTATAAAGTAAGGTGTGCCGTCTTGAATGATAAAGTCAGTACGAGTTACGCCAGATAGGTTGAGCACTTGGTAGATACGTCGGGTAAGTTCTTGAACTCGTTGGGTATCTTCCGCCGAAATGCGTGCGGGTGTTATTTCTTGAGATTTCCCCAAATACTTGGCTTCGTAGTCAAAGAATTCGTTTTCTGAAACAATTTCTGTAGGAGGGAAAACAAAAACTTTTCCCTCTTTTCGCATTGCCCCCACCGAGACTTCTACACCACTAATTTCTGCTTCGACCAATATTTCGTTATCTTCTTGAAATGCTTTATCAAAAGCAGCGTCAAAATCATCCAGTTCTTTTACCTTACTCACGCCAAAACTAGATCCCGATTTACTGGGTTTTACAAAACAAGGAAGTCCGGTGATTTTAATGATTTCCTCGATATTAATGGAATCGCCTTGGTTGATATAATAGGAACGTGCACAGGGAATTCCATAATTTTTTAAAACGGTCAAACAATCTCTTTTGTTCATCGTCAAGGCTGCCGGATAGTGTTGGCAACTGGTATGGGGTATTCCAATCAATTCTAAGTAAGCCGTAAACAATCCGTCTTCGCCGGGCGTACCGTGGATGGTATTATAAATGACATCAGGCACTACGGTAGTGCTGCCCTCAGAAAAACTAAAGTCGCCCGGATTAATGGTGTATTTGGTTTGATCGGGCGCTAAGTAATACCAGTGGTTTTTTTCAATATATACCGGATATATGTTATACTTGTCTGATGGTAGAGATTCTACCACGACTTGACCACTGAGTACAGAAATTTCGTATTCGCTGGAATACCCGCCCATCAAGACGACTACATTTTTTTTTCGCATAAAAATTCAATACAAGAGACTTACAAATTTACACAAAGTATTAAATTGATATATTAAAAAAGAGACTAAACTCGTTAGGTATAAAAAAATTATTAATTTTAAACCTACCTTTGTCAAGTTTTGGATTTGAAAAGCTATCTATGAGTTTTATAAAATTTGTTTTTTCTAAAGTTTTTTTAAAACAGTTGATTTTAGCTGTTGTGGCAATTGTAGTACTGGGTTTTATACTCCTGCAATGGCTTAAAATATCAACCAATCATGACCAACATATCGAGGTGCCCGATTTAGCTAAAATGGAATTGGACGAGGTATATCGCGTGTTAGAGGAAAGGAATTTACGTTTAGAAATACTAGATTCGGCCAATTACAACCCCAATTATCCTAAATATTCGGTGATTGAACAAATTCCGGCGGCTGGAAAGCAGGTCAAAGAAAATCGCAAAATATACATCACCTTAAATCCTTCAGGGTATCCCCAAAAAGAAGTTCCTGTGGAATTAATAGGAAGAACTCTCCGACAAGTTTCGTCCACTTTAAAAGCTATGGGTTTTGAAATTGGAACCATTACTACCAAACCTTATATAGCTCCTGATGTGGTATTGGGAATGTCCCATCAAGGAAAATCTATAGTAGAAGGCACCAAACTTCCCATGACCTCGGTCATCGACCTTACTGTCGGCGATGGTAAGGATCGGTATCGCGAAAACCAGGAGGAAAATCGGGAGCAAGAACCCTTGGAAACTCAGATTGATGAATAGTTCTATCGAAATTGAATCGGATAGCGAAGAGCTGTTTGAGCATTTTAGTGTCGTGGCCGACAAAGGTCAAAAACCTTTGCGAGTAGATAAATTTTTAATGAATTTTATGGAAGGAGCCACTCGAAATAAAATTCAAAATGCCGCTCAGCAAGGTCATGTTTATGTTAATGACCAGCCCGTAAAATCCAATTATAAAGTTAAAAGTGGAGATGAGGTTCGAGTACTTTTCCCGCATCCTCCCTATGAATTTTTGTTACTACCGGAAAATATTCCCTTAGATATAGTTTATGAAGATGATTCGCTATTAGTGATTAACAAACCCGCTGGATTGGTGGTACATCCCGGCCATGGTAATTATTCGGGTACTTTGATCAATGCTTTGATCTATCACTTTGAAAATCTACCTATGAACAGTTCCGACCGACCGGGTTTGGTACACCGTATTGATAAAGATACCAGTGGCCTTTTGGTAGTGGCTAAAACCGAACAAGCTATGACGCATTTGGCACGTCAATTTTTTAACAAAACTACGGAAAGAGAATATTTGGCCCTAGTGTGGGGGGATGTAGCAGAAGATCAAGGAACCATTGAAGGCCACATAGGCAGACACCCCAAAGACCGCATGCAAAATATGGTTTATCCCGACGGAAGCCAAGGAAAAGAAGCCATTACCCACTATCAAGTAGTAGAGCGATTTGGTTATGTGACCTTGGTATCTTGCAAACTTCAAACCGGTCGTACCCATCAAATACGCGTTCATATGAAGTATTTGGGACATACCCTTTTTCATGACAGCCGCTATGGAGGTGACCGCATCTTAAAAGGAACAACTTTTACTAAATACAAACAATTTGTCGAAAATTGTTTTAGAATTTTACCCCGCCAAGCACTTCATGCTAAAACCTTAGGTTTCACTCACCCGGTGACCCAACAACCTCTGCTTTTTGATACTCCCATGCCCGAAGATATGCAGCAGTGTATCGAAAAATGGAGGAGCTACGCCAAACATCGGCAAGATTTTGATTCATAAGACTTTCTTATACTTTTATAAGGGAATCCGAGGAGAAATACTATGTATTCCGAATACAAAATCGTATTTTTGATACCAAATAACTAGATGATGAAAATAGTAGTTTCACCCGCTAAATCATTAGATTTTAAATCCGAAATTCCCGTTCAACAAACGAGTCAGCCTATTTTTTTAGAACAGGCCGAAAAAATCAATCAAGTTTTAAAGAAAAAAAGCGTCGCCGAAATCAAAGAGTTGATGGGGATTAGTGATTCCTTAGCCCAACTTAATGTGGAGCGTTACAATAACTTTTCGTTGCCTTTTACACCCGATAACGCTCGTCCAGCCATGTATGCTTTTGCCGGTGATGTGTATGTAGGTTTAGATGCTTATACCATTGCTGCTGAAAAAATAGAGTTTACTCAAAATACCTTGCGCATTTTATCAGGAATGTACGGTTTATTAAAACCTTTAGACTTGATTCAACCCTACCGACTTGAAATGGGAACCGCGCTAAAAATTCAGAGAAAATCGAATTTATACGAGTTTTGGGGCGACTTAATTACGAAAGCTTTGAATGAAGAAATGCAAGAGGGTGAAATCCTTCTGAATTTGGCCAGTGTCGAATATTTTTCCTCGCTTCAACTAAAAAAACTTAAAGCACCCGTTATTAGTCCTATTTTCAAGGATTACAAAAACGGCCAATTGAAAATTATTTCTTTTTTTGCCAAAAAGGCTCGTGGTTTGATGGCTAGGTATGTAATTGATAATCAAGTATATTCTGCTAAAGATATTTTAAATTTTGACTACGATGGCTATCGATATAGCCAAGCAGATACCCAATTTGAAGATAAGCCGGTATTTATTAGGTAATAAGCATTTGTTGATAAATGTTTATTCTTTCTACAAAATCCATAGCCCTTACATCAAAGAGATTTTTAATTTTATCCGTTTAAAAAAAAGAAGTAATTATGTCAGAATCTATTCAAACTTTGAAATGCCTGATTATTGGTTCGGGGCCGGCCGGATATACTGCGGCTATTTATGCGGCACGTGCCGACTTACAACCGGTGTTATATACGGGTATGGAACCCGGAGGTCAATTGACCACCACTACAGAAGTGGATAATTTCCCGGGCTATCCTCAGGGTATTGATGGTCCTACCATGATGGTGGAACTACAACAGCAAGCCGAACGTTTTGGAACCGACGTACGAATCGGTATGGCAACTGCAGTAACTTTTAGTGACCAAATAGGTGGTTATCATCAAGTAACCATCGATAATAACATACAACTACAAGCTCGTACTGTAATTATAGCAACGGGCGCTTCTGCTAAATATTTGGGTCTTCCCAGTGAACAACGCTTACGAGGTGGAGGAGTTTCAGCCTGTGCGGTTTGTGATGGGTTTTTCTATAAGGGACAAGAAGTCGCTATCGTAGGAGGCGGAGATACCGCTGCTGAAGAGGCTACTTATTTGGCTAAATTATGTACTAAAGTAACCATGTTGGTACGCAGTGATAAAATGCGGGCTTCCAAAGCAATGCAACACCGGGTGAATGCTACAGAAAATATAGTGGTCAAATACAATACAGAAGTCGATGAAGTTTTGGGTGACCAAGTAGTTACTGGTTTGCGTATGGTCAATAGGCTCACCGGCGAAAAAGAAGAAATTGCTATCACGGGTCTCTTTATTGCTATTGGCCACCAACCCAATACCGATATTTTTAAAGAGCAACTGGATATGGACGAAGTAGGGTATATTATCACCCAAGGTAAATCTACCAAAACCAATAAACCGGGTGTTTTTGCTTGTGGAGATGCTCAAGACAAAGAATACCGTCAAGCGGTGACCGCAGCAGGAACTGGATGTATGGCTGCTTTGGATGCAGAAAGATATTTAGCCTCGTTGCTATAGTATTTACAATTAAAAAAAAGCCTTCTTATTTAAGAAGGCTTTTTTTTAATTACTACTTGGTTTGGTTGTATTTTTTTTTCTTGGTCGTAATTTTCCGTAACTACCCATAATAATTTTACCGCGTTTCGTTTTCTTATCTCCTTTTCCCATGTTTTGTGATTTAAATTAATAATAGGTTTAAAAAACTTGTGTTTGGGTAAAGTTACGAAAGAATTTCTACTTTTAAAAATGAAAGATACCCTAAAGAGCAGGCTTGTTCTTCTTTACATGCTTTAATATCAGGTTGTTTTGAGGGTTAATTCCCAGTCCGGTGACGTTGTTTTGAGTAAATCGAACCGCCTCATCATAAAATAAAGGTACAATTGGGGCTGATTGCATGACTAAGGAATCCATTTTGCCATAGAGTTTTTTACGCTCTTCAATATCTGTGATACCCATGGCTTCTTCATACCATTGGTCAAAAATGGGGTGGGAATAAAACGAATAATTGGGTCCGGCCGGGGAGTGATTTTTACTGTAAAATAAAGACAGATAACTTTCAGCGTCTGGATAATCGGCTATCCAGCTGGAGCGAAAAGCTTCTAAGGAACCATTGGTACGGGCTTGTCGTATGGTTGAAGAGGGCATAATATCTACTTGTACTCGGATACCGATCCGCTCTATTTCGGATTGTAGGTATTCAAAAATATCTTGATAATTCGCATCTGTTACCAGAGTGATTCGAGGATTGTGAATACCGGTTTGTTGGGTCAATGAATCTAGCAGTTGACGGGCTTTTTGCGGATTGTATTCATAACCGGAAATTCCTTCAAATCCGGCTAATCCTTTGGGGATAATCCCGTGGATGGCGGGATATCCTATACCATTTCGAAGAAAAGTAACTAATTTTTCACGATCAATGGCATAATTGATAGCTTGCCTGAGTAATACCTCAGAAACTGCCGAAGTGGTATCTGCGGTTTGCAAGGTTATAAATTCGGTGTTGAGGTAAGGTCCTTTAATCATCTGTAACTGCTGTTGGTATTGAGGTTGTAATTGTCCATCAGCAGTCAACAACACATCTTTGTATGAGGCATCGATACCCGAAATAAAATCTAATCGCCCTTGGCTAAATTGTAGAAATTCACTTTGTTTATCGGGTAAAAAACTAATGGCAACCGCTTCTAAATAGGGGAGTTGTTGTCCGTATTCATCTTTTTCAAAATACAAAGGATTTTTGCGAAAAACCAACTTCACATTTTCTTCCCACATTTTAAATTGAAACGGTCCGGTACCAATAGGATGGCTTCTAAAATCATTTCCATAATGCTGAATAGCTTCCGGTGGTACCACCGAACAATAACGCATAGCCAATAATCCTAAAAAGGGAGGAAAATTTTGGGACAACCGAATTTTGAAGACACTATCATTTTGCGCATAAAAACTATCTACTTGTTGCAAAACCCAACTTCCCGGTGAGGCTACTTTAGGATCTGCAAGTCGGTTAAAGCTAAATTCAAAGTCGTGGGCGGTGACTTGGCGCGTACTGTCTTTTCCAAAAATAAAGTGCTTGTGAAACCACACATCGTTGCGTAATGTAAAGGTGTATGTATAGGTAGAATCGTTGTAGGTCCAATGTTTGGCTATATCCGGAAGTATTTGGAGTTGGTCGTCCAATTGAACCAATCCATTAAATAACTGATTGGTGGCCCATATAGTGGCGTTATTTCGAGCAAATACCGGGTCTAAAGAAGCAATATTTGCGTGTTCGTTATAACGAAATACCAAGTGGTCTCGCTCTTTATCGAAAGTAGGTTGACAAGCCGAAACGATTCCTAAAGAAATTAGGATTCCAAGTATATGAAGCCGCATATCCTGTTATTTAGGAAGTTTACACCGTTTTTTGAACCACTTCAAAAATCCGGTTTTCGTCACATTTTAGGGTTTTCGAAGGGTATTTTAATATCAACGCATAATCGTGGGTGGCCATTAAAATGGTATTGCCGTTTTTGTTGATTTCTTGTAACAATTGCATCACTTCCACGGAGGTGTGTGGGTCTAGATTACCGGTTGGCTCGTCGGCCAAAATAAGCTCGGGATCGTTGAGTAAGGCCCGGGCAATAGCTACACGCTGTTGTTCGCCTCCTGATAATTGGTGAGGAAATTTAAAACCTTTGGTTTGCATGCCCACTTTACTCAACACTTCTTCAACTTTTCGGGACATCGCTGCTTTATCTGTCCAACCGGTCGCTTTTAAGACAAATAATAAATTGTCGTTGACCGTTCGGTCGGTGAGTAATTTAAAATCTTGAAAAACGATACCCAATTTTCTTCGTAGAAAGGGAATATCATTTTCGCGTAGCGTACGAAGATTGATATCAACAATCTCTCCTTCTCCCTCTACTAAGGGTAAATCGCCGTAGAGTGTTTTCATAAAACTACTCTTTCCACTTCCGGTTTTTCCAATTAAATAGACAAATTCCCCTTTTTTGATAGAGAGATTTACTTGAGAAAGTACAAGGGTTTCTCGTTGAAAGATGGATGCGTTTTTAAGAAATAAAACCGGTTTTAACATAACTTAACTGTTTGGGCGAATTTACTTTATTTTTCTTTTTTGTTGGGGATTTAGTTGGCAATTTTATCAACGGTTGCTAATACACGTTTATTGTTCGCGTCATCCTATACAATTTACTGTAAATAACAGCCTCCAGTCTTTTTTCTTTATAAGACTTTAAATCGATAGTCACTGGCTGGTGGGTAGGAATGTTCTTTTGGGTATAAATCGTTTGGTCATTCCATTTGATTTCCACGGAATAGGGGCTGTCAATCAGACTTTCCACCGGACGAATTTGATAGGTCTTATTTTCTTTGTCGTAAGTCACTGAAAAAGGTGCTGGATAGGTAGGGGATTGGTTGATGCTATCGCGCTCTACCCGGGGACGTTTAACCGGTGTTTTGGGAAAACATTTTTCTAGGGGTAAATCGGGATTGATACGCAGGTGTATAGTACCGTTTTGATCGGGTTTAAGGTGGGTGTTGGCTTTTAAATGAATGCGTTTACGAGCGGAAAAGTCGACAGTAGCTGAGTCTCTAAAAGTTTGATTGTGAATATCAATTTGGTATGGAGACGAAAATAATTTAAAGTCAAACCGATAAAAATCGCGACCTGAAACGGTCACAGTTCCCTTTTCCAATTGCATATCGTGGGCCATTTTCACTGCTTGATAGGCATCCAAGCGTCCGGCACCCAGTTTCATTTTAAAAGGGGTGTTGCCCGGTAGATTTTCGATATCTACCGCTGTCAGTTTGATAATACTTTCTACTTCAGCACTTGACAAACAATAATTGGCCGACCACATCAATCCTATTACTCCGGTAACCATAGCCGCTGCCGTGGAAGTTACCCCGCCGTAGTGTTTGTCTTTGCCACAATCTTCGTTTCCGGGTAAGTAGGTTTCTGACGGTACTGCAATATCCACGGCATAATTGTGATTGGTGGCGTATTGTAAATTGATGGGTGTCAGTTTATCAAATGAATTAGGATTGGCCATCTGTTGCCTAAAAACGTGACGATCTTTTAGTTTCCAAGCTACTGTACCGTATTTGGGGTCATCAACAATACAATCCTCATAATGTCCACAATCACCATAGATGGTGGTGACGGATAGTACATTTTTATAGGAAGCCGGATAGGCATAACTCGAGGCTTGATCTTGGAGATAGCGGTTGCAATTTTTGGCATTTCCGGCAGAAGCAACTATAAGAATACCTTCATCGTAGTACTGATTAATACGTTCTTCCACGTTTTTGTGATGATTACCAAAATTACACAACGCCCAACTGGCATTGATAACACGGGCTCCGGCTTCCACCAAATCTTGAATATAATCAAAGCTACCATAACCCGTGGCTATCATATCGCAATCGGAACATATTCCGGGCATACCATAACCATTATCGGCCTTAGCACCTATCAAGGCGGCGGTGTTGGTACCATGACCACAGGTTGAAGAGCGATAATTGTAGTCAAAATACTTCAAATATTTACTAACTCTACCCGCTATATCGATATTGGTTGAATCGATATGAGCATCTGAAATTCCCACCACCACTTTAGGATCACCGGTTGTAAGGGTCCAAGCCTCGGGTAATCGCATAGCGTCTAAATAGGTCAGCGGGTAGTTGGCTCCTAAGTTTTCGACCGGACTGGTAGTTCCGTAATCGTTAGGATACACGGCATTTTCTAAAATAAAATATTCGCTGATATCCCGATACACCGTCGGATTATTTTGTTGTAATAAATAGGGCAATTCCCGATTGTCGGTTGCCATTCGGTACACCTTTTTAAGATTTTCTTTTAGTGTATTGGGATAGGCCGGCTGGAATACAAAAACTCGGTTTTTTTTAAAAAGCGTGTTTTCTCTTTTGTTTTTTGAATTGGTGATAGTGAGTGTTCCCTCCGTGTTGGTGTTAATGGAAAGGAGGGATGGATTTTCGACCGTTATATAAAAGTAATACCGCTGGGGCGGTAGAGAGAAACTAGTTCCTAACCAAATAATCCCTAAAACTGCGATTATTTTATTCATTTTCAATCTTTTGAAGTCTTTCCTTGAGCTCTGTTATTTGATGTTGTTGTTCAATAAGATACAGGGTTAACTCTTCGATTTTTTCTAATAATAATAGATTAAATTCCTTGAGTTGGATTCCTTCTTCTTGAAGAAGTTGAGCAGATTTTACACCGGGTAAATGGTGGTGCGTTTGTATAAAGCTTTCTACCTCGCTCAGTGGTAGCATTTCGTAGGTTTCCCGAAGCGCGGAGGAGCCGGTATAATATTTTTCAAAAACGTAATCCGGGGCGACAGCGCCTTCTAAGTCTATCAAAACTTCCTGGGTATGAATACTTCCTTTGACGGTCAACAGCGCATCGGGATTTTTGGTGCCGATACCTATATATCCTTTGGAGTTTTCGGTGATATTTTTAAAGCTTTGAGCCGGTAAAATCGCAGTAAATAGTACAGTAAAAAATGTTAATAGTATCTTCATAACTTTTTGGTTTTTTATACTTTTTTTAAACCCTTGTATAGCGTAAAAATAGGAAATTTGAGAGGATATTCAAAATAAATAGAAACAGACAACATTCGTTAAAAACCTACGTTTGTTGAGGTAAGTACAAGCAAATAAATAGATGTTTTTTATGACTAAACTATTGAATTACGGGGTATTTATGCTGCTGTCCATGTCGGTGATGGCACAGCAGTCGGCTATATATACGGACGAGTTAGCCGATTTTCAACATGCGGTTAATTTGTATAACACCAAGAGTTATCAAGCTTCTCAGACGCTTTTTGCCCATATCAAAAACACTACCCATAGTCCGGCATTAGAAGCGGATTGTGCTTATTATATGGCGCATGCTGCCATTCGGTTAAATCAACCTTCAGCAGAAGTAATGATGGAGCAGTTTGTGGAAAAATATCCAACCAGTCCGCGTAAAAACACTGCTTATTTGGAGGTAGGAAACTTTTATTTTGAAACGGGTAAATACCCGCAAGCTCTCAAGTGGCTGGACAAGGTGAATGAAAATACATTGAGTTCATCAGAACGCGATCGCTATTATTTCCAAAAAGGATACAGTTATTTTCAATCAAAAAATATAAAAGAGGCTGAGAATTTTCTTAACCGCGTAGTTTCCTCTCCTGAATACGGTTCTCAAGCGAAGTATTATTTGGGTTATATGGCTTATGAAGGCGATGATTATGGTACGGCCAATGTGTATTTTGAATCTATCGAAAACGATCGTCACTACAGTGAAAATCTGTCTTACTACCAGGCAGATATGAATTTTAAGCAAGGGAATTTTGAAGAGGCCATTAAATTGGCAAAAAATCAGTTGGATCGAGCCAATGCCGAGGAAAAATCTCAATTGTCCAAAATTATTGGCGAAAGTTATTTTAACCTAAAAGAGTACCAAGCCGCCATTCCCTACCTTAAAGAATACCGAGGTACTCGCGGCAAGTGGAACAATACCGATTACTACCAATTGGGCTACGCCTATTATATGCAGAAAGATTATAAAAATGCGATTACGGAATTTAACAAAATTATCAGCGGTCGGGATGCTATTGCTCAGAATGCATACTACCATTTAGGCGATGCCTATTTGCAACAACAACAAAAGCAACAAGCGCTTAATGCTTTTAAAAATGCTTCTGAAATGGAATTTAGTGCTACTATCCAAGAAGATGCTTTTTATAATTATGCCAAACTCAGTTACGAAATTGGGAACATCTATACCTCTGTGCCGGAGGTGATTAGTGGTTATCTCGAAAAATATCCTCAAACCTATTATCGTATTCAACTAGAAGAATTACTAATCGATTCGTATATCTCCTCTAAAAACTATCGGGCAGCTTACGATTTACTTCTTAAAAATCCCAAGTTTGAAAACCGAGAATCTTTGCAAATTGTGCGCTACTACTTAGGAATTGAAGCTTTAAATAATGGTAATTTAACCGAAGCGTCTCGTTATTTAGAAGAAGCTTTGAGTGAAAACGTCAATGCTCATTACCATGCCAAAGCTACTTATTGGAACGCTGAGGTAGATTATCGATTGGGTAAATATGATGTGGCTTATTTGGGTTTTCAGCGTTTTAAACAACAACCGGGTTACCAACAATTGGATGAGAATAAAAATCTGGATTATAACATTGGTTATACTTTATTTAAAAATAAAAATTACAAAGACGCCATTGGCTATTTTGATGCTTTTTTAAAACAAACCGGAAACAGTCCCGAAATGAGTAAAGACGCTCATTTGCGATTGGCCGATAGCTATTTTATGAACAGCCAGTATTGGCCCGCCATGGAATCTTATAATCAGGTGATCGCAGCGGGAGGTGCTCAATCCGATTATGCGGCTTTCCAAAAAGCGATTTGTTATGGAGTGGTCGATCGGGTGAACAATAAAATAGAAGACTTAAAGGCTTTTGATAAAAAATACGTCCATTCATCCTATCGGGGTCAAGCCTTGTACGAGCTAGCGAATACGTACCAGAGCCAGAAAGACAACCAAAAAGCTTTGGAAACGTACGACCAACTTATTCAGGTATTGCCAAACCACAGTTTGGTTTCCAAAGCATTACTCCGAAAAGGGTTGATTCACTACAATAACAACCAGCCGGAACAAGCCCTTACTCAATTTAAGCGAGTAGCTAGTTCTTTTCCCGATACTCCCGATGCCATCCAAGCGGTCAAATCAGCCGAATTAATTTACAAGGATTTGGGTAAAGTCAACGAATATGCGGCTTGGATTAAAACCTTAGATTATGTAGAAATTACTGATGCCGAACTGGATCAAGCTACTTTTGAAGCGGCTGAAAATAGATATTTTCACAACGAATTTGACCAAGCCAAAGTCTTGTTAGAAAGTTATCTCCGTGACTTTCCCACAGCTATTCATGCTCTGACTGCTCACTTTTATTTAGGGCAAATTTATTTTACCCAAGAACCGGTGGCAGCGGCATCTCACTGGGAAGAGGTGGTAGCCCGGCCTAACAACGAGTTTACTGAAGAGGCCTTGACCAAACTATCAACCATCCGTTTGCAGCAAAATGATTACCAAAAAGTCATTCCCCTGTTATTGCGTTTAGAAAACCTGAGCGTACGGGAAGAAAATTTGATCTTTGCCCAGTCTAATTTGATGAAAAGTTATTATGAAATAGGTGATTATCCACGCAGTATTGCCTATTGTGAAACAGTACTTGAAAATGCCCAAATCAGTAGAGAGGTCAAAAATGATGCTTGGGTATTTATTGCACGTTCTTCTATGAAAACCGGCGACGAGAAACGAGCCCAATCGGCATATGCCGAGGTTCAAAAAACCGCCACCGGATTTTTAGGTGCCGAAGCCCTCTACTTCGATGCATATTTTAAACATCAGGCTCAAGCGTATCAAGCCTCTAACGAGTTGGTACAACAATTAGCCAAAGAATATTCGGCATACAAAGAGTGGGGTGGTAAAGGCTTACTGGTGATGGCTAAAAACTTTTATGCGCTAAATGATGCCTTCCAAGCGACCTATATTTTGGAAAGTGTGATTCAAAATTTTAAGGATTATCCTGAAATTATAGCACAAGCAGAAGGCGAATTGCACCTGATCAAACAAAAAGAAGCTCAAACCAACACTTCGGTACGAGTAGATTAAATTTAAAATCGTATTATTTTTTGAAATAAGTAACCTATGCAGATTAAGAAAACATTTGTCCTTATCGTTGGTATCTTCGGATGGATTTCGACTCTCCCAGCACAAGATTTGGGAACCGAAGTGATTAATGTTGTAAAACCCTATACGCCTTCCGTTTCGGACGCAGAAAAATTGCTAGATACACCTCCGTTGATGGATTCTCTTTCGATAGAAAAAAAACCAGTAAATTACAGTATCCAATCGGTGCCGGTGGCTTCTACTTTTGTGCCGGATAAAGGCCGAGCTACTCAAGTGCAACGAAAAAAAGCTGAAAAAATATTTGACAATTATGCCAGTATAGGAGTGGGCAATTACACCCGTGTTTTTGCCGAATTGTACAGCAATTTTGAAATCAGTAGAAACGAGAATTTTGATATTTTTCTACGGCATAACTCAGCGCAAGGCGGAATTAAAGAGGTTGAATTAGACGATAAATTTTATGCCACTACTTTAGATGTCGCCTACCATGCGCGCGCGCGAGACCAGGAGTATCAAATTGGGCTGGGACTCCTACAACAAGTGTATAATTGGTATGGTCTGCCGGATATATACCAAGAGATTTATCCCGATCCCGCTTTGTATGGTGTTTTTATAGATCAAATCGATCCCACACATAGTTATTTTGGTGCGCAAGCACAGGTCAGAGCTCGTTTTTATGAATCGGTTTTTTCTGGTGGAAATATACAGTTGGGTTATTTTGGAGACTCCCAAGAGAGTTCGGAAATTCACTTGGTAGTACAACCCGAATTTGTCTTTGATCTATCTGGATTGGACGTTGGGGTGGATGTAGATATCGATTACTTAAACGGTAAGTCAGAGAGAATGGCTTTCGGAAATCAATCCGTTGACTACGAGTATGGACTTCTCAAAATTGGTGGAGCACCTTATGTGCGGTTGTACGGAGAAGACTATGAATTGAAGTTAGGAGCCAAATTGGTTTTGGGAAATTATACTAAAAATAGTCAAAGTGACTTCTATATCTATCCAAATGTAACTGCTTCTTACAATTTGAGTGGAGATGCCGTTATTGTGTACGGTGGAGTAGGGGGCGATTTAGACAATCATACTTACCGCAGTTTTACTCAGGAAAATCCCTTTATAGCACCTGGAAATATTATCGCACCGACCGATAGAGCCTTGGATGCTCACGCCGGATTGCGGGGTAAGTTTTCTGAAATCGTTTCATATGATGTACGAGTGACCTATAAACAAGAAAAAAACAAACCTTACTATAGGCATATTTGGAGCGAAACCAATTTTAATAACCAAGGTTTTGCTTATGGAAATTCCTTTGGAATTAGCTACGACCATGTAAACACCTTTGGATTTTATGGCGAGCTAAAAGCAGCGCTGCATTCCAATTACGATTTGGGAGTTAACCTCAATTTTTGGGGGTACGACACCGAATTGACCCCTACCTTGTACAATTTGCCAACGATCAAAGCCGCCATTTTTGCCACCGGAAATTTTACCGAACAGTTTTATGGAGGTGCCAACCTGTACTTTGTGGGGGAACGAAAAGACAGACTAGAAATGTTTACCGATTTTGGTACGCTGAATTCTGAAGAAGTCACCTTGGAAAGTTATTTTGATGTAAATCTTAATTTTGGATACCACATCAACGACCAACTCAGTGTTTTTGTAAAAGGTAATAACTTATTGGGCAAAACTTATGAAAAATGGTTGTTTACACCGGTCATGGGTTTTCAAGTTCTCGGAGGTCTGACCTATAAATTTGATTGGTAATTCGTACCTTTGCTTAGCAATTTTGCATTGATTCCTGTTACCTATGTCAAATTCCAAGCGTATTAAAATTGGCACCCGGGATAGCCAATTGGCTTTGTGGCAAGCTAAAACCGTACAAACCCAACTCGAGCAGTTAGGCTATCAAACCGAATTGATTCCGATTAAGTCCGAAGGCGATTTAAATCTCACGCAACCGCTCTATGAAATGGGCATTACGGGTATTTTTACCAAAGCCTTAGATGCGGCTATGCTTACGCGAAAAATAGACATAGCGGTGCATTCTATGAAAGATGTACCTACTTTACTCCCCCAAGGAATTGTTGAATCAGCGGTTTTAGAAAGAGCTTCTGCCCAAGATGTGCTTATTCACAAAGGTTTGGATTTTTTAGAAAGTCCCCAAGGATTAATTGCTACGGGTAGTTTGCGTCGGAAAGCGCAGTGGTTACACCGATATCCCACCCACCAAATCACCGATTTGAGAGGTAATGTTCAGACTCGGTTACAGAAATTAGCCACCCATAACTGGGACGGAGCTATTTTTGCGCTAGCCGGTTTACACCGATTGGATATTCACCCGGAAAATGTGGAACTCTTAAACTGGATGCTACCTGCCCCAGCTCAAGGTGCTATGTTGGTAGTTGCCCTACAAGATGATGCCTTTTGTCAAGCTGCTGTAGCTTCTCTGAATCATCCTCCGACTGCGATCTGCGTTCGGATAGAACGCGAATTTTTACGTACTTTAGAAGGTGGGTGTTCAGCACCTATTGCTGCTCTTGCAGAAATCGTGGACGATCAAATTCACTTTCAAGGTGCTTTGTTTAGTTTGGACGGTAAGCGAAAAATTGCCATTGAAAAAACCATACCCGTGGAACAACACAACGGATTGGGAAGACGCTGTGCTGAGGAGGTGTTGCGTCAAGGAGGTAGCCAATTGATGGAAGTTATTCAAAAAACCTTACCCAAATAACCCTCCTCAACTCCGATTAAACCACCGAGGTCTTTTCCCGAAAGGGAGAAAAAAATTAAAGGTAAAGCGACCGAAATAAATAAAAATAGAATATGAAATCTGTACTCTCTACCAAACATCTTACGCCCGATCAGCAAGCTCTTTTAGAAGCGGCCGGGTTGTCTGGAGAGTCTTATAATGCGCTTAAAATAAGTTATTTGCAGGTGGTTGTTCCGGGGGTCGTAGAAAATGCTATTGTAACTAGTCAACATACGGTACAAGCGCTAATCAACAATCAAATCCAAATCAAGCACTGTTTTTGTGTGGGTCGAAAAACCGCTGCTATGCTCCGAGACCACGGTTATCGGGTAGTGGAAACCACAGATTATGGAAAGGAATTAGCCCAACTTTTGGTAGATCGCTATCCCCAACGACATTTTACTTTTTTTTGTGGCAGTTTGCGGTTGGATACCATCCCCGATGTACTGCAGAGTCAGGGTGTTTCTTGGGAGGAAATAAAAATGTATGAGGTAAATTTAGTACCCAAAAAAATTGGTCGTACCTTTGACGGAATCATGTTTTTTAGTCCCAGTGGCGTAGAAAGTTATATGCTTGAAAACACTATAGGAACTGCTGTAGCTTTTTGTATTGGAGACACCACAGCCGAAGCTGTAAAACCTTATACCCACCGGATTGTGGTAGCCCATCCGCCTACTGTTGAAGACGTAATTTTGCAAGTGATTGAATATTTTAAAAACAACCCATAAAACCGCAATAAGCGGCATTTAAAAAAGCAATTATGAAGAATACTTCTCTCAAAAACGATTTGTTTCTTAGAGTACTCCGAGGTGAAACCGTAGAGCGTCCTCCGGTTTGGATGATGCGGCAGGCCGGGAGATACTTGCCTGAATTTATGGAGATTAGTCGTAAGTATGATTTTTTTACACGGTGTCGTACTCCGGAGTTAGCCAGTGAAATCACGGTTCAACCCATTCGTCGATTGGGTATGGATGCTGCGATTTTGTTTAGTGATATATTGGTAGTACCCCAAGCGATGAATATTCCTTTTGAGATGAAACCCGGTTTGGGACCTTATTTACCCCATCCCATCCGTACCGCAAAAGATCTGGAGGCCGTTGTGATTCCGGAGGTTTCCGAAAGTTTGAATTATGTGATGGAAGCCATTAAAATGACGCGCGAAAAACTTGATAATCAAGTGCCGTTAATTGGGTTTGCCGGTAGCCCGTGGACCATTTTATGTTATTGTGTACAAGGACAAGGGTCCAAGACTTTTGATGCTGCTAAAGAATTTTGTTTTACCCAGCCGGACTTAGCTCATTCACTGCTACAGAAAATTACCGATACCACGATTGCTTATCTACGTGAAAAGGTACGTGCCGGTGTTGATGCGGTGCAACTTTTTGATAGTTGGGGCGGGATGTTATCTCCGACAGATTATCAAGAGTTTTCGTGGAAGTATTTACAACAAATCGTGACTGCTTTGCAAGATATCGCCCCGGTAATTGTGTTTGGTAAAGGTTGTTGGTTCGCTTTACGCGAAATGGCCATGTCGGGTGCAGCTGCATTGGGCATTGATTGGACCTGTTCGGCTCAGAATGCTCGGTATTTATCAGGGGGACGAATTACTTTGCAAGGAAATTTTGACCCTGCGCGTTTGCTTTCGCCACCGGCTGAGATTAAAAAAATGGTCAAACAAATGATTGATGCCTTTGGAAAAGACCGCTATATAGTCAATTTAGGTCACGGTATTTTACCGAATATCCCGGTTGCCCATGCACAAGCCTTTGTGGACGCCGTTAAAGAATACCAAGTTTAACACCATGGTATGAACATCAATTTTGATTCGCTTTTTCAATACAATACCTATTGCAATCAGCAATTAATACAACACGCCCAACGCCATCCTTGGCCGGAAAAGTCGGTGTTGCTGTTTAGTCATATTCTCAATGCCCATGAGATTTGGAATGCACGTATTTTAGAACTCCCAATCCTTCGAGGGGTGTGGGCGTTACGCCCCCAGGCTCAATGGCAGCAAATTCAGCTGGAGAATGACCAAACCACCGCTACGATTGTTCAAACACTCGGGGGCGACCCACTGGTTTCTTACCAAAATTCGAGAGGTAGTAGTTTTACCAATTCCGTACGTGATATACTATTTCATATCATAAATCACTCGACTTACCATCGGGCACAAATTGCGACCGATTTTCGAAATCAAGGATTGGAGCCCTTGCTCACAGACTATATTTTTTATAAAAGAAACGAACTACTTTGAAAGCAGTTTTTAATCGTTTAAAAAGGTTGAGCCTGAAGCAATTTTTTATATTGCTGGGTGTATTTATTTCTCGTCCTTTTTGGGTGATTCCTACTCATCAAGCAACTGCCAAAACGATTTTAATTTGTGACAAACTCTTTGGAAGAAAACACCATCAGCACGGTCCTGAAAATGCGTACCGTCATGCGTTGTGGAATATGTTGATTGCCCTCCAGTGTTACCGGGTAGGACGTGCGCCTCAAGAGGTGGTGGATTGGGCTGAAAAAGTGACCAGTTTACACGAAAAATTGGCACCCAACGAACCCTTAGAAACAGCTATGGATCTACACAACAATCAAGTAGGCAGGCAGTGGTTCTTAGAGCAACAATTTCATTTAAAAACCCAATCCGAAATTAGTCAGTGGTTGTTAGAACGTTTGCCGGAAGTGGTTCGTGTGGAGTCTGAAACTCAAATAGTACAAGCGGATGGTCAATTGGTGTGTTTGACTGGATATTAATCCTGGTTTTATATCCTTTAAGCTGGGAAAAATATTTGACTACCACCACTTCAAAGGCGACTTTATTAGCTAACAAATCTGTATTTTTACAGCACTTATTTCGCTTACGCGAAAAAAAGAGAGATTTTAAATGGGTTAGTCCTAACCACCGATGCTGAGTGATACAGCGACACCTTTTTTTTACTAACTAAAATCTATCAGATGAAAAATAAATTTTACCACTACATTGAGCAATTGCAAGATCAAATCACCCAAAGTTTAGAGAAAATAGATGGCAAAGAGCGCTTTCAAGAGGATCTTTGGGAACGCCCCGGTGGGGGAGGAGGTCGTACCCGAGTAATTCAAAACGGACAGGTTTTTGAAAAAGGAGGCGTCAATATTTCGGCCGTACATGGTGCCTTGCCTACTGCCATGCAGTCTTATTTTCAAGTGGGAGAAGTTGATTTTTTTGCCTGTGGTTTGAGTTTGGTAATCCATCCCAAAAATCCATTTGTACCTACCGTACATGCCAATTGGCGGTATTTTGAGATGTACGACAAGACCGGAAAAATTGTAGATAGTTGGTTTGGTGGAGGACAAGACCTAACGCCCTATTATTTGTTTGAAGAAGATGTTAAACACTTTCACCAAGTTTGCAAAACCGCTTGCGATAAACACCATCCCGATTTTTATAAACTGTACAAAAAAAAGTGTGACGAATATTTTTACAATAGCCATCGGGGAGAAGCCCGAGGGGTTGGGGGTTTGTTTTTTGATTATCTCAAAGCCAATGAAGAGCATTCGATGGAAGATTGGTATGGATTTGTTACCGAAATAGGCAATAGTTTTTTAGAAGCGTATCTGCCCGTGGTTGAAAATAGAATGTTGACCCCGTATGATCAGATACATCGCAATTGGCAAGAAATACGACGGGGTCGTTATGTAGAATTTAATTTAATCCATGACAAAGGGACTTTATTTGGTTTAAAAACCAATGGCCGGATTGAAAGTATATTGATGAGCTTACCACCTCACGTACAGTGGCACTACGATTACCAACCGGTAGCAGGTAGTGACGAAGAAAAACTACTGGAGGTGTTAAAAAATCCACGGGAGTGGGTGTGATTTGCATACGGCATTATTCTTACAAATAACATAATTCTAGTCTTATAGGTATCCATTTTATAGACCTGGATTCTACTTCTATATGGTTGGATACCCAGTCCCATTGGACAAGAATTATAGTATACCTTACACTTATATTCGATAGAGTTTTTTAGTCGTTGGTTTTAGATTGCTGGATTTATCTGATTCAGGTAATCTGTATATTTTATAAGTATTAAAATGTATATGTGAAAATTTTTTTTAAAAAATTAGTAAATATCCATTTTTTTTACTTATTTATGCAAAGCCTAAAATCATAAGAAAATAAAAGCTAAAAAACAAGAAAAATCAACGCAGAGTTCATCGAGCAATGAGACTGAGGAAGAATTTTATGCGAGACTTGGAATAGAAAAGGTCAACAAAACGGGAGCAATCTTAATAACCTTATCGAAAGGACAAAGAGAAGCTATGACAAAGAAGGCGGCATTATCTGCCGATCAAAAGGATACACAACAAGAAACAGTATAAATACCACAGAAAAATGGATAAAATATTTTGGATTTGTGTAGAAATAATGCACCGAATGAGTGATGCATTGGGGATTACCTATCAGCAATTAAATGTTTGGTTATTTGTAATAATACATCCGGCCCTAACTGTAATTTTATTTATCAAGTATTGGAAGTATAGAACACTTTGGAAAAAAAACAATTACCTATTAATCAACGTTAAGGTGTAGAACCCGCCCAGGATTCATTTACAGGTTTTAAATCCTCAGGAAGTTGCTCGATTTTATTTTTTACGTACCTTTCGGGTGGATTAATAGGCCTATATGATGGTAAAAAACTCTATTGTCGCTTTTTGTTGTTTTATTTCTTTGTTTTCCTTTTCGCAACAAAACGAATACGAAAAATATCCGGTTTTTCCGGAATGTGAAAATACCGCTGTCAATCAACTACCGGATTGTTTTCACCAAACCCTACAACAATTTATCGTTCAAAATTTCCAACTCCCCGAAGTTGTCAACCAAGAATCCTACCGCGGCCAATTAGTGGTTTTATTTGAGGTAAATCGGGAAGGTCAGTTTGTCATTTTATATATCGATGCCGTATATCAAGAGTTAAAAGACGAAATGCAACGAATTTTTGATTTGCTGCCCACTATTGTACCGCCTACTTACAACAGCCGACCTACCTATATGCAGTTTACCATGCCGCTGAAAATCCCACTTGAAGCGGGAAGTTTAAATACAGAATTACATCCCATAAATACTGAAAATTCCTTGGTAAAAGATACTTCGAATCAATATAGTGCCATTCAAAATTTGGGTTACACTAATCAGAAGTACAGCAGTCATATCAATATTCCGCTTTCCGTACAAGAGTACAATCGTATCGGGATAGGTTTAAATCAGGTGGGTAACAATACCCACTCGGCCCAAAAACCCTATCTGTATAGTGATGTAACTCCTTATTACCATATGCAACAACGGGATACTCTGTTGTACAAAAACAAAAGTTCGTGGTTGGGACGCAAATGGTGGAACGAACATATGGTGGCCTTTCGGGGAGAAAATTATTGGTTTACGATAGATCCCGGTGTGGATTTGCAATTGGGAAAAGATTTTGATAACGAAGAACACGATTATACCTACAACAATACCCGTTTGGTGACGGTACAGGGTGGTTTGGGTAAACGACTTAATTTCCACGCAGTGGTTTATGAAAGTCAAGGCCGTTTTGCCGAATATTATAATCAATATGCCGAATCCATAGCTCCTGACGGAGGTAATCCGGCGATTATTCCCGGTTTTGGCATTGCCAAAGAATTTAAAGAAACTGCCTACGACTATCCCTTAGCAACCGGTTATTTATCCTACAGTACCGGGGACGGTTTTTTTAATTTTCAGGCCGGACACGGTAAAAACTTTTTAGGAGATGGGTACCGCTCGTTGTTTTTGAGTGATATCGCCAGTCCGGCACCCTTTTTTAAAATCAATACTACCTTTTGGAAACTGAAATATACGAATTTGTGGATGTCCTTACGGGATGTGCGCAGTGAAGTTACCCAAGAGGGTACTTTTGCTACTAAATATATGGCTATCCATTACTTGAGTTATAATATTACCCGACGGCTCAATATCGGATTGTTTGAGAGTGTTTTGTGGCATAATAGCAACGATCGAGGTTTTGATGTCAACTATCTCAATCCAATAATTTTTTACCGAGCCATAGAATTTTCTACGGGTTCACGGGCGGGAAACGCCCTCCTAGGATTAAGCGCCAAATACAAGGTGAGTGATCAAGTATCTTTATATGGACAATGGATTATTGACGAATTTTCTTCAGGAGATATTTTTGGTGGAGAAAAAAGTTGGAAAAATAAATTGGGCTATCAACTGGGTGCTAAATACTTCAATGCTTTTGGTGTAGAAAACCTCTTTTTAAGAGCCGAATACAATCGGGTGCGGCCTTATACGTATTCACACAACACTGGAATTTTAAATTACGGACATAATAACCAGTCGATGGCACATCCGTGGGGTGCAAATTTTAACGAAATAGTACTCATAAGTAGTTACGAGAAAGGGCGTTGGTTTGGTAATTTAAAATTGATTTATGGAGAAAGAGGAGAAGATTATTTAGACGGAACCGATGATTTTAATTATGGTGGAAATATTTACCGTTCAGAAATAGACCGACCTTATGAAACCGGGCATACGGTGGCACAAGGTAATACGGCCTCGGTATTTTTTGCGGAATTGCAGGGCGGATATCTCCTCAATCCTTCGACTAATCTGAAAGTGTATGCTTCTTTGATATATAGAAATATCCATCCGCAGCAAGACATAGGCTCTGTCAGTAAAAATCAAACCACTTGGTTGAACTTGGGCATACGAACCGATTTGTTTAATTGGTATTTTGATTATTAATTTTTCTAGCTTTCCATAATTTTTTCATAATCATTTAACCAATGAGTTGCCCCAACAATCCTGTATAATAGTTTAAAAATAAGGGTTCATGAGTTTATAGACCGGGCGTGTCGGTGGGAAGAAATTTGAAGGAGTTGTTAAAAATTCAATATTGTCTTTTTTTTTATAAAATCTGTTGTAAAAGCATTTAGTATCAAGTATCTTTGCACCGCTCTTTTCAAGAGATTGTCTACATAAGGAATAAATAAATTTTGGAAGCCATTAACTCACAGACCGTAAAAATCAGTTTTATTAAAGACTTTTTAGCTCTGACCAAAGTACGGTTGTCTGTCAGTGTTGTTTTTTCATCGATAGTAGGTTATTTATTAGGAGCCGATCAGGTAGATATCCGTGTGCTTTTAATGCTTCTTTTAGGTGGTTATTTTATGGTTGGTGCTTCCAATGCTTACAATCAAATCGTAGAAAAAGATTTAGACGCTCTGATGAAACGGACCCAAAACAGGCCGTTACCATCCGGTAGAATGTCGGTTAACCAAGCTTTCTTAATAGCTGTATTGTTTACCATTGCCGGGTTGAGCATCTTGTATTTTATCAATCCCAAAACCGCGATGTTTGGCGCCATATCGATTTTTATGTATGTCAGCCTTTACACCCCTTTAAAAACCAAAACTTCTTTATCGGTATTTGTGGGAGCTTTCCCCGGAGCCATACCGTTTATGTTGGGTTGGGTAGCAGCTACGGGTAATTTTGGTATTGAAGCCGGTACCTTATTTATAGTTCAGTTTTTTTGGCAATTTCCTCATTTTTGGGCTATCGGCTGGTTTTTATTTTCCGATTATGAAAAAGCTGGTTTTAAGATGCTTCCTTCCGGAAAACAAGATAAAAAAACCGCTTTCCAAACATTACTTTATACTTTGTGGACTGTCCTAGCCTCATTAATTCCTGTTTTAGGAATCACCGGTAAATTGTCTATCAGTCCGGTTGCCGCCGGGATTGTGTTTATTATTGGTTTGTGGTTTTTAAAAAGTGCTTATACTTTATATAAAGAAATGGAGCAACGCGCTGCTCGCCAATTAATTTTAGTTAGTGTAGTCTATTTAACTTTAATACAGATTGTTTACGTGTTAGATAAATTTATTCGTATATGGCTTTCTTAGAGGAGGATGCGCTAAAAATAAGGCGTTCTAAAAAAATGATGCTTTGGTTTGCCATGATTAGTATGGCTATGAGTTTTGCGGGTCTGACCAGTGCCTATATAGTTAGTAAAAGTCGTCCCGATTGGTTAACAGATTACACAATTCCCCAAGCATTTTATATCAGTACACTTGCGGTAGTAATTAGTAGTATAACCATATTTCTTGCCCGCAAGGCAATTACACGAGAAAATCATCCGCAAGGTATGTTATTGTTAGTATCTACATGGATCTTAGGAGCGTTGTTTGTGATTTTTCAGTTTGTAGGTTTTTCCGATTTTGTTTCACAAGGCTTCTTTTTTACCGGCGCGGAAAGTACTATTACCACATCGTTTATCTATTTGATAGTCGCTTTACACCTAGCTCATATTTTTAGTGGCATGTTGGTGTTAACCGTGGTAATTTATAATCATTATAAACAGAAGTACAAAAATGGTCAAACCCTTGGAATTGAACTTGCTGAAACCTTTTGGCATTTTGTCGATTTTTTGTGGTTGTATTTGTTTTTGTTTTTCATTTTCGTCAGATAATAAAATTGTTTATTTTTGACGCACTAAATACCAAATTTTTCTATGGACACAGCTGTAATTAAAACAGGTACCGAAGGCAAAGTATGGGGCGGAGGAGGAGAATCTCCATTAAAAGCCAGTTATGGTAAACTCATGATGTGGTTTTTTATCCTATCGGATGCTTTAACTTTTACTGGATTCTTAGCTTCCTACGGTTTTATGAGGTTCAAGTTTATTGACTCCTGGCCGATAGCCGATGAGGTATTTAATCACTTCCCATTTATGCACGGCAAAGACATGCCGATGTTTTACGTGGCTTTAATGACCTTTATTCTTATCTTTTCGTCGGTAACTATGGTACTGGCTGTTAATGCGGGTCAACAAATGAACCGTAAGAAAGTAGTGTTTTATATGGCATTGACCATCGTCGGTGGTCTGTGCTTTATCGGTTCACAAGCTTGGGAGTGGAAAAACTTTATTAATGGTACCTATGGAGCTGTAGAAACTCAAGGAGGAAGAATTCTTCAGTTTGTGGACACCGATGGCAATCGTGTTCCTATTGGTGAAGTGGCTTTAGCTAGTTCGCAACGAGCCGAATTAAATCGTAAAGATGGAATTTGGTTTGCCAGTGAGGAAGAATACCTCCCTGCTTATACTGTCGAAGATTTAGTTCAAGGTTTTACGGCTCAAGATCATCTGTTGGTACGAATCCAGAAACTGGATGAAAACGGCCATCCAACTGTATTGAGTCGCGAAGAGTCCTTTAAAACCTTAGAAAATGCCGTACGTGTTGTAGAAGGTGCAAATATGTATCGCAACGAATATGGACACCCTCTTTTTGGTAATTTCTTTTTCTTTATTACCGGATTTCACGGTTTTCACGTGTCTATCGGTATTTTGTTAAATATAATCGTGTTTTTTAATATATTATTAGGTACGTACGAACGCCGAGGACATTATGAAATGGTCGAAAAAGTCGGTTTATATTGGCACTTTGTAGATTTAGTTTGGGTGTTTGTATTTACTTTCTTCTATCTAGTTTAATAAAAAATAAAAGCGTACTATGGCACAAGATACTTCACACGGAAATGCTGCAGTTAAGAGAATTTGGTATGTGTTTACCTTATTGTCCGTTGCTACTATCATCGAAGTAGTATTAGGTATTTACAAACCGGCAGTATTAATGGATAATAAAATCTTACATATGAAACTCCTCAACTGGATTTTCATCATTTTAACTATATATAAAGCCTATTATATTACTTGGACTTTCATGCACATGGAAGGTGAAACCAAAGGACTTAGACGATCAGTAGTATGGACTGGGGTTTTTTTAATAACCTACCTAATGGTCATCCTTTTAATTGAAGGAGATTATGTATATGAGGTGCTTAAAAACGGGTTTGTCAAGTATAATTTCTAAAATCGAATAAACTGTTAAAAAGCCCTGTTTTAAGCAGGGCTTTTTTTATTTTTGTACCAGTTTTAAAAACGCGTTCTTTTGAAAAATAAAATAGTACTCGGAATATTGTTTTTATTACCCTTAACGGTCTACATGTTTTTTGCTACCGGGGTTAATCTCTTTGAAAAATTACCCGTTGTATCTCCTCAAGTAAATGAAATTAATCACTTCAAAAATGATGGGGTAGTTCTCCAAAATAATATTACTATTTTAGGTTTTTTAGGTAAAGATGTCCTCAACAAACGCGCCCTGGTCTATAATTTAGCCCATAAAATTTATAAACCCTATTACCAGTTTGAAGATTTACAATTTGTCTGGGTCGTTGCTGAAAACCAACAAGAGGAGGTAGCTCAATTATTGACTGCATTAGAACAGATTGCTGACCCATCAAAATGGAAGTTTGTTTATGGGAGCAACGAGCAGATAAACACTTTTTTTGAATCTCTTCCAAGTTCGGAGAGCCTCGACGAGTTGGGCAGTAGCTCGCAAGTTTATATCATTGATAAAGAAAGAAATCTCAGAGGTCGTGATCCTCAAGAAGAACCCCACCAAACCATCGGTTATGATATTTCTACACCCGCTGCTATTAACAACAAATTGCGGGATGATGTAAAAATATTGTTAGCCGAATACCGTCTAGAATTAAAAGAAAACAATCGCTATAAAAGAAAAATATAAAAATGAAAAATTATTCATACGTCGGTATTACTTTTATTATTTTGATTTTCGGAATTTGGACGGTGTATAATATCTCGAAGTACGACTCTTCAGAAGAATTTTTTATATCGGGTCAAATACCTGCATTTTCCTTTACCAACCAGTATAACAACACGGTTACTAATCAACATTTGGATGGAAAAGTATATGTAGTAGAGTTCTTTTTTACTACCTGCCCCAGTATTTGTCCTATCATGAATGAAAATATGAAGAAGGTAGAGCAAGCCTTACGGCGAAAGCTGGATTTTGGTATTGTATCTATTACTATTAATCCCGAATTTGACACCCCGGAGGTTTTAAAGGCGTATGCCGAAAAATACCAGGTTACGCACCCCAATTGGCATTTTTTAACCGGTGATCGAGAAGGTATTTACAAGCTCGCCAATGAAGGCTTTAAATTATATGCTGCTTCTGAAGAAGCCGCACCGGGAGGGTTTGAGCATTCCGGACTTTTTGCACTAATTGATAAAGAAGGTAACATTGTATCTCGCTATGATTCTTCTGGTAACCCGATGTATTATTACGACGGTTTAAATGACTCCCAAATCCAAATGCTCATAGAGGATATTCAAGCCCTACTTAAATAAAATGATCCATGACTGCGAACGAAAAAAAATATAATTTTTGGATAGTGGTGATTTCTATCCTCATCCCCATCGTAGTGGCTTCTTTATTTCGTATTACTCCTGAAAATCTCAAAGAATGGGGGTTCAACGTTAAACCTCTCACTTTTTTACCTCCCATTTATGCTACTATCAATGGGTTTACCGCTGTGTTACTAATAGCCGCCGTCAATGCTGTAAAAAAAGGAAATAGGAAGAAACACGAAATGCTGATGAAAATAGCAATGGGTTGTTCTATCGCCTTTTTATTAATGTATATCGCTTATCATGCAACCACGGCTTCTACTCCCTATGGCGGTGAAGGTGTCTTGCGGTATATTTACCTTTTTATACTCATTACTCATATCCTATTGTCGATAGTGGTAATTCCTTTGGTTCTCATTAGCTTTGTAAGAGCCTTGTCAGAACGATTTGACAAACATCGTAAAATAGCTCGAATTGCCTATCCCATTTGGTTGTACGTGGCCGTAAGTGGCGTTTTGGTTTACCTGATGATTTCACCTTATTATACCCATTAAACCATGAACAAAAAAATTCTAATATTAGGCCTTTTACTGCTGGTTTTTTTGTTGTCCACCGATGTCTCTTGGAGCCAATGTGCTATGTGTCGAGCTGTATTAGAGTCAGAAGCGGATGGATCGACCGCCAAGGGTATAAATCGAGGGATAGTATATTTAATGGCGTTTCCCTATTTGTTAGTGGGAATCATTGGCTATATTATTTATAGAAATAGAAAGCGGGATTTAAAAAATAAATAGGGACACAGGGTATTCTTCTTAACCCTTTTTTTTATTTCTTAGTAATTTTTTGTAACAAAAAAATACTTCGTTCGACATATTTAGTAACATTCCTTTTCCTATGAAAACATTGTATTGTATAGTTTGTTTGTTTTTTACATGGACTTTCTTTGGACAAAACAAACTTTGGACCCTGGAAGAAGCAGTGGCCTATGCCGTAGAAAATAACCTGACTGTAAAACAAATCTCTCTAGAGTCTGAACTGGCCGATATTCAAAAAAGTGAAGCCCTTGGAAATATGCTTCCTACGCTGAACGGCTCGGCTACATTTTCATCCAATACCGGTACCAACATCAACCCGTTGACCAACAGTATCGAAAACAATACTTTTTTGTCACTAACTACCGGGCTGCAATCGGGAGTTACTATTTTTAGTGGTTTTCAAAATTTAAGACAACTCCAACGAGCCAAATTGCAACAAATCGCTGCTCAATACAATATCGATAAAATGAAAGACGATATTGCACTCAATGTGGTTAATGCGTATCTGACGGTTATTTACAGTAAAGAAAATCTTAAAATTATAGAAGCACAACGCCAGGTAACCCTCCAACAATTAGAGCGTACCAATGCTTTAGTGGATGCCGGAGTATTACCCCGAGGCGATTTATTAGAAATTAAAGCTACAGTGGCTGGTGACGAACAACGTTTAATTGATGCGCAAAACCAAATCAAAATTGCCTTACTCAATTTAGCCCAATTATTAGCAGTTACTGATTATCAAAATTTTGACATCTCGGAGCAAGATTACGATGTCCCTCTTCAAACGGTCACTGAACAACCCGTGGAGGCTATTGTTAGTAAAGCCAAAGAAACCCGTCCAGAAAGTAAGGTGGCCGCTCAAAATATTGAATTGTCCGAAAAGGATTTACAAATTGCTCGGGGAGCTTATTCACCCCGTCTGTCTGCCTTTGCTGGTTATGATACGCGCTGGTCTGACAACGATTTTTTAGATCGACAATTTGTACAACAATTGTATGAAAACGACGGTACCTTTTATGGGGTACAGTTGCAAGTACCCATTTTTAACGGATTGGCAGCCCGAAACCAAGTGAAAAGAGCCAAAGTAAATATGGATCGCGCGCTTTTACAAAAACAGCAAACGGAATTAGAGATTGAAGCCAATGTATATCGTGCCTACAGTGATGTAATCGGTGTATATGCCTCCTACCAAGCGGCTATTAAAACAGAAGAAGCCCTGCAACAAGCCTATGAATTTACGGTAGAACGTTTTAATGAAGGATTTGTCAATTCCTTTGATGTATCTCAAGCCAAAGTACGACTCGAAAATGCTCAATCTGAAACTTTAAGAACCAAGTACGATTATATTTTTAAACTAAAACTTCTTGAACTTTATTTCGGAATTCCCTTATACTAATCCATTATGAAAAAAAACATAACTAAATTAATCATTCTAGCCCTTGTCTTAATTGTTTTTTTAATTATCGGTAAAAAAGCGGGTTGGTTTGGCAAAGACGACTCCAAAGAAGTAGAAATTGCTGTTTTAAATCCCACAACGATCACTGAAACAGTCGCTGCTACCGGAAAAATTCAGCCCGAAACCGAAGTGAAAATTTCTTCGGAAGTTTCGGGTGAAATTATAGAGTTACCCATTGTGGAAGGACAACAGGTTAAAAAAGGGGATTTATTAGTGAAAATCAATCCCGATTTATATCAATCAGGTTTGCAACGTTCTATGGCAACTCTTCAAAACATTCGATCGTCGTATGACCAAACTCAAGCAGCTTTAAATGAAGCTGAAGCCAATTACCAGCGCAGTAAAAATCTATTTGAAAAAGGCATCATTTCTAAGTCAGAATGGGACAAAGCTATTTCAGCCTATGAAAGTGCCAAAGCGGTTAACCAATCGGCTTACTACAACATCCAAAGTGCAGCTGCAACTGTAAATGAAGCTCGGGAAAGTTTAGCACGTACCATCATTTTTGCACCTATAGACGGAACTATTTCAAAACTCGATGTGGAGTTGGGAGAACGGGTAGTAGGTACTCAACAAATGGCAGGTACCGAACTGATGCGAGTGGCTAACTTAAGCAGTATGGAAGTAGAAGTGGATGTTAACGAAAACGACATAGTAAAAGTGAGTATTGGAGATTCGGCTATGGTCGAAGTAGATGCTTATTTGCGAAGAAAATTTAAAGGTATAGTTACCTCTATAGCAAACTCGGCCAATGCCGCTTTAACCGCTGATCAAGTAACTAATTTTAAGGTAAAAGTTAGAATCCTACCCGAATCTTATCAAGATTTAATAGAAGGGAAGCCGGAAAATTTTTCGCCTTTCCGCCCCGGAATGACAGCTACAGTTGATATTATTACTCAAAAGAAAGAAAATGTACTAGCTGTTCCTATTAGCGCAGTGGTGATTAAAAATGATACTACATCCACCTTTTCACCAGTGGTGTCTACTTCTCAAGAACGTTTTGAATGTGTTTTTGTCAAAAATGGAGATCAAGCCCATTTACGCGTGGTTACTACTGGAATTCAAGATGACCGGAATATAGAAGTATTGACGGGTCTTCAACCCGGTGATGAAATTATTGTGGGACCTTATACTTTAGTGACCAAAACGCTAAAAAATAAAGACAAAGTAAAAGTATCAACCACTTCCGAAGCCGAATAAAATGGCTGCTATTCTTTGTATTGAAACCTCCACTACCCAGTGCTCTGTAGCTATTGTAGATTCACAGGGTATTCGGGCGGTTTGCCAGGAGAATAGTTTGTCCTATTCCCATGCCGAAAAGCTACACCTTTTTATTGAGCAGGTGTTACGAGATGCCAAAGTTTCTATAGAAGAACTTATAGCAGTAGCCGTAAGCCAAGGTCCTGGCAGTTACACGGGACTCCGAATTGGGGTGTCTGCTGCAAAAGGCTTGTGCTTTGCCTTAGATATCCCACTGATTGCACTTCCTACTTTAACAATTTTAGCTAGACAAATTGAGTCACCTCCAGGTTTCATTATTCCCATGATTGATGCGCGAAGAATGGAGGTCTATACCTGTGTATTTGATCAGGATTTGAATACCGTCGAACCGGTACAGGCTCGAGTATTAGAGCCAGAGAGTTGGGACAAGTATTTAAATCAATCTTCGGTGTGTTTCTTAGGAGATGGTATCCAAAAATTCAAGGAAATTTGCAACCATCCTCAAGCACAATTTGTGGATGGTAAATTTCCCTCTGCTCGAGAAATGGGAGTATTAGCCATGGACAAATACAAAAAAAGCGACTTTGTAGATGTCGCTTATTTTGAACCTTTTTATCTCAAGGATTTTATTTCTAAATAAATTATTCCTTTATCAAACTATCAATGTGATTCATCACCTTGATCATATCTTTTTCATCCTTAAGATCGATTTTGTTTTTCTTGATGTACTGATCGATTTCTTTTTGATTGGATTTAAAAATAGACACAAATTTTTTGCGGTTGTTGGGTAACTCGTAAAAGGATCCGCCTTTAGATACTATATAATAGATATCATTACGTGTAAATTGCGCAGGAGTTTCACGGCTGTATGGGTCTTTGGGAGGAACTACATCTCGATAAATTACCGTCGATTTTTTGTATAAATCATAATTCTTACCCTCAGTAAGTACTTTAAAATATCCGCCGTTTTCCCCTAAAACATACATGTAGAGGTCGTTGTTAATTTTGGCAAAAAACTCGGGTGATTTGATTAAAGAAGAATAACTGTCTGAAGTAGGATCTTTAATTTCAATTTCATCGGCAAAAATATTATACCTTAACATAACGCCGGCTCCTACTATTTCGTTTGAGGAATAAATATTCCCCGGTAAAAACAGTGGGTTGTCGTAAGGGGAGCCTTTGATTGTGTGAAGTTTTGCTTCTACTATACCGTATTGTTCAAAATATTGTTGTGTAGTAATTTGAGTATTTGTAAATCCAAATGTACCTGCATTTTGTCCAAAACTAATGGTACCAACTAGTAAAGAAGCTACTACAATGATTGATTTTTTCATAACATATTCGTTTCTATAATTTTGTAAATATAATAAATAATAAAATATTAGAGGGTTGAAGTTAACATTTTAATAAAAGATTTAACGTCTTCGTGGGGTTTATAACAAAATGAATTTTGACAGAGATAGAACATGGTTTTGCCAGGAATCCATCGGTTTTTTAATAGGTAATAATTTTCTTCTCTTTGTTTACTCCCAGCTTTGAGGGTATGGGGAAGATAGAGTTTATTAATGGATTGACTTGCAATTAGTGCTTCTTCACCCATACACACAATTTCATAAAAAGGATGGGTTAGATGCATAGCTAGATGTAACCAGTGAGAATAGGAGGTGGGAAATCTATGTATATCCACACTCAATAGCATTTGTTGGGATCTTTCTTTCCAAGTGTTTTCACCAAAAAATGTCCCCAACCAAAATAAGTTATGCGCCATAACTGCATTCGAAGAAGGTAAAACATTATCAGTGGTTTCTAGGGAGGAGGTGTATAATGATTCTGAATCTTTAGGAGTGTAGGATAAAAGTGTTTTTTGGTCCATCGAAAAACTCGTGAGAACTTTGTGGGTTAGTTTTTTGGCCCACTCCACCCAAGTAGCATCCCATGTCGATTCGTACAGAGAAATGTATGAGGCAATTAAAAAACTGTAATCGTCTAAGAATCCTTTACCACTAACTTGGCCACGAGCGTACATTCGTGCTAATTGCCCGTCAGGGTCTATAAGATTTTTTTGAATAAATTGAGCAATTTCGTAAGCTTTTTCTATATAGGATTGCTCTCCAAAAACCTGATAAGCATCACAATATGCTTGTAGCATCAGAGCGTTCCAAGAGGTGAGTATTTTATAATCTAAGGCCGGGGGTTGTTTGTTTTTTCGCAGAGACACTAAAATTTCAACCCAGTTGGTTTTCATTTTTAGAAACTGGTCTAGGTTGAGTTGATAGATATTACAAAATTCCTCATCTGATAATTTTCTGCGTAAAACATACTGATTGTTTTCCCAATACCCCTCGTCTGAAATTGTAAAATAGGTAGCCGCCAGTTCAAAATCTTCTGCTAATACATCTTCCAATTCGTGACGGTTAAAAGTGTAATAGGCTCCTTCTTGATAAACTCCGTAAGAGTTGATACTATCAGCATCCAAAGCGCAGTAAAACCCACCCTCCGGACTGCGGAGTTGTTGTTCTACAAAATCCAGGGTTCGGATAACAGTTTCTTTAAAAATTGGCCGAGCTTCAACTGCATAAGCACGTGCGTACAAACTCACCAATTGTGCATTGTCATACAGCATTTTTTCAAAATGGGGTATATGCCACTGTTCATCTGTACTGTATCTTGAAAACCCACCCTCTACCTGATCAAAAATTCCACCCATAGCCATTTTTTCAAGCGTTAAGAGTACTTGATCAGTTAATTGGTGCTGTTGGGTCTGGTAACCGTAGCGCAATAAAAAATTCCACCGACAGGGCATCATAAATTTAGGTACGCGGTTTTCTCCACCGTTTTCGGTGTCGTGTTGTTCTACAAATGCTTGGATTAATTGTGACCAGTCCCAGGAATCAAAATTTGCTTGGGGCGGGGGAGGGAGAAGCTCATGGATTTTGGATAATCCTTCCGTGAGTAAACCAGCATATTCTTCGGCTTTGTGCGGCTGAAGTTTGTATAATTTTTGAATTTGATTTAAGGCTTCAATCCATTGTTGTTTAGGTAGATAGGTGGTGCCCCAAATAGGTCTTCCGTCCGGCAGAGCCACTATATTTAATGGCCAGCCTCCCTGACCCGAAATGGCTACCAAAGCATTCATATACACTTGGTCCAGATCCGGACGTTCTTCCCGGTCTACTTTGATAGCTACATAATGTGCATTCATGACTTCCGCTACTTCGTGGTCTTTAAAAGATTCCTCTTCCATCACATGACACCAATGACAAGTAGCGTAACCAATACTGATTACCAAAAGTTTGTTTTGTTTTTTGGCTTCCGCCAAAGTAGTAGCTTTCCAAGCTTTCCAATGTACCGGGTTATGAGCGTGTTGTAGTAAATACGGACTGCTTTCGTGTATGAGATCGTTGGAAAAAGTGGACATAAAAAAAGACCCTGACTTTTTCAAGACAGGGTTGGTCATTTATAAAATTAATCGATTTCAAAAGTGATTTTCGCATTGATGCGGTATTCACTTATTTGATTATTACTTACTACTGCACTCTGTTCATTAATATAAACAGAACGAATGTTGTTTAAGGTCTTAGAGGCTTTTGCTACCGCTTTTTGAGCAGCATCTTCCCAACTTTTATCAGAACTTGATAAAATTTCAATCACTTTTAATACAGCCATTTTCATAAAATTAAAGTTAATACTGCATTAAAGGTAATGAAATTTTAGTTACTTGAGTAAGAGTTAATACGGTTTAATCTCAATTCAAAAGAAGAATTTTAAAAAAAATGGTTCCATGAAATAAATTTTATAAAGTAGTTTTTAAACAAAGAAATAGCTTTTTTTAAGTGCTAATTAACGGCGTATCCGTTTTCAAAAATGTGTAGATTAGCCTATCTTTGCCAGGGTTTAAATACATCGGATATGGTTGAGTTGTTTAAGCGATTTCGTATATTTTTTTTGGTTATGGCGGTGATTTCAATAGTGGTTCTTTATATTATGTACAATCATTTTAAGACTGAACCCACACTACCTATCTATCAGCCCAGTATGGTCAATTCAGAATTGGTCGATGAAGATATACAACATGTTCGAAAATTTCATACCATTGCTGATTTTCAATTGATTAATCAATATGGTGATACCATTACTCAACGGGACTACCAAGATAAAATCTACATAGCTGATTTCTTTTTTACCACATGTCCAACTATTTGTCCGATTATGACTGATAATATGGTAAAATTACAACAGCGGCTGAAAGGTCTAAAAGACATTATGTTTCTTTCTCATAGTGTTACTCCTGAGATAGACAGTGTTCCGGTATTAAAAATTTATGCTGATGCCAAAGGAGTAGATGGTAGTAATTGGAATTTAGTTACGGGCGATTTAGAACAGATTTATAGCTTGGCCAGAAAATCGTATCTAGTAGCCCAATTGGCACCGGGCGAAGATCCTTACGAAATGGTACACACCGAAAATTTTGTATTGGTCGATAAAAAGAGACGTATTCGTGGCTATTATGACGGTACTGACTGGGAAGATATGGAACGTCTACTAGTCGAGGTCGATATTTTATTAGCTGAAAAGGAGTAAAATTTACACCTATTAATTAGCTGTTCGAATTTCTTTAATTTTTCCGAATGGGTTTTTCAAAAACTTCCAACACATAATCTCGTTTGCCCTGATCGCTACTAACAGGGTAGGGCAGAAGTTGTCTAGCTATGAGTATCGATTCGTTGGACTTTAGTATTTGGTGTTCGTTTTCATTTCCCAAACGGGCTCCTTTAAAAAGTAACTCTTTATCGGTATAACTTCCATCGGTTTGTTGTACCCGTACTTTAACTCGAGCTTGTCCTTCCCAAACGCAAGTAACATCACTGGGACAACGAGAATCTTCTATTACTTCAATAATTTCTACCAACTGTCCTTGTACTTTGTAGGATTGATTTGATTTGACTTTGGCAACGATCAATGGTGTTTCAACCTGTTGTGCTGACATACATAATGAGGCAAATAGGAAAATTATAAGGAAGCGACTTCTCATGAGATATTCTATTATTAAAAAAGAAAATTATTTTGCTAAAATTTGGGTTAAATATACATAAACCTGATGGAAAAAGGGTGCCGTTTTCTTATTTAATAATCCTTTAACTATACTAATACTTACCTAATTTAACCCAGAGCCACATCCAAGATCATCATAATTATAAATCCACCAATAAATCCCATCGTGGCAATGTCGGTATGTTTGTCTTGTTGGGTTTCCGGTATAACTTCTTCGACCACTACAAAAATCATAGCGCCTGCTGCAAATGCCAAGGCATACGGCAATATAGGCTCAAACGTCATCACTGCCCATGCTCCTATCACCGCCGAAATGGGCTCAACAATGGCAGAGGCTTGTCCCAAGGCAAAACTTTTTCTTCGACTGATACCGGCTCTTCGCAATGGCATGGCTACGGCAATCCCTTCCGGGAAATTCTGTAGCCCGATCCCGATAGCTAAAGCTACTGCTCCTCCTATGGAGGCACCTTCCATACCGGCAGCTACCCCTCCAAAGAGTACCCCCACCGCCAAACCCTCGGGTATGTTGTGTAGGGTGATCGCTAAAGTTAGTAAGGTGGTTTTATGCCAAGGAGTTTTAATGCCCTCTTTTTTACTTTCTTTAAAATTGATATGCAGGTGGGGTAGTATTTTGTCTAAACCAAAAAGAAATAGCGCTCCCATCAAAAAACCTATGGCAGCAGGAATAACCTTTACAAATCCCTCTCCATCGCTCATCGCAATGCCCGGAGCTAATAAACTCCAAAAACTAGCGGCTACCATAACCCCTCCCGTAAATCCCAGCATGCCATCTAAAACGGCACGATTCATAGTTTTAAAGAAAAATACTAAAGATGCTCCCAAGGCGGTTAAAATCCAAGTAAATAGTCCCGCATATAAAGCCGCTAACACTGGATCAATCTGTTTAAAATAGGCAATGATGTTTTCCATAAAACTTTAAAAATTAGTTTTTAATAAACAAATTAGAGGCTACTAAATGAGATATATTTAAGGTTTTGTTGTCGATGACTATCTGCAATGACCCGTCAAATTCTTCTTTGTCTGTAATTTTAAGTTGCTTTCCGAGTGCAATACCGTTTTTATCCAAAAATTTTAAAAACGAGGGCGAGGTGTCTTTAACACCTACACATACACCTACATCACCGATTTCTAATTCACTGAGTAAAACTTTTTCCCGCTCACTAAACTTTCCATCTTTCGTTGGAATCGGATCGCCATGGGGGTCGTATTTGGGGTAGTCGAGTAATTTGTCCAACCGGTCAATCAATTTTTCACTGTGGATGTGCTCTAGTTGCTCAGCAATTTCGTGGACCTCATCCCAACTAAAATCCAGTTTTTCAACTAAAAAAACTTCCCATAATCGGTGTTTACGGATAATGGATAGCGCGGTTTTCCGACCTTGTTGGGTCAACGTAACTCCTTGGTATTTAATATAATTAATTACGCCTTTATCTGAAAGCTTTTTAATCATATCAGTGACGGAAGAGGCTTTGGTATCTAGCTGCTCAGCAATAGCATTGGTAGAAACCCCATCGGTAACTTTTTGCTGTAAATGAAAAATTGTTTTTATATAATTTTCTTCGGAATAGGTAAACATAATTAAGTGCCTTTGAAGCTACAAATATATCAAATATTACGTGAGTGTAAATATATTTTTAGAGTAATCTAAAATAAAGTGGGTATTGGATACAAAAAAACCCTTCCGAGTAAATCTTCAGGGTTTTCGAAGCAAATGTAACACTAAACTTAATCTAAAAATGGGTTGTTAATCTACATTATCATGTAAAAACGAATTGTTATTTCTCAGTACAATTTCGTCGTTTTCATCGATAGACAAAGTGGTTTTTGATAAGGTGGTCGCCTCTCCCGAGGAGTCGTTTAAGTCGATGCCCATGCGTTTGTATGCGGGTTGTTTTTCCAACTCGTCAATACGGTTGTCTTGAAGATTGGAGAACTTGTAATTAAAAGCCTTCATCTTGGCTTTGCGTTCCTCGGTTCTTTTTTTTAATAATTCAGCAATTGATGCATTGACCGGATCGGCATCCTCTTCATCGGAGGTACGGTTTTCTGAAGAGCTATCTAGTGTTTTCTTTTCAAAAGCAATACTTTCATCCTGTACTTCCTCTTCTTGTATTAAATCCTGTTGGGGTTTGGAGTTCATCAACATATCTTCCATTTGTTGGTAATCGTCCAAACTATATCGTATTTCCCCTTGATCTGATATTTCGGTAACTGGAAACACTTCAATCGAATCTCGAACTTCAATCTCCTCTAGGGCTGGTTTTTTTTCTTCTTGCTTAATGGGTAAATCAAAAACCAACATAGGTTCGGCAGGTTCTTGCTCTTTTTTAGGTTCTTCTTTTTTCTCCGTACGATCCACTATAACAAAGTCATTGACTTCCTGTTCCTGGATTTTTTCTGAAGAAATTGGTTCGGAGCTACCCGCTAAAACTTCCTCATACACCAAGGGTATTTGTCGTAACAATTCGGTGGTGGGAATATAACCAGAGAAAGGTACTGCTTCTTCCTTTTTTTCATCTTGCCCTTTGGGTTGGGGTATATCTAGTGGTAATTCTTGTTCCACGGCAGGAGATGGGGTTTCGATAATCGGATTCTCCTCAGTTTCATCAAATAAATTATGAACTATAACTGGAGTGTTTGTCAAACTTGCAGCTGAATGTGAAGGTTCGTCTTCTTCGTTTGCTGGTTCTTCATCAAAAATAATTCGTCCGCTAGGAGCATTTTCTTTAGAAACTAAAACTTGTTCTACGGTTTGTTCATCCTCCAAACGATGAATGATTTTTTTAGATTCGGTATTGACGATTTCATTTTGTTGTTCTACATTAAAACCGGTAGCGATAACGGTGGCAGAAATGGCTTTACCCAAACTTTCATCTTCACCCACTCCCATAATGATATTAGCACTATGGCCGGCTTCCGATTGAATGTAATCGTTGATTTCTCCAATTTCATCAATGGTTATTTCCTCAGTACCCGAAACGATTAGTAAGAGTACATTTTTAGCTCCGGTAATTTTATTGTCATTCAGTAAGGGAGAGTCCAGTGCCTGTGAAATAGCTTCGTGCGCTCGATTGGGACCTTCTGCAATAGCACTTCCCATGATAGCCGAACCACTGTTTGATAATACCGTCCGAGCATCTCGTAAGTCGATATTTTGAGTGTAGTGGTGAGTAATTACTTCGGCTATACCTCGGGCAGCTGTAGCCAACACTTCATCGGCCTTAGAAAACCCAGATTTGAATCCGAGATTGCCATAGACTTCCCGTAATTTATTGTTATTAATCACAATTAGCGAGTCCACGTTTTTTCTAAGATTTTCTACTCCTTGTTGTGCTTGTTCTAAACGGGTCTTTCCTTCAAATTGAAACGGAACGGTGACGATACCTACTGTTAATATATCCAGCTCTTTGGCCATCTTGGCAATAATGGGTGCAGCACCGGTTCCGGTACCTCCTCCCATGCCCGCAGTGATAAATACCATTTTGGTATTGGTGGATAGCATGGCTTTGATATCGTTCATACTTTCCAAGGCGGCGTCTTTACCAATTTCAGGGTTGGCACCGGCACCTAAGCCTTCGGTCAGAGATACACCCAATTGAATTTTAATAGGTACAGGGCTGTTTTCTAATGCTTGAGAATCGGTGTTGCAGACTACAAAATCTACTCCTTTGATTCCTTGCTTAAACATATAGTTGATAGCATTGCTACCACCACCACCCACGCCAATCACTTTAATGACATTGGATTGGTTTTTGGGAAGATCAAATGTTATATTTTCAAATACGTTGTCGCTGCTCATAATACTGTTTTTTGAGGGATTATTCTGCGTTTTCTAAAAAGTCTTTAAATTTATCCGCCCACTTTTCAAAAAAGCTTTTGCGGTTCTTAGGTAGTTTGTCTTCCCCGGTTTTGGTTGTGGTTGTTTTAGTAGCTGTTTTTTCTTCTTGTATTTCTTCGGAAGGACTAACATTAGTTTCTGTCTTAGATGTGGTAATTTTACCTTGACGCTCCAAGCTGTCCATGACCAATCCCACAGCAGTAGCATAAACCGGACTTTTAATAGCTTCTTCACTATTTCCAGCTAAATGCTCATTGGGATAGCCAATACGTGTGTCCATGCCGGTGGTATATTCTACCAGTTGACGCAAGTGTTTGAGTTCAGCTCCTCCACCGGTGATTACGATACCGGCAATAAGCTTCTTCTTTTGCTCTTCGTGACCGTAGGCTTTGATTTCTGAATACACTTGCTCGATAATTTCTACCACTCGGGCGTGAATGATTTTAGAAAGGTTTTTCAGGGTTATTTCTTTAGGATCTCGACCTCGTAATCCGGGTATGGATACGATTTCATTGTCTTTGTTTTCACCCGGCCAGGCAGAACCAAATTTTATTTTAAGCATTTCTGCTTGTTTTTCGATTATTGAACATCCTTCTTTGATATCTTCCGTAATCACGTTTCCACCAAAAGGAATCACAGCCGTGTGACGAATAATACCGTCTTTAAAAATGGCCAAATCTGTAGTACCACCCCCAATATCAATCAGTGCCACACCCGCTTCTTTTTCCTCTTGGCTAAGTACAGCTCGTGCGGATGCCAAGGGTTCTAAGGTTATACCGGCAAAATTCAGACCCGCACTTTTGACACAGCGAGCGATGTTACGTATGGAAGCAATTTGTCCTACCACTACGTGAAAATTGGCCTCCAATCGAGAGCCATAATGGCCAATGGGTTCTTTGATTTCAGGGACTCCATCTACTTTAAAATCTTGGGGAAGCACATGAATAATTTCTTCACCCGGAAGCATCACCAATTTGTGAACTTGATTACACAAGTTTTCAATGTCTTTTTCGTCGATGACTTCTTCAAAGTTTTTACGATTGATATAGTCGTTGTGTTGTAAACTTCGTATGTGTTGACCGGCAATGCCCACCACCACATCAGTAATTTTTTCACCACAGGCATTTTCGGCTAATTCTACCGCCTGTTGAATAGATTGAATGGTTTGAGTGATGTTATTGACCACCCCTCGGTGTACTCCCAAACTTTTGGCTTTACCAACGCCTAAGATTTCTAATTTTCCATACTCATTATACCGACCTACCATGGCAGCAATTTTGGTCGTCCCAATGTCCAATCCTACTGCAAATTTGTTTTTTTCCATTGCTCTTATTTTTTTGTAGCTACTACTTGTTTGTCAAATTTTAAATTGATTTGGCTATAAGAAGTTATAGTACTGTCTTTGGTTGCTTTTTGATAAAAGGCTTTATAATTATTAAATTTTTTCTGTAAATCTTCTACTTCCCCAATAGCGATTCGAAAGTCATGAATTCGGGGGAGTAAATAAAATTCTTGGGCTGAGGCAACATGTACACCTATTATTTGACGACTCATCACGGGATCTTTTTCAAGAGCACTTAACAGCTGGGTGAGTGCATCGTAATGACTCTCAGCCTCTCCGGTAATGATAGGCACTCGGGCTGAATACAACTCCGAAAGCGGCATCGTCTGACCGGTCTCATCCAAATAATAGGAAGCCGTAGAAGCTACCCGAGCAATCGGTCTGCGTTGGGTGACTTGAGCTTTTAACACTCCGTCTATGGTCAGGTATACATCAGCGTTAGCAATCATAGGATTTTCTAAGAGTCGTTTCTCCATTTCGTTCAAATCTAAAGTTTCTTTGGCAATGCTCGTAAGCTCCTCTTCTTTTTGTATTAACAATTTATTAACCGCGTCAAGCCCGATAAATCGCGGTAAATCATCCATAAAAATCACCTCTTGGGCCACTACATTTTTGCTCTTATTTCGCTTGGAACTAAATCCAAATAGAAATACTACCAATGCCAAGGTAATTCCAAATTTGAGATAGTTCTTATTGATTTTCATACTGTTAACTCTTTAGTGACTCGTTCAATTTCTACGCCGATGTCTCCGGCCCCCATCATAATAACCACTCGACACGATGAGTTTTTAATACATTCGGCTAAGTCAGGTTTGCTAATTAACTGTTTGTACGGATGGTTTATTTGGTTTAACAACCACTGAGAACTGATACCGGGTAGGGGTTTTTCACGAGCTGGATATATCTCTAATAAGGCAATTTCATCAAAATGAGATAAACTTTCTGCAAAGGCTTCACCAAAATCTCGTGTACGCGAAAACAAATGCGGTTGAAAAATTACCAATTTGGAATCTTCGGGATATTTTTCGGAGACCGCTTGATAAACGGCATTGATTTCTTCCGGATGGTGAGCGTAATCGTCAATCAACACTAAGTTGGGTTTGTCAATGCGGTACGTAAATCGCCTTTGCACCCCTTGAAATCTCTCTAATGCACCGGCTAGTTTATGTTGGGGTGAACCCGAAATCAGTGCCATTCCCAAGGCCATGGTGGCATTAAACAAATTGTGTTTTCCGGGTAACTTGAAGATGAAATCCGGTATAATACCTTGCGGTGTTTTTAAATCAAAATGATAATGACCGTTGATCATTCTTACGTTTATGGCCGCATAGTCTGCCTCATCTTCTACGGCCACGCTCTTGCCGCCCAAAGGCAATCCTTTTTGGTGAAGCAGATGGGTTTTGTCAGCTACTAAGTGAGCAAAATCCTTAAAAGCGTTAGTTACCTCAGTAGCATCTCCATAAATGTCCAAATGGTCGGCATCCATCGAAGTAATTCCCGCTATATAGGGCTGTAGTTGTAAAAAAGATCGATCAAATTCGTCGGCTTCTAAAACGGTATATTCCGATCCATTATCCACAAAATTGCTGTGGTAGTTTTCGGCAATACCTCCTAAAAAGGCTGTGACACTTACCTCACTTTGTATTAACAAATGGGCCAAGATGGAAGAGGTAGTGGTTTTACCATGAGTACCTGCAACGGCCAAACACTTCGTATTTTTACTGACTTCTCCTAATAACTGAGCCCGTTTTATGAGCGTGAAATTCCTATTTTTAAAGCCTGTAAATATTTGATTATCAGTTGGGATGGCGGGTGTATAAACCACTAGCGTATTTTCCGTTTCCCAATCCGATGGTACCTGTTCAAAATCGTCTGTAAAGATGACTTCTATGCCTAGGTCGGTTAATTTTTCTGTAATTTCAGAAGGTGTACGATCGTAACCACATACATTTTTACCTTTATTATGCCAATACAAAGCCAAGGCACTCATACCGATGCCTCCAATACCGATAAAATAAAAATTATGTATGTTTTCTAATCGTATCATTTATCCAATTTCCAAATATTTTTCTTTCATGGTGCTCAAGGCGAAAGCTGCTCCGGCGGCTACATAAACCGAAAAATCCAAAGGTGTTTTAATCCCCAAATTATAGGTCATAGCCAAGGCAAATAAAAGTAAGAGTACACCACTGAGTTTAGCAAATAAGGAGGTTCTGAACCCCACTAATAAGAACAAGGCAAAGAGCACTTCTAACGTAGTTACTACGGTAGCTAATGCGGGAATAAATTGAGAAGGGATCCACGGGTTGAGTTCTCTGGTGTTTTTAACAAAATTATTCCAATTACACCAATAACACTGGGAGCCCCACATACCAAATCTGTCGGCTACTGCCGATAAAAATCCCGCTGCAATAGCGAGACGCAAAAATAGTTTTGTGGTTGTTTTCATGGAGTTGGTTTTACAAGTTTTATAATTTCTTCTACAATTTCCTCCGTCGCTTGCGGACGAGCTAATCGTTGTATGTTTTTACCCAACCGTTGTTGGGTTTCCGGGTCGTTTATGAGCGTTAGGAATTCCTTTTCAAATCGACTTTCCAAATCTTTTTCTTCGATCATCAGCGCAGCATTTTGTTGTAAAACAGCCTCCGCATTTTTCTTTTGGTGATCTTCTGCTACATTGGGTGAAGGAATAAAAATTACCGGTTTACCGACGATATACAATTCAGAAACCGATAGGGCTCCTGCTCTGGAAATTATCAAATCGGCTATGTTATATGCCAAATCCATGGCGTATATAAAATCGTGTATAAAAACTCCTTCTTGCTGGTGTTTTTTAAAGCGGTCGAAATACAAAGCACCGGTTTGCCAAAGCACCTGCACCTGTTGTTCTTGAAATAGAGGAAGTGATTTTTCAACCAACTCATTGATGGTGCGAGCCCCTAAACTACCTCCTAAAACCAGCAAGGTTTTCTTTTGGGCATCCAAATTAAAAAACTGTTGAGCTTCTGTTCTTTTAGCGGAATTAATAACAATATCTTGCCGGACCGGATTGCCGGTGAAAACAATCTTTTCTTTGGGGAAATAGTGTTCCATACCCGGATAAGCAACACAAATTTTTTGTGCGCGTTTGGCCAACCATTTATTGGCAATTCCGGCATACGAATTTTGTTCTTGTATAACACAAGGTATTCCTTTTTTAGAGGCCACCCGTAATAGGGGGGCACTAGCATAACCACCGGTTCCGATGACTACTTGGGGTGAAAACTGTTTGATTATTTTTTTTGCCTGCCACAAGCTGTAAATCAATTTTATTGGAAATAATAGATTTTGTATAGTTAATCGTCGTTGAATACCTGAAATCCATAAACCCTTGATGGAGTAACCCGCTTTCGGAACCTTTTGCATTTCCATCCGATTGTTGGCACCCACAAACAATATTTCAGCTTTTGGAAAGACTGTTTTTAATTGATTGGCAATAGCAATCGCCGGATAAATGTGGCCACCGGTACCACCGCCCGAAAGTATAAATCGATATGAGCTGCTAGGTTTATTCATTTTCTTCAATTAACACTTCTAAAGGATTGTCTTTCCCTTTGGTTTCAACCACTTTATTTGCACTGACACTAAGAATAATTCCGAGCGCTAAGCAGGTCATTCCTATGGAAGTACCTCCACTACTGATAAGAGGTAAGGTTTGCCCTGTAACGGGAAATAGCTCGACCGCTACTGCCATATTAATCAAGGCTTGAAAGATAATGGGCAAGCCCACACCAATAACCGTTAGTTTTCCAAACATAGTTGGTACTTTGTTGGTGATAATCATAATTCTAAAAAGTAACCAGAGGTATAAAAGCATGACAAATCCGGCTCCTAATAAACCAAACTCTTCCACAATGATGGCATAAATAAAGTCGGACGACGACTGAGGTAAAAAGTTTTTTTGTACACTTTTACCCGGTCCTAGTCCCATAACCCCTCCGGTAGCAATGGCTATTTTAGCTTTTTCAATTTGGTAACCGTCTTCGGCATTTTCACCGGCTTTAAAGTTTTCTATACGACTCATCCATGTATCTACCCGGTTGGGCATAAAATCCGGAGCTATTTTTGCAATCAAAATAAAGAGTGCCAAGCCCACTATTCCGGCACCTACAATAGCCAGCAAATATTTCATGGGATAGCCTCCAATAAAGGCCAACACCAGCACCAATCCAAAGACCATCACAGCAGTCGAAAGGTTGGCCGGTAATATCAAGGCGGTGATGGTAAAAACGGGTATCCACAAAGGGATGATACTACTTTTAAAAGAAGTATAGTTCCCCTTCATTTTAGATAGATATCGGGCTGTGTACACCATCAAGACATACATAGCAAAAATGGAGGGTTGAAAACTAATTCCCACACCGGGAATGCGTATCCACCTACTGGCGTTTGCTCCTTGGATGGTAGTGCCTTGCAAAAGGGTAAAAACTAAAAAGGTTGCAGCAAGTACCAATAGCAAGTAGGAAAGCCCCTTAAAATAGTTATACGGAAATCGATGAACCACATAAATGAGCATCAGCCCAAACGATAAGTGAATCGCATGCTTGATTAAAAAGCTAAGGGTGTTACCATTGCCGTATAAGTAAGCCAAGTTGCTACTCGAACTATACACGGGCAAAAAGGACGCTAAAGCCAATAGTCCGGCGATGGCCCACACTACCTTATCTCCTTGTATGGCATCAAATTTCTTAAACATTTTTTTATAAATTTCTCACTGCTTCTTTAAACTGTCGACCTCGGTCTTCGTAATTTTCAAACAAATCAAAACTGGCACATGCTGGAGATAATAAAACTGAATCGCCCCTTTCGGCTACACTATACGCCAGGTGTACTGCTTCTCGCATGGATTCAGTTTCAAACATCACTGGTACTATATTGCCAAAATTTTGAATGAGTTTTGTATTGTCTAACCCCAAACAGATGATTGCTTTCACTTTTTCATACACCAAGGGAATTAACTCTTCGTAGTTGTTCCCTTTGTCGGTTCCTCCGGCAATCCACACCGTGGGTGTGGTCATACTTTGCAAAGCGTAGTAGGTCGAGTTGACATTGGTAGCCTTGGAATCATTGATGTAAGTCACATGATTTATTTTAAGTACCTTTTCCAATCGGTGTTCTACTCCTTGAAAAGAAACTAAACTTTCTCGAATCACCGATTTTCTGATTTTTAAAATACTCGCTATGGCCGATGCAGCCATGGCGTTTTTGAGATTGTGATTACCTTCTAATGACATGGTTTGAGTTGACATAATGGGCTCCTTTTTATTAATGGTTGATATTAATTTATCGTTTTCAATCCCCATTCCACGCGGAGGTAGTTGGTGGATTGAAAAAGCAATTTTTTGTGCTTGAATCGGGTTTTGTTCCAGGTACGAAAGAATTGTTTTATCACTTTGATCGTAGATAAAATAATCCTCTGCGGTCTGATTTTTAGTAATCAAAAATTTTGATTGAATATAGTTTTCAAACCGGTTATCGTACCTGTCTAAATGGTCTGGCGTAATGTTCAGCAACACTGCAATGTGGGGTTTTAATTTAGCGATACCATCCAGTTGGAAACTACTGAGTTCCAGGACGTAATAATCGTATTGATGGTGTGCTACTTGCCAAGCAAAACTTTGACCTACATTCCCTGCCACTCCTACGTTTAAGCCGCCACTTTTGAGGATGTGATAAGTAAGTAGGGTAGTGGTTGTTTTTCCGTTACTACCGGTGATACCAATGAGTACCGCCTCGGTGTATTGTGCTCCGAATTCTATTTCCGAAATAATAGGAATCCCTTTCGTGCGTATTAATTTCACGATGGGCGAGTCATCGGAGATTCCCGGACTTTTGACAACCAGGTCTGCCTGTACAATTTTACTTTCGGTGTGCTTGCCTTCTTCCAGTGCAATCCCATTTTTTAAAAGAACTTCAAAATACTTGTTTTTAATTTTTCCTTGCTCGGATACAAAAACATCATATCCTTGTTTTTGGCCTAGTAGAGCTGCACCTACTCCACTTTCACCGGCACCGAGGACAATCAGTTTTTTCATTTTTTAGGTTATTAATCCATTTACTTTCCTGAAGGCCTACTACGGTTTACCTTACTTTTAAGGTAACGATCGTGAGTACTGCCAGTGTGATTCCGACTATCCAGAATCTGGCAACGATTTTACTCTCGTGAAATCCTTTGATCTGAAAATGATGGTGTAGGGGAGACATCTTAAAGATTCTCCTGCCTTCACCAAATTTTCTTTTGGTATATTTAAACCAACTTACTTGCAGCATTACCGATAGCGTTTCGATAAAGAAAATCCCACACAACAACGGAATGAGTAATTCTTTACGGATTGCTATGGCAATGACCGCAATGATACCGCCAATGGTTAAACTTCCGGTGTCCCCCATAAATACTTGTGCCGGATAGGTGTTATACCATAAAAAACCAATGAGTCCCCCGACAAATGCGGTAATAAAGATGGTCATTTCGCCCGTGCGCGGGATGTACATGATATTCAGATAATCTGAAAAAATGACATTCCCCGATACCCAGGCAAATATCCCTAAGGTTGCTACTATTATTGCTGATGAACCCGCGGCTAAGCCGTCAATTCCGTCGGTTAAATTGGCCCCGTTTGAAACAGCAGTAATAATAAAAATCACGATAGGTATGAATAAAATCCATGAGTAATTGATGGCATCTTGATTCACCCAACTTACTAAACTACTATAATCAAATTCGTTGTTTTTAGTAAAGGGAATAGTGGTCACCAGAGCTTTGGTTTCTTTGTTTTTAATTTGCTCCTGGCTTAACTGTACAGAATCATGGGTTTTTACTTGAACTCCATCGTCTAATTTTACGGTGATATCCGGATGGAAGTACATGGTAAAACCAACAACAATGCCTAATACTACCTGCCCGACCACTTTAAATTTGCCGGGCAGTCCTTGTTTGTTTTTCTTAAAAACTTTGATGTAATCATCTAAAAATCCGATGATTCCCATCCATATGGTGGTAAATAATAACAGTAGTACATAAATATTTTCTAAACGAGCAAAAAGTAACACGGGAATCAGGGTAGCGAGTATGATAATTACGCCTCCCATGGTAGGTGTTCCTGCTTTTTCGTTTTGCCCTTCTAAGCCTAAATCTCGAATGGTTTCGCCTACTTGTTTTTTTCGCAAATAGCGAATTATTTTCTTTCCAAATACGATGGCAATAAACAACGACAAAATAACGGCCATAGCCGACCGAAACGACAGGTACTGAAACAGACCAGTACCGGGTAGGTTGTAATTTTTGTCTAAGTATTCGAAAAGATAATAAAGCATATATTATTTATTTAATTGCTTTAAAAGCTCGGTTACAATTTGAAAATCATCAAACTCATAGCGTTTTCCTTTAATTTCCTGATAGGTTTCATGCCCTTTTCCAGCAATCAGTATAATATCGTTTTCTTGGGCTAATTGACAGGCGGTTTTAATAGCCTGCTTGCGATCAGTAATCGATAGTACTTTTTTTACATATTGCGGTTCGACACCCTCTTCCATCTGCTGAATTATTTCTTCGGGGTCTTCGTCTCGGGGATTATCACTAGTAAAAATTACCTGATTACTTAATACAGCTGCGATGTTCCCCATTTGAGGTCTTTTCGTTATATCTCGGTTGCCACCACAGCCTACAACGGTAATTAAAGTTTCGTTTCCAGACCGGATTTCATTAATGGTTTCTAAGACATTTTTTAAGGCGTCGGGCGTATGGGCATAATCGACTATAGTGGTAATTTTATTTGTTGAAATGTGGTATTGAAACCGACCAGTTACACTTTCTAATTCACTGATGATTCGTAATACTTCGAGAGACTCTAGACCTAAAAGTGTGGACACACCGTAAATAGCCAATACATTATAAGCATTAAATTTACCGATGAGTTTTGTCCACACTTCCTGGCCATTGATTCGAAGTAACAACCCCGAAAATTGAGTTTCTAATACCTGCGCTTTAAAATCGGCTTGCGTTTTCAAGGCGTAGGTAGAAATTTTTGCTTTGGTGTTTTGTACCATCACGGTACCATTTTTATCGTCTACATTAACTAAAGCAAAGGCTGAGGGGGGCAAATAGTTAAAAAAGATTTTTTTAATGTCGCGGTATTCCGCAAAAGTATTGTGGTAATCTAAATGGTCTTGGGTTAAATTCGTAAATACACCCCCTGTAAAACGCAAAGCTTCTGTACGGTGCTGATGCACCCCATGCGAACTAACTTCCATAAAGCAATACTTTACATCTTGTTGAACCATTTGGTGTAAATAATAATTTATGGTCAACGGATCGGGGGTAGTGTGTGTGGTTTTATAGCGATCCTCATTAATCGCAATGGTAACGGTAGAAAGCAGGCCAACAGAATGACCTGCTTTTCTAAACAACTGATATAATAGGGAAGCAATGGTTGTTTTACCATTTGTACCGGTAATTCCAATAAGTTGGAGTTTTTCTGAGGGATTGTCGTAAAAATTAGAAGCCATAATTGCAAGAGCTTTCTGTGAATTATCAACGGTAACATAAGTCACCCCATTAACAATCAACGATGGCATTTCTTCGCAAACAATGGCTAAAGCACCTTGATTAACGGCATTGATAATATAATCATGCCCATTGGAAGTAGTTCCTGGAATGGCAACAAAACAATCGTTAAAACCCACTTTTCGAGAATCCATGTGAATTTCGTTGATATCCACATTGGTATCCCCTAATACACTGGTAATCTCTATTTTATATAAAAGCTCTCGTAGGTTCATATTACGATAGTTCTAAAACAATTATTTTTCCTTTACTCAACTTCTCTCCAGCTGGAATTGATTGGCGGATGACCTTTCCATTTCCAACCAGCGTTACATAGAGTCCTAAATTTTCTAACAGAGCCACTGCATCCATTCCAGCCATTCCTTGAACATTAGGTACGGAAGTGTGGGATTGAGTGACTTTTTGCTGATAGAGTTCTATATTTTGCTGTACATCCGCATGCAGCATTTCTAAATCTTGAATGTGGTCTATTTCAGGTGATTCTATATAGATTTTTTGGGCGATACTTTTAAACACGGGACCCGTTACATCGGCCCCATAATATCCTTTTTTAATGCTGGGCTTATGTATAACCACGATGCAAGAATATTTGGGGTTTTCTGCCGGAAAGTAACCCACAAAAGACGAAACATAACGGGGATTTTGATTCCAGTCATCCATCCAATATTCGGTTCGAGCAGTTCCGGTTTTACCAGCCATTGAAAAATCGGGAGAATACAGTCGTTTACCAGTACCGCGGATAACAATGTTTTTTAATACTTCTTGCACTGTACGTATGGTTTGCTCGGAAGCAATTTGTGGGTTGATAATTTCAGTTTCAAATTGCTCAATCACCGTATTTCGTTTTTTAATTTCCTTTAAAAAGCGTGGTTTAACCATAATACCATCATTGGCAATGGCATTATAGAAGGTCAATACTTGTAAAGGAGTCATGGATACATTGTAGCCATAAGCGATGGAGGGCAGTGCGTTTTTACTCCAAAGTTTTTTGTCTGAAGGACTAGGGATAATAGGCATTCCTTCTCCCTTAATGGGCAACCCGATGGCTTGATCGAGCTGCATTTTTTTAAGTAAATTTATAAACTGTGACGGGTTGTTTTTATACTTTTCGTCGACTACTCTTGCAAAAGCAATGTTAGAAGAAACCTCGAGAGCTTTGGCAACGGATATTTCACCATAGCCACCCCGTCGGGCATCGGAAACTGTTCTGCCGTAAAAGGGCCACGAACCACTACCGGTATTGATTACGGTACTGGTATCTATGACTTGATCTTCGAGTAAAGCTACTAATACCATTGTTTTAAAGGTTGAACCCGGTTCATGAGATTCTCCAATGGCGTAGTTTAGTTTTTCAAAATAGTTGCCGTCAGCGGTACGACCCAAATTTGATACTGCTTTGATTTCACCGGTTTTTGTTTCCATGACGATTACGGTACCGTGGTCGGCTTCGTGCTTTTCCAATTGCGCTAACAAAGCGTGGTGAGCAATGTCTTGAATATTGACATTGATGGTTGTTACCACATCCAATCCATCTTGGGGTTCTACTTCATTTTCTCCAAAAATAGGCTTCCATTGTCCTTTTGCAATTTTTTGTTTCAGGTGTTTTCCATCTATTCCTTGTAAATAGTCATTAAAAGCAGCTTCAAACCCGACTGGGTTTTTATCACGATCATTTCCTATGGTTCGTTCCGCAATTTTTCCGATAGGATGTTCTCGTACTGTTCTTTGTTCGGTGATAATCCCTCCTTTAAAGGGGCCCAGAGAAAACATGGGGAATTTCTTAAGTTCTAGATAATCGGAATAACTGAGATTAGCAATCACCGGTGCGTAGCGGTTTTGGTCTGATCTTGCTTTGACAAAGAGGTTTTTCCAATGCGATTTAGATTTGCCAAATTTTTTGGCCATAGCTTCGCTAAGAGGTTCTAGATTTTCGTCAAAATCTTGTTTGGAAACCGTTACCGCATCAAAACGAATATCGTATTTAGGAATGGAAGTAGCCAAAAGACTTTCGTCATCGGCATAAATATTTCCTCGGTTTGCCGGAATTACAAAATCTTTAATAGTATAAGTTTCGGCTAATTGTCGATATTTTTCGCCATCGGATATTTGGATATCGCACAATTTAATATAGATAAATATAGCGAGTAAGAAGAGACTTCCAGCCACTATATAAAACCTATAAAGTATGTGCTTTTCTTGAAACATACCTATTCTATTTTTTGGGTCACCACTATTTTGTATGGTGGTTTATCCGATTGTTTAAGTCCGGTATGGGCAAGTTCTTTAAGCATACGGCTTTCCATTTTTGCTTTCATTACCCGGGACCGAGTTTCTACAAATACACTTTTCAATTCTTTTACATCATTGCTGAGTCGTGCGATATGATGTACCTTTCTTTCGGCACTGTGAGCACTTGAAATCATTATAATTCCCAGCAGTGAGAGAAATACAATAAATATCCAATTGTTTAGTGAGTGTTCACTAATGAGGTATTTACCTTTGAGTATGTCGAATAGACTTTTCTTCAAAATTTCTCTTTTTATAATCGTTCTGCAATTCGAAGTTTAGCACTTCTAGCACGGTTGTTTTGATCTATTTCTTCTGGGGTAGGAACGATAAGTTTTCCTACTGGTTTCAAAGGGACATCCACATTACCGTAAATATCTTTTTCGGGTTCACCGTAAAAAAGACCACTTTTCATAAAGCGTTTGACCAATCTGTCTTCCAGCGAATGGTAAGAAATTAAGCTTAATCTTCCGCCTGGGACTAAAAGGTCGGGGGTTTGTAATAAAAACTCTTGCAGGGCTTCGAGTTCTTGATTCACCTCAATACGTATGGCTTGATAGACTTGGGCAAGAACTTTATTTTCTCGATGCTTAGGCAAAAATCTAGCAATTGCGGTTTGGAGTTGCTTACTGGTAGTTATCGGTTCAGATTGACGAACCGAAACGATTTGTTTTGCCATGGCTGCCGCAGATTTGATTTCGCCATATACAGCAAATATTTTTTTTAAATCTGCTTCGCTGTATTGGTTGATAACTTCACCGGCGGTCAAACTACTTCTTTGGTTCATTCGCATATCCAGCACACCATCAAATCGGGTAGAAAACCCTCTGTCCGGCATATCAAATTGGTGGGATGACACCCCCAGGTCCCCTAAAATCCCATTCACTTTTCGAACTCCATGCAGTTTTAAAAAGGGTTTGATATATCTAAAATTTTCATTGATCAATACGATTCTCGGGTCGTCTGGGGCGTTTTGTAATGCTTGAGCATCTTGGTCAAAGGCTATCAATCGTCCCTTGTGATTCAATAATTCTAAGATCTTACGGGCGTGGCCTCCGCCTCCAAAAGTCACATCTACATAAGTGCCGTCGGGTTTAATTTGCAACCCTTCCACAGCCGGTTCTAACAAAACCGGTAGGTGATAGTTAGTTTTCATCATTGGGGCCTCCTCCCATGATTTGTTCAGCTAAATCTGCAAAATCAATATCGTTTGCATCTTGTTTAATGGCTTCTTCATACTGTGCGGTATCCCAGATTTCAAGTACAGAAATGGTTCCATTGAGCGTAATATCTTTGCTGATACCGGCATGGATCATCAAATCTTTGGGTATTAAAAAACGCCCGTGGGCATCCACTTCTATCATGCGTACTCCGGCTGTATAGCGTCTGATAAAATCCATGTGTTTTCGGTTAAATCGATTGAGTTTATTAAGCTGCTGCATGGTTTGTTCCCACTCATTCATGGGATACAATTCTAAACACCTACTAAATACCGAACGCTTCATCACAAATCCGTTGTTTCGTATAGGAGCTAGTTTTTTTAATAATGCAGCGGGTATTAAAACTCGCCCTTTTGCATCTGCCTTACACTGATATGTTTCAAAAAAATTCTGCACTGCTAAACTCTAGGAGCCATTAAAGTCAAAGTCAAAGATATAAATATTTTCCCACAATTTACCACATTTACCCACTTTGTTAATAAAATTATCTAAAATTAGATCAAGTGCTATCAATTGAGTGGCAGAGTTTTGTGTAATAATCTGGGTTTCTGAGTAGATAGAAGCGAGAATAAAAAAAATAAACCCAGCCCCATTTTTAAGATAAATTTTATGTTTTTTGTAAAAAAAATTAGGGTGTGTTGAGGTAGAAATTTACCTTTTGAATTATTGAATATAATGAGGGGCTACGGCTAAAAAATATTGTAGAAAATTTAAAATACATAAGTTTAAAATTTCTATTTTAGTTGGAATTAAAGAAGAGGCAGGAATTTTTTTAGTTGTATTTTTGTGAAACTTCAACGAAAAAAAAATATGTACTTTTGCCAAGTTACAATACAGAATTCATGAATGACCAAATAAAAAAAGAAGGTAAGTACAGTTATTTTGAGAAGGGCCAAGGCAAAGCGATAGTCGTTTTGCATGGTTTGATGGGTGGGTTAAGTAATTTTGACGCTGTTGTAAAACACTTTCCAGACAAAGGATATCGGGTAGTTATTCCTGTTTTACCTTTATACGATATGCCTTTATTAAAAACCAACGTCAAGAACTTTGCAAAATTTGTGCGCGATTTTATACAGTATAAAGAATTAGGCAAGGTGATTCTACTAGGGAACTCTTTAGGTGGTCATATTGCATTACTTTGCGCTAAGTTATATCCTGAAATAATTGATTCGATTGTCATTACCGGCAGTTCCGGTTTATACGAAAGTGCTATGGGTGACAGTTATCCCAAACGTGGTGATTATGAATATATAAAACAAAAGGCGCAAAACGTGTTTTACGATCCCGAGGTAGCTACCAAAGAAATCGTGGATGAGGTTTTTGAAGTGGTTAATGATCGCAACAAAGTTATTCGTACTTTGGCTATTGCCAAAAGTGCTATACGCCATAATATGGCCAAAGATTTACCCAATTTGACCATGCCGGTTTGTATCATTTGGGGCAAAAACGATAAGGTAACACCGCCCAATGTTGCTGAAGAGTTTCATCAATTGTTACCCAATTCTGATTTGTACTGGATTGATCAATGTGGTCATGCCGCTATGATGGAGCGCCCGGATGAATTTAACCGCTTGTTAGAAGAGTGGTTGACACTCCGAGGAATCTAAGTCTTTTGGGTTGTATTTTTGATAAAAATAAACACCGTGCTAATTAAATCAGCCGAATTTTTAGTAAGTAATAGTGATGTGGCCAAGTGCCCAGCTTCTCCGTTACCTGAATATGCATTTATCGGACGGAGTAATGTGGGTAAATCCTCATTAATCAATATGTTGACCGGGCGAAAGGGGTTGGCTAAAACCTCGGGGCGACCTGGAAAAACTCAATTAATTAATCATTTCCTAATCAATAAAAATTGGCATTTGGTCGATTTACCCGGTTATGGATATGCACGGGTTTCTAAATCTTCTAAAAAGGTTTTTCAAAAGTTTATTACCGATTATTTTTCCAAACGCACTTCCTTAGTTTGTGGGTTTGTGTTAGTAGATGTACGTCACGAACCGCAGCCTATCGACTTAGAATTTATGCAGTGGCTAGGGGAAAATGCAATTCCGTTTAATATTATTTTTACCAAAGCCGATAAACTGAAGCCACAAGCATTAACACGTAATGTAGCTCATTACCAATCGGTATTGTTAGAAACCTGGGAATCCCTTCCCGAAATGTTTGTTACTTCTTCCTCTACTGGTCAAGGTAGGGAAGAGTTGTTGGGGTATATAGAGGGATTGAATCAACAAATAGGTAAAGAACGATCTTCTTAGGCTGCTTATTTTCCCTTAGCTCAAACCGTTTGATGATCTTTTCTAGTAGGTTTACTTTATAATTTTATAAACTCTTATGCTTTAGGATTGTAACGGAATAAGTGTTAATCCAAGTCTTCAATAAAATAGACTATTTTTTCAATCAATTCCGGTACGACTGGACGGTTTGGTTCAGAATACGCTCGCCCGTTGTCCATGGTATCCCCGGGAATTACTTCTTTAAGAACGTGATTCATATTTTCTATTAAAAAAAACAATGCATCAGATTTGGCTTGATGCAATCGTCGAGCTTCCGACTCGTCGGTTTGTATGTCTTCTGTTCCATTGAGAATTAATACCGGTACCGTGACTGAAGCAATCTCCACTTGCGGATCATACTGCATCCATGAAAGCATAAAGGGTTGTACACTTTTTCTAAAAATACTTTCTAACATGGGGTGGTAATCGGTTACGAAGCCTTGGGTTTTCAATTGCTCAAAGGCTTGTGTTACCGGTTCTTGAAAAAAAGGCTGTTGGGCACTGATTTGTTTTATAATCAGTTGGTCAATGCTTTGACCAGCGCCAGCTATGGATATCATGGCGTCTACAGCTGCTCCTTTGTTAATTGCTAACATGGCCAGTAAGGAACCTTTGCTATGACCGGCTAAAATGATTTTATCAAATCGGGAATCATTGTTAAAAAGAGCCACTATTTGTTCGACATCTTGTACAAAATCTTCAAAACGGATATTTTCTTCTTTAAAACCGGGTTGTTTAAAAATGGTTAGAGTTCGTTTATCAAATCGAAAAGTGGCGATATTGTTTTTTACCAATTCGTCACTGAGATATTTTAGTGAATTGTTTTTAGAGCCTGCTATATTACCGTCCCGATCGGTTGGGCCTGATCCGGCAATGATAATTACCAAGTCATGGGGTTCTGAAGTAGAGGGTATGGTAAGTTCGCCACTTACCCAGGCATTGATTTTGATTTCTTCGGTTTTGGGTTGTGCAAAAAGGGAGAATGAAAATAATAAAACAATATGTAGTATATAAATACGATGCATGTCGGTACTATTTAATTGAATTAACGAATAAAATAACGAGCTATTGCTTGCTGTGCTTCTTGCGGTTTTTGGGTACCAATTAATAAATTTTTTCCACCTACCAAAGTAATTTTAATTCCTTGGTTACCACGTACATTTAAGGCTTTCCCTTTTCTTCCATACCGATAACCCCAACCTCCGTAATCTCTTAGTGGACTGTACTGAATGACTTCACATGATTCGATTTCCCGCCAGGGAATCAATTTTAAAGGATTTTTAAAAGGGAAAAAACCATAATGAATACCTTGTCTGTCAATTTGGGTACGTAATTGCAGCACAAAAAGTAAAAAACAGATGATTAATAACGGTAACGACATTGAAACTATCATGATAAAGTCCAAGTGTTGGTTATCAATATCCTGTCGAGCCAATAAAAGTAAGGGAGTTAACGATGTAAATAAAACCATGGCCAAAACGATATAAATCAAGGGCTGGTTAAATCGCTGTTTTTCAGAAAATGTATTCATTATAAAGGTTTTTCATGGCATTACCTAGTTGTCATTACAGGGAAAAAGGGAGATCTAAAGAGCGTTTATACATTTCAAGTGGAGCCGGAGGGATTCGAACCCTCGTCCAAACAAGGAACAAAATAGCTTTCTACATGCTTAGTTTTTTGTTGGTTTTCGTGATGATTCCGGTAAAAAACAACCCAAATCACCCTTAGTCTTGCTTATTCTTAAGACAACATCAAGACCCTGTTATCCGCAGGTTTACCTTTACGATGCCTCTGGATCAAATGCCGTAAACCAAGGCTTTTGAGAGACATCCTGCTTTCCCGACCTAGTCGGGACGAGGCCCATCTTACTATTATTCAGATTAGGCAGCAAGGGCGTAGTTATTTTCGCCGTTTATAGGTTTGAATTATGATATTTACGAGCTGTAATTCAGCGCTCGGCATGCTTACTATTCCACTCGGCTTGCTGTCAAAACCAGTCGGCCCCATAGTAATTTTTTAGAGAGTACAAAAGTACATTTTTTTTAAATTTAAATTCGGGAATCCTGTTTATTTAGTTTATTTTTGACATTTTCTAATCAAAAACTATACCTAAGGATTATGAAGATTGGTCTCATTAAAGAAAGAAAAACCCCACCTGATCGACGTGTTGTTTTAACTCCTGACCACTGTGTCGAGGCCATGCGTTTATTTCCCGGGATAGAGTTTAAAATTGAGCCTTCCGATATTCGTATTTTTTCAGATGACGCTTATCGCGAAAAAGGATTGGAGGTGACCGATGATTTATCCGACTGTGACGTATTATTAGGAGTTAAAGAAGTACCGATTGAGTTCTTAATTCCTAATAAAAAATATTTTTTCTTTAGTCATACAATCAAAAAGCAACCTTATAATCGAAAATTATTACAGGCAATTATAGCTCAGGGCATCGAATTGTATGACCACGAAACCCTAGTAGATGAGCAGGGATCCCGGCTTATTGGTTTTGGTCGATATGCCGGTATTGTTGGAGCTTATAATTGCTTTCGAGCCATCGGGTTGAGGGATGGACACTTTACACTCCCACAAGCAAAGGATTTGCCTGACTATGAAGCTCTAAAGAGAGAGTTGAGTCAAATTGTTTTACCACCTCTCAAAATCGTATTAACCGGGAGTGGAAAAGTAGCCCATGGTGCGGTTGAAATTTTACAACACCTACAAATTAAGCAAGTTACAGTGGACGAATTTTTACATGGTTCATGGAATGAAGCTGTTTTTTGCTGGATTGATGTATTGGATTACAACAAACGTAAAGACGGCCGGGTGATAGATAAATACGACTTTTACCAGCACCCCGAAGCTTATGAATCTGATTTTATGCGTTTCGCTCAAGTTGCTGATACCTTTATTGCCGGGCACTTCTACGGCACGGGAGCACCCATGTTTTTTACCAAAGATCAAGCCCGTCAGCAAGATTTTACTATTAATATGATTGCAGACATTTCATGTGATATACACCTTCCTATTCCTTCAACCATTCGGCCTTCTACTATAGCCGATCCCTTTTATGGGTATGATCCGGTGACCGAAAGTGAAACTACTTTTGATGCTCCACGAGCCATCACTGTCATGGCCGTTGATAACTTGCCATGTGAACTCCCAAAAGATGCCAGCGAAGGATTTGGAAAAATTTTTATAAAAAATATTCTCCCTGCATTTTTTAATAATGATGCTGAAAAAATTCTAGAAAGAGCGCTAATTACAAGGGGTGGAGCACTAACCGTGAGGTACTCTTATCTTGAGGATTACGTAAAAAAAGTATAATTTTTTAAAAAAACAGGAAAAATCCTGTTTGATATATGGTTTTTTTTTCACACCTTTGTATCGCTGAATTAATTAGGGGAGCAATTAAAGCGGCAATTAGTTAAAAAAGGTGTGATGTAAATTACACCTTTTTTTTATTAATCTAACTACCGCCTACCTATCTGTTTTAATTCCAGTCTATTTTCCGTGATGCATACATGATTATAGCTAATATAAGAAACATACCTATACTACCTGCTAATAAAGCGTAATTTTCAAGTTGGATAATCACATAAATAAAGCTATAAAGACCGGTTAAGGACAAACAGACCAGCAATGGAAATTTGAAGTTTTTTAAAATACTCCGAGCGTACAAGGTAATCAATAATAGCACCGAAAATCCGGCTAGAGTATAGGCTTTTGCAAAGGTACTGTGTTCTGAAATTGCTATTAAAAGGGTATAAAAAAGAACCAAAGCCAACCCAATCATGATATACTGTAAGGGATGTATATATATTCCACTAGCAATTTGTATCATTAAAAAAACTAATAAAGTAAGTCCTATGACCATAAAACCGTATTTAGAGGTTCTTTCGGTTTTTACATAATCGTTTACAGGTTCTACAAAGTTGGTTCCAAAGGCATAGTTTTGCAAATCAGGTAGGGTACCAAAGAAAGATTGCTCGAAACTGCGACTCAGGTGAAAAATATCCCATTGGGCCGAAAAGCCATTTTCAGAAATTTCTTTACTATTATCTTCGGGCAGAAATTCTCCATCAAAACCCGGAGAATGCCAATTGGATTGCATACTGGCTGTAGTCCTTTTCCCAATAGGGATAAATTTTAAAGACTCACTCCCTTGGATTTTCATATCCAATGAGAAGGGAACCACTTCTTTGGCGAGTTTGTTATAATCCAACTGTTGTTCACTAACTATATTTCTCATATAACCATTGTCGAAAGTGGAAATCATATTCCATTCGTTTCCCGCTAGAGAGAGTATTAAATCACTCTTAATGCCTTTGGTATTAGTAGTTTGTAATACTATTCGTGCTTCTTCCCACAAGATATCTTCTTCAGAAATATTTGTATCTGAAAATTCAATCACGGGAAAATCACCTGTAAATTTCATATTTGCAGTAAATACGACAGACTTATAGATGCTTCGATTTCGGTCTAGAGTATCTACTTGCGAATCTATGTTTAAGTTTTCCGGAAAAAACCATGCTTTCTTTTTTACTGGGATGTAGTTAGTAACGGGAATTTCAGATTTTTCGACATAGGTCTTGTTTTCCACGTAAGTGAGATACGGTATTTCCAAAATAGGGCCCGAAATAAGCACTTCGTTGCCCCATTTTTCATTTATTTCATGAATTACTTCCTTTTGTCGGAGGGACCTTTCGTAAATCAAAGATTTTACAAATTCTAACGGAATGAGTAGTATCAATAATAAAAATCCAACAATTAACATGCGGGCAGTGATGGAATTACGTACCCATTGGCTAAATTTACTTTTTTGTTTTTCCATGATGATATAAATTAAAGTACTTTGAAATTCAAAGTGTGTTAGTAAAAAAAATTATTTAATCAGTTTTTCGATGGCTTCAATATGTTTTTGAAACGCTTTCTTACCTAAAGGTGTAATTGTATAGCGAGTATTGGGTTTACGTTTTATAAATGTTTTGGTTACCGAAATGTATTCGGCTTCTTCCAACGTTTTAAGATGACTCGCTAAATTACCATCGGTGACTTGGAGTAATTCTTTAAGGCGTTTAAAATCGCAATCTGCATTTACAGAAAGGACAGCCATGATACCCAACCGTATTCGGTGATCAAAGTGTTTGTTTATGTTATCCAGTAATCCCAAGGAATATTTATTTTTTTTCGTTATAATGCATCACAGTGCCATATACAATATGACCCACACCAAAACCGGCGGCCCAAAACCAGAGTCCGTAGCCGGGAATTAAAGCACACAACAAACCTAAGGCAATTTGTACATATCCCAAATATTGAACATGGCCAAAGGTATATTTGGAAGCATTAACCAGGGCGAGTCCATAAAATATCAGCATCAGTGCAGCAGTTAGTCCGTAGTGTTGGGAATGAAGTTTGATGAGTATATAGACAGCACCAGTAAGGAAGGGTATTAAAAAGCTCTGGAGTAGACGGTAGGTAGTTGAGTCAAATATTTTTTCGTTATTTTTTTTTGCTTTATACGTAGTGAGAATAATGGCAGTTGCAATGCTCAAAATAAAAACCACTCCCATAATCACTAGTAACCATTGAAATTGTTTTTGGTGAATCACCAGATTTTCTCCTGCCGGGGGTAATAAAAAAAAGTAGGCCAGAATCGAACCAATTAAGGCGTAGATTCCGGCCAGTATACCTGATAAGCCAGTAAGTGACATAAAACGAGAAGAGCGATTCATCAAATTTTTGATTTCACGAATATCGTGAAGGTAGTTTTTATCTTCCATGTTATAAAGTTCTTTGAATTTCAAAGTACGTTATATTTTCTGAAAGTATAAATTTTTTTAACAAAAAATTAAAAGCGCTTCTCGATCATCGGATGTTGTTTGACTTTGAATCATGCATCCGAGGTTTTGTCTTATCGGCATCAAATGTTTGTTTTACTTTTTGATTAAACGATGTGTAGCGGTTTGACCACCAGAAACAACTTTCATTAAATAGATCCCGGGAGTTAGGTTTGAGACATTAATTTCTGTGCTTGCTGTTCCAATTTGTTGGTTGATCACTTGATGTCCTAATACCGTATATATAATCACTTGGTCTAGAGTGTTGGTGGCACTTAGTGTAAGTGTTTCTTGCATTGGATTGGGGTAAAAACTAAATCCAGCGATGGTATTATCGTCTGTTCCTAATTCTTCTTCGGTTTCAAAAGTTGTTGGTCCTCCCCATTCACTATTACCTGCACCTCCACAGATGGCTTGTACATAGAAATCATAGGCAGTATCGGGAGTTAAACCTTCCAATAGGTAGGGATTTTCATCTACCTCAATGGTAGTACCGGTTCCTGGGGTAAATCCACTGATACCCCATTCAATATTCCAAGAGGTAGCCTCACCATTTTCAGTCCAACTTAACAAAGCAGAATCCATTTCTATATCTGAGGCAAGAAGGTCTGTTGGATCGGGACATGGATCTCCCCAAGTAATGATAGCATATCCGTCGGCACCTTGTCCTGGTGTACTTCCTATACCATTTCCGCTTCCACCGCCACCGCCGTAGTTAAAGCCAGGTTCGGCCGGATCGGTAATATTACAGCCCGCGTCTTGAAACCCAGCTCCCTTACCACCGTCTCCACCTGGGAAACCTCCAGAAGCTCCTCCAGTGGCCCCTGGGAAAAGGCAATTTCCAGACCAAACGATAGCATCACCTCCAGGAGAACCATCTCCATCAGGTCCTGCGGCACCACCGCCACCGCCACCAAAATAGGTCCAGTAGCCACCACCACCCGTTCCACCGGTATAGTTAATAGTACCTCCGGATCCAACGCCGCCGGCACCACCGCCACCAATATTAGGGTGACTCACCCAAGTACCGGTAGCACCACCTGTAGCTTGAAGAAAGGCACCTACGGAAGTGGTTCCACCTGAGGCACCTGAGGCACCTCCTAATCCAATAGTAACCGGAATTACATCTCCAGGAGTCACAGCAAAAGTTCCAAAAGAATAGCCGCCACCGCCACCACCGCCGTAGCCATTAATATTTCCACCGCCACCACCGCCAATCACTTCAATGTTGATGGAAGTAACGTCAGGGGGAACAGTAAAAGAACCAGATGTGGTAAATTCTTGATAACCAGACTGGGCACTCAAAAAGCTAGTAGTTGTAATAATTGAAATGCAAATGAGTAATTTTTTCATAATGGGATTTAAGTTAAAATTATTAATAATCAATTTTCGCTAAAAATACTTATTTGCTTCTAAAATTCCATGTTTATTAGGAATTTTTATAAAATTTATTAGCCAGTTAAACCCCTATCAGAAAGTGCTTCATAGTAATTCTTAAAATCTAAATAAATACCATAGAAATTAAGGCTGGTCAGTTTACTTTCAGTAGTAAATTAGTAAAAAGCATACATATTTTATAACCTCTTTAAAATGACCGGAGTATTGTTTTGAATTTGTATTAATTTTTCAAAAAAATCTTTGATTTCGGGATAATGGTCTGGTGCAAAATGGAGTTGGTTGATTTGAAAATTAAAACGCATTTGTAGCGTATTATCATTCATTGCATAGTTGATAGCAATTTCTCCTACGTTTTCAGGCAATCGATACGTAACCGATTCAGGGAGATTTTCAATGGTGTATTTGTCGGCAAGATTCATCGAAAGCATATAGGTTTGACGTTGGGTATGTCCAAAATCAATGGGGTAGGAGCGTTGATCAAGTTGAAATGGGTTTTTAGTAAATCCATTCATAATGATAAATGGATATACAATTAATTGATCGGCTTCAGTAGATTTTATGATTATCTCATAATTTTCTATCAAAGTTTGGCTGTTATCTTCTTGATTGGTGACAGTATAATCGGTAATTTCAAACTCTAAAGAGGCACCACTTTCTTGTAAACGTAGGTAGTTGTCTCGATCTACCTCACTAAGTACTTTCCGTTTTTTCTGAGCGTAATAACCGGTGCTGTTTTCCCTAACTTTTCCATCAAAATCAAAATTATCGGTAACCTGTAATTGTACACTAACGGCATTTGAGTTTTGAGGGTAAGGCATTATATTTTCCCAATACCCTCCTTTTTTAAAATCCAAAATACGGGCGTAGTAGTTCAGTGCATGCATGGGAACCATACCAAAGTCTAAAAATTTGTCAGAAGCATCTAAAAAATAACTTTGATCACCAATTTTTAGATAGGCCATAGCATAATTAAAATCATTAAATACGGCCATATCTTGTAGCGGAAGTCCTTTTTGGCGGGTAGCCGAAAGACTTAAATAGGTATCAATATCAGCAGCATTTAAGGCATTGACTAGGGCCATGTTAATCTCTACCGCATTACCACTCTTATTTTGGAAAGCTTTTTTTACATCATTTTCCGTATACAATCCATAGAAAGAGGTACTCAAAGTAAAATGTTTTTGAATAAATCGATAGATGGCTTTTGCGCGCTCAGTTTTATCGGCGATATTTAGTATATCTTTCGGCAGTTGGTTTTTGATATACGATTGGTTGTTGAGTTGTTGTCCAATTCTTTGGTCATTTCTAAACTCTTGTTCCACGCTTTTCCAGTCCCGGGCATAAATTTTACGTTCTCCGTTTTGGTAAATAATACGTTCTAATTCAAAATTAATACGATTGGCATAATTGCGTGGCGAAAGCATAAAATCTTCTTCTACGAGGGCCGGAACGTTTTGCATAGCGTAGGTAAGTACTTCGCATTCCGCATTGTTTTTGTTGTTGTTAAAGTAAAAACAATACTTTTTAATATCCGCTTTATTGATCCACAACGGATGTTTACCAAGCAAAGTACGTGTATAAGTGAAAAAGCCTGGGATTTCCGCATAAAATTCACTATAAATAGTTGGTATACTGTGTTGAAAATACCAATCGCTTAAGCGAAAATAGTTACTACTGGAAACGGTGTATTCAAATTCAAGAATACTTCCTTTTTGAACGTTCGGAAAAGTGAAGGTGATTTCGTAATGATTATTGGGGTGTTTTTTAGTAAATATTTGACCGGGTGATACGTGGGTTTGTCCGTTGGGATTGGTCGTAACAGCTCGTATCTGACTTACTCGCTCGTAATCCAAGCTGTTTCCAATAACAAAGATGGATACCGTACTGTGCTTTTCTTTTTCGTCCTCACTTAAAATTTTTATTTTCCGATAAACGGTTTCTTTTAACTTAAAAAAGGTCAGATAGTGTTCGTATTCTTCCTCAAACTTATAACTCCCTTTTTCATAAAGTATAACGGCTTTGGCAGTGGGGTCTGGGGCATAGGTGGTTAGTGCTAACTCCTGGGCTGTGGGTTTGCCAAATTCATAAAAATTCTGTGCTTGGGAATAAATAGCTATAAATAAGACAAAACAACAAACAAACAAATTTTTCTTCATAATTACATTTTTAAGATACAGTGTCTAATGGCGGTTAAATCAGTTAAAAGTTTCTCTAAATAATGAATATCCAGCATGTTAGCTCCATCACTTTTGGCCTGAGCTGGATCGAAATGAGTTTCTAAAAATATTCCGTCCACGCCCACAGCCATACCCGCTTTAGCAATGGTACCTATTAAGTCGGGTCGACCTCCGGTGACGCCACTACTTTGATTGGGTTGTTGCAAACTGTGGGTGACATCTAGTACCACCGGAGCGTATTGTTGCATAGTGGGAATGCCACGATAGTCTACAATCAAGTCTTGATACCCAAACATGGTCCCCCGGTCAGTAATCATAGCTTGTGAATTGCCTGAGTCCAATACTTTTTGTACAGCATGTTTCATGCTATCCGGACTCATAAACTGCCCTTTTTTAAGATTTACAGTTTTTCCGGTTTTTGCGGCAGCAACTACTAGATCGGTTTGGCGCACTAAAAATGCAGGAATTTGAAGTACATCTACATATTCTGCGGCCTTAAAAGCATCTTCAGGTTCATGTATATCAGTTACGGTGGGAACTTTAAAGGTTTCGGAAACTTTTCGTAATATTTTCAATGCTTTTTCATCGCCAATTCCGGTAAAACTATCAATCCGACTGCGATTGGCTTTTTTAAAACTACCTTTAAAAATATAGGGAATCTGTAATTTATCGGTTATACTTACTACTTTTTCGGCTATTCGGAGTGCCATGTCTTCTCCTTCGATGGCACAAGGTCCGGCTAATAAAAAGAAATTACCACTTTGGGTATGTTGAATCTGAGGAATGTTTTCTAAAGTCATAAAATTTTAAATAAACTACAAAGATAGAAAAACGAATTGGCAATAAATTTAACATTATTGTTTGAAAAGAAAAAAGAATTTTTATATCCATCCCGCAGGTCGTAAAATAAAAGTGGCTTTACTAAAAAAACTGTTGGATAAAAATTCAACAAATATTTGGGTCGCTCCTGAACGTTTTTGGATTCGAACATTGCGATTGTGTAATTAACTTTCCATCAGATTGAATCCTAGGGGTTATATAATTAGAGACAATTCATTCGGGTAAGCAGGTGACTACTCTTACTGAGATTTTAATTGAGTGGTGAATGGCAATTGAAATAGAATGTAGATTATCCCTTTTGGAGGATCAATCAAATCGATTTTGTAGTGATGCTAAAAAGTAACTATAAAAAATTGTAGGGACTTTATTAAAGAGGATAGCTAGGAAATAAATAAGGTGTTTATATTTTTTGCCTGAAAATCTGATTGTTGCTGAATTTAACATAAAAATTTAGAGAGAATGTTTTATTTTTTTACATAAGCAGATAGAAAATTTAGATAAATTTTTGTAATAGGCCAATAAATTTTGCTGTACTTTTGCACCCTCAAAAAAAGTCCATTTATGTCTCCAATTCGAAATATCGCCATTATTGCCCACGTAGACCACGGAAAAACCACCTTGGTGGATAAGATTATGTACCATTGTAATCTTTTTCGCGAAAGCGAAAATACAGGAGATTTAATATTAGATAATAACGATTTGGAACGTGAACGTGGGATCACTATTACTTCTAAAAATGTTGCTGTAGTTTATAAAGGAACCAAAATAAATATTATCGATACACCGGGTCACGCCGATTTTGGGGGAGAAGTAGAACGGGTATTGAATATGGCCGACGGAGTATTGTTGTTGGTGGACGCCTTCGAAGGTCCCATGCCACAAACCCGATTTGTACTTCAAAAAGCTATTGGTTTGGGATTAAAACCCTGTGTAGTTATTAATAAAGTTGACAAAGAAAATTGTACACCCGACGAGGTTCACGAGGCCGTTTTTGATTTGATGTTTGAACTCGGTGCTGAAGAATGGCAGCTGGATTTTCCATGTGTGTACGGAAGTGCCAAGCACAACTGGATGAGCCAAGATTGGAAGAAACCTACAAATACTATTGAGCCTCTTTTAGATATGGTAATTGAGCATATTCCTGCACCAAAAGTAGCAGAAGGATCGTTGCAAATGCTAATTACCTCCTTGGATTATTCTTCCTTTACGGGTCGTATTGCCATTGGGCGGGTGCAACGAGGGAGTATCAAAGAAGGTATGCCTGTTTCTTTGGTTAAAAGAGATGGTAAGATGATAAAATCACGGATCAAAGAACTCCACACTTTTGAGGGTTTAGGTAGAAAAAAAATCACTGAAGTATTTGCCGGAGATATTTGTGCGTTAGTCGGTTTGGAAGGTTTTGAAATTGGTGATACGGTAGCAGATTATGAAAATCCCGAGGCCATGCAAAGTATTGCCATTGACGAACCCACCATGAGTATGTTATTTACTATCAATGATTCTCCTTTTTTTGGTAAAGATGGAAAGTTTGTGACTTCGAGACATATTAAAGAACGTTTGGCTAAAGAACTTGAGAAAAACTTAGCCTTACGTGTAGAAGAAACGGATAGTGCCGATAAATTTATGGTCTATGGCCGGGGTGTACTGCATTTGTCGGTACTTATAGAAACTATGCGTCGCGAAGGATATGAGTTGCAAATCGGTCAACCTCAAGTGATTATCAAAGAAATAGATGGTGTGAAATGTGAGCCGGTAGAGGAAATGACCATTGACGTACCCGAAACTATTTCAGGGAAAGCCATTGAGTTGGTTACCATTCGCAAAGGTGAAATGATTAGTATGGAGGGCAAAGGCGATCGGATGATTTGCAAATTTATTATTCCCTCTCGAGGAATTATTGGATTGCGAAACCAAATTTTAACAGCTACAGCCGGTGAAGCGGTCATGACACACCGTTTTTTAGAATACCAACCGCTCAAAGGAGGAATTCCCGAAAGACAAAACGGTTCGATGATTTCCATGGAAAACGGAACGGCTATTCCCTATTCGATTGATAAGTTACAAGAACGAGGTAAATTTTTTGTGGATCCGGGCGAAGAAATTTACGAAGGGCAGGTAGTGGGTGAAAATTCCCGAAACGATGATATGGTGGTAAACATCACTAAAACCAAAAAATTAACCAACGTTCGGGCATCAGGTTCGGATGAGAAGGTACGTATTGTTCCGGCCATCAAATTTTCGTTGGAAGAGGCGTTGGAATACATCCAAAAAGACGAATATGTCGAGGTAACCCCGAAAAATATTCGTTTACGGAAAATTTTACTAAAAGAAACCGATAGAAAGCGAAGTAAAGACGTTTAGTGTAAGGGTGGAGAAATAACCCCGTTCCCATTTTTCATTAAAACATAATTTATTACATTTGCTAAAAGATTTTATTTATGTTTTTATATTTTGATCCCGGACTTGGAGCTATGATAGCACAAGCAGCAGTAGCCGCCGTGGCTGCCGTGGCTTTATTTTCTAAAACTGTCATGTATAAAATAAAATCTTTTTTAGGACTTCACAAAGAAGAGGACGATACTTTTAACGATATCGATATCGACGATAAGCCCCAAAAGAATGACGAAGACAAGGCTTCAAACTAACGTACATCCCTCTTCCTTTAGGGACCCTTCAGGATACGTTCAGGTAGAAAACGGAGTGGTTCGACGACTTATTAATCCTATTTATTTTAATGCGTATCAAGCCTTAACCGATAGTGGCTTCTACAATACGCTATTTGATCAACAATTACTGATACCTCATACCGAAATATCGAGATCGGAAACTCAAATAGTGATTCAACCCGAGCTCATTCCTTTTATTACCTACCCGTATGAATGGAGTTTCGAGCAATACAAACATGCAGCTTTGTTAACTCTTAAGATTCATCGGTATGCTTTATCAAAAGGTTTTATACTAAAAGATGCCTCGGCATATAATGTTACTTTTCATTGCGGAAAACCGATATTTATAGACACCTTGTCTTTTGACTTTTATGAAGAAGACACCCCTTGGCGCGCCTTTAAACAATTTATCACCCATTTCTTGGGACCCTTGTTATTAGCCAAATACCACGGAGCTGATATGCTGAGGTTGATGCAAAATCACATCGACGGTATTCCGGTGAAAACCCTGGCTTCTTTGCTGCCCAAAAGAACCAAATTAAACAGTATTATTTACACCAATATACATTTGCTAGCTCGTTTAGAAAGTAAATATCAAGAAGATTATCGAGCCGAAAGCAAAATCAAAAAGCTGTCTAAAAAAGCCCAAAATAATATTATTGAAAGTTTGTATGATTTTATTAAAAAAATGAAGATAAATCAGCAAACGGAGTGGGGTGATTATTATAGCAAAACCAATTATAACGAACAGGCTTTTCAACAAAAAGCCCAATGGATTCGCCAGCAAATAACCGACTTGCAACCTAAAACTGTAATAGATGTAGGAGGCAATGACGGTACTTTTGCTCGGGTGATTAAAGACCAGGTAGATTTCCTTTTGGTCAATGATATTGATCCCAATGCGGTGGCTCATAATTATTACCAAATTCAACAAAATAAAGAATCGAACATACTTCCTTTTGTTAGTGACGTTTTACAACCTGCCCCTGCAATTGGTTTTAATAATCAAGAACGAAACTCTTTTTTAGAGAGAATTCAGGCGTTGGCTCCTGATGTTACTATGGCACTTGCCCTTATTCATCATATCTCCCTTTCGGGAAATGTACCTTTTGCCAAATCTGCCCAATTTTTTGCTAGTTTTTCTAAGTATTTAATTATTGAGTTCCCGGATCGAAATGATTCTTGGGTGGAATCGTTACTAGTGAGAAAACGCGAATTTATGCAGCACTTTGATTTTTATAATCAAGAAAATTTTGAACAGGATTATTCGCTCTATTTTGATGTAGTGAAACGAGAAAAAATACAAGGCTCGGAACGCATTATCTATCTGATGAAAAGAAAATAATAGAACTCCATACTATTTAAAAATAGTGCATATTGAGACACTGGTCTCTGTATCTCTTCCCCTCAGTTTGAATCCATTTGCCCCCTCTGAATTTGATGTTCCTTGCAAAACGAGCTTTAATTTTTTTGTATCTTGTCCACTTATTTTTTATTCCAAAAGCCACAACTCTTGGGATCCTTTAGAGGTGATATTATTTTCTAATCTTTGAGGAAGTCTGGAAGGGTAATTCCTAAACCAAGGATTGTCTTGTATGGAAATTTAATTTTAATAAATAAAACCTATGATAAAAAAAATCATTCATTTGATTAGCAAAGAAGAATTGTTGCCCTTGTGGGCGGGATTGGCTTCGGGTTTGTACCCGATAGCCTTTTACTATTCCAAGAATTTTAATTTTGTTAACTCTTGGAGTCATTTGCTCTTTTTCGTATTGGTTTTTTTATGCCTCCCAATAGCCGTCAACTATATTTTTTATTTTTTCTACAAAAAGAAACACCTCAACAGCTATAAATATTTCGTATTACCGGCCCTAAATGCGTTAGCCTTTTTTTCGATGGCCATCATAGCCATGGAATCGCAAATGACTAACAAAATGTTTGCAGTAGCACTTGTTTTGACTTTTATAGTGGCTTTTGCGTGTCTGATTTTCTACAAAAAAGCATTGTTTCCTAAAATAATGGTTTTGCAATTGGTCCTTTTTGTAATTTCTATGTACACGGTGAGTATCGTTGTATGGGGCTATTTGAGACGCTCGGATACTTGGATTTCCTCCCCCGATCATATCGATTCCATCATTTTTAAAAAACGCCCCAATATTTATGTTCTTCAACCGGATGGGTATGTCAATCCTTCGGAATTAAAAAAAGGTTATTATCAGTATGATAACAGCGAATTTGAAACCAAATTGAACGATTTGGGATTTAAGGTATACCAAGACTTCAGAAGCAATTACCCCTCTACGACGTCTTCTAACAGCTCCATGTTTGCCATGAAACACCATTATTTTAATCAAAAAGACGAGCGAAATACCATTTTAAATTTAAATCCGGTAGTTAAAATATTAAAAAACAACAACTACACCACCCATTTTTTTGCTGAAATCCCGTATTTAATGGCCAATCGACCGAAGATTAGCTTTGATTATACCAATATCCAACTTAAAGATGTGGCTTTTTTGGGAAGAGGTTTTGGAGAGCGCCGCGATATGATCGCTGAGGTAAAACCTTTATTAGCTTCACAACAAGGTAGTAATTTTTACTTTTTTGAACGGTTAATACCTGGCCATATCAATACTTATCCCGATAAATCAAAGACTTTTGAGATACAGCGCAATAAATATTTATCTGATTTACAAAAAGCCAATCTATGGTTAGAAGAGTTGATTACGTTGATTCAGTCTCACGATCCAGAAGGGATTATCATCATTATTGCTGATCACGGAGGTTACGTGGGTTGGGAATACAGTTTACAATCGTTTATTAAAACCCAAGATCGAGATTTATTATACTCGGCTTATTCAGCTTTATTGGCTATTTATTGGGCTGGGGAGGCGCCGGAGTCTGATCAATATTTAAAGACCAGTGTAAACTTGTTTAGAATACTTTTTTCACACTTGGCAGAAGACTTGAGTTTATTAGATCACTTGCAAGAGGATACCAGTGTCAATCGACTGCGAGAGGGGGAACCTACTGGTGTCTATAAAATGATTGGAAGTGATGGAACGATTATCTTTGAAGAACCCTAAATTATTTTTTGTACAAAAAATAATTGTTTACTGTATCTATATAGGCTCTTTTGGCATCTTCAGCAGACATATTTCGGGTTTGAAAGAGGGCATTGGCTTTAAATGCATTAATGAGAGCCGTTTTACTGCTAGGGTAATCGGTGTTATGGGTAGCTCTTTTGTAGTAAGCATATAGGCGTAACAAGATATCTGCAGGAAAGGGCTCAATATGATTATTGATTCTTTTGACTGCTTCTAAAAACTCTTGGTGCAGTGTATCATTTTCCATGGGTTGCCAGAATTGTAATTCCTCCGGTCACTTTTTGGTTGAGTGTTACTTCTACATGGGCATCTAACGGTAGATATACATCTACTCGAGAACCAAATTTAATAAATCCACTTTCGTCGGCTTGAGACACTTGCTGGCCTACTTCTGCGTAATTGACAATACGTTTGGCTAATGCACCGGCTATTTGTCGGTGTAAAACATCACCAAATTTTGGGGTGTTAACCACTACCGTGGTGCGCTCATTTTCTTCTGAGGCTTTGGGATGCCAAGCCACCAAATACTTACCGGGATGGTATTTGGAATAAACTACTTTTCCACCTGCTGGATACCGGGTAACATGCACATTGATCGGCGACATAAAAACAGAAATCTGCAATCGCTTTTCGTTAAAATATTCTTTTTCAAAAACTTCTTCAATCACAACTACCTTACCATCTACGGGTGAAAGTATAGCATTTTCGTCGTAAGAAACGTTTCTTTTAGGATTTCTGAAAAATTGGAGAATCAGAACAAATATGACGAGTTCGAAACCAATAATAATGTTGCGTATTACCGGGTTTTCAACCAAGTAAAATACCAATAAAACCACAATGATGAGTGTCAACAATGTGGTAAGTATAATTTTATGACCTTCTTTATGAAACATGGTGTAAAAGGATGTAAAGATAAATGAAAGGAGTGGTAAATACAATACTATCTACCCGATCGTAAATTCCTCCGTGTCCGGGCATGAGTGAGCCACTGTCTTTAACGTTTTTTTCTCGTTTTAATTGGGATTGAATCAAATCGCCCAAAGTTCCCAATATACTAACTAAAAGGGCTAAAAATATCCAAAAATGCCAAGAATATTGCTGTATCGTGGTATAGATAACTATACCAGTAACCAACGAAGCTACTAAACCGCCTATAAATCCTTCAATCGTTTTTTTTGGGGAAACCCGTTTAAAAAGTTTTCGTTTTCCCAGAAAACGCCCCACTAAATAGGCAAAAATATCGTTCGCCCAAATTATTACAAAAATACCTACAATGAGCGTGGGTGTGTAGGCTCCATTAGTAAAGCCTAACAAATATAAACATATAAAACCCCCATACAGATATATAAGGTAATGTAGCAAGGTAAGTTTCCCTTTTTCAGGGAAAAATAGACCTACCAGTAACCAGAGGTTTATTCCTATAAACACTGGAAGAAGTAACTGAATCCATGACACAGGAATGTAGGCAAAATGTACTCCACATAAAACAATCATATGCAAGAGTATGAATGAAAAGACTGGTTTTTGTTGTAGGTTTGAAAATTCCATCAAGGTGAGACCACCCAAAATTATAAGTAGAAAAAAATAAGTATGCTGTGAAAAAAAAATAGCAGCCAATAAGAGGGTTATATAGACTAAACCGGAGAGTGCTCTAACTGCAATTTCGTTCATAGATTAAAGATCTTCAAGAAGCAGTAAATACAAATTTTTTGCAGTGCTTCCATAGGTCATAAAATGAGTGTCCTGTTTGAGAGTAAAATTATTGATGGTTGTAATGTTGGTAGGACGGGTATTGCGGTTACTTTGTCGGTTGATTTTCCGGAGTCCTTCTCCAATAGAATTGACTAACTGGCTAGTGGTGGCAAATACTATAAAATGATCGGGTAAATCTTGAATTTTTTTATCTTTCAGTTGATTGGAAGATACTAAGATGGCCCCACCATCGGCGACTAATGATTCACAATTAGAAAGAAAAAAAGCCGATTTAGGATTGTTTGAAAACTTTAAATTGTAGGCGTTAAAAGTGGCAATTAAATTGGAATTGGTACAATATACCTCTTGTTCGTACCAATCATTTTCAAGTAAAATATTGTCAAAATTATCCAATACTTCACTCATGGATTCACAATAAAGAAACTTACCACCATTCTTTCTGAAATTTACGGTAAACCTTTCGTCTAAAGGGATTTCTTCTTCGGGAAGGTATTTACTTCTTTCTTCAGATGGGGAACCGGAATCTTTTTGTGGTTTAAATAATTTTTTTAAAAAACGCATTCAGTTTCTGAATTATTCCGTACAAATATATTAAATAACTCAGACAATCCGACACCGATTAAAAAATTGTAAAAGAGGAGGTTTCTTATTCTTTGGGTTTGTTTTCCTCAGTTTGGTTTTGATCTTCTACTGAAAGATTTTCTTCCTCTTTATTTATCATGTTCCGGTTGATTTGCAATTTCGTGGTCAGTAGGGATTTCTGCTGCCTCCGGGTGGGAAGGGGCCTTCGCTTGCGCTTTTTCAGTAGCATCCGTCGCTTTATCAAAAGGTCTCATTCCAAAAATTTCTTCTAAGTTGTCTTTAAAAATAACCTCTTTTTCTAAAAGTACTTCAGCCAATTGTATCAGTTTTTCTTTGTTTTCTTCTAACAAATTAATGGCTCGTTGGTATTGCGTTTCTATTAAATTGGATATTTCCTTATCAATAAGCTCAGCTGTTTTTTCACTATAAGGTCTTGTAAAGCTATATTCGTTTTGTCCAGAAGAATCGTAATAGGTCAGGTTACCAATTTCATTATTCAGTCCGTATATAGTAACCATCGCACGGGCTTGTTTGGTAACTTTTTCTAAATCACTGAGAGCACCGGTGGAGATTTTGTTAAAAATAACTTTTTCTGCCGCTCTTCCACCTAAAGTAGCACACATTTCATCCAACATTTGCTCCGGTGTAACGATCAGTCTTTCTTCGGGTAAATACCAGGCGGCACCCAGAGATTGCCCACGCGGAACAATAGTTACTTTAACTAATGGAGCTGCGTGTTCCAACATCCAGCTCACGGTGGCGTGACCGGCTTCGTGGAAAGCAATGGTTCGTTTTTCTTCAGGGGTAATAATTTTGTTTTTCTTTTCCAAGCCTCCTACAATGCGGTCTACGGCATCTAAAAAGTCCTGCTTAGTAACTTCTTTTTTTCCTTTACGAGCGGCTATCAATGCGGCTTCGTTACACACATTGGCAATATCGGCACCTGAAAATCCGGGCGTTTGTTTGGAAAGAAAGTCCAGGTCTAAATCTTTAGAAATTTTAATAGGCCGAAGGTGAACTTGAAATATTTCTTTTCGTTCGTTGAGGTCTGGTAAATCTACATATATCTGCCTGTCAAAACGACCGGCACGTAATAAGGCTTTGTCTAATACATCGGCTCGGTTGGTGGCCGCTAGTACAATTACATTGGCATTCGAACCAAAACCATCCATTTCGGTAAGGAGCTGGTTAAGTGTATTTTCACGTTCGTCGTTGGCTCCAGAAAAGTTGTTTTTTCCTCGAGCACGTCCCACTGCGTCTATCTCATCAATAAAAATAATCGAAGGAGCTTTGTCTTTAGCTTGTTTAAAAAGGTCTCGTACCCGGGAAGCCCCCACACCAACAAACATTTCTACAAAATCAGACCCAGAGAGTGAGAAGAAAGGTACTTTAGCTTCTCCGGCTACTGCTTTGGCTAATAAAGTTTTTCCAGTACCTGGAGGGCCAACCAATAGAGCTCCTTTGGGTATTTTACCACCCAAAGCCGTGTATTTATCCGGATTTTTTAAGAAATCTACAATTTCTTGTACTTCTTCTTTGGCACCTTCTAATCCGGCGACATCTTTAAATGAAACCTTGATATCGGTGTTTTGATCAAAAAGGCGAGCTCGTGATTTACCGATATTAAATATTTGTCCACCAGCACCACCGCCACCACCGCTGGCCATACGTCGCATAATAAAAATCCAAATAGCAATGATGATGACAAAGGGTAATAAGGTGAGTAGTATATCGCCGAGAATATTGGTTTCAGAATCGTAAACGATAAAGGTATCCAACTCAAAATCGTTGATGATTTGTTTGGTTTCATTTTCAAAATTCTGTAGGTCTCCAAACTCAAATTCATAGGAAGGACGATCCGAAGAGGCGATCATGCCGGTTGGTCTTCCTTTGGCATGCTTTTCTTTGGCTCGAGCTTCGGGGGTTAAGAAAACGCGAACTTTGTTTTTATTTTTAACGACAGTGATTTTTTCAACATCACCGTCCTTTAAAAAGGATTGGAATTCGGAAGGAGTGGTAGGTTGTACACCGCCCCACTGATTACTTCCAAAATAATTAAACATGAAAATTGCCATGATAACCATGGCAAAAATCCAATAGGAGTTAAACTTGGGTTTGTTGTCTTTTCCTTTGGGGGTGTTATTTGGTTTGTTGTTTTCTTTCGACATAAATTATATTAAAAAATCTCTTAATAAGCAGTTTCAATCTTTATGGTTTTGGCATCGCCCCATAAACTTTCTATATCGTAATATTCGCGGATTGGTTTTTGAAAAACGTGTACTACCACATTGATGTAGTCTAATAAAACCCATTCCGCATTATCCAATCCTTCCACGTGCCATGCTTTTTCTTTGATAGCTTTGCTGACAGTTTTTTCGATTGAACTTACGATGGCGCTAACATGGGTGTTGGAAGTACCTGTGCAGATTATAAAATAATCACAAACCGTATTGTCAATTTCTCTGAGATCGAGCAGTTCAACATCAACGCCCTTAACATTTTCTATGCCTTCAATTATTTTACTGATTAACTCGTCAGTTTTCGGTATTTTATTGGTCATTAAAGATTTATTTTTGCAAAGTTATTGTTTTTTTATATTCTTTTGCGGTGTAATTAAACAAGTTTTAACTTATTACGACTCGGATGTTTATACTCAAAATCAATGCCACAGGCTCAACCAACACTTTTTTAAAGGAATTTCTTATCGAAAACGGGAGTCAGCATGCTTGTGTGGTCATCGCAGAACATCAAACATCCGGTCGAGGTCAGGTAGGAAAAACATGGATATCCCAAGCGGGTAAAAGTTTGACTTTTAGTGTTTACAAGCCTTTTAAGTGGGAGTTGTGCCAAGCTTTTTATATTCTCATGGCGGTTTCTTTAGCCATAAAAAAAACCTTGACTGATTTAGGCGTTCCGGAAGTGATGGTTAAATGGCCAAACGACATTCTGTCAGCGGGTAAAAAAATTTGTGGAATCTTGATAGAAAACCTTTCTCAAGGAGGGCATATCCATGGAATAATTATCGGTATTGGACTCAATGTCAACGAACAAAGCTTACCCGGTCTGCCACAGGCTACCTCGATGTTTTTGTCCACTCAAAAAAAATACGACCGGGATCAGGTGGTCGATGGGGTACTTCAGGCTCTGGATCGTGAACTAGAGCGTTTACAACAAACTACAGAGGAAGTGAAAGCCAATTATTTAGAACATTTGTACAAAAGAAATGTACCTGGAGTTTTTGAAACAGCCCAAGCAGGAAATTTTATCGGGGTTATACGAGATATTTCAACTACTGGAAAACTCATTGTCGAAGACCCACAAGGATTGTATGAGGAATATGATTTACAACAAATTAAAATGCAACTATAATTGTTGAATGTTGGTGGCTAGAGTATCTAGAAATTTGGTAATAGGTCCTTTGATCATCATCGCCATCATCATATTAAATTCTCCACTAAAGTGAAGTTGGGCTGTTGCTTTACCAGCTTCGGTTTCATGAATATTTCCCGTAAGGGTAAAAGATAATTTGTCACTTGCCGAACCTAAAACTATTTTGGAATGTGGGATAGCCTCTTGTAATTGCAGAGAAATTTCGGGCATGCCTTGAAGGGCAAAAACAAATGATTGCTCATCAATTAGTTCAAATTTAGTGGTGTTTTTAGGCATGAGTTTTTCGAAATTTTTGACCTGACTTAAAAAGTCAAAAAGTTCGGAAGGGGTTAATTGGGTGGTCACCAAGGGACTTTGTATATTCATTTGTAATAGATTAAGTGAAATATTTATTCAGACACCGTACTTACACGCTCCATGTTTCGGGATTTTCGCGCCATTTTTTAAGTAGTTCGATGTGATTGGAATCAATATAATTAATTTCTTGAGCTTGTTCTAACAAAAAATGATAATCACTCAGGGTATAGAGTGGAAGGTTTTGCGATTGAAATTGTTGGGTAGATTGTTCAAAATCATAAGTAAATAAGGCCCACATAGCTTTAATTTCGGCACCTGCTTCGCGCAAAGCGGCCACGGCATTAAGACTGCTTTTGCCTGTACTAATCAGGTCTTCGATGACTACTACTGTTTGCCCTGCCTTCAAAGCTCCTTCAATTTGATTTTTCCGACCGTGACTTTTGGGCTCTGGTCGGACATAGACAAAGGGAAGATTTAAATAATCGGCTACTAGCATTCCCATTCCAATAGCACCCGTGGCTACCCCGGCGATAACATCGGGTTGACCGCAGGTATTAATTATTTGTTGAGCTATATTTTTTCGTAAAAAATTTCTAATTTCGGGATACGAAAGTACAATTCGGTTATCACAGTACACCGGTGATTTCCACCCAGATGCCCATACAAAAGGGTTTTGGGGTTCTAATTTAATTGCATTTATTTGTAACAGCAACGCAGCTGTTTTTTTTGCTGTTGTTGTATCTATAACCATAGACGCAAATGTATAAAGTTTTTGTGAATGATAAACCGATTTTTCTGACCGATAAAAAAGTCGAAAGAGAGGGAACGCCGTGTATTCGGATGAAAGATGCCGATATTCCTAAGATTGTCGATAAATTATCTAAAGGAATCTGGGATAAAGTGTATTTATATCATCGGAATTCAGAAAATTTACTCCAAAAATTCAAAAAAAAAACCGAGGTGGTGATAGCTGCCGGGGGGGTAGTTTATAATACAGAGGGGGCACTGTTGTTTATCAAAAGGAATGGGAAGTGGGATTTACCAAAGGGGCGGGTAGAAGGAGGCGAGAAAATAGAAAATGCAGCCATCCGAGAAACTGAAGAAGAAACTGGAGTTGCTCAGCTCGAAATTGTGAAGCCGCTAACTGTGACCTATCATTTTTTTAATAGACAAGGTAAAATTAAGTTAAAAGAAACCTATTGGTTTGAAATGGTAACCGATTTTCAAGGTGATTTAACTCCCCAAACCAATGAAGGAATTAAGAAAGCAGTCTGGAAAATGCCCGAAAAATGGAAGAAAACGTTAAATAATTCGTATGCTAACATCCGGGAACTTTTTGAATAATAATAGGTTACTATTTTTAACAATAAAATAAGAGTATTTTTGATTCGTTCAATTCAAATTAATCATTATCTTTGCATTATTAAATATAAAATTCATTTAAAATTTTTAGACATGAAAAAAATTACATTGGCTTTATTTATGACAAGTGTGATAGGTTTTGCTCAAACCAACCAACAGTATTTAGTTGGGTCTGCAGATCCTTATAACGGGTTTCTTGGAATTGAAGATGCTTGTTCACAAGAATTTGAACCTTATAATCAATTAATTCTGGCAAATGCAGTTACCGATCACGGTCCATTTGCTGTTGCGAATGATTTTATGGTAGATGGTAACTCGTCTTTTGAAATTACAGATATATCTTTCCTTTTATTACCATTAGCTGGTAACCCTGCTGATATTAGTGCAGCTACTATCAGAGTCTATGAGGATTCAGGAATGGCTCCTGGTTCTGGACTAACAGACAGTAACTTAGTTGCTGCGGGTAATACCCCACACCCTGATACTTTTGCAGGTTATACTATGTGGTATATGGATTATGAATTAGATACTCCTATTACAGTTACAAACTCAGATCCAGATCCTAAGAGATATTGGATAGGTTTAACTGTTACTTCAGGTAGTGCTCAGCACGTTTACTGGGTAGGTTTCTTTTGGGGAGAAGATATGGGCTCTTACCACTATAACTACCAATCTCAGGCTGGTTTAGATGGTATCTATGATCCTATTACTTACGAGGATTATCCAGGTGAATTCTTTGATAGTGAGTGGGCTGTTTACGGTGACTGTGCACCACTTTCAATTGGTGAATTTAGTTTAGAAAATGTTTCTATTTATCCTAACCCTGCTGTTGATATCGTAAATGTAAACGTACCTGCAGGTGTTGAAATTCAGAATGTTTCTGTATTCAACATCTTAGGTAAAAATACTGGAATTTCATTTGTAAACGGTACATTAAATATGTCTCAATTACAATCTGGAATTTACTTGATTTCAATTGAAACAAACCAAGGTACTGTTACTCAAAAAGTAGTTAAGAAATAATTTAACTCCTATACAATAAAAAAACCCGGCTTTAAGCCGGGTTTTTTTATACCTCTACTTTTTCAATCCCTGTTTTTCTAACATCTCAATCCATGTTTCCTTTAAGGGAAACTAACTAAGGGTAGAAAACAATAGAACCGATTTATGTTTTGCTCTTAAAAGTAAAGTTGCCTTTATAACACTGGGCAAAGAAGGAATCTAAATTAGATACTTGGCACTTTCAGTCTAAACTGTTAGTTGTTTATTGATAGCTGTTACAACTGCAATTGGCAGCAATAGTATTATTATTCGAATTGGTATACTAATACGTATTTGGAATTTTGAAATCTCATACAGCTTCATAGAGTTTCTCATTACACTTCTACTTATAGAACATTATCACAGACTAGATTAGATGGTAGTTAAAAAAAATCTTGTTTTCAAAAAAAAGCCGGTTTAATCCCGGCTTTTTGTTATACGATAAATATATGTTTTTTATGATTCAGCGGCTTCTTCTCCTTCAGCGGCTGGTGCTACCTCTCCATCATCTCCTGTTTCCTCTTCGGTGTCCTCAACAACGTTTCTTGAAGTTCTCACCTGTGCAATTACCGTATTATCGGGATGCATAAACTTATAGTTATCGTTCGTAAGTTCGGTGATATAAAGTTTATTTCCGATACGAAGCTCGGTGATGTCGGCTTCAATATAATCGGGTAGATTAGCAGGTAGGGCTTTAACTTTCAGCTTTCTGTTAGGTACTCGTAAAACCCCTCCGTTTCTTACACCTCTAGAGTTACCTACAATTTTTACAGGTATTTCTAGCGTTACTTCTTTGTCATCGTACAGTCTGTAGAAATCTACGTGTAAAATACGATCGGTAACAGGATGGTATTGTATATCTTGAAGGATAGCGTTTATTTTTTCGCCCGAATCCAGTTTAACTACAACGGTATGTACATCCGGAGTATATACCAAATTTTTAAATGCTTTTTCTTCAGCTGAAAAATGAATGGGTTCGTCTCCTCCGTACACTACGCAAGGAACCTTTTCAGCATTACGTAAGGACTTAGTCGCAGCTTTTCCCACGCTTTCTCTTAGAGATCCATTGATTGTAATTGATTTCATTGTTTTAAATTGTGATTAATAAATAGTAGCCAGTAAGGCTGGTTTTACATTATAAATTGTGAACTTATACTTTGGTTGGTATTGACTCGAATCATTACATCAGCAAAGAGTCTTGAACAAGACAATACTTTTATTTTTTTACTTTCTCTTTTAAGTGGAATAGAGTCTGTAACTATGAGCTCTTCTAAAGCAGAATTCTCAATAGTTTCTATAGCTTTACCTGATAATATAGGATGGGTACAGACGGCACGAACACTTAGTGCTCCTTTGGCTAGCATCACTTCGGCAGCTTTGGTAAGGGTACCGGCGGTATCGACCATATCATCCACTAAGATGACATTCTTATTTTCCACATTACCAATCAACTCCATATAGGCAATTTTATTGGCTTTTTCTCGCTGTTTATAACAGATTACTACATCGCTTTCTAAAAATTTAGAATAGGCATAAGCTCTTTTAGAGCCACCCATATCTGGTGAGGCAATGGTAAGGTTATCTAATTGCAAACTTTTGATATAGGGGATAAAGATGGTGGATGCAAATAAATGATCTACCGGTTTTTCAAAGAAACCTTGAATCTGATCCGCATGCAAATCCATCGTAATAATTCTCGTAGCTCCAGCTGTTTCCAGCATTTTAGCAACCAATTTAGACGCTATCGGCACCCGAGGTTTGTCTTTTCGGTCTTGGCGTGCCCATCCATAATACGGTATTACTGCGGTGATGTGTCTGGCCGAGGCTCTTTTGGCAGCATCTATCATCAGTAATAATTCCATCAAGTTGTCACTAGAAGGAAAGGTAGATCCAATCAAAAAAACACGTCTCCCTCGAATCGACTCTTCAAATGAAGGTTGAAACTCGCCGTCACTGTAATGAGAGGTAATCACATTACCCAGTGCAACACCATAATCCTGAGCAATTTTTTCAGCTAAGTCCACACTTTGTGAACAAGCAAATATTTTGGATTCCGGAGTAGAGACAGACATAACTAAATGGTTGTAAGATACTATATTAGCGGTATAATAATATTTGAGGTGCAAATTTAGAAAATAATTTTATTCTTTGGCGAATAAATCCGTCATATTTGGTTTTTAAAATCAAATATTTTTATATTTTTGTCAGCCCAAAACCAGAACTAAATTTTGAAGATTCTCAGTAAGAATTTTCTGAATGATTGGAATGGCTGTCCTCTCTTTTTTTATCTAAAAATGATAGGATAATAAACTGCCCAGATGGCGGAATTGGTAGACGCGCTGGTCTCAAACACCAGTGGAGCAATCCGTGCCGGTTCGATCCCGGCTCTGGGTACTAACAGACCGGTAAATCTACGATTTACCGGTTTTATTATTAATTCTATTCAGTAGATGTGGGAGGAAAAAGGAATTTCTCGAATTTTGAGGGTTACCCAGATATAAAAAAAGGAGAATTGTTTAACAATTCTCCTTTTATTTTTTTATAAAAAGTGTGTTTAAAACATTTCTCTGCCGGCAAAGTGAAAAGCACTTTCGATAGCGGCATTTTCATCACTATCACTTCCGTGGATGGCATTTTCACCGATCGATTTGGCATATAATTTTCTAATGGTACCTTCTGCAGCCTCAGCCGGATTGGTAGCACCAATCAATTTTCTAAAATCTTCCACCGCATTTTCTTTTTCTAATATGGCAGCTACAATGGGGCCACTGGTCATATATTCAACTAACTCGCCAAAAAAGGGCCGTTCTTTATGAATGGCATAAAAAGCCTCAGCGTCTTGAGTAGTCATTTGAGTAAGTTTCATTGCTACAATGCGGAAACCTGCAGCGGTAATTTTTTCTAAAATCGCACCGATATGTCCGTCTCTTACACTATCGGGTTTTAACATAGTAAATGTCCTATTGGTTGCCATACGTTCTTTTTTTTGATTCAAGCCGCAAAAATAGTCATTTTAATTTTTAGCAAAAAAATATTTAGCCACCTGTGACGGATATTTTTTATGTAGCTTCGCCTTTTTCAATTAATAAATATTGGTATTTTTACAAATTCAATAATTGATGTATAGACATGGCAAAATCAATACTTACTAAGAAATCTCTAGACTTTTTAGAAAATTATTTAAACAACGCATCTCCTACCGGTTACGAATCTACTGGACAAAAGCTCTGGATGAACTATTTGAAACCGTATGTTGATACTTTTATTACAGATAATTACGGAACTGCAGTGGGCGTAATCAATCCCGATGCGGAATACAAAGTAGTCATCGAAGGTCATGCCGATGAAATTTCGTGGTATGTAAATTATATTACTGATGACGGATTGATTTACGTTATTAGAAATGGAGGCAGTGATCATCAGATAGCTCCTTCAAAAAGAGTCCATATTCATACCAAAAAAGGGATAGTTCCCGGAGTGTTTGGCTGGCCGGCCATTCACACTCGCAAAGGAGGTCAAAAAGAAAAAGCACCGAGTATTGAGAATATTTTTATCGATGTCGGTTGCCTTTCCAAACAAGAAGTACTCGATTTAGGAGTACACGTGGGATGTGTAATTACGTATCCCGATACATTTACGATTCTCAATAAAAACAAATTTGTTTGTCGAGCTTTAGACAACCGTATGGGAGGATTTATGATTGCCGAGGTAGCTCGTTTACTCAAAGAAAACAAAAAGAAATTACCTTATGGGTTATATATCACCAATTCAGTGCAAGAAGAAATTGGATTGCGTGGTGCAGAAATGATTACGCATACCATAAAGCCCCAGGTGGCTATTGTTACGGATGTATGTCATGATACGACCACGCCTATGATTGATAAAAAAACAGAAGGTGAAACAAAAATCGGTAACGGACCGGTGATTTCGTATGCTCCTGCAGTACAAAATAATCTACGAGAACTTATTATTGAAACGGCAGAAAAAAATAAAATTCCCTTTCAAAGATTAGCTTCTTCGCGCTCTACGGGAACCGATACCGATGCTTTTGCATATAGTAACGGGGGCGTACCCTCTGCATTAATTTCGTTGCCTTTACGCTATATGCATACCACCGTAGAAATGGTTCACCAAGAAGATGTTGAAAATGTAATTCAGTTGATTTATCACACCTTACTAAATATAACTAATAACCAATCTTTTAATTATTTTAAATAAGTAGCCTTTGAAGAAAAAAATTACCCGGCTAAAAAAAAGGGACTGGTTAGCTCCATCACTTTTTTTTATCATCAGTCTATGTCTAACAGCAACGGTTTATGCACAAGAAACCCCTTCCGATCCGCTGTATTCTCGCTACATAATGCCTGAATTGTTTATCGGAAAACTCAAAGAGGCCGGTAGCGGATTTCCCGATAGAGGGATTCAAAAGTCAGTTTTTTTTAGTTTGGGTTCGTATAACCCGATCAATGACCAAGAGTGGAAATACCGACTGAATAACCCCAGAACTGGTTTAACTACTGGATTTTCAGAATACGGGAACATGGATCAGATTGGTTGGTCAGTATCCTTGTACCCTTATTTTGAATTTCATCCTTTTGAAAATGATAAGATAACCTTTTATACCTCTTTAGGTCTCAGTTATCACAGTCACAAGTTTGATTTAAAAGAAAATTTGACCAACAAAGGGATATCTACCGATTTTGCTTGGGCCTACCGCTTGTCGTTACATTACGAATTGTTTCAGAACAATAAGGGACTTTTTAAGACCGGTGTGGCTTATTTGCACCACTCCAATGGCCATACCAAGCTTCCTAATATCGGTTATAATTCCTTCTTAGTGACCTTGTCGTACGAATCCCGTTTTCACAAAATTGATCCGGAGGCTTTGGCTCTTGCTCCAGAAACTTATTCGCGTTCTACCTACAACCATCTGGAAGCGCGAGTGGGCTTTGGGGTTAATGTACTGTCACATATTATCAACGATCCCAAACCGGTGTATGCTTTTTCGGCCGGATACGGTAAAACCTTTAACAATACCTTCCGTATTGGTGGTGGTTTTTATTATCGCTTTTATCAGCATTATTACGATTATATTAGTAGCAATGGCGAGTATATCGAAGAACTGTATCCCGAGTTTTTAAATAATCCGTATGGGTATTCTACCAATATCGGACTTTATGGTAGCGGAGAAATTTTGATGAACCACGTAGGTATAGAATTTCAGTTGGGGGTCAATATTTACAAACCTTTCTATCAAGTGGAATGGTTAAACAATGGATGGTGGTGGGTGCATTACGATGAGCAAGGTGAACCCGAAATTCGAGCCATTAAACAAGACTTAAACTGGTATTATGAATTTAAACGTACCATCACCAGTCGTTTAGGTATGAAATATTACCTGATTGGTACCGATAAAAAACCCGTTCACAATCTCTATGTCGGAGGGTATATCAATGCCAATCTAGGTCAGGCAGATTTCCCAGAAATCACACTAGGTTATGTGTATAGTTTTAACTTTAAATAAAGCGCTTACTCTCGAATAATTTTTACCTCGCCGTTGAGTTGTAATTTTATTATTGAAGAGGGTTTGCTGTTTGGATGCTCCAGTGGCCCGTTGACTACATAATCTACACCTTGGATAATTTCAGGCGAAATTTCTTTAAAATGAAGTGGATAAGGCTGTCCACTGAGGTTGGCAGAAGTAGAGACTATAGGTTTTTTTAGTCGTTCAATAAGTCGGTAACAAAATGAATCGCGTACCCAACGAACCCCCACAGAATTATCGGGTGCAATCAGTTCGGGTGCAATATTTTTTGGGTTGTCGAGTACCAAAGTGGTTGGGCGAGTGGCTAATTCCCACAGCTGAAAAGCCAAATCCGGAATTTCTTTGAAGTAGCGATACAACATCATGTCACTATTTACCAAGATAATCATACTTTTGGTTGCCTCTCGGTTTTTAAGATCGATTATTTTTTTAACCGCCTGACTGTTAGTGGCATCACAGCCAATTCCCCAGATGGTGTCTGTCGGGTAAAGTATAATTCCACCTCGGTTTAAGGTAGTTATAGCCTGTTGAATTTCATCTTGCATATTTTATTCTTAAAAAAAGACAAATTTACGTATCTTGACCGAAGAAAATAATCACAATTTTATGAATCTTAAGGTGGCTCTCGTTGAATTAGGCGGCTCACATCAAGAATGTCTTTATACTCAAATACGATTTCTAAAAGCGGTGCCCGGTGTACGCTTGACCTTAGTTTGTGATGATTCGTTGCAGGGAGCTATCAATCATTTTGACTCGATTGATCAAGTGGTTATCGTTCCGCTAAAAAAAGGAATTTTTCAATGGCAATCGTTAGCCTCTTTATGGAAAATATGCAAACAAGAAGCTTTCGATAAAATTATTTTTAACACCGCTCAAGGCAAAATAATCAAACGTTTTTTGAAATTCCCCTTTCCTAAATCGACCATTTTTTATGGAACCCTACACGATATAAAAAAGTTAAAAAACAGTCATACACAGCGAATCATTTCCCGGAAGGTAAAAAATTATTTTCTCTTACACCATTATCTAGAAAAACAAGTTCGGCAAGAAAATTATAGTTCCTTGCGATTTGCTGTTTATTATCCGGTTATATTTCCTCAGTTTGCTTCTAAAAATACATTAAAATCCAAGGATGAATTGTGGATTTGTGTCCCTGGGCAGGTGGAAAACAAACGCCGAGATTATCCCGGATTGTTTCAATCTATTGAAAAACAAGGGTTAAGTCCTAGGATTAAAATACTTCTGTTGGGACGTTGTGCCCATCAATCGGGGGATGGGGCCTTTGTGAAAAATGAAATTAAACGATTAGCAATTGATTCTCACGTTCAGTTGTATGACGAATTTATAGGTACCGAATTATACCATCAGATAGTAGCACAATGCGATTATATATTGCCTTTGATACATTCCCAAACGGCCTCGGTTGCACTTTATGAACATCAAATTACCGGTGCCTTTAATTTGGCCGTAGGTTATCAATTGCCTTTGTTGTTAGAAAAGGAGTTTGCTCGAGATTATTTTTCTAATTTTGAGACTGTTATTTATCAAAAAGAAAATTTAGCCTCTTGTTTAAACTCATTAGAAGCTATTCCTTCCAAAAGAAAATACCAACAACAATTGTGGAGCTTTCAGGTACTTCAAAAAAACTATTTAGATTTTTTAAACATTTCAGTTCCTGAAAATTCAGGTTCGGAAGTGGTTTAAAAGAATTATTTTTCCACTTTGGAAATCCCGAAGCGAGTGGTGCATTTGTTTCGATTACAGTAAAAAAAATACGTACTTTTGTTTAACTATTAAACCTAAACCACTTTTAGCATTATCAATATGCCAAAAATTACTGCCATTATTCCAACCTTTAATGAAGAAAATAATATTAAAGAGGTTTTAGAGTCGGTCGGTTTTGCTGACGAATTGTTAGTGGTTGATTCGTTTAGTACCGATCAAACGCTGGAGATTGCACGACAGTATCCCACGAGAATTATACAACGGGAATATCAAAACTCAGCTTCTCAAAAAAACTGGGCAATTCCTCAAGCTACGCACGAGTGGATACTATTAGTAGATGCCGATGAACGGGTGACTCCGGCTTTACGCGATGAAATATTACAACTCATTCATCAGTGGTCTGACACCCAACCGGTGGCTTTTTGGATTGGCCGAATCAATCATTTTATGGGGCAACAAGTGCGTTTTAGTGGTTGGCAAAATGATAAAGTAATTCGCTTGTTTCGAAAAGATAAATGTCGGTATGAAGAAAAAAAAGTACATGCTGAAATTATTGCAAACGGTGCAGTAGGGAAGCTTCAAAATAAATTTTTGCATTTTACTTTTCGAAGCATGGATCACTACGTTGAAAAAATTAACCGTTATGCTGCATGGCAAGCTCAAGATTACGATCAAAGGACCGGGTTTCTCACACCGTATCACTTTGTTTTAAAACCCTTTTGGGGCTTTTTTAAACATTTTATACTCAAGCAAGGTTTTAGAGATGGTGTTGTAGGATTTACTATAGCCAAATTACAGAGTTATGGAATCTTTATGCGGTATGTGAACCTTTGGCTTTTGCGTAAAGCAAAACGGTAACTGGATTTATACACCTAAAAAGGAATGACAAAAATTTCAGGAGTCATCATTACGTTTAACGAAGAGCGATTCATAGCACAATGCTTGGAATCTCTTCAAGGAGTGGTAGATGAAATTGTCGTGGTTGATTCCTTTTCAACTGATCGCACCCACGAAATTTGTAAAAAATACGGCGTACGGTGGGTGCAACATCCTTTTTCAGGATATACCGAACAGAAAAATTTTGCTAATCAACAAGCTCAGTATGATTTTATTCTTTCGCTGGATGCTGATGAGGCTTTATCCGATCAACTCAAATCCGAAATAGTAAAGATAAAAAATCAGTTGGAGTACGACGGTTATGCCTGTAATCGATTAAATAAGTACTGCGGTCAGTGGATTCGGTATTCCAATTGGTATCCCGACCGAAAAATCCGATTGTTTAACAAGCACAAAGCCCGTTGGGTTGGTGAAAACAATTTACATGAGCTTATCGTATTAGACCAGCCTAAAAATTGTGGTTTTTTGTCGGGAGATATTTTACATTGGGCGTATGATTCCTATACCGAGCATTGGGCGAAAATCAATCAATACACCGATATAGCCGCGCGGAATTATTATCGAAGAAATCCGTCCAAAAAAATTAGTTTTTTCAAAATAATTGGTTCGCCTTTGTGGAAATTTTTTCAAAATTATTTTTTAAAGAAAGGATTTTTAGACGGTTTCCAAGGTTTGGTTATTTGTAGTCTGGCGGCTTCGGGGACTTTTTTAAAATACATAAAAATACGAGAATTACAACATTCTAATACTGCTGGCTAATGCGTATAGGTTTTGATGCAAAACGACTTTTTCACAATTGCACCGGTTTGGGAAATTACAGCCGGGATTTGTTGCGCATGCTCCATATGTATTATCCCGAGAAGGAGTATGTACTATTTAACCCCCGAGTGGCTAAACGGTCATTCCCTACTTTAGAGGGAATTTCTTTTACTGAAATCAATCCCCGTGGTATGTGGAAAAAAATGTCCGGCGTTTGGCGAACATACGGTATGAGAAACGAAATTCTAAACCAACGGGTGGATATATTTCACGGTTTGTCTGGCGAATTGCCCTTAGGTCTTTCCGGTCGTGTAAAAACGGTAGTTACTATACACGATTTGATATTTTTGAGATATCCCGAATTGTACCACCCGATTGATGCCGCTATTTACCGTCGAAAGTATAAATATGCTGCACAACATGCCGACAGAGTGGTAGCCATCAGCGAACAAACAAAATCGGATATTCATCAATTTTTTCAAATACCTCTCGAAAAAATTCAGGTGATTTATCAAGGCTGTGATTCGGTTTTTAAAAAGTCGTATTCAGAAGAAGTGAAAAAGTTTCTTCGACAAAAATACCAATTACCTAAGCGATTTATACTTCAGGTGGGTACTTTAGAAAAAAGAAAAAATGCATTGAATGTGGTTAAGGCAATTGCCTCTTTAGATACCGTATTGGTTTTGGTAGGAGGGAAGACCCCTTATTTTCAAGAAATTGAACAGTACGTAGCGACACATCAATTAAGCCATAAAGTGATACACCTCCAAGGGGTCACTATGGAAGAATTGGCTGCGTTGTATCAAATGGCTGATATATTTGTGTATCCTTCTGTTTTTGAGGGATTTGGCATTCCCCTTATCGAGGCGCTATTCAGTAAAACACCGGTCATAACTAATGCATCCGGTGTCTTTCCGGAAGCCGCAGGTCCGGGAGCACAGTACGTGGATGTTCACCAAGTAGAGGAGTTGCGTACGGCCTTATCCCAATTGCTTGATCATCCCGAGCTACGCGAGGAGTTGATCCAAAAAGGAACGGCTTATATACAAAAATTCAGCGAGGATACCTTGGCACAGCAATGGATGACTCTGTATCAAAATCTGTTAGTATGAGAATAGCTTTTGTGAATTCCATAAAAACCTGGGGAGGTGGCGAAAAATGGCATTACGAAAATAGTGTCTATATGAGTCAATTGGGGCATCAGGTATTTTTTATTGGATCTCCTCAAAGTGATTTACATCAAAAGCTTCAATCCCATCCTACTATTACGTATTACGCCGTTACTTTAAAAAATAAAAGTTTTCTCAACCCCATCAAATTATATGGTATTCAAAAGTGGTTGGAAAAAAACCGCATTGAAGTCGTGGTAATTAACCACCCCAGTGATTTAAAAATAGTCAGTTTGGCTGCTAAAAGAGCCGGAATCCAACGAATTATTTACCGTAGAGGATTGGCCAAACCTATAAAAAATTCATTTCTAAATCGGTTGCTTTTCAAAAATTATGTAACCGATGTTTTGGCCAATTCCCAAGCCACCAAAAAAACAATCAACGCCGAGGGATTTCTATTTGATGATAATAAAATTGAAGTAATCTACAACCCCATTGATATTCCCGAATTTGTACAACGACCCTATGAGCCGGTAGGGATAAAAAAACAATCGGATGAGTTGATTTTGGGGAGTATCGGTCGTTTATCACCCGAGAAAAATCATCGATTTTTAATCGATTTGTCCGTCGCCCTAAAAGCCAAACAAATCAAACACCGGATATATATAGCGGGAGTCGGAAAACTAGAACAAGAATTAAAGGAGTACAGTCAGGAAAAAGAGACTAAAGACACCGTTCATTTTATTGGTTTTCTCCAAAATGTCAAAGATTTACTGAAGGTTATTGATGTTTTTATACTTCCGTCGTTATGGGAGGGTTTTGGATATGCTTTAGCTGAAGCCGCCTTGTGCCAAAAACCAGTAATTGCCTTTGATACCGGCAGTATTCCAGAGTTGGTTTTAAACGACAGTACCGGATTTATTACCCCTATTAATGCAGTGGAAGAGGTGGTCGATAAGCTTATAATTTTACAAGATGCCACAGTGAGAGAGCAGATGGGGCAAGCGGGGTTTGAATTTGCTTCGCAAAAATTCAACCGATTGACCCTTTTTAAACAACTGGAAAAATATTTAACCCAACCTCCTTTATAAGTTCCTTAGATTATGAAAATTGCCGGATTTACTTTTGTCAGAAATGCTATCCAATTTGACTATCCCATTGTGGAAGCCATTCAATCTATTATAGAAATATGCGATATAGTAGTGGTGGCTGTTGGAAATTCGGAAGATGACACCCTGGCATTGATCCAATCTATACCCAGTGAAAAAATAAAAATTATTGAAACCCAATGGGACGATTCCTTACGGGAAGGTGGCCAGGTGCTGGCAGAAGAAACAAATAAAGCCTTTAGAGCGATACCTGAGGACTACGATTGGGCTTTTTACATTCAAGGTGACGAGGTGATACACGAAAAGGATTTGCACATCATTCGTGCGGCCATGGAAAAAAACCTACACCGATTAGAAATTGATGGTTTACTCTTTAAATACCGACATTTTTTTGGTTCATACGATTATGTAGGCAATTCATTGCGATGGTACCCTCATGAAATTCGTGTGATACGAAATAACAAATCGATTTATTCCTACCGGGATGCACAAGGTTTTAGAAAGGGCGATAATCAAAAGTTGCAAGTGGTGGCCATACCGGCCTATGTCTATCATTATGGTTGGGTAAAAGACCCCGGTGTTATGCAAGCCAAGCATGAAACTTTTAATAAATGGTGGCATGACGACGACTGGATGGACAAAAATATTCCGCGAGTGGCGGCGTATGATTATTTTCAAAATATCGATTCTTTGGCTCGTTTTCAAGGGGAACACCCGGCGGTAATGCAAGAGAGAATTCAGAGAATTAATTGGGAATTTAACTACGACATCAGTTTTAACCGGAGTACCTTAAAAAACCGTGTGAAACAATTTTTAAAAAAGCTAGGTATTGATACCACTTATAAAAACTACCTACTTAAAAAATAACTAAGGAGCCAAATTACGATCTACAATTTTCTCGTAATAATTTTGTAAAAATGCTTGGCAGTAACGCTCTATTTCTTTAAAAACAGGAAGGTTTTGTGCCAACAAATTGTTGGTGTAATTTTTATCTGTTTTGTGATAAAACCCAATCGCTTGATGGCCATCAAAAATGCAGATATAATCCCCCCACATAAATTGAAAGTTGTTACTTGAAAAATTGATGACGAAAGGCGGTACCTCTTCTTTATTTAATAAACTCCGTCCCCAACTTCTAAAAGGTTTTGGATAACCTAATATATCCAACACCGTTGGATAAATATCGATGTGTTGGGCCCAATCCGAATCTATTCCTTGTAATTGAGATAAAGCTGGAGAATACAACAAAATGGGAACTGCCGTACGATTTAACGCTTGTTTATACTCATCGTAGTACACCTGATTGGTATGATCGGCTGTAATAATAAAAAGTGTATTATGAAACCAGGGTTTTTGTGCTGCTTCTTCAAAAAATAGTTGTAAGGCGTAATCGGAATAGCGAATACAGCGGTGAATAGGAACATCTCCTTCTTCAAAGGCATCTTCAAATTCTTGGGGTATTTTAAACGGTTCGTGGGAGCTCACCGAAAACAAAGTAGCGAAAAAAGGTTGCTGCTGTTGCGAAAGTTCCTTTTCCATATACCTAAAAAACTTGTCATCCCAAATACCCCATACACCATCAAAATCATCGTCGTTGTTGTATTCGGTTTTACCGTAATAGGCATCAAACCCCAGTACATTACTAAAACCCAAAAATCCCATCGAACCGTTGGGGGCACCGTGAAAAAAGGAGGTGTAATAACCTTCTTCTTTGAGTATAGAGACCAAAGATTCGATAGAAGTATTTACATAGGGAGAAGATGTAAAAGCATCTTTAAACGAAGGAATTCCTGCTAATACCGCTGGCATGGCGTGAATCGATTTAAAGCCATTGGTATAGGCATTGTCATAAATACGTCCATGGGTCGCTAACGAGTCTAAAAAGGGCGTATAACTTTGATAGTTTTCAATGGGGGTGTGTTGGTTAAAAGCTCCCGAATATTCCCGAGCAAAGCTTTCCATGATTATCACAACAACATTCATGCGATTCATACCATCGGACTCATATTGTTTGATGGGTTTAATTTTTGCCTCTATTTCCTGTTGGGAAACCCACTGTACTTTTTTAAAGCTTTTCTTAGAAAATGTACGAGCAATGCAGAAAGGGGTGTTTAATACCACATCGGCGTGTACAATTCGAGTTACATAATTGTTGGCATCCACTAAGTTAATCGGTCGGGTGCTTTTTTTAAAACCACCTCGTATGCCTCCTACGGTAAGTACGGTGGCCACCATTAACACCAAGACAGAAGTTCCCCAATACCAACGGTTTATCTGCGGGCGATGGGGAATGAGTGTTATTTTCCTGTAAAGGATTACCCACACCCATATACAGAGGCCAAAAAGCAAAAATACATACCAGTAATTGACCATAAAGTTCAAGAGCAATGTTCCTTTATTTTGCTCATTGGCAATGCTTTCAGTAATGTTGGATGTGCTTCTGGCAAACGTAAATTTGTAGTAAATAAAATCGATGAAATTAAAGGCAATGGCGATGCCATTGGTAATAAAATAAAGGTAGAAAAGAACTCGTTGGAAGCTTTTATGGGTGTTGATTATCAAGGGTAAGAGGGATACTAGTATAAAAAGGGAATTTACATAAAGTATGATGGTGGTGTCAAAACGCAAGCCGTAAAAGCAAAGGAGCAAGAGTTGTTTAACACTGTCTATTTGTAATAAGGGGGCATTAAACGCCACAAACAGCAGTCGGGTGAGGGTATAAAAAAGATAGACCAAAACCAGTCGATAAAGGAGTACTTGATATTCTCGAAGCCTGAATGATTTCATTTACTTAGATTGGTTTTGTACCGCTAGTTTTTTGCCATGGTGTTTCCACCGTTTGTGAGTCCATAAATAGAATTCCGGATCTTGATGAATCTGTTTTTCTACTTTGTCTAAAAAAACACGGGTAATCTCATAATCAGGTACCGAGCGAGGTTCCGTAGTGATTATTTCGAAAGTGGCCCGGTAATGACCCCGTTTTACTTTTTCAGTTTTTAGGAACATAACATTCATATCAAATCGTTTGGCCAAAATTTCGGCCCCGGTATAAACAGGTACTTCCAAGCCCATAAAATGGTCCCAGTGTACTCTTTTTTTGAGTTGAGGCGATTGGTCGGCCACAAATCCATAACTGGCCCGGATATTTTTTTGCTCGTTGGATTTGATGATTTTACCGGTTTCATGGATATGAATAAGTTCGGTTTTAAAACGGGCTCGGATTTTTTTTATGAGTTGGTCAAAATAGGGATTATTAATTTTTTTATAAATACCGTATCCTTTAAAATGAATATGGTTATTTACAGCTACTACCCATTCGTAGGTAGCGTAGTGGGCACATAAAACAATAATGCTTTTGTTTGATTTTTCGACTTGGTAGTAGGTTTCGGGGTTGGTTATTACAAAGCGCTGGTCGATTTCTTTTTTACTCATAGAGAGGGTTTTAACCATTTCAAGTAAAATATCACAAAAGTGCCGGTAAGAAGCTTTTTCAATCCGTCGGAGTTCTTTTCCCGAAAGGTGAGGAAGGGTGATTGCTAAGTTGTTACGTACTGTTTTTTTTCGGTAGCCAATAACATAGTAGAGAATCACATAAAATCCGTCGGAAAGTACATAAAGTATCCGAAAAGGCATCCGTGAAATCAGCCACAATAATGGATAAGCAAGTATATAAACTAACAAGGCCATGGAGGCTACAAATATAACGCAATTAAGTTTTTTAGCGGAGCACAAAAAAATCGAAAATAGCCAATCTTTTGTAACAAATACCCGAATTTCTCATCTAATAGGTGTTCATCAATTAAAAATATAAATCAAATGAGTTCTTTTTCTTCCAATTCCATTTTATATGAGGACCGTAACTGGCTTACGGTGTTGCACTTATCACAATTAGCAAATTGTGTAACTGTTATAGGTGGAGTACTTATTCCCCTAGTGATTTGGCTCTTACACAAAGATAAAATAGTTTCTATGGATGCTCAGGGTAAAGAGGTTGTTAATTTTCAATTGAGTTGCCTGTTGTATTTGTTGTTGTGTGTTCCGTTATTACTAGTGTTTCTAGTCGGCATGATAGGTATGATACTTATCGTGTTTATGATGATTCTTTTCCCGATTATCAATGCCTACCGAGCGTATAACGGTCAATTAACAGTGTATCCCTTTGTGATTCGATTTATAAAATAAAAAAACAGTCTGGAAAGTGGTTTGGCTTTTGACTCTGATTAGAGCTTTAAAAGCACACTCTCCAGACTGTTATATGTTTATATAGTAGTCTGTATTAGCTATTAAGCATTACCGGCATTACCAGCATCACAATGCTTTCTCCCGGGTCTAAACCGTCTGCCGGAGTCAGAATACCGGCGCGATTGGGTAAGGACATTTCGAGATTAATTTCGTCGCAAGACAAATTAGAAAGCATTTCAGATAAAAAACGTGAGTTAAATCCGATTTGGATATCATCGCCTTGATAATTACAGCTCAATCGCTCTTCGGCCTTGTTGGAATAATCGATGTCTTCCGCAGATACATTGAGTTCAGCTCCGGCAATTTTAAGCCGTATTTGGTGGGTACTTTTATTAGAGAAAATAGAAACCCTTTTTACCGAGCTTAAGAAAAGTTGCTTGTCAATGGTAAGCTTATTAGGATTTTCTTTGGGAATTACTGCTTCGTAATTGGGGTATTTACCGTCGATTAAGCGAGAGATAAGCACAAAATTATCAAAACTAAATCGAGCGTTTGATTCGTTGTATTCAATGGTTACCTGATCTTCACTACCGGCTAAGATATTTTTTAACAACTGCAGGGGTTTTTTAGGCATAATAAACTCTGCATTATTTTCAGCTTTAACATCTTCGCGGGTGTATTTTACTAGCTTGTGGGCATCGGTAGCTACGAAAGTAAGTTTATCTGTAGAAAGTTGAAAAAACACACCACTCATCACCGGACGTAAATCGTCGTTACCAGCAGCAAAAATGGTTTTACTGATGGCATTGGCTAAAATATCGGCTTGGATGTGGGTAGTACCTGGGTTTTCAACTTCAATGGTTTTCGGAAATTCGTCTCCCGATGCATAAGCTAAGGAGTAATTTCCTTGTCCCGAACTGATCTCAATGGTATGGTTATCCTTGACCACAAAAGTTAGGGGTTGTTCCGGGAAATTCTTTAAAATTTCAGTTAATAAACGCGCCGGAACAGCTATGGATCCTTGGTCGGTACTTTCGATTTCAAGGCGCGAAGTAACAGTGGTTTCTAAGTCGGAAGCTGTAACTTGCAGCGTGTTATTATGGATTTCAAATAGAAAATTGTCTAAAATAGGCAACGAATTGTTGGCATTGACAATTCCACCCACTGTTTGTAGTTGTTTTAACAGTAAAGAACTCGATACGATAAATTTCATTTTTTCTTCGGATTTCTTATTATGAAGGGTTACAAATATATTGCAATAAGCTTAAAGATAAAATAAATTTATTAACAAAAATCAAGTATAACTACGTTTTCTAAAATAGTAAAAAATCAGTCCGATGAGTGCTAAAATCACTAAGGGTAATAGGAGATTGGTGATTTGCCATTGGTTTCTTTGCTGAATCACTTTTGGAGTATCTAAAAAGGGTAAGGTGACCACCTTACTTCGGATGTTAATAAGTCCGCTATCATCCAGTAAATAATTGACTGCATTGAGTAAAAACTCTTTATTTCCATAACGCATATTGGTCCATTTGTCGTAACCCAATTCCATCGGACGATTGCCGTCCATTTGATTTTTAATTACATCACTGTCGGAAATGACTATCATCATAGTTTCGACACTTTGGTCGCTATGTTCAGACCATTTAAAGGGTTTTACTCGGTTTCTGAATGCCGAGGTAAAATTACCTTCTAGCAACACGGCCAAGGGTACTTCTCCGGCCGAGAATTGGCTGGGATCCGGCCCTTGATTAATAATTTGCAGATAGTGGTCTATTTCATCCAATTGGATAGCCGTAGGAGTGCCGATCAAGCGGGTAATGGGCGAAGTACTCAGTAAAATGGTTTTTTTAACATCATTTTCTAAGGTATCTATTTGCGAAGCAAAATCAAATTTGACAGCTTCGATGTTATGGACTATGGGATGACGATTATTACTGACTGTCAGGGGTGAGTAGAACCAAGGATATTGCTGGTACTGGGTGTCACTACCCGATCCGATAGCCAATACCATGGGGGCAGAATAGGGGTCGTTGACCAGTATAGGATTAATTCGAACCCCATAGCGGAAAAACATATCAGTTAGATTGAGATCTCTGCCAAAAGCAAAGGTTTTACCGTGTGCCATCAAACTATCACGAGTGATATCCACCTGATCTATCAGCCAGAGACTTTTCCCACCTTTCATGGTGTATTGGTCCAGTACATATTTTTCTGAATCGGTAAAAGTTTCGGTCGGTCCCGCCGAAATTAGTAGGTCATATTCGTTTAATTGATTCAGAGTTTTTATTGGGTTATTCGCTACCGAATCTAATGTAAATGCGCCGATGTAGTAATATTCTTTGAGGGTGCTTATAAAATCAGCGATAAAACGGTCGGACACTTGTCCGTTACCTTTGAGTACGGCAACTTTCCTCTTCTTGGGATGTATAATTTTGTTAAAGCCATCTGCAAAAGCATATTCTAGATTTTGAATGGAATTAGTGATCCGTTCTTCGGGGGTACTTCCCAATTGATTTTTTAGAAGAGGAACTTTAACCATCCGTTCTTGAAAACTGATCACTGCCCATGGGTAAATCAATTCTTGACGCATAGCACTTCCGTCTTGAACGGTTACTTGTGCAGGTAAAATACCCAATTCAGCTAATTGCCATTGTACTTCTTCGGCGTGTTCAGCATCTTCGGTTGGGTTGATAAACTGGTATTTAATATTGCGGTTCTGAGAGGCAAACTCTTCTAAAAGTTGTCGGGTTTCGTGTTGTAGTCTTTTGAATTCAGCCGGGAAATTACCTTCGAGTAATACTTCGACCAGCAACGGTTGGTCCAGACCTTCAATGGTCTGTAAAGCAGCTTCAGACAAGGTATAACGTTTGTCTTGGGTCAGGTCAAAACGCTTATAATAGTAGCTGCTAAGTATATTGACAACTATTAAAATAATTACAATCCGCAGTAAAGGTTGATTCTTTCTCATCTTTTTTTTGACTTTAGCTGCCAACTAGTAAGTGCCAGAAAAAAAGCGGCAATACTCATAAAATAAATAACTTCTCGGGTGTCGATCACCCCCCGTGACATACTCTGAAAATGGGCGAGCATTCCCATACGTGAAACGGTGTAATCCCAGTTTCCAAACCAGCTGTAGGAAGCTATACCCTCAAAGCCATAATAGAGAAAAAAACACAGAAACAAACCGATAATAAATACGACGATTTGGTTATCGGACAGGGTAGAACTAAAAACACCAATGGCGGTAAGGGCTAACGATATAAAAAACAGACCCGCATAAGAACCCAATGTACTGCCTACATCCCAGTTTCCCGTAGGGTTACCCAAAGCTGAAATAGTGAGTATATAGGATAAGGTGGGTAAGAGCGCAATACAGATTAAGAACAACGCACCCAAATATTTCCCAAAAACTAAGTGGTTTATAGAAATAGGTTTGGTCAATAACAATTCGATGGTTCCGGTTTTTTTTTCTTCGCTAAAGCTTCGCATAGTTACCGCTGTCGCTAAAAAAATAAGTATCCAAGGGGCGAGTTGAAAAAAAGGCTGTAAATCGGCAAAACCGGAGTCGAATACATTAAAATTTCCTTGAAAAACCCATAAAAACAAGCCGTTGACTACCAAAAATACAGCAATCACCAAATAGCCGGTGGCGGAACTAAAAAACGAACGAATTTCTTTGGCAGCTATAATAAACATGGGCTAAGTAATTAGAGACTGTAAAGTGTATCTACACTCCACGCTTGGGGTTTGTTAGCAAATAGTTTTTTGGTAAAAGTCCACACTTCCTGAAACAATGGACTGCTTCTGTAATTTTCTAAATCCGTTTCATTTTGCCATCGGCTATAAGTAAAAAAGACCGTGGGATTACTTTTATCTTGGTAAAGTTCCAGAAAAGTGCATCCTGGAAATTGCCGGATTTGCTCTTTGACTTGCTTGAAGTTTTTGAGAAATAGTTCGATATTTTTCTCTTCAAATTCCATTTTAACAAGACGTGTAAACATAGGACGTATAATTAACTTAGCGTTAGTGTTCGAGTTTGTAAACCGTTTTTTTCGAGTACAATTTTATGAAATTTCTCAGGAAGTAAACTGTTGATTTTCTCAGGCCATTCAATCATTACCCAAGCGTCGGCATACAAATATTCTTCAATTCCCATATCCATGGCTTCTGTGGGGTGGTTAATTCTGTAAAAATCAAAATGATACAATTTACCTGTAGCGTTTTCATATTCGTTTACCAAACTAAATGTAGGACTATTCACCAGGTTTGTAAAACCCAACTGGCGAGCTAATTCTTTAATAAATGTAGTTTTTCCGGCTCCCATTTCACCATAAAATAGCAAGGTTTTATGGGTGAAAGCCCCAACGAGTTGGGAGGCAATCTCTGGGAGTTGGTCTACATGATAGGTAATTGTCATAGTTATTTGGGTTCAAGTACCACAAATGGAATAATCATTTCTTCTAACGAAACCCCTCCGTGTTGGTAGGTATTTCGATAATAGTTTACATATTGATTGTAGTTATTGGGATAGGCAAAAAACAAATCTCCCTTTGCAAAGATAAACGAACTACTCATATTGATGGAAGGCAATCTAATTTCTATAGGATTTTTTACTGCCAACACATCTTTTTCGTCATAGGTAAGACTTTTTCCGGTTTTGTACCGCAGATTTAAACTGGTATTTTTATCTCCGATTACTTTGGAGGGGTTTTTGACATTAATAGTACCATGGTCTGTGGTGATGATCACTTTGAAGCCCATCTGCGCTGCTTGTTGTAAGGTTTCAAACAGCGGAGAGTTTTTAAACCAACTCAAGGTTAACGAACGATAGGATTTGTCAGTAGAGGCCAGTTCTTTGATGACCTCCATTTCGGTTTTTGCGTGAGAAATCATATCCACAAAATTATATACCACACAAGCAAGTTTATTCTCTTTTTGGGTTTTGAAGTTTTCGGCGTACTTTTTTCCTTGTCGTAGGCTGGAAATTTTTTCATAACTCCACAGTATGTCCAACCCCAAACGTTTTAACTGACTTTTTAGAAATTCCGCTTCGTACATATTTTTACCTCCCTCATCGGTATCATTTAACCATAAATTAGGATGCAGTTTTTCCATATCTACCGGCATCAAACCCGAGAAAATGGCATTGCGAGCATATTGGGTGGCCGTAGGTAAAATACTAAAATAGGACTCCTCTTTAGTTTTTCTATACTGGTTGTTTAATATCGGTTCTAGAACTTTCCATTGGTCGTATCTCAAATTATCGATCACCACCAAAAGTAATTGCTTGTCTTTTTGCAATTCAGGCACTACCCACTCCCGAAACAAAGTATGAGACATCACCGGGGCATCGGCATTTTTTTCAAACCAGCTAGCGTAGTTTTTATCGATGAATTTACCAAACTGTATGTTGGCTTCACTTTTTTGTGATTCCAATATTTCAAACATGCCCGGATCGTCGACATCTTCTAATTGCAATTCCCAATACATCAATTTTTGATACAACTCTACCCATTCTTCCTTGGAGTTGACCATAGATAAATCCATGGCAATTTTTCGAAATTCTTGTTGATAACCCGTCGTTGTCTTTTGAGTCACCAAGCGCGAATTGTCCAGAGTTTTTTTCAACGACAGTAAAATTTGGTTGGGGTTGACGGGCTTGATTAGGTAATCGGCAATTTTAGAACCAATGGCCTCTTCCATGATGTATTCTTCCTCGCTTTTTGTAATCATCACTACCGGGAGATTGGTTTTTTGCTCTTTAATTCCCGTCAGGGTTTCTAAACCACTGATACCCGGCATGTTTTCGTCCAAAAAAACGATGTCGAAATGATTTTTTGCAATTTCTTCTAAGGCTTCAGTACCACTTTGAACCGTGGTAACTTCATAATTGCGTTGTTCTAAAAAAAGTATGTGGGGTTTTAATAAATCGATTTCATCGTCCACCCAGAGTATCTTTAGTTTATTCATATATGTGTTGTTTATTTTGTTGTTAAAAAAAGGGTTTTATCACCGTTTTAAAATTAGTTATCTTTGTTCATTATAATTAAAAAAATTCTGTTGAAACCAGACACTAATTTTTTTACATTAAACGACCCAATTTACGGATTTATTTCCCTCGCTACACCGATTGTTTATGAATTGATTGAACATCCGTATTTTCAGCGTTTAAGAAGAATCTCCCAAATGGGGCTTTCGTATTTGGTGTTTCCTGGGGCGCATCACAACCGGTTTCAACACGCCCTCGGTGCTCTTCATCTCATGCAAAAAGCAGTCCATTCTTTGCGTTCTAAAGAGGTAGAGATTACACCAGAGGAAGAAGAAGCTCTCTATATCGCCATATTATTACACGATATTGGACACGGACCTTTTTCTCATGCCATGGAAAACAGTATAGTGGAAGAGGTTAATCATGAAACAATTTCGTTGCTATTTATGAACCGGCTCAATCAGATTTTTGATCAAAAATTGACTAAGGCAATCGCTATTTTTAAAGGTCAATATTCCAAAAAATTTTTATGTGCATTGGTGTCTGGGCAACTTGATATGGATCGACTCGATTATCTGAAAAGAGATAGTTTTTATGCCGGTACACCGGAGGGAAATATCAATTCCGAACGATTAATAGCGATGCTAAATGTGGTCAATAATACCTTAGTGATTGAAGAAAAAGGAATTTATTCGTTGGAGAAATTTTTATTGGCTCGTCGGTTTATGTACTGGCAGGTGTACCTGCACAAAACCAGTATGGGAGCCGAAATGCTGTTAGGAAACATATTGAAAAGAGCTAAAGAGCTCTCCCAAAAGGGGCAATCGCTACCGGCACATCCCGATTTGCAATTTTTTTTAAAAAACTCAATCAATCGGAACCAATTTTCTGAAGAAGTGTTAGATATTTACGCGGGCTTAGACGACAGTGTGTTAATGAGTGCCGTGAACCAATGGCAACACCATGCAGATTTTGTTTTGAGTGATTTATGCCGACGTTTATTACACCGAAAGTTGTTAAAAATCAAGGTGATTACCGAGGTTTTTCCACAGAAATTGTATGAAAAAAAAATTCAAGAAATCCAACAGCAATACAATATAAGCGAGGAAGAAGCCGGTTATTTTGTTTTTAACGGAAGCATATTTAACAAGGCCTATGATAGAGAGATTGAACAAATAAATGTATTGACAACCAAAGGGAAAGTACAAGATATTGCCCAAGTGAGTGGGTTGTTTACCAGTAGGTATTTGACTGAAAAGTGGACAAAAAACTATCTGTGCTTTCCGAAATCGTAAAATTTTACCCTTTTTTTATATTTTTGTTATAATGAAATTTACTGCGGCTCAAATATCAGAAATCCTAAATGGAGAGATAGAAGGTAATCCTGAGGTGGAGGTTTTTAAGTTAGCTAAAATAGAAGAAGGTGAGGAAGGATCCTTAACCTTTTTGGCCAACCCCAAATACACCCCCTACATTTATTCTACACAGGCTTCTATTGTAATTGTAGATAAAAAATTTGTAGCGGATGAAAAAATTTCCTCTACCTTAATTCGGGTGGACAATCCCTATAAATCCTTTTCACAATTATTGGCTTTTTACGACCAAATCAAACAGCACAAAGTGGGGATTGAATCGCCTGTTTTTAAGGCAGAAACCGCAGTGTTGGGAGAAAATATCTACTTGGGTGCATTTGCTTATATAGGTGAAAATGTCACTGTAGGCAACAATGTCAAAATTTACCCCCATGTTTATATCGGCGATAATGTTAGGATCGGTGATAATGTTACTATCTTTGCCGGCGCCAAAATTTACTCAGATACCATCATTGGCAATCATTGTGTAGTGCACAGTGGAGTAGTGATTGGGGCGGACGGTTTTGGGTTTGTACCCGAAACCAGTGGGGAATACAACAAGGTGCCACAAACCGGTAATGTTGTCATAGAAGACTATGTCGATATAGGTGCAAATACTACGATAGATAGAGCCACTTTAGGTTCAACCATTATACGTCGGGGTGTTAAGTTAGACAACCAAATCATGATAGCACACAATGTTGAAATTGGTGAAAATACGGTGATAGCTGCTCAATCGGGAGTGGCAGGATCCTCAAAGATTGGAAAAGGATGTATGATAGGTGGACAAGTGGGAATTGCAGGTCATCTGGTTATTGGGAATAATGTAAAAGTCCAAGCGCAAAGTGGCGTAGGCAGAAATGTCAAAGACAACGAAACTTTACAAGGTTCACCCGCTTTGGTATATGGCGATTATAATAAGAGCTATGTACACTTTAAGAATTTACCCAAATTGGCTGAAACTGTTTATAATATTCAAAAAAAAATAAATAATGAGCACTAATCAGGCCAAACAGCACACATTAGCTAACGAAGTTTCTTTAAGTGGAGTAGGACTACACACCGGAAAAGAAGTGCTGATGACCCTCAAACCTGCTCCTATCAATCATGGCTATGCATTTGTTAGAACCGATTTGGAAGGACATCCGGTGATTGAAGCAGATGCTAATTATGTGGTAAATACCCAACGCGGTACCAATCTCGAAAAACTAGGAGTTAAAATTCATACTTCCGAACATATCCTTTCGGCCTTGGTGGGCATGGGAGTTGACAACTGTATCATCGAATTAAGTGGTCCGGAACCGCCCATTATGGATGGTTCGGCCAAATATTTTGTAGAAGCTATTGATCGGGTCGGAGTAGTAGAGCAAGATGCGGTGCGGGAAGAATATGTGGTCAAAGATATTATCTCTTTTACCGATGAAAAAACCGGAAGTGAAATCATAGTTATGCCGGCGGATGAGTACCAGGTCACTACGATGGTGGATTTCGGAACTAAGGTATTAGGTACTCAAAATGCGACCTTGAAATCTATAGCCGATTTTAAAAGTGAAATTGCCAACGCACGTACTTTTAGTTTTTTACATGAACTGGAAATGCTTCTAGACCACGGTTTAATCAAAGGAGGGGATTTAAACAATGCCATAGTGTATGTAGATAAAGAATTATCTCCAGAAACCACCGAGAAACTCAAAGTTGCCTTTAAAAAAGATAGTATTTCAATCAAACCGAACGGCATTTTAGACAATCTAACTTTGCATTATCCCAACGAAGCAGCTCGGCACAAACTGCTGGATGTTATCGGTGATTTAGCATTGGTGGGAATGCCTATACGTGGAAAAATCATTGCCAATAAACCCGGTCATCAAGTCAATACCCAGTTTGCTAAAAAACTTTCTAAAATTATTCGATTAGAAAAACGTAATAACGTTCCTAAAATAGACCTGAGCCAACCTCCTATAAAAGATGTTAACGACATTATGGGGTTGTTACCCCACCGTCCTCCGTTTTTATTAGTCGATAAAATTTACGAATTATCCGATAAACACGTAGTGGGTATTAAAAATGTAACCATGAATGAGCCCTTTTTTGTGGGGCATTTTCCGGGGGCTCCCGTAATGCCAGGGGTACTCATTATAGAAGCTATGGCTCAAACCGGAGGAATTTTAGCGCTCAGCAGCGTTCCTGATCCTGAAAATTACTTGACCTTTTTTATGAAGATTGACAATGTCAAATTCAAAGAAAAAGTGGTTCCCGGAGATACGCTGATATTTAGACTCGAATTAATGATGCCTATCCGAAGAGGGATAGTTCAAATGCAAGCGAATGCCTATGCCAATGATAAACTGGTTACCGAAGCGGAATTGATGGCACAAATTGTAAAAGCCAAATAAATTTAAATTAGTATTTCTATGAATCAACCTTTAGCGTATGTTCATCCGGGAGCAAAAATTGCTAAAAATGTAGTAATCGAACCCTTTGCAACCATTCATAACAATGTAGTAATTGGAGAGGGAACATGGATAGGATCGAATGTAACTATCATGGAGGGAGCTCGTATCGGAAAAAACTGCAATATATTTCCAGGTGCTGTTATATCGGCAATTCCACAAGATTTGAAATTCCAAGACGAAGAAACCACCGTAGAAATAGGTGATGGAACTACCATTCGTGAATACGTGACAATCAATCGAGGAACAATCGATAAAATGCGTACCGTGGTTGGTAAAAACTGTTGGATTATGGCTTATTGCCACATAGCGCACGATTGTATTGTGGGTGATAATTGTGTTTTTTCAAACAACAGCACTTTAGCGGGCCATATCACCGTGGGTGATTATGTGGTTTTGGCAGGTATGACTGCCATTCAACAATTTTGTACTATTGGTAATCACGCTTTTGTCACCGGTGGTTCATTGGTACGTAAAGACGTACCCCCTTTTGTTAAAGCTGCACGAGAACCCCTTTCGTATGTGGGAATCAATTCTATAGGGTTGCGTAGAAGAGGTTTCTCTTCCGAGAAAATACGAGAGATACAAAACATTTATCGCATATTGTATCAAAAGAATTATAACAATACCCAAGCACTCGAAATCATCGAGGCCGAAATGGAAGCCACCCCGGAACGCGATGAAATATTACAATTTGTAAGAAATTCCAAACGGGGAATTATGAAAGGCTATTCCAGCAATACCAAAGAATAAACTTTACATCCAATAACATTTATCATTCATTAAACTTTCTTAAATAAAACACCAATGGCAACAACTGCAGATATTAGAAATGGATTATGTATTAAATACAACAGTGACATCTATAAAATAGTTGAATTTCTTCATGTGAAACCTGGAAAAGGACCTGCTTTTGTACGTACTAAACTTAAAAGTCTTACCACCGGAAAAGTGATTGAAAACACTTTTTCTGCCGGACACAGAATCGATGAGGTTCGGGTTGAAACTCACAAATTCCAATATTTATATAACGATGGTGAGTACTATCATTTTATGAACGAAGAGGATTTTTCGCAAATCCAACTGCGTGAAAGTGCCTTAGACAACCCCAAATTGATGAAAGAAGGTGAAGTGGTCACAATTATCATTAACACAGAAGACAATATGCCGCTTTCTGTTGAAATGCCTGCTACCGTTGTGTTGGAAGTTATTTCATCAGAACCCGGAGTCAAAGGTAACACGGCAACTAATGCCACCAAACCTGCTACCGTTGAAACCGGTGCGATTATACAAGTACCTTTATTTATCAATGAAGGTGATAAAATAAGGGTAGAAACTGAGAAAGGGACTTATAAAGAGCGTGTTAAAGAATAAAATAAAATCCCTAATTCAGGGATTTTTGTTAAGATGAATTAGACATTGGATTGGACCTTGAAGTCTTCTGGAGTCGTTCTAAATCTAGTAACTTCTTTTGTTACCTAGGCACTTATATAAAATGGTTATGATGACATGAAAACCATTATATTCGTGCTAATCCTTGTCAAGATTGTCAAACATTAATCGGAGGGATTCTTAATTTCGAAACTATGAAGTTTTCAACACCACAAACCTTAGAAGAAATAGCCCGGCTGATTCAAGCCAAATATGTGGGTCGCCCGGATTTTCCCGTAAGGGGAATGAATGAAATTCACGTAGTAACTCCCGGTGATATTGTGTTTGTGGACCACCCTAAGTATTACGACAAAGCTTTGCAATCGGCTGCAACCATTATCTTAATTAATAAAGAGGTGAGCTGTCCGGAAGGTAAAGCCCTTTTAATATCGGATGATCCTTTCCGGGATTTTAATAAGTTGACCCTACACTTCAAACCATTTGTTCCTGCTTCGGCTGTGGTGGCACCTACCGCAAAAATTGGAGCAGGTACTATTATTCAACCCCAAGTATTTATTGGTAATAATGTGGAGATAGGTGTAGATTGTGTGATTCATCCTAACGTGGTAATTCAAGATGATACCGTAATCGGAGACCGCGTTATTATCCACGCAGGTACAGTTTTGGGAGCCGATGCCTTTTACTATAAAAAACGTCCCGAAGGTTTTGATAAACTGTTGAGTAGCGGACGTGTAATCATTGAAGATGAGGTGGAAATTGGTGCCTTATGTACCATAGATCGGGGGGTAACCGGAGATACCCGAATCGGAAAAGGATCTAAATTAGACAATCAAGTACATGTGGCTCACGATACCTTTATTGGAAAAAAATGTTTGATTGCTTCGCAAACAGGTATTGCAGGTTGTGTAGTAATTGAAGATGAAGTAACCCTGTGGGGGCAAGTAGGTATTACCAGTGGAGTTACCATTGGTACTAAATCGATTATTTCTGCCCAATCGGGTGTCAGTAAATCCTTAGCGGGAAATAAGTCGTATTTTGGCACTCCGGCGGAAGATTTTAGAGCCAAATACAAAGAAATCGCTTCAATCAAATTAATCCCCGAATTGGTCAAGAAGCTAAAAAAAATGGAGTGAAATTTTAATGGTTTCGTTTAAATAATTATCAAATTAGAGTTACTTTTGCGCAACTCTTCAAAATTCAAATAGCATGAGCGTTTTAGTAAATAAAAATTCCAAAATTATTGTTCAAGGATTTACCGGTAGTGAGGGCACTTTTCATGCCGGACAAATGATTGATTACGGTACCCAAGTTGTGGGCGGTGTAACCCCCGGGAAAGGAGGCCAAGAGCACCTAGGTAAGCCGGTTTTTAACACCGTTGCTGAAGCCGTACAACAGACGGGCGCCGATGTGTCAATTATTTTTGTTCCGCCTGCTTTTGCCGCTGATGCCATTATGGAAGCCGCCGATGCTGGTATTCAGGTAATTATAACCATTACTGAAGGTATACCCGTGGCCGATATGATTCAGGTAAATCATTATATTAAAGATAGAAATTGCCGACTTATAGGTCCCAACTGCCCTGGAGTCATCACCCCGGAAGAAGCTAAAGTAGGAATCATGCCTGGTTTCGTTTTCAAAAAAGGAAGTGTAGGATTGGTTTCTAAGTCAGGTACGCTTACTTACGAAGCTGCAGACCAAGTAGTTAAACAAGGATTAGGAATCAGTACAGCTATCGGTATCGGAGGAGACCCCATTATTGGAACTACCACCCAAGAAGCCCTAGAATTATTGATTAACGACCCGGAAACAGAGGCCGTTATTATGATTGGAGAAATTGGAGGTCAATTAGAAGCTGATGCAGCCAAATGGTACAAAAACAGCGGTAGTAAAAAACCTGTAATTGGTTTTATAGCCGGTGAAACAGCACCTGCAGGACGAACTATGGGACATGCTGGAGCTATCGTAGGTGGAAGTGAAGATACCGCTGCTGCTAAAAAGAAAATCATGAGAGAAAATGGTATTCACGTAGTGGATTCACCTGCTGAAATAGGGCGTAAAGTCAAAGAAGTTATCGGATAATTTTTTTTAAGAAAATATTAAATGTCTAAATCCGTTAATGATTGTAATGTTAACGGATTTTTTTTTCCACTGGATAACAACATCTACCTATCGTATAGGGGATAGCTAGCAGATTTTGAACAACCGACTATAATCAAATTAAATATAAACCTATGAATAAACCACACAAATTTCTAATTCCTTTGATTGCTATGACTATGATAGGATGTCAAAAAAAACAAGAAGAGAATGTAGTAACCAAGCATCAGGATTCTAACGGTTTCTCCTACGAAACTGTGGCAAACGACCCTACCGGTTTACGTTTATACACCTTAGACAATGGTTTGAAAGTGTATTTGAGTAAAAATGAAGACGAGCCTAAAATTCAAACTTTTATTGCTGTTCGTGCCGGTTCGGTGTACGACCCGGCTGATAATACCGGTTTAGCACACTATTTGGAGCATATGGTGTTTAAAGGTACCCACCAGATAGGAACTCAGGATTGGGAAGCCGAAAAAGTGTATTTAGACCTAATTTCTGACTTGTACGAACAACACAAAGCCGAACAAGATCCAGAAAAAAAGAAAGCAATATATCGTCAAATAGACAGCGTATCATATGAAGCTTCTAAGTTGGCCATTGCTAATGAATACGACAAAATGGTGAGCTCTCTAGGGGCAGAAGGAACCAACGCTTGGACTTGGCATGAAGAAACGGTTTATACCAACAAAATTCCGGCAAATGAGCTTGAAAAATGGATGATGTTAGAAAGTGAGCGGTTTAGTCAATTGGTTTTACGCTTGTTTCACACCGAATTAGAAGCTGTTTACGAAGAATTTAATCGGGCACAAGACAACGATTTTAGAAAAGAACACTATGCGTTGATGGATTTATTATTCCCCAATCACCCCTATGGTCAACAAACCACCATTGGTATTTCAGAACATTTGAAAAATCCTTCTATGGTGGCTATTCATGATTATTTTGATCGATTTTATGTACCTAATAATATGGCCGTTGTATTGGTGGGTGATTTGGATTTTGAAGCCTCCATTCAGTTGGTCGATAAATATTTTGGCAAGTTTGAAAACAAAAATCTAACCCATCCCGAAAGACCTGTCGAATCGGCTTTAACCGGTATCCAAGAAACTGAGGTTTTTGGTCCGGAGGCCGAGCGTGTTACGATTGGTTATAGAACGGGTAGTATAGGTTCTGAAGACGAGGAGTTAGTAACCTTAGTGAGTTTGTTACTTACCAACGGTACTGCTGGGTTAATTGATTTGAATCTAAACCAAAAACAATTGGTACAACGGGCGTATTCCAGTGCAACGTTCTTTAATGATTACGGCATTCATACCATGAACGGCTATCCCCGGGGCGGTCAAACTTTAGAAGAAGTAAAAGAATTACTGCTCAGTGAACTGAATAAAATTAAAAACGGAGAATTTGAAGACTGGATGCTCGATGCAGTTATCAATGACTTAAAATTAAGAGAAATCAATCGGTATGACAATGCTTCAGCGTTAGCCAATACATATGTAAAAGCATTTGTACAATTTCAAGATTGGGACCAACGAGTAGCTTTTATTGATAATTTACGAAAGTATACGAAAGAAGATGTGGTCAATTTTGCCAAACGCTTCTATGCGGACAATTATGCAGTAGTGTATAAACGTATGGGTGAAAGTACCGGAGTAGTCAAAGTAGATAATCCCGGAATTACACCCATTGAACTCAATCGAGATAAGAAATCAAATTTTTTACAAGAGTTTGAAAAAATTACTTCTCCTGAAATCGAGCCAGTATTTGTAGACTATAAAGAAGCTATTCAAGAGCACACATTAAATAATGGTATTGTGGTATCTCATGTAGAAAACGATAAAAATGATTTGATGTACACTTATTTCATTTATGACATAGGGAAGGACCACAACAAATTATTGGCCTTGGCTGCCCAGTATATGACATACGTAGGTACAGATACTTATTCGGCGGAGGATTTAAAAAAGGAGTTTTATAAAATAGGCGTTCGCTATGGAACCAATACATCGGCAGACCGCACTAGTATATACTTAACCGGGTTAAAAGAAAATCTTCCTAAAGGCATCGAATTATTACAACACCTTTGGGAGCATGCCCAAGCCGACCAAGAAGCTTATGACAAGTTTGTTGAAAAAATTGAAAAGGATCGGCAGGAGGCAAAAACCAATCGTAGAGAAATTATGTTTGGTGGTTTGATGAATATGGCTATGTATGGAGAAAATTCTTCTTTTAGAGATATTTATACTTTAGAAGAATTACGTACTATACAACCGGAAGATTTAGTAGCCGCCTTCAAAGATTTAAAAAATTATCCGCACCGCGTATTTTATTATGGTAAAGACTTAGATGGTGCTGTAAGTGCCTTAAATGAAAAGCACCAAATTCCCGCAGAATTAAAAGAATTACCCGAAAAGGTAGAGTTTTCTGAGCTCGCTACCGGAGGGAAAGTGTATTTTGTGGATTATGATATGGTTCAAGCCGAAATGATGTTTTTGTCGAAGGGCGATCTGTTTTCCAAAGAAAAAATGGGTGCTTCTTCTTTGTTTAACTCCTATTTTGGTAGTGGATTATCTTCGATTGTTTTTCAGGAAATTCGAGAGTCCAAATCCTTGGCCTATTCAGCATACGCCTTTTATCGCAATGCTAATGAAATGGAGAAGCCCAACTATATTCAGGCGTATATCGGTACCCAAGCCAATAAAATTCCAGAAGCTGTAGAGGCTATGTTAGAACTCTTGTCGGACATGCCTGAAAATGAAACTCAGTTTGAAAATGCACGTCAGTCGGCTTTAAAACAAATAGCTGCTACACGCATTACCAAGACCAATATTTTCTGGAGTTATGAAAATTTAAAGAAAAGAGGTATCGATTACGATATCCGAAAAGATATTTACCAAGCGGTCAGTACCATGACGTTGGAAGATCTGAGAAAATTCTTTAATGAAAATATTCAAGGAGGAAATTATACGGTGATGGTATTGGGTAACAAAAAAGATATTGACCAACAAGCCTTGAGAAAATTAGGTACTGTGGAAGAAGTTGATTTAGATTTCTTGTTTAATTACCAAAGTGAATCTAGTGATCCATTAAAATTATAAATCTGTATTTTATTATAAAAAACCGGAATTTTAAATTCCGGTTTTTTTTTACAACAATACCACAACCAGGTATGAAACTTTATAACCTTTATGCATTTTGTTTCCAGCTATATTAAAAGTATATTTATATAAAAGTAATAATTAAAAAATATACAAATCCAATCTGTGACATGTATGTTGTAGTTGTGATATTAAAATGTTGTTGATTTGTTATCTGTAAATCTCGATTTTCACTTTCTGATAATTTATTTTTGCGGAATTACTGGAGTGCCATTTATTTTCCTATTTTCTTTTTATTACCTATCATATTAAACCTTGCCTATCAGAATAAAAAAGTTTGGTGGTGTATTTTGTTTTTAAATTTACTGTTGTGTTTTTTTTAAATTTTAATGGTTCTATTCCAAATCAAGTGGTCCTATTACTCATTTTTTGTATTGTTGTTTTACTTTTTTTTCTATGGAAATTTTACCATAGAAATCAACTATTACGGGTAGAAGTTGAACATAAAAATGATAAAATTGAAGCCATGGATCAACAATGTGATCATTCACTAACAGAAATTATTGAACTCTGTAAAAATAATGATCCTTCTTTTTTAGTGCGGTTTAAGTCTTACTATAGGGACTTTTATAACCAACTTATTCAAAAACACCCTAATTTGAACACCTCTGATTTAAAGTTTTGTGCCATGATATTCTTAGGATTTTCAATGAAAGAAATTTCAGATTTTATATTTATAGGTTATCGATCGGTTCAAACCAAAAAAAACCGTTTAAGAAAAAAAATGAAACTCCCTCCCCATACTGATATTTTTGCGTATCTTATATCCATATAAATTTTAACTGCTTGACTACCAGTGCTGGTAAATAAGTATACTATTTGTTAGAATGCTTCTTTTTATGGTGGAAAAAAACAGTTTGAGGAGTGTAATTTTTTTTTTACTATTGTTAAAATTTAAATAGCCTAATTAAACTTCATAGTCACTTTTAATAAAATCCCGTGTTTAGTATTTCGATGTTGATAAAAAATAAGCTCAACTTGTGGTATAATCAATGTAATAACAACTTACGGTATCTGATGAGCTTTTTTTGTATATTCTTTATACTTAATTGGACTTATTCACATAACAAAGAAGAGACTCATCGGATTATTGATAGTTTATTAGATTTAGCTCAGCAAGCTGACCGAGAGGTTAATCCTGAAGCCTGTCTAAAATTTGCTTTAGAGGCTAAACAACTCAGCGAATCTGTCGATTTTTCATTGGGTAAAGCACAAGCTTATTTCTTTGTTGGTCAAGCCTTAATGAATATGGGAAGTTATGACTATGCCTTAGAGTATTTAATTAAGTGTGAGCAAGAAAAATACTCCCAGTCTACCCCCATCATGCTATCTGAAATCAATCGGGTTAAAGGTCGAGTTTACAACCTCATTAACTTTACTGATAAAGCTATTGAGGAATATCACAAAGGCCTTAAATCTATCCAAAAAGTATCAGATTCCATCCTCCGAAAACGGTACACTATTTTTATGCACGAAAATTTGGCTTATGCATATAAATCCAAAAAGATGTGGGATTCCACGTTTTATCATATACTCCAGGCCCAAGCTATTTTACACCGGTTGGACGAAAAATATGTGTACAATCAAAAAGTAAATTTATTTGGTTTAAAGGGGGACTACTATGGAGTATTAAAAGCCTACGATTCGGCCATTCATTATTTTAATAAGTCGCTTGAAATTGCCGAGAAATACAACTTTAACTATACATCTACCGTATATAAGTATTGGGGTGATATGGAATTGGGACGCGATAATTTGCAAGATGCATTGTATTACTATACTCAAGCGAAGAAGAATGCTGAGATAACCAACATGAATTCCGAACTTCCCAAAATTTATAAAGCACTCTCACAGGTCTACCAAACTACCAACCAAGATTCCGCGAAATATTACAACCTTAAAGCCATTACTTCTAAAAACGAAATAGATGGCAACCTTGTGTTGGCTTCTAAAAAGGCTTTGGATTTAATTATGCAAGATGGTGAACAACTTAAATTTAAGCAAATTCAAAAAATTCAATATGTTTTTGGAAGTGTTATAGCGGTATTAATCCTTGTGTTAGTGCTCTTTTATTTTCGTATGAGAAAAGTACAAAAAGGTCTTGGTCTTAACATAAACAAAGAATCGAGTGAAATCAAAGATATTTATTCAGCTCAAGCTTTGATGGATTTAACCAAAATTAAAAATGCCAAAGATCCACATTTTTTAAATAAAGTACAGGAGGCGTACCCCTCTTTTTATACTACATTATTTAAAAGACATCCCGATTTAACACGGTCAGAAACCATTCTTTGTGTGCTTATCTATATGAATTTTAGTACCAAAGATATCTCTGAATTTATGTTTATTGAACCTCGCTCGGTACAAACTAAAAAAAATAGATTGCGAAAAAAGTTAAACCTTCCACCTAATGAAAATATTTTCCAATATTTTCAAGAGATGGAATCGTTCTAAAATTATTTATAATAAAAAAATACTTAATTAATCTTCCTCCTCCCCATAAAAACACCTATTTCATTTAGGGGTAGTTTGACTGTATAAAAAAAAATAGGATTTCATTGTTACTATCAATAAATAGTTTGGTTTTTTCTATACATCAAATTACCTACAAAAATGTAGTTGTACAGATAACTTAGTCCTTATTTTTCTTACTACACTTCACAATCCCTATTTTTCTTTTTTTTTAAAAAAAGCAATAAAACCAAAAAATAATAGAACAAAAGATAAATAATTGCTCATCAAAATCGCTTTTTGTTATGTCTTGAAATACATCATAGCTATATAAATTTTAAAAATTTTCAAGTTTTTCGAGATTTTATTTGAAATTAATCTATTGAAAATCTGATATATATGAAAATGTTGTATTTATGTTGTATGGTTTTACTTTGTTTTTTTGATATAAATCAACAAGTTTGTACTTTTGTAAAAAGTAAAATTTAACATTTACTTTTTCTACTAAAGACCAACATCTAACAAAAAAAATTAGACAAAACAAATTTGAAAGCGACTGTGTAATGTAGTTGCCCGATGTTATTATTAATATTTTTAAAAATCATGAAGTAAAATTATTATGAAGTAAAATTATTTAGACCAACCAACCTCCAATAACTATTTATGAAACCAACTCTCATGGGGGTAAGTTTTTTTCAAAAACTTACTCTATACTTTTTGTTGATATTATTTTGTTTAAGTTTCTCTTCCTTTCAGGAAAAAAAATCTTTTTTTGCTCCGAGCGTAGCGGTTGATAATTCCCATACTACAACTAATTTTTCTTCTTTTTATGGGCAAAGCTCGGAGCACATTGTTGTTTCTTATAAAAGCCCCTTTAATCATTATTTAGATACCTCTATCCGGTGGCATTTAGTGCATTCTACTTCGGGTACGCAAATCGCTGCAGGTACGGGGAGTATTGCCAATTATATTTTCCCTAATCCGGGGAAGTATCAACTGCATTTGGAAGAAGTTTCAGTAGATCCTAATCACATTTGTAATCATGGTTCCGGGCAAATTGACATTGAAGTCAGCCCATATCATATGGTATTTGACTTTTCTACCATTCAACTTTCTGCCCCCATACGAGGTGAACAAGCTACTAAGGGTACTACTTTGAGTGTAGAAGTAGATTTTTCATCCTATGATCAATCGGGGGTTTTGTATCAAAAAGAGCTGATAACTTCTGGAATACGAACTACAATTAAAGGTCACATGCAAGAGGCAATTTGGCTACAGCCTGGAAAAAATTCACTCGAGTTTAACTTATCAGGACAGGCATCTGCAAATACCTATATATCCATTGATTTTATTGATATCAATAATCAAATTCAAAATTTTAATCTAACATATAAATTATAATGTATGAATTGTAAATTTACTAATCCCTTAAGAACTTTAAAAGTTGCAGTATTTCTACTGGTTTTAATCAGTAGCTATCAGAGCAATGCCCAGTGTTCTACACCCGCTGTTGGTTGTCCCGGAATTGACTTTAGAAATTTCGGTCTCAATTCAAACAATGATGCGAGTACTATTGAATATGATAATTTCGTATCCGGTTTTCATACCACCATTGTAAGAGACGCCAATGGAGATTTTAGAGCTTGGGGAGAAAATATTGGACATCATCCTTCCAATGTTAACTCAACTTCTAACTTGCTGAGTCCCTTAGTTATCAGTCCGGAAAATTTCCACAACGGATTTACCGGCACCCCTCTTAAAGCTGCCCTAGGCTCCAATTATTCTGGTAACGTACAAGGAGTATTATTAACTACGGCCGGATTACATGTATGGGGAAGGGAAGGAATTGTGGTCGATGCCAACTTGACGACCAACTATAGAATGCAACCCTTAACCATAGGAGGAAACACCAACGGTTTGCCGACAGGAGTGAATCCCGGTGATGTGAAAATGATGTTTGTAACTGCGCATACTATTACAATAACAACTTGTTGGGGAGATTTATGGGTATTATCTCAAAACGGTACAATAAACCAATTAGAAGGTTCTACAGATTGGGTGCGAGTTCGAACCGACGAACCTGGAGAACCCTTTTTGACCGATGTGATTGTGGCTCGGGGAGCTGCCGGGATTATGTTTGCACTTCGTGCCGATGGTACCCTGTGGACTTGGGGACTTAATTCTTATAAAGGAGATAACAGTGCCCCTGTAAATAGAGCGTTAGCCACTCAAATGGTAAATCCTGTACCACCGGGTGTGGATATAAAAATGATTGGTGCCACTTTTTCCGGAACCTTGCCTAACGGAGTTGCCTCATACTATGTCTTGGCTACCGATGGCAATTTGTACACATTGGGAAATAACAGTTCAAGACAATTAGGAGATTTTACTACGACTGAAAGACGTTCGTGGGTACAACCTACCTATACCAATGGTGGCGCTGTCTTGGATAATATTGTCTGGATTAGCCCCAATGAACACGATTGGAGATACGGTAGTATAAATGTTATTACCGAAGATGGCGAAATTTACAATTGGGGAGATAATAACTCCAGTATGTTGGGTAGATCGGGTTCTAATGTTAATCCCGGTATACCTAGCGGACCTTTAACTGATATAATTTTAGCTGTAGAGACCGGTGGACATACCACTATGCTTACCATGAAGTGTACTGAAAATTTTGGTTATGTAGGTCACCGCATTAATGGTAGTATGGGTAATGGCTCCAACACCTCCGGTTTTGAGTCATCATTTACATTTTCTACAGCTTCCGTTCAAATCTGTGGTGCTGAATCTGTTCCTTCAGTAGCTACTGTTACTATAGATACCAATTCTGATGGAACTGTTTGTTCGGATGGAACAGTACGACTTATTCCCAGCATTGTTGGTGGTAGCTTTACTGTGTTGTCTGGTCCGGGAGTCATTGTACTAGATGGTGATGAAGCCATTCTCACCTTTACTGGTACCGGGGTGGTCGATATCGAATATTTAGTGGCAGGCGATTGTGTACCTTCCGATGTATATGTAAGTATCGAATCTGTAGATTGTGAAGCAGATTTAGAGGTTTTAAAAACTGTAGACAATGCAACCCCAAATCCGGGGGATACCATTACTTTTACAATCCAAGCAATTAATAACGGTCCTCACCGAGCTGAAGGAATCCAAGTTACTGATTTAATCCCTTCCGGGTTTACCTACCTGAGTCATTTTGCTACGCTTGGAACATATAATCCAATTACAGGAATTTGGGATGATTTTCACCTTATAGATGGAGGTTCAGAGTTATTACATATTGAAGTTACAGTCAATCCTACTGGTGATTTCTTAAATACTGCGGTTATTTCATCCAATACGTTTGATCCAGATTTATCTAATAACGAAGATTCAGTTCTAGTGACTCCTAACGAACCGGAGTTAACTTTATTCAAAGAAGGTACCTACGTAGATACCAATGGGGATGGAATCGTGAATGTGGGGGATCATATATTCTATTTATTTACGGTAGAAAACACGGGTAATGTGCCCATTATTAATATTACAATTGATGACCCAACCCTAGGCATAATAGGGTTGGTAGTAACTCCTAGTAGCTTAAATCCAACTGAAATGGGGACAGCTACCTATAATTACGCTATCCTCCAAACAGATATCAATAACGGAGGAATTTATAATATTGCAACGGTCACCGGAGAGGATACCGGAGGTAATCCAATTACCGATGATTCAGAAGATCCTAATCCGTTAGACCCGAGTGATCCCAGTTATGACCCCCTGTGTCCTACTTGTACCTATACGCATTTATCCACTCCGGAGTTAACTCTTCTTAAAGAGGGAGCTTATGTAGACACCAATGGAGATGGGATGAACAATGTAGGAGATCATATACTATATACTTTTACGGTCGAAAATACCGGTAATGTGCCCATTACCAATATAACCGTTGACGACCCAACATTAGGTGTAGTTGCCTTAGCTGTGACCCCTAATACTTTAAATCCAACAGAAATGGGTATTGCTACTTACAATTATCCCATTACTCAGACGGATATCAATAATGGTGGAATATATAATATAGCAATGGTTACTGGAGAGGATCCAGGTGGAAACCCAATTTTGGACGAATCTGAAGATCCCAATCCATTAGATCCTAGTGACCCGAATTACAATCCTACTTGTCCGGCTTGTACTTTTAATGAATTGATACAAACTCCGGAGTTGACCTTATTCAAAGAGGGTACTTATGTGGATACCAATGGAGATTTAATGACCAATGTGGGGGATCATATTCTTTATACTTTTACTGTTGAAAATACAGGGAATGTTCCCATTACCAATATTACTATTGATGACCCAACTTTGGGCGTAGTGGATTTGGTTGTAACACCGAGTAGTTTAAATCCAACTGAAGTAGGAATAGCAACCTATAATTACCCCATTACTCAATCGGATATCAATGACGGAGGTATTTATAATATAGCCACCGCAGAAGGAGAAGATCTTGAAGGAGACCCGGTGACAGACGATTCTGAAGATCCCAACCCGTTAGACCCCAGTGATCCGAATTATGACCCCGCTTGTCCGACTTGTACCTTTACGGAATTATTACAAACTCCGGAGTTGACTCTTTGGAAAGAGGGAACTTTCATTGATGTGGATGGTAATGGCGTTGCTAATATCGGAGATCATATACTTTATACATTTACCGTAGAAAATACTGGAAATGTTACTATTACTAACTTAACCATCGATGATCCCACGTTAGGTGTGGTGGGCTTGGTAGTGATTCCTAGTACTTTAAATCCTTCAGAAATGGGTACAGCAACCTATAACTACCCCATCACCCAGTTGGATATTAATGAAGGTGGTGTATACAATATTGCCACGGTTGAGGGGGAGGATCCCCTAGGAGACCCGGTGACTGATGATTCAGAAGATCCCAGTCCGTTAGATCCTAGCGATCCGAACTACGACCCGGCTTGTCCGACCTGTACCTTTACGGAATTACCCTGTGTGGTGATTTTAGAAGTTTTTGCTCAAAATCAAACTATAGAGTGTGATGCAAATAGCGAACAAGCTTATATTGACTGGCTAAATAATAATGGAGGTGCAGTTATCAATGATATTTGTAGCCCGGCAACTTGGAGTTTTGTAGTTGATTCTGAAATATTCCCTTGTGGAAATACGAGTATTCGTACGGTTACCTTTACTGCTACTAATGAAATAGGCCATAGTGTCAGCACCACAGCTACCTTTACTATTGTGGATACTACGGCTCCTGTACTAGCTGTA
>CAZQQU010000003.1:0-252252 GCA_964595625.1 uncultured Flavobacteriaceae bacterium | reverse complement strand
AGCACAACCGGTGAAGTTTTGGATGTCCAGACCGTTAGCTCTCTTGAAGGCACCGGCCTGGAAGTGGGATGTGCCTTACTCGGGCTTCCCTGCCAATAGTTGAGTTACTTTATCGTAGACCAAATCGGGTTCCCAGCCCCGGTATAGCAGGTAGTCAACCAGTTTTTTTCGTTGCTGGAGAGGGGATTCATTTTTTAATTCTTCCAGTCGCTTGTGTGCCAGCCCATCCAACGTCTGTACATACTCTTCGGGATCTATTTCCCGAAGGGCCAATCGGATGTTGATTTCAGAAATTTTACGTCCTTGCAACTCCTGCACTATGCGGCGTTTTCCCCATTTTTTTTGTCTAAATTTCCCGCCTGCAAACTGCCGGGCAAATCGACCTTCATCTAAAAATCCACGTTCTATAAGCAGCGCTTTAAGCTCTTGTTTTTGTCGATACGTCAGCGTAAAGCCGGCCAATTTTTTATCTACTTCGGCATGACAACGTTCCTGATAACTGCAAAAGTATTCGAGCTTTTGAAGCACTTGTTGCATATCTAGCGGTACCTTTTTCATAAGGCTGAAAGTAAAAAAAAAGCCCTTTGAAACAAAGGGCTTTGATTTTTATTTAATCTCGTTACCTTTTTTATCAAAAAAATGGTATTCGAGGTAAGTGTAAGCATCACGAGGTTGAATTCTAACCCATCTTTTGTGTTCTAAAAACCATTTCATACGGATGGATGGAAAGCCTTTGGTTAAAAAGGCTGCTATAAAAGGATGTGCATTTAAGGTAATCTTTTTATAGTCTTTTTTGATAAGTCTTTTTAGGTCTTCACGGATTTTGTCAATAATGATAATCGGAGCGTCGATTTCTCCATTTTCACTATTGGGATCGGTTTCTCTTGTATTGATATTGACTTCCGGTCGGACGCGTTGTCTGGTGATTTGAATGAGTCCGAATTTACTGGGTGGCAAAATCTTGTGTTTTGCTCTGTCGTCACTCATCTCATTACGCAGGTGGTTGTAAAGCTGTTTTCGGTGTTCGGGTTTTACCATATCGATAAAATCGACCACAATAATTCCGCCCATATCTCGCAGTCGAAGTTGTCTGGCAACTTCCGTAGCCGCGATTAGGTTCACTTCTAAAGCCGTATTTTCTTGGCTTTCTGATTTATTGGAACGATTGCCACTATTGACATCGATCACGTGAAGGGCTTCGGTGTGTTCGATCACCAAATAGGCCCCTTTATGACCCGAGACAGTACGTCCAAAAGAAGTTTTTATTTGTCTTTCTATTCCAAATTTTTCAAAAATGGGAACTTTAGACTCATACAGCTTAACAATAGATTCTTTTTGAGGTGCAATGGTATGCACATAATCTTTTATCTTGATATATAACGCCTCATCGTCGGTATAAACAGCTGTAAATGAATCGTTTAATATGTCTCTTATCAGAGAAATTCCTTTGTTCATTTCGCCTATTACCTTGGAAGGATGATGTGCGTTTTGTAATTTTTTACACATAGCGGTCCATCGGTCCACTAAGTTTTGTAAATCTTTGTCCAGTTCAGCAACTTTTTTGCCCTCTGCTACTGTTCGGATAATGATACCAAACCCTTTGGGTCGGATACTTTGAACCAGCCGTTTTAATCGGTCTCTTTCTTCTTTGGATTCTATTTTTTGAGAAACAGAAACCCGATCGGAGAAAGGGACTAAAACAATATACCTACCGGCAATAGACAACTCCGAACTGAGTCGGGGTCCTTTAGTAGATATCGGCTCTTTTACTATCTGAACAAGTATGGATTGATTGGATTTTAAAGCATCGTTAATTTTTCCGTGCTTGTCTATATCCTTTTCAACTGGGAAATTCTTTAAAGAATAATCTTTAAGCTTACCTGTGCTTACACTTTTAATGAATTTTAACATCGAAACGACTTGGGGACCTAAATCTTGGTAGTGTAAAAAGCCGTCTTTTTCAAAACCGACGTTTACAAAAGCTGCATTTAAGCCCGGTACAGTTTTACGAATTTTGGCCAGGTAAATATCACCTACCGAAAAATCGTTATTGTCTTCTTCTTTGTGTAATTCAATGAGTTTTCCATCCTTTAATAGGGCAAAATCAATCGCTGAGGAACCGGATCGGATGATCAGTTCATAGTTCACTCTATAATTAATTTTGTGTTAAACAATATATTTTGGTGTATAAACTCATACTTACTTAAAAGTGTTTATACCCGATGAAACAGTAATAAACTGCCAATGTCAATACCTAAAGAGTATTGAGATTTACCCTGTTTCTTTTCAAAGAACGATTTTAGAAAAAAAAGCGAATGTTATTTTTTCTTGTGGCGATTAGCACGGCTTCTTTTTTTCCGCTTGTGGGTGGCTACTTTATGTCTTTTTCTTTTTTTACCACTTGGCATACATCAATTCTTTTTAATTAGTACTTTATTTTTTTACTTTCACTTTAGACTTTACTCCCTCTACAAAAACTTTAGCAGGCTTGAAGGCTGGTATGTTGTGAGCAGGTATTTTTATAGTGGTGTTTTTAGAAATATTTCTACCTGTTTTTTCTGCTCTGGTTTTAATTATAAAGCTACCAAAACCTCTGAGATAAACATTCTCTCCACTCTCTAATGAATTTTTTACTTCATTCATAAAGGTCTCGACAGTAGCTTGAACATCACCTTTTTCTAAACCGAGTTTCTCAGAAATTTTTGCTACAATATCCGCTTTTGTCATTGTTACAATATTTTAAAAGATTAAATAATTAGTTTTTTTTGGGAGTGCAAATATATATATTTTAAAATCATTAAAACAATCATAATTACTTAAAAAATAATTAAATATGAATAGTACCCTCTATAAGGAGTGAGCCCATTTGCCCATATCTGGGTCAGGGTACTTTTTTTATCGGAAATACAACCGGAATAAATAAAAATCGTTTTGCGTAGTCAAATCCAACAACACCCAATAAAAGTTTTCTTCTTTCGAAATCACTTCATACTGAAACAATTCGCCCGGTTTACTAAATTTATGGCGTATGTAATTGTTGGATTCTATAAATTCCAATTCAAATTTTCCTCCCGCTTTCCAGCGAAAATAACAGCTGGATATAGTGCCATCTGTAAAGATATCCATCCACTTGCCGGCTTGTACATGCACCTGGGTAATCGCCCCGCTGTGCTCTTTGTAATAAAAGTGTTCGGTTTCCCGAAAAGCTTGTAAATCGGCTTCAGAAAGTGTTGCTTCAGGACGCTCAGACAATTGCACCCAATCGCCTGTAGTAGAAGGATTGACCCGGTTTAAATACTCTCGAAAAGAGGCGCAAACCTTTTGAAGTCGATAAAAAATACGGTCGTCAATTTCCGGAACTTCATGGGCTTCAAACTGTTGGTAATACGGCTTGAGAAAGCGTTCATACAACATATCCAGTCGCAAATCATCGATATAGTGCTCGGTTCTTTCAAAATCCCGACACATGGCCTGTATCAGTTCTTCTTCGTCGGTGTATTGTGCAAGCAATAAATTACTGATTCCACAACACAAAAGGAGTAGGTATAACTTACGCATGGCTTCTCTGCTTTTCTAGGAACTCTTGCACCGATTGGTGAGAAATACTATGACGACCAAAATGAGCCTTAGCCAAGTTTTTTTCTTCTTCGCTAGCTTGTAATTGGTTCAAAATGTTGTTGAGATGCATCTTCATATGTCCGTTTTGAATTCCGGTGGTAATCAAGGAGCGTACCGCAGCAAAATTTTGTGCTAACCCGACTGCCGCTGTTATTTGCATCAGCTGTTGGGCATTGGGATTTTCTAGAATCGCCAAAGCCACTTGCACCAACGGATGCAAACCGGTTAATCCGCCGACTGTGCCCAAAGCCATGGGAATTTCTAAGGAAAACACAAACCGATCCTCTTGGATTTTAGCTTGTGTCAAACTGGTATAACTTCCCGACCGACTTGCATACGCATGCGCACCGGCTTCAATGGCTCTAAAATCATTACCCGTTGCCAAAATCACCGCATCGATACCATTCATGATTCCTTTGTTGTGTGTCACCGCTCGGGAAGTTTCTGTTTGTGCTATGGCAACCGCGCGAACAAACTTTTGAGCAAAATCGGGTCCGTTCATCGTTCCCACTTTCAGGTCCGAAACCGGGCAACTCACCTCGGCATACACCACACATTCAGGAACATAATTGGATAAGATACTCATAACTACCCCAAGGGATTCCAAACCATGGTGCTCGGCCTCCTGTCGCAATGTTTGAGCAAATTGTTCCAAACAGGTGTTGATAAAATTGGCTCCCATAGCATCGGCGGTTTCAAAGGTGCAGTGCAAAAAATAATGCTGTGCTAACACCGCTGTTTTATCCACCAGCTCAATATCAATAATACCTCCTCCTCGCTTATTCATACGCTCCGAAAATACACGAACCGATTCCAGCAACCGGGGTTTAACCTGTTCAAAAAAACGAACCAGAGTCGCTCGTTCTCCCCGATAATTCAGGTGTACTTGTCCGTTTTTACGAGACCCAAGTACCCGCGTGTGAAAACCGCCTCGTTGGGCCCAAAATTTAGCCGCATTACCTGCTGCAGCCACTACCGAACTTTCTTCGATGACCATCGGCACGGTATAAAATTTACCGTTAATCAAAAAATTGGGGGCTACAGCAAAAGGTAAATAAAAATTACTCAGTGTATTTTCGATAAATTCGTCATGCAGTTTTTGTAACTTGGCATCGGTATTCCAATACGCTTCTAGAAGCTGCCTATAGGTTGGATTCGTAGAAAAATATGTTTTTGTCAGCCAATCAATTTTTTCGGCTTTAGACATTTTGGAGAAACCTGAAATATACTGTGCCATAGTGTCCAATTCTAGGACTACAAAAGTAGGTATTTTTCTCCTTACCCAGTCGAATACCAATTGTTGTCCCCCATTTTCCACCAAAACAGAAAAGAAATTTTACTATTTAACAGTCAAATATTACCCGTTTTGAAGAATTTTCACTAAAATTGGCCTGACAAATACGCATTATGGACATGGCATACTACTTACGATTTTTTTTATTGCTGTTTATAACCTCCTCACTTCAAGTTTATTCTCAACAAAAAAAAATAACCTTAGAGGAAATTTGGCAAGGTAATTTTCAAACAAAATCATTAGAACGCTTACACTCCTTAAAAAACGGAACCCAATATTCTGTCTTACAATACAATCGCAATACGAGAAGTTATAGTATTGATGTTTATGATTACCAAACTTCCCAAAAACAACATACGGTTATAGATTCCAAAAATCTGCCTCAAATCAATCAGATTTTGATGTATGAATTTAGTCCGGATGAGACCAAAGTGTTATTAGCTACTCAATTACAATCCATTTACCGCCATTCCACACTGGGTATTTATTGGGTCTATGACACCCTTACCCAGCAGACCACCTTGGTTTCTGAAAACGGCATCCAAGAGCCCACCTTTTCACCCGACGGAAAACGCATCGCTTATGGCTATCAGAACAATTTGTATATCAAAGATTTAACCACCGGAAAAACCACTCAAATTACTACCGATGGAGAACGAAATCACATTATAAATGGAATAACAGACTGGGTATATGAAGAAGAATTTTCTTTTGTCAGAGCTTTTGATTGGAATCAAGCTGGAGACAAAATTGCCTACATCCGTTTTGACGAAAGCAAGGTCCCCGAATTTTCCATGGACATCTATGGCAGCGATTTATATCCCTTCCCCTACGTTTTTAAATACCCCAAAGCCGGGGAGGAAAATTCTCAAGTCAGTCTACATCTATACGATTTAAATACTGCACAAACCCGAGAAATCGACTTAAGTGCCTTTCACAACTACTACATTCCGCGTATTCTTTGGACGCAAGACGATAACGTTTTATCCATTCGCACCACCAACCGAAGACAAAATGAAGTGGATTTAATCTTCTACGATGCCACAAAACACGCCACCCAACTCATTTTAAAGGAAACCGATCCTGCCTATGTAGATATTACGGACGACTTGACTTTTTTAGCAGACAATAGCTTTATTTGGTCCAGCGAAAAAGACGGCTGGAACCACCTGTATCATTACGACAAAAATGGCAAACTACTCAATCAATTAACCCAAGGGGCCTGGGAAGTAACGGCCTATTATGGTTACGATGCCAAAAACAAAAAGATTTTTTACCAAAGTACTGAAAACGGTTCCATCAATCGAGATGTTTATTCGGTGGGTTTAAATGGCAAAAACAAAACCCGCCTGACTTCTCAAACTGGTAGAAACTCAGCTTCTTTTAGTGCTGATTTTAGTGTATTTATCAATACGTTTTCCAATACGACAACACCTCCTACTTATACGTTAGTCCATGCCAAAAATGGAAAAGTGATTCGAGAAATTCTTAATAATCAAGAGTTAGTTGAAAAACTCAACAACTACCAATTATCGGACAAAGAGTTTTTAACCATTCATATCAATGGATATGAGTTGAATATGTATCAAATCAAACCCAAAGATTTTGACCCCAACAAAAAATACCCGGTGTTTATGTACCAATACTCCGGTCCCGGTTCACAACAAGTGTCTAATAGCTGGAACGGATTAAATGATTACTGGCACCAACTCCTGGCTCAAGAAGGATATATAATAGTTTGTGTAGATGGAAGAGGTACGGGTTATAAAGGGCGTGATTTTAAAAAATTAACCCAAAAAGAGTTGGGCAAATATGAGGTTGAAGATCAAATAGCTGTTGCTGAAAAACTTAAGGAACTACCCTATGTCGATTCACAACGCATAGGAATTTGGGGATGGAGTTATGGTGGATTTATGTCGGCCAATTGTTTATTTCAAGCTCCTGAAACCTTTAGTATGGCCATTGCTGTCGCCCCAGTCACTAGTTGGCGTTTTTATGACACCATCTATACCGAACGGTATATGCTGACCCCACAAGAAAACCCCTCTGGATATGACGATAATTCGCCCATTTCACACGTCGATAAATTACAAGGTGATTTTTTATTAATCCATGGTAGTGCCGATGATAATGTTCACGTACAAAATACGATGGTGTTGGTAGAAAAACTCATGCAAGCCAACAAACAATTTGAGTGGTTGATCTATCCCGACAAAAATCATGGCATTTATGGAGGCAATACCCGATTGCATTTATACACCAAAATGACCAATTATATTAAAGAAAATTTGTAACTAACTAACAATAACAAAAATGGATACTAATCAAAATGATGGACTGATTAAACACCTTTCAACACGAAGTGTCGACGATAAAATGGTCTTAGGACATCCGGCCGGATTGTTTGTGTTGTTCTTTACCGAAATGTGGGAACGCTTCAGCTATTACGGAATGAGGGCCTTGTTAACACTTTTTCTAGTAAGTGAAATTGCCAATGGTGGTTGGGAGTGGACCCGTGCAGACGCGATGCAACTCTACGGCTGGTACACCGGGTTAGTTTATTTAACGCCCATTTTAGGGGGAATTATCGCTGACAAACTCACCGGTTATAAAAAAGCCATTGTTATTGGTGCCGTCATGATGACCATGGGACATGCTTCTATGGCTATGGAAGGTATTCATCCTTATTTTTTCTTTCTAGGATTACTTTTAATGATATTGGGGAATGGTATGTTTAAACCGAATATTTCCGCTATGGTAGGTCAATTATACCCCGATAATAGTTCTAAAAAAGATGCTGGCTACACCATTTTTTATATGGGTATTAATGCGGGCGCTTTCTTAGGAATGCTACTATGTGGGTATATCGGAGAAAAAATTGGTTGGCATTATGGATTTGGATTAGCAGGAATATTTATGTTTTTTGGTATGCTTCAATTTTATTTTGCCAAAAGGTATTTTGGCATCATTGGAGAATCACCCGAAGAAGTTAAAAATTACTACGAAAAGGAAACCGCTAAAAATTTGGAGCTTGGAAAAGAAGCTAAAGAAGAAAATTTATCACCCAAAGTAATTCGTGACCGTCTCATTGTTATTTGTGTACTCATCTTTTTTAGTATCTTCTTTTGGTTGGCTTTTGAACAAGCCGGTGGATCGATGAATATATTTGCAGCTGATTATACCCAACGAGTCTTAGAAGGGAATTCTGCCCTGCTATTTAAATGGATTGATGCAATTTTAACACTATTTCCATTGGTAATAGTTTCTTGGGTCTTATACGGTTTGTCGAAGCAACTCTTAAAATCATATCCCGTAACTATTATTTTTACATTGATTAGTTTTGTTATTGTATGGATTTTAGGGATTTGGAAAATACAAAGAGAATTTACAGCTTTGGAAACCGAAGTGGTTGCCTCTTGGTTTCAAATCTTAAATTCTTTCTTTATAATTACCTTGGCTGCTTACTTTAGTAAAATCTGGGAAAAAGTATGGAACCCTTCGGGACCGGTAAAATTTTCCTTAGGATTATTCTTATTAGGTATTGGTTTTGCTGTATTGGCCTATGGCAGTAAAGACATTCCGCAAGGAGCGATGACCGCATCAGTCAGTATGATCTGGTTGATTTTAGCTTACTTCTTCCACACCACCGGTGAGTTATGCTTATCTCCCGTAGGTCTTTCTTATGTGAGTAAATTATCTCCTAAAAAGTTTATCGGATTAATTTTCGGCCTTTGGTTTGCCTCTTCGGCCATTGCGAATATTGTAGGAGGACAATTAGGCGGCCTGATTGATAAAATTAGCTCGGAATATTCGATGGCTCACTTCTTTGCCATTTTTGCCGTCTTACCCATAGCTGCCGGATTATTGCTCCTGTTACTGTCACCACTATTAAAGAAAATGATGCACGGAATCCGATAACCTCTTGTAAAAACTCAACTTATGAACAATCAATCTTCGCAAGACACTTTTTTTCAAACCCAAGTTTTAGGGCATCCAGCCGGGATGTATGTTTTATTTTTTACCGAAATGTGGGAGCGTTTTTCGTTTTACGGAATGCGTGTGTTATTGATTAACTTCCTTACCATGGCCTTGATTGGATACAATCCGGGATGGGCATGGTCGGCCGAAAATGCCGGAGCACTTTTTGGAACCTATGTCATGCTGCTCTACATCACACCTATCCTCGGTGGGATTATTGCGGACCGCTTTACCGGTTACCGCTGGGCAGTTGTCATCGGCTGTATAATTATGACTGCCGGACACGGATTTATGGCAATGGAAACCGAATTTTCACTGTATTTTGGACTGGGACTGATCGTGATTGGTACCGGGTTTTTTAAACCTACCATTACTTCGATTATCTCGGAAATGTACAAAGACCTTCCCGAAAAGAAAGACGGTGCTTATACCTTATTTTATATGGGGGTAAATGCGGGTGCTTTCTTCGGCATGATGCTCTGTGGCTACCTGGCCGAACGAGTGGGCTGGTCATGGGGCTTCGGTTTAGCCGGAATTTTTATGCTGTTAGGAACTCTTCAGTTTTGGTTTGCTAAACCACTCTTTGGAAAAATTGGGGGAGTCCCTAATAAAGAGGAACGAAAACTAGCCGAAGAAGCTGCTAGAATATCTACCAACGAAGAAGATAAAAGAAACCCCTTCTCCACATTAGACAAAGTTTTAATTGCCATTACTTCGGTCATCGGCTTACTCTATGCCTTTAACGACCCCTTGTCTAAAATAGCTAAAATAGATTTATTTAAAAGTTTACAAGTAGGAGCTTTAGAAGGTCAAAACACACTAGTACTGGTCGGTTTATTGTTATTTATTATACTGGTAGTAAACCGATTAGTGGGTTATACCAAAGTAGTTAGAGACCGAATGATAGCCTTTATCATTTTTGCTTTCTTTACCATATTCTTTTGGATGAGTTTTGAACAAGGGGCGTCATCGCTTATAATCTTTGCCCGTGATAGCGTTCAAAGAGAATTGTTCGACGGCAATGCTTTTGCCTTTAAAATTATCAATATGCTTCTGACCATCATCCCGTTACTCATTGTAACGTGGGTGTTGTTTTTACTTTGGAAAAAAACCTTTAAAAAAATCCCATTTTCTAATATCACCTTGGTAATCTGTTTTGGACTGGTATGGTGGGCTGGAATTTGGATGCTTAACCGAGATTTTAACTCCAGTGCTTACGAAGTCAGTTACCAAGCCGAAAAACTAGAAGACGGTACGTTGATTCCTCTATATGAACCCAATCAGCCCACCACCCATGAAGTTGTTCTAGCTACGACTACCATTGGTGAACCCAATGTACAGTTTGCCGTTGGTGATGTGATTCCTATTATTTCAAAAGATAAAGACCACACAGCTTTTGGTTATCTGGGAGAAGATCGTTTAGCCAAGGCGCAAGCCCACGGCGCTCAAATGATCCAAGAAGGTAAAACTGAAACCGATGGAATTATTCAAGCTACCGTTACTGAAGTGAAAGGAGATTGGGTAGAGATTACCGTATCTTGGTTTAGTATATTAAACTCGTTCTTTATCATTGCATTTGCCTCATTCTTTTCTAAATTGTGGGAAAGCAAATACAACCCCTCAGCGGCTACTAAGTATGCCTTGGGCTTTATTATCATGGCCATCGGTTTTGGGTTATTGGCTTACGGTTCGCACGGTGTGGCCGAAGGAGTAAAAGTAACTATGGTCTGGCTGATTTTAGCCTATTTATTCCACACCTTGGGAGAACTCTGTTTATCACCCATCGGGTTGTCGTATGTGTCTAAACTAGTACCCGGCCGAATGATCGCCTTGATGTTTGGTATGTGGTACTTAGCTATCGCCATCGGAAATAAATTGGCCGCAACTCTGGGAGGACAAATAGAAAATATCACTGAAAAATATTCGTTGTCAGCTTTCTTCTTAATATTTACCATCGTCCCCTTAGTTGCCGGTGTATTAATTTATTTACTCAATCCGATCCTTAAAAAACTGATGCACGGGGTACGATAATAAAACTCATGGAACACCTATAAAAAGCGTTTCGATAATCTCGGAACGCTTTTTGTATCAAACAAAAAAAATAGTATTTCTATGAAAGCATTTTTGGCACTTTTCACCTTACTTATAGTCAGTTTTTCAAGCTTACAGGCACAAGAACAGATCAAATGGGTGACATTTAATGAAGCTTTGGAATTACAAAAGAAAAAACCTAAAAAAATTTTTTTAGACGCTTATACCACTTGGTGTGGCCCGTGTAAAGCTTTAGATAAAAACACCTTTACCAATCCCGATGTAATTAAATTTATAAACAAACATTTTTATGCGGTAAAATTTAACGCCGAAGGAAATGAAGAGATCTCCTATCGAGGGAACACCTATACCAATCCTCATTTTAAACCCGACCGAAAAGGGCGTAACGCTACCCATCAATTTACTTTAGCTTTGGGAGTGAGAGGATACCCTAGTTTGGTGTATTTTACGGAAACCGGCGATGTCATTCAGGTGGTTTCAGGGTATCGGACACCCAAACAACTTGAAATATTTTTAAAAATGATTGCCAACGACGATTACAAAAAACTTACGACCAACGAAGCTTGGGCGGAATATCAAAAAAACTTTGTCAGTACTTTTCAGGAGTAATTGCATTCAAATCTAGTCTAAAAAATCCCTGTTCAGCTGTATAATGAAAAGGGATTTTTTTTTGACGAGCTGTCTCTTGCCAGCGATGTACATAACTTTTGTAATTGCTACCATCGGCCAGTATATACTGGGGTTGTATGGAATCTGTCAACCGATCTAAATTTAATGTAGGGTTTTGAGTTAGCACCAACACATCCGGAGGGGCACCGATGGGCTGTGTCAACGTACTATCCAGTAGCCAGATACGATACCCTTTCCAAACAAACTCGCCCGATTTATGCGGCTGGAAACCGACATTTCTAATCCGCTCATGCGTGACAAAATCTTTATAAAAAGCAAAAGATTTTAAAGTGGCCTCCTCCAAATCAGAATACAACACCAAGTTACTGCCACTTCGAATGCCCCAAATACTATTTCTACTTTTGTGAAATACCACCCACTGACTACTTCTTTCCTTTTGAATAGTATCGTAAAAAACAACTCCTTGAAAAAATAATACCGCTAATAACCACCTAAGTAAACTCACATACGACTTCCGAATCAAAAAAACTATTAAATACCAAAGTACAACATAGCCAACCCACATTTGGCTGAATGAAAAAGGGATTTGGTCGAATAAAAAACTTTCGCGTTGCGCAATCCATGCGACCAGCTTATTGAGTGTCAATATGATGTACTGGTAACCATCAGCTATCCCTTGCGGAAGTAGATCCAAGAGAGCTAAGCCAATTACCAAAATGCCACCACCCAACAGCAGTCCCGTGAAGGGAATGATAATTAAATTACTTAGTAAATACAAACCTGGAAATTGATTAAAATAATACAGGGTTAACGGCAGTACTCCTAGTTGGGCAGACGAACTAACCGTAATATTTCCCCAAGCCGATTTATCAACCCAAGTTTTGGGCTTATAGAGCGGGGTCAACATCGGGTGAATAAGTAAAATACCCCAAACCGCTAAGTAACTTAGCTGAAATCCTATATTAAAAAGTATGGAGGGGTTAAAAACTAACAATACTACCGCCGAAGCCGCTAATCCCGAAAAAGTAGAGGTACGTCTTTTTAAGTGAAGAGCGATAACAATAAATGAAAACATAGTTACAGAACGCAAGACCGGAGGCGATAAACCAGCAATCATTGCAAATACCCACAATAACAATATAATGATGACCATTTTGATTTCTCTACCTTTTTTAAATCGGGTGTCCATCCAAGAAAAAACAAACTGTAACAACAACATTAAAATCCCGACATGCAAACCAGAAACCGACAGTATATGTACCACACCTGCTGCGGCATAATTCTTGTATATTTCTGATGAAATATCTTGTTGTTGCCCTAATAACAAGGCGTTAATTATAGCAATATTATCCGACGAAAAGCCATTTTCTTCTAGCTTTTGAGTAATTTTTGTTCGAAAATAATGCGCTCTACCCAACCAAGTTTTTCTTCCCGTTTTTCGGTCCATTAATTCCGGCTGTTGAATACGTATTTGATGATACACCCCTTGGTTTCGCATATAGGCTGCGTAGTCAAAACCATAGGGATTTTTGGGACTATGAATCTCTTCCAACCTACCTTTAAACAACAGCTGTTCGTCTACATCTAATACAGACATACTACTGTCACGAGCCACTTGTAGCAGTATTTTTCCACTGAGCCGCTCCCCATTTAGGGCTACACAATGAGCTAAATATTTTTCGTTGTATCGGTCCGAGCGGAGTACAGAACGGATTTGGACTTGCACCCAAATACTATCAGTGGTTGGAATACTTTTGAGATAATGAAGGGGATGGTTATAGGGCTGATGAATTTGGTATAATACGAATCCGATAAGAAAAAAACAAGCATAGGCCAAACATCCAAAATAAACCCGTTGAAAAAGCTGCTTGTTAGCCCAATAACCTACAATTACCAATAAAAAAATAGCGAGAAGTAAAACCCACAGCGATAGCGGCCATGGAAGCCACCCTGCGCGGCCAAACACTATACCCACCAGCAAGGGTACCAACAGCTTAAACAATGTAAAATTCGCCCACTTCACCTTCCAGCCACAGTTTTTTACTATTGAGAGTTGGCCTACAAAAAGGGTTTTAATATCTTTGAGTTTCTAATGTATAAAAAAAACAGTTAGTAACAAAAAATCACTTGATAACATTTGCGATGAAAAAACTATTTACTTTATGGGGCTTCCTCTTCTTTTTGGCGAACGTCTTTGCACAACAAGTACTGACCCCCGAAGCATTATGGGAACTGGGAAGGGTTTCAGCTTTAGGAATTTCGAAAGATGGAAAATCTGTCGTGTACCGGGTTACTACCCCATCAATAGCCGACAATAGCTTTACCAGCAAAGTCTATACAGTACCCGTAACCGGTGGAAATGCTCAAGAAATTACTGATTATCAATCCCTCTTAGACAATCCCAAAATTTCTCCAGACGGAAAATATATACTTTACCACGAAGCTGTGAAATTGACTCCCGTATATGGGAATGACTTTTATCCCAATCTGGATAAATCAACCGTTCAAATTTATGATGCTTTGGGTTACCGTCATTGGGATACGTACGCCGATGGAACCTACAACCACGTATTTTACAAACTCAATCAAGTAGAATCGACCGGGGTAGATATTTTAGAAGGACAACCCTATCACTCTCCTACTCAACCTTTTGGTGGAGCTAGTGACTATATATGGCATCCCGACAGTAAACAAATTTTATATGTAAGTAAAAAATTAGTGGGTACGGAATATGCCAACAGCACCAATACCGATATTTATGCATACCATTTAGAAACCAAAAAAACCGAAAATTTAACCGCTAACAATCCCGGTTATGATACCCATCCTCAGTTTTCATCCCAAGGGGTGCTGGCTTGGTTACAAATGAAACAAGCCGGCTATGAAGCCGACAAAAACGACCTGGTAGTTCAAGTGAATGGTCAAGTTAAAAATTTAACCCAATTGTGGGATGGTTCAGTAAATTCCTATCAATGGTCTCCTGATGGCAAAAAAATATATTTTACGGCAGCTCATCAAGGCACGGTACAATTATTTGAAGTTAATTATCCCGGCAGTACTAAGGCTTTACCGGTGGTTAATCAAGTTACCGAAGGAGATTTTGATGTAACCGGCATAGTAGGATTTACCAACGATAAAATTATCTTAACTCGTACAGATTTTAACCATGCTGCAGAGATTTATTCATTTGATTTAAAGAAAAAAATCTGGCTTCAACTCACTCACGTCAACACCGATTATTACAAAAGCATCTCGTTGAGCCCGGTTGAAAAACGATGGGTAACTACATCCGATGGTAAACAAATGCTGGTTTGGGTGATTTTCCCACCCAACTTTGACCCCCAAAAAAAATACCCCACTTTGTTGTACTTACAAGGGGGACCTCAAAGTGCGCTGAGCCAGTTTTATTCTTTTAGATGGAATTTCCAACTGATGGCGGCCAATGGATACATCGTGGTGGCTCCTAACCGACGGGGCATGCCTGGGCACGGTGTAGCATGGAACGAACAAATTAGTAAAGACTGGGGCGGACAAACCATGCGGGATTATCTATCAGCCATTGATGCCATCTCACAAGAAAGTTATGTAGATCAAGAACGTCTCGGTGCCGTTGGTGCGAGTTTTGGAGGATATTCGGCGTTTTATCTAGCCGGAATTCACAACAAACGGTTTAAAACCTTTATTGCCCATGCCGGGGTTTTTAACTTGGAAAGTATGTACGGTACTACCGAAGAGCTGTTTTTTGTAAATTGGGACATCGGGGGTGCTTACTGGGAAAAAGACAATACAGCCGCACAGAAAACCTATGCTGATTTTAACCCAATTAAACTGGCAGACCGTTGGGATACCCCCATGTTAATTATCCACGGCGAGAAAGACTATCGCGTTCCTATTGGTCAAGGTCAAGAAGCTTTTCAGTTATTACAACAAAAAGGAATTACAAGTCGCTTTGTATATTTTCCGGATGAAAATCACTGGATTTTAAAACCCCAAAACGGCTTGGTATGGCAACATGAGTTTTTTAGATGGTTAAAAGAAACGCTATAGTTGTCTAACCCATCATAATATAAATAGTGAGTGCTATTCTTATAAACCAACCCCTATGAAGGTTTTAAGAATAGCACTTTTTCATTAATAGATTAGTGTTTCCAAGCAACATAGTACCTAAACCAACTAAAACCAACACCCATGACCACTATTGACCAAGTGATTGACCGATTGGACGAAATAGTAGAAAAATGCAAGCGAGAAAATTTACGTATGGGGTATTTTGCCATACTTTATAGACATGTTACTCGAGAAATAAAAAACGGCATTCTAGCCGGTGCATTTGAAGACAATCCCCGCATGGAAAAGCTAGACGTATTATTTGCTACCCGTTATATCGAAGCTTTTGAAGCTTATAGCAAGGGTTTACCGACGACCGAAAGTTGGCAACGAACCTTTGACGCAGCGGAGCATTCGAAACACCTGGTTTTACAACATTTATTTTTAGGAATTAATGCCCATATTAATCTTGATTTGGGAATTGCCGCTTCAGAAACAGTTCGGGGAGAGTCTATCGAGCGCCTCAAAAACGATTTTGACAGTATTAATATCACTCTAGCTTCTTTAGTGGATGGCGTAAAAGCCAATATTTCTAAAATCTCGCCTCTATTTGGGTGGCTCATTCAGTTAGCAAAAGGCAAAGACGAAATGTTTCTCAATTTTAGCATCGGAATAGCTCGGGAAGGTGCCTGGAAATTTGCTGGAGAATACCACCTAAGTAAGCAACAAGCGGTTGATATAGCGACGCGAGATAAAAAAATTGCCGCCTTGGCCGATCAACTCACCCAGCCGGGAAAATGGTTGGGCTTTATATTGACTATTATTCGGTTTTTTGAATTTCGATCCGATACTCGAAATATGGAAATATTGGAAGATATAGTACGAACTAAATAATTCTTCTTGCCTCTGCAAAAGCCCGGTGCCAATAGGTTTCGTCTAAAGACGAAATAATAACTCCTTGGGAAGTGGAAGAGTGAATAAACAACACTTTACCTGGGTAAACATCCACCACCAACCCCACATGATTGATTTGTTTGCGTCCGTTGGTTTTAAAAAACAACAAATCGCCTACAGTTACTTGATCTAATGAAATTTTAATTCCTTGTTTGGCGATTTCGTGAGAACTTCTTGGTAGAAGTATGTCTTCCTCTTTAAATGAAACATATACTAATCCTGAGCAATCCATTCCTTTTTGAGTAGTACCTCCCAATCTATAGGGAGTACCGTGGAACGATTTGGCAATCTCCACAATATTTTGAATTTTTAAACTCACCGGAATTTCTTCCGACTCAACAGCTTGCTCCTCCTCCCAAACCACTTCTTTAGGATCCGTATATTTAATGACATCTTTGTTGATGTTCTTGTTATATTGATCTTTAGGAATCGTATTTGCAGTGGATTTTTTGATGGATGAGGAGGATTTGGTGGCATCACATGCCCCCAACAACCACCCGATTAATATGAATAAAACAACTTTTTTCACCAAAAAATTATTGTAAGCTTTCGTAAATCAATCGAGCCGTGTTATCACTAGCTCCTTTTCCGCCCAGCATTTTTTCTAAATCGTAGTAATCTAAAAAAAGAACTGCACGGCGATAGTCCTCTAAGAGTGCTTGTAACTCCTCTTTTAATCGCTGGGTCGTAAAATCATTTTGAATCAACTCCACGACCGCTTTTTTGTTTAAAATAAGATTTACCAAAGATATATACTGCAAATGTATTACTCTTTTTGCTATTTCGTAAGAAATCCGACTTCCTTTATAACACACAACTTCCGGAACCTTAAAGAGTGCTGTTTCCAAGGTGGCAGTTCCTGAAGTAACTACAGCCGCATAGGAAACACTCAATAAATCGTATGTTTGATTGAGCAATAGATGTACATTTTCATCTTTTATAAAGGGTTTATAAAAGTCTTCACTCTGATTGGGAGCTCCGGCAATTACAAATTGATAGTCGGTAAAATCTGCGGTTATACTCAACATGACCGAAAGCATTTTTTTAATTTCTTGCTTTCTGCTTCCGGGTAATAGGGCAATAATGTGACGGTGGTCTAAACCGTTTTTTTGTCTAAAGTTTTCGGGATTAACCATCGGGTGTTCATAGACAGCATCTATCAGGGGATGACCTACAAAGTGCACGGGAAACTTGTGCTTTTTTTCATAAAAATCTTTTTCAAAAGGAAGAATAACATACATTGCATCCACATCCCGTTTGATAGCTTTGATACGTCCTTCTTTCCAAGCCCAGATCTGTGGCGATATATAATAATGGGTTTTATAACCCCGCTTTTTGGCCCACTTGGCAATCCGCATATTAAACCCGGGATAATCTACAAAAACAACTACATCGGGTTGGAATTCATCGATGTCTAGTTTACAAAACCGAATGTTTTTAAGGATAGTTTTTAAGTTGAATAACACTTCGGTAAAGCCCATAAAAGCTAATTCTCGATAGTGTTTAACCAATGTTCCGCCTTGAGCCTGCATCAAATCGCCCCCCCAAAATCGAAAAACCGCGTCTGAGTCGTATTTTTTTAACGACTTCATTAGATTGGCGGCATGCAAATCACCCGAAGCTTCTCCGGCTATGATGTAGTATTTCATAGGTTACGATTACTCCAAAAGTACAACAAAATCAGTTAACCATTTACCTTACTCAGTTACTATTAAAAAAAATGCCCTTCCGGGGAAGGGCATAGTATTTATAAACAACGAATCTTAGTAGAAATTAGCTCGTCGGTCATCAATTTTAGCATTTTTCTTTAACGCTTCTACAATGCGATTGGTCATATTCGCGGTCAGTTTGGCTCTAGCTTGGGCTACATATGTACTATAATCAGCTATATCAGAAGCTTCTTCTTTTTTAGTAACCGTAAGTTTATAGACTCCAAAGGCTCCGTCAATCAATGGAGAAGTTTCTCCCGCTTTAAGTGCCAAAGCTGTACCTACCACTTTAGGCTCCTGACCTATTCCCACGATATTGGGAGAAGCCATGCTAAGGCCAATAGCAGGGTTCACAACGGTGTTGTTCGCTTTAGCAATTTCTTCTAAAGTAGTACCGGTAATGCTTTTTCGAATGTTCTCTGCTTTTTTCTGATTTCTTAAAATAGGCGTAACAATGGCGGTTGCTTCATAAGCATCCATCAAGCCTTTTTCTTTACGGGCCGTAAGCTGTACCACTATATAACCATCTCCCACAGCATAGCGATTAATAGCCCCCACTTTAGTTTTGGAGTTAAAAGCCCAGGTAACTAATTCTCGGTTAGTACCGATACCGGGAATAACATCGTCAAATTGTTTAATTTTATTAACGGGACGCACTTCGTAATTATGTTCGGCAGCCGCCTGTAGAAAATCTTTAGCCGCATTGCCTTCAAAAGTTGTGGCTTGGTTAAATGTCAACTCTGAAGTAGCCTCAGAAGGTTCAATAGCACGTAAAATTACAGGGGTCTTAACCACTTTTTGAAGGTTCTTTTTATCTTCTATACTGATAATGTGGTAGCCAATTTCGGTTTCAACCACTCCTTGGGTACCTGCCTCGTTATCAATAATAAATTCATTAAATTTATCCACTACTGTATAGGGCTGAATATAACCTAAATCACCACCATTACTAGCCACTTCGGGGTCATTCGAATGACTTTTGGCCAACTCCTCAAATCTAGACCCATCAGCTTGAATCAAGCCATACAAGCTATCTGCTAATTTTTTAGCTTCTTCTTTGGTTCTAAATTCGGCTTGGGTCTGTATGTCTTTCCAAGTTATTAAAAGATGTTTTACGTGAATAGAATCGTGCATTTGACGGGTATCGGCAATTTTAGCCAAACCGTATGCATTGTTAAATTTAAACGGACCGTACACGGCGCCTACAGGAAGGGTAAATAAGGTATCTGCAATTTCTTGAGGCAATTGATTTTTAAACACGTACTGTTCGTTGTATGGAATGTCTGAGAATTGTGTTAAAAAATCCACATAATCGGTAGTTCTACCAAATCCGGGAATGGTATCATTTTGGCCGGTTGCTGCATTGTATATGTACTGGTCTTCTAATAAGGCCGCTATTTCATTTTTTAAATTTTCTTCATCTTCCGCCGATGCTTCTCCCGGGAAATGTACGTAATGGATATCTACCGAGGCTTCCGATTGGAAACGCGCCGGATTGTTTTTTATGTAGTTGACAATTTCTTGTTCAGACACCGGTACACTTTCGTCGGGTATGGACGTGTAAGGTATTTGAACAAAGCTGAAGTTGACGCGATCGTTTTGACTGCGGTATTCAAACTCCCCATCCGATTTAGAGGCATTCATACCGGCATTAATCATCGCCAAATAGGTTTCTTGCTTCAAGTTTAATTCCAATTGCTTTTCCATTTGGGTATATTGGAAAAACTCCATGCTATTATTTTTTTTGGCATCCTTCATAAAGGCAAGGTAGCCATCGTAATCAAACATTCCCAAGGCATCCACAAATCGAGAATCTTGTGGGAAAAATTGGGCCATGGCATCTACTTTTTTAGGCTCCGATACAGTGATGTCTAATTCTTCCATTTGGTTTTCTAGCAAAGTAGAATTTACGATACGATCCCACACAAAATTTACCGCTTGCATATCGGAAACATTTCCTCCCATTTGCTGTTTGATATTATCCACCTGATTAGCAAAAGCCTCCCGAGATATATCCACACCGTTTATGGTTCCAACGGTATTGGCATTTTTTTGACTGCTAAAAGTACCACTACTCAGAACATCCATCAATACAAAAGAGAACAGTGCTAATGCTATCACAAATATTAGAAAAACTGTGCGTTGTCTAATTTTACTTAATATTGCCATCTTAATTTGAGTTTAAAAAGTGTGCGAAAATACCACTTTTCAGGAACTTATAAAAAATTATCCTTTAAAAATGGGGGATTTTCTCAAAAAAAGAATTTTTTTTACAAAATAGTCAGTTCGATTTCTTCGATACGCCGGTCCGATACGTGTAAAATTTTGATTTGGTAACCCGCAATGGAAACCACATCTCCTTTCTTCGGAATCTCTTCAGCATAGTGAAAAACCAATCCGCCTAAAGTTTCGTAACTATCTTCTTCGGGAAGATTTAACTGATAGTTTTGATTGATATAATCCACTTCCAAACGGGCTGAAAATCGGTATCTATTTTCGGCTAAAACCTGTTCAATCATTTCGTCGGAGTCGTGTTCGTCTTCGATTTCACCAAAAAGCTCTTCGATAATATCTTCGGTGGTGAGCATACCGGCGGTACCACCAAACTCATCGATGACAATAGCGATACTTTTACGTGCTTTATTCAGCTTTTTTAACACAGCCCCGGCAGGAATAGATTCCGGCACATAGAGGGGAGATTTCATGATCGATTGAATATGGGTGGGGTTTTTGAACATCTCAAAGGAGTGAACATAGCCCACAATGGTATCAATATTGTTTTTATACACTAGAATTTTAGAATAACCCGTTTCTGCAAAAAGTTTTTGTAATTCTTCCACCGAACTTTCTTCATCGATGGCTGTTATTTCAGTACGCGGTGTCATCACTTCGCGGGCTTTGATATCGGGAAAAGAAAGGGCATTTTGAAAAATACGTATTTCGGCCTCGACCTCCTCTCGGTTACCCGCAGATTCAATTTGCTCGGTAATGTATTCACTTATGTCTGACGAAAAACCATTATAAAAAGGTTGGATTCGCTTTTTAAACCAGATATCTGAAAGTAGATACGAGCTTTTAATGATTATTTCGGCCAAGGGATAAAAAATCCAATAGATGAGCAGGGCCGGTATCGAAAAAAATTTAATCAGTGAATGCGCGTAAATTTTATACGTGTTTTTAGAAATAAGAACTCGTAGTACTAGTAAACCCAGCAAAACTAAAAGTGCTATTCCCCAGGTCATCAAGGGGCTGGAAAACGGTAATAACAGGTGGTAAACACATAGTACAAAAAAGAAAAGAGAGAGGGTTTCTCCTAAAAACATGGTCACCACAAAATGGACGGGATTTTGGGTGGTTTTCGTTAGTGCATAAGAAACCAGACCGGTTTTGTGCTTTTCAATTTCTATAAAAATTCGATTGGCATAACGAAATGCCGTTTGCATACCCGAGAAAAAAAGGGTTCCTATCAAAAATAGCCCTGCGAACAGGTAAAGACTCATGGTTTATTTTGATTATGCTTTTGGAATTTTCTGCGGTATTTTCTTCGAAAGAAAAACATAAAAATAGATACGACTGCGAAAATTAAAAAAAGGTAAGCTCGATTCCGATCCACACTCCAACTAGTAATGATCTCATAAGCAGACAGGAAAAATATACCGAGGTATATAAATTCAAATATTTTTAAAAAGCTGTATTTATTCATTTTCTTCTGATTTTTCGACCACTTGCACACCTACATTTCGCAGGGATATAAAATTAGTAAAATCTTGATTAGAATCAAAACTAATTCCTTCGTTGGACGAACCGTTTTTAAAGTTAATTTTATAGGGTTGGTCGGTAAATACCCATTGACTGGATTGGTCCCAATACAACTGAGTGGCCTGTAGTACGGTACTATCATGAGTAAAAACCTGTACATTCCCTCGCAAATCTACCAAACCGGATTGGTCGTACTGGATACCGTAATCGGAAATTACTGTGTTTTTTCTTCCCTGATTATCCCAAAAGTAGAGTTTTAACCCGTCGGGGAATTCGGTATAAGGAAATTCGAAATTGGAGAAATCCAATACTTTTTCGGCGATCAGGTGGGTGACTACCTTTCCGGAGTCTGTATATTTTAGGTTGATGTTTTCTGCAATAGTGACCGGCTCGTAGTCTGAAACCGACAATTGTTGTTTTTGTTGGTAAGTACCATCACAAGCAAAAAGCATCATAACCACATTGGCAGTTATGATGCTTTTTATAGATTTTATGAAATTCATTTTACAAACTAGGCACTTTGATACTACCACCTATCCAACAACTGAATACAATGGTTTTACCTTCCATACCTTCAATAAAGATATCTTGTCTTTGTGGAGCTCTTTGCATATAGCTAGAAGCAGCCGCATTAGCAGTGGCAGCTACGGAAGGATCCACACGGGCCGCCGTACGTGCTTGTTCGGCAGCTAACCAGTTAATAGCTCGCTTTTCAAAAGGAGTAGCACCACAGTCGTTCGAGCTACTAGAATACATAGCTGCAATTTGCAGATACGCATACCCGAAAGAAGGACGAGAATCAATGGCTTTTCTATAATAATTACGTGCATTGGATAAGTTACCTCGCTTGCGGTACACATCTCCTATTTTAGCATAAATCTGAGCTTTTCGGGTGTTGTCAGTAAACAATTCTGCTGCTTGGTTGTAGTATTCTAAAGCCGCATTAATATTGCCTTCATTTTCGGCTCGAGCACCAATGATATAAGCAGACGAAGCCGAGGGCTCAATGGCGTGTAATGCTTCTGCCACTCGGAATGAGAAAGGCTCTGTACATTCTTTAGCCGATAATCTGCTGTTGACTCCTTGCAACCATTTAATATCCGTTTTATTCGCTTCAAAATCCTTTTCATACAAGAGTATTAAATTGTCACAGTCAGCGATATTACCCAATTTTCCGTTGATACCGTTTTTAATTTTAGAATACGAATCTAAATTGGTCTCACCGGCTTTTAAAAGTCTTTCTTCAGCTGCTTCTAAAGCGACCCCCCGATCTTGTTTTTCAATAAGGGGAGTAATTTTTCCTGCTAAATCATTTTCTTCTTTCTCGATTTTAGCAATTAACTCATCATACAAAGTAAATACTTCCTCTACAGGTAATTGGTTTTCCGTAAACAAATCTACCGCAAGAGAAAAATAGGTATAAATCGATTTGGCAGAAGTAAATCCGTCTTTATCTTTGTTATAGGCGTTTTCAAAGGCTCGATATTGTTCCATTCTTGAACCCAAATTGTAGTCAAACTGAACCTGTGCCAGGTCGGCTAACATTTTGCCTTCAGGTGTATTTTGAGGGAAATATTGAAAACGCTCTTGGTAAAATTGTTTGTACTCATTAAAAACAGCTAACTTATCACCAGCAGCAGCTTTTTCTAGCCTGTCTTTATAGATTCTATCACCGTATTGATAGGTAGAAATATGGTAATCAGGACAACTTTTCCGAACTTCTTGCAAATAGGGGTAGGCAGCTTCATAGTTATCCATTTTGGCTTGGTCAGCAAACAAGGTATGTGTCAAAGCGCAATCTTGTGCTATTAAGGGCAAAGTGAGAACGAGTGTTGATAAACCTAAAATAAATTTCATCGCAATCTAATTTTAATATTAACTAAAAATTTTAATCGTACAGAGTTTTTACAAACCACCTATCATTAAGCGTAAATCCAATAAATGTATTTATAAAATTTTCTTGTACTAATCCAGCTTGGGTAGTTCCTCTTTTTCCTACTTCAACTCCGATGTTGATACTTGAGAAAAGACGTCCCACCGGAAGACCCACTCCAAAAGATATGCCAAATTCATTAATGTCTTGTCCTTTGAGTAATAGTCCGGTGTTTTCATAACGCAATCCAGCGCGGTAGGTAATTTTTTTATGGTAGGAGGAAAATGCTCTGTAATCGGGTAAGTAATAGCCCCCTAAACGATAGACGGTGGTATTTTTAGCCGTAACATCTGCCAAGGTGATGGTTCGGTTAATATAGCTACTTTTTTGTCTAGTGAAATATTCGAGTCCCACAAACCATTTTTGAGGTTCCCCCAAACCAACTCCTACACTAAATTGAGAAGGCATAGTCAGGTAAGAATCAGCTACTTCGATATCCATCCCGTCTATTTCACTGTGTTGCAGTTCGCTCACTACCAACACACTTGAAATTCTTCGGTAATTTTCAGATTTTAACTCCGATTGAAGCCCATAAGTCGCTGCGGCCACGAGCTCTAATTGAGGAGCTACTTTCTTTTTGTACATGGCTCCTAGATTATAGCTAAATCCAGATAAGTGTGACCGATTAAATTCTTTGGTTCCATATTGTACCTCGTCATGAGAAAATATGGTGGTGTTTTCTATTTCACCAAAATTATAGGCTGCTTGGACGCCCACACTTAACTCCGGGGTAATTTGATAGCCCGCACCTAAATAAACCTTCGTGGTTCCTCCTTCTCCAGAATTGAAAGTAATCGATTGATTTTCTGTACTCGACAAAGCATAACCCACCGAAGAGTTGGGCATCACCCCAAAACTGACTCCCATTTTTTTGCTAATCGGAAAACCCAGTACAATATAATTAATGGCCGAGTTGGTAGCTACTCCCGAACTTTTATCGGATTTTAAGGCGGCGTAATTGTAGGAAGCTCCGGCAGAGAAATTGACCAATTTAAAATGAGACCAACCGGCAGGATTTTGTAGATTGACTCGAATGCTATCTGAGTATATGCCTAATCCTCCCATACTTCTATTTTCTACAATACCATTATATTCAGACAATCCAATGCCAAAGAAAGAATAAGGCGAGGAGGAATTCTGCTGAGCACTAAGTGTATATGAAAATATTAAAACCGCTGCTAAAAGCCTATAAATCATCACATTCGATAAACCCTGACAAGAAGTTTAATCCTTCCAACAGGAAATTAGAGTTGGCAAATATGCTATTTTTTAATTTATCCTGCAAAAAATCAGCATTTCCACCTGTTAAAATTACTGTTAAATCTTTATAAAACAACTGATAATGGGCGATGGCACCCTCTATCTCATGAACCACCCCATAAACCACTCCGGAATGAATGGCACCTGCGGTCGATTTCCCGATTACATGCTCAGGAGCAGCAGGTTGCAACAACGGAAGTTGTTGGGTATAATCATTTAATGATTGGTATCTCAATCTCAGACCGGGAGAGATTGCTCCGCCTTGATAAACACCAGCAGCATCTATAAAATCGTAAGTAATACAAGTGCCTGCGTCGATAACCAATACATTTTTTTGAGGAAATTGCTGATAAGCCGCCGCCGCTAACGTCAATCGATCGGCGCCCAAAGTTTGAGGTGTTTCATAGGAAATCGCAAAAGGGAAAGAAAAATTGGGTGATACTAAAAAAAGTTTCCAATACCCCTGTAAAATCTGCTTACTTTTTTGTGAAAATTTTCCTACAACACAAATCATGGCTAACCGAATTTCGGGATATTTGACGTTTATCTCCCGTGCAGTCTCCTCAAAATCTTCAAAACCACTGACTATTTTTTGTAGCAAGTGGTTATTTTCAAATACTCCCCATTTGATACGGGTATTACCAATATCAACCGTTAATATACTCATAGTAAGACCTGTATAGCTGTCAATGTACAAAGGTAGTATTAGATTTATGGAAATAAAGGGTTCCCAGCAAAAACTTTTTTTTATTTTTTTTGTACCAAACAAAATAACTTTATATTTGCATCCGCTTTCACCTTAAGTGTTAATTAGTGAAGTAGACGTTCTAACGATCGTATGGTACCTTAGCTCAGTTGGTAGAGCAACGGACTGAAAATCCGTGTGTCCCTGGTTCGATTCCTGGAGGTACCACTAAAAACAATCCCCGCCCGCGGGGATTTTTAGTTTCTAGATATGAGACACGCGCTGGAGGAATCTGTATCTTTTTTGCATTCAAAAGGTTTTGGAAATGCAGTAGCCGGCATTATTTTGGGTACAGGTCTCCACCAACTTATCGAGCAAGTAGACATCCTAGCGCAAGTAGATTACCGAAACATTCCTCATTTCCCTCCGCCCACGGTAGATTTTCACCGAGGCCAACTTATTTATGGACTGCTCCAAGGAAAAAAAGTAATCGTCATGCAGGGCCGGCTCCATCGCTATGAAGGATACTCCCTACAAGAAATCACTTATCCACTGCGGGTTTTACATCGATTAGGAATTGAAAATCTTTGTATTACGAATGCTTCCGGAGCTATAAATCTGGAATTTAAACCGGGTGAAATTATGCTAGTGGAAGATCATATCAACCTGATGGGCAATTCTCCTTTGGCATTTGGGCAAGCTTCCCAATTTGGAAACCGTTTTGTGGATATGTCGGCTCCCTACCATGGAGAATACAATACTTTTTTAAAGAAAATAGCCCGTCAGGAAAACATAGTACTTCATAGCGGAGTCTATGCAGCAGTGGTAGGGCCGCAACTGGAAACCCGTGCTGAATACCGGATGCTTAAAATATTAGGGGCTGATGCCGTAGGAATGAGTACTGTCCCCGAGGTGATTGTCGCTCAACAACTCCAACTTCCGGTGGTTGCTTTATCGGTATTGACTGATTCTTGCGATCCTGATCACCTACAACCAGTTTCAATCCGAGATATTTTCGCGAAAGCGAAAGAAGCAGAACCTCAGTTAATCACTCTACTATCCCGACTGATACAAACCTTTTAATCAAAAACTTCTCCCTGTAAGATAATGAGCAAATTCAGTGAGTAACTGCTTATTATCATGAGATATTTGCAAGGCTTGTGCATGCACCAAAGCCGCTTCCACGTATTGCTGAATAGTGATTTGGGTTTCTTCCGTAACGCCCGTTTCTAAAAAGATTTTAGTGACGGTTTCTATTTTTTCGGTTGGATTTTCGGGTCGTATCGAAAATAGTTCTTCCAATAAAGTACGCTGAGAAGCTGGAGCCTTTTCAAGTGATTTTAGATATAGAAAAGTTTTTTTGTTTTCAATGATGTCTCCTCCGAGTTGTTTTCCAAAGGTTTCCGAATTTCCAAACACATCCAAATAGTCATCTTGTAATTGAAAAGCAATCCCTAAGTTTTTTCCGTACTCGTACAAATGTTGTTGATCTTCCGGACTACATTCCGCAATAATGGCTCCCATTTCTAAAGCGGCTCCTAGCAAAACAGCTGTTTTCCGGCATATCATATCGATATAATCACCCACCGAAACTTGATTAGTATGCTGAAAATCAATATCTAACTGCTGTCCCTCACATACTTCTATGGCTGTTTTACTAAACAGAGTTGCCAATTGGTGGAAAACCAATGGACTGTAATTTTCAAAAAGGCGATAGGCCAGTATCAATAAAGCATCTCCCGATAAAATGGCCGTATTGGTATCCCACTTTTCGTGAACCGTCACGTGGCCACGACGTAGCGGTGCACGATCCATGATATCGTCGTGCATCAGTGAAAAATTGTGAAACAATTCGATAGCCAATGCGGCATCCAAGCCATTTTGAAACGGTTTATCAAAAATATCACAAGCTAACAAGGTTAACATGGGGCGAAGTCGTTTGCCCCCCAAGCCAACTATATATCGAATAGGAGCATATAAATTTTCGGGTGTTTTGTAGGTAGAAACATAGTTTATTAAGTGATTTTCAAAACTCTCCCGATAATTCTCTAAATCTTTCATTGAATTTTTTTGTAAAAATAGTTACTTCCTGTACAATAAACATAATTTTTAACCCAGAAACCAAAAGTAACCGATAGTTCATTAAATTTGCACTTCTAAAAAAAATCAAAATGTATCGTACACATACTTGCGGTGAATTAAATGAAAATCACGTAGGACAACAGGTAACATTGTCGGGCTGGGTTCAAAAAATCCGGAATAAAGGATTTATGATTTGGGTAGATTTACGCGATCGCTATGGGATAACTCAGCTTATTTTTGACGCAGAAAGGAGTCCGAAAGAACTGATTGAAAAAGCTAGTTCTTTAGGCCGAGAATTTGTAGTACAAGCGACGGGTGAAGTCATCGAGCGGGAATCTAAAAACCCGGCTATACCTACGGGAAATATAGAAATTGTAGTTTCGGATTTAGTGGTACTTAGTCCATCTAAAGTTCCCCCTTTTACCATTGAAGACAACACCGATGGGGGTGAAGATCTACGAATGAAATACCGGTATTTAGATATACGAAGAACTCCCATACGGGAGCATTTAATTTTTCGTCATCGGGTGAATATGGAAGTGCGAAAATACCTTTCAGACCAAGGCTTTATAGATGTTGAAACCCCTTATTTGATAAAATCAACGCCGGAGGGAGCTCGAGATTTTGTAGTTCCTAGCCGGATGCATCCCGGACAATTTTACGCCTTACCGCAATCGCCTCAAACCTTCAAACAATTGTTGATGGTCGGAGGGATGGATAAATATTTTCAAATTGTAAAATGTTTTAGAGACGAAGACTTGCGGGCCGATCGCCAACCCGAGTTCACCCAAATTGACTGCGAAATGGCTTTTGTGGAGCAAGAAGATATATTACGCACCTTTGAAGGCCTCACCCGCCATTTACTTCAGGAAATTAATGGTGTTGAAGTGGGCGATTTTCCCCGCTTGACCTACGACGAAGCCATGCAAAAATACGGCAATGACAAACCCGATATTCGATTTGGAATGGAGTTTGGCGAACTTAACCAAGTGGCCCAACATCGGGATTTTAAGATTTTTAACGAGGCAGAATTAATCGTAGGCATAGCGGTTCCGCAGGCTAATTCAATGACTCGTAAAGAAATAGATCAACTCATCGAGTGGGTAAAAAGACCCCAAGTGGGAGCTCAAGGCATGGTGTATGTACGCTACAACGAAGACGGTAGTTTTAAATCGTCTGTAGATAAGTTTTATCCAGCCGAGGATTTGGCTCTTTGGGCTGAAAAAACAGGAGCCCAACCCGGAGATTTAATCTGTGTACTATCGGGGGAAACCCAAAAAGTAAGAAGCCAATTGAGCGCGCTACGAATGGAGCTAGCGGAGCGGTTGGGGCTTCGAAACCCGAAGGAATTTCGCCCCTTGTGGGTCATTGATTTCCCCTTGTTGGAATGGGATGAAGAAAGTGGTCGATACCACGCCATGCACCACCCTTTTACGGCGCCCAAACCCGGCCAACTCGATTTGTTAGAAACCCAACCCAGTGCTGTTCGAGCTAACGCTTATGACTTGGTAATCAACGGCAACGAAGTGGGGGGTGGATCCATTCGTATCCACGACCAAGCTACTCAGAAAAAAATGTTTGACTACCTCGGATTTACTCCCGAGGAAGCCCAAGCACAATTTGGCTTTTTGATGGAAGCATTCCAATACGGAGCCCCTCCTCACGGGGGTATCGCTTTCGGATTAGACCGATTGGTAGCTATCTTGGGAGGTCAAGAAACCATACGCGATTTTATCGCTTTCCCCAAGAATAATGCCGGAAGAGATGTGATGATTGACGCACCCGCTACGATTCATCAAGCGCAATTAGACGAATTGGCTTTGCAAGTAAATACAGAAGCTGAGTAAACTCGGTTACTCAAATAGTTTCATTAATTCGGTAGCGTCTTTGGGTTTCATTTTACCGGCGAGCACCAAACTCAACTGTTTTCGGCGCAAAGCCGCTTCATAGCGTTCTTTTTCAATATCCGTTTGTGGAATTAACGGGGGTACCTGTACCGGATTTCCGGTTTCGTTGACCGCCACAAAGGTATATATCGCCTCATTGGCCTTGCTTCGCACCCCACTTTCGCGGTCTTCAATCCATACATCCAAATAAACTTCCATAGAGGTGTTAAAAGCTCGAGACACTTTAGCTTCCACGGTCACTACGCTGCCCAAAGGAATCATCTTATTAAACGCCACATGATTGACCGAAGCCGTTACCACAATACGACGCGAATGTCGACGTGCCGCTATACTCGCAGCTCGGTCCATACGGGCTAATAACTCGCCGCCAAACATATTGCCTATTGGATTGGTTTCGCTAGGTAATACCATATCGGTAAGTACTGTCAAGGAATCTTGAGGATGCTTTGGTGCCATAGTTTTTTTTGCAAAGATAGTAGGGAATAACCGAGAAAAAAGAAAAATTACTCGGTTTCTTGAACCAACAACCAAGCATCCGGATTTTCAGAAGTCTGAATCTTGCGGAGTACTTGCAACGCCGTTTCTTTGTCGGGATAACTACCATACACTACTTGGTATAGTCCGTATTGACTAACCCCTAATAACCGGGCCGGATACCCTTTTTCTTGAAGGGTGGTTATCTGGGCATGGGCGTTGTCTTCCACTCGAAAAGCTCCGGCAACAAGGTGGTAATGGCCCACAGGTTTTTTTACTGCAAAGGTAATGGCAGGCAGAGGTTCTGTAACCACGAAAGTTGCTTGCTGGATTTGGTTTTCTACCTGTTTGATGGCTTTTTGCCTTTCGGCGAAATTGTGTTGTTCTATTTGTTGGTTGAAATAATACATGCTTCCAAATACGCTCAATCCGATGGCTAATAAGCCCACAGCGGCATATCGGGCATAGGGAAAAGAAGGCGCCTGTTGGGGAAGACTCTTAACCTTAGGCGTGGCTGAAGTTGGGGCTTGCCATTGAGGCACATACACCGGTGCCAAACCAAAAGCTTGTTTGAGATAATTTTGTGAACTATCCGGTTCAAAACTGAGTTTACCCTGTCGGTCGCGTGTCAAGGTACCAATCGAATTAAAAGTCAAATGATTTTGTTGATCCAATACCCGTTTTAAACGACTTACTTCTTCCCGAAGATTTTGCAAGGCTATTTCGTAGCTACTATTTTCTTTTTGAGCTATATATCCCGCTAACAATCCATCATTGGCTTGCAACAAGGCATTGAAAGAAAGTGCCTTTGCCGGTGGGTAAAATTGTGGTGGGTCACCCTCCTTACGAGCCGGTATAGCATGGGTCAAAAAAGCTCCAAAACCCGGTATAATTACGCATTCATACCGGTATAATAAGGTGGCTATGTAAGGACTCAGATTCATTAAAAACAAAAGTAATAAAATTTTGCCGTCAGGCAATTTTAGTTCAAATAAGTTTTTAACAACTCAACTATTCATGTTAGATTTACCTCACTAAAAGAAGAGGAAGATGACGGAGAACGAACTTTTTTACTTGCTTCAATTACAAAAAACGCCTTATTTAGGCGACATTTCAGCCAAAAAATTAATTCAAAAACTGGGCAGCGCCGAAGCTGTTTTTAAAGAAAAAAAAAGTGCCCTTTTAAAAATTGACGGCATTGGCCCTTTTCGCATCGATCAACTACAAAATCAGTCGTACGCCGCTTTAGCAGAAGACGAATTACACTTTATCCAAAAACAAGGAATTACTGTTTGGACTTATCAAGATGCTAAATATCCCGAGCACTTAAAACAATGTGTTGACGGTCCGTTAATACTCTTTAGCAAAGGAAATATTCGCATGCAAAACAAGCCCATTATCAGTATCGTAGGAACCCGTAAAATTACAACCTACGGCGCTACTATATGCCAACAACTAATTGAAGAATTAGCCAAATGGGATGTTGTCGTGGTATCGGGTTATGCTTTTGGTGTGGATATAACTGCCCATCGAGCCGCCCTGAAAAACAACTTACAGACTGTCGCTTGTTTGGCACACGGTTTTGATCAAATATATCCCAAAGAACACAAAAAATATCAAGAAGACGTGGAAGCAAATGGCGGATTTATTACTGAGTTTTGGAGTAGTGATGTTTTTGACAGAAATAATTTTTTAAAAAGAAATCGCATAATTGCCGGCATATCAGAAGCCACTATCGTGATTGAATCTGCCAGTCGCGGAGGAAGCTTAGTAACCGCTGAGTTGGCCAATAGCTATCACCGAGAGGTTTTTGCCGTACCCGGAAGAATTGGTGACAAACAAAGCGCCGGTTGTAACCATTTAATCAAAACCCACCAGGCCCAATTACTGACATCGGTAAATGATTTGGTCTATTTATTAAATTGGAACTCCCATCAAACTGCCAAAAAACCGATTCAGAAACAGTTGTTCGTAGAGCTTAACGCTGAGGAAAAAAAAATAATAACGTACCTAGAACAAAAGCAAAAACAACATATTGATCAGATTGCTTTACAGTGTAATTTATCCCTTCAACAAGCTGTATCTTTACTCTTTACATTAGAAATGAAAGGATTAATCATTGCATTTCCCGGTAAATTTTATGAGATTTCCAGCTAAAGTATTAATATTTTAGTTATATTTGGCCGTTAACTTTTAAAATTTCACCTATTATGAAAAAAATTACTTTTATGACTGCAGCACTGGGTGTTGCGCTCTACTCTTTTCCTTTGCATGCTCAACAGGCTTTTGAGGCTGCTAATGAGGTTGAGATAATTGAATTAGGAGTGCCCGGGCAAACTGACTATATCGTTAGAGCCGGGACCCTATACTCCAACGGACCCATTGTGAACGTTCCTGGTGGTGGTGCTGGTGGTAATGACCTAAGTTTATTAGAGTCGGCAACCTTGGGAATGAATATTTTAGGATTTGGTCATGCGATTAGTTCCGGATATCGAGTGGCAGATGATGTAACTTTTGAGACCGATGTAGAAATCGAGAGCTTGCAATTTTATGCCTACCAAACCGGGTCTGGAAACAATTCGACTATTAACAATATGAACGTTATTATATGGGAAGGTACTGTTAATGATGTGATGAACGGAACCGCTACCTTAGTTTGGGGTGACGATCTAACGAACGTGATGACCGATACTGAATGGACCGGTGTTTATAGAGCCTCAGAAACTTCTCCTGGAGATTCCTCTCGTCCCATTATGATTCAAACGGTTGATGTTGGGATTACTTTATCTGCAGGTACTTATGTAATTGACTGGCAAACTGGCGGAACTTCTAGTTCTGGACCATGGGCACCTCCTATTGCTATCTTAGGGGAAACCAATACCGGTAACGGTCTTCAATTTGACGGCACATCAGGGATGTGGGTTGAATTAGTAGATACCGGTGGCTCTGGTTTAGAGTATTTCCCACAAGGTTTACCTTTCGAAATTAATGGACAAGAAGTAGCCTCTATCAATGAGAATGTATTTATTGGGTTTAATTTCTATCCTAACCCAACTAAAGATGTAATTCAAGTAACTTCTAAATCTGTGATTGACCAATTGGCTATCTATAACCTTTTAGGCCAAGAACTGCTACAAATAGACGTAAACGGTACGCAACAAACCATCGATATCGCTGATCTTTCAGCAGGTATGTATATCATGAAAGCCGTTGTAGAAGGAGTTGAAAACAGCTTTAACATCGTTAAAAAATAAAGATTTTGAATTTTTATTTATGTCTAAAAAAACCGGCTCTAGGGCCGGTTTTTTTATTTTAGGAGTTATCATTTGAAAGATTCGCTTTTTTTAAACCCCAGAATAATCTATTGAAACTTTTGTAGAAAATGAAGCCTCATTTAATGGAGAAGATTGAATATTGTCAGTACTTGGCTCAGCAACCCTTTCTAGACTTAAAACTCCATCTTCTACATCACTCACTTTCACCTGCCCATTCATCAGCATTGGCAACAACCAATCGCGTAGTTGAGCAAGTTCTTGGTTTTGTTTTGAATTTATTTCTATTTTTAAATCCAATTTAGATACAATTTTTTCAAAATCCTTTAAAAGATTATCAGGTGGGTAAACTAGTTCTAAATTATATAACTCATCTTTCGTTAGCGACCCAAATGTAGTACCTACTGAATTTAAATAATCAAATTTCTTTTTAAAGTGATTCATTTGATATACTAAGAACGAATTATAATTGTGCTTACTATTCAAAGCTGAAAGTCCACGACCTATACAACAATCTTGTAAAGCTAAGTTCATAGTTCCTATTGGAGCTCTAACACTTAAAAGAATATCATTTTTCTTTGCAAATCTTGTTGGAGCAGTTGTATAAACTCGATTCTCAGGATATCTCCATCCAAAATCAGTAGAACCTTGAAAAAAAATCATTCCTTTTCCATTTTCATTATAAGATTCTCCTGTTGGTGATTGTCCCATAGTAATATTCGCTATTTCACTCAACCTCTTCACCTCCCAACCTTTCGGGATTTCGCGTTTTAAGGTGGAGTTATATTCCATCGCACCGCCTGAGGTTTTGTAGGGTTTGCCTTCGCTATTCGGAAACTCAAACTGTACAAACCAATAATCATACAAGGTCTTCGCCATGGCTTCCAACTCTGCATTGATTTTATTATTCAACTCGATTTTATCATCCAATGCCGATAATACCGCTGCAATTTTTTGTTGGGTGGGTAAATCAGGAAGCTTTACTTCAATACCATAATAGGCTCCAAAGGTCATACTCGGAACTCCTGTTCCTGAATTAAGATTACTGAGATCCAGCCTTTTTAGATAATGATATAAATAATACGGGACAGCTTTTTCTTTATTTACAATAGTATAGTACAGTGTATCAACTGTCCAAAAAGGTTTATCATAAAACTGAATATTAGATAATGAACCTTTTCTTGGTAATAATATACTTTCATTTTCGTAAATTGGCGTATCAACCATTCTCATTAAACCTCCACTACCAAATACTGGAATGTTCCCATCTTTTAAGTGTTTATGGTCACTGCCATTTTTAATTTCAAGAAGTTCACTTAAAAAATATTTATTCATACTTCAATCCTTTTAATTGTTTCTGAATTTCTTGATCTAAGGCATTGCCTTCTGCAAATAAAGTGGCTAAACGGGTTTCAAAACCGTTCATCTTTTCAGCAAATTCTTCAGGAGTAATATCTACATATTCAATCTTCACTTCAAAGTATTGTCCAGCGGAGAAAGAATAGTTTTTAGCCACAATGTTTTCTTTACTTACCACTACCGAAAGGTCTTCTACCGCTTTTTTGTTGTTGAAGGTCTCGATAATGTGCTTTTCTTCCGAAGGTGTGAGTACGGTGCGTTGATTCTTCCCTTCTTTCACCGTTTCGCCCAGTTTAGAGGCATCCATCAGTACAATGTGTTGGTTGTCGGCTAGCTTATCCAAAAACAGCACCGATACATTGGTACCTGTACTGGCAAAAATATTCGACGGCATGCTCACTACACCACGTAACCAGCCACGCTCAATCAAAGCTTGTCGTATTTTTTTCTCTATACCCGACTGTGCCGTGATAAAACCCGTAGGCACTACAATGGCTGCTTTACCCTTATCACTCAAACTGTGCATGATGTGTTGGATAAAAAGCAAATAAATCGCCATCGACTCTTTTTTAGCCTTCGGAATATTCGGTACACCTGCAAAGAAACGTTTTTTGAATGCATCTTTCTCCAAATCGTCCCGAAAATCCGAGAAGTCTAATTTAAAAGGAGGATTCGACACGATATAGTCAAACTTCTCATTCAGATAAGCAGGTTGTGCAATGGAGTTGGTCCTTATGACATTCGGGATAGAATGTGTTAGATTATTCAATATCAGATTCAAACGCATCATAGCACTCGACTTCTGCGAGATGTCTTCGGAATATAGGGTGCAGTTGGTTTCACCAATTTGATGCGCCAGAGACATGAGTAAGGAACCCGACCCCACACTTGGATCATAACAACTCACTTTCTTTACATTTTGCTCCGGAACTAAGATTTTAGCGATGATTCTTGCTACGGCATTCGGCGTGTAATACTCCGCATATTTTCCACCCGAATCGGAGTTATAGTCTTTAATGAGATATTCAAAAATGTCTTTGAAAAAATCATATTTCTCATCAAAATAATCTTCGAAACTTGCTTCAAAACTAAATTCAAATAACTTATTGATTAAAGCTCTACAAAAATCATCACGTTGTGAAGGATCTGTTATGAATTGGCTTAGCTCATCAAACATTTTATCCTTCGCTCCTGAATAAGATTTTACTGAAAACACATCCGCATTTTCGATTGATATTTGACGAAGTGTATCGTCAAACGTTTTGGCAAAATCTCCTGTATTTTGAATGTTGTATAAATATTCAATTTGCTGATGTTCTTGAAATTTAGGCACATTCTCATCCATTAAATCTAATAAAAGATCCAAGTCATAATCATCTCCATATTCTCGACGAAGTTTTTTAATTTCATAGTTGTATTTATCACTCAGAAATTTATACAAAAACACTTGGGAGATAATCTTAAACTCGTTACCATCATTACCTAATCCATAATTGGCACAAACACTTTTCAGATTATCAATAAGTTGTTTGGTCTTTGTGGTGTAGTTTATATCTTGTGTCATTGTCTATATTCTATTATAATATGCCTGCAAGTACTCTTTTGAAATCAAAGAGCTTATATCTTGACGAGCAGTTGTGTCTAACATTATTTTCTCTTTAATCACGAATTGTTCTGCTATTAATTTGGTAATATAACGATCAAATAAAGCTTCGTTCTTCATATAATCTTCTTGACTAGAAAGCCTATCGTCAATCAAACCTTTCACCTGCATGAGTGCTCGGTGTAATTGTATCTCTTTGGCATTCAAAGTTCCTTTCTCCATCAATCGCTTATGAATTCGGGCATATTTGGCATCCTGCTCATATTTTGCCTGCAATAAGGCGTTCTTCCTATTCAGTTCTTTGGCTCTATCGTAAATTTTTTCTAATAAAGCTTTATTTTCAATCATTTCTACCTGCCCTATTTCCGATAAGTTTTTCTTCTTAAAGACACGTTCCAATTCTTCGCGCAAAGTCACAAATTCTGGATCGTTTGGGTCGAAGTTTTGTTGCAAAGATTCTCGTGTTTTTCGTAAAACATCTTTAAACTCATCCGCAAGAACCAATTCACTTTCATCTACCTTTACAAATTGGAAAATAATATCTTCCAATGCCGTATTCAACAGGTTTTGACTTTCTTGTTGTGAACCAATGCTTTCGAGTAAATTCAGGTTATCCAATCGGTTTTGCGCCTCGATTAAAAGCCTATTCCAAACGTCAAAATCAGCTATTCCGCCTAATGCTTCATAATCATTCAATGCGATGAGGTTTTTCAATTCCTTAGCCGTACGTAAAGCTTTGATCAACTTCAATAATTCGCCTTTGTCGTGCAGTTGTGCTATTTGTTGCGAGAAGATTTCTTTGTTGCTGGTATCGTAGTGAAACAATACATTTTTTATTTCTTCAATTTCCGCTTTTATTTCTTCTTCAGATTTGAACAAATTGCCATACAGTTCCATTTCATCGCCTAGTTGATTTTGCAATTCATCAAAATACAAGCGATTGGTACGATCAAAAGCTTTGGATATATCTGCAAAATCGACTACATATCCATATTTGTAGTTCTTGTATGGACGATTGACACGGGTTAGCGTTTGGAGTAAATTGTGGTCTTGTATGACACGTGCCAAATACAACTTTTTCAAACGTTTGGCATCAAATCCTGTCAAAAGCATATTGTAAACGAATAAGATGTCGATATAGCCTTTTTTATAAGCCTTAATCAACTCCTTTCGAATGTTTTTATCATTTTCGTCATGCAAAATTAAAGCAGCCGTGAGTTTAGGTTCAGACTTCAAACCGTAAGTTGAAGCTGGTTCAGCTGCCATCAAAACATCGGCTTGAATTTCTTGTACACCGTATCGCCCTTCGAATAACCTAAAAAGTTCTTTTGCTTGATCTGCCGAATCACAAACCACCATCCCACCTAAACTGGCATCTCCTTGTGTTTTTCGAAATTGTATCAAATCATTACAGATATAATCCAACAAAGGCTCCGCAAATTTCGGGTGCTTGTAAATATCTTTCGTGGAGATATCGCCTTTCATCACCTTAATTTGATCCATAACTTCCTGCATCTGCATCTTAAAGCTTCCTTCTATCTCTTCACGAATCAAACGCAAGGTATAACCATCGGCTATAGACATATTGTAGTAATACTTATGAATATAGTTACCAAACAGCAGTTTAGAATCATATTCCTTAGCAACTTCCTTTAGTAAAGGTGTGCCTGTCAAAGCGATTTTAACCGCCTTACGATCCGAGTTAATTAAATTCGCTAAGAAATTACCTTTCGGATTGTATGAACGATGCGCCTCATCTAAGAAAAAAACACGTTGCACCTTAATATCATAGTTAAGATCTTTTACAACCGTAGCATCTTCGGAAAACTTTTGTATGTTCACTACTGTAATTTCGGGCACACCACTATCGTTATGGATGGCACCTACAACTTGTAAATCATTGATAAAATCTGCTTTCGAATTTACCACATTTACCTTTAATCCACGTTTAGTAAACTCCGCAGAGGCTTGAATCAGTAAATCAATACGATCGACGATGAAGTAAAATTTAGGTATAATTTGTTTTTTTGCATAAAAATGCGTCAGGTGTTTGACATTATAAAATGCTAAAGCCGTCTTACCAGAACCTTGTGTATGCCATATAATGCCCTTGTCCTGCCCTTGGTCTAATTTTGAAGCTATAGCTTGAGTAGCAAATAGTTGAGGATAGCGCATGATATGTTTTTGTCGGGATACTTTACCCTCATGCTCTTCTTCTACATAAGCAATAGCGAACTCTAAAATGAAAGCCAGACGTTCTCTGCTTAACAGTGAAGTCAAAATGCGATTGGTAGGAGTACGTTCATCCTTATTAGTTATAAACTCTGGATTATGCTTGATAACTGAAAGGTTATTATCTTTTAAAATCGCATTTTCTTGTTCATCTGAGATAGTTGATAAAACTTGTTTTACAGGATAATCGGGATCTTCACGGAAATAGTTAAAATGCACATCACCATATGCTGCTGTACCGTAAAAAGCTCCGAATATAGGATCTGTCACACCGTCTTCGTATTCCATATTATTAGAGAAAATCAATAATTGTGTAACGTTTACAAAGCGGCGGAAGTGTTTATTTTTAAAACGTGTATTAATGCGAGAGCGTTCGGCTAATACACCATCTTTATTATGCGGTTTTTTAACTTCTATAAAAGCCAATGGCATTCCATTAATTAACACCGTGATATCAGGACGGAATTCTTCATCACCAGCTATACAGCTTAATTCTGTCGTAATATGAAATTCGTTATTATCGAAATTGTCAAAATCAATCAATTTAATGCCCGATCTCGCAGTTAATCTTTCGTAAAACTTCTTTCCTAAATCTTCGTAATCTAATTCTAGATTGATTTCTTCCAAGATACGTTTTGCTTCTGCTTCGGTAATATTGTTAAGTGCTGCAATCTTAGGAGTGAAAATACCTGGAAAAATGTTATTCTCTATTATTCTATCTTGTTTGTGATGGGGTATGTAATGATACCCTAATCTTATTAAATGTAATATGGCTGGTATTTTAACTCGAGTATCTTCGTTGAATTTCATGTAAAAAGTATTGGGGTGTTAATATATGAAATGTTAAAATGAAAAAGAAAATACAATTTAAGAATACTTCAAAGTTATTTTTACACTTTCAGCGAATCAGGAGATTGTTTAAAGAAACAGTATGGACGGGTTTGTTATTAGAACAATTTGTAAATATATACCTAATTAAACCTTCTATTTGATATTGAATAATGAATTAAATATAAATGCAAGCCATAGTTAAAAAATCTGATTATAAAACTGATCTTTCAACTTATAAGTTTGCTCCCAATGAATTTTAAGATTAATTTCAAACAACATGGCGCGCCCCCTCTAAGAAGCGTACAACACTTGCCTATTATAAATACTCTTGTTTCATAAGGGTTACAAATTGATAATAATGTTCAATAGCTTTTAAGGGTTCATTCGATTGTATATGACTCAACGAGGGTTGAATCAATTGATGATAGATACAATCTAAAATTTCCTCTTTATTGGCCGCACGATTGATTTTTTGTAACATTTTAGGAGCTATTACTTGGTATTCGTCCAACAAGGGTTGAAATACTTTATCATGACGCATATAGGTCTCACGTAATTGACGTAATTGCGTCAATTCCATGCAATCGTCTGCCAACCCTTTGTGGTGTACACAGGCAGAAGTAAGAAAGCAATCCATATCCTCAAACTCATCTTTACTTTTCTTTAAAGTAGCAATACGTCTCCCATTTTTTACAATGTAAACTTCTTCAAGATTTAACTCATCTTCCCAATATTTTGGTCCAGCTACTAAAAATGAAAATGTTAATCTACCTTTATGCAAAAAAAACAAATCGTTGTACTGGGAATCTTGGGGTTTAGCTGTACCATTCCAAGTGTACCAAACATTACCGTTATTGGTACTTCCATCGGATACTATAGTAAAAGGAACGCGTATTTTTTTATCATTTTCATAAAAACAAACATCCACTTGTTCATTTTTGTATTTCGATTGAATAGTTGCTGGATTAACCGAGAAATGCATTTCTACAAATTCTCCATTCGTAGTAAAACTTCCGGCATAATCCCATGTCAAATAAAGAGCTTCCTTAGAAGTGGCAGCATATATAAGTTTAGGAAGTGCTAAAGCAGTTCCTAATATACCTACGCTTTTTAAAAAATTTCGTCTTTCCATAGAGAATAAAGTTAGAGATTTTGATATTAAAAAGAGGTAAATATATAAATTATTTAATCGCTATATGCGAAATTTTTACCGATCTATACTTTTTCATACTATTTCATCAATTGATAGGGGCTAATCCTATTGAGAATCGAATTATGAGATACGATTATTTCCCGATACAAAATTTCCCAAAAATAGTTCCTAATATATCGGTATCTACATCTATTTGGCCGGTAATACTACCTAAATAATAAAGGGCTTCTTTTAAATGAATGGCCAATAAATCTCCGGAAAGTTCCAAATCCAATCCCTGTTGGGTTTCTTGTAAAGCATTTTGGGTTTTTTCCAAAGCTTCCTTGTGTCTGAGATTGGTGATTATTACGGCCTGATGGTCCACACCGGAAGTAATGGAGCGAACCAATGCTGTTTGAAGACGGTCCAGGTGATACCCGGTTTTGACCGAAATTCCAAAATGATGATACTGGGGAAATTCCTTCTGTAATTGTTCAAAGTATTCGTCCGACTTACTGTTTTTATCGGATTTACTCAGCAAATTAAACACAATTTTACCCTCCAGTTGAGAAGCTAGTTCGTCCAAAATGCTGAGGTCTTGCTCGTACAAATGGATCACAACCCGAGCTTGTTGTAATTTTTCCTTGGCCTTTTCGACACCGATCGCCTCAATTTGATCTTGCGTTTGACGAATACCCGCCGTATCGATAAACCGAAAAGTAATACCTTGTAAATGGACGGTTTCTTCGATCACATCGCGTGTCGTACCTGCAATATCGCTGACAATCGCTCTTTCTTCGTTTACCAAAGCATTGAGAAGGGTGGATTTGCCCGCATTGGGTTTGCCGATAATGGCCACAGGCACCCCATTTTTGATGGCGTTACCATATTCAAAGGTGGCCAGCAGCTTTTGTATTTGGACCTGTAAATCCTGAATCAAGGCCCGTAATTCGTCCCGATTAGCAAATTCTACGTCCTCTTCCGTAAAATCAAGTTCGAGTTCGATTAAGGCCGTAAAGTGAATTAGTTTTTCACGCACTTGTTGCAAGTCGTTACTGATGCCGCCCCGCATTTGATTAAGGGCAATTTCATGGCTGGCTTTGTTTTCGGCTGCGATTAAATCGGCTACTGCTTCGGCTTGCACCAAATCAATGCGTCCGTTTAGAAAAGCCCGTTGGGTAAATTCGCCGGGCTGCGCCAATCTGCATCCGTTTTTAAGCAATAAGCTTATAATTTGTTCTTGGATATACGGCGAACCGTGACAAGTTATTTCTACCAAATCCTCGGCAGTAAAAGTTTTGGGAGCTCGAAAAACGGTCACCATCACTTCGTCAATAATCAGAGCGTTAGACGATACCGAAGATTTTTCGGGTGGGATTGGCCGGGTCGTTATTGGCGCTGAAAGCTTTTGAGATTCTACAATAAATCCATAATGGACGGTATGCGAAGCGACTTGCTCCAAATCTTTCCCTTTAAAAATACGATTGGTTATTGCAATTGCCTCTTTCCCCGAAATTCGGATAATCCCTAACGCTCCGGTTCCCGGAGCGGTTGCTGTCGCACAAATAGTGTCTGATGAAATCATAGGAGATAGACAAAAATTATCCGCGGGGCGCGATTCTAACCAAGGGTTTATACGGCTACATTAAATTCTCGTAACGCATCGTTCAACGAGGTTTTTTTATCGGTGCTCTCTTTCCGCTGACCAATAATCAATGCACAGGGCACTTGAAATTCCCCGGCCGGAAAGGTTTTGGTATAACTCCCCGGAATCACCACCGATCGAGCAGGTACATAACCGGTGATTTCGACCGGTGTACTCCCAGTAACATCTATGATTTTGGTAGAGGCCGTCAGCACTACATTGGCTCCTAAAACCGCTTCTCTTTCGATTCGGATTCCTTCAACCACTATACAACGCGAACCGATAAAAGCGTTGTCTTCTACGATTACCGGGGCGGCTTGTAAGGGTTCTAAAACCCCGCCGATGCCCACACCCCCGCTCAAATGCACATTTTTTCCAATCTGGGCACAACTACCTACGGTCGCCCAGGTATCGACCATGGTACCTGAATCAACATAAGCACCAATATTGACGTAACTGGGCATGAGTATAACTCCCGATGAGATATAGGCTCCATGGCGAGCAACCGCCGGAGGTACTACGCGAACTCCTTTTTGAAGATAGTCACGTTTTAAAGGAATTTTGTCGTGGTATTCAAAAATTCCGGCTTCCAAAACCTCCATTTTCTGAATGGGAAAATACAAAACCACCGCTTTTTTTACCCACTCATGAACCTCCCACCCCGAAGCGGTTGGGCTAGCTACTCGCAACTCGCCCACATCCAGTAAATCAATAACTTTCCGAATGGCTGCAGAGGTTTCGGGCAGTGCTAATAAGTCGCGGTTTTCCCACGCTTGTTCTATAGTTGTTTGTAACGATTTCATAGAAAAAGAATTTTCACAAAGATAGACAATTAGAGTTTAGTGGAAGGGCCTCCGCTTTCGCGAAAAAGAAAAAGAAAGGGTCTTTAAAATTATAGTAATGGGAACGCTGACTAGTCATCACAACCCCCCGATGCCGGATTAAAACTCTTTCGTGATTTCCCGTAAGGGATACCTTTTAGCTAAAGGATTTAGCCAGCAAACTACTCCGTTGGGTAGATTTTCTTGTATATTTACCTTGTGAAAACCACGCCGCTCGACATACAAATCAGTACGCTTCCTGACAGCCCGGGTGTCTATCAATATTTTGATAAAAACAATAAAATATTGTATGTAGGCAAGGCCAAAAACCTCAAAAAAAGGGTAGCTTCTTATTTTTCTAAAAATACCTTAGGAAAAACCGCTGTCTTGGTAAAAAAAATTCAACGAATTGAGCATATAGTAGTTCCTACCGAAAGCGATGCCTTGTTGTTGGAAAACAATCTGATTAAAAAATACCAACCCCGGTATAACGTCATGCTGAAGGACGATAAAACCTACCCGTGGTTATGTATTAAAAACGAACGTTTTCCGAGAATTTTCACCACCCGGCGTATGATTAAAGACGGCTCTGAATATTTTGGTCCCTACACCAGTATGAAAACCGTTCATACCCTGTTGGATTTAATTAAAGAACTCTACCCATTACGGACCTGCAATTACGATTTGTCGGAAGAAAAAATACGGTCCGGTAAGTATAAAGTCTGCTTGGAATACCACTTGGGCAATTGTTTTGCGCCTTGTGTAGCTAACCAATCTGCGGCCGATTACAACGACAACATAGAAGCGATTCGCGAAATTTTACGGGGTAATTTTAAAGCCTCCTTACAACGGTTTAGAAACCAAATGAGAACCTATGCAGACAATCTTCAGTTTGAAGATGCTCAACGACTCAAAGAAAAAATTGAAGTGCTCGAAAATTACCAATCCAAATCAACCGTTGTTAATCCCAAAATCTCCCACGTCGATGTGTTTTCCATAGTTTCAGACGAAAGTTTCGGTTATGTCAATTTTTTGCAAATCGCTTACGGTGCCATTGTTCGCTCACACACGATGGAAATCAAAAAAAAATTAGACGAAACCGATCGGGAATTACTTGAATTAGCCATTGTAGAAATTTGGCAACGATTTCAGTCACAATCCAAAGAAATTTACGTACCTTTTAAGGTGAAAATCGGCGAGGGTATCAAAATACACATTCCGAAGGCGGGCGATAAAAAAAGTATCTTGGATTTATCCGAGCGAAATGCTAAATTTTTCCGGATGGAGCGCTTCAAACAAATAAAAATCACCGACCCAGAACGGCACACCAACCGACTGATGGCACAGATGCAGAAAGATTTAAGGTTGGCTGAAGAGCCGCGACATATTGAGTGTTTTGATAATTCAAACATCCAAGGAAGTCATCCAGTTGCAGCTTGTGTGGTATTTAAAGACGGAAAACCCAGCAAAAAGGACTACCGAAAATTTAATATCAAAACCGTAACCGGACCCAACGATTTTGCATCTATGGAAGAAGTGGTTTATAGGCGCTATAAAAGGATGCTCGACGAAAAGCAACCCCTGCCTCAATTAATCATCATAGATGGAGGGAAGGGACAATTATCATCGGCCTTAAAAAGTTTGGAAAAATTAGGCTTACGCCACAAAATTGCCATCCTAGGAATTGCAAAACGCTTGGAAGAGTTATTTTTCCCCGACGATCCGGTGCCTTTGTATTTGGACAAAAAATCAGAAACTTTAAAAATTATCCAACAACTTCGCAACGAAGCACACCGGTTTGGGTTGACTTTTCATCGCAACAAAAGAAGTGCGGACACCTTTCAATCAGAGTTAGGTACCCTACCCGGCATCGGCGAAAAAACGGTAGTGACCCTCCTAAAACATTTTAAAAGCACCAAAAGAATTGCCGCAGCTACTCTAGAGGAGCTTACGGAAGTCATCGGTGCCCATCGAGCTGAAAAGATTAAAAAACATTATACGGAATGAGTGTGAAACCACTGTTGATAGGACTCACCTTACTACTTGCTTTACCTCTTTTTTCACAACAAAAAAAGGAGGTAAAAGTGGGATTGGTATTGAGTGGAGGAGGAGCCAAGGGATTGGCACATATCGGTGTATTAGAAGTTATTGATGAAGCGGGCATTCAAATAGATTATATAGCCGGTACCAGTATGGGGGCCATTATCGGCGGATTGTACGCTTCCGGGTACTCAGCTAAAGAATTGGACTCGATTTTTAAAACCATCCATTTTGAAACACTCATTCAAGATAACCTCCCCCGAAACGCTAAAACTTTCTACGAAAAAAACGACTCGGAAAAATATGTAATTACCCTGCCTTTTGACCATTTTAAAATTACATTACCTTCGTCTTTATCACGCGGTCAAAATGTGTACAATTTATTCTCCCGCTTGACTGAGCACGTCAACCATATCGAAGATTTTTCGGAGTTACCCATACCTTTTTTTTGTATAGCAACCGATATAGAAACCGGCAAACCGGTTAAGCTAGACCGGGGTTATTTACCCCAAGTGATGCGAGCCAGCGGTTCTCTTCCTTCCGTATTTAGTCCGATAGAAATCGACAATAAAATATTGATTGATGGAGGCGTGGTAGATAATTACCCCATTACCCTATTACGTGAAAAAGGGGTTGATATTGTTATCGGAGTAGATGTACAAGATACCTTACAGAGTCGGGAAAACCTCCGCTCAGCTTTTGATATACTGACTCAAATAAGCAATTATCGTACGTATAACGATATGCTTGAAAAGAGAACTCTCACCGATATCTATATACAGCCCGATATCAGCTCGTTTTCGGTGGTTTCTTTTGGTCGGGGAGAAGAAATTATACAGTCGGGGAGAGAACGTGCACTCATGTTTAAAGATGCACTGGACTCGATTGCACGTTTGCAAAACCGTCCTCTTCGTGAACCGATCCAAAAACACCGTTCAGACTCCTTATTTATTGACGATATCCATGTGATGAATAACAAGTTTTATACCCGTTCGTATATCTTGGGGAAACTAAAACTTAAAGAACCCTTTAACACGACCTACGTTAAGCTCAGTGAGGGATTAAACAACTTAGCGGCTACGGGAAACTTTAATCAAATTGATTATTATTTCAAAAAAAATCATGCCGGCAACAACGAATTGTATTTCAATATTTACGAAAATCAAAACAAAACCTTTTTGCGACTGGCATTGCATTATGACGATTTATACAAAACCGCCGCCCTGATTAACATCACCCGAAAAAATCTGTTTCAACGAAGTGATGTGGCTGCTTTTGATTTTATCGTGGGGGACAATCTTCGGTACAATTTTGACTATTATGTAGATAAAGGATTTCACTTGAGCTACGGAGTACATTCGAGTTTGAACAAATTTAAACGAAATGTACCCTTTGCCTTGTTTCCGAGTTTAATAACCGAAGGCTATAGCAGTGATATTTCAAGCATTCAGCTAAAACATCAAACCTTGACCAATCAATTTTATGTACAAACATTGTTTCAACAAATTTATTTGTTGGGAGTGGGCGTGGAACACAAACACATCCTTTTTGATTCAGAAACCTTAGCGGAAGAAAGTTCGGATAACCGTTCGGTATTTGAAAACACCAATTATTTTAGCCTCTATGGCAATCTCAAACTCGACAATCGCGACAATAAATATTTTCCCACCCAGGGAGGTTTTTTTGAAGGAAAATTTAATTTTTATGCCTTCACCACTGGATTATATGCCAATCAAGATCAATTTTCGATCGCTAAAGCCCAATTGGGGTATGCATTTCAACCCCTTCGACGACTGGCCGTTACAATTTCTACCGAGGGCGGGGTAAAAATTGGCAAACAACAGACCAGCTCGTTAGATTTTATTGTAGGCGGTTATGGCTATTTACCGGTGAATAATTTTGTACACCTCTATGGGTATGACGTTGCTAGTTTGCGAGGTGATACCTATTTTAAGGCTAAAATCCGATTGGATTATGAATTTTATAGAAAGACCTATCTATCGGGAGTTTTTAACGCCGCAAATGTCGGTGACCGCTTATTCTTAAACACGGGTTGGATTAACAACAAGCCGCATACTGGTTTTGGCCTGGGCATCACTTCTAATACCTACATCGGACCGACAGGTCTATTTTGGTCGTATTCTCCCGAAACTTTGAAAAGTCAATGGTATGTAAGTGTCGGTTTTTGGTTTTAAGATATTCTTAATGGTTTTTACCGCTTTTTTTTCGATATTTGTTTGCAAAACAATGAGACATGCCATTTTATCATCAGTTAGGAAAGATACCTCCCAAACGACACACCCAATTTAGAAAGCCTAACGGCGAACTTTATTACGAACAATTGTTTGGTACCATTGGCTTTGATGGTATGTATTCAAATATGTATCACATCCATCGCCCTACGATGGTTAAAGAAATCAAAGGCCAGTACAGTGCTGCTCCGAAAGTTGCCCTGAGCAACCACGTTAAATCCTATCGTTTTTACGGATTTGATGTAAAAGCAGAACCAGATTATCTAGACAGCCGTAAAATTCTTCTTACCAACAGTGACTGCCACATTACTTTGGCAGCACCTACCAACCAAACACAGGATTATTTTTATAAAAACACCGATTCAGACGAATTAATTTTTATACACCGAGGATCTGGAAAACTTCGTACCCACTTAGGGAACCTTCCGTTTAATTACGGAGACTACCTATTAATTCCTCGGGGAATGATTTACAAAATTGATTTTGACACTTCTGACAACCGTTTGTTTATTGTCGAATCCCGTAGACCTATTTACACCCCGAAAAGATACCGTAACTGGTTTGGCCAGTTATTAGAACACGCTCCCTATTGCGAACGCGATATTCGCAAACCCCAAGAACTGGAAACCTATGATGAATTGGGAGATTTTTTAATGAAAATTAAAAAGAAAGACGATATATTTGAAGTTGTTTATGCCTCCCACCCTTTTGATGTGGTAGGTTACGATGGCTATAATTTTCCTTATGCCTTTTCAATTCACGACTTCGAACCCATCACCGGTCGCATCCATCAACCACCTCCGGTACATCAAACCTTTGAAACCGATGCCTTTGTAGTTTGTAGCTTTGTCCCCCGGATGTACGATTACCACCCGCTATCCATACCCGCTCCTTACAACCACAGCAATATAGATAGCGATGAAGTACTCTATTACGTAGATGGAGATTTTATGAGTCGCAACGATGTAAAGCCGGGAAATATTTCCCTTCATCCGGCCGGCATTCCTCACGGACCCCACCCGGGTGCCTACGAGCGCAGTATCGGTAAAACCGAAACCAAAGAATTGGCTGTGATGGTCGATACTTTTAAACCTCTTCAGGTCACTGAGGAAGCAATGAAAATCGCAGATGAGTCGTACCACCAATCATGGATATAAAACCTAGATAAGGCATTATTGACTCGTATAAATTTGTTTATAAAATAATTGTTTAACTATAAAAAAATGGAGGTCCCTAATTTCTATACAAATATGATTCAGGGAAGCTAATTATGGAACTAAAACCAGTTGACTACGGACTAGAAAAAATTTTTGAAGAAGCGCAAGATTTCTTGCCTCTTCTAGGTACAGATTATGTAGAACTGTATGTGGGAAATGCCAAACAAGCGGCGCATTATTATAAAACTGCCTTTGGATTTCAATCACTGGCCTATGCCGGATTAGAAACCGGGGTTCGTGATCGTGCCTCTTATGTATTGAAACAAGACAAAATTCGCTTGGTACTCACAACACCCCTCAACAGCCAATCGCCACTCAATGATCATATTGTAAAACACGGCGACGGAGTTAAAGTCATCGCGTTGTGGGTAGAAGACGCTCGTAAATCTTTTGAGGAAACTACCAAACGGGGTGCTAAACCCTATATGGAACCCACTGTTGAAAAAGACGAGTTTGGTGAGGTGGTGCGCTCCGGAATTTACACTTATGGTGAAACGGTACACTTGTTTGTAGAACGGAAAAACTATACCGGAACCTTCCTTCCGGGCTACCAGCCTTGGGAATCAGATTATGCCCCTGCTCCTACCGGACTGAAATACATAGACCACATGGTGGGCAACGTAGGTTGGAATGAAATGAATATCTGGGTTAAATGGTACGAAGATGTGATGGGATTTGTAAATTTCCTGTCGTTCGACGACAAGCAGATTCATACCGAATACTCTGCTCTGATGAGTAAAGTAATGAGTAATGGAAACGGCCGTATTAAATTTCCTATCAACGAACCCGCTGAAGGTAAAAAGAAATCACAAATCGAAGAGTATTTAGATTTTTACGAAGGCCCGGGAGTACAACACATTGCTGTAGCCACCAATGATATAGTCAGCACCGTAAGCGAGCTTCGTTCGCGTGGGGTGGAGTTTTTATCTCACCCTCCCCAAGCCTACTATGATGCCATCCCTGAGCGTCTTAAAAACCACATGGACAAGTTTAAGGAAGACATCAACGACTTACAAAAATTGGGAATTATGATTGATGCTGACGAAGAAGGTTATTTGTTACAAATTTTTACTAAACCCGTTCAAGATCGCCCCACTTTATTTTTTGAAATCATACAACGTATGGGAGCGCGTGGTTTTGGAGCAGGTAATTTTAAAGCCTTATTTGAGTCGATTGAAAGAGAACAGGCCAAAAGAGGAACTCTCTAAAACTCTTTATAACATAAAACCCCTAGCTTTTCGTTAGTAATATAACGAAACTAAAGTGACTTATGATTAAACATATAATTGGAACAGTAATCCTGGTACTGGCTCTAAACACTCCGGTGTTACACGCACAGAAAAAATCCTTTCAGGGAGGTGAGTGGTTGAAGTTTAAGGTTTCTTATTCGGGGTTTTTTAATGCCGGATACGCCACTTTAGAGGTTAAGAATAAGCTGCTCCATGGAAAAGAAGTTCATCATATCAAGGGGTATGGTAAAAATAGCGGTCTTTCCCGTTTATTTTTTAAAGTGGAAGACCGCTATGAAACCTATATGGATCGCCAACTGGATATTCCCTATCGATTTATAAGAGACATTAACGAAGGTGGCCACACACGTGATATTCAGGTGGAGTTTGACCACCGAGCTAAAACGGCTTTTGTACACGATAAAAAAAACAATACCAAAAACACTTATCCCATCGTCACTGGAGTGCAAGACATGCTTTCGGTGGTATATTACCTCAGAAATCATGTGAATACATCGAACCTCAAACCCGGTGACTTCACAGATGTTGATATGTTTTATGGCGATGAAATTTTTAAATTTAGATTGAAGTTTTTGTATAAAGAAACTTTAAAAACTAAATTTGGCCGAGTTCCGACCTTGGTTTTTCGCCCGTATGTAGAGTCAGGAAGGGTTTTTAAAGAAAAAGAAAGCCTAACCATCTGGATTTCAGATGACGACAACAAGATTCCGATTAAAGCTAAGGCGGATTTATTAGTAGGTTCTCTAAATGCAGATTTAGACGAATTCAAAGGGTTAAAACATTGGTTTAAAATTCAATCCAAATAACGTATGCCTATATCCAAAACAGACCAGCTAATCCAACAACTCCACGAGAAGTACAGTGCCTTAGGTCAAGATTTAGAGGTACATTTAGAAGGTTTGTTACACAGCAAACCCATCACTTATTGGGATTATATACAAACGGATGCCTTGTTGAGTTTACAGGTTCAACGCACCCAACAACCCGATGAAATGGTGTTTATTATTTACCACCAAATCAACGAATTATTGTTTAAAATGATTCTTTGGGAAATTCGTCAGGTGGCCTATCATCCGCAGCTAACGGTAGATTTTTTTTCCGAGAAATTGATGCGGATCAGTCGGTATTTTGATATGCTCACTTCATCGTTTACAATTATGCGCGAAGGCATGAGTGTGGAGCAGTATATGAAATTCAGAAATACTCTCACTCCGGCCAGTGGTTTTCAAAGTGCGCAATATCGAAAAGTAGAATTTGCCTCTACCGAATTGATCAACTTGATCGATAAGCGATTTAGAGACACTATAGATCGCAACACTTCCTACGAACACGCCTTAGAACACCTCTACTGGCAAGCAGCCGGCAAGGATCATGCAACGGGCAAAAAATCGTTTTTACTCAAGGCCTTTGAAGAAAAATACCGAGCCGAATTTATTGATTTTACGCAAGAATACAATCAGATAAACTTGTATTCTAGATATAAAACCTTAGCTGAAGATCAACGAAAAGACCCGACATTAGTTGCTGCCATGAGACACTATGATTACACTGTAAACATTAAATGGGTGATGGCGCACTACGATGCTGCCTACTTTTACCTTTCAGGAGGAAAAGGCAGGAGTGAAGGTAGAAAAGTGGCCGAAGCTACCGGCGGGAGCGACTGGACCAAATATATGCATCCCAAATACCAAAAACGAATTTTCTTCCCGGAGGTTTGGACTCCAGAAGAACTAGCCCATTGGGGTGAAGATGTTTAACCAGATTATACCAGACTTTGAAAAATTATATATTACCTTTTGCTTTACTTTTTTTATTAACCATGTGTCAAAAGTCGGTGGAAGAAAACTGCGACGAACCCGAGCTTACTACCACCGTTTCAAACCAACTTTACGGTTTTGCCATGGATGATTATGAGGTGGTACTAGACACGGTTCGCTCGGGCGATACCTTTGGGAAACTCATGGACAATTTCGGAGTATCGGCCGGACAGGTGTACCAAATTGTTGAAAAAGTAAAAGACACATTTGATGTTCGTCAACTTCGGGCCGGCCGTCCGTTTACTCTTTTACGCTCTAAAGATTCCCTCAACAAACCGCAAGTATTTATATACCACCCCAACCGAATTGACTATGTGGTGATTGATATGCGAGACAGTATTCAATGTTATCGTGATAAATTACCGGTCACTACTAAAAGAAGAACAGTTACCGGTGTGATTAATTCGTCTTTATCTCAAGCAATGACCGACCAAGGGCTGAGTCAGAATTTGGTACACGAATTGTCCAGTATCTATCAGTGGACTGTCGATTTCTTCCGCTTACAAAAGGGCGATCATTTTAAAATTATTTATAATGAAAATTACATCAACGATACTACGTTTGTAGGCATTGAAAATGTCGAAGCCACACTTCTTAATCACTACAATCGGCCTTATTACGCCTTTCGATTTACGACGGACAGCCTGACCGGTACAGCCGATTATTACGACGATAAAGCCAATACCCTCCGCAGTTTTTTCTTAAAGGCACCTTTAAACTATACCCGCATTTCGTCTCGATACAGTTTAAACCGTTTTCATCCGGTGCAAAAAAAATGGAAAGCCCATTTAGGCACCGATTATGCCGCTCCACACGGCACACCGATTATGGCTACTGCCAACGGGGTAGTAGAACGCTCCGGCTACAACAGTGGCAATGGCAATTATGTAAAAATTAAGCATAACGACACCTATTCTACCCAGTATTTACATATGTCAAAAAGGGCCGTAAAAGTAGGTGATCGCGTCAAGCAAGGAGATATCATCGGTTATGTTGGAAGTACCGGTTTAGCTACCGGGCCTCATGTGTGCTACCGCTTTTGGTACAATGGTAAGCAAGTTGATCCGTATGCCATAGATTTACCGGCCGCGGAACCTATTAAAGAAGAGCTCAAAGAATCCTACTTTAGCTTTATTCAGTCGCTCAAAGAAGAGATTGATCAAATCGGGGAACCTGAAAATTATGTTTATCAATAGATTTTATTTTTTTACTGTTTAAAAATTTAGTCTTAGCTAAAGCTAAATTCTTTACCTTTGTTTAAATCACAAAATCATAACTATGGCTTTTGACAGAATTATGGACTTAGTCCACGGATATTGGGCTTACCTCACCTTGCTCATCGTACTACTGGCTACTTTTAATGCCTTGGTAAAATATTTTTCAAATCGTCCATTTTCTTCTCCAGATATACGCATTTCTCTGTTTGCGTTGATAGTATCGCACATCCAGTTTTTATTAGGACTAATCACCTATTTCTCACACCCATCCAATGGTTTTGGAGCACTTCGAAATCCCGAATTAACCATGGCAGACATTATGGGATCTTCTGAATTGCGATTGTTTACCATCGAACACCCGTTGATTATGCTCATTGCAGTTATCTTAATTACCATGGGCTATTCTAAACATAAAAAACAACTTACTTCACAAGCTAAGTTTAAATCACTGGCGATATTCTACACCATTGGTTTAATTTTGATGTTGAGTAGAATTCCTTGGAAACACTGGCTTACCGGGAGTCATTAACCAATTCTTTAATAAGCCATACATACACCGGGAAATGATCACTATAACCACCGGTAAATCCCCCATCGCCATAGGCGCGGTAAGGATATCCTTTATAGCGTCCATAGGAGTTAGTCAGATAGACCGGATTATAAATTCCCGCTCGGTAAAATTGCCATCCCGCATACTCCCGGCTTAGAAATTCGGAGGACACCAACATTTGGTCAAAGAGATTCCAACGATCGTTCCAAGCTAAGGTTCCGTAACCCGCTCGATATAAGGATTCCATAGGGTTGTACAGCTGTTGTATCCCCAGTTTTTCTTTTTTAGAGCGTCCGCCTAACACCTCTTGGATACTTGCACTGGTGGGGTCATCATTAAAATCTCCCATGACCACAATTTTGGCATAAGGGTTTATAAGAAACAAAGAATCAACTATGTGTTTAGTTAAATGTGCTGCTTGGAGTCGATAAGGCCGTGTTCGTAACTCACCTCCACTTCGAGAAGGCCAATGATTCACAATAAAGTGAACCTCTTCCCCCGCCAACCTGCCGCTGACAACTAATTGATCCCGCGTATATCGTATTTGTTGGGGTTGATTTTTATCACTAAGACCTAAGGATCTTGGATGGTGAAAGGTCGGTATAAAGCTGCTTTTTTTGTAAATCATGGCTACATCAATCCCCCTTCCGTCTGGCGAATCGTAATGAATAATCCCATAATTTTCACGAAGTAACGGTTCTTGATTGATTAAATCCTCGAGTACTTGTCGGTTTTCTACCTCGCACAAACCCACAATCTCCGGGGCGGTTCCTGTAAGTTCAGAACCGATTTCTGAAATGACACGAGCGATATTTTTAATTTTGGCGCGATAAATAGCTTCGGTGTAAAAGGCTTCGCCCCGCAAGGTGTTTTGATGAAATCGAGTTTGCGGATCATCAACCGGGGAAAATAAATTTTCAACATTGTAAAAAGCGATCGTAATCAGCTGGTAATCTTTGGGCGATTGCGAATACGAACTCACGAACAACCCTAGTCCCCAAATTATAACTAAGGTGTGTCGTAGATAATTCTTTCCCGAAAGGGAATTCCTTTTTTTAATTATGCTATAAAAGCGCCTCTTCATCCTTCCTCTTCCTAACTGGTCAAACCCCCTTGCTACAGCTTTGCTAAATTAAGCCCACTCCTTCTAAAGTCAAAATATACAAAAAATTAGTGTGAAAATCTATTTTTCCTATATGTTAAATTTTTAGCCCGTTGGTAGAAGGAGCTAAAAAAGAAGAAGGTATGATTGGAACCTTTAAAAAAAATTGATCTGCATACCCAATTATCAAAACGCCCTTAGTATCTTGCAAGTAATAAACGATACCCGTATAAATTTAAAACCAGGTAGCACAATGAACGTATTGATAAAAACAGGTTTAATGGTACTTCTATGGCTCATAAGCATTCCCTGTTTTGCTTCGTACCTATTGATTCCGATGGATGCTGAAACCCAACGTGAACATTTGAAAGCTTATGGAATCACCTACTGGGTATTGGAGCGTCAGCAAAAAGTGATGTGGTTACTCAATTACCGCGGAGGCGCTTTTCTATTTCCTGATATCGAAGAAATTCGTCGGGAATGTCAAATTCGCGGGGTGGTTTTTGAGGTGATTTCCGACCAACGTACCAAACAAATATTAGACGAAATTCACAGTCCGTCACAAAATATGAATGCTGTTACTTTAGAGAAAGCCCCCCGAATTGCGGTGTATTCTCCAAAACACAAACTACCGTGGGACGATGCAGTCACGATGGTGCTGACTTATGCAGAAATCCCTTACGATGTGATTTACGACGACGAGGTGTTGGCCGACCAATTGGTCTTGTACGACTGGCTACATTTACACCACGAAGACTTTACCGGACAGTATGGTAAATTTTACAGAGCCTATCGAAATGCCCCTTGGTATATAGAAGAAAAAAAGACGATGGAAGCTGCTGCTGCCCGTTTGGGTTTTGAAAAAGTTTCGGATTTAAAATTGGCTGTCGCTCTCAAAATTCGTGATTATGTGATTGGTGGAGGATTTATGTTTGCTATGTGCAGTGCTACCGATTCGTTTGATATTGCCTTAGCAGCTGAAGGTGTAGACATTTGTGAACCCATGTTTGATGGCGACCCCAGTGAGCCCAATTACCAGAATAAGATAGATTTTGCAAATACCTTTGCATTTACCCATTTTATTTTGGAACGCGACCCCATGGTCTATGAATACAGCAACATTGATATGACTACGCTACGAAAAATACCGGCGGAGATAGATTATTTTTCTTTGATGGATTACTCCGCCAAATGGGATCCCATACCGACGATGTTAGTTCAGAATCACACCTCCCTGGTCAAGGGATTTATGGGGCAAACCACTTCCTTTAATCCGACGACTATTAAAGCTGATGTACTGGTGATGGGCAAGGTAGAAAGTACTGGAGAAGCCCGCTATATCCACGGTATACGCGGACAAGGATTTTTTACATTTTATGGCGGTCATGATCCGGAAGACTACCAACATTTTGTTGGTGACGAACCCACCGAATTGGCCTTGCACCCGACTTCTCCGGGATATCGATTAATCCTTAACAACGTGCTTTTCCCAGCAGCAGAGAAGAAAAAACAAAAAACCTAAACGGTAAAAATCAATACCAGCGGCGGTCATTGAAGCTATTTTTTTTCCAATACCACATCATAATAAACCCAAAAATAGCACCTCCTATATGAGCCCAATGAGCAATATTGGCCGGTCCGGCTAGTTGGTTTCCGGAAATAGCCGCATAGAGAGAATAAACAAAATAAGCACCGATGAGGTATTTGGCTTTTATAGGAACGGGAATAAAAAATAGGTACAAAGGCATGTTAGGATACATCACCGCAAAGGCCGCAAGTAATCCAAAAACGGCTCCGGAAGCTCCTACCATCGATGAAAAATAGCTGCTATACAAACTGCTACTCACTTCCATAGGCATATTGGTAAAGTACTGAAACTGACCGGTACGAGTAATCCTATCCAATAACTCGTGAATCATTTCGGGAGTAATTCCGGCATCGATGAAGGCTTGGTAAGAAGTTTGATACCCGATGTATAAAAACAGGACATGCAGTCCCAACGCACCCAGTCCGGCCGAAAAATATAAAAACAAAAACTTACTTCGTCCCAGGGTTTCTTCCATCACACTCCCAAACATATACAACATAAACATATTGAGTAGCAGGTGCATTTCATCTCCGTGCATAAACATATGAGTGATGATTTGCCAAAACTGAAAGCGCTCGTTGTACGGAAAATGCATGGCAAACCAATGGTAGGCCATATCTCCCATCATCAAAGTAACGACAAACATTAAAATATTAATCCCCAGGAGAATTTTAACCGTTTCTGTAATTCTGACCATAATGTGGTTTAGCTAAATTTGTTATCTAATTCGTTACGCGACAGCGTAACCATTGTTTTTTTACCGTACGGAGAAATACCGGGTTCTTTGCATAAAAACAATTTTCTCACCATAAAAGCCTGTTGTTCTAGGGCTAACGACGAGCCGTTTTTAACCGCTCCAGAACGGGCTAAGGATTTGGCGATCAAATCATTTTGAGAAAAACCCGTCTCCGGAATTTCGTTTTGTATATCGTGTATCAGTTGTAAAAAAATTGCTGGAATGTCGGTGGCTTCCATAAAAACAGGAATACCTTCCAGAAGTACATTTTCAGCATCGAAAGTGGCAAAGACAAACCCTGAAAACTCCAGTTCTTCTTTAATTTCTGCCAACAGTCGTATTTCCTCTTTCGAGAAATCCATTTCGAGTGGAAGCAGTAATTGTTGGCTAGAAGCACGACTTACGGTGATACTTTTTAAAATTTCTTCGTAGAGAATGCGTTGGTGAGCCAAATTTTGGTTAATCAAAAGTAATCCTTCTTGGTGCGGAAGCACCAAATATTTATTATGAAGTTGAAAAACCGGACTTGACTCGGACAGTTCCTCCGCAGTAAAAGGAAATGCTCCGGTTTTTTCCTCGCTTTCGATAGCCAACTCCCAAGAGGAGTCGTCCAATCCGGTTGGCGAAATGATTTCTTTTTTTATTCCGCTATACAGACTTTCCCATGCAGGTGAAAGTGTTTTTTTAAAAGCTTTTTTGGGAGGAGCTTCTGAGGTGTTTTCCCGAAAGGGATTAAAATTTTTATCCACCTCAATCCGTGGAATCACGGGCGTTTTGTCTTTGTACGAATAGGGCGTATCAAGCGTTTGGTCACGTTCGAAATCCAATACCGGCACCAAGTTGAATTGCCCGAGGCTGTGCTTTATGGCCGAGCGCAACAAGGCGTACAGTGTTTGTTCGTCTTCAAACTTAATTTCGGTTTTAGTGGGGTGTATATTCACATCGATGGTTTTCGGATCGGCCTCCAAAAAAAGGACATAACCCGGTTGTACGCCTTCTTTGAGTAAACCTTCAAATGCATTGAGCACCGCGTGGTGCAGGTAGCCACTTTTGATAAACCGATGATTCACAAAAAAAAACTGCTCACTACGGCTTTTTTTAGCGTATTCGGGTTTGTGAATAAAACCACTGATATTGACTAAAGGGGTTTCTTCTTGAACCGGTACTAATTTTTCGTTGGTTTTATTTCCAAAAACATTGACAATACGTTGTCTAAGATTGGAAATGGGTAACTGAAACAATTCGGAACCATTGTTTAGGAATGTAAAGGCTATTTCAGGATGTGCCAAGGCAACGCGATGAAATTCATCGATACAGTGGCGTATCTCCACCGTATTGGATTTTAAGAAATTACGGCGGGCAGGAAGATTAAAAAAAAGATTCTTAACTTGAATACTGGTACCCGGCTGGGTAACGGTAACTTCTTGGGAAATTACTTTACTTCCTTCTATACGGACGGTAGTGCCGGTTTCTGCATCTTGGGTTTTGGTTTTAAGTTCTACTTGCGCCACCGCAGCGATAGAAGCCAATGCTTCACCCCGGAACCCTTTGGTATGTAGCTGAAATAAATCTTCGGCTTGTTTGATCTTGGAAGTCGCATGCCGTTCAAAACACAGGCGCGCGTCGGTTTCGTTCATACCCCTACCATTATCAATTACTTGAATCAGTGTTTTACCGGCATCTTTGATAACCAGTTTAACCGAGGTGGCACCAGCATCAATAGCATTTTCGAGTAATTCTTTAACCACCGATGCCGGTCGTTGTACTACTTCTCCGGCAGCAATCTGATTAGCGACGTGATCAGGTAACAGGCGTATGGTATCAGACATTATCGTTGGAGTGAAAATATGGTTAAGTCAAAATCAATGAATAGCAAAAACAAAAAAATCAGTATCAAAGCAATAATAATAACCATACGAGTAGCTCGTTGGTCGTTATTATTTTTAAAATCGTTTACGGCATTTTTAAACTTTTGTTTAATTCCGCCTCCGGCACCCCAACTGGCAGTACGAAAGTTGTCGTACCGATTTTTCATTTCATACGGACTTCCTGGCTTATCACTTTGGTAAAAGCGAGGTTTGTATTCAAATTTTTTATTGGTTTTTTTTGACGGTTTTGAAAAAAGTGCCATAGCAAAGATTGTGCTCAAAGGTACTTAAAAAACCTCAAAAAAAGTAATCCGACTCCTTAAAACAGGGCGGTTTGTTGGCAATTATTTTCCCAATCGAGTAGCCATTTTTTTCTCCATAAGCCGCCGGCGTAGCCCGTGAGAGTACCGTTACTGCCGATCACCCGGTGGCAGGGAATAACTACCCACAGGGGATTTTTGGCATTGGCGAGGGCAACCGCGCGCGTCCATTTAACATGGCCCAGACGCAAGGCTAATTGCTGGTAAGAAATAGTTTTCCCGAAAGGAATTTGACTTAATTCAGTCCACACTTTTTTTTGAAATTCGGTACCCATCAGATGTAATTTTAAATCGAATTCTTTTCGGCTTTTGCCAAAATATTCCTGGAATTGAACAACTGCTTGATGGAGGTGATCCGGAGCCTCAGTATCCGGCACAACAGGTGGGTGGCTTTGTAGATGCAAACGGGTAATCCCTTGTGCATCGCCATTAATGAAGAGCCAGCCCAAGGGAGTCTCGGTAGTAAGTTGGTACATAATTTATTGTTTACGATCCCAGGTTTGGGCATTTAACCGCAGGGAAGCCCGCAGTAAATCTTTTTGACTAATCATTCCAATTAGTTTTTTGTCTTCCACAATAGGGAAACGCCTTCTACGAGATTCCAAAAATTTGGATGCAGCATCAAAAATAGACTCATTACCATCGATGGTTTCCACGGTTTTAACCATATACTTTTCGACCACCTCATTTTCAGGAGGTAAATTGTGATATTGCCCTTGAAAGAGTTGCTTGATACAATCCCCTTCCGAGATGATACCCACCAATTCGTTGGCTTCATTCACCACCGGCCCGCCCGAAATTTTGTTTTTGATTAAAATATCTACAACTTCGGCTATACATTGGTCCGGTTTAAAAGTAATCAGTTCGGTTAACATAAAATCTTTTACCTTTATGTTCTCGGAAAGAGTTTTTTCCGGTTTTTCAAATTTTCCTTGATAGTTTTTGATACCCATTTGTAAACCATTAACGATTAATAAGGAGTAAATTACAAAAAACGAAGCTTATTTAGTGTTAAAATTTATCTATTTTATAATATTTTTGCTTGAACCTCAATTTTTTATTCTTTTTAGTAGATGAAGTTAAATTTCTTTAAAACTTTAGTTACCTCGGTACTGCTTTTAATAACCATCGTTTTTTCTTTCCGCAGTTCTCTACCCTCTTCTCGAGTGGATCGAGAAGTAACCGATACTGAATTTTCAGTAGAAAACGCTTTACAACATGTAAAAATTATTTCTGAGAAACCTCATTATATAGGTAGTGAAGCACACTCTGAGGTACGGGATTACTTAATGACCCAGCTTGAAATATTAGGCTTGGAGCCCCATCTCCAAACGGGCTTTGTAATCAACGAAAAATGGAATGTTTTGGCTCGACCTCAAAATATAGTGGCTCGACTTCGGGGTTCGTCTTCACAGCATGCCTTGATGCTATTAGCCCATTACGACAGTGCCCCGCACAGTTTTTCGTTGGGTGCCAGTGATGCCGGTTCGGGAGTAGCCGCTGTTTTAGAAAGTCTTCGTGCGTATTTAACATCGGGTCGTACCCCAAAAAACGACATTATCATATTGTTTAGCGATGCAGAAGAAATTGGTTTGTTAGGAGCCAAACTATTTGTTAAACACCATCCGTGGATTAACGATGTCTCTCTGGCCGTCAATTTTGAAGCTCGGGGTAGCGGTGGTCCAGCGAGTATGATCTTGGAAACCACCGGGGGTAACCAAACATTAATTCAGGAGTTTGTTGCCAGCAAACCCTCTCACCCCTTTGCTAGTAGTTTGTTTTATAGCATCTATAAAATGCTTCCGAATGACACCGACTCAACGGTGTTTCGGGAAGATGCTCAAATTGATTCCTATTTTTTTGCTTTTATCGACGATCATTTTGATTATCATACGGCTAACGACACTTATGAAAATCTGGATAGGAGTTCGCTAAAACACCATGGAAGTTATGCCATGGCCATGTTAGATTATTTTTCAGATAGTGATATAAGTAATTTAAAATCCGAGGAAGATTATGTATATTTTAATTTTCCCGGACTTTCTATGGTCAGTTATCCCTTTTCTTGGATTGTACCGATGTTGGTTGTGGCATGGGTCTTGTTTTTTGTAATAGTTGGGATAGGTTTTACTACCCGTAAGTTGGAGCTCAAAATGTTGCTAAAAGGCTGTTTGGTATTTTTAAAATCGCTGGCTGTCTCCGGTATATTGGTTTTTGGATTGTGGCAACTTCTGGGGTGGATCTATCCCGGCTATCAAGAGTTACTTCACGGTTTTACGTACAACGGATCATACTATATACTGACCTTCACTTTTTTTACCTTGGGTTGGTTTTTCTGGTTTTACCGAAAATACAACCACGAATTTTCCATTATAAGTATTTATGTGTTTCCCATCTTAGTCTGGTTAGTTATAAACACACTTATAGCCGTGTACTTACCCGGAGCAGCATATTTTATTATACCGGTATATTTGGCTTTACTTACTTTACTATTGTTGGTTGTACAAAGCTATAAAAGACAGTGGATTTATATCCTTTTGAGTCTCCCTACCCTCTTTCTATTCGTGCCTTTGGTTCGTTTTTTCCCGGTGGGATTAGGTTTAAAGATGTTGTTTGCCTCTGCGTTATTTACGGTTCTCATTTTTGGTTTACTCATCCCGGTATTGGTATCCTTTAAAGGCAAACGAGGCTACTCTTTGGTGTTCTTTTTATTGAGTTTGGTGTTTTTAATCACTGCCCATTTCACCTCCAGTTTTAGTCCGGAACGTCCCAAACCCAACAGTTTGGTATATTTTCATGATCTTGAAACGGAAACGGCCTTTTGGGCTACCTATGACCGGCAGTTGGACGACTGGACGGAATCGTTTATTGATCCCCAAAACAACCAAGCCGATCAGCTCCATTTTGTACCCGGGAGCAAATACGGAACTGGTTTTGAAATGGCCACTCCTACTACTCCTCAAAAAATCGAGTCGGCCGTAGTGGTGATCGAAAGTGATTCTCTAGTGGGTAATTATCGTGATATTGAAGTGTCTATTTATCCGAAAAGAAAAATCAATCGCTTGGTGATGTACAGCCAAACGTCCGTAGATTTTATTGAATTTAGTGCCCAAGGGGAGCGATGGCGAAAAAACCCGGAAACGGGTACGGCATTTACCGCCTATCCACACCAAGCTTTTTTAAGCTATTATCTTGCTGGTGAAGAAAACCTACATCTTCGTTTTCGTGTGGATAAGAATGCCGATCCTCAGTTGCTGTTTCAAGAGATTTCTTTTGATTTAACCACACATGAATCTTTTGATTTACCTGTACGGGGTGCCGATCAAATGCCGAAACCTTTTGTTACTACCGATGCTATAATAGTACAGCAGAAAATAAAATGGTAGAGATGAGCAGCTCCATGAAGTGCTAGAAAACTTAGTTTCACCTTAGTTTAGAGGGGATAGAACGGGTCAATTAATGTAATGTTACAAACCCATTTATACTCCCCAGTAGCTAAAAAAAAGATTGGCCCGTGGGATTGGTTTTTTTGCTCTCTGTCGCAACGAGTAGGTCGGATAAATACCCATCAGGAATCTCTTGCAATTCTACAGGACGGTGTTCCCAGACATGCTGTAACTAAATTCTTGCTTCCGCAAGGCAATACATTACGTCACAGGAATCATGACTAATACCTAAGATCCGAAGCAGTCTCCTACCAACGCAAGCCGTTTGAAACTTTCCTTTTTATAAGTTCGTATATTACCATCCGATACATCAAGGAGCACTTCGTTAATAAGGTTTTTTAATCTGTAAAGGTGTATAAATAAAAAAACTGCCTAAAAAGTGGTTGTTTTTAGACTTTGACTGTTTTTTTCTAAGACCTCAGGGGGTAGTAGAATTTTTTTTCGCGTAAGCGCAGTCAAAAAAAACTCTTTAGGCAGTTCTATATAGTTTTTTTACCAAATTTTTATTCGGTCTTCCGGTGCTAAATACATCGGATCTCCTTCTTGGGTATTAAAGGCTTCGTGGAAAGCATCTAAATTACGAATGGGCACCCAACCGCGGTAATTACCGGGAGAGTGAGGGCCTAAGCGTAATTGACGAATCATTGCTTCTTCACGGTATTTAATACGCCAAATAGTGGCCCAAGAAATAAAAAACCGTTGTTCTTGGGTAAAGCCGTCAATTAAACCGGGATCTCCGTGTTCCGCTAAGTACAGTCGCAGTCCGTCTAAAGCCGCATTGGTTCCCCCTAAATCGCCAATGTTTTCACCCAAAGACAACTTACCATTAATAAAATGACCGGGCAGCACCTCAACCGCACTGTACTGATCGGCATAGCGTCCGCCTAAGGCAGTGAAAGCAGCTAAGTCTTCTTCGGTCCACCAGTTTGACAAATTACCGTCTGCGTCATATCGCGAACCGCTATCGTCAAAACCATGGGAAATTTCATGACCAATTACGGCACCAATTCCTCCAAAGTTTAATGCCGGATCTGCTTGGTAATGATAGAACGGAGGTTGTAAAATAGCTGCCGGGAATACAATTTCGTTGTACGAAGGACTGTAGTAGGCATTGACTGTTTGGGGTGACATCGACCACTCGGTTTTGTCTACGGGCTCACCGATTTTGCTCACCGCACGGTTAAAATTCCACTGACGCGCCGCTTGTAAATTACTATAGTACGATCCGCCCTCTTCCACACTATTAATTTCCATAGCCTTGTAGTCTTTCCAAACATCTGGATAACCTATTTTAATATTGATTTTGTGCAACTTAATCAAAGCTTTTTCTTTGGTTGCTTCGGTCATCCATTCTAAATTTTTGATACGCGTATCAAAGGCTTCGACCACTTTGTCAATCATTTCTTGAGCGGCCTCTTTAGCTTCCGGTGGAAATTTTTCAGCGACATAAAGCTTTCCAAGAGCCTCTCCCATCACTCCATTTACAGTGGCTAAAGCACGCTCTTCAATAGGTTTTTGTTTTTTAGCACCCGACATGGTCTTGGCATAAAAGTCCCAATTGGCTTTTTCAATTTCTGTAGAAAGCTGTCCGGCAGCACCGTTAAAGGCTGACCAACGTAGGAACAATTTCCAATCATCAATCTGATTTTGGGCCAAAATACCATTTAACGACTTAATGTATTCTAATTCTGTAACAATAAGGGTGTCTACTCCTTCGGCTCCGATTTGATTGAGGTAATTGCGCCAATCAATTTGAGGAACCAATAGTTGAATATCGTCTACCGATAGCGGGTTGTTTAACTTGCGAGCATCCCGGCGTTCTACACGGTCTAAACGAGAGGTAGCCAACTGGGTTTCGAAAGCTAAAATACGAGCGGCTTGTTCTGCAGCCCACTCTTCACTATCGCCTAAAAACTGAAGCATACGGGCGATGTGTTCTACATATTTCTCTCGTTTGTCTTTTAAATCGGCATCATCTTTTAAATAGTAATCTTTATCGGGTAATCCTAAACCTGAAGCTCCTAAATAGGTTGCATTATTATTGCTATCATTAAAATCACTTCGTACCCAAAAGCTAAAGAAATTACTGTCTCCTTGCTGTTGTTGTTCGATAATAAATTGTTGTAAATCATCGATCGAACTGATGGCATTAATTTTATCTAACAAGGGAACAATAGGCTGTATCCCTTGTTGGTTACGAGTTACAGTGTCTAAAATAGATTGGTACAAATACAAGGCTTTGGCTTGGTCTGACGTTTTGTCTAAGGCAGGATCGACTAAAGCTTTTTTAATGATAGCCAACATGTCCTTATCAGTGTTTCTGCGTAACTCACCAAAGCTTCCCCAGTTGGTTTCATCATCGGGTATTTCGTTTTGGTCTAACCATTGTCCGTTGACAAAACGATAAAAATCATCCTGAGGTCTTGTAGTGGTATCCATCAGCGCAAAATTTAAACCGTAACTGTCGTCGGTTGGGGTTTCTTTTTTAGGTCCGTCACAGGCGGTAGTTATCACAACCAATAGGGCGAGGGACCACAAAATAGTGGTAAATTTAGTTTTCATTAATACAATTGGATTTGTTAATAAAATTTCGGCACAAGATATTATTATTTATGAGCCTGTTTTGTTAAAATATATTTAAAATCAGTTTTTTATAGCTAAAAGGAAAAGGGCGTATTGTTTAGGTGTGTGTTTCTTTGGAAGCTTTCTTTTTATGTTCGATTTCCATTTTGTGCTGAAAGTTTATTATTCGATGGATCACCAAAATAATAAACAAGAAGAAAATGGCTAAAAAACCTAGGAGTATATTTTCCATTGGAAAAAGTATTAAGATGATGCAAAATTAAGCAATTATGGTTGCTAATAAAATAGAAAAGTTTATTTTTGCCCAAAATTGGGGATGTAGCTCAGTTGGCTAGAGCGCTTGCATGGCATGCAAGAGGTCGTGGGTTCGAGCCCCATCTTCTCCACCACTCGTTGTAAAAACATCAGTAGGGGCTAATGATAGCCCCTAATTTTTTTGAAAAATTCGCCCGCTTTAGGATTATATACACGAGTAATTCTACAGTAACTTTTCCCGAATTACGCTTTATGATTGTACCCCTTTTTCTAAATCAATCAAATACGCCATATTTTTGACGATGTTGTCATGCTTTTTTACGAAAGGATTGTTTTCATCCCATACATAACCCGCTAATACCGAACAAATTTTTCGTTTGACATCTTCATTTTCAGGCCGGTGAAAGAATAAGGTTTGTAAATTACCGGTGTACCATTCTTTGACATACGTTCTAAATACATTAATACCTTTCAACATATATTCTACGTATTCTTTTTGCCAATCTACCTGTTCTCCTTGTAATTGTCTGTAGGCTAATCGAGCGGCTTTCATCCCCGATTCGGTCGCAAAGGCCACCCCCGAGGAGAAAACCGGATCCAAAAACTCGGTACTATTACCGGTGAGTACAAATCCAGTATCGAAAAATTTATAGACGGAACGGGAATAATTCTGAAGCTTGATGGGTTCAAACAAAAAATCGAGCCCAGCAAAACGATCTCGATAAAAATCAGACTTCCCAATGGCGCGTTGTAAGGCTTCACTAGTTGTTGCCCCCAATCCGTTGATAAAATCGGTGGGGCCCACAATTCCTACACTGGTATTTCCATTGGAAAAAGGAATGACCCAAAGCCAAATTTTGGTTTCTAAAACATCAAACGAAATCAAAGTTCCTTCCTCAGTATCGTTGGTACGATGCCTATTAACATCTTTAACATGACTAAAAATAGAAGACAAAGGTTCCAAACCAGAAGGCGCATCCAGATTGAGTAAGCGCGGTAGAACCCGGCCATACCCACTAGAATCTATAACGAACCGAGCTTCAATTGTTTTTTCCTCACCGAAATTATTTCGTACGCGAGTAATCGAAGTGCCGTCGGGTTGAAAACTTACATCGGTGACCTCGGTTTCAAATTCTATTTCTACGCCTTTTCGAACCAATTCTTCTGCCAAGGTTTTGTCAAAATCTGCGCGAGGTACTTGCCAGGTCCAATCCCAACCTTCCGAAAATTTTTTGCTAAAATCAAAATGACAAGATTGTTCGCCCTTGATAAATCGAGCGCCACGCTTGATTTCAAAATTCATAGCATTTAATGCCGGCAAAAATCCTGCGGCATCCAAATGATCCATGACGCGAGGTATTAAACTTTCACCAACCACCAGTCGAGGAAACTTCATCTTTTCAACGACTTTCACTTTGACGCCTTGTTGGTGTAAATATGCTGAAGAAACACAGCCCGAAGGTCCGGCGCCTATAATTAGAATATCTACTTTTTCTGAATCCATGTATTGATAAAATACTACATTTGTGGCATAAATGTAGTCAATATTTATAACAAACAAGTATTCCAACCCTAGAATGATACTACTTAACCAACATCTCACCCTAACCGATTTTGAATCCATTCTTTTTGAAGGAAATACACTTGCTATCAGTGAGGAAGTAATGGACAAGGTCTATGAGAGTTTTGTGTTTTTAAAATTCTTTTCTCAAAATAAAATTATTTATGGCGTCAATACCGGTTTTGGTCCCATGGCGCAATACCGAATCGACGACAAAGACGCCACTCAATTACAATACAATCTGATTCGCAGCCATGCTTCAGGAACTGGTAATTACCTTGCTCCCGCTTTCGCGAAAGCAGTAATCATTGCTCGATTAAACACTTTAGCTAAGGGTAATTCTGGAGTTCATCCCTCCTTGATTTATCTCATGACCGAATTGGTAAACCGGGATATCAACCCGGTGATCTACGAACACGGAGGTGTAGGAGCCAGTGGTGATTTGGTACAATTAGCCCACCTCGCGCTGGCACTCATTGGAGAAGGAGAAGTACTTTATCAAGGAAAAAAAATGCCGGCTCAAGAGGTGTTTAAATTGGAGAAACTCCACCCCATTACTATTGAGTCCCGGGAAGGTTTGGCCCTGATGAATGGAACTTCAGTGATGACCGGTATTGGAATTATCAACCTCTATTACGCTAAGAAATTGATACACTACGCAACTTTATTATCTTCGGCGTTAAACGAAATTGTACGTGCTTATGACGACCATTTCTCAGAAGAATTAAATGCGGTCAAATTACACCCCGGACAACGAGAAATAGCCTGTAAAATGCGAGAAAACTTGGCCGATAGCCCCTTGATACGCAAACGGGAAGAGGATTTGTATTCCGGAAAAAATTCAGAAAAGATATTTAAAGAAAAGGTTCAAGAATACTATTCCCTTCGTTGTATTCCTCAAATTCTTGGACCGATTTTGGACACGGTTAATTATACCGCTCAGGTGTTGGAAAACGAGCTCAACTCGGCCAATGATAATCCCATTATAGATGTGCCTAACAAACAGGTGTTTCACGGCGGAAATTTTCACGGCGATTACATCGCCCTGGAAATGGATAAACTCAAGCTTGCGATTACCAAACTCACCATGTTGTCGGAGAGACAAATTAACTACATGATGAATTCCAAGCTCAACGAGATTTTACCCCCCTTTGTCAACCTAGGTACCCTCGGGTTTAATTTTGGTATGCAAGGCGTTCAGTTTACTGCCACTTCCACAACGGCAGAAAGTCAAGCCCTTGCGACTTCGATGTATGTACATTCCATTCCGTGCAATAACGACAATCAGGACATCGTAAGTATGGGAACCAACGCAGCTTCGATGACTGCGCGAGTGATTGACAATGCCTTTGAAGTACTTAGCATTCAATTAATTACCACAGTTCAGGCTATTTCTTATCTGGGCTACGAAAACCAAACCTCTACTGCGACTCGGTTACTGGTGGAGGACATTCGAAAAATAATTCCTATTTTTAAAGAGGATATACCTATGTATCCCTATATTTCACAGATAAAAGAATATTTAAAAAACAAATAAAAATAACCATGAAAAAACCAATTCTTCTCCTATTGACACTCTGTTTAAGTGCGATGTCATTTGGACAACAACTGGCACAATTTAAAGAGAAAAAGAAAACCGGCTTTATCAATACCGACGGACAAGTGGTCATTCCCGCTACTTATGAAGCAGCTGGAGATTTCTCCGAAGGTCTTGCGCCGGTACGCGTAAATAAAAAATGGGGTGTGATTAACACCCAAGGCCAAGTAGTTATCGAACCTTCTCTAGATATGATCGAAGGGTTTAATCAAGGTGTTTCAATTGCTAAACAAGGTAAAGAAATTTTCTACATCAATAAAAAAGGTGAAAGATTACACACTCCTGATTCTGACAAATTATATCCGTATCAAAAAGGCGGCGTAGCCTTTATACGTAAAGACAAAAAAATTGGTCTTATCGACACATCGGGCAAAGTGATTTTACCACCAACCTACGATGTAATTCGAGATTTTAAAGGCGATTTTGCTCGGGTAAGAAACAATGGTTTATGGGGTATTATCGACCTAAAGGGTAAAGTTGTCGTACCCGCCGAATACCAAGATTTGGGAGAATGGGAAAACGGGAAAATGACCTGGGCTAAAAAAGGGGAAGAGTACGGTATTTTAACTGGCAGTACCTTTAAAGCCATTGAAGGCGTGGTTAAAATATGGGACTTTAATGGAAGGGATATCACGTATGCCAAAAAAGGCGAACTCATAGGCTATATCGACAAACAAGGCCGTTGGGTGATCGAGCCTAAATTCACCAAAGCCCGTGCATTTAATGATGGACTTGCACCGGTTGTAATGGATCAAAAATGGGGTTATACCAATACCTCAGGTGAACTGGTAATACCAGCTACCTACGAAGATGCGGAAGTGTTTAACGAGGGTCTAGCTCCCGTTAAAATAGGAAAAAATTGGGGATTTATTAATACCCAAGGTGAATTAGTGATTCCCGCAGATTACCAGATTACCATTGGAGGTGGTTTTGGCATCTTTCAATCCGCCGATTCTAAAGGATTTATCAATGGATTAGCCCGAGTAAAAAATGGAAAAACTTGGGGTTTCCTTAAAAAAGACGGATCAGTATTGGGTCAAAAATGGTATGATAATTTAGAGCTTTTTAGCGAGTAAAATACAAACACACAGAATCATGAAATGCGCACTCGTGACCGGAGGATCCCGTGGCATCGGTAGAGCAATCTGCTTGCAATTAGCCCAAGACCACGGTTACCATATTTTGATAAATTATACCTCCAATACGGAAGAGGCCCAAAAAACCTTGGACACAATAATACAACAGGGGGGCAGTGGCGAACTACTCCGCTTTGACGTTTCCAATGCCGAACAAACCCAACAAGTGCTCGAAAACTGGGAACAAAACCATCCCGATTCTACCGTGGAGGTTTTAGTGAATAATGCCGGTATTACCCGAGACACCCTTTTTATGTGGATGACTCCTGAAGATTGGAATCGGGTGGTTCAAATCAGCTTGAATGGCTTTTATAATGTGACACGTTTTTTTATACAAAAAATGCTTCGCAACAAATACGGCCGCATTATTACCATGGCCTCTGTGTCAGGTATGAAAGGCACCCCGGGGCAAACCAATTATTCGGCGGCCAAAGGAGCCCTGGTGGCAGCTACCAAAGCGCTAGCTCAAGAAGTTGCCAAACGAAACATCACTGTCAATGCCGTCGCACCGGGATTTATTAAAACCGATATGACGGGCGAATTAAATGAAAATGAATTGGTTAAATTAGTCCCTGCAAACCGTTTTGGAGAAGCCGAAGAAGTAGCTCATTTAGTTAGTTTCTTAGCTTCTCAAAAATCTGCGTATATTACTGGAGAAGTTATTAATATTAACGGTGGTATTTATTCTTAATACACCCCATGCTCCTAGATAATAAAATTATGAATCTAACGAATACAAACCCAAGAGTTGTCATTACCGGAATGGGAATCTATTCGTGTATTGGCACCACCCTAGACGAGGTAAAAAATTCGTTGTATCAAGGTAAATCAGGGATTGTTTTTGACCCGGACCGAGAAAACTATGGATTTCGCTCGGCCTTAACCGGCCAAGTCCCCAGACCCGATTTAAAAAGCTTGTTACACAGACGACAACGGGTATCCATTGGTGAAGAAACCGAATATGCCTATATGGCGACGCTGGAGGCGCTTCAAATGGCACAGATTAACCCTGACTTTTTTAACAGTCACGAGGTGGGGCTCATCTATGGGAACGACAGTGTTTCTAAAGCCGTTATTGAATCCACCGATATTATGCGAGAAAAAAGAGACACCGCACTCATTGGTTCCGGAGCCATCTTTAAATCCATGAACTCAACAGTGACGATGAACCTTTCCACCATCTTGGGCATACGAGGCATTAATTTTACAGTCAGTGCTGCCTGTGCCAGTGGCTCACACTCCTTGGGGTTGGCCTATATGATGATTAAAAATGGCTTGCAAGAAATCGTAATCAGCGGTGGTGCTCAGGAAATAAATCAATATGCCATGGCGAGTTTTGATGGTCTGGGTGTGTTTTCTACCCAGCAAGAAAAACCCCATCAAGCTTCTCGTCCATTTGATGCTTCACGAGACGGCTTGGTACCCAGTGGCGGTGCTGCGACACTCATCGTGGAAAGCTATGAATCTGCCTTACGGCGAAAGGCTCCTATATTGGCCGAAATCGTTGGCTACGGATTCTCCTCAAACGGTGGACATATCTCTACTCCCAATGTGGAAGGACCGGCATTAGCCATGCAACGTGCCCTAAATCAAGCCGGCGTGCAACCTCACGAAATTGATTACATCAATGCTCACGCTACCTCCACACCCGTCGGGGATATGAATGAAGCCAAGGCTATTTTAGAAGTATTTGGAAAAAACACCCCGGCTATTAGTTCTACCAAATCCATGACCGGACACGAATGTTGGATGGCTGGTGCCAGTGAAGTAATTTATTCGATTTTGATGATGCAGCATGACTTTGTTGCTCCTAATATTAATTTTGAAACTCCCGACGAAATCTCAGCCCAATTAAATATCGTTTCTAAAACAAAAAATCAAAAAATTGACTTATTTTTGTCTAACTCTTTTGGGTTTGGCGGAACTAATTCTGCTCTTATAATTAAAAAAGTGTAAACCTACCTACCTATGACTAGAGAAGAAATAATTAAAACAGCTAATTCGTTTTTGGTGGAGGAATTTGAAGTATCAGCCTCCAGCCTACTCCCCGATGCCAATTTACGTGAAACTTTAGGCTTGGACAGTTTGGATTATGTTGATTTAGTTGTGATTATCGAATCTCATTTTGGGGTGAAACTTGGAGAAAAAGACTTTGTAGGACTGACCACTTTTGACGATTTTTACAGTTGTATCGAAAACAAAATAGAAAGTAAAAAAATGTCGCTATGAGTGACTGGGACGGCAGATCGAAAGGATCCGTTTTAGGTTATAAAATTTTTGTTTTCTTAATAAAAAAAATAGGGATAAAATCATCGTATTTTATCCTTTTTTTTGTGGCTAGCTATTACTACTTTTTTCAATGGAAAAGCAATAAATACATCGGGTATTTTTATAAACAACGGCTGGGGTATTCGTATTTTAAAACCCAAAAATCCATTTTTAAAAACTATTATACCTTCGGTAAAACTTTGATTGATCGAGTCGCGATCGGGTCGGGTATGCGTCATAAATTCACCTATGAATTTGACGGGATTGATATCCTAAAACGTTTTTTGGAACAAAAAAAAGGAGGCATCTTAATCAGTGCCCATATCGGCAACTTTGAATTGGCCGAATATTTTTTTCAAGACATTGACATGACCGGACAAATTAATTTGGTCACAACGGATAGCGAGCATCGTGCGATTAAAAATTACCTCGAATCAATTGCGATAAAAAGTAGTATCAAATTTATTTTAATTCAAGAAGACCTATCGCATATTTTCCAAATCAACCAAGCCTTAGCCAATAACGAACTCATTTGCTTTACCGGAGATCGCTACATCCAAAGTAACAAAGTGTTATCCACTCCTTTTTTGGGTAAACAAGCTTCTTTTCCGGCCGGGCCATTTTTACTGGCCTCCCGCCTCCAAGTGCCCGTTGCTTATGTGTTTGTCATGAAAGAAACCAATACCTTTTACCACCTCTATACCCGAGAAGCAACCGTTAAACATCGCGATTCACAGGCTCTATTAGAAGATTATGTCAGTCATGTTACTCAAATGATCCGCCGTTATCCGTTGCAATGGTTTAATTATTTTGACTTTTGGAATGCTTTTAAATAAACTCTTCACACACCCCCTTTTTGATTCCAACCCTACATAATTCTAAAATTTAACTACTTTTGCTTTTCTAAAATTCCTTGAAAACTCCATAAGAATGAAACGAGTTCTTGTACTTTATTATTCGCAAAGTGGGCAATTGTTAGAAATTCTTAATCAGTTGACCCTGCCATTACAGTCCAATCCGGAGCTTTCTATTACTTTTTGCGAAATAGAACCCGATCCACCCTTTTCATTTCCATGGAACAATCATACTTTTTTTGAGGCTTTCCCCGAATCGGTAATGCAAATTCCACAAGGTGTAAAACCCCTGCCCGAGCATGTGATGCAAAATAAATATGACCTTATAATTCTTGGATATCAAGTTTGGTTTTTATCTATTTCTATTCCGATTAACTCGTTTTTGTTTTCGTCAGATGCGGCTCAACTTTTTCAAAATACTCCAGTATTAACTGTTATTGGTTGTAGAAACATGTGGGTTAACGCCCAAGAAAAAATAAAAAAAAGATTACAAGAGCTACAGGCCCATTTGGTTGGAAATATCGTTCTCACTGATAAAGCCCCTAACCTTATCAGTGCCTACACCATTGTCAAATGGATGTTTACCGGAAAAAAAGAAAAATACTTGGGTATTTTTCCGAAACCGGGGATATCCGACCAAGACATTAATAACGCCTCTGTTTTTGCGGCACCTATACGCCAAGCCATACAACAAAATAACTACGCCACCCTTCATAATCAATTACTATCTTTGGGGGCGGTTTCCATTAAACCCTTTATTGTTACTATAGAAAAAAGGGGGGCTCTCATTTTTAACAAATGGGCACAAATAATTATTAGAAAAAAATCCTCAAGAAGACGGTGGCTTAGGGTTTTTAATATATATTTAGCCGTGGCTATTTGGGTAATTTCTCCTGTGGCCTATCTTTTGTATTTGATAACCTATCCATTTACTTCAAATAACAGAAAAAAATTAACCAACTATTATCAAGGTATTCAATTAAAATAGATGTATTTTTAGGACATGTTTGACGTTTACATTACCAAGACTGCAAAATATCTTCCTAATGACCCGATTTCTAACGAAGAAATGGAGGACTACCTAGGGTATATTAATGATCGCGCTTCCAAAGCAAAAAACATAGTGCTAAGAAATAACGGTATAAAAACTCGCTATTTTGCATTGGATAAACAAGGTCTTCCCACTCACAATAACGCAGAGCTAACCTATATGGCGATTAGCCAGCTATATGATAAAAATTTTACCAAACACGAATTAGAACTCCTATCGTGCGGTACTTCTACCCCCGATGTTTTTTTACCTTCTCACGCTGCAATGGTACATGGTCTTATGGACAACCGCCCCGTAGAACTCAACTCTTCTACCGGTGTGTGTTGCTCGGGGATGAATGCACTCAAATTTGGTTTTTTATCTGTCAAATCAGGGAGTACTCAAAATGCCGTTTGTACAGGTTCGGAACGGGTTTCTTCTTGGTTGGTGGCCAATAAATTTGACCCCGAAGCTTCCTTTTTGGAGCGACTTGAGAACAGTCCAATTGTCGGTCTCAACAAAGAATTCCTACGATGGATGCTCTCCGATGGAGCCGGAGCCTTCTTGTTACAAAACCACGTCGCCAAGGAAGGTATTTCTCTTAAAATCAACTGGATGGATGCCTATTCGTTTGCACACGAAATAGAAACTTGTATGTACGCCGGAGGCGAAAAAAACGAAGACGGCTCCATTATTTCCTGGTCTGATTTAACTCCCGAAGAGTGGTCTAATCAGTCGATTTTTGCTATTAAACAAGACATCAAAGTTTTAGATAAACACATCACCCTCAAAGGCGCTGAAAGTCTCGCCAACACTATACAAAAACACCAAATTAACGTAGATGAAATTGATTACTTTTTACCCCACGTTTCGTCTCAGTTTTTTGTTCAAAAACTTTATGATAGTATGGCCGAACGAGGTATTCATATTCCCTTAGAGAAATGGTTTCTCAACCTCGATCGCGTGGGTAATGTGGGTTCAGCTTCTATTTACTTGTCTTTAGACGAATTGGTCACTTCAGGAACTTTAAAACCCGGCAACAAAATCTTATTAGCTGTACCCGAAAGTGGTAGGTTTTCGTACGCCTACGCCTACCTTACCGTTCATTAAATTATGACCAAGCCAAGCTCTTTCCCCATTACAGACCCTCAGTTTATCGGAAAACTAATTCCGCAAAAACACCCTATGGTCATGGTAGATAGCTTACTTGAATTTAAGAACAATCAAATCACCGCCGCATTAACCATAAAAAAGAATAATATTTTTGTTGCCAACCATTGTTTCCAGGAAGGCGGAATTATTGAGCACATTGCGCAAAGTATAGCTCTGTATACGGGATATCTTTACTTTTTACAAGACAAACCCGCACCCACGGGGTACATAGGAGCTATCAAATCGGTTACCATACACGGCTTACCGCCAGTTGACAGCCGTCTAATTACCCAGGTTCAAGTATTGCAAGAGTTTGGAGGGGTTACCTTAGTTACAGCCATCACCCACCATCATGAACGCCTTATAGCCACGGCCGAGATGAAAACAGTATTGGCATCATGAACCAAAATCTGGATATACATATTCCTCTTTTTCTACCCCATCAAAAACCGATGTTAATGGTGGATACTTTAGAGTCGATTTCAGAAAAAAAAGTATGTACTCGATTTACCATCCACCCCGACAATCTTTTTGTGCAAAACGGCCTGTTTCAAGAATCTGGACTCATCGAAAACGCAGCACAAACCTCGTCCTGCATTAGTGCGTTTACCTATTATCAGACCGTCAATCAAAGAGTCCCGCTCATTGGATTTATTAGCGCTATAAAAAAACTCGAGATTCTAGCACTTCCACCGGTTCACAGCGCAATCACCACTGAAGCCGAATTACTTCACTTTTTTCACTCAGACAATCACAGCTTATTCCAAATTGCCTGTACTATTTTTCATCAGAAACAATTACTTTTACAATCTAATTTGACGTTGTTTTTAGAAAAAGTAGTGCCATGAAAAAAGATGCGGTTCCACAAGATGAAAGTTCGTTGTCCAAAAAAAACATCAAAGAACTTTGTTATGCCGTTGATGAAGCTGGTAATTATACCACCGTTTTAAGTCAAGGCTGGAAACCCAAAGCCCTAGCCATGGAACTATCGTTACAAGACATCCAAGAGCGCGCCGAACAAGCCAAAGAAGGAATTCGTAACGGTACGTTAAGCCCCATCGCTTATTTCATGGAAATTAATAAAATGGATTTAAACATTTTAGCAGGTTATATGGGTATGTGGCGTTGGCGGGTAAAACGCCATTTAAAACCGCGGGTATTTAGAAAATTAAGTACACGAATCTTGACAAAATATGCCGAGGTTTTTCAAATTTCTGTAACCACATTAAAAAATTATACCGGAGAGTCGTGACCCAAGAATTTGTACATTATCAATCCGCTCACTGTGAAAACGGAGTAACTTCCAGCCTATTACGCAATCAAGGACTAGACATTAGTGAGCCTATGATTTTTGGAATCGGCTCCGGACTTTATTTTGTATTCTTACCATTTATCAAGGTAAATCACGCTCCTGCGGTCAGTTTTAGACCACTTTCGGGTTTGATTTTTAAAAGAGCTGTGAAACGGTTAAATATTCAGATGAAACGAAAGAAATACCGCTCTAAAAAACAAGCTATGGCTGATTTAGACCTGAATATTAAAAAAAATATTCCTTCGGGCTTGCAAGTAGGCGTTTTTCATCTTAGTTATTTCCCCGACGAATACCGTTTCCATTTCAATGCCCATAATTTGATTGTGTATGGCAAAACAGAAACGCATTATCTGATTAGTGACCCAGTGATGCAGTATACCACCCAGTTAACTCCCCAAGAGCTCGAGCGGGTACGTTTTACCAAAGGTACTTTTGCCCCCCGAGGCCAATTGTACTATCCCATTCATATTCCGAAAGAAATCGATCTCAAGCGAGCCATTGTCCGGGGTATTAAAAATACCTGTCGGGATATGCTAGCTCCCGTGCCCATTGTGGGAGTAAACGGCATGCGTTTTTTGTCCAAAAAAATTAGACAATGGCCAAAAAAAATTGGCATCAAAAAAACGAATCACTACTTGGCTCAAATAGTCAGAATGCAAGAAGAGATTGGTACCGGAGGCGGTGGATTTAGATTTATATATGCGGCTTTTTTACAAGAAGCTTCTCCCATCCTAAACGCCCCGGAACTACGTGAATTTTCAGCTGAGATGACTCATATTGGCGACCAATGGCGCGATTTTGCCGTAAATGCTTCTCGGGTGTACAAAAATAGAAGCCAACAAGACGATGTGTATAATGCACTGGCCGATCAGTTGTTGGACTTGTCTCGTAAAGAAGAAGCCTTTTTTAAGAAATTAAAGAAATATATAAAAACCCTCCCATGATTCCAGCCATAGAAATACGTGATCTGTATAAAAAATACCAGGCTTCCGATGCGTATTCTATCAACGGTTTGAACTTAACCATTGCCCAACAAGAAATTTTTGGGATCCTAGGCCCTAACGGAGCTGGAAAAACCACCTTAATTTCCATTCTATGCCATCTGATTCACCCCAGCTCGGGGAGCTTTACAATCTTGGGAGAAACCTACAAGAACAATCGTTTTGCGATTAAAAAACGTATGGGCGTAGTCCCTCAAGACATCGCATTATATCCCACACTTACGGCTCGTGAAAACCTGCAGTATTTTGGAAGTATGTACGGTTTAAAAGGTAAAAAACTGACCCATAAAATCACCGAAGGTCTCTCGCTTTTAGGGCTGTCAAAATTTTCTGATAAAAAAATAAATACTTTTTCAGGGGGGATGAAACGACGGGTCAACCTCATCGCAGGAACTTTACACCAGCCCGATATCCTATTTCTTGACGAGCCGACCGTGGGTGTCGATGTTCAATCCAAAAATGCCATTATTGATTTTCTTAGAAAATTAAATCAAGAAAAAACAACCCTGGTCTATACTTCGCACCATTTGATAGAGGCACAAGATTTTTGTACGCAAATTGCGATTATGGATCAAGGAAAAGTGTACGCTCAAGGCAGTCCCCAAGAGCTTATCAATCAAGTGCCGGGAGCTAAAAACTTAGAAGATGTTTTTATTGCCCTTACGGGAAAAGAATTGCGAGATGCTATATAAGTGCTTACAATCCATACGGAAAGAGTTTATACTTCAGCTGCGAGATCTGGGCGGGCTAATAATTCTGTTTATTATGCCTCTAATTCTTATAGTGACCATCGCTCTGATACAAGACAATACCTTTAGAACCGAAAACGAATCGGAAATACCGGTATTATTTATTGACAACGACCAAGGCAAAATTTCAGAAAACATCCAAAATCAAATTTCTGAAAACCACGTCTTTCAATTAATTACTTCCATCAACCAAATTCCGCTTATCGAAAAGGACATGGAAGATCTCGTTTTTAAAGGCCATTACCAATTTGGAATCATACTTCCCCAAGGGCTTAGTGACGGATTGCAATACAAGGTCAACCAAAATGTGGCTCAAGTATTGACCCATATTGGCGTGGAAACCGAGCCCACCCCTTATCCGGAAGACCAAGCCCTAGACAAAAAAGAGATCAAACTCTATTTTGATCCGGCTACTCAAATGAGTTTTAGAAATAGTATTACCAATGCCATTGAAAAACTAATTTCTAAAATTGAAACTGAATCTATTTATCAAGCCTTTGAAGAAGAACTGGGCATCCAAATAGATTTTGACCAAGAAAGTTTTTTGGCCTTTCAAGAAATTAATCCTGTTAAAAATCAACGGGAAATTAAACCCAATACCACCCAACACAACGTTCCGGCTTGGACGCTTTTCGCCATCTATTTTATAGTCGTACCACTTTCTATAAACATAGTCAAAGAAAAACAACAAGGCACCTCGGTTCGTTTACTCACCCTACCTATACCTTATTTGGTTGTTATCGGCGGTAAAACGGTAACCTATCTGACCATTTGTATGATACAATTTTTCTTAATGGTGGCTGTAGGTATTTATATATTCCCACAAATCGGGTTACCAGCACTCGATGTAAGTGGCAAATTGGTCTTAATGAGCCTAATTGCTCTTTTTTCGGGTTTGGCCGCGATCGGTTTTGGAATCTTGCTGGGTACTATCGCCAATACTACCGAACAATCCGCTCCCTTTGGAGCCACCTCAGTGGTTATTCTTGCGGCTATTGGAGGTATCTGGATCCCGGTGTTCGCCATGCCCGAAATCATGCAGTTTTTTTCGAATATTTCACCCATGAATTGGGGAATCCGCTCTTTTTATGATGTTCTCTTACGCAATGGCAATTTATACTCCATACTGCCCGAAATTATTTTACTACTTTTGTTTTTTATTATAACCGTAGCTGCTGCTGTTATTTATGACAAAAACAAAAGACTCCGATAGCCCCAATACACTGAAATCCTATATCGATATCCGGGTGCGGTTTAACGAAACGGACCCATTGGGAATCGTTTGGCATGGACATTATATCAAATATTTTGAAGATGGCAGAGAAGCTTTTGGTCGAGAACACGGTATCGATTATTTACAAATTCAACAAAATGGCTTTGCCACCCCAATAGTCAAATTTATTTGTGAAAACAAACTTCCTCTTCGATACGGAGAAATAGTAACCGTAAAAACAACTTTTGTCAATCAACAGGCCGCTAAAATGGTCTTTACTTATGCCTTATACAATTCTCAAAATCAGTTAGTCTGTACTGGGGAAACCACCCAAGTTTTTACCGACAACAGCGGAAATTTGATTCTTAACAACCCGCCTTTTTTCGAAAAGTGGAAAAAGAACATGAACTTGATTTAAAATGCCACGGCCCCTTACCTACATACACTCCTATAACTGTATCACTCCCTTGGGAATGAACATCCAAGAAGTATGGAACCAATTGCTCAATAACCGGTCTGGAGTAAAAAAAAGGCCGGGAGAGGAGTTCTATACGGGCTACTTGGACACCCATCGTATTGAAAGCGATTTTACAAAACAATTTTCCATTAAAACAACAACGAGCCGCTTGGAGAAAATGTTGCTTTTAGCTCTGCAGCCGCTTGTAGAAAAACACCCGGTAACCGAGCACTCCCTCTTGATATTGTCTACCACCAAAGGAAACATCAACTTACTAAAAAAGGAGTCGCCCCCAGCACCCGAAACTCATTTGTACCATACTGCTCAAATAGTGGCCAAACAGTTGGGTTTTAACACCCCGCCCGTGGTAGTGTCAAACGCCTGTGTCTCGGGAGTCATGGCGGTTTTGGTAGCCAAACGACTACTCCAATCAGGTAGCTATAAAAATGCTTTTGTTGTGGCGGGCGACGAACTTTCGGAGTTTGTGATGGCCGGGTTTGAATCGTTTATGGCATTGAGCAAAACTCGCTGTGCTCCATACAGTCCCGATCGGGACGGTATCAACTTAGGAGAGGCCGCTGCTGCCATTTACATGGACACCCATACAAGAGCCGGAAGTTTTGAAATTTTGGGAGAAGGGGCAGTCAACGATGCCAATCATATTTCAGGACCCTCCCGAACCGGAGAAGGTCTCGCCAAAAGCATTCAAAGAGCTTTGGCGGAAGCCCAACTCTCCGCCCAAGAAATTGACTACCTATCCGCCCACGGTACCGCTACTCTTTATAATGACGAAATGGAATCCTTAGCATTTCATCAGTGTGGTTTATCCAACGTACCCACCAACAGTTTAAAAGCCTATTTTGGACATACCTTGGGAGCATCGGGTTTATTGGAATTGGTGGTCGCTTTAAAAAGTGTACAAGAAAATATGCTGATTCAATCATTAGGATCAAAAGAAGGAGGGGTTTCTAAACCCATTCGTCTCCTCTTAGAAAACCAAAACGCACCGCTTCAAACATTGCTCAAAACAGCCTCAGGATTTGGAGGTAGCAATGCCGCTGTTATAGTAAAAAAAATCTCGTAGTTTGAAAGCTCACTATTACATATCTGCCTATTGTGAACTGATACCCGGCCGTGTGATTATCAACGGCAAAACAAGCCGGTATTCGGCAAGCAGCACAGACACATTTCTCAAAGATTTGTATCAATCCACAGGGATTTCTTACCCTAAGTTTTTTAAGATGGATGCGCTTAGCAAATTGGCTTTTATAACCAGTGAATTGGTGTTTCAGAGCCTCCCATCAGAAATATCCAACTCGGATATTGCCTTGGTTTTTGCCAATCGTTCCTCGAGTTTAGATACCGACCTAAAGCATTTGAACAGCATCGCCGATCCGTCCAATTATTACCCCAGCCCAGCTGTATTTGTTTATACTTTGCCCAATATTTGCTTGGGCGAAATTGCCATCAGACATCAGTTAAAATCCGAAAATACTTTTTTTGTTTTTGATAAATTTAATTCGGAATTTATGACCCAATATACCCAAACTCTTTTAGAGTCCGGAAAAGCCGAAAAAGTTCTTTGTGGGTGGGTAGAAATGATCAACGACCACTACCAAGCCCAGGTATATTTGGTGGATAAATCGGGGGCTTGGCCCCATACCGTAGAAACATTAAACGAACTATATAAATCTTAAATTATGGATACATTAAAACAAGAATTAAAAGTAAAAATTATTGAGGTCCTCAATCTAGAAGACATCCAACCGAAAGATATCCAAGACGATGATGCGCTTTTTGGAGACGGCCTGGGGCTCGATTCAATCGATGCGTTGGAGCTGATTGTGCTTTTAGATAAAGACTACGGAATCAAATTAGCCGATCCTAAAGAAGGTAAAACCGTTTTTAAATCAATTAATACCATGGCTGAATTTATTCAGCAAAAAAGAACCAAATAACATGGCAAAAGTGGCAATTACCGGGATGGGTATTATCTCTTCTATTGGCCAAAATGCCAACGAAAACTTGGCCGCATTAGTGCAAGGTAAAACGGGCTTAACTACTACCGATTACTTGTCTACTATACACCAAGACCGTTTAAAATTTGGAGAGATCAAATATTCGAATACCCAACTGGAAGAACTTTTACAATTGCCTTCCAACCACCGATTCCCCCGAACCGCTATGTTAGCTACCTATGCCGCACAGCAAGCCGTAATGGATGCCGGTATTGAGGACATCAACCAATTTAAAACCGGATTGGTCTCGGCGACCAGCGTAGGGGGAATGGATCAAACCGAAAAGCATTTTTATGACTATCCCCACCAACCGGATATACAGCGTTTTATATTAAGCCACAATGCTGGTGAAGTAACCCAACTTACTGCCTCATACCTGGGTTTACAGGGCTTGGTGACAACCGTAAGTACGGCCTGCTCTTCGGCAGCCAATGCGATTATGTTTGGTGCTCAGCTTATAGAATCAGGCACTTTAGACCGGGTACTCGTTGGGGGTGCAGATGCCCTATCGCTATTTACAATCAACGGTTTTAATTCGTTGATGATTTTATCCGACGAAGAAAACACCCCTTTTGATAACCATCGTAAAGGCTTAAACCTGGGAGAAGCAGCGGCCTATTTAGTCCTGGAGTCGCCCCGCCTTTTGGAACAAAAACCCAAAAAAGTTTTGGCCTATCTTAGCGGTTACGGCAATGCTAACGATGCTTTTCATCAAACCGCCTCTTCCGAAAATGGCCAAGGCGCTTTTCTAGCTATGCAAAAAGCCTTGCAAAAAGCCCAATTGACTCCCCAAGATATCAGTTATATCAATGCTCATGGTACGGCGACAGTGAATAACGATTTGTCGGAAGGACGAGCTTTTTTACGTATTTTTGGCAACAACACCCCGGATTTTAGCTCTACCAAACCCTATACGGGTCATACTTTGGCGGCAGCCGCTGCCATTGAAGCCGTATACAGTATCTTAGCGTTACAACACAACGTAGTATTTCCTAATAAAAATTTTTCCACCTCGATGGAAGAATTTGATTTAATCCCTCAAACCACTCTGCTACAAAAAGAACTTACCCATGTGCTGTCCAATTCGTTTGGGTTTGGAGGAAATTGTTCGGCTTTAATTTTTTCAAAAAAATAAATGAAAAAAGTATATATCAACGGAATAGGGTGTATATCAGCTCAGGCGAGTTATGAAGAAAAATTTCCTTGGGAGCTACCCCATCCATCTACAGAAAATGTGCGTTACGCCCAAGAGCCATCCTATAAAGAAATGATTCCTCCCGCCGCCGCTCGCCGGATGTCTAAAGCCATTAAAATGGGAATTGCCGCATCCAAAAAAGCCTTAGAGGAAGCACAACTAAACACTCTAGACGCTATAATTACTGGAACCGGATTGGGCTGTTTAGCCGATTCTGAAAAGTTTTTACGAGCTGTTTTAGACAACCAAGAACAATTTTTAACTCCAACAGCCTTTATACAATCTACTCACAATACGGTAGCCGGACAAGTGGCCTTGGATCTTGGCTGTACAGGCTATAACTTTACCTACGTCAACGGGTCTGTCTCTTTGGAATCGGCGTTACTAGACGCTCAATTTCAATTAAATGACCTTGACTGTAACTCGGTGTTAGTTGGAGGAATCGATGAAACTTCACCGTATACGCTTATGCTTTACGAATTGGTTGATTTTATAAAACCCAATCCTGTTTCTCCAACAGAAGTGTTTACTCCGGTTTCTAAAGGCGCTGTTTGGGGAGAAGGCGCTGCCTTTTTTGTTTTGGAAAACCAACCCAAGTCTTCTACCTACGCCACTCTCGAAGGAGTTGCCATACAAAACACCTTGGCTCCACAACAGCTGGAATCCTTTATTCAAACAACCCTAGCCAATCAAGGTTTGCGCATGGAGGAAATTGACTTGTTGGTCTTGGGAAACAATGGCGATATACGTGATGAAATCTATTACCAACAGGCCGCCAAACTCTTTCCAGCAAGCACTCATATAGTCTATAAACAGCACTCAGGGGAATTTCCCACCGCTTCCGGTTTTGGATTGTGGACCAGCTTGAAATTGCTCCAAAACCAGCAAATACCTGAGCACTTACGTTGGAATCAAATAGACAAAAAAAACTATCAAACGGTTTTGTTATACAATCAATATTTAGGTCAAGACCACAGCCTGGTAATTCTTAGAAAATGATTCATTTTCAAACATTTATACGTGCTTTTATAATCCTCCTCCTCGGAGCTTTAGCTTTGTGGTCTCTCGGATGGATTGGTGGTTGGGTTGCGGGAGTACTCGTTACGGCGGGTATTGTCTTTGTGTTTATAAAGTCATTAACTATTCAATCTGATTTTTTTATCCAAAGTTTTTCAGGGCTAAAAAAAACGCAATCTAAGGTCGTCAGTCTTACTTTTGATGACGGTCCTCATCCTGCTACACTCTCCTTGTTAGACCTGTTAGATAAATACCAAGTCAAAGCCACTTTTTTTTGTATAGGAAAACAGATTGAAAAACATCCCGAAATCTTTCAAAAAATACTCGTTCGAGGTCACAGCGTGGGAAATCATACCTATACACACAGCCCTGTAATTGGATTTTTGTCCAGTGCCTCAATTCAACGTGAAATTCAACATACAGACAATTTATTCAAACAATACGGTGCCCACTCCTGCGGATTTCGTCCGCCCTTTGGTGTACTCAATCCCCATATTGCTCAAGCGGTCAAAACTCTTGGCCAACAGGTGATCGGCTGGAATGTTCGGTCTTTGGACACTTGTATTTCCGATGAAAAAAAACTATTTCACCGTGTTCAAAAACGAATTCAGCCCGGTAGTGTGGTGTTGTTTCATGACACTTCCCTGAAAACAGTAAACGTCGTGGAACAGTTATTGCTATTTTTAAAAGCGGAAAATTATACCCTAATTACGATAGATAAAATGCTGGACTATGAAATATAACATTCTCTTTTTACTTGCCTTCCTTTCCTTTTCGGTGTGGAGCCAACGAAGCCCTATGAACCAAAATGAAATAGAATCTCTAAAGAAATCTGTGGTGGCTAAAAATCAAGAAATTAAAACTATTAAAACCCAGTTTACACAAGCCAAACACCTTTCTTTTCTTTCCAATGACATCTATAGTAGCGGAGAAATGATCTTACAAACTCCAGCCCGATTATTGTGGAAATACACCGATCCTTTTGAATATAGTATACGCTTTACCGAAAATAAAATTTATATCGATGACCAAGGAAAAAAACATACGGTCGAAGCTGGAAATCATTCGGTTTTCTCTAAAATAAACCAACTGATTGCCAGTAGTATTAGTGGGGATGTATTTACACTTCCTGATTTCAAATTTCAATTTTTTAAGGAGGCCAACCACCGAATTGTGGTTTTAATTCCCACCCAAAAAGAACTCCAAGGGTTTATCCATCAAGTGGAACTGTATTTTACACCAGATGCTATAGTTTCAGAGGTAAAGCTGGTTGAAACCTCCGAAGACTATACCCATATTGTATTTAAAAACCAACGTATTAATGAAAAAGTGGACGACGCTATTTTTAGGTTTTAGTTGGGTGGTTCTACTTCAATCCTGTCGTACGTATCAACCGGTCTTTACAGATGAAGAAATTCTCTCTGAAACGATTCACAACTCCTATTTTGCAGACCCCGACCGAGATTATGTTTATCGAGCCGGCATTACCGTATATGGCCACGAGTTCAGCGGTCTATTTATTTTAAAAAAAACGACTATTTCTTCTCATCGTATAGTACTTACCACGGAGTTTGGGAACACCTTGCTCGATATGACTCTTTTTCCCGAAGGGTATCAAAAACACAGCGTTGTTCCTCATTTAGACAAAAAAATAATTTTAAAAACCTTAGCCAACGACATATCTTTGCTGGTGCAAGAAAACTTTGAAACACACAAAAAAGGCCGAACGGAGTCGGGTTATATTTACGGAAGCACCTACCGAAAAAAAAATGTGTTTTTATGGCTCACTTCTGAAAAAATTATAAAAAAAATAACCTTGGCTTCGCAATTCAAAGAAAAGCTAAGCGTTTACTTTGAAGGGATTTCAGATAACGTTGCTGAAGAAATACTAATAGACCATCATAATATGCCTTTACAAATCCGTTTAAAAACCCTATAAATAACCAGATATGAAGATACTTGTTTCTCTTGTCATTTGTTTACTTAGTATCCACTCGGCCTTGGCTCAGTTTTCATTTCGACCCGCAGTACGGGCGGGTGCTAATTTTTCAAAATTCACACAAACCGAATCTTCTTTTAAAACCGATTTTTATGTCGGTCTTGCCGCCGAATTTAACTTTTCAAAATTTTATTCGCTACAACCTGAGCTTACCTATTCTCAGCAAGGTGCTAACGATATACCTACGCGACTTATTTATTTTAACGAGGAAACTCAACAACAAATCGAAGAAAAGTCTAGATTAGACATAGCGGTTTCGTATATCAGTTTTGCAATTATTAATAAACTCAACGTGACAGAACGTTTCCATATATATCTCGGTCCGGGCTTGGATATAGAAACGGGTAAATCTATTTATACCGATGTACCGCTAGATTTTACGATGAACTTAGGTGTTGAAGTGGGGTTACTGGATAACCTTTTCCTAGAAGGGCGTATAAAAAAAGGGTTAATTAATATATTAGAAGGAGACGAAGTTCATCTCGACACCTCTTATAGCGACAAAATAGGCCGCTACAATTCTGCGCTGGTTTTCCAAGTAGGATTAATTTATAAATTTGATATGGCACAAAATGACTAAGATGCTTTTAAAAGACTTTTACACCCTAGAAAACCTTACTAATCCGGAAGAAAACAGGTATTTAGCCACTATTTTACTCAATCCTAAACACGATATTTTTAAGGGACATTTCCCGGGCAATCCGGTAACTCCCGGGGTTTGCATGCTCCAAATTATTAAAGAAATCTCCGAACAAATTACACAAAAACCCCTGTTCTTACATCGGGCAAACCAAGTAAAATTTATGGCTTTAATTAATCCCGAAACGCACCCACAACTCCAACTCGAACTGGAGATTTCAGAGGAGAACGAAGGAGAAATTAAAGTTAAAAACACAACGAGTTTCGACCAAACCATCGCTTTAAAATTGTCTAACACTTACCAAACTTTATCCCCATGAAAATCGTTTTTTTAATTTTTTGGATAAGCTTTTTGGGCAACCAACAAGAGATGGACACCCTGAGAAATTTGTATAAAACCGCTTCTGAATCTAAAGAAAACGCAGAGAAGTTTGAACAATATGTTTCCCAACTCCAGGATAATTCTCCCACCATACAAGCCTATCAAGCGGCTGCTATTGCCTTAAAAGCCAAGTATGCTCCAAAACTTAAAGATAAAAAAGGCTGGTTTGTAGAAGGGGCTACTCTTCTGGAAAAACTTATAGAAGAAAACCCACAAAATGTAGAGATGCGCTTGATTCGACTTAGTATCCAACAAAATACCCCAAAAATTTTAAAATATCAAGAAAACATAGACCAAGACAAACAATTTATCTTGATACATTTTTCAAGCCAAACCCAAGATTTACAGCTTTATATCCAGGAATATGCATTAAAAAGCAATGGTTTTTCAGAAGCCGAAAAAAGAAAATTAGGTATATAAGATAACAAAAGTCCTTGTATCTTTGGGTGATGCCCCTTACAGAAAAGATAAAGCGGTTAAAAATCTGCGTGATTGTACCTACATATAACAATCACAAGACCTTGGCAGCTGTTCTAAAAGGTATACTGCGCTATACCCCCCAAGTGTTGGTGATTAATGACGGATCGGCCGATACCACCTCCGAAATATTAGACTCCTTTTCAGATATTGAAATTATTACTTTCGCCTCCAACAAAGGAAAAGGAGCCGCTTTACAGGCTGGCTTTGAAAGAGCACGAGCACTGGAATATCAATACGCCATTACCATAGATTCTGACGGCCAACATTTCCCGGAGGATTTGGTGCATTTTGTAACTGCTATAGAACAAGCCACGGAACCCATATTATTGGTAGGAGGCAGGAATATGAGCCAAGAGGGTGTTCCTAAAAAAAGTAGTTTTGGCAATCGCTTTTCCAATTTTTGGTTCTGGATTGAAACTGATATTCGCCTACAAGACACTCAATCAGGTTACCGGGCTTACCCGCTTCACCACATCCCCCAAAAACTCTACAGTCAAAAATTTGAATATGAAATTGAAATCATGGTGCGAACGGCTTGGCGCGGTGTTGCAGTTAAAAACATCCCCATACAAGTGCTGTACGATCCCAATGAACGGGTTTCACACTTTCGGCCCATCCGAGATTTTCTAAGGATTAGCGTCCTAAATACCGTCTTGGTTTTTATCACCTTTTTTTATATCAAGCCGAGAAATTTTTTCCGGAATTTTAAAAACAAAAGCTTCGGGAAGTTTGTTCGGGAAGATCTACTTGAGAGCACCACCAGTAACAAAACCAAAGCTCTTTCAATTGGCTTAGGAGTATGTATGGGAATCATGCCCGTGTGGGGATTTCAAACCCTATTAGTCATCAGTTTAGCGGTCTTATTTCGACTCAACAAAGCCTTGGCCTTTGCCTTTTCCAATATCAGTATTCCTCCTTTGATACCACTTGTGGTGTATGCCTCTCTTAAAACAGGAGCTTTGTTCGTTCCTCAAGACACCTATTTAATTTTTAATCACCAGCTAAGTCTTGATTTAATCCAAGAACACCTCAAACAGTATCTTATTGGTGCCGTTGTCTTAGCAATAATTTTAGGCCTACTGGCCGGCTTTGTAAGTTATTTATTACTTTCGCTGAAGCGTAAAAAATCAACTCACCGATAATGTCCCGTTTCTTCTTTTCATGCTATCTTTTGATCCAGAAAAACAAGGGGTTAAGCCTATTGATGGCCTTGCTTTTTTTGGTGGTTTGTGGCGGCATTGGGTCTCAAATTACTTGGGAAGAAGATATAACCCAAATACTCCCACAAAATGAAGAAACCGCGCTACTCTCTAAAGTACTGAAACAACAAAACTTTGCCGATAAAATTATGGTGTTGTTTCACACCACTCCCGGAGGAGATACTGATTACACCCGTCAAACGGCCCACGCTTTTGTAGATAGTTTATCGACCGTAAGTCATTTAATAAAAAAAATAGACGGACAAATGGTCCCGGAGACCCTACAAACGCTCTTTGATGATACGCGGGCGCATCTTCCTCTTTTTTTAACCGAAAACGATTATATTGCACTAGCGCAACGTATTGAAAAAGATAGCATTACTCAATTAGTAGCCAATCACCTACGCACCTTATCTTCGCCATCGGGATGGGTTTCACGAGATTTTATCATTCAGGATCCCTTGGGCTTGACTTTTCAGGCCATGAGACATTTTGAAGAAATAAGTGGCGGCGATGATTTTCGAATGGAAGAGGGATTTATTACAACCGCAGACGGCCAAACCGTATTGCTGTTTATCACCCCTGCTCAGGTGGAAACCAATGCCCCTGAAAATCATCTGCTGGTTAACTACTTGCGAAAACTACAACATAATCTAACGACGGTAGGAACTTCCAACTCCGAAATTCTCCTGTACGGTACCCCGGTAGTGGCCATAGCCAACGAACTCCAAATTAAAAACGATTTATTGATTACCATCAGCTTGGCTATCGGTATTTTGATGTTGATATTAATCGCTTACTATCGCTCGTTTTGGATTCCTCTCATTATTTTTATCCCAGTGATTTTTGGAGGTGCCTGTGCTTTACTGGCATTATATTTACTTAAACCGGTGATTTCAGCAGTATCCCTCAGTGTGAGCGCCGTTTTAATTGGTATTACTACCGATTATTCCCTTCATATACTTACCCATTTTAAACACAACCACCGGGTAGACAGGCTTTACCAAGATATCACCCGACCTATCTTTATTAGCAGTGTAACTACGGCGGCCGCATTTTTATGCCTGTTTTTCGTCAATTCTCCTGTACTTAATGATTTGGGATTGTTTGCTGCCATCTGCGTGTTGGCCACTGCTTTTTTTGCTTTACTTTTCATACCCAACCTCTATCGCCCTCGAGAATCCTCGAAAGCGACATCGCATGTAATTGACCGCATAGCCGCTTATCCCTTCGAACAAAAAAAAACAATTTGGATTCCGGTTTTATTATTCTTTGTAGGCAGTTTGTTTACCCTAGATAAAATTCAATTTGACAGCGACTTAGACCACTTAAATTACTTACCAACCGATGCCCAACAAGCCGATATACTCGTGACCTCTCAAGATTCCACAATGCAATCTTTGGTTTTGGTTGCCTACGGCGAAAACAAACAGCAAGTACTACAAAAAAACACAGATCTCTACCAACTTTTAATTGAAAATAAAGAAACATTAGCTATTCCGGTGATACAATCGGCAGGGCCATTTCTGCTTTCGGACAAAGAACAACAGCAACGTATCCAAACATGGAATACCTTTTGGGAAAAACACCGCCAAAGCACACAAGAGAATTTGATTAATGCCGGAATATCATTAGGGTTTAAACCCGAAACCCACCATAATTTTTACCAGCTCTTAAGCCAGACATTCACTCCCCAAGATCCTGAAAATTATCTACCGAAAACCCTCACCCTAGTGGATGATTTTTTATCGGTTTCAGAGGGATTTTACACCCTCAGTACCCGTATCCAAATTCCGCCTCATAACATCCCTGTCCTGGAAACACTGGTTGGGGATATGGGACAAGTATTGATCCTAGATCGCAAAAAAATTAACGAGCAGATGCTCACCCAACTCCAATTGGATTTCAGTGATTTAATCAACTATTCGACAGTTTTAATTTTGATTTTGTTGTGGTTGTTTTACAAACGCATCGAACTGGTCTTAATCAACTTGGTAGCTTTAGTAATTGCTGGGGTTTTGTTTTTGGGTCTTCTTTATGTATTTGACCAGCCTTTCAATGTCTTTAGTTTTATTGTTTGTAGTTTGATTTTTGGCTTAGCTATAGATTTTAGTGTCCTACTCACTTCCGGACTACAAAAAGAACATACCACCGGTGAAAAGGGCTTGCCCACCTACAAGGCCTCCATTATTCTTGCGGTTTTGACAACAATTTTTGCTATAGGCTCCTTAATTTTTGCCAAGCACCCCGCCTTACAATCCATTTCTAGTATCGCTTTGATCGGTATCTGCACGGCGATGATTGTCAATTTCTGTATCGTTCCGCTGTTGTTTAGACAATTTATTTTAAACCGCACCCAAAAGGGTCTTTCTCCCATAAGCCTACGAATGGTGCTACAGTCGATGGTTTCTTTTGCTTACTATGGTATAGGAGGCCTTATTTTAGCTGGCTTTGGTAAAGTGTATCTGGATTTCCTTCCGGGTAACAAATCTAAAAAAATGCTTGTTTTTAGAAAATTAGTTTCCCAAATGCTTCGCTCGGTTTTGTATTCCAATCCATTTGTTAAAAAACAAGTACATAACCCTTTCGGTGAAAACTTTAAAAAACCGGCCATGATTATTGCAAACCACAGTTCTTTTTTAGACTCAATCGCTGTGGGTATGCTACATCCCCAACAAATTTTTTTGGTAAACGATTGGGTCTATCAATCGCCTTTTATAGGTGGTGTCGCTAGGCTAGCCGGATTTTACCCCACTTCCCAAGGGCTGGAAGGGAGTGTGTCTTTTTTACAAGAAAAAATTGCGCAGGGCTATTCGCTAATGATATTCCCGGAAGGGACCCGATCGCCCGACAACAATATCAGACGGTTTCATAAAGGGGCGTTTTATTTGGCCGAAAAGCTCCAATTAGATGTGCTTCCGGTTTATCTGCACGGCCTGTCAGAATGTATTCCGAGAGACGATTTTTTTATCTACGACGGCAAAATTACGATTCACATCGGTGTTCGAATTCCATTGGGTAAAGAACCGGTTCCTTATTCGCAACAGTCCAAAACTATCAGCCGGATGTTTAAAAAGCAGTTTTCGCTGCTGCGAAAAAAGGAAGAAGACGAAAATTATTTTTACAACAAATTGTACTTGAGCTTTTTATACAAACAGCCCCAAGTCGTTCGTGCCGTTCAACGGGAATTTCAACAAAAAAAACTATTTTACCACCAACTCAACGATTTTATTGACTCCCAAGCCCAGTTAGTACATTGGGGTAATGATTTTGGACAAATTGATTTTTTACTGACCATGCAACAAGCCAGCCGGCAGGTATTTAGTTATATTAGTGACCCTGAAAAACGCCGTATTGCGGCTACCAATTACCTGACCAAAAAACGGAATATTACGTACATGGAAACATTCTCGGTACCGACTACCTCCGAAATTTTATTGCTTACTGATTCTCAAGCCGTTCTTCCTGAAGAAAACAGCGGGTTAAATGGGATCAAAACGGTACTTTTGCCTCCAGACAGTCCGGCAATTTCTTACTTTACCCGCCGGCATTTTGTCATTAATAAAAGCAGTTCCACAGTAATACAATTAAGTAAAACCAGTGAATAAAAACTACGACATAGTTATTGTTGGCAGCGGTCTGGGAGGACTAGTAAGCGCTATTATACTTGCTAAAGAAGGCAAAAAAGTATGTGTGCTTGAAAAAAACAACCAATACGGTGGCAATCTACAAACCTTCGTTCGAAACAAAACCATTTTTGATACCGGAGTCCATTATATCGGAGGGCTGAGTCCGGGACAAAATTTGTACAAATACTTTAGCTATATTGGAATTATGGACCAATTGAAGCTCCAGCAAATGGATCCCGATGGTTTTGATATAGTCACTTTTGACCACGATGAAAATCACTATCCGCACGCGCAGGGATACGATAACTTTGTCAAGCAGTTGGTTCAATTTTTTCCGGAAGAGGAAAAAGCACTTCAACAATACGTAGAGAAAATTCGACAAACCTGTGATTCTTTTCCACTTTATAATTTGCAACCCTTTAAGGAGTACAATCAGGATCTGCTGTCTGAAAATGCTCGGGATTCGATCCATCAAATCACTGACAACGAAAAATTACGGGCCGTATTGGCGGGCACCAATTTTTTATATGTGGGTATAGGCGATAAAACCCCTTTTTATGTACATGCGCTGACCACCAATTCGTATATACAAAGTGCTTGGAGGTGTATCAATGGAGGAAGTCAAATAACCAAACTGCTGATAAAACAGCTAAAAAAATACGGAGGGGAAATTTACAAACGACAAGAAGTTTGTCAATTTCAGGTAGAAGATAAGCAAGTGCGTTCCGTTACTACTCGAAAAGGGGATACCTTTTCAGCCGATCTCTTTATTTCTAATATTGAGCCCAAAACCACTTTGCAATTAATAGGCAAAGAACACTTCAGAAATTCGTTTTACACCCGCATCCAAGAATTGGACGTGTTACCCTCGGTATTTACCTTGTATTTGGTCTTAAAACCGAAAAGTTTTCGCTATTTTAAACACAATTATTATCACATCAAAGATCCCCAAAAAGTGTGGCGTTTATACGAACACACTGAAGAAAGTTGGCCAGAAGCTTATATGCTCTCTTTGAATGCCGCCGCCCAGGACCAAGAATGGACCTCCAGCATGTCTGTTATGGCGTATATGGATTACGAGGAAGTCAGGGAATGGGAACAGTCGTTTAATACGGTTGTTCACTCTCAGGATCGGGGAGCTAGTTATGAGGCGTTTAAAAAACAAAAAACCGAACGCTTATTAGATGAGTTAGAGCAAAAATTCCCCAATATCCGAGATTGTATTGAGGCTACCTATGCCTCTACACCCCTTTCTTATCGGGACTATATTGGCTGCCATCGCGGTAATCTGTACGGTTTTGTGAAAGATGCCGACCAACCGCTCAAAACCTTTTTGTCTGCCAAAACCAAACTGAACAACCTCTATTTAACAGGACAAAACATCAATATGCATGGTGTTTTGGGGGTAACTATTGGAGCTGTTGTTACTTGTTCCGAAATTTTAGGTCGTGACTATTTGATTCAAAAAATTAACCAAGAGTTAAATCGTTTATGATACGTCGCTGTAGTCCAATATATTTCTGCCTAATAGCATGTATTACTCTGATTTCCTGCGGTGTATCAAAATCTATTAAGCATCTGCCGCCCTATGACTTGGAGCATCCGCTGCCGGTGGTTCAAAAACTTTCGGATAGCTTGTTGGTGGCTGGTGATTCCTTTTTACAAAAAAACCAGCACGGTCTCTGGGAACTCTATGTAGAAGGCTCTCCACAAGAGCTAGGATTACTTCAAGGTGCTTTATCCCAAGAGTTACTTCACTACCAAGAAAAGGTCTTTTTTTCAAAAGTAGAAGAATGGGTGCCTTCACAGTTCAAACAGTTTTTTTTGAGACAATTCCTCAAGTGGTATAATCGCAAACTCTATCTGCACGTTCCGGAGGCCTACCAAACCGAAATTTACGCCTTGTCCCAATACGCTTCACCCGACTATGATTTTGTGGCTCCTAGATATCAACGTTATTTGTATTTACACGCCGCTCATGATATCGGTCACGCGTTGCGAGATTTGGCTTTGGTGGGCTGTTCGTCTTTAGCGGTTTGGGACGAAGCTTCTGCAGACGGCTCTTTACTGATTGGCCGCAATTTTGATTTCTATGCCGGAGATGATTTTGCAAAAAACAAAATTATCGCTTTCGTAGCTCCTGATCAAGGTCATTCGTTTGTCTCAGTGAGCTGGCCCGGAATGGTTGGGGTAGTCTCTGGAATGAATACCCAAGGGTTAACAGTCACTATGAATGCTGGAAAATCGGCCCTCCCCAAGATGGCTAAAACCCCCGTCTCTATTCTGGCCCGAGACATTCTACAAAACGCTCAAACCACCGAAGAAGCAATTGAAATAGCAAAAAAAACTGAAGTGTTTGTTTCGGAGTCGATTATGGTGGGTAGTGCTCAGGAAAAAAAAGTAATTTTAATTGAAATATCTCCGGAGAAAATGGATGTTTATCAGGTATCGAATCAAAATCATTTGATTTGTAGCAATCATTTTCAGAGTGATGCCTATGCCTCAGACGAGGCCAATCTCAAACACATCTTGGAAAGTCATTCTCAATACCGTTTTGACCGCATGAACGAACTTTTAGCTAATCAGGGGGCGTTAAATCAAGACTCCATGGCTGCCATATTGCGGAATGTAAATGGTCTTAACGATACTGCCATTGGTTACGGCAACGAAAAAGCACTCAACCAATTATTGGCTCACCATGCCGTTATTTTCCAGCCCGAATCTTTAAAAATTTGGGTGTCCACTTCTCCTTACCAACTGGGTCCTTTTGTCTGTTATGATTTAAATACTGTTTTTGGTGAACAAAGGCAAGCCGGCAATACACTTTCTATACCCCGTGAAGAAATCCCTGCTGATCCTTTTTTGTATAGTGTAGACTATCAAAATTACGAGCAGTTTCGTATATTAAATCGTGAGTTTGATCAAGCTTTATCCGATAAAAACATAACTTTGTCGAGCCAACAAATTGAAGCTTATCTCAGCTCCAATCCCGACTATTGGATGGTATATTACAAATTGGGTGAATATTATTTACAAAAAGGGTATGATCGGGCGGCGGCACAAGCTTTTCAAAAAGCACTTACCAAAGAAATAACGACTTTACCCAATCGGCAAATGATAGTAAACAAACTAAAAAAAATCAATCTGTGATTCCGGAAATAGAAACAGCAGACCCCGCAACGATACGAGCCTTTCAAGAGGAGAAATTACAAGTCCAACTGGCTTATTTACAGCAGCATTCTCCGTATTATCAAAAACTGTTTAAGCACCACCAAATCGATATTAACAAAATCACCCGGCTGGAAGACTTGCAGTATCTTCCGGTGACCATCAAAAAGGATTTACAACAATACAATTTCGAATTTTTGTGTGTGCCCCGAAACCAAGTTGCCGATTATGTTACGACTTCCGGTACCATGGGAGAGCCAGTAACCCTAGCGCTGTCTTCCAAAGACCTCGACCGTTTGGCCTACAACGAAGCCATTTCCTTAGCTTGTTGTGGAATTAATAGCGAAAGTACTGTCCAACTAATGACGACTATAGATCGTCGGTTTATGGCCGGTTTAGCCTATTTTTTAGGCCTTCAAAAATTGGGAGCTGCAGTGGTGCGGGTAGGAAACAGCATACCGGAATTGCAATGGGACTCCATACAGCGCTTTCAACCGGATTATTTGATTGCGGTACCTTCTTTTTTATTAAAGCTCATTGATTATGCCCAAAAACATCAGATAGATTATCAATCTTTTCCCTTAAAGGGAATAGTTTGTATTGGCGAATCGTTACGTGATGCCGAATTAAAACCTTCCCAGTTGACACAAAAAATACAGTCTCTTTGGGAAGTTCCTTTGTATTCTACCTATGCCTCTACAGAGATGGGAACGGCCTTTACGGAATGTGCTCATTTTTCAGGCGGACACCACCATCCCGAGTTAATCATTATAGAAATATTGGATGAAAACGACCGCCCGGTCTGTGAGGGTCAACCTGGTGAACTGACTATTACACACTTAGGCATAGAGGCCATGCCCTTATTGCGTTTTAAAACTGGAGATATAGTTACCGCTTATTCAGACCCTTGTCCTTGTGGTAGAAACACCCAGCGCATCGGACCAGTTTTGGGACGAAAAGAACAGCTTATTAAATTCAAGGGTACTTCGGTCTATCCTCCGGCTCTAATAGATATACTACACAATTGGCCGGGGATCGACTTATACGTAATTGAAGTGGCTCACAACGAGTTAGGAACCGATCAAATTACCCTTAAAATCGCAACACCCACTCCAACAGTTGCCTTCCAGCAAGAGATTGAAGCCCGTTTCCGAGCGCAAGTGCGGGTAACTCCCGTCATTGAGTGGCACACTGCAGAAACATTGTATCCGTTGGTTTATCCCCCGATGAGTCGAAAACCCAGAACCTTTATTGATCACCGAGTCACAACTTAAACTTCTTTCTCAACAAAGGGTATTTCGGGGTTACATATTTCTTCAATGAGTTGGATCAATTTTCCCTCAAATTCGTGGAGAAGTTCTGGGGTTACCACTTCCTGATTCAAGGCCATAAAACCTTGACTCATTCTTCGGAAAGAAATAATTCCGGTAAGTATCGGGGTTGGTTCTTGCGTTTGCTGGTACATATAAGCATAGCAAAGCACCTGAAACGCTTTCGCGAAAGCGGGATCGGTGATTAACAAATCTAGATTTTGAAGCTTTAATTCTTTGGGTTCAGTAACCCCGGTTTTGTAATCAATAATGCGTTTTTGGCCGTTAAACCAATCGATTCGGTCGGCAAAGCCATGAAGTCTAACCGGAAAACCTAATGCGGGTAGGTGGATTAGCTTTTCCAAGGGTTTTTCTAAAGTTTCTATAACAATTCGATTTTGTTTTGCCAGTTCTTGGTCTTGCTTGAGTTGTGCTTTCACAAAATATCGAGCTACCTCTAAAACAATGCGGTTTTTGCCCGAATCGATATCACCACTTTTAAAAGTTTCTCGGAATTTTTGACGGACCGTTGCATCTACAAAATTTAACTGTTGATCCAAAGCATCCTGGGTCAACTCTTCACCGATTAAAGGCGTGTAAAGGGTTTCGAGGGCCGCGTGTATAATGGAGCCCATGGTATTTGCCGCCACGGTCTCTTCAATTTCCTCTACGTCGTCTAAATGGAGTAATTGTTTTTCGTAAAACGCAATGGGATTACGTATGTACAATGCCAGCCGAGAGGGTGAGAACCCTTTTTCCTTGGCCACCCGATGGAGATCAGAGACCATTTCGGGAGTTTTAGCTAAAGATTGTAAACCCGGTCTAATTAACTGAAACTGGGGCCGAACAGACACCTCCCGAATGCGGTGTGCGGGTAAATTGTAGTGCTGCAGTTGTAAAACAAACCTGCTTTTCTCCCCGGTAATTAATCCACTATTTTCATTGTTGTCATTATAGAAAATAAAAGCTTTTTTGGCGCGTAACAGCAACCTAAAAAAGTGGTAAGCAAATACTGCATCTCCTTCAAAATATAAAGGAAGTTGGTACTGTTTTTTTAAATCATAAGTAATGAAGGATTGGTTGCTTTTACCCGAAGGTAAGATGTCTTCATTAGCGGAAAGCAATAGGATGTTTTCAAAATCCAACAACCGGGTCTCCAGTAACCCCATGATCTGAAGTCCGGTATGGGGTTCGCCTACAAAATCGAGTTTGGTTTGAGCAGTAATTTCTTGAAAAACACGATGCAGCGTAGTTATTTCAACGATATAACCGTATTGCTCATTTTGAGAGCTAATGCTGTTAAAAACCTCATTAATTTTATACAGCGTTTCCAGTTGAATCAGTGATTTTTGTGCCCGGTATTTTTCTCGAGCCATCAAAATCAATTTTTTACATCGCTCAATGATTTCTTGAGGATTGGTGGTCTTTTTTTCAAATAAAAGGGCAGTAATTTCTCTTTCCTCGGGGGCTGAATTTTCCAATAAAAAAGGCCAAGAAACGTACGATACATTGGCTTCAATCATTTGAGTAACTATCGACTCTGCGCTTTTATCTAACAGTATTTTACCCAGTGGATGTTGAAGGATCTTAAGTAAGTCTTTGTAGTAATACTGCGAATCCGGGCGACTATGAAAATCTATCCAATTGTCAAAAAAAGAAGTCAGTGGCATACTGTTTATCGGTAAGCCCATGGTGATATTTACTTGCTCCACATTGGGGGGTAACGAATGTATAACAGGTAATAACAAAGCTTCATCAGCGAGTATTACAGCTGTTTTACGCAATTCTTCTGTTGATAATTGGGCCAGGATCTGAGCCGCTTGTTTGACTTGTCCGATATTCTTAGAGCATCCAAAAATTTGTATGTCTTTAGGGGTTTCAAAGTGACTGTTAATGAAGGTAAAAGGGTTGTTTTTGTAGAATTTCCACTGAGATGCAATTTGTCGGTGGTGGTATGAAACCGCACTTTCAGTATCGTCCATAAAGAAACGGTCGGAGTCCCAAAACACCTCCGCGACGCCCCACTCGAGTAATTGCTGAATGAGAGCATCTTCAGCTTTACTAAGGGCATTAAAACCAAGAAAATAATGTTTTTGTGTGCGTGCTACCGGCTCGAAATGTTCGAGGTTATTAACCGCTTCTCGGTAAGCCAACCCGGAATAAGCCAGTTTGTGTTGGAGTAAGTTTTCGCTATAGGTGTGGTATAAATCCACAATCGCATTCCAAAAATTAATGTAATTTTCAATCAGTGGTGTTTTTTCTGATTGTACGTGCCATTGTTCTAATTTTTTAATGTCTTTCAAATAGGAAAAGAACTCTGTAGAAGGAATGAGGTTTCGGTCGATTTCACTAAAGTCATTTATCAAAGTGGTACCCCAAGACGAAAAGGCATCAAACCTTTCTTTGGGAGTCATGGTGGGGGTATCAAGATAAGCTTTATAGAGCTCAAAGACTAGGGGCGTGGTATCGGCGATTTTAAGGTCGGCAATTTCCTCTACAAATTCTTGAATACTTAGTATTTTGGGCGCTAAGGTGGGTTTTTTGTAGTGGGTGAGCAATTCTTTTTTTAAGAAGTAACCGGCTCGTTTTCCAGGTAGTACAAACACACATTGTGCCAGTGGAACTTCGCTTTTTAAAACCGATTGTATTACTTGTGAAATAAAGCTGGTCATAGTGTAAAAATAAGAAACGCCCCTGAAATATCAGGGGCGTTTCGCATTATTTAGTGAATTTCTTTAAGACTATAATTATTTGTCTAGAGAAATTTCAACACGTCTGTTTTGTTGTCTTCCGGCAGCTGTTTTGTTATCAGCAACTGGTCTGTGTGGACCGTAACCTTCAGAGCTTAATCTTGAAGCATCCATACCGATAGTTACTAAGTAATCTTTAACAGCAGCAGCTCTTTCTTTAGATAGTCTTTCGTTAAGTGCTAAGCTACCGGTGCTGTCGGTGTGACCTTCAATGTGGAATTTAGCTTTTGGATATTCTCTCATAATATCTACGATACTTTGAAGAGCAGCGTAAGACTCTTGACGGATAGTAGATTTACCAGTATCAAACAAGATAGTTTTAGAGAACTCGTTTAATTGTTTGATAACTTCAGTAGTTACTTCAGGACATCCTTTGTTAGCTACAGTACCAGGTACATCTGGACACTCGTCATCTTTGTCAAGAACACCGTCACCATCTCTATCAGGCCATGGGCATCCTTTGTTTTCTTTTGGTCCAGCTTCATTTGGACAGTCATCTAAGTGATCAGCGATTCCGTCACCGTCAGCATCTGGACAACCTTTAAGTGATTTCAAACCAGGAACGGTTGGACACTCATCGTCTTTGTCAGGAATACCATCACCATCAGTATCAGGACATCCGTTAAACTCAGCTAATCCAGCTTCGTAAGGACAAGCATCTAAGTGATCAGGAATACCGTCACCATCGGTGTCAGGACATCCGTTAAATTCTTTAAGACCTGGAACTTCTGGACACTCATCATCTTTATCGTAGATTCCGTCACCATCAGTGTCTTTTCCACCAAATTGATAAACAACTCCAGCTGAATGTTGGAAGTGTTTAGCACCGTAGTCTTGTTGGAAAGCGTGTTTGTAAGTAGTTTGTAAGTTTACACCTACTGATTCGCTAAACCAAACTTTGATTCCGGCCATAGCGTTAGCAGTACCAAAACCAATATCATCTACCCAGGTATAACCCCCACCGATACCGATGTTAGGATCAAACCATTTTGAGTTGAATAATTCTTTAAAGCTGTATTTGATTTCTCCATCTGCAGAATAATAAGTAAAATCACCATTGGCACGAGTTGTAATTTCTCGTACTCTATGGTCACCGATTTTCTCAATTTTGTTGATAGATCCGGCAGCTGTAAATACAAAACCGCTACCTATGTATCTTGAAATTCCTAATCTTGATACAGAAGGTAAAATATTCCAGTGGTCATTAGCATTGAAGAACTCATCAAATAATGTGCTTCTCATTTCAGCTGGTTGCCCATCGATAATTGGAAATCTACCCTCATCATCTATTCCTGTAGGATAAAAGTCAACTGCGTTTATGCCGACTTCTATGGCCCATGGGTTGTTTGCGTCTTGTGCAACAGCGTTACCAAATCCTAAGAAAAGTAAGCCGGCAACTAATAATCTACTAAGATGTTTCATATTCAATAATTTAAATTTTTAAGTGTTAATTGAAGCAAAAGTAACTTGTTAAAACTTATTAACAAAGGCAAAACTACTAATTTTTTTTAAAATACTACTAATCGATACAGAAATATTGAATAAAATTAAATAATTTTTAGTTCCTTACCGACTTTTATGAACGCTGTTATTGCCTTGTCTAAGTGCTCTTTAGTGTGAGAAGCAGAAAGTTGCACTCGTATTCTCGCCTGATTTTGAGGCACCACCGGATAGAAGAATCCTATTACATAGATGCCTTCTTCTAACAGCTTATCGGCCATCGTTTGAGCCAACTTTGCGTCGTATAACATCACCGGAACTATAGCCGAATCTCCATCGATAATATCAAATCCGGCCTCTTTCATTCCTTTTTTAAAGTAGGTGGTATTTTCAGCCAATCTATCTCTTAGACTGGTATCTTTTTCCAACAGGTCAAATACTTTGATAGAAGCTCCTACTATGGCAGGCGCTAGCGAATTAGAGAACAAATAAGGTCGGGATCGCTGTCTAAGCATCTCGATAATTTCTTTCTTCCCGGTTGTATATCCTCCCATGGCTCCTCCTAAAGCTTTCCCCAGGGTTCCGGTAATGATGTCTATTCTTCCCAATACGCCTTTTTCCTCTAAAGTTCCAATACCGTTAGGTCCGATAAAACCGGCCGCATGACACTCGTCTATCATGACCAAAGCTTCGTATTTATCTGCCAAATCACAAATCTTATCCAAAGGTGCCAATAAACCGTCCATAGAAAACACCCCGTCGGTAACAATAATTTTGTGGCGTGCGCCTTTTTCCACGGCTGCTTGCAACTGTTTTTCAAGGTCTTCCATATTGTTGTTCTGGTAGCGATAGCGAGCCGCTTTACACAATCGAACCCCGTCAATAATAGAAGCATGGTTTAACGAGTCTGAAATTATCGCATCGTTTTCGTCAAACAACGGTTCAAATACCCCACCATTAGCGTCAAAGGCCGCTGCATACAATATGGTGTCTTCGGTTCGATAAAACTGGGCAATGCGTTTCTCCAGTTCCTTGTGTATGTCTTGAGTACCACAAATAAAACGAACTGAAGACATTCCAAATCCCCGGCTGTCTAAGGCGTCCTTAGCCGCTTGAATCACCTCAGGATGGGACGATAGCCCTAAGTAATTATTGGCACAAAAGTTTATGACCTCCTGCCCCGTAGATATAGAAATAACTGCTCCTTGTGGAGAAGTGATAATACGTTCTTTTTTAAACAATCCACTTTCTTGAATGGAATTTAATTGTTCTTGAAGGTAGTTTTGAAATGATCCGTACATGGTTTTTTTTGCAAAAATAAGCTTCTTTTGTTATTTACACACGTTTTACTGTTATTTCACCGGTTAGATAAACCAACAGCTTTTCAACTACCTCGTAACCCAACTGATTTAGGACTTCGGTATAATAGTTCATTTGCAGTAGATCGGCCTCTTTAAACGAACCGGTTTTATAATCGATTAAAACCAATGTATTTGCTTCTAAAAAATTGATTCGATCGGGTCGGATTACCTGCCCGTTTCCAATAAAAATTTCTTGTTCTACTACGGCTTTCGCCGGAATTTGATAATATTTTTTCAACTCCGGATGTTCGGTAATAGTAGGAATTTCGGCGGCTAAAATACTTCGTTGCCGGGCATCTATTTCTCCTTGTAGCTCCATTTGATGCAATACGGTTTCTAAGGAATCACTATACAAAATTTTAGCCAAGACCGCATGCATTCGATTCCCTTTTTCGATCGCCTCACCTCGAGTAGTATCCCAAAACAAATCACTCGAAGTAGCTATTTGAAGTTGGGCATTGTCACTTTTAGGTATGAGTTTGAGTGGCTGGGTGGTGGTGCTTTCTGGTTTTTTTATGGTAGCAGTGAACCTTTGCGGATTTCCCCAGGTATATCTGCTTTCTCCCTCCGTCCACCGATGGTTCATTTCTAAAAATTCTTTGTATAAAAAAGCGGTATTATCGGGTTTATGAGCTTTGTCAATATTGGTAATGATATATAGTTGTTCGGTGGCTCGCGTATGGGCCACATACACCACGTTCATGACATCTAATTGCAGTTTTTTTAAATTTTCGTGGTATAAAGCTCCGCTGATCTCACTGGCCTGCTCCAGGCTTTTAGTAATGGGTACCAGCATCTCACTAAAACCTTCGTAATCCTCCGGGTCTAAAGGATGCCAAATTTTTTCATGGGGTTTAAAAGTGATAGTTTCTTCTGCATAAGGGTAAATAACTACCGGGAATTCCAATCCTTTGGCTTTGTGAACAGTCATCAAACGTACCCCTTGACTAACCCCGGTACTATCCACAGCGGCTTCTTGGTGGAGTTGCCAATAGTCTAAAAACTCTTGAACCAAACCCGACTGCTGCTGGGTAAATTCAAATACCATTTCTAAAAAAGCAACCAAATGAGCCGAAGCAGGCTCCTCAGCTATAAATTGCCGGATAATCTCTTCACAGAGCTCGTAAACAGGCCAAGTAATTGCGTTTTCAAAATCAAAATATATCTGGTGCTTATCCAACCATTTTTCAAATTCCCTAGTGCTATTATTTAATTGGTTTTTAATAAATACATGTCTTTCATCGGCGGGATGTAGAGTGGTATATAAATAAGCCAACAAATCGGCTTTGGCTTGTTGATTTTGAAAATTATCAATCAGTTTCAATACGTTGAGTAGTGCTTGTACCTGTGGGGCATGAGCAATCAGTAAGGCTTCGGCCGATGAAACTTCCATACCGTTTTGAGTCAAGTAATCCGCCAATTGTACAGCCATTTTATTGGTTCGAACCAATAAGGTGATTTCCTCCGGTAAATATCCCTGAGATACTACTTCGCGGATGGTTTCCAATACAGCTTGTGGGTATACCTCTTTTTTTTCTTCTTCGTTGTTTGCTTCCACAAATTCAACAGATACAAATCCATCCGACTGAGAATTCAATTTTTGATTATTCCCGGTTAAATACAATTGACGGTGTAAGTCTTCCGCAAACATATTCGCAGAATGCGAAAAAAATTGATTGTTAAAGGAAATGATTTCTGCCCTACTTCGATAGTTGGTGTCAAGTTGAGAAACCTCCATCTCTTTCACTGAAAAGGGTGTTTGTCGGGCGTATAACCTCATAAACTGCTCCGGAAAACCACCGCGAAATCTATAGATGGCCTGTTTGGCATCTCCTACCAAAAAAAGACTTCCACCCACCGAATCGGACTGCGCTTGTGACAAGGAGTTATCAATCAGTGGCACTAAATTGTGCCATTGCATTTGAGAAGTATCTTGGAATTCATCGATGAGAAAATGGCGGTATTTTTCTCCCAACCGCTCATAAATAAAAGGGGCAGGCTGGTCTTTAATTTGATTATTGATCAGTTGGTTAAACTCTGAAATGGGCAACACATTTTGTTCTTTTTGAAGGGCGATAAACTCTTCACGGATGCTGTTGAGCAAGCTCAAAGAGTTGACATTTTTCAACAATATTTCATAAAAATACAACTGCCTACCCATTTCTTTAGACCGATCAAACAATTCCTTAAAAGTAGGAGTCAATCGATCCAGAGTCAGCATTTCAGAAGGAGTTATTCTCGCTGGATATATAGGTGGGGTAAAGCTGTGCCATCCGGCTTCTTTCAGCAAGTAGGGATACTCGCCCCGTTGTAATTTTTGGAAATAGTTATACGCATATTTACCTTTAAAATGACTGGCGTCGAAATTATTTTCCTGTGTTATTTTAAAAAATTCGCCGGCCAAATTTTGTAGCGTCTCTTCTGCTTTTTTGATTTTGCGCAACAGTTTGGTTTTGAATTTTTCAAAATCATGAATCGTCTTACCCTGTAAGTTATGAATGTGAGCCAATTGGTTCTCAGAGATAAGTAATTTTCCGATGGTATTTAGATCGTTAGTCAAATCCCAACTTTTGTCTTTTTGTACGTTCTCGATCATAAAACCAATCAAGAGTTGGGTAAGCAACTCATCTTTACCAACTCGCGCTATTACCCGATCAACGGCATCGGCAACTAATGTTGGTGCTTGAATTTCAACTTTAAAATTGGACGATAGTTGTAAATCGCGGGCAAAAGTTCGAATTAATCGGTGGTTGAATTTATCGATGGTTTCTACATCAAAATAGCTGTAATTATTCAGCAGAAAAACCACGGCTTGCTGGGCTCGCTTCCTGACTTCAGCCGCTGATAAGCCTGTTTGGGAGCAAATTAATGCAAACATGTGATTTTTCTCCGCTTGGGTTTCATCAGCAAAGGCAAACAAGTTATCGATTATTCTGTTTTTCATTTCATTGACCCCTTTATTAGTAAAAGTGATGGCCAACAAGTATTTAAAAAATCCCGGATTGCCACTGGCAATTATTTTGGTAAGGTATTCTTGGGTGAGCGCAAAGGTTTTACCCGAACCAGCAGATGCATTGTAGATTTTTATCATCGAGACACTTGTTTTTTTCGGCTTATCTCAGCATTTCTATGAATTCCATTTTTACCAAAATCACGCTAATCGAAGCCGGTCTGAAAATTACAAAAATAGTCGCATTTGTAGTTGTTAAGTTTCAATAAATTATGAAATCCAATTGGGATTAATGCCCGTATCAATCTTCGATACCCTGTTAATACTAAGGTTAAAAAAATTGAAAATTTGGTTAAAAGAGCCACATAGTCGAGATTATTTTGTAAATTTGAGGAATGAGTATTAACTTAAAATTTATTAATGATATGGCTTTTGAATTACCAAAACTAAAATATGCAACCGATGCATTAGAGCCGCACATTGATGCGCAAACTATGGAAATCCACCACGGAAAACACCACGCTGGTTATACAACCAACCTAAATAAAGCGATAGAAGGCACTGACCATGAAGGAAAAACAATCGAAAACATCTTGATTAACTTAGATATGGACAATATGCCTTTACGCAATAATGCGGGAGGGTATTACAATCACAATTTATTTTGGGAAATTATCGGCCCGAATGGCGGTGGCAAACCTAGCGGAGAACTAGCCAAAGCTATTGATGATTATTTTGGAAGTTTTGATACTTTTAAAGAAAAATTTTCTGCAGCAGCGTCTTCTCGCTTTGGTTCGGGATGGGCTTGGCTCTGTGTACACGCAGGTGGAAAATTAGAGATTTGTTCAACTCCTAATCAAGACAATCCTCTGATGCCAAAAACCGGCTGTGGAGGCACTCCCATTCTCGGGTTGGATGTGTGGGAACACGCTTATTACTTAAAATATCAAAACCGAAGACCCGATTATATTCAGGCTTTTTTTAATGTAATAAACTGGGAAGAAGTAGGTTCAAGGTATTTAAAGAATAAATAATAACCCATTTACTGAATAAATAAAAGCCGGATTGAAAAATCCGGCTTTTTTGATTAGTAAGGTCGTTCGTCGTTCTTTTCGAAAAAATTAATATACGCCCGATTTACCACTCGATTCCCTCCAGGCGTGGGGTAATTACCTGTAAAATACCAATCCCCGGTGTGGTTTGGACAGGCGATATGAAGGTTTTTAACCGATTGGAAAATTATTTTTACCTCGGCCCGCATATCTGCCGGAGTGAGCAATTCGGAGATTTTATCTGCAATCTCCTCGTCGGTAAAAGGTGCATAGATTTCCTTGACATGATTAACCACTTCGTGGTCGTCCAATTGTACTTGATTTTTACACTTATGATACACCTCCTCAATAAGTTGCTCTCTACCACTTTCTCGGAGCAATGCTAACGCTGCCTCAAAAGCAATTAGGTTTTCTAAACGCGCCATATCAATGCCATAACAATCGGGATATCGAATTTGGGGTGCGGAGGAAACCACCACAATTTTTTTGGGGTGGAGGCGGTCTAAAATTTTTAAAATACTTTTCTTTAAAGTGGTGCCTCTAACGATACTATCGTCTATAATTACCAAGGTGTCTTCGGGTCGGATCACTCCGTAAGTAATATCATAAACATGGGCTACTAGATCGTCCCGACTACTATCTTCAGTAATAAAAGTGCGCAACTTTACATCCTTTACGGCAATTTTTTCAGTTCGCAATTTGTAGGAAAGTATTTCTTCAAGCCGTTCTTTATTGAGCGTTTTACGCTCTTTTAAAATGGTATCGTTCTTCTGTTTGTTGAGTTCGTCTTGAGCCGCTTCTACCATTCCAAAAAAGGAAGTTTCAGCGGTATTGGGTATGTAGGAAAACACGGTGTTTTGCGTGTCGTAATTAATAGCTTTTAACACATCAGGCATAATGAGTTTACCGAGTGTTTTTCGTTCTTGATAAATATCCACATCGCTTCCTCGAGAAAAATAAATCCGTTCAAAAGAACAGGCTTTTTTCTCCAGCGGCTCAATAATTTGCTCTATTTTAAACTGGCCTGATTTTTTAACTACCAAAGCAGCACCGGGATCCAATTCAGCAATCGACTCTACAGGTACATTAAATACGGTTTGGATAACCGGCCTTTCAGACGCTACCACTACTACCTCGTCATCATGGTAATAAAAAGCAGGTCGAATTCCGGCAGGGTCTCGAAGTACAAAGCAATCTCCATGACCTAACAAACCGGCCATGGTATAACCACCATCCCAGTTTTTAGACGATTTCCGAAGTATTTTAAACAGGTTCAATTTATGGGCAATGTAGGGTGAAGCCTCCACCTTAGACATGCCTTTGTTTTTGGCCTTTTTATAAAGTTTTAAAACCGCGTCGTCTAAAAAATGCCCTATTTTCTCGAGTACCGTGATGGTATCCGCTTTTTCTTTAGGATGCATCCCGAGTTCGATTAAGCTGTTAAACAACTCGGTGGTATTGGTCATATTAAAATTGCCGGCTAAGATTAAATTGCGGTGCATCCAATTGTTTTGCCGCAAAAAGGGATGTACACTCTCCACACTATTTTTGCCAAATGTTCCATATCTTACATGTCCTAAAAGCAATTCCCCAATAAAAGGCATATGTAATTTTTGTGCCTGTACATCCTCTTTGTACTCGGGGTGTTCCGAAAAATACTGATTTATTTCGGTATTGATATAGCTAAAGATATCTTGTATAGGCATCGCCGCATTAGATCTTTTTCGGCTGATATATCGATACCCAGGAGGAATGTCAAATTTGATACTGGCAAAACCCGCACCGTCTTGGCCTCGGTTGTGCTGTTTTTCCATCATGAGGTACATTTTGTTTACCCCATAAAAGGCTGTACCATATTTTTGGTGATAGTATTCAAGAGGTTTTAGCAATCGAATAACTGCTATGCCACATTCGTGTTTTATGGAATCACTCATGGAGGTGAGTTGTAATTAATTATGTAAGTTCTATTTCAAATTGAGTCAAATTCTTAAACTGATAGAGTCGCTGTTGTACTTCCTTGGAGGTAAGTGTCTGCATACGCTCGGTACCAAATTTTTCTACACAAAAAGAAGCTAGATTGGAGCCATAAATTACGGCATTCTTCATATTTTCAAAAGTATATTTTTCTGATTTGGCTAAGTATCCGGCAAAGCCTCCGGCAAAGGTATCACCGGCACCGGTGGGATCAAAAACTTCTTTGAGAGGCAGCGCCGGAGCAAAGAATATTTGTTCTTTATGAAATAAAAGAGCACCGTGTTCTCCCTTTTTAATAACCACAAAACGGGGTCCCATCTCCTGAATTTTACGAGCGGCTTCTACCAAGGAATACTCTTTGGTCAACTGTCGGGCTTCTTCGTCATTGATAGTGATTACATCCACTTGGGCTATAACCTCTATTAGTTGATCCCAGGTGTGTTCCATCCAAAAATTCATAGTATCCAGTATAATCAATTCGGGCTTGACCGACATCTGCTGAATAACTTCTAATTGGATACCCGGGTGAAGATTGCCCAAAACGAGAATTTCAGCATCTCGATACTCTGAAGGAACTTGAGGTTTAAAATCAGCTAATACATTGAGCTGAGTTTCTCGCGTAATCCGACTGTTTAAATCGTTTTGGTAGAGACCACTCCAGAAAAATGTTTTACCATTTTCGATCACTTCCAAGGCTGAAATATCAAGATTTCTACTTTTAAGTAAGTCTAAATATTCTTGTGGAAAATCGCTTCCAACTACCGAAACAAGGGCTGCATCAACATGAAAATAGGAAGTTGCTAAACCTATGTACGTGGCAGCTCCGCCGAGGATTTTATCGGTTTTCCCGAAAGGGGTTTCTATAGCGTCAAAAGCTACTGTTCCGACTATTACCAACCTGCTCATGACATACGTTTAAAGTAGGAGGCAAATATACGGGTAAAATTTTTAATAGGAAATAGCTGGATATATATATGCGATATGGATCATGTTCAAGTAGGAAAAAGGTGAGACCAGCCCAGTCTTAAGCCTTGTTAATAAAACTTATTTTCGCCCAAAATCTGCAGGAATTTCTCCCCACGCCTGGGTTTCCCATTTTAAAATTTTGTTGGTATAGGTATTTGTTTTTAACCAGTTTTCAGCTCTAGTAACCAAATCGAACAAGGGTTTGTTTTTGACATTTTTAACCAATTTAGTTTTGCACTGTTTGGCTTTCACCCAACCCATAGCAATTTTGGAATCCGTATAGAGAGCTCGGGTACTGTTTTTTTTCTTTAAGTACGCCAAGCCATGTACAATTGCCAAAAATTCACCAATATTGTTGGTGCCTTCGGCAAAGGGTCCTTGATGAAAGAGCAATTGCCCAGTTTGAGTGTCTACCCCTCGGTATTCCATTTTTCCCGGATTACCACTAGATGCTGCATCCACAGCAATCGAATACAAATCGGGTTCGCCTATTTTTTTTAGTTCTTCCGGAGAGAGTAATTTTTTTTTTGTGGATATCCCTCGATAATCGGCGTATTCTCGTTGGTAGGCCATTTTAGCTTCCTCTAAGGTAGCAAACGATTTGTATTGCGCGCCGGGTATACCTTGAATGGCTTTTTTACAAGCTTCCCAAGTATCAAATATACCGGTAGGATTTCCAAACCAAACAACGTAGTACTTTTTGGTTTTTTTTGCCATGGATTGCTACAACAAAGGATTTTATTGGATTAATTGCCGGGTATTTTGTCGATTCGGGTTTGGTGTCTCCCTCCTTCAAAGGGGGTTTCTAAAAAAGTCTTAACCATGTCAATAGCCTGAGGTTGCGAAACAAAACGTGCGGGTATACTCAATATATTTGCATTGTTGTGCTGTTTTGCCAAAGCGGTAATTTCTTTATTCCAACACAAAGCAGAACGAATTTTTGCATGTTTATTGGCAGTCATATTGGCTCCATTTCCACTACCACAAAGTATAATTCCTAAATCTGCGCGACCGGCAGCTACATCTCTTGCCACCGGATGGATAAAATCGGGGTAATCCACACTACTTTCTGAATCTGTGCCGTGATTAATAACTTCAATATTGCAAGATTGTAAATAATCGATGATAGCAAATTTATAATCGGTACCAGCGTGATCGTTTCCTATAGCTATTTTCATAGGGTTGATTTTTTAATAATAGGGTAAAAGTAATAAAATTAGAAATCAATCTCGATTTTAAACGCCTTTAAACGCCCTTGTTAATTGTTTTATTTAATTCATTGAAAATAAAACGACTAGTATACACCCTGTTTTGTTAATATGTTTTTATCGAAATGTATAAGTATTCCTTGCATATATGAGTAAAAATTACATAGAAAAATTGAATCGAATAAAACAACTCTAATTTGTAAGAAGATGTTGGAATTTTATGAAGAATAAATTCCCAGTTGTTAACTAAATTTTAAATTAATATTACCAAAAATAAGTTGTTGTTAATAGCTATTCACCATTGTTAATGACTGTTGGTATCTAGTTATTTTCCAATTGATTTAACTCTTAAAATTGTGTTAATAACCTATCCACAACTAAGTATAATTTAATTTCCAAATTTAAAAGACAAAAGATATACGCATAATTAACACCCATTAATAATCATCCAATATTTTTAAATTAAATTTTAAATTAAATTTTAAATTAAATAGTATTATTAATTGACTTGTTTATAAACTACACTATTCTCAAATCTGTATTGTTTGAATTGAGTTGATCAATTAGCTTTCGGGTTTTTTCTACATCGTGTTTATGGACTTTCAAACGGATACCTCCTAAAGCAATGGAGTCTAAAGGTAAGATGGAGGCGGTGTTTTCGTTTTCAAAAAAATAGCGTATATTTTCTTGTTCTAACAAATGCCGTAAAACGGTATATTCGTGCGCATACATAAAAATGGCAACTACTTCAAAATCTTTCATAAGCAAAAATAATCACATAAAAGGTTGTATCCTTCACTAAATTAGTTATTTCTACATTTAATTTCTTTCATAAAAAAGAGTATTCTGAAAAAATATTATATTTAATAGCTTACATTTGCTACAATTCCATGTCGTATGCCCAAGAAGAAAAAAGATAAAAAAAATAGAAAGAACCTCTCTCAACTTACAGAATCTATTCTAAAGATTCTATTACTTAACCCCACTCAGTTATTTAATTACAAACAAATTGCGGCTCAATTAGGGGTTAACGATGCCAATAGTAGAAATCAAATCATCAAAAAATTAAATGACTTACACGCCAAAGACAAAATCGAAGAGGTGGAGCGCGGAAAATTCCGAATAAAAAAAGGCAGGGATTACCATCTGGGAGTTATTGATATTTCTTCTCGCGCCCAGGGCTATGTTTGGGTAGAAGAATTAAACGAAGAGATATTTATTAACCGTAAAAATTTAAACCGGGCTTTTCACGGCGATCAGGTAGAAGTGTATGTTTTTAAGCGTAGAAAACAAGGCCGATTGGAAGGTGAAATTACTCAGGTAGTCCAACGGAAACGCACCGAGTTTGTCGGAGTTATTGAGCTGCATAAAAACTTTGCTTTTGTAGCGGTGGCGGATTCTAAAATGTACACGGACTTTTTCGTTCCCATTGACCTTATTGGCGCGGCTAAAAACCACGATAAAGTATTAGTGTCCTTGGTAGAATGGCCTGAACACACAGATTCACCTATTGGTAAAGTAGTACAGGTATTTGGAAAACAAGGCGAACACCAGACCGAAATGCATGCTATTTTAGCTCAATACGGTTTACCTTATCAATTTCCCGACGAGGTAGCTGCAGAGGCACAGCAATTAGACACTCGAATACAGGAAACAGAAATTCAAAAAAGACGCGATTTTAGAGATGTTCTCACTTTTACTATTGATCCCGCAGATGCTAAAGATTTTGACGATGCCTTAAGTTTTCAAAAACTTCAAAACGGAAATTATGAAATCGGTATTCATATCGCCGATGTGTCTCATTATGTAGTTCCGGGTACTCAATTAGACGAGGAAGCTTATGAGCGAGCCACTTCGGTATATTTGGTAGATCGGGTGGTACCTATGCTTCCTGAAATTCTCTCTAACGAAGCTTGTTCGTTACGACCCCACGAAGAAAAATATACTTTTTCTGCAGTTTTTGAAATCAACTCTCAAGCTCAGGTTATAAACCAATGGTTTGGTCGAACCGTTATCAATAGTGATGCTCGATTTTCATACGAAGAGGCACAATACCTGATAGAATCAGACTCTAACACCATCGATGCTTCTCTTTCCCTTACGGGAAAAACTTATACAGTTGACCCTTCGATTACCGAAGCTGTTTTGACTATGGATAAACTAGCTAAAAAACTTCGAAGTCAACGTATGCACCATGGAGCTATTTCGTTTGATAAAATTGAAGTCAAGTTTAAGTTAGATGAACAAAACAATCCTATTGGTGTATATTTTAAAGAAAGTAAAGACTCCAACCATTTGATAGAAGAGTTTATGCTCTTAGCCAATCGAAAAGTAGCTGAGTTTATTGGCAAACAAACTCCCAAGAAGACTTTTGTTTATCGGGTTCATGACGAGCCTGATGAAGAAAAATTAGCTTCGTTACAAACCATAATCAAACGATTTGGATATTCCATGAGTCGCACAGGTCGAAAAAGTACCAACCAATCTCTGAATCGATTATTACAAGAAGTAAAGGGTAAAAAAGAACAAAATTTGATTGATACTCTCGCCATTCGAAGTATGAGTAAAGCCGAATATGCCACCCAAAATATTGGACATTATGGATTGGCTTTTGATTACTACACCCATTTTACTTCTCCCATCAGACGCTATCCGGATATCCTGGTACACCGCTTGCTACAGCATTATTTGGACGGAAAATCCTCGGTTGGTGAAGAAGAATATCAAGAAAAGTGTCACCACTGCAGTGATATGGAAAATTTAGCTGCCAATGCTGAGCGAGATAGTATCAAATACATGCAAATCAAGTTTATGATTGATCACCAGAAGGAACAATTTTTGGGAGTAATTTCCGGCGTCACCGAGTGGGGTATTTATGTAGAAATCATTGAAAACAAATGTGAAGGTATGGTTTCGGTGCGTGATTTAAAAGATGATCATTATGTATTTGAAAAAGAAGAATACGCTTTGGTAGGGAGCCGTACTCACAACACCTACCAATTGGGTGATGAGGTTTATGTGCGGGTAAAAAATGCAGATTTGATTAAAAAACACTTAGATTTTACCTTAGTTGGAAAAAAAGAAGAGTAATTAAAGTAAAATCCGTGATTTTTTATTAGCAAGCTATTGGCTACATTTGTTTAAAAAGTGTCACTAATGATCGATGATTTACTAGCAGCAATCACGTTGGGATTTTTTCTTTCTTTTATGATAGGTCCGGTATTCTTTGTAATACTCGAAACCAGTGTTATCAAAGGAGTAAAAGCGGCTATTATGTTAGACTTAGGCGTCATTTTTTCGGATATAGTTTTTATACTGATTGCCTACTACAGTACCAGTCAGTTATTAGAAAAATTAAAAGACGAACCCGGTTTATTTATTTTTGGTGGAGCTATTCTCATCACCTATGGAATCGTATCGTTTATCAAGTCTAAAAGTGTGATGACCACGGCGTCTGATCCAACCATCCAACTCATTCAACGGACCCATTATTTACGATTGTTTATCAAAGGGTTTTTATTAAATTTTATCAATATAGGCGTTTTGGGTTTTTGGTTGGGAATTATTTTCGTATTCGGTCCTCAGTTAGAAATGAAAACCGAACGTTTTATCGGTTTTTTTACAGCTGTTTTAGCCACTTATTTTATTATTGATATAGGAAAAATTTTCTTAGCTAAAAAACTTAACAACAAACTCACCCCACTTCGAATTTTTAGATTTAAACGCACTATTAGTGTACTAATAATCGTGTTTGGTGTTATATTGCTGTTGAAAGGAACGATTCCGGACGAAATAAACAACAAAATTGAAAATACTATTGAAAAAAGAATAAATTATTGATAACTAAATTCGAGTTTGTTTTCTCAGAATTGTAAAATACATTAAAAAAGGAATGCAGAATATAAAGTAGGAGATATCCACTATACTTTCAAAATAAGAAGAGTAAAACCCTGAATGTATTACATGGTACATGAAATAAATCAATATAGATACAAATAGACTTAAACTACTAAAGAAATAGACATCCTCATTTCTCTTACAAAAAAAAGATACAACAATAGCAATAAGGATAAATCCTAGGGTATATGCTGGGGGTATAAAAAATGAGGATTGAATTATAAAAGGATTCATAACCAGAAAATCATTATAATGACCAATTATAAATGGTAAAAAGGTTACTACATAAGCAGTTATAGAGATTATTCCAATGAGTGTGAGCTGTTTTATATTAATTTTATTTATTCGTAATAGATATAAGAAAGTAATTATATAGGGAATAATAAAAACATTACGAGTAGAGAGTAAAAGCCCTACCAGTATTCCAGAAACTACACTATTTTTAGTATTGAATTCTTGTTGCTCTAGTATATAAACCATGGAAAAAAGAATCAAAACCGAATTGGTAAAGATGTTACTTCTACTGTTTACCTCCCACAAATAAAATAATGATATTAAAATTAGAATAATCCCTTTGGTTTTAAGTGATTCGGCAACTTGTGAATAAGTAAGTAAACCATAAAAAACAAAGATTCCTAACAGGGAATAATAGCCCAATTCACCCATCAAATAAAAAGGAAATGCCAAAATAAAATAAAAAGGCATGGGTCCTGGCGGATTACCTGAATAACCTTTACCAAAATAGGCATATTCTCCAGAAAGAGCTGTATCCCAGAATCCGGTAATTATACTCCATCGATCCACATTTAAAGATTCTACCGGTATCATTTTAAAAACAAAAATACTACCTACTACAAAACCCACAAGGATTAATAATGTAACAACTTTTAGAAAAGGAACCCTTTTTTGTATATCAATTTTAATTTTCCATATTAAAACATATATAAGTACAATGGCCAAAGAGATAGGAATATAATATTCAGTTATTCTTTCTATATATTTTATAGCAAAGAGTAGATTAATAAATATAAAAATAGAATAAGCAAAAATTTCTTTTGTTCTATACATTATTTAAATATTTTATTTGAATAAATGCCTCTTTTATGAAAAAAATAACTGAACGAAGTTTTTAAAACACCGATTCCATAAACAATACTTCTCGAGAGATTAATCGATGAGGCCTCTTCAAAATATTTAGTTGGGCAAGTAATTTCAGCTATTTGATAACCTTTAGCAAATACTTGGGCTATAAATTGATTATCAAAAATGAAATCGTCGGAATTGGAATTATAATTTATATTTTCAAGAATTTCTTTAGAAAAAGCCCTATATCCAGTATGGTATTCAGATAATTTTTGACCGATTAAAATATTCTGTGTGAAGGTTAATAATCGGTTTGCTATGTATTTGTATAAAGGCATTCCTCCTTTTAAAGCTCCTTTACCTAAAATTCTGGATCCAATCACCATGGGATAGACATTATGGGCAATTAAATAACACATCGAATGGATGAGTTTAGGGGTATATTGGTAATCGGGATGTAACATGACCACTATATCGGCCTCCAATTCTAATGCTTTATTATAACAGCTTTTTTGATTGCCACCATACCCTCTGTTTTTAGGGTGTTTTACAATATTTTTAATTCCAATTTCTTTTGCCACTTGAATGGTTTCATCCGAACTATTGTCATCCACTAATATGACCTCATCTACTATTGGACTTACCCCTATTTTTCGGACGAATTATTTAAGCCCTCAAGCCACTTTGGCACTTAGAATAAAAAATCAAATGAACTCCTCAATACATACCGGTTTTTATTGCTCTCCCCCTTCGGGGGAGCCGGAGGGGGCTTGTATCCCCTTAGCCGAAGTATCCCGCCGTTGGTCACCTTATACCTATGCGTATAATAACCCGGTTTACTATATAGACCCGGATGGGATGATGGCTGTTGGCAGTATGGGCTCTGATTGGAAACCGGATGCTAATGGTAATTTAATAGCAGAAAAAGAAGATAATGCTGCATCATTGGCAATTCATTTGAATATTTCTGAAGGAGATGCCACTCAAATGATAAATAGCCAGGGGTTGACAAGAGAAAATTACGTACAAACGGATGCCGCAGTAACAGAAGGACAGACATTAAAAGTTGATAACAATATGACCCGTTCTATTCAAAATTCTAATGGTCGTACTACTGATTAACAACTATCAGGAGTAAGAACTCCTGTTGATGGTAGAGATTCCTATAATTGTCACGGAGCAAGTATGGCAGCAGTTCAAGGAAATGAAATAACCAAAGAAACCGCAGGAGCTCCATCTTCAATAGTTGGAGTTAGCCCAGGGGAAAATAGTGCAATGCGAGAATTTAAAAACTCTTTTACTGAAGTAAGTGCAGAAAACGCCACGTTTGGAAAAACTATTATAACAATATCAAATGAACATTCCGCTGTATATTATGGCACGAGCAATGATGGAACCATATACGTTTACAGTAAGAATGGTAATATTGTTAAACCAGAGGTATCTACATTAAATAAAATTAATAATATATACAACAAAGATGGCAGCAAACCGGTTAGATTTCATACTTATACTCCTAATAATTAATATTTTGTTTTCATGTAAGTCAGAAAATAAGGAAACTATATCATTGCTTTTTTATAAAGCTGATGGTAGTATTATTAGAGATGACAACGTTTCTGTTTGTAAAAACGATGGAGAATTTTATTTTAAAGTTCAACCACCTAATGAAAGTAATATTTTTAATGCTGTTACAACTGGCATAACAATACTATACAAAGGAAGTTCATTAAATGCTAAGCCGATAGAAGTATTTTCAAGTGAATATCCCCCTGAATTATTTTATCTTGTGGAACACGAAACATTGAAATTGGATTATGTAGAGAACAGAGGCGAAAAATGGATTTTAATTAGAGAAAATTCTTTTGAGAGATATGATGAACTTTCCAATTTAATAAACACATCAGAAAATTGTAATTGGTAGTGTTACTCTACTATCACAATAAAAAAACAAAAACCTCTTCAAATTGGTTAGCAAGGTTATTTCAAAAACTACTTGGCACCCAATCAAGAGCCAATAAAGTTCAAAAGATACTCGAACCCAACGAAAGTACGATGGAGAAGGCCAATGAAGAGCCGGTGGAGCAACCCGATGATAAGATAAAAGTAAAGGTTAAAAACGTAACTCGAGTAACTGATCCTCAGGGAAATAAAAGATCTGTTGTACATACCTCAGAGAAAGATACTCTTGTTTTTCCAAATGATGCTGTAAATGTTGAAAAAGAAAAAGCAAAATTAATTCAAAAAGCAAATGAAAAATCAGATAGCCTTAACAAAGCATATTACAATCGTTATTAATATTTTAATTCCTTTTTTTATTTCTTGTCAGAATAATTCAAAATTAGAAGTAAAAGATAAAATACCTGATAAACTCCATTACTATGTAAACGAAAACAATACAATAGAGTTTGCTTTTGTTTTTCCCGATACAGTATATCGTAATAAAATATATAATGGACAAATATTATATAAAGGAATACTTGACACAATTAATACCCAATTGGCAATTGGTAAAGATACAAGATATCTATTGTATTATTATAGGCTGACAAACGACATTACTGACAATATTTCATCTAATGAAATTGTATTAGATACGGTAGGAGCTACAAACAACAATACAATTCCTTTTTATGATATAAAATTTGAGAAATTAGGGATTTACTATATAGATGGTCTTATTGAAGATGAAGTCTATATGACTCCTGATGAAAATACAGAAAAAGTTAGAGTAATTACTCATCAAACTCGGGCAATTCATAAAGTTGTTGTTATTGATGATAGGTAATGTTGCAGGGTAATGTTTCAAAGATTACTATGATATTACCAAATAAAACTCGCTGGATGATTTTGAATACGACCTTTACGGCAACCTGATTAAAGACCGCAACAAGGGCATTACCGAGATAGTTTACAACCACCTGAACCTGCCTGAAAAAATACTTTGGACAAAGTTTTTGCAAACAGGACCGAGGAGATAGGACAATTGCGTATTTTTATGATGCCAACGGTGTAAAGTTAAAGAAGACCGTTGCAATGAAACCCATTCAGCCCTTGTGGGGATTGGTATAGGGCTGATAGATATGGGAGGTGGTTTTGAATGGTTGTATAAATATTTGGATAATGCCGAAAATGAACATAATAATCCAAGCTCGGTGGGGGATGGTAAAAAATCTATTTTTCTATTTTAAACTTCAAAAGAATAAATGATGAATCCATACTACTTTTTGTTTTATATAATATCGTTGTTCTTAAATAAAAATGGAAAAAATAGTGACAGTCCTATTTATGCTATTACTTTTTTACAGGACAATATATAGGAATATTTTATATAAAATACTTTTCTATTACAGAAAATAATTTTGATGAACACAAACCTTTTTTAATCATAATTTTGATATTCCTAAGTTGGAAAGTAAAATCCCTGTCCTTTTGTAATCAAGAACAGGGATTTTTAGAGGCATCAAGCGGATTCGAACCGCTGTACAAGGTTTTGCAGACCTCTGCCTAGCCACTCGGCCATGATGCCTAATAAATTTGCTAAATCAGAGTTCCTGTTTTAAATGTATCTGAAAAAACATTTGTAAAACAGGTTTGCAAAAATAGCTAATTTGGTTGGAAATTTCCTAATAAATATCTCTTTACCTTTTTTCTTTTAAAATCACAGCTACTTCTTGTACATTCCCCCCGATTGGTGGATGGCACTTAGAGACACTGATTTTAATTTTACTTACCAAGGCTATTTCATTAAAAATTCGAGTAACAATACGCTTAGCAACCGCTTCTAGAAGCTTAGAACGAATAGCCATTTCTTCCCGAACTATCCGATTGAGATGAACATAATTAATGGTATCAGATAATTGATCGGTGTCGGCCGGTTTGGAAAGATCTCCTTGTACTTTAAGATTGACTAAATAATCGGAGCCGATTTGACCTTCTTCGCCTAGACAGCCATGAAAGCTGTACACTCGGATGTTTTTTAAATGTATGGTTTGCATAGGTATTTAAATGTTTTATTTAGTTGTTTTCTGCAGGCCTTATATCTCTTATTTTTAGTTGTATAGAGGTTGTATTGTTCCAGGTATTTTCATCTAACGAATATACTATATCAAATGGTTTATTGTCTTGGATTAATTCAAATTTTTCACCCAAATTAAAACCAATTCCTGTTAAGGTGGTAGTTTCAGAGGCTTGAAGCACCAATCGCAAGTGGTTTTTCTCTTTGCCTACCCGACTACTCAGCCCACTATCTCTCAGGTTTCTCGTCAAAAATATGGGACTCATATTTCCGGGACCAAATGGAGCCATCCGTTTGAGTTGTCGGTAAAAAAGAGGGGTAATTTCGTGTAATTCCAGTTCTAAATCGGCTGTGATTTCACGTATTAACCAATCTTTATGGATGGTAGTAGCCACCACTTCTTCAAATTTTTGTTTAAAGGCTTCCCAATTCTCCGGAAGCAAAGTTAATCCTGCCGCGTATTTGTGACCCCCAAACTGTAGAATGTATTCTGAACAGGATTCTAAAGCTTCATAAATATCAAAATGTCTTACAGATCGCGCCGAGGCAGCTAATTTATCGCCACTCTGTGTAAAAACCACAGTGGGACGATAATAAGTTTCCATCAGTCGAGAAGCTACAATACCAATCACTCCCTTGTGCCAATCTTGTTGATATACTACGGTCGAATACCGGTGTTGTTCGTTGTTTTTTTCAATCAGTTCCAAAGCCTGACGTGTTATCTCTTCATCGGTTTCGCGGCGGGATTGGTTGTACTGTTCGATTTCTAGAGCAAACCCGTTGGCTTTTTCATAATCGGGCTCTACTAATAATTCTACCGCATGATGGCCGTGTTTCATTCTACCGGCTGCATTGATACGGGGTGCAATTCCAAAAACCACATCACTGACCTCCCAAGTTGTTTTTTGAACAACCTCTTTTAACGCTTGCAAACCCGGTCGTGGCGAGCTGTTAAGAACTTGTAATCCCCCATAAACGAACACTCGGTTTTCTCCGGTAATGGGAACTATATCTGCAGCAATGGCTGTGGCGACCAGGTCGAGGTAGGGTTCTAACTCGGTAATAGGTTGACCCCTCTGGATTCCTACTGCCTGGATTAATTTAAAACCTACTCCACAACCGCACAATTCTTTATACGGATAAGAACAATCCCCTCTTTTAGGATCTAAAACCGCTACGGCTTCTGGTAATTGCTCGCCCGGTAAATGGTGGTCACAGATTATAAAATCTATCCCTAAACTTTTCGCGTAAGCGATTTTATCGATTGCTTTTATACCACAATCCAGAGCAATAATTAAAGTGATTTGTTGTTGGTGAGCCCAATCAATTCCAGCAAAAGAAACTCCATAACCCTCCTCATAGCGATCGGGAATATAAGTAACTACATGGGGATGAAGGGTGCGTAAATAAGAGGCAACCAACGCTACAGCTGTAGTTCCGTCCACATCGTAGTCGCCATAAACCAGGATGTTTTCTTGTTGATTCAGAGCCTTGTTGATTCGATCTACCGCCCGGTCCATATCTTTCATCAAAAAGGGATCATGCAACTGACTTAAAGAGGGATTAAAAAATTTTTCGGCTTCTTCAAAGGAGGTAATCCCTCGTTGAATCAATAAGGTCAGTAAGTTTTTATTGATGTGGTGCCCGTTGGCCAGCACAGCCATTTGATGGGAAGTGGGTGTCGGTTTAAGTGTCCAGCGCATATCTCAATCTATCCTAAAAAGTAGTGTAAAGCTACATAAAAAACCACAAATATACCCCATCGGGCGGTTTCTGGGGTATTCCCTTACGGGAAAAATACAGAGACCGTCCTTATGAGTTTATTTATTTTATGAAATTATTAGTGATAGACTATTTCGGTGGTTACTTGAGCAAATCGACGAAACATTTCCATCACACCACAGTATTTCTCAATCGATAAATTCACGGCTTTTTCAATTTTACTGGAATCCAAATTTTCTCCATAAAAATGATAAATTACATGGATCGAATGATAGTATTTGGGGTGTACTTCGGTCAATTCGCCGGTGACTTCGATTTTAAAATCGGTGGGGACAACTTTCATTTTATGGAGAATAGAAATAACATCCAAGCCCGAGCATCCCGCCAACGACGAAAGCATCATCGCCTTGGGAGAAAGCCCTTGGTTAGTTCCTCCATTTTCAACAGCAGTGTCCATTAAGACTCGGTGCCCCGAGGGATTGTCTGATTCAAACAGCAAATCCTTTTTCCAGTACGTAGTGACAACATGATTCATAATCCAAATTTTCTGCAAAGATACGGTCTATTTACGAAGATATTCTGATTGCAGTTTGAAATACCTACACTATTGGTGAGTCCTTACGAGTCCTTTCCAGAGACGACAATCACCAATTCTCCCTTAGGGGCCTTTTCTGTATAATAATTAATTAAGCTGAGAAGATTTCCACGTACCGTTTCCTCGTGAAGTTTTGAGATTTCTCGGGAAATCGACGCTTTGCGTTCTTCTCCGAGTACCTCGGCCAATTGGGTTAAGGTTTTTAAAAGTTTATGAGGAGATTCATACAAAATAATTGTTCGACGCTCTTGGGCAAGTGCCTCTAAGCGGGTTTGACGGCCTTTTTTAACGGGTAAAAATCCTTCAAAGACAAATCGTTCTGAAGGCAATCCGCTAAGCACTAAGGCTGGGACGAAGGCGGTAGCTCCGGGCAAACATTCCACAGCTATACCCGCTTCAATACAAGCGCGAACTAGCAAAAAACCCGGGTCACTAATAGCCGGTGTACCGGCATCTGAAATCAAAGCCATGGTTTTGCCCGTAAGCAGTTGTTGAATTATTTTTTGAACGGTACGGTGTTCGTTGTGCATATGGTGGGAAACCATCGGGGTAGAAATCTCAAAATGCTTGAGTAACTTGCCGCTGGTGCGGGTGTCTTCCGCTAAAATTAAATCGACTTCTTTCAATATGCGAAGGGCCCGAAAACTCATGTCTTCCAGATGGCCTATGGGAGTGGGGACTATGAAAAGGGTTGTTTTCAGAGGTATAACAGCTAGAGGTTACTCAAATTTTTTAGCAAAAAAAGAAGTGAACTTGTCCACATAATATTCCTTACCCTCCCAGTTGTAATCGGGGCGAACAATGTGGTCGATAAAATATTGAACTTCTGACAGGGTCGTCATGGTACTGATTTGTGACATCACTCGATGATAATCCTCGGCATTGCCATTAAACAAATGCTTGGTAAAAGCCAGGCGGTCGTTGAGACCAATCGGCGCATTCTTATGAATTTTCTCGTTGAGTGATTTTTGTTTCTCTGATAAATCTTGTTGTGGTGGCGTTGGTTTGTTTTCGGGAACGATATCCGTAGTATTTTCTGAAAAATTTAATTCTGGCTGGGGAACGATTTCTTTGGGTTCAAATTCTGGAATTTGTTGGTATTCTGCCGCAAACACTTCAATTTCGTTTAGATCGTGCTTGGGTGTGATGATTTCATCTATTAAGTCGTCTACTAATACGGTTTCTTCCGGCATTTGAGCTACAATATCTTTAATTTTTTCAGTAGCCGGTTCGGTGAGCGGATCATGAGTGGGCACTTGCACTGACTGATCCGAAGATTCTGAGGGTAGCGGATTTTCTTGTAAATACGATGCAACCACTAGTCTTTCGTATAGCGCTCCTACTTTATTTTTGTAGAAATTAAGATCTCCAAGCTTATTTTCTTGAGTTAAACTTTCGGCTAAGGCACGAATTTCACCCAGAAGTTTTTGGTCCATAATTTTTATGATTTATTTTATTTTAAGCGGCTTATGTTTTTTAATTTTACACTCTTAAAACTTAAACGCTGCTAAAGTCATTTAGCAGCTAAAAATACAAAATGTTTCCTGATATTACATTACAAAAAGCGAGGTGGGTAGAAAGAGCTACTGAAAACAGAAGCTGTTTTTTTAATTTTTATAGAATGTTACTTTTCCCGTCAGGGAAAAAAATTTACTACCCATTGAACAACTCCCATCGAATTGCTTACTAATACCCATACCTATTTTGAAAATTTGTGAAACAACCCTTGAAATTGACCTGAATGCCTTAGCGAACAATTATAGCTATCTTCGGTCTAAAATATCGCCCAACACGCGTTTAATGGCCGTGGTAAAGGCCAATTCTTACGGGAGTGACAGTGTGGCTATAGCTCAAAAATTAGAGCAACTGGGAGCGGATTATTTTGCTGTAGCATATACCCATGAAGGGGTCCTTTTACGCCAGCAAGGGATTCAAAAGCCTATTTTAGTGCTGCACCCATTGGAGTGCAGTCTGCAAACTTTGATAGAATACCACTTAGAGCCCAATTTGTATTCCTTGGGTTTATTACAAAAATTTATAGCTCTCGCCCAAGAAAAACAATGCCGAAATTATCCTGTGCATATCAAGATTAATTCGGGTATGAATCGAATTGGTATACATCCTCAAGATCAAAGTACTTTGGCCGATTTGCTGACTACTAATTCGTGTATTGAGGTGGTATCCGTGTTTTCACATTTGGCCGCCAGTGAAGATGTGAGTCATAGAGAATTTGCCTTACGGCAAATAAAAACTTATTTAACGACGGCTTCTTATTTGGAAAACAAACTCGGAAAATCCTTTATCAAACATACTTTAAACACCTCTGGAATACTCCATTTTCCGGAAGCACACTTAGATATGGTTCGGTCGGGAATAGGACTGTATGGTTATTCCAATGACCCAATTGAAGATCAAAATCTACGTCCCGTTGCTACGCTTAAAACACTGATTTCACAAATACATTCTATTAAAGAAGGTGACTATGTGGGGTATAATTTTGGATATAGCAGTCCGGGTAACAAAGTGATTGCTACCTTGCCTTTAGGCCATGCCGATGGGATCAGTAGGGCGTATGGAAAAGGAAAGGGAGTGGTGTATATACATGGCCAAAAGGCACCTACTGTTGGTAATATTTGTATGGATATGTTGATGGTAGATGTAACCGATATCGACTGCCAAGAAGGAGACCCCGTAATTGTTTTTGGACAAGGCGCCTCTGCCGAAAGTTTTGCACAAGGCATCGGAAGTATTTCGTATGAAATTATAACATCGATTTCGGCTCGGATAAAAAGGATTGTTAAATCCTAATTCTTTTTTTACTATTTTAGCTGAACAAACCTAAAAACCTAAATGTATGCTTAAAGAATTTAAAGAATTTGCCCTTAAAGGCAACTTGGTCGATATTGCAGTCGCTTTTGTTATGGGTGCTGCATTCGGTAAAGTGGTTAGCAGCTTTACTGACGGAGTGGTCTCTCCCTTAGTAGGATTGTTGTTCCAATCGGATTTTAACGATTTAAAATGGATTATTCAGCCTGAAGGGACGAATGCAGCTGGTGAAGCGGTGAGTGAAATAGCCGTTTTATATGGTACCTTTATTACCAGTGTTATTGATTTTATCATCGTGGCTTTTGTGATGTTTATGATTATCAAAGGCCTCAATAAACTCAAGAAAAAAGAAGTAGAAGAAGCTCCAGCTCCGGCAGGTCCTACCCAAGAAGAACTTCTGGCAGAAATACGAGATTTACTAAAAAAATAAGTACCCAAAAGCTTACATTTAAAAAATCCCGCTACTTTCAGTGGGATTTTTTTATGGAAACAAACTGCTTCAGTTATCAACACTATACGTATTTTTACAGCAAATTTTTAAAAACCTGAAATCTATATCTATGAAAATAGCAGTTGTTGGCGCCACTGGAATGGTCGGTGGAGTAGTGCTTCAAGTATTGGAAGAACGACAATTTCCTATCAATGAACTTTTATTAGTGGCTTCTGAGAAATCGGTAGGTAAGAAAATGGTTTTTAAAAATAAAGAATATACTGTAATGGGCCTTGAACAAGCCGTTGAAGCTGCTCCTGATTTGGCTATTTTTTCTGCCGGAGGCACAACCTCTTTAGAGTGGGCACCACGTTTTGCAGCTGTGGGTACCAAGGTCATTGATAACTCGTCGGCCTGGCGGATGGATCACCATAAAAAACTTATTGTTCCTGAAATCAATGCTTCTTTACTAACCCGGGAGGATGCCATTATCGCCAATCCAAATTGTTCAACCATCCAATTGGTAATGGTGCTTTATCCTCTACACCAAAAATACCGAATCAAGCGCGTAGTTATCTCCACCTACCAATCAGTAACCGGGACAGGTGTTAAAGCCATGCAGCAACTTAATAATGAGACTCATGGAAAAGGCGGTGATATGGCCTATCCCTATCCTATTCATCGAAATGCCATACCCCATTGTGATGTTTTTGAAGAGAATGGCTATACCAAAGAAGAGATGAAAATGGTTAGAGAGACTCAAAAAATTTTAGCTGATCCTACCATCGCTGTGTCAGCAACTGCCGTGCGAGTTCCGGTAGTTGGCGGGCATAGTGAGTCTGTAAATGTGGAGTTTGAACAAGATTTTAATATCGACGAGCTACGCTTGTTACTTCATCAAACGCCTGGAGTTACTCTACAAGACAATCCCGATACCCAAACCTATCCGATGCCCTTATATGCTCAAGGAAAAGACGAGGTGTTTGTCGGAAGAATACGACGGGATTTATCCCAACCCAAAAGTTTAAATATGTGGATCGTTAGTGACAATTTACGAAAAGGAGCCGCCACCAATACAGTTCAAATCGCAGAGTATCTTGTAAATAACAAGCTGATTTAATAGAGTACAAAAAGTTGCCTGCTTATACCGCGGGTTGGTTTTCTTCTTTGGGGAAAGCTTTTTTGTTGAACAACAGCAACAAGGCTACTCCGGTACTAATAGCTGTGTCGGCAATATTAAAAACCGGGTCAAAAAAAGTAAAATGCTTGCCTCCCCAAATGGGAATCCACTCCGGTAAAAAGTCGTTGTATATCGGGAAGTAGAGCATATCAACCACTTTTCCGTGAAACAAGGTGCCATAACCTCCCCCTTCCGGGAAAAGAGTAGCCACTTGTCGGTAGCTATCGTCAAATATAAGTCCGTAAAAAACAGAGTCTATGATGTTTCCTACCGCTCCGGCAAAAATGAGTGATATAGATATGATTAATATCTTTGGGCGGTGGTGTTTAATGCTCTTCCATAGCCAATAACCGATACCGGTTACTGCGACCAATCGAAGTAGGGTGAGTAGTAACTTCCCATACTTCCCGGGAATCTTAGCTCCCCAAGCCATGCCCTCGTTTTCTATAAAATAAATTCGAAACCAGTCAAATACTCGAAATGCTTCTTCCTGAAGCATAAAGTTGGTCTTAATATATATTTTGGTAGCCTGATCAAGCAGTAAAATGACCACGATGATGAGGACTGATTTTCGTAATGACATTCGTTTATATTTTCAGAATAAACGCTCTATTTCAGAGCGTTTATTTTGTTTATAACTGCATGTTTTTTGCCTCAATACTCAAGGTCGCATGAGGAACCAATTTTAACCTTTCTTTGTCGATTAATTTCTGAGTTACCCGACAAATCCCATAGGTTTTGTTTTCAATACGAATCAACGCATTTTTTAAATCCCGGATAAATTTTTCCTGACGAATAGCTAACTGGGAGTTAGACTCTTTAGACATCACCAAGCTGCCTTCTTCAAAGGCTTTAAAGGTCGGCGAAGTGTCGTCAGTTCCATTATCCACATCGTTCATATACGCGCTTCTAATCAGCTCCAATTGTTCTTGTGCTTTTTCTATTTTCTCTAAAATAATCTGCCGAAATTCTTCCAATTCGGCGTCGCTGTATCTCAATCTTTCTTCACTCATAATAGTATCAAATTTTTTTTATACAAATAGTTGTTGTTATGTCGTCAAAACTTATTTCCACACCTTCGATAAGGTCTTGAAATCGAATCTCGTTACACAAGGTCTCTTGTTTGATGTATTCCATGTGTTTAGTAACTGCGGCTTCAATAAGTGGGTGGGGTTTGAAAATAGCTTCGATACGATCGGTCACCTCAAACCCGGAGTCTTTCCTTAAGTTTTGAATACGGTTAACTAACTCCCGCGCAATTCCTTCCTCACGTAGCGAGTCTGTAATGGTGATATCTAAAGCGACGGTAACTCCTTGGTCACTTGAAACCAGCCAGCCTTCGATATCTTGTGAGGTAATTTCTACCTCATCGATGTGCAAAATAATACTTTTTCCGTTAATTTCTACAGAAATTTTCCCTTCTCGCTCAAATTCTTTTATTTCTTTTTGGCTTAAGCCATTAATGACTGCAGTTACTTCTTTTAGATCGGAACCAAAGCGGGGACCCAAAGTTTTAAAATGCGGTTTGATTTTTTTGACAAGTATACCCGAGTCCTCATCGATGAGCTCTACTTCTTTCACATTTACCTCTTGTTTGATGAGCCCTGAAATGGCCTGTATAGTTTCCCGTTGACTGGAATTTAATACCGGAATCATCACTTTTTGAAGTGGTTGCCGAACTTTAATTTTTTCTTTTTGTCGCAACGACAATACCAATGACGAAATGGTTTGTGCTAGCTGCATTTTTTGTTCTAATTCGGGGTTGATTAAAGATTGATCTACAGTGGGGAAATTGGATAAGTGTACCGATTCCTCACCGGTTAAATCTTTATAAAGTCGTTCGGCATAAAAAGGTGCAACCGGAGCCATCAATTGAGCCATGGTTTTTAAACAAACATAGAGCGTTTGATAGGCCGCCAATTTATCGGTGGTGTCGCTTTGTTTCCAATATCTTCTTCGGTTGAGCCGCACATACCAATTGCTGAGGTAATCTTGTACGAAATCAGAAATGGCTCGAGTGGCTCGAGTAGGCTCATAATCGGCATAAAAACCATCGACTTTTTGGATTAGAGTATGGAGTTCTGAAAGTATCCACTGGTCAATTTCGGGTCGCTGAGTAACCGGTATTTGAGGTTCCTTTGGATTAAAACCATCCAGATTGGCATACAAGCTAAAAAAGCTATAGGTGTTGTACAAGGTTCCAAAAAACTTTCGGGAAACCTCAACGATACCTTCTTCGTCAAATTTTAAATTATCCCACGGATTGGCATTGCTTATCATATACCAACGGGTAGCATCCGGGCCGTATTTTTGTAAGGTTTCAAACGGATCAACAGCATTGCCTAATCGTTTCGACATTTTTTGGCCGTTTTTATCTAAAACCAGACCGTTAGAAACCACATTTTTATAAGCTACATCCTTGAAAATCATAGTAGCTATAGCGTGTAGGGTATAAAACCAACCTCGGGTTTGATCTACCCCTTCGGCAATAAAATCGGCTTTGCGCCAGATGTTTTCTACCTTTTCTTGATTTTCAAAAGGATAATGCCATTGTGCATAGGGCATACTACCGCTATCAAACCAAACGTCAATTAAATCACTTTCTCGACGCATGGGTTGCCCACTATCGGATACTAAGATGATCTGATCGACTACATTTTTGTGTAAATCTATTTGTGAGTAATTGGCATCACTCATATCCCCTTCTATAAAATCAGCAAACAAAGCGGCTTCCATAAATCCGGCTTCCACGGCTTTTTGCATCTCTGCTTTTAATTCAACTACGGAACCAATTACTTTTTCTTCGCGGCCGTCTTCCGTACGCCATATAGGCAGAGGTATTCCCCAAAAACGAGAGCGAGACAAGTTCCAGTCGTTAGCATTTTCTAACCAATGACCAAAACGCCCTTCGCCGGTCGCTTTAGGTTTCCAATTGATGGTTTGGTTGAGCTGGTACATTTGGTCTTTAAAAGCTGTAACTTTAATAAACCAAGAGTCCAACGGATAATACAAAACCGGCTTGTCGGTTCGCCAACAGTGTGGATAGCTATGAACATACTTTTCTACCTTAAAGGCTTTATTTTCTTCTTTAAGACGTATGGCAATTTCTACATCCACAGATCGTTCTGGTGCTTGGCCGGCGTCGTAGTATTCATTTTTTACATATTTCCCAGCTAAATCACCCATTTCTGGACGAAATTTGCCTTGTAAATCTACCAACGGAACCGGTTGTCCGTGCTCGTCTAAGACCAACATAGGCGGAACTTCCGGTACGGCATTTTTAGCTACATAGGCGTCGTCTGCACCAAAAGTAGGTGCTGTATGAACCACCCCTGTCCCGTCTTCCGTGGTCACGAAGTCGCCTAAAATTACCCGAAATGCATTTTCAGGATTTTGATACGGTAAGGCATAGGGCAGTAATTGCTCATATCGAATTCCTTCAAGTTCCTTGCCGGTGCAGTTTATTATTATTTGATAGGGTAGAACACTCTTAGCTTCATGTCGCTGTTGGGCGAGCTCCTCAAAAGCTACCTCGTCGGTTACTTCTTTAAATTTTTTATCAAAATGCTTGGAGACTAAATTTTTAGCTAACAGTACCTGGATAGGTTCTAAGGTGTATTGATTAAAAGTTTTTACGACCACATACTCAATGGCAGGACCCACAGTAAGAGCTGTGTTGGAGGGTAAGGTCCAAGGGGTGGTGGTCCATGCCAGGATGTAGAGGTTGTCCAAGGCCGGCCATTTTGTTGGAAGGGTTTCGGTAAGTACTTTAAATTGGGCTACCACCGTGGTATCCGTCACCTCTTTGTACGTGCCGGGTTGGTTAAGTTCGTGCGAGCTCAATCCGGTACCCGCTTTGGGCGAATAGGGTTGAATGGTATACCCCTTGTACAGCCATCCTTGGTTATAAATTTGTTGCAACAACCACCAAACGGTTTCCATATATTTGGGTTCGTAGGTAACATAGGGTTGATCCATATCTACCCAATAACCCATTTTTTCGGTCAGATCATTCCATACATCTGTGTAGCGCATCACCGCTTCTTTACAAGCCGCGTTGTAAGCTTCTACCGATATTTTTTTACCAATGTCCTCTTTGGTTATTCCCAATTCTTTTTCTACCCCTAATTCGATGGGAAGTCCATGGGTGTCCCAACCCGCTTTGCGCTCCACGCGAAATCCTTTTTGGGTTTTGTATCGACAGAAAATATCTTTTATGGCACGTGCCATCACGTGGTGAATGCCGGGTAATCCATTGGCCGAAGGAGGGCCCTCAAAAAAGATAAACGGGCGGTCTTCACTTTTAGAGGAAATACTTTTTTCAAATACATTTTCCTGCTTCCAAAAATGCAAAATCTCATCAGCGATTTGCGCTAAATCAAGTCCTTTATATTCAGGAAATTTCTTACTCATTTGATGACAATTGTTTGTAAAGGTGCAAAATTAAATAAAAGCAAGTATAAATAGCCATAATTCCCAATTAAATCAACAAACCTTCAGTCAACCTTGTCCCGGATTGAAGAGGGGGTGTTTTTCATAAATATCATAAACCGATTTTACGGCTCGAGTTTGGCATAAAAACTGTACTTAATGGAACTTATAAAATCGATTATTTCTCCTTTTTTCGTGTCAACGAGGGCTGTAACGCCCAAACATGGAGCGTCAAAACATTTAAAAAGAAGGTATTCGGATGGGTAACACAAAAAAAATGTATTTTTGAAATTGCTATGAGTAGTTTTCAACACATCCAAGAAAAATTAGAGCAATTTGTGAAAAAGTACTACGTGAACGAATTAATTCGCGGAGGAATCCTTTTTTTTGCTATCGGGCTCTTGTATTTTTTGGCGACTTTATTGATCGAACACTATCTCTGGTTATCGCCCGCCGGTCGTACGGTTTTATTTTGGGTTTTTGTAGGAGTGGAGACGGCTCTTTTTGCCCGATTCATTCTTTGGCCATTGGCCAAATTGTTTAAATTAAAGCAAGGAATTGACAGTTATCAAGCTTCCCAAATTATTGGAAATCACTTTCCAGAAGTGAGTGATAAATTGGTGAATGTCTTGCAGTTACGCCAAAATTCACAACAGTCGGAGCTGCTATTGGCTAGTATCGAGCAAAAATCGCAAGAACTTCAACCCATTCCTTTTGTGAAGGCGATTTCATTTAAAAAAAATGTCAAATACCTCAAATTTGCCGCTATACCGGTTTTAATTTATCTGTTTTTTTTCCTTACGGGAAAGAAAGACTTATTTTCCACTAGTTACGAACGCGTGGTTAATTATAATGTGGCTTACGAACCTCCGGCTCCTTTTTCGTTTTATATTGTTAATGAGTCCCTTCAAACCATTGAAAATACCCCATTTGTCTTACAAGTGAAAACAGCTGGAGAGGTGGTCCCTGAAAATGCGTCTATTCAATACAACGGAGAGACCTACTACCTCCAAAAAACAGGGCAGGGAAGCTTTCAGCATACTTTTCTTCAGCCTTCCCAACCCATTGAATTTCAATTGCAAGCGAATGCGGTTACGTCGAAGCCCTACCAATTAGATGTTATCCCAGCACCTTCCTTGCTTTCTTTTGAAATGCAACTGGACTACCCGACTTATACTCAGAAAAAACCTGAAACCCTTAAAAGTACCGGAAATGCTACTGTTCCAGAAGGTACACTAATTACTTGGAAACTCCATACCAAGCATACCGAAGAAGTAAAAATGGAGGTGTCTGATACCGCCTTTTTATTTAATAAAAACATTCCTGAATTTTCTTTTACTAAAAAACTTTTTTCAAAATGGGAGTATCGCTTAACCACTTCCAATTCCCGTTTAAAAGACCATGAAAACTTAGCTTTTTCTATACAGGTCATCAAAGACCAATATCCCGAAATCGCCGTAGAAGCTAAAACCGATACACTCCAAAGCCAATGGGTATATTTCATGGGGCGTGTATCGGACGATTACGGACTGAGCAAATTGCAATTGGTGTACTATAGCGACCCTCAACAATCTGACAAAAAAACCGAGGTCTTACCTTTAAACCCGGGGACGTTTGATCAATTTTTATTCGTTTTTCCTGGAGAACTCCCACTGGAAGAAGGTCGAGAGTACAGTTATTATTTTGAAGTCTTTGACAACGATGGAGTCAACGGGGCAAAAAGTGCTAAGTCAACGATTTATAGCTACCGAAAACTCACCCAAAGCGAATGGGAAAAGCAACAGTTGCAAGAACAAAAAGAAAATATACAAGGGCTCGATAAATCCCTCCAAGAAATGGACGAGCAAAAAAAGCGCTTAGACGAGTTGTCGCGTATGCGTATTGAGAAAAAAGAACTCAACTGGAACGATCGCCAAAAATTGGAGGAATTCTTGCAAAGACAAAAGCAGCAAGAAGAAATGATGAAAAAGTTTTCGGAGCAATTACAAGAAAACTTAGAAAATTTTGAAAAAGACAATCCCGACCCAGATCCCAGGAAGGAAGAATTGCAAAAACGCTTTGAAGAAAACGAAAAGCAGTTGGAACGCAATGAAAAACTTATGGAAGAACTTCAAAAGCTACAAGAAAAAATAGCGGATGAAGAATTATTCGAAAAATTGGAGCAATTGGGTAAGGAAAACAAAAAGCAACAACGCAATTTAGAGCAGTTGTTAGAGCTTACCAAACGGTATTATGTCGAGAAAAAAGCTGAAAAATTAGCCGAAGAGTTGGAAAAATTAGCCGAAAAGCAAGAGGCACTCTCTGAAAAAGTAGCTGATGAAAATACTCCCGAAGCTCAAGAGCAACTCAATCAGGAGTTTCAAGATTTTATGAAAGAAATGGAAGAGTTGCGACAGGACAACCAAGAGCTCAAAAAACCGATGGACTTACCCGATACGCAAGCCGACGAACAAGAGGTACAACAAGAGCAGCAAGGAGCCACTGAGGCCTTACAACAGCAAAACAACTCAGGAGCTCAAGAGAAGCAAAAGAATGCCGCCCAAAAAATGCGCCAAATGAGTTCGACCATGCAAATGGAAATGGCAGGAGGAGGAGCACAACAGCAGCAAGAAGATTTTGATATGCTTCGACAAATCGTGGATAATTTAGTAGTTTACTCGTTGTCCCAAGAAGATTTAATGTTAGAGTTTCGAGAAATTAGAAAAGGAAATCCTGCGCTCGGTAGTAAATTAATTCGGCAACAAGAGCTCAAACAAAACTTCCAGCATGTGGATGACAGTTTGTTTGCATTGGCGCTGCGAAACCCTATGATTGGCAATCACATCAACCACTTGATTGAGGAAGTGCATTACAATATGGACAAAGCTTTAGAAATGCTTTCTGAATATAATTTTAATAACGGAACTGCTCGTCAACAGTACAGTTTAACAGGGGCTAATGAATTGGCTGTTATGTTAGAAAACTCGCTCCAATCGATGATGATGCAGATGATGGGAATCGGGCAGGGGCAAGGTCAGGGCCAAGGCCAAGGACAGGGGCAGGGGCGAGGATTTCAATTGCAGGATATCATTAAAACCCAAGAGAGTTTAAACCAGCAAATGCAAGAAGGTTCCAATTCAGGTGAGAAGGGAGAAGGAGCGGGTGAATCCGGTCAGGGACAAGGTAACCAAGAGGGAGCAGGAGAAGGCAACTCCGAGTCGCCGGGAGAAAGTCAAGGTAAAGGCGAAGGAGGGCAAGGTAAGGGAGGAAACACGGGTTCTGGAGGTGCTGAAGGAGAAGAAGGCGAAGGAGGAGAAAACAAACCCGAAGAGGAGGAATTTTTACGGGGACAGTTGTATGAAATATACAAGCAACAACAACTGTTGCGATTTCAGTTGGAAGATCAAATTCGAAAAGCGGGATTGCCTGCAGATGCGCGCGAACTCACTCGCAAAATGGAACAAGTAGAACAAGAACTGCTTGAACGTGGATTCAATCAAGAGACATTGCGAAAAATGAATGAAATCAAACACCAATTGCTCCAATTAGACAAAGCGGCTTTTCAGCAAGGAGAGGAAGAGCAACGGGAGGGTGTTACCAATCGACAAGAATTTCAAAACACTTTGCAAAAGCAATTGGAAAAGGCTAGACAATATTTTCAAAATACAGAAATTTTAAATCGCGAACAATTGCCCTTACGTGAAGTGTATAAACAAAAAGTAAACGAATACTTTAACCAACCCCATGATTGAGTTCCTATCAGAAACTGATTTTATACTTCCCAATCCAGAGCTAATTGCTCACTGGATTCAAACGGTTATTGAAAAGGAAGGGTATGAAGCTGGAGAAATCACTTATACCTTTTGCGATGATGAGTTTTTGCATAAAATTAATGTGGAATATCTGGATCACGATACCTTGACCGATATTATAACGTTTGATTATGTTTCTGGTAAACAGGTTCATGCAGAAATTTTTATCTCCATAGAGCGAGTAAATGATAATGCCCAAGAACTGGGTACTTCGTTTGAAAACGAACTATCACGTGTAATAATTCATGGCATTCTTCATTTGGTTGGTTACAGTGATCATAGTGATGAGGAAATCGCTACTATGCGCCATAAGGAAGATTTTTACATGGCAATGCTCAATTAAATTCCTTATGTTTATTTAACCTGTTGAAAGTCAACTTTTAACATTCTATTTCTTGGTGTTTTAAATGCCATTCTTTACCTTTGCCGCCCGTTGGATTACAGATTGAATAGTTCCACGTGGAACAGTCCAATGGGTTTTCTCTTAAATGGATACTTATGTTTGAAAACGAATACGATATAATAGTTGTCGGTGGAGGTCATGCGGGCTCGGAAGCTGCTGCTGCGGCTGCTAATATGGGATCGAAAACCCTGCTAGTAACCATGAATTTACAAAATATTGCCCAAATGTCTTGCAACCCGGCTATGGGGGGCATAGCTAAAGGACAAATAATTCGAGAAATTGATGCTTTGGGAGGTTATAGCGGTATAGTTTCAGACAAAACAGCCATTCAATTTAAAATGCTCAATCGTTCGAAAGGGCCCGCTGTGTGGAGTCCTCGTGTGCAAAGTGACCGAATGCGTTTTGCCGAATATTGGCGTTTACTACTGGAGAATACACCCAATTTAGATTTTTATCAAGATATGGTGTCCGGCCTTATTATTAAAAATAACCGAGTAGTTGGAGTGCGTACTTCCTTAGGAATTGAAATCAAATCCAGAGCTGTCATCCTAACCAATGGAACTTTTTTAAACGGTTTGATCCATATTGGCGACAAACAATTTGGCGGTGGTCGTGCCGGTGAAAAAGCGGCTACCGGTATAACCGAAGATTTGGTGGCTGTGGGTTTTCAAGCCGGAAGAATGAAAACCGGAACGCCTCCTCGGGTGGATGGTCGCTCGTTAGACTTTTCCAAAATGGAAATTCAACCGGGTGATGAGAAACCTGGAAAGTTTTCTTTTAGCGACGAAACCCAACCTTTGACAAAGCAGCGACCTTGTTATATGTCTTACACCAGCCCGTTAGTTCACGATTTACTACGGGAAGGATTTGATCGTTCGCCCATGTTTAACGGACAAATTAAAAGTGTTGGTCCGCGGTATTGTCCTTCCATTGAGGATAAAATTAATCGCTTCGCAGATAAAGAAAGACACCAGTTGTTTGTAGAGCCCGAAGGTTGGGACACCATCGAGTTTTATATCAACGGATTTTCAACTTCCCTACCGGAAGAAGTTCAATACAAAGCCTTAAAATCGGTTGTAGGCTTTGAAAACGTTAAGTTCTTTAGACCCGGATATGCTATCGAATATGATTATTTTCCGCCGACTCAACTACACTATACCCTCGAAACCAAGCTGGTTGAAAACTTGTATTTTGCGGGACAAATTAATGGAACCACCGGTTATGAAGAAGCTGCTTCACAAGGGCTAATGGCCGGAATCAATGCACATTTAAAATTACAAGATAAAGAGCCTTTTATTCTCAAACGCGACGAAGCTTATATTGGAGTCTTAATAGATGATTTGATTACCAAAGGCACCGAAGAACCCTATCGAATGTTTACTTCCCGCGCTGAATTCCGAACCTTACTACGCCAAGACAATGCTGATTTTCGATTAACACCCAAAGGATATGCCATCGGTTTAGCAAGCCAAAAAAGGCTGGTTGCCATGCAAGAAAAGTATGAGAAAACCGAAAGTTTGGTAGAGTTTTTCAAAGATACCAGTTATGATTTTAATGAAATTAATCGAGTTTTTGAATCCAAAAATTCTGCACTAGTAACTCAAAACGACAAGCTTTTTAAGGCTTTTTCTCGTCCTGGAATTGATATGGATGATATGCGCCAATTAAATAGTGTGGAGCAGTTCATTCAAGAGCATCAGTTGAGTGAAGAAGTTTTGGAGCAAGCAGAAATCTTAGTAAAATATTCTGGGTATATAGAAAAAGAAAGAAACAATGCGGAGAAATTACATCGTTTAGAAGGTGTCAAAATTCCCAAAAATTTTGACTATAGTTTGCTCAAATCTTTGTCTGCTGAAGCCAGAAACAAACTAACTGCAATTCGCCCAGAAACCATTGCGCAAGCCTCACGAATCAGCGGAGTTTCGCCTAATGATATTTCTGTATTGTTGATTTATATGGGCCGATAATCGAGCTAATAGTTTAATTGTTTCACGTGGAACGTTGGTTATAATGGTATGAATAAAAAGTTGCCCACTTATATACACACCCAAGACTTTTTAGTAAGCGGAGAGGTTTTTGAATTGGTGTATGACCAGGATTTTCAGTTGCTGAAAACCATTCCTCAACCCGAAAATTTAACCCCGTATTATGCTAGTGAGAGTTATATTTCACATACCGATCGTAGAAAAACGCTTCTCGAAAAAATCTATGGCGGGGTTAAAAATATTTCATTAAAGCAAAAAATTCGGTTGTTGCAAAAGTACCATGGTTCAATTGGAAGCGTATTGGATGTTGGTGCTGGGACCGGTGATTTTTTGGCGAAAGCCCAAAAAAAAGGATGGGAGATATGCGGTATTGAACCCAACGAAAAAGCGCGCCAATTAGCCCAATCCAAAAAGGTTGAGTTATACTCTTCTTGGGAGGCGATTCCTAAAAAAAAATATGATGTGATTACCCTGTGGCACGTCTTAGAACATTTGCCTGATTTAGATCATCAAATTAAATTACTGGCTAGCTACCTTCACCCCGGAGGAATATTGGTGGTGGCGGTTCCTAATTTTAAATCGTACGATGCTAAATATTATAAAAAATACTGGGCAGCTTATGATACGCCTCGGCATATTTGGCACTTTTCTAAAGCCAGTATCTCTAAATTGTTTCTGCCAAACGGATTTGAATTGATTGGGATAAAACCTATGCTCTTTGACTCTTTTTATGTCAGTCTTCTTTCTGAAAAATATAAAACGGGGTCCAATCGATGGTTGGCGGCTCTATGGGTGGGTTTATATTCCAATATCTATGGACTATTTAAAAATGAATATTCTTCACACATTTATATTCTTAAAAAATCAAAATAAGCTGTTTTTTTAACTTCAGGGCGATCGTTTGTTTAAAAACATCGAATACCCTTCCTTTTTTTAGATAGGCCCGTACAGGCGTTTATTTAAAGCCATTTTTAATAGATATTGATAATACATTTCCTTTTTACCATAAAGAATGATTATTAACAGTGAATTAATATGCGTGCATAGCAAAATTATTTATTTTTGAAAAAAAATCGAACTCATGTATTTTAAAGAATTTGAAGTCCGTTGGAGTGATCTCGACGGCAATATGCATTTAGCTAATAGTGCCTATATTAATTTTATGAGTCATACCCGCATGTCTTTTTTGCTGGAGCAGGGAATATCATTAACAGAGCTCCAAAAATTAGGCTTGGGTCCGATTGCGTTTAGCGAACAAATATTTTATTTTAAAGAAGTGTTTGGAGGAAGTCAAGTACGAGTCTCTTTAGAGTTACAAGGACTTTCGGAGGACGGTAGGTTTTTCCAGTTTTTACATAATTTTTACGATACAACGGGTCGTAACTTGGCACGATGCACCATGCTAGGAGGTTGGATAGATACCCATACGCGAAAACTAGTGGGGTTACCACCTCTGTATTTAGAACGTTTTCAGCATATTCCTAAATCGAAAGATTTTCAGGTGTTGACGAAAGAAAACACCCGCTTGGGGATGCGCCCGGAAGATTTATAATTTCTCCAGTGTTTTTTGTGCTTGCGCGATGGTGGCTGGTGAACTGCCGATAAAAATTTGATCATTGAGTACCAAAACCGGACGTTTTAGAAAGGTATAATGCTCTTTCAAGAGTTGTTGGTAGTCGCGCTCTTCTAGGTGTTTTTCTCCCAGATTACGTTGTTTGTACAACTGAGCCCGTTTGCTAAAAAGCGCTTCATAACTACCGGCTAAATCTGCTAAGGCAGCCCAGGTTTTTGAATCCAAAGGAGAGGCTTTGATATCTTGTTTGTGAACCGATTCCGGAAGGTTTAATTCTTTTAAAATACGTTTGCAGGTACTACAAGTCGATAGATAAAAAAAACGGTTGTCCATCATTATTAAGGGAATTTTATATAAGGCATCAGGTCTGATTTCGTAACACTCAAAGAAATACTTCCTTCGGCATAACTGGCAATTTCGTATTGGTTGTACACCAAAAGAATTTCGTTTTCAGTAAACCCAATATTTTTTGGAAGATGAAATTGATCATTTTCAAACCAAAATCCAGTAGCATTGATGTTTTGATCGGCCGGGATTTGGTATTGTTCACGAATCATTTTTTCAGCAATTTCTTCTAAGGGTTTGATGTCTGTGAAAAGCTCTTCCATGCTGAATTGCTTCCCCGTGGAACGGTCAAAATTTAAAAATCGTGTACCGCCATAGCCGTGAGCGCCTCCAGTAAACAGATAAAAATTTAAATCTATGGATATGAGATCATTCGATTGATAAATAATTTCCATATAAGTGTCTGCTTCGTATGAAAAAGACAAGCTACCCAGGTCGCGTTGGTATTTTCTATAATCATCAATAAATACCAAAATTGCCTCTTCGATGGTGGTGGAAGCGGGGGAAAAATCTTCTTGAAACGAAAGAAGTAGTTGCACTATTTCGTTACTAATTTCAGTATTAAAAAGCTGCGCATTTTCAGTGGAAGACGAAGCTTCTAAAAAGTGTATGTTAAAGTTTGGGCACGTTTGTCCCACACAGGGGCCGAAGGTGGTCGATTCAAACGATTTTTCTTGCAAGGTTATCAAACGATCTTTAACACAAGATGTCCCAATAAGGCTGATAAATAGGAGGAAAGTCAACTTTTTCATAGACGATTTTTATTGGGGCAAAGTTAGGATATGCTTACCAAATGACCGAATATTCTATTACATTTGTATAAAATTAAAAAAAATGAAATTTAATACCCAAGTTATTCACGGTGGTTTGCACGATATCGACCCGGCTTACGGCGCAGTGATGCCTCCTATTTATCAAACAAGCACATACAAACAAACAGTGCCCGGAGATCATAAAGGCTTTGAGTATTCTCGAACAGCCAATCCTACCCGAACTCATTTGCAGCACGCTTTAGCGGCTATAGAAAACGGTAAATACGGTTTGGCATTTGCTTCCGGACTTGCTTCCATAGACGCTATTATTAAATTGCTAAATCCGGGGGATGAAGTGATTTCAACCAGCGACTTGTACGGAGGTACTTACCGGTTGTTTACTCGGGTTTTTGAAAAATATGGAATTCGATTTCATTTTACCGATTTACAAGAATCGGCCTCGTTAGAGAAATTAATCAATAAAAATACCAAGTTGTTGTGGTTGGAAACCCCAACCAATCCCACGCTCAAAATCATTGATATTGAGGCCTGTGCGGCCCTTGCTAAAAAACATGGTATACTCACGGTAGTAGATAATACTTTTGCCTCTCCCTACTTACAACGCCCCTTGGAATTAGGAGCCGATATTGTGATGCATTCAGTTACAAAATACTTGGGTGGCCATAGCGATGTAATTATGGGTGCCTTGGTACTTAACGATGACGATTTAGCTGAAAAACTCTATTTTTTACAAAATGCTTCCGGTGCTGTACCGGGACCGCAAGATTCATTTTTAGTGCTCCGTGGAATCAAAACACTCCATGTACGTATGCAACGGCATTGTGAAAACGCTCGAGAAATAGCCCAATTTTTAAACGATCATCCCCAAGTAAAACAGGTATATTGGCCGGGCTTGGTTTCCCATCCCAATCACGAAATAGCCCGCCGACAAATGAAAGATTTTGGCGGTATGTTGTCCTTTGAAATGACAGGCGGGATTGAGAAAATAAATCCTTTCTTAAAAAAACTGCGCTACTTTACGTTGGCAGAATCTCTCGGTGGAATCGAATCATTAGTAGGTCATCCGGCCTCTATGACACATGCTTCTATTCCAGCCGAGGAACGGGTAAAATCAGGAGTAACCGACACCTTGATACGCCTAAGTGTTGGTATTGAAGATGTAGAGGATTTAATAGCCGATTTACAGAACGCCCTGGATTAATTAATATAGTAGATATATCCTATATTCAGCCAGTAAATCCAATCGTTGGCTTTGTTTTCAGGTACTTCCGGGTTGAGCCCATCTACCCAATTAGAAAAATAATGTACCCAGCGGCTATCCAGCATCAAATCACTTGAATAACTCAATTTGTATCTAACACCTACACTCCAAAGAACTGCCCAAGAAGAGTCTGATTGGTTTAGAAATGCCGTGTCTCGGTATTTATCGGGATAGTCAGCAGGGTTGGTGATAATTGTACTGAGTGGAGGGTCAAAATAAATTTCGGGTTTAAAATTAACCCAATGAAATCCAAAACTTACAAAAGGGACTATCTTATAGCGGTTGGCCATATAATCTCGGATACTCAACGGAAAATATTCTAGTTGCGCGCCTAATTCAACCACCGAGCTTGAGCCTTTCATCGCCCGTAAGAAATCGGCAAAGGTGGATGTTCGTGAAGGATCTACCCATTCGCCGTAGTGCTCAAAATTAGTCTTATGATAAGAAAGTTCACTGCGAACTTTAAAGTGGTCGTTAAAATAGTTATCACGAGTATAACAGTTACAATCGGCTCTGTACGCAAAGTTCATATAGTGTACAATACCAACGCCATATCCAACATTTCCCATATTGGTTTCCATATCATTTCGTTGTCCGAAATCGGAATAAAAAACTACCGGACCTGTAATAACACCAATTTCGTGGGAAAAGCCTAGCTGTGCCTGGGAATGTATAGTAAACAGGAGCAATAGAACTGCCGTGAAATTTAATTTTTTCAATTTCATAGGGGGCTTATGTAATAATCAACTATCAACAAAGATATAAAATAATACATACGCAGTTAGAAAATATACAAGTCAAGCCTGAAAAATATTTGTTTTATTAATTTAAGGAAAGCTGGTTTTTACCTAAAAAGTAACTCTTGACGGGCTTTTTTACCGGAAAGTTAAGTTTCAAAAGAAAGAATGAAAATTTTCTATGTTTTGTTGTATAACTTTGATAAAAAGATTTTTTATGATTATATAAGATGTATATTTGTGTGTCATTTCGAATTCTATTTTTAAACAATACATTTCTATGAAAGAAGAAATCAGGTCTTTTGTTGAGATGGTTTCTAAAAGAAACCCGAACGAGCCCGAATTTATTCAAGCTGTATCCGAGGTAGCCCATACCATCTTACCATTTACTAGAGATAAATCAATCTACCGAGGTAAAAATATTTTACTTCGAATGACCGAACCGGAACGTGTGATTATTTTCCGAGTTTGTTGGGTGGATGATAAAGGGGATATTCAGGTCAATCGTGGGTATCGTGTACAAATGAACTCTGCGATAGGGCCTTATAAAGGAGGAATTCGTTTTCACCCTTCGGTAAATTTAAGTATTCTCAAATTTTTAGCTTTTGAACAAACCTTTAAAAACGCTTTGACGACCCTGCCCATGGGTGGCGCCAAGGGAGGATCTGATTTTGACCCCAAAGGCAAGTCAGAGGGGGAAATCATGCGTTTTTGCCATGCTTTCATGGGGGAATTGTACAAATACATCGGACCCAATACAGATGTTCCCGCCGGCGATATAGGGGTCGGAGCACGAGAAATTGGGTATATGTTTGGAATGTATAAAAAACTTAAAGACGAATTTACTGGAGTGATTACCGGTAAAGGAATGTCATGGGGAGGCTCGCATATGCGTTCTCAAGCCACCGGATTTGGTGCGGTGTATTTTTTACAAGCGATGCTCGCGACCAAAGGGTTAGACATTCAAGGGAAAACCATCGCCGTTTCCGGATTTGGTAATGTGGCATGGGGAGCAGTCACCAAAGCTACCGAATTAGGTGCTAAAGTGGTTACACTGTCCGGGCCTGACGGACATATATATGACCCAGATGGTGTTTCGGGTGAAAAAATCGATTATATGCTGGAGTTGCGAGCGTCTAACAACGATGTGGTAAAGCCCTATGCGGATAAATATGGAGTACCTTTTTTCCCGGGACAAGCACCGTGGATACAAAAAGTGGATATTGCTATGCCCTGTGCTACCCAAAACGAATTGCCATTAGAAGGAGCTCAAGCACTAGTTAAAAATGGAGTGATATGTGTGGTAGAAGGTGCAAATATGCCTACAACTAAAGAGGCTTTAGACCATTTTCAAAAAAATAAAATTATGTTCTCACCCGGCAAAGCTTCAAATGCCGGAGGTGTAGCTACTTCCGGTTTAGAAATGTCTCAAAATTCATTGCGAATTGAATGGACCGCCGAAGAAGTAGATCGTATTTTAAAGAAAATTATGACAGATATTCATGACTCTTGTGTGAAATTTGGAAAACAACCCGATGGTTATATCGACTATGTGCAAGGGGCTAATATTGCCGGTTTTGTAAAAGTAGCCGATGCGATGCTGGCACAAGGGGTAGTATAACATTCAGGAATGTTCCCTATACAACCGTTTGCCTTCATAGACAAACGGTTTTTTTGTGGCGTATTTTTATAATAAAGTTTATTTTAGCAAGTTTAATAGCTTACCCGAAACCTGTACGACAAATATGATTAAAAAGCTTATTATATGTTGCTTTTTTTATACGGCCATCACCGCTGCTCAAAATTATGAAAACGACTGGAGAGGTTTTTTCTCTTTCCAGAATGTAATCGATTTGGTCGAAGGCGATGATCGATTGATTGTAGCTGCTGAAAATGCAGTGATGATTTACGATTTAATTACCGATGATCTAACCACTATAACTCCCATTAATGGGCTATCAGGTGAACGAATTTCATCCCTTTTCTATAGTGAAACACATAACGTTATCTTTTTGGGCTATGAAACCGGATTGGTAGAGCTTATCCTAGAGGATAAAACCATTGTAAAAGTGGTGGATATTCTCAATAAACCTGTGATACCACCCGATAGAAAGAGAATAAATGGCTTTAATCAGTTTGAAGATAAAGTGTATTTTGCCACTGATTATGGCCTTTCGGTATTTAATCTCAACGGATTGGAATTCGGAGATTCTTATTATTTGGGCAATTTAGGGGCTTATATTAAAGTGTACCAATCTGAAGTTTATAATGGCTTTATTTACGCAATCGGTCAAGGAATTGTAAGACGGGCCGATTTAAACAATCCCAATCTAATTCACTATTCGGCTTGGAGTACTGTTTCAAATCAGCATTTTATTGGGATTGATAACTTTAACGACAAGCTCTATACGATTTCAAACACCAATCAGTTGTTTCGTTTTAACGGTGTCAGTTTTGAGTTGCTCTATAGTTTCCCACAAAGTAATATTAAAATGTATTCTAATGAGCAATATCTAAATGTAATCTCTAATACACAGGCGCATACCTTTGATGTCAATATGTCTTTGATCAATACTGTTACCTCTTTAATTGATTATGAGTATATCTTGTCTTCCGGGGTGGCATACAACCAAGCTATGTATTTAGGAACTACTGCTCATGGAGTGTTGGTGGTGCCTTTTGGGTCCAATACTGCCGAACAAATTTTACCCAACGGGCCTTTGATGAATTTTCCCTTTGCTATTGATGCTGCACCTGGACGATTGTGGGTTTCTTTTGGTGAACATTCCGTAACTTATAACCCCTATCCCTTAAAGTCGAGAGGGGTGAGTTTGTTTTTAAATGAAAAATGGACCAATATTCCTTTTGAGGATGTTTTTGAAGCACGAGCTTTGTCGCACGTCAAAATTAACCCATACAATCCTTCCGAAGTATATATCAGCTCCATGATTGATGGGTTGTTAAAAATTAAAGATTCCGTGCCCGAAATTTTATACGATGAGACCAACAGCTCTCTCGATGTTTTAAATCCGGATCCGACTGGGTTAGGCATTCGCATTTTAGGGGCCGATTTTGATCAGGATGGAAACCTGTGGTTTACTCGATCAGCCTGGGAAAAAGGTCTTTACAAGATGTCCTCTTCGGGACAAATGCAAGGTTTTGACGTGACCAATGTGATTTCTATTGGCCAACAAAACTCCGAATATGCACTGACGAAACTGACCGTAGAACGTGGGGGAAGTGTCTTTTTTGGGAGCGGCCAAAGCGGAGTAATTGGCTACAACCCAGCTCTAAACAAATTCCGGCGGATAGACGAAAATATCGGAAATGGTAATTTGGCTTCTCATCACGTCAAAGCGATTGCCACGGATCATAGAAACCAAATATGGATTGGTACCTACAAAGGGTTGCGTGTTCTCTATAATGTCAGTGGATTTTTTGATGATGGTGCTAATGTAGATACCCAACCAATTATCATCATGGAAAACGGTATTCCTCAAGAGTTGCTCTATCAGCAAACTATTATGGATATTGAAGTAGATGGAGCCAATAATAAATGGGTGGCTACGGCCTCTTCTGGCGCATTTTATTTTTCGCCCAATGGGCAAGAGACCTTGCTACATTTTACCAAAGACAACTCCCCGTTACCTTCTAATACTGTTTTAGACATTGCCATAGATCCGGCCTCCGGAGAAGTGTTTTTTGCCACCTTAAACGGGCTGGTTTCCTACCGAGGTAGCAGTACTGCCGCGCGTGACAATCTGGAAAATCTTCGCGCTTTTCCTAATCCGGTTCGACCGGGCTATACCGGCCAGGTAACTATCGATGGCTTGACCAACAAAGCCAATGTTAAAATTACTGATGTAAACGGAAATTTAGTATATGAAGCAATCTCAAATGGAGGAAGCATTTTATGGGATACTACCGCATTTGGAAAATACAAGGTAGCAACGGGTGTTTATTTTATCATGGCAACCACCGAAGACGCCACCGAAACAAACATCGCTAAACTGCTGATTGTCAGATAATGTATGTGACCACTCATGCCATTGTTATTTCGTCGGTTAAATATAACGAAGCCGATTTGATAGTCAAGTGTTTTACAGAGGGTTACGGTGTAAAATCCTATTTACTACGGGGCATCCTAAAATCCAAGAAAGGTCTTTTGAAACCAGCTCTGTTTCAACCTTTTTCTATATTAGAAATGACAGTAGTGCATCGTTCCAAAGCCGATTTGCACAGCATTAAAGAAGCCAAGTTGGCGCACCCCCTAATTCAAATTCAAACAGAAATTCCCAAGCTTTCTATCGTGTTATTTCTGTCGGAAGTAATCAAGCAATGCGTCCAAGAAGAAGAAGAAAATCGGGCGTTGTACCATTTTTTAGAAGACGCTATTATTTGGTTGGAAAACCAAACCGCAGTAGCTGATTTCCATTTACTATTTTTAATTAAGTTGACCCATTATCTAGGTTTTTACCCCGACGTTAGTAGCCGACACAAACCCTTTTTTAACCCCGTAGAAGGTGTGTTTGAAGATCGAGAAACCAACCTCTACAGTGTGGCTGTAGAACAAGTAAGTCCAATTAAAGAATTATTAACAGCTGATTTTGACTCATTAAAATCTCTTGGAATTACCAAAACCCAACGGCAAAGTTGTTTAGAATTACTAATTTTATATTACCAACTCCATATACAGGGATTTAAAACGCCTAAATCTCTTTCGGTTTTAAAAGAGTTGTTTAAATAACACCGGTCACCGGTAATCACTAGCCTAGTTATGCAATATATCTATAAACAATCTTCCCAACACTATGTCAAGATCGGCACAGGTCCTAAAACAATCCTCCTCTTACATGGTTTTTTGGAAAGCAGTCGAATGTGGCAATTTTTTATGAACCATTTTTATCCAAGTTATCAAACTTTAGCACCCGATTTGTTGGGACATGGAAGCAGTGAAGGGATAGGCTACGTGTATCACATGGAGGATATGGCGGCGGCTGTAAACAGCTTGTTAGAAGTCGAAAAAATCCCGAAAGTGTCCATTATTGGGCATTCTATGGGCGGTTATGTTGCTTTAGCTTTCGCTGAAATGTTTCCCGATAAAGTGGCTCAAGTGATTTTATTAAATTCAACACCCCAAGCCGATAGTTCCGAACGAAAACTCAATCGGGATCGAGCGATTGAGTTGGTTAAAAAAAACAAGGATGCCTTTATTCGTATGAGCATAGCCAACCTGTTAGCCGAAAACAATCGGGAACGTTATTTCGACGAACTAGAATCGTTAAAAGAAGAGGCGCTCCCCATGACGGCCCAACAAGTCGTTGCTTCGTTAGAAGGAATGAAAATACGCAAAAACCGAGTGCAATTCTGGAAGGAAATTTCGGTTCCGAAAATGATTATTGCAGGTCGAGAAGACCCGATAATTCCTTTAGATGAAATTCAAAAAATAGCCGATCAAACAACCACCCCGCTACGGGTGATGGACGGAGGTCATTTGAGCTATATCGAAGATCGAGAAAACCTAATAAAGGTGTTAAGTAAGGAGTTAATCTAGGCTATTTAAGATATCTTGAAACCGTTTTAATACGGTTGGATCGGTATCTAAAAGGTACGAGATTTCGTCAAAAAGATCCAATGTAATATGTTTTTGTATAGCTTCTTCGGCTACTTTATCGTAATAAGATTCAATCGCTTCCAGTCGTAAAATGGTGCGGTTGAGCTGTTGCAACTCTTCGTTAGTAAGTTGGGCTAAAGCCGCCTGATCATTGTCTAGATGTGCTTGATACATTACTTCAAATTCGTCCAGAGAATAACCTTCATCTACCACAACTTTTGACAGTTCGGCACGGGATTGAAAGTTAATCGAGCGAATTTCGTAAAGAGCTCTAATAAAATTTTCCAAATCGGTATCCGTAACTCGAGTTTGGGCTTGAGTTGTAGGGACTAAGACTAATAGCACCAACGAGAGGAAGAATAGTTTCATGATACGAATTTATTTAAAAATGGCCCTATAAATATCATTCCCATTGGCGTAAAGTACCAGTGCAATGAGAATGAAAAAGCCAATCATTTGGGCGTACTCCATTACCTTTTGATTGGGGGTTCTACCGGTAATCATTTCATAGAGTAAAAACATGACATGCCCGCCGTCTAGAGCCGGAATCGGTAAAATATTCATAAATGCCAGGATGATAGATATCAAGGCCGTAGTCATCCAAAAGTTTTTCCAATCCCAGGTGTCAGGAAATAAATTTCCGATGGCCCCAAATCCTCCTAATTGAGAAGCTCCTTGTTTGGTGAAAACAAATTTGAATTGCCCCACATAATTCGCCAATACTTGGGTGCCAAATCCAATTCCTGAAGCAAAGCTTTCTCCAAAATTATAATTGAGCTGGGTGGTTTTCATCATGGCATATTCACTGGAAGTAGCTTGGTTTATACCAATGGTGTTATCTTCATTTGGTGTAAGAGTTGTTTGATTGGTTTGTCCGTTTGATTCGAAGGTCAGCTGAAATTCTTTGCCCTCATTAGACTTGATAAAACGAATAAATTCTTGCCAATAGGTAATGGGCTTCCCATTAACAGCCGTAATTTTATCCCCTTTTTTGATTCCGGCATTCGCAGCCGGTGAACCGGGAAGAACACTATCAATTTGAATCAAATAAAAGGGCAAAAGGGGTTGTAAATCACCCGATTTAAACAAGGTCATCCCTATGTCGTTGGGGAGGGTTACGGTTTCTACGGCACCATTTTGCTTAAGCACGTCAAAACTTTTGTGTTTGCGAAGCATTATATACGAATTGGCATCCAATAGATTTACTAAAGGTTTGCCATTCACTGCAATGATACGGTCCCCGTCTTCTATACCGTACGGTTTGAGTTGTTCGCTAACTGCAAACCCCGCAGGAACGTCGTCCACAGTAACCACCTCTCGACCATAATTGTACAAGATCAGACTGTAAATCAAAAAGCCCACTAAGATATTCACCGTTACACCTCCCACCATAATAATCAGGCGTTGCCAGGCGGGTTTAGAACGAAATTCCCAGGGCTGTGGGGGTTGTTTCATTTGCTCGGTATCCATGCTTTCGTCAATCATACCGGCAATTTTTACGTAACCTCCTAAAGGAAGCCATCCGATACCATACACTGTTTCTCCAATTTTTTTCTTAAAAAGAGAAAATTTTACATCAAAAAATAAATAGAATTTCTCGACTCGAGTTTTAAAAATTTTAGCTGGGATGAAGTGACCCAATTCGTGTAATACCACCAGTATTGATAAACTCAACAAGAGTTGTGCGGCTTTTATAAGAAATGTCTCCATGAGGTTTTTTTACAGCTATGACCGCAAAAGTAGTGTTTTTAATTGTAAAAAAAAGGTAAAATTAATGCAGAAAAAGAAGTCGTTGCCACTAGAAATTATTGAAACGACGGATTTTATCTATAGGCAGAGGTAGAAAAAATTTAAGGTCTTATCTTTGCCGTATGTTTCAGATAGATAAAACCATCGTCAGTGATGATATTTTAGAAAAAGAGTTTGTATGCAACTTGGCTAAATGCAAGGGAGAATGTTGCGTAGCCGGTGAAGCCGGAGCTCCGGTGGAAGAAGAAGAAACCCACCAACTTCGAGCCATTTATGAGCAAATCAAACCATTTTTACGACCCGAAGGAATTGCCGCCATCGAGGCGCAAGGAACTCATGTAACTAACGATTTTGGGGAACACGAAACCCCGCTGGTCAACGGCGGCGAATGTGCTTATGTGGTTTTTGATAATAACGGTATTGCAGGTTGTGGTATCGAAAAAGCACATGCAGCCGGTGCCACCCACTTTAAGAAACCTATTTCATGCCATCTGTATCCGGTGCGGATTCAAAATTTTAGTCAGTTTGTTGCAGTGAATTACCACGTGTGGCAAATTTGTAATGAGGCCTGTACCTTAGGAAAAGAACTGGGAGTGCCGGTTTATAAATTTTTAAAAGAAGCACTGATTAGAAAGTTTGGAGAAAATTGGTATGCTCAATTAGAAAAAGTCGCTCAAGAACATGAAAAGCGTCTCTAACACTCTTTTCTAGCATTAATGAAAAATATGAGTTACTTTTGTACATTATTATTAATGAAATTAGAAAATAACTAAAAACCACAACCATGAAAAGAAACTTTGTACGTATATTATTTTTGTCTGCTTTTTTAGTAGCAACAAGTACTGCTCAAGCACAGTTTTTGGATAAGCTCACCAAAAAAGTGGAAGAACGTGTTGAGAATACCATTATTGACAAAACTTCTAAAAAAGCAGAGAAAGAAACTGGAAAAGCGGTCGATAATGTCTTAGAAGGAGACTCCGATAAAAAAACTAAAAAAAGCAATAAAAAGGAGAAAAATAAAAAATCATCCAATACCAATATTATTGGAGGAGGTTCTTCCTCTGCAGCCCTGCAAACTACCTACGATTTTAGTTACATTTATCAAATAAAAATGTCAACCTCTCAAGGCGATGTATTGGTAGATTATTACTTAAAACCCAAAAGCAATTATTTGGGAAGTAAAATGAACCAAGCCGGCGTAGATATGTTTATGATTATGGAAAAAAACAATATGCACATGTTTATGAATACTGCCGGATCAAAATTTGTAACCACTACGTCCATTGATCCTCAAGATGTAGAAGGCAACAGTACTTCCGATTACACCTTTACAACCCTACCCGACCGAGTGTTCTCAGGCTATACCTGTAAGGGAACCAAAATGGAAAACAGTGAAAACGAAATTATTGTATACTATACCAACGAGGTGCCCGTGTCTTTTCAGGATGTTTTTGGATTTGAATCCAACCAACAAAATATTCCAGCGGCTTTAAAAGAACATTTTAAAGATGGTGCTTTAATGATGTATATGGAATACAAAGACAAAACCAAGAAAAGTAAAGACCTAGTAACAATGGAATGTCTTAAAATTGAAAAAACCAACTTTACCTTTTCTACCGCAGGGTATCAAAAACTTTAAAACTGAATAGGACAGTTCTTTTAAAATCGGCTATCGAGCCGATTTTTTTATTTCCATTTTCCTACTGGATTGTTCCTTATTCAAGGGACGGAGTGTAAGCAATGCGGTAAGTGGTTGATTAACAACCGGAAAAGAAGAGTTACACGATTATTATATCATAAAAGTGTTAAAAAAGATGTGGAAAAGTTTTAAAATCAAATGTTTAGAACGAGGTTTGTTTTTTCATATTTGTTATAAAGCCGGTTCAAATTGTAATTAATGGGGAATTGTAACGAAAGAGTGACCGACGAAGCAGATTCCATAGGATTATTAAGTTTCCGGCTCTAATAGCGAACTTCCCTAATAACTATTTCAGCTTAAATGATCGAAAGCAGGGCTTGATCCCTGCTTTTGTGTTTAGGAATTTGTCTTGAAAGATCATTTCAATCAGAACGCTCTAAGAAGCTCCAATACTTGTTTGGTACTATTGATGGGGGTCAAAGTCAATACCAATCGTAAACCATTTTTAGTTTGTTTTTCTTTTAACTCCAGTCCTTTCCGGGCTTGGTTTTGAACAAATTCCAACACCCGTTGAAAAGCTGGCGACTGATAAAAAGTAGATTCTTGATCGGCGATAAAATAACCAACCAATTTGTTTTGTTTCATAACCACCCGTTCCATTCCCATTTTTTGGGCAATCCATTTAATCCTTACACTGTCTAATAAATCCACCGCAGGGTCGGGAAGAGGTCCAAAACGATCTTTTAAATCGTTTTCAAATTGGCCGAGTTCTTCTTCGGTTTGCAAGTTGGCAAGTTGGTTATATAGGTGGTAGCGCTCGGTTATGCTGTTGATATAGTTATCTGGAAATAACACTTCCCAATCGGTGTCGAGAACGGTTTCTTTTACGTAGTTTTTCTTGTTGATTTCTTCCGTATAAAGATCTTTAAACTCCTTTTCTTTGAGTTCTTCTATGGCTTCCGCCAAAATTTTTTGATAGGTTTCAAAGCCTATTTCGTTAATAAATCCACTTTGCTCTCCCCCTAATAAATCTCCCGCACCACGAATTTCTAAATCTTTCATCGCAATTTGAAAACCACTGCCCAAATCGCTAAACTGCTCCAAAGCGGTGATTCTTTTTCGGGCTTCATCCGTCATAGCCGAATACTCTGGGGTAATAAAATAACAAAAAGCTTTCTTGTTACTACGGCCTACACGCCCGCGCATTTGATGTAGATCGCTTAATCCAAATTGATGCGCTTGATTGATAAAAATTGTATTGGCATTGGGTACATCCAAACCATTTTCAACAATCGAGGTAGAAACCAAAATATCAAATCTTCCTTCCATAAAATGAAGCATCAATTCCTCCATTTTTTTGCCGTCAATACGCCCGTGTCCCACCCCAATTTTAGCATCGGGAACTAGGCGTTGCAACAATCCGGCTACTTCTTGAATGTTTTCTATGCGATTGTGTATAAAATAGACTTGGCCCCCGCGAGATATTTCATAAATAATAGCATCTCGTAGCGCCTCCTCTGAAAAACGTATAACCTGTGTTTCGATGGGATACCGGTTGGGGGGTGGCGTGGTGATCACCGATAAATCTCGGGCTGCCATCAAACTAAACTGTAAGGTTCTGGGTATGGGAGTGGCCGTTAATGTCAGAGTATCCACATTTTCTTTAATCAACTTCAGTTGGTCTTTGACAGCTACCCCAAATTTTTGTTCCTCATCGATGATAAGAAGACCCAAATCTTTAAAAACCACAGATTTACTTACTAATTGATGAGTGCCAATCACGATATCTAACGAGCCGCTTTTTAGGTTTTCTAAAACGGTTTTACGCTCTTTAGCCGTTCTAAAACGGTTGAGGTAATCGATGTTGACCGGTAGTCCTTTGAGTCGCTCCGAAAAAGTTTTATAGTGTTGAAAAGCCAAAATCGTAGTAGGAACTAGCACGGCTACTTGCTTGCTGTTATCTACAGCCTTAAATGCGGCCCGTATGGCAATTTCGGTTTTACCAAAACCTACATCTCCACACACCAAACGATCCATCGGTCGCTCACTTTCCATATCCTGTTTAACATCCGCAGTTGCCGTAACTTGATCGGGGGTGTCTTCGTATATAAAAGACGATTCTAACTCGTGTTGTAAATAAGAATCCGGGGCAAATGCAAACCCTTTTTGCATCCGTCGTTTGGCATACAATTGAATCAAGTCAAAGGCAATTTGCTTGACCCGAGTTTTGGTTTTTTGTTTTAAAGCTTTCCACGCTCCGGAGCCCAGTTTATATATCTTAGGTGGTTTGCCGTCTTTGCCGTTGTACTTCGCTATTTTATGTAACGAGTGAATACTTAAGTACAATATATCACGCTCTCCATAAATCAGTTTTATTGCTTCTTGTTTTTTACCCTCAATATTTATTTTTTGTAAACCTCCATACTTGCCAATTCCGTGATCGATATGAGTGACGTAATCGCCTATTTCCAGGCGGTTGAGTTCTTGTAGGGTGATTGCTTGTTTTTTAGCGTAGCCATTTTTTATAGTAAAGCGATGGTAGCGTTCAAAAATTTGGTGATCGGTATAACACACCCGCTTTTGAGTATGATCTATAAACCCTTGGTGTAATGGAAAAACCAGAGTTTCAAATTGTTTTACATCCGCTTGGGCATCTTCAAAAATATCGTGAAACCGCTTGGCTTGCTGCTCGGTAGCACAAAAAATATAATTCTTATAACCCTGCTCGGTATTTTGATTCAGATTTTGAATTAGTAAATCAAATTGTTTGTTAAAGGAAGGCTGGGGACTGATTTTAAACTCAATTTCGGTCGTAAAGGAACGATTTGATTTGTATAAATCTACCGTTGTGCGTTGTGCCAAATGCGTTTCTATGTCTTTGTCCGTGCAAAAGAGGGTTTCGGGTTCCAGCTGTCTAATGCCTTCCTTTATTTGACTAAAATTCTCTTGCGCTTTCGCGAAAAGCGTAGCTATTTGGTCTTGTAAAAGCGTTCTGTTTTTAATGAAAACGACGGTATCCGGCGAAATATATTCTAAAAAACCTTGTCGGACGCTTTGGGATTGCGCACGATCCATATACGGTACAATCGAAATTTTTTTAACCTGTTTTAAAGACAACTGGCTTTCCACATCAAAGGTCCGTATGCTTTCTATTTCATCTCCAAAAAACTCAATTCGATAGGGGTGCTCATTCGAAAACGAAAACACATCTAAGATACCTCCGCGCAAGGAAAACTCTCCGGGCTCGGTGACAAAATCAGTTCGGTTAAAGTGGTACTCAAACAGCACTTCGTTGACAAAATCAATCGAGAGTTGATCGCCCACAGCCATTTTGAGCGTGTTTTTTTGAAGCTCTTGTTGGGTGACCACTTTTTCCAAAAGTGCTTCTGTAAAGGTAACAATGAGAGCTGGTTTTTTGCGCGTACTCAATCGGTTTAATACTTCAGAACGCAGCAGTATATTGGCGTTGTCTGTTTCTTCTACTTCGTAGGGGCGGCGGTAGCTCGCCGGATAAAACAACACGTGTTTATTTCCCAAAGCAGCCTCTAAATCATTGAGATGGTAAGCGGCTTCTTCCTTGTCGTTAAAGATCAATACAAAAGGGCGCCGGGTTTTTGTAAACGTTTGCGCTACAACTAAGGACAAAGCACTACCCAGTAATCCAGACACATGTATTTGCTGGGGTGAGCTGGAAGAGTGCGCTTTGGTCTCAACTGCAGACAGGGCTTGCTCCAGTTGTTGGGCTTCAAGAGACCCTTCAAAAAAATCGGTTACAAAAGAATTAATCATGACTTGCAAAAGTAACGGGTAAGTTTGGAATCTGCAATACAAGGAAGTAATCAAAACCCAAGAACCAACTACTGAAGGAGTGTTAAAAAATAATTTTATTGCGAAGCCAAATAAAAAATTGAAGTCTTATCTTTGTAAAAACTTTTGTATTTATGGAAGATTTATTCAGTGGCGGAAGCCGAAACCGGAAGTTGGGTCATTTTTCAGCTTTGGTTAACATGGTGCACGTAGATGGAACGATGACACCGCAAGAGGAATCCATGCTCAAACGATTTGCTCGAAAATTAGATATCGACGATTTAACCTACAACGATATCATTAAAAACCCCACTAAATATCCTACTTATCCCACCAACTCCAAAGAAATTCGTTTAAAGCAGCTGCACGATATGCTCTGTATAATTTATGCAGACCACGCTATTGACGCCGATGAAGCCGCTTTTTTAAACCGCTATGCATATATTTTAGGTTTTTCGGAAGAGGAAGCTCAACGAGTTATTGCCCGATCGATTGAAATTTTTTCCGGACCGTTGGATTTTTATGATTACGAATACTTATTAAACCGAAAAAAATAAACGAAAAACCCGGATAAAACCGGGTTTTTTTATGGTGTGTTCATCAGGTCTTCGATTTCGTCGACTTCCAGTGGAATGTTTTTCATCAAATTCACGGGGTTGCCTTCCGATTGTACCACATAATTGTCTTCTAATCGGATGCCGAATCCTTCTTCGGGTAAATAGAAACCGGGCTCGATGGTAAAAACCATACCCGCCGTAAAAGGGTCATGCAACAAACCGTAATCGTGGGTGTCCAAACCTAAGTGGTGGGAAGTGCCGTGCATCATGTATTTTTTATAGGCCGGCCAATCTGGATTTTCGTTTTGTACATCGGCTTTATCCAGTAGTCCCAGTTGGATAAGTTCAGCGGTATAAACAGCTCCCATCTGGCGGTGGTAAGTGTACCAGTCATTGCCTGATACAAGTAAGTTTTCGGCCTCTTTTTTACAGCGTAAAACGCTTTCGTAAATCTTTCGTTGTCGAGGTGTAAAACGTCCGTTTACCGGAACGGTACGCGTCATATCGCTACTATAATTGGCGTATTCGGCTCCTACATCCATCAACAACAAATCGCCGTCTTTACAGATTTGATTATTTTGAATATAATGCAACACATTGGAGTTATTACCACTAGCAATAATTGGAGTGTAGGCAAAACCTTGGGAACGATTTCTCAAAAATTCGTGGGCGTATTCGGCTTCAATTTCATATTCCCACACACCGGGTTTAATAAAAGAAAGTACCCGTCTAAATCCCTTTTCAGTAATGTCGCACGCCTGTTGAATTAAGGCAATTTCAATGGGGTCTTTGACGCTTCGCAACCGTTGTAAAATAGGATTGCTTTTTGCCCAACGATGCGCAGGAAATTTGTCTTTAGTACGTTTTATAAATCGATCTTCGCGAGTTTCTGTTTCAACACTCTGGCGGTAGTGTTCGTTGGTGTTAAAATAAATGGTCTCTGCTTCGGTCATCAGTTTGAAGAAAATCTTGTCAAAATCCTGTAGCCAATATACAGTTTGCACACCACTTACTTCCCAAGCTTTCTCTCGGGTAAGTTTTTCCCCTTCCCAAACGGCAATGTGGGGGTTGGTTTCCCGCAAAAAAAGGACTTCCCGATGTTTTTCTTCGACGGCATCGGGAAACAACAGCAAGATGCTTTCTTCTTGATCAACACCACTTAAATAAAATATATCACGGTGTTGTTGGAAAGGCATGGTGCTATCCGCACTAATGGGATAAATGTCGTTTGAATTAAATACAGCAATACTTTTAGGTTCCATTTGAGCCATAAAGTTCTTGCGGTTTTTAATGAATAAATTTGGGTCTATAAGATGATATTTCATAGTAAAAAAAGAGAATATGGGTCTCTCTAAGAGAGTTTTTATAATGTCCAAAGGTAATAAATAAACAAACTTTTTTTGTAAAATCTTTCTAATGTTTCGGAGCAAGTAAGCATGATTTGTAGGTAATCAAACATTTCAAAGCTGTTGCATAAAATCACTGGGCAAGCACGGGAAGGGATTTTAGAAAGCACGGTGAATGCAAAGACGGAGTAATTTCTTTAAAACCATTCTAAATATGTCATAAATACTAAGCGAATACTTGCGCATAATAGGAACTCATCGTACATTTGTTATCATTCTTTTCTAATCGAACCATTCAAATGAGCGGACTTTTTAAATCCTCTATAGCCCGAAAAGTCGCTATGGCTTTGTCGGGAATGTTTTTAATCGTATTTCTGGCACAACATTTTTTTATCAATTTTACTTCGGTAATTAGTGCCCAATCTTTTAATGAACTTTCCCATTTTATGGGAACCAATCCATTAATTCAGTATCTGATGCAGCCCATATTAATGATTGGTGTGGTATTTCATTTTGTAATGGGGTTTGTTTTGGAAATCCAAAACCGTAGTTCTCGTAAAATCAGATATGTAAAATACTCGGGAAGTGCTAATTCTTCTTGGGTGTCTCGCAATATGATATGGAGCGGTGGATTTATATTGATTTTTTTAATAGTTCACCTAATAGATTTTTGGGTGCCCGAGATCAATACCAAATTTATACAAGGTGATATGAGTGGACTGAATGCCGCGGGTGATTATCGGTACTTCGAACACTTGCAACTCACCTTTGCCCCGCTTTGGAGAACTCTACTTTATTGTGTGGGATTTGTCTTTTTGGCCTTGCACTTGCTGCACGGATTCCAGTCTTCCTTTCAATCGGTCGGGTTTAACAACAAATATTCAAGAGGGCTTAAAAAGTTTACCACGGCATTTGCAATTTTAGTTCCCTTAGGGTTTATTATTATTGCGATTTATCATCATCTAAACTACTAGTACGATATGACAAAATTAAATTCCAAGATACCTCAAGGACCGTTGGCTTCCAAATGGACCAATTATAAAAACCAATTGAAATTAGTGGCGCCCAACAATCGGCCTAAAATTGACATTATTGTTGTAGGAACCGGTTTGGCAGGAGCTTCGGCGGCAGCGTCCTTAGGCGAAATGGGCTATAATGTGAAGGCCTTTTGTTTTCAAGATTCGCCCCGACGGGCCCACTCGATTGCAGCGCAAGGAGGTATAAATGCCGCAAAAAATTATCAAAACGACGGCGACAGTATTTATCGCTTGTTTTACGATACCATTAAAGGAGGTGATTATCGGGCTCGAGAGGCGAATGTTCATCGTTTAGCCGAAGTATCTGGAAATATTATAGACCAATGTGTCGCTCAAGGGGTTCCCTTCGCTCGCGAATATGGTGGTATGCTCGACAACCGATCGTTTGGAGGAGTTCAGGTACAGCGTACTTTCTATGCGGCCGGACAGACCGGACAACAGTTGCTTTTAGGAGCCTATTCGGCTTTATCTCGACAAATCGGTTTGGGACGTGTCCAAATGTTCAACCGGCATGAAATGTTAGAGTTAGTAGTGGTGGACGGGAAAGCCCGAGGTATCATCGCTCGAAATTTAATTACTGGTGCTTTGGAGCGACATTCGGCACACGCTGTGATTATTGCATCCGGAGGTTATGGCAACGTGTATTATCTGTCCACCAATGCTATGGGAAGTAATGTGACGGCCTCTTGGAGGGTGCATAAAAAAGGAGCTTATTTTGCGAATCCTTGTTACGTACAAATTCATCCTACTTGTATTCCGGTTCAAGGAAGTAATCAGTCCAAATTAACCTTGATGTCAGAATCGCTGCGGAATTCAGGAAGAATTTGGGTGCCCAAAAATAAAGCTGATGCCGAAGCCATTCGGGCAGGAAAGCTCAAACCGACCGATATTAAAGAAGAAGATCGAGATTATTACCTAGAAAGAAGGTATCCTGCTTTTGGAAACTTAGTGCCCCGTGATGTTGCTTCACGCGCCGCTAAAGAACGCTGTGATGCCGGTTATGGGATAGTTGCAAACGATACCAACGAAGGGGTTTATCTGGATTTCTCTTCAGAAATTATTGCTAAAGGAAAACAAACCGCCTATGCACAAGGAGATCATAATCCGTCTCAAGAAAAAATAATTGAGTTAGGTAAAAAATGGTTGGAAGAAAAATACGGCAACCTGTTCACCATGTACCAAAAAATTACCGATGAAAATCCTTATGAAACACCGATGAAGATTTATCCAGCAGTGCATTATACCATGGGAGGAATCTGGGTAGATTACGATTTAATGAGTACCATACCGGGTTGTTTTGTGGCCGGGGAAGCTAATTTTTCAGATCATGGCGCCAATCGTTTAGGAGCCTCTGCCTTGATGCAAGGTCTGGCAGACGGTTATTTTGTATTGCCTTATACGGTTTCTAATTATTTGGCAGACGAAATCCGTACCGGAAAAATATCGACCGAAACCCACGAGTTTGTGGAGGCCGAAAAAAGTGTGGAGGAGCGAATTAATAAATTTATAAACAATAAAGGGACCCAATCTGTAGATTCTTTTCACAAACGCTTGGGCCACATCATGTGGAATAAAGTAGGGATGGCACGCAATGAAAAAGGCTTGCAAGAGGCTATTGAAGAAATAGCACAATTGCGGCAAGAGTTTTACCAAAATGTTTATGTGCCCGGCTCTGCCAACGATTTTAATCAAGAGCTGGAAAAAGCCTTACGTGTTGCTGATTTTATGGAATTAGGTCAATTGATGGCCATGGACGCTTTACAGCGAAAAGAATCCTGTGGAGGTCATTTTAGAGAAGAATATCAAGACGAAGAAGGAGAAACACTTAGAGACGACAAAAACTTTAAGTTTGTAGGAGCTTGGGAGTATCAAGGCGAAGATATTAGTAGAGAAATTCTCCACAAGGAAGTATTAGAATATGAAGAAATAAAAATTGCAGCCAGAAATTATAAATAGTAATCTTGATGGCTGCTCCAACTAATCGAAAGAAGCAAAAAATACTAACATAGCGATGAAATATAGACTAGAGAGGGCTTAGCCTGTCCATTATTTCATAAACTATACATTATTAACTTGTTACTATGAGTAAAACGATCAATATCACCCTAAAAATCTGGCGCCAAAAAAACGCATCCACACCCGGAAAAATGGAGTCATATGCTCTGGAGAACGTGTCAACTGACAGTTCGTTTTTGGAAATGTTAGACCAGCTAAACGAACAGCTAGTATCTTCTGGTCAGGAGCCGGTGGCTTTTGATCACGATTGCCGGGAAGGTATCTGTGGTATGTGTTCTCTATATATCAATGGTCGACCTCATGGTCCTGATCGCGGTATTACCACTTGCCAACTCCATATGCGTGCTTTTAAAAACGGAGATACCATCTATGTCGAACCATGGCGCGCCCATGCTTTTCCGGTGATTAAAGATTTGGTCGTAGATAGAAGCTCATTTGAAAGAATTCAACAAGCTGGCGGATTTATTTCTGTAAACACTTCTGGAAATACCATCGATGCCAATGCTATACCAATTCCTAAACAGGATGCTGATAAAGCTTTTGAAGCAGCGGCCTGTATCGGTTGTGGAGCTTGTGTGGCTGCCTGTAAAAACAGCTCGGCCATGTTATTTGTTTCTGCCAAAGTCTCTCAGCTTGCCCTGTTACCTCAAGGAAGAGTAGAGGCTACTCAACGAGTGCTTAACATGGTGCGTCAAATGGATGAGGAAGGTTTTGGTAATTGCTCCAATACGGGAGCCTGTGAGATTGAATGTCCAAAAGAAATCTCTTTGGAAAATATCGCCCGTATGAATCGTGAATATCTTAGCGCTAGTTTAAAAGGATAAAAAAAATCCTTTAACAGGTTGTTTTTTAACTTCCTAAGAAATGGAAGAGAATTTTTTTTCCTTACCTTTCCAAGCTAAAACTAATTGAAAATGAAAAAAGAAATTATTTTTTGTGTTTTCTTAGGTTGGTTTGTTGCTTTTGGAATACAAGCACAATCTGATGAAAAACAACCCACCTCGTATGAAGATATACTGATTCCGGATCAAGTTATTGTACAAATGTACCCCGGAGTTTCAGGAGAAGAAATTGTGCGATTGATGCCGCAAAATATTGGGTTTCAAATTGTGGAACTACTTTCTCCCACCATGAATATTTGGTTGTTTTCTTTTGACGATACGGTAACCAACGTGAATAGAGTGCTTAATCAAGTACATGAATTAGCACAAGTAAATCTGGCTCAAGAAAATACCTGGGTATATTTCCGTGAGGTGCCTAATGATCCACTTTACAGTAACCAATGGCAACATCCCAAAATCCAATTACCAGAGGCATGGGATATAACGACCGGAGGTACTACTGCCAATGACCATGATATTGTTGTGTGTATTATTGAAAGTGCTAATGTGATGGGACATGCGGATCTATCTCCCAATCATTGGAAAAACGAAGAGGAAATTCCCAACAATGGAATTGACGACGATGGTAATGGCTATATAGATGATTATAATGGTTGGAATGTGGCTTCAAATAACGATCAAATCGGTACCGGTGCTCATGGTACTCAAGTGGCCGGTATGATAGGTGCCAAAGGAAATAATGAATTGGGCGTTGTAGGAGCAAACTGGGATGTAAAAATGATGGTTGTGGCCGGTTATAATCAGCCTTTTAATCAAGCTCAGATTTTTAAAGCGTATGAGTATCCTTTAAAAATGCGCCAAATGTGGAATGATTCGAATGGAGCCGAAGGAGCCTTTGTAGTGGCAACGAATGCTTCTTGGGGTATAGATAACGGTAACCCCGATGATTATCCCATCTGGTGTGGTGTTTATGATACCTTAGGTCAAGAGGGAATTTTAAATTGTGGGGCAACCACCAACAACAATGCTAATGTGGACGTTTTTGGCGATATGCCTACCACCTGTCCCAGTGAATTTATGGTATCAGTTACCGCTACCAACTCCAATGATACTAGTTTTACTGGTTATGGTTTAACCCATGTAGATGTAGCAGCTCCTGGATCCAATATCTACACTACCAGTGGGAGTGGTTCTTATGGCAGTACTTCGGGCACTTCTTTTGCTAGCCCATATACCGCCGGACTAATCGGACTCATGTATTCTATTCCTTGTCAAAGCTTTATGGATTTAGTAATGACAGACCCCCAAGCAGCAGCTGAAGCTGTTCGGGATGCAGTTTTTAACGGAGTAGATGTAACTGCTCACCTGGAAGGAAGAGTTAAATACGGGGGCCGAATTAATGCGAAATCTACGATCGACTTATTGATGGAGTCGGTGTGTGTTTTAGCTAATACCGATGTAGGTGTGAAAAACTTTATAGCTCCGGTATCAGGAGAATTGACAAATGCGGAGGCAATTACTATTACTGTTCGTAATTATGGAGCTAATACGCAATCAAACATACCGGTTTATTATAATATTGATGGAGGTGCTAATGTAACCGAAGTTTTTACCGGGACACTTGCCTCTATGGAGGAAGCTACTTATACTTTTACCACCTTAGCCGATCTTAGTACCCCACAACATACCTACACTCTCGTAGCGGGAACTAACTTAGCAGGAGATGAGGTTGTCTCCAATAATGAGAAATCTGTTGAGGTTACAAATACCACGCTTAGTTTTAATGATATTCCGTTAGATAATACGGAGTTTGTTGTTGTTACTCTTGAAAACAACTTATTTGATGTGTTATTTACCACCTACGAACCGATTGATGAAAATATTTATCTCAAAGTGTATAATACATTAGGACAAATTGTTGCACAACACCTGTTAGAGGCGAGTAGCGACGGTTCGTATCAGTACAAACTCAATATGAATTATCATGCTTCCGGAGTTTATTATGTGCGGGTAGGCACTTCTAGTCATGGATCTACTAAGAAAATAATAGTTCAATAAAATTTCCTCAGGCGTAGCAATTGCTACGCCTGAGGATTTTTAGAAAACAAATTTTAATTCAAATCCGTTTGGGTTCACTAAAAATTGATATATGAAAAAGCTAATCTTTATTGCCCTTTTGTGCAGTTGTACAGCCCTGTTTGCTCAGGTGACTAACCAAGGAGCTCCTTTGAGTTGGTTGATGCAACAGGCCTCAGAAATTGATCCCATTGTGCTACCCGCAGTAGATGTGGAAAGTTTGCTCTTGGAAGATGCTAAATATGATAAAACGGGCGAACGACCCTATCGTTTTGGACAAGAAATTGTGGTTGATTATTCTCTCGAAAATGCAGGTCATTGGACGGTTTTAGAGAATGGCGACCGGATTTGGAGAATCCGATTTTATTCTGAGGGAGCCACTTCATTAAACTTCATTTTTGAAGATTTTTATTTACCACCCGGTGCAACTATTTATTTATATCGACACGATCGTTTAAGCCAGTTAGGAGCCTATACCCATCTCGAAAATAATAGCGAGCGTATGTTGGGTACTTGGTTTGTAGAAGGCGATGATGTATGGATAGAATATTTTGAACCTGCAGCTGTTGCCGGACAAGGTATTTTACAAATAGGAAAAGCAGTACATGGCTATCGATCTATTAATACATTTGCCGGCGAAAGAGGTTTAAACGATTCAGGGAATTGTAATCATGATGTAGACTGCCCAATTGATCCAACCTTAGAAGGTTATAAAGATGTAAACAAATTTAGTGTTGCATGGATGCTTATGGGAGGCTATATGTGTACTGGTTCTTTGGTAAATAACACCTCACAAGACGGGACCCCTTATTTCTTAACGGCTTATCACTGCTATACCGGTAATCCCACTACCTGGTCGTTCCGATTTAAATGGATCAGTCCCGAGCCGGTATGTGCTACCACCCAAAATAGCCCCAACGGTCCCATGAACCACGTTATGAGTGGTTCGACACTTCGGGCGATGCGTTCCAATTCAGACTTCTGTTTGGTTGAATTAAATCAAACTGTTCCAGAAGATTGGCAGTTGACCTGGGCCGGATGGGACAGAACCGATGTGCCTTCCATCAAATCCTTTGGAATTCACCATCCTAGTGGGGATATTATGAAAGTCTGTGTGGATAATAATACACCTACTGCCATGAACAGTAATGGAAATGTTTGGAGAATCCATAATTGGGAATTGGGAGTTACGGAAGGAGGCTCATCAGGATCCGCTTTATTTGATCATAACGGTAGAATTACGGGTCAGTTATGGAGAGGTTCAGCAGCTTGCTCAGGTACCCAAAATAATGGGGGATATGATGAATACGGCCGTTTTGCTATTTCGTGGGATGCCGGGGCAACTCAGTCACAACACCTTCGGGAATGGCTCGACCCAGAAAATACAGGCCAAACTACCCTTGATCCATTAATCGGAGGCCCCACCAACACGGTTGAAGATTATACGGCGATATCTTTAATTATATATCCCAACCCTACCGAAGGTATTCTTAATATTAGTGGAGTCACTGCCCCCTTATCGTATGAATTGTTTTCCGTTACCGGAAATCTCGTTGTGTCCGGAGCGGTTGGAGCGACTCAGACCCTAGATTTTTCTTCCGTTCAGGCGGGTATTTATTTTATTAAAATAAAAGATAACGATACCGGAAATATAGTAACCAAGAAATTGATTATTAAATAATTAGAATTTCATCATAGGAAAACCGCAATTCTGATTTTTAAGGATTGCGGTTTTTTTATTTATTGAAAATACTATACACAAAGTGATGCGTTTAGCTTGAGAAACTTTTTACGAGGTATTTCGCATTGGGATTTCGACCTTTTAGAAATATGCTTTTAACTGTACACTTCCAGTATGTATGGCTTTAGAAGTTTCACTTTTTCTACCAAAATAAGACAAGTTCACGTCTAAGTAGTTAGTGATTTTACGCTGAAAAAGTAATGTCCAAGTATAGTTTTCACCAGGTTGTAATCCGTCTAACATCTGAAAAGCAACCGGAGAGAAAGGGTTCCCAGTAAAATCGTTGGAAATATAGTTAAAATCACCATTAATAGCGTATTTTTCTGCGTTGTGAAAAGATAACTGCAACCCGAGAGTTTGTTGTAGTAATTGTTCTTGATCTCCCGTGGTATTTTCTTTTTGAGACCACTCATACAAGAGTGATAAACGGGCATTATCCGAAAACAGATACGATATTTTGGGCTCCAATTGATAGGTGTCGATTATATAGTTTCGCGACTCATAATTTTCAGATTCCAATTGAGTTTGGTTATAGGCGGTGTTTGCATTAAACAACCAGCTTTCCCAAAATTTGTGTGTAAAATGTAGCTGGTGTCCACGGAGTGAGTTTTTTTGTCTCCCCGCTGTAAATAAATGTTCCGTATCGGTGACGATATAACTATAACCGGTGGTAAAATGTTGTTTACCCCTGTTAAAAAACAATGAATTTCTAAAACTCAGAGTCAGTCCCATTTGATTTTCCGGATCCGAATTAAAAGGATTGAGGTCAATTTTGTTGCCGTCTTTTCGGGTTTTACGATCGATTAAAAAGGAGGTTTGGTTGTAAAATTTAGACCAGAGCCTACCGCCTTCTCGGTTTAAAAAATACTGAGTCGGATTGAGAATTAAGGTTTGTCCTAGTTTGTTGTTGTGTATTTTAATAAAAATCTGGTTGGGCAACAACACTTTGATATAGCGAGCTTCGTCCGGGAAAGGGGCAATTTCAAATTCTTCTAACTCCTGTATGCCATTTCCGTTATAATCGATCCAAGTATGGGTACCTTGGCCCGGTTCTACTTCCACGAAAGTGTATTCTTGTTGAGGCATCACCCCGCTGTTGGTTTCTAAAGAAGTATTCCACTGAATGGCTCGGTTTAAAAAACTTTGGTTGTATAAAATGCGGCCATTGATACTTTGGTCGTTGGGGCGGTCGTCATACAGATACCGTAAATTTCGGTAATTGGCATAAACAGACAGCTGGGAAGTTTCGGTTTTTAATAGCTGAGATTTGATATACCAAGTGTGAGATTGGGTGACCCGCTGTAATTGGTTGTTACGCAAACTATCGTTGGTTCGGTAACGATATCCACCTTCTACAAAAACCTGGGTGCTGTCGCCGACCCCAACAAAAGTCTCGTATTGTTGGTAACGCTGACTTAAAATGGAGAGACTGTCGGTGTATTTAAATCGTTGGACATTGTCTTCCGCTTGTACACGAATTCCAGCCCAAGCCTTACCAAAATCGTAGGTTCCTCCGCTGTAAATTCTAAAAAAGTTAGTTTTATATACCGGCGTGTTGTTGTGCAACATACTGGTGGATAGATTCCAAGTCAACTTATTTAATTGAAGTTGAGACCGCAGTACTTGGCGATTTCCACTAAAATAATCTGTAAAGTCTAATTTTTGGAACTCATAGGAAGCAGATCCTTTTTGGGGATGTTGCCAGTGTAGAGCGGTGGATAAAAAGCTTTGGTGGGTTAGCATATCTTGTACATTACCTTGAGTGACAGGTAAATGCCAATCCCGTTCAAATTCCACATTATAATAACGTTCTACAGACACAAAATCACGGTGAATAAAGTTGTACTGGCTCATCAAACTAAACTTACTTCCCCCTTCAATTTGGAAAAGTTCGCGGTTCCATTGAATTCTTCCGGCAAAACCGGTATCATCTTCTTTGTCCATTTCCGAAAATAAATTCAGATCGTTATTACTCACGGCCAGTTCTACCCCCAGTTGGTTTTTATCATTGGGTTTGTAGGTGGCTTGAACTCCGCCTAATTGTAGCCGTGTTGGAGCAAAAAGACGTACAATGGGTTCGTAATTTCCTTGTAATACACCGTTAACGGGAGGTACAAACTCATAAATTCGGTTGATTGCAGTTTGATCAGCAACGATGTAATTTCCTTGGTTTTCACCTACATAGCTAAATCGAACAAAAAACAACTCATCTTCGGGATTATTAGAAAAAACAAAAATTTCCTGGCCGTTAAACAATTCTTTTTTGTACAAAATTTTATTGTCCGAATAGGTATCCGATACGGCGGATGGAGCCGTCATTAACTCCGAATTATCACCTGCATTTTTTAAGATTTGAACTTGTGCTTCCGTTAAATTTTGCTGTAAGGGCTGGTTTTTAGAATCACTTTCGATATAGTAATAGGCACCGATTTCAAATTTTTCTTCTTGGTAGTGCCCACCTCCAAAACCAGTAAAACGAGTATATTTCCGGTCGGTGTATTGGTATTCAACCAAAATTCGCATTTCGGAAGTGATGGGGAAAGTAGGGTTAAACCGAATTTCACCTGCATTGTAATCGATTACATAATCCTTATCTTCACCGTGTTCTAATAGGAGTCCGTTTACATACACCCGCTCACTGCCCGAAATAATTAACACATAGAGTTCGCCATCGGGTCCAACTAATTTATAGGGCCCTTGGTTGCCTTCCTGCCCGTTAAAAGAGGTTTTGCTAAACACTCCTTTAACCACCGCTCCCGATGCAAAAACCGTAGTTTCGGACTGGTCAGACTGTATTTTGGCCCCTACCAAAACACCTTGAACTTTTTTTTCGAAATTGCCGAAAAAAGTAGATTTGTTAACCAAATCAATATCGCCGGCTCGTATGTGCCAATCGTCGGTAAATAGTTCTACAAAAATTTGGTCAAACTCGTCCAAACTCTGTGAATATCCTCCTTCTTGCATGGGTATATTAGCATCTTGAATCGAGGCACGAATACTTACTTTATCACTCAGCTTGCCGGTGATTTGTAAGTCCAATTCGGAGGTAACCACGGTGTTTTGGTTATTTCCGATGGTAATACCCCGTGAAATACTACCGTAGGTCGTTAGCCCGTCAAATGGAGTAAAAGTGTTGGTTCGAGTAGATTGAGACATTTTGTACACCTGTTCTACAGCCGTACCATCCGCGATAATTTTTTCATCAAAAAGCGAATATTTTCTTGTCAAAAAACTAGGATAAGCTACATAGTGTACCGTGACACTATCTAGTGTCTGCTGGAGGTTTTCAGAAAGATATAGGGTAGCTTTGGCAGCATCAAACTCGTATTCCGAGGGTGGGAGGAGCTGCCCTTTGGTATCATATACTAGCAATCGATGAGGGCTTACACTTACCGAGTCCACAATTAACGTGTCGCTTACTGCCAAGGAGATAGTACGAGTAAGGGGGTCAGGCGTATTTTGTGCCCAGATAACGGAGCAGCTAAAAACAACCAATATGAACGTAAAAAGTCTCATCAGTAAACAACAACGGTTAATTTGTCAAAATCGTTCAGACAGTGGCACGAATCTAAAAAATAACCCGCTTACATTTTAAAATTTACCCATAAAAATGTAACTTCGAGCATTCATTTCAAAACGATCATACACCTTGAAAATTATTTCGTACAACGTCAACGGAATTCGAGCAGCCATTAACAAAGGCTTTATGGAATGGCTGAAGCATGCAGATCCCGACGTTATTTGTTTGCAGGAAATTAAAGCCGAAACTTCCCAACTGGATTTGGCTCTTTTTGAAGATGCTGGATATGTTTATAATTATTGGTTTAGTGCTCAGAAAAAAGGCTATAGCGGGGTAGCAATTTTATCCAAAACCAAGCCCAATCATGTCGAATTTGGAACCGGTATCGATTATATGGATTTTGAAGGCAGAAACCTTCGAGTAGATTTTGATGGATTTTCAGTGATGAGTCTGTATCTGCCTAGTGGCACTAATTTGGCTCGCTTAGGCCACAAATTTCAGTATATGGATGATTTTTTGGAATATACCAAAGACTTGCGAAGAGAACATCCCAATCTTATTGTTTCTGGAGACTACAACATCTGTCATCAACCCATCGATATACATGACCCCATACGCAACGCAACGGTATCGGGTTTTTTACCGGAGGAAAGAGCTTGGTTAAGTCGGTATATAGAAAGTGGGTTTGTAGATTCTTTCCGCCAATTTAATCCCCACCCGCACCAATATTCTTGGTGGAGTTATCGAGCCAATGCTCGGGCGAATAACAAAGGGTGGCGTATAGACTATCACATGGTAACCCAATCCCTCCAAGATCGGTTAAAACGCGCTTTAATTTTGCCGGAGGCAAAACACAGCGATCATTGCCCCATTGTATTGGAATTGGACTTATAAGGAAGAAGAGCAATCCTTATAATAAAAAAAATATTTTATGAAATATAACTCATTACCCCACACCCCATTAAAAATCAGTGAGTTTAGTTTGGGAACCATGACTTTTGGAGAACAAACCCCAGAGTCTGAAGCATTCCGGCTATTGGATTTTGCTTTGGATCAAGGAATTAATTGTATCGATACGGCCGAAATGTACTCCTTTCCCGGAAGGGCAGAAACTCAAGGAAGTACCGAGCAGATTTTAGGACGCTGGTTTAAGAAAACCAACAAAAGAGACCAAGTCATATTAGCTACCAAAATAGCCGGGCCGAACCGCAAACTGGATCACATCCGAAGTCCGTTAGACTTTTCAAAGAAATCTATTGATCAGGCCATAGAGGGCAGTTTAAAACGCCTGCAAACCGATTATATCGATTTGTATCAACTACATTGGCCCGAACGGAAAACTAATTTTTTTGGGCAATTAAATTTTACGCCTCGGGAGGATGCGTGGAAAGACAATTTTGCGGAGGTACTTATGCATATGGAAAATCTGGTAGAAGCTGGAAAAATCAGGTTTTTTGGGGTGTCTAATGAAAATCCGTGGGGAGTCATGCGCTTTTTAGAAGAATCTCGCCGAGGAAAACTTCGGATTGTAAGTGTTCAAAATGCGTTTAATTTATTAAATCGAACTGATCAAATCGGACTGACCGAGATATTGCATCACGAACAGCTGGGCTATTTGGCTTATTCTCCGTTGGGTTTTGGTCAACTGACTGGAAAATACCTCAACCAACAGTTTCCTGAAGGGTGCCGACATACCTTATTTCCATTTCAAAACCGTTATTTTAAACCGCAATCCTACCGAGCTACAGAAATGTATGAACAACTGGCTCGCCATCACGGATTGACTTTGACGGAACTCGCTTTAGCGTTTGTTCGTCAGCAGCCTTTTGTTACTTCCACCTTGATTGGAGCGCGCACATTGGACCAATTGCAAGAAAATTTGGTCAGTCGGCAGCGGGTATTGTCTTTGGAAATACTTAAAGAAATCGACGCCATACATACCCAAGTGCCAAATCCGGCCCCTTAACGAGCAGGTGGATTTATAGGTGCAAAAGGCCACATTTTTTTGTATCAGGTTGTATACCCTTACGGGAAAAAAGAGGTACTCTATAATACATTAAAAACCACGTGATTAAACGGTACAGTTTTTTAAATTTGGCAATAGCTAAAAAACAATCCCATCAAGGGCTTCGTCCTTACTCTCGCTATGCGATTAACTGCCTGAACTGTTTTTTATTTTAGATGGGTTAAACTACCTTTGTAGATACAAAAAAAGGCAAATTTGGACTCACTTACACAAATTGTACTTGGGGCTTCGGTAGGTGAAGCTGTTCTCGGAAAAAAAATAGGCAATAAAGCTATTTTATACGGAGCTATAGCAGGGACCATTCCCGATTTAGATGTCTTGGCTAATTATTTTACCGATGCCCTTACAGCTATAGAAATTCACCGAGGATTTACGCATTCGTTTGTGTTTGCCTTATTTTTTGCGCCTCTGTTGGCTTGGTTAGTTTCAAAAGTAGAAAAACGAAGTGAAGCTACTTATCGAGAATGGTGGCTGTTGTTTTTTTTGGGTTTTGTAACCCATGCTTTATTGGATGCCATGACCACTTGGGGAACTCAGCTTTTTTGGCCCATACACTTCCCGGTAGCGATTCAAAATATTTTTGTCATTGATCCGCTTTATACCTTGCCTTTTTTAGGCTTGGTCATCTTGACTATGTTCCAGAAAAGGACTTCTCCCAAAAGAGCTTCTTATAATCGGCTCGCCCTGATTATAAGCAGTAGTTACCTCTTGTTGACACTATTGATTAAATCGGTGGTGTATTTTTCATTTACCTCAGCGCTTGATCAGCAAGCTATTTCCTATTCGGCTATGAAGACCAAGCCAGCTCCTTTAAATGTTATACTTTGGAATGCAAATATTATGGGCGAAGAGGTAATCTATTTGGCCGATTATTCCTTATTGGATTCTCAGCCCATTCGATTTTATCCCGTTCCTAAGAATCATCATCTTTTGGGCGATTTAATACATGATAAAAACGTCCAACGATTAATTAAAATTACAGAGGGATGGTTTACGGTTGAGCAGGAAGGTGATATGTTGTATCTCAACGATCTGCGATTTGGGTTGTTAAATAACAACATGGCAAACCCCCAGTTTGCTTTTAGTTATCAACTTATACCTACCCAAGAGACGATTCATATTGCCGAAAATAGAAAAACTCGAGAAGATGCCCGATTGCTATTACGGCAACTTTGGCAACGAATTAAAGGTAATTAATCGCCAAATAAATGGCCAAGGAGTCCTTACATGGCTTACGAAACCATTACAGTTAGTTTTATACCTTTGTAGTAAAATAGTTATTATGAATATCGAACAGCAATTACATGAAAGAAGTGGCTCTGTTTGCGAATTAAGTGGAGCTTCAGAACCCTTACAAGTATATCAAATACCTCATTCTCCCACCTCAGGATCCGAAGCGGCCCTGTTATTGAGCGAGTCTCTGGTTCATCAGTTAGAAAACCCAGCTACTATGGTGCCCAATGAGTGGCGATTTTTAAATGAAACAATTTGGAGTACGGTTCCCGCAGTACAGGTTGTTTCTTGGCGGGCTTTGCAGTGGCTCAAAAATGAGGGGTGGGCGGCAGACATACTCGATATGGCTTATTTAGAAGATGAGGTGTTGGCTTGGGCGAAAGCGGGGATACAAGAAGAAGAAAACCAAATAGTGCATCGCGATAGTAACGGTGCAGTTTTAGAAAATGGTGATACGGTGGTTTTAATCAAAGATTTAGACGTCAAAGGCTCCTCTTTAGTAGCAAAACGAGGCACGGCGGTACGACGTATTTCTTTGGTTCACGATAATCCCGAGCAAATCGAAGGTCGTGTAGAAGGGCAACAAATTGTAATACTTACGAAATTTGTTAAAAAGAGTGGATAAACGGTTTTCGATTCCGCGTCCCTCTAAACAACTTGCGTTTTAGCTACAAACCTATGAAAACCCGAACCCGGAATAAGACGATATGGATCCTACTGGGAATGGGTTTTATTTTTTGGCTATTTTGTTTGCCACGGCCTTTGTTTGACGATCCGGTTTCAACGGTTATTGAAAGTAGAGAAGGGGTTTTATTAGGTGCCCGTATTGCTTCGGACGGACAATGGCGTTTTCCGGCTTTAGACAGTGTGCCTTACCGCTTTGAGCAGTGTGTAGTTCATTTCGAAGACGAATATTTTTACTACCATCCGGGTTTTAACCCCATTTCGATTGGTAAAGCCTTGTATCAAAATATATCCACAGGCAAACGACGTGGCGCGAGTACTATTACCCAGCAAGTAATTCGTTTAGCTAAAAAAAATAAAAAACGTACGTACGGCGAAAAAATAATTGAGTTAATTCAAGCCACTCGTTTGGAGGCTAGTAGCTCAAAAAAAGAAATCCTTAATTGGTATGCTTCTCATGCCCCTTTCGGGGGAAATGTGGTGGGATTAGAAACGGCTTCGTGGAGGTATTATGGCGTTCCGGCAACGGATTTGAGCTGGGGGCAAAGTGCTGCTCTAGCGGTACTACCCAATGCGCCCTCCTTAGTTTTTCCGGGAAAAAACGAAATCATTTTAAAACAAAAACGAGATGCTTTATTACTGAAGTTGTTTCAAAAAAACATCATTGACGAAACCACCTACCGCATGGCAATTTTGGAAGAACTTCCAGGTAAACCCCATGCTTTGCCCGATTTTGCCCATCACTTGACCGAAAAATTAAGACGCACGGCACCTGATCATCGCATTACAACCACTCTCCATATAGACTATCAGCTTCAAATAAACCGAATTGTTGAAGAATATTATTACTTGTTTCGACAAAATCAAATTCATAACCTAGCCGTATTGGTATTAGATACTTCTACCCGGGAAGTACTGGCGTATGTTGGAAATACCCCCACAACCAATGAGAACCATCGGTATGTGGATATTATTGATAAATCACGAAGTACCGGGAGTGTTTTAAAACCCTTTCTCTTTGCTTCTATGTTACAAAGTGGCGACTTATTACCATCTATGTTAGTTGCTGATATACCAACTACTATTAACGGTTATAGTCCGGAAAATTTTGATAAAACTTTTTACGGAGCAGTACCTGCTCGTGAAGCTTTAAGCCGATCTCTGAATGTTCCGGCAGTACGCATGCTTCGAAGCTATGGACTTCAACGTTTTTATAATCAGTTGCAAAAAATGAAGCTTACACAAATGACACACCCCGCTGACTATTACGGCTTGTCTTTGATTTTGGGTGGCGCTGAAAGCAGTCTGTGGGAAGTGACTAAAATTTATGCTGCACTCGGCTCTACCTTACAATTTTATACTCAGAATTCTAGCCAATACAGAAGTAATGAGTTTGTGGATCCCATATATATTTTGGGTGAAACAGTTGATTTGGGCAACCCCCAACACTATCCCCCAGTTTTAGGTGCCGGGGCTATTTACCAAACTTTTGAAAGCTTGCAAGAAACCAATCGCCCCGGCAGGGAAGAAAATTGGAGCTTTTATCAAGGAGCTCATCCGATAGCTTGGAAAACGGGCACGAGTTATGGATTTAAAGACGCGTGGGCCATTGGAGTAACACCCGATTATACCGTGGGGGTGTGGGTAGGAAATGCCGATGGTGAAGGACGACCCGGACTCACCGGAATACTCACTGCAGCACCGGTAATGTTTGATGTTTTTAAAGTTCTCCCTAGCCAACATCAAGGTTTTGAAACACCGTATGATGATTTGATACAAAAAAAAATTTGTACTCACAGCGGATATATGGCGGGTTTATATTGCGAAAATATCCAAGAGCAATGGGTGGTAACTCATTCTAACGATAGTCCATCTTGTCCCTACCATCATCTGATTTTTTTGGAAGAAACTCAAACATTTCGAGTGAACTCCTCATGCTATCCCTTGGAAGATATCAAACCGGTCTCCTGGTTCTCATTACCGCCCATACAAGAACATTTTTACACACAACACCATCCACATTACCGGACTTTACCCCCTTTTCTTTCGGGTTGTTATGCAGATAATGAGCGGATATTGGAATTTATTTTTCCTAAAAAAGCAGAAAAAATTATACTTCCCAAGCAATTTGACGAACGTATCAACGAAGTTGTTTTTAAAGTGGCTCATCAACAACCCGATGCAATAGTTTATTGGTATTTGGATGAAAATTATTTGGGCCGAACCGATACCTTTCACGAATTGGCCGTGGCACCACAACCCGGGACCTATGTACTGACTGTGGTGGATCATCAGGGCAATCGATTACAGCAGCAAATAGAAATCAGTCTTACCCAATAGGATTAAGGTTGTTGTAGAATTCCTATTTTTTCAATTTTTGCAGAAGCAGCCATTCCGTTTGGATTACAACCCAGCAGTCCCTCGGGTACTTGCAGGCCCATTTTTTCGTAATGTGATACCCAAGTGGGGTGAATCGTTCCGCTGATTGGGTCTTTAAACGTCATGGGTTCTAAGGTAAAAATATTGTCTTCTTCAAAAGCGCGATATACAAAATCAGAACAATAATAGGCGGTATCTGTCAAAATATAACTGTAATTATACGGCTTACCTAGCATTTGCTGAGCTTTTTGGATTGCTCGAGAGGCATCAAAATGAATTTCTGGTTTTATTCGATAGGCAACAACTGTCGAAGAATCTTTTTTGGCGTACGTCAAAAAATCTTGAAGTGAAATTCTCTCGGAGCCATTTTCAGGTGCAGCATGGAGCACCCAGATTTGACCTTCGGTTATTTCTACCATCGCAATATGCGAATAATTGGTGGCCTTTTCGGTTTGAGTGACGGTATTGATAGCCTCAGAAAGTTCTCCGGCAACACTGCCCAAAAACAACAAATCACCGTTTTCTAAAGCGATTTCGGTTGGCGATTGACAACTGAATAGTAAAGCCAAAAATAAAGTCAGAATAAGATTATGTGACATAGGTACAAAAGTATAAAATTGAGTTATTCCTCGAGCTTGTTTACCTACCATTTTGTATAAGGTTGCCGACTTAAATAGGAATTGTAATAACGAGAATCTCCGGTGACTTCTAGACCGAGCCATTCCGGTTTTTCATATATTTCATCTTCCGATTGGAGTTCGATTTCTGCTAGAATTAGCCCTTCATTCTCCCCATGAAACACATCTATTTCAAAGGTGTGTTTACCCACGGGCACCAGATAACGGGTTTTTCTGATAATACTGCTTTCACATAAGGCAAGTAACTCTTCGGCCTCTTGAGAAGGTATTTCAATTTCCCATTCAAAACGCGTGAGGCCGCTTGGGTTGGAGCGCCCTTTAACGGTTAAAAAACCTTGGTCGCCGGTTACGCGCACACGTACTGTTCGATCGGGATGGGTGTTGAGAAAACCTTGTTTTATAACGTAATTCCTTTGGGATTGTGCGATAAAATCAAGGTTTTTAACCAAAAATTTTCGTTCTATTTCCACCATGGGTTTGAATCTTGAGTCTCAAATTTACAGTATTTTTGTTTGAATGGAATCGGTTTTACCACATAGAAAAATTATCCACATCGATATGGATGCTTTCTACGCTTCTGTGGAGCAGTTAGACAACCCCGATTTACGCGGAAAACCTGTGGCGGTGGGAGGCAAAAGCGAACGAGGCGTGGTTGCAGCAGCCAGCTATGAAGCTCGAAAATTCGGAGTACGCAGTGCCATGTCGGGTATGTTGGCGAGAAAAAAATGTCCCGAACTCATTTTTGTAAAGCCGCGTTTTGAAAGGTATTCCGAAATTTCAAAAATCATCCGAAAAATTTTCAGAGAATATACTGATTTGGTAGAGCCGCTTTCGTTAGACGAAGCCTATTTGGATGTAACTCAAAACAAAATCGGTAATCCCAGTGCTACACTGATTGCTGCCGAAATCAGAAGAAAAATTTTTGAGCAAACCGGACTTACTGCTTCCGCAGGAATTTCGATTAATAAGTTTGTTGCCAAAATTGCCAGTGATGTAAACAAACCCAACGGACAAAAAACGGTGCCGCCCGAAGATGTCATTTCGTTTTTGGAAGCACTTGACATCAGGAAGTTTTACGGGGTGGGGAAAGTTACTCAAGAAAAAATGTACCAATTGGGCATTTTCACCGGAAGAGATTTAAAATCTAAATCCGAAGAATTTTTAGAAAAACACTTCGGGAAAAGCGGCAAGCTCTATTTTCAAGTAGTACGAGGGATTCATTACGGAGAAGTAAAATCTTCGCGAATTGCTAAGTCTTTGGGAGCCGAGCGTACTTTTTTCAAAAACATTACTTCAGAAATTTTTTTATTGGAAAAACTAAATCCCATAGCCGAAGAGGTAGAAAAACGGCTTAAAAAAAACAATATTTCAGGAAAGACCGTGACACTCAAAATAAAATACAGTGATTTTACCATACAGACGCGCAGTAAAACCTTGCCGTATTTTATTCGGAAAAAAAGTTTGATTTTAGACACTGCTAAAGAGTTGTTATACCAAGAAAAACTCAAAGAATCAGTGCGACTGATTGGGATTACTTTGTCCCATCTCAACAACGAAAATAAAACCCAAAAAACGGAAAGAAAGGAAGTCTACGTCCAACTGGAATTTGATTTTTAACCCTTAGTGAAGCACCAAGAAAGGCACATAAGCCTGTTGGATTTTCCCGGTGTGGGTAGGGTTCAGCAAGAGTTGCTGAAAAATGTGTATGTCGCGAGCTGCCAAAGCTATCAAACCAATGTCGTTGTTGGCCACATAACTTTTAACAGCCGAATCTATTTCTTTGCTGGTAACGGCACAAAAGCAATGCAGATTTTCCGAAAAGTATTCTTGTAACAATTCTTTGTTTTGTTTCTGAGCTTCAATCATCTTTTCATCTTTTTTGGAAAGATATAGGATGTGTATTTTGGAATGCAGTTGTTTTTGGTAAAAAGAAATGGTTTCCAGAATTTCACTTCCGTAAAAAATAGAATAATCGGTAGGGAAAGCGATATTTTTTCCGGGAGTAAATGTGGCTTTTTCGGGAACGATAAGTGTCGAACATTTCACCTTATGGATAATGTCGGCCGTGGTAGAACCCACGGAATTGTCAGAGGCCGCGCGTCCTTTTACTCCAATGACAATAAGATTTATCTTTTTGTCTTCCACTTCGTTGCGGATAGAATCAACGGTATTTCCGTACAACACTTGCGAAAAGAACACATAAGATTCATCCGAAAAGTTTTTTTCGGCTTTGAGTATTAGCTGTTGGATTTGTTTTTTGGCAAGGTCGTCGGCTTCGGGTTTTTTATAAGGAAAATATTTGGCTGAGCCCCCGAGTATATGGGTAATATAAAAGGTACACTTTTTCCTTTTTAGCAAAGAAAGTGCGTAAAAGAAAGCATTTTCTGCATTCGCAGAAAAATCCGTGGGAATGAGTACGTTTACCATTTTTCTATTACAATGAGCAGCAAATGTATAACCGGCGAGGGCTTAGAAAAATGACAAATGTCAGAATTGGGAGGGACGAGGCTAAGTAACTTTTGTAAGTTTTTCTAAATCAAGTATTTTTATGTTTCTTCCGTCGATGTCTATCAAACCTTCCTTTTGGAGAGCAGATAAAGTACGAATCAAACTTTCAGTGGCAATACCGGCCACGCTGGCCAAATCGTTACGAGAAATTTTGATACTGTCTTGGCGTCTGCCTCCGAGTTTTTCGGCAAACTGCAAAATGGTAGAAGCGGTTTTTTTTCTCACCGAACCGTAAGCCATTTGAAGGAGTTGGTCGCGGGTTTCTTCGAGGTTGTCTGCCAGCAGATTGATGATTTCAAAAACCAATTTATAATTAGTTGCCAGCAGTTCTCTGAAGGTCTCTTTTGGCAAAGCCATCAGAGAACAATCGTTGAGTGCAATGGCATTGAGTTGTCTGGGAGTGTCGTGTAACACAGCGATGTAGCCAAACAGGTCGTCTTCTTTGTAAAGTGTCGTGGTGAGTTCTTTCCCCGATTCTTCATTTTTATAGCATTTTACATTGCCTTTGGAGACGAGATACACGTAGTTTGGATGGCTGTTTTCGGAAAAAATTTGCTCTCCTTTATGAAAATTCATTTCGATGCCGTTGTCATCAAAATAATTTTTAAGGTCATTAAGAGTGTGCAAGCCGTTATTTGTTTCGTCCAAAGATTCTTTTTGAATAGAAGATTTTGCCAAGCGACTTTCTATAGCGCTTATCAGTTCTTGTTCATCAAAAGGTTTGGTCAGATAATCGTCGGCTCCCAAATCCATCCCTTTTCGGATGTCTCTGTGTTCTGATTTGGCTGATAGAAAAATAAAAGGAATATTTCGGGTAGCGGGTTCGAGTGATAATTCTTCCAGCACCGCATAACCGTCGAGTTCGGGCATCATGATGTCACAGATGATAAGATTGGGCAAGCTGTTTTTGGCAGTAGTAACACCCATTTTCCCATTGGCAACGGCGATTACCTCGTAGCCGGATAATTCCAAGAGTTCGGCTGTATTTTCACGAACCACCGTATCGTCTTCTATGAGCAATATTTTTTTTGTCAAAATATTATAAAGTTTGAGAGTTATTATTGACCGGTATCGAAAATGTAAATGTACTTCCCTGGTTTTCTTTACTTTCAAAAGTAATATTTCCTCCTAAATTTTTCAAGTGTCCTTTAACAATGTTCAATCCTATACCGGTACCTTGGGTATTGAGAGCATTTTCGGCTCGGTAATAGCGACTGAAAATATTTTTTTGACAGTCTGCAGGAATGCCGATACCTTGGTCGGTGACACTCATGGTAAGCATGTTGTTTTCAACAGTAACCCCTATATAAATAGTGGTATTTTCAGGCGAGTATTTTATGGCATTGTGAACCAAATTTGAGAGACATAATTCCAATATTTTTTCATCCTGAGTAATAATGTATTCGTCTACTTCGGGTGGAAAAGTAATTTTTTGTCCGGATTTGAGTAACATATTTGCGTTGTAAACCACTTCATTAACCACTTTGCTCAGTTTGAAGGTAGAATATTTATAAACTACTTTACCGGTTTCGAGTCGCTCGATAGATAAGAAGTCATTAAGTATATTATTGAGGTAATGAATTTTTTCGGTGATAATACGCAGGTGTTTCTCTCGTTTGTCTTGTTGCTCAGTGAGGTGGTATTTCCCTAACAATATAGTAGAGGTAAGAATACCGCTGAGTGGGGTTTTGAACTCGTGCGAAACCATAGAGAGAAATTTGGTCTTGAGTTCGTTGAGCTCTTTTTCGTGTTTCAACGCCGATTTAATTTTCCTTTCCGCTTGTAAACGACGTTGAATTTCTTCCTGAAGTTCTTCTACAGTTTGGTGTAGTTCTTGGGTGCGTTGTTTGATTTTTTCTTCTAACTGTTGATTGATTTCCAGTATTTTTTCTTCATGAGATTTTCTCAGCGTAATATCCACGACGATACCCATCACGTACATATTATCCTTTATTTTGAAGGGATTCAATCCTACCTCCACCGAAATGGGTGTTCCGTTTTTGTGCACCCCAAACAACTCCCGGCCTTGTCCCATCTGGCGTTTTTCGTTTTGCTTAAAAAAACTTCGGGAATAATCGGCGTGTTTACTGTGGATGTTTCGGGGAATTAAAATATTTAAATCTTTTCCTTCGAGTTCCGCGGGGTTGTAACCAAACATCTCTCCGAGAGGTTGATTGGCAGAAACGATGGTTTGTTTATCATCAACAATTACCACTCCTTCAGATATAGCTTCTGATAAAAGGTGTAGTAGCCTGTTTTCTTCTTTAAAAGAATTCATCCTTCAAAGTTAAAGAAAATGCCTACTATAATCAATATTTTTTGACTTTTTGAAGAATAAATTTCTATGATAAAAATCATTTTTTAAAAAGTGAGCCTGCCTCATCTTTGCGGTGTAAATAACAACAATTAAATTCTAAAAAGATGAAACGCACAGTATTAATATTTGCAACAATTATGGCTCTGTTTACTGTTACAAATCATATGGCTCAGGATGTAAAATTAGATAATGCAAAAAGTAAATTAACTGTTTTTGGCACTTCTAATATACACGAATGGGATATTAAAGCTGAAAAAATGAGTGGTAACGCAAATTTTGAAATAAAAGAAGAGAAATTAGCCGGAATAGCTAAGTTGACTTTTGTAGTACAAGCAGAAAGTTTAAAAAGTGGAAAAAGCGGCATGGACAAAAACACTTATAAAGCTTTAAAAACAGACAGTCATAAAAACATCACTTTTACCATGGCTAAAGTGAATAAAATTACTCCTGCCGGTCATGATAGTTACCGGGTGGATACACAAGGTACCCTTAGCATCGCAGGAACAGCCAAACAAGTGAATTTGTCTATGGTTGTTAAAATGCTTCCCAACAATGGTTTTGTCTTAACCGGTAAATCAACAATTGATATGACAAATTACAAAGTGGACCCCCCCACAGCCGTTATGGGAACCATCAAAACCGGTAAAGATGTAACCGTAGAATTTGAAGTAACTTATAAATAAAAACAACCAAAATTTAAAGATATGAAAACACTAAAATCCATATTCTTAATGGTAGCCTTGTTTGCAATGGCTTTTGCAGCACAGGCACAAAAACGAAACTTAGATAATTACAGAAGTCCTGATAAAGACGGTCTGAATGTTTTTGAAGCTCCCAAAGATACTGCCTCTACTTATGAAGGTATTAAAGTACGCATGGGGGGGCTTTTGCACTGCAATACCAGTCTATAAACCACGAAAACAGCGGTAACGCAGAACTTATAGAAATTGGTGACAACTTTAACTTAGCTACCGCTAACCTGGATATTGACGTGGCTCTTTATGACGGTGTTAATCTTCATTTACGTACGTACTTGTCTTCTCGTCACCACCCCGAACCTTATGTGAAAGGCGGTTATTTACAAATTGATAAACTTGACTTTATCAAAGAGGGTTTTATGGAAGATGTAATGCAATACGTTACCATTAAGTTGGGGCACATGGAAAACAACTACGGTGATGCTCACTTCAGAAGATCAGACAATGCTATGGCACTGTATAACCCATTTGTGGGCAACTACTTGATGGACGGATTTACCACTGAAGTAGGTGGAGAGGTTTATTTTAGAAAAAATGCCTGGATGGTTATGGCTGGTTTAAGTAACGGAAAATTAAATCAAGCCGTAAATAACCCCGGAACAACCAGTCCTTCTTTCATCGGTAAATTAGGTTGGGATAAGCAAATCAACGAAGACTTGAGAGTACGTCTTACCGGATCAGTGTATAGTACTGCTCATTCTTCTAGAACTTACTTATACGCCGGAGACCGCGCCGGATCTAGATATTACTTTGTAATGGAAAACCCGGAAGCTACTTCTTCTGCAAACTATAGCTCTGGACGTGTAAACCCCATGTATAATGCTCGTTTGACAGCTGTGATGTTTAACCCATTTGTTAAATACAAAGGGCTAGAGTTCTTTGGATTGGTAGAACGCGCTGACGGTAAAAACCACGGTGATGTGGAGGCACGTATTTGGAATCAATACGCAGCTGAGCTAATTTACCGTTTTGGAAAAAATGAAAACATGTACGTAGGAGGACGCTATAACTTGGCTAGCGGAGAATTGTTTGGTACTCAAGATAAAGTAGATATCACTCGATTTAATGTAGGTGCCGGTTGGTTTTTGACTAAAAATATCTTGACAAAATTAGAATACGTCAACCAAACTTATGACGGTTATCCAGACGAAAGTATCTTTAACGAAGGTAAGTTTAACGGATTAGTCGTTGAAGCGGTAATTAGCTTCTAATAACAATTACCAAGGAGGAAAAGGGAGTCGCTGGTACTCCCTTTTCTTTTTCTTACGAAAACTGCTTATCTTTATAGTTATGGACAAGTACCTAGCCATAGTACTTTTTGTGGTTCTTTCTTCTTTTTGCTTAAAAGAAGAATTTGAATACGCCGATGTTTCCTTCCATACTTCAAGCTCTCTGTTCATTCAGGGGTCTTCTAATGTAAATACTTTCCAATGCCATTTTAATATGGCATCAATGCCTGCAAAAACTCGAATTTACTACCAAAAAAACGAGCCGATTATCAGTTTTAAAAATGCTAAATTAAAACTCACAAACCAAGGGTTTGATTGTGGAAGCAGACTCATCAACAAAGATTTTCACGAATTACTCCAAAGCGAAAAACATCCCTTCATTCACTTAGAACTCGAAAAAATAGTTTCTCATGATTATGGGTATACCGCTTATGTGGAAATTCAAATTGCGGGAAAGAAAATTCGTTATGCGATTCCGATAAAACAAAATGAAACCACCGATAAATATTCAGGAAAACTGGATATCAACATCACCGACTTTAATTTGGTTCCACCCAAAAAAATGCTTGGAGCTATCGTGGTCAGAGAAGAAATTAGTATTCATTTTGACTTTAAACTTACCATAGATACTTTCACAGAAAACGAAGAATAAAGTTCCAATCACCGATATAACTTCCGGTTTTTTATTTTCAATTCTCCTTTACGTTCTAGCGATTTGGTCGCTCTGATGACAGTTTCAACTCTTAATCCCGTAAGATCGGCAATTTGTTGTCGGGTAATATTTACTTGAAAAGAAAAAGGTTCGTTCAAATGGTGGACATATTTTTTCAGATAATCCAAAATCCGCAAAATACGGTGTTCGGGTTCTTGGGAAGAAATTTCTGTGGCCATGATGGCTTTGTAGTATAACCTTCGGGCTAAGGATTTGGTAATGGCCAAATGTTCCTCGGGATGAGCTTCTAAGAGCAGTAAAAACTTGTCTTTTGCTAGCCGGAAAATTTCAACATCCGTTAGGGCCTCGGCACCAGCCGGATATTTAAAATCAGCAAAAAGCGGTGGTTCGCCAAAACTTTGTCCTGGTAAAAACATCCCCTGAATAAACTCTTTCCCGTCTTCGTTAAAATTATTCATCTTAACTTCCCCGAAAATAATCTGATAATAACAAACCGCCTGTTGTCCTTCTTTAAAGATGGTTTCACCTTTGTTGAAAAACAGTTTTTCTGCACCAAACCGATATAAAATTTCTTCGGATATCAATTTTAGAGTTTGTAAATATACTTTTTTAGCAAAGTTAAAATTTAAATCGTTCAAATGCAGCTTTTTCCAGAGTTTCCTGATGGGCAGCATCCGCAATCGAAATCAGTAATCGGGCTCTTTCTTTTAGATTTTTTCCATATAAATTTACTACCCCATTTTCGGTGGCAATATAATGAACGTGTGCCCGGGTGGTTGTTACTCCGGCGCCTTCTTTTAAAAATGGAACAATTTTAGAAATTCCTTTATTAGTGATTGAAGGCATGGCGATAATGGGTTTTCCTCCTTCTGAAAGTGAGGCCCCGCGAATAAAATCCATCTGACCGCCTACTCCGCTGTATTGCATCCTTCCAATGGTATCTGCACAAACTTGTCCGGTTAAATCAATTTCTATGGCACTGTTTATGGCCGTAACTTTCGGATTTTGACGAATTAGTGCCGTGTCGTTGGTATAGGAAGCTTCTTTAAAATGAACAATAGGATTGTCATCCAAAAAATCATACAATTTTCGTGAGCCGATGGCAAAGCAGGTAACAATTTTTCCTCGTTTAATTTTTTTATCCTCACCCGTAATAATTCCTTTTTCTACCAAAGGTAGAATTCCGTCTGAAAACATTTCGGTGTGAATACCCAATCGTTGGTGATTGGTCAGATTGTTGAGAACCACATTTGGGATACCGCCTATTCCCATTTGCAGGGTGGCTCCGTCTTCGATTAATTGTGCCACGTGATAACCAATTCTTTTTTCGGTTTGGGTAGGTTCGGCAGCTTCAGTGCTATGGATGGGGGTATCGGTCCACACCGCGGCATTGATGTTTTTAATGTGAATAATTCCGTCGCCGTGAGTTCGAGGCACATACGGGTTGACTTGCGCTATTACTTTTTTTGCGGACTGAATGGCGGTCAACGTTACGTCTATGGAAGTTCCCAACGAACAATACCCGTGTTTGTCGGGTGGTGAAACTTGTATAAAAGCAATGTCAAGCGGAAGTATATTTTTTTTGAAAAGTAAATGCAACTCACTTAAAAATATCGGGGTATAAGCCCCGCGCTCCGAATTTATAACCTGACGGACATTGCTGCCTACAAAACAACTGTTGGTAAAAAAACTCTCATTGTAAGGGCTTTGTGTGTAAAGGGCTTCGCCTTCGGTGTGCATTTGTACAATTTCGACCTCCTGCAGTTGTCGGTAATTGTTACACAAGGCTGTAATTAAAATTTTCGGGGTCATTGCGGCCCCTTGAAAAAAAATGCGATTTCCTGATTTTACATGTGATACGGCCTCTTCGGCGGTGATGTATTGTAGCATATATTTTGTTTTTTGAGTAGCGGTGTAATATATTACGCCGCTACCATACTATGGATTAATTAAATTTGATATTCAATCACGGCGAATGGCACTCCATTTTTGATGATACCATTTCCGTTGCGGGTTTTGGGGAAACATAGGGGATTCCTAACCCAAGACCTCGTAAAATAAACAAAGCCCCCAGAATAACTACGAAGGTAGGAATTAACTTTTGAATTTTTCTACGGGTTATTTCTTTCAGAAAACCAGCGGCATAAACAGCCACCGTCATTAAAGGGACGGTGCCTAATCCGAAAAAAACCATATACATACTGCTTTCCCACAAAGAGCCCATGGCAATGGCCGAAAAAACAGCAATATACACTAATCCACAGGGCAAAAAACCGTTTAAAACCCCTAAGGTTAAAAAGGTGTCTGCTGTTTTTTTCTTAAGTGAAGCTCCCAGTTGTTGTTTGATTTTTGCAATGAATTTATGTAGGAAAGAAGCGATTTTAAATCGTTGTAATTTTTGTTTCGGCAAAATAATAACCACAATCAAAAGTATACCCATGGCAATCGAAAGATATTGCTGTAACCCGAAAATGGAAAAGCTTTTTCCCACGACACCCAAAACCAACCCGATGAGGGCATAGGCAGTAATCCGCCCGACGTGGTAGCTCAAAGTTTGAATAAAGCGTTTTAGAGGTTTGCTTCGGTCTACTGGTAACATAAGAGCGATAGGCCCGCACATACCTATACAATGCAGACTGCCCAAAAGACCGAGTATGAACGCTCCTAACAACACGGTTAAAAAGTGATATTTTCTTTTACCATATATTTTTTACCCCCCGATTCCCACTGCAAAGTTATGTTCCATCTTCCGGGAAGAAGGCGGGAAGCCGGAATGTGCATTTGGTTGTCTTGGAGTCGAATTTCTTCTTGAAAATCAAGTGATTTTTGTGAAACCCGGTAAAAATTTACTGTTCCGTTTTGTACTTCTGTCATCGTCTCAGGGAAAATCAAGATAACACCTTCGGTTGAGGTTTGTATTTGTATTTTTTCGGAAAGATTTAAAGCGTTTTGTTGTGCATCCAACTCTTCCTGAAAACCAATTTCTTTTTTGTAATAATCATCTACCACCATTTCAAAATCGTATTTTTTATCGGTTGTCATAGTGATAATAAAATACATAATAAAGGCAATAAACCCGATGATTGCCACTAAGATTCCTGTTCCCCAGTTTAATTTCATTTCAAACCCCTTTCTCCCCCAAAGGGGGATTTTTATAATTAAACAATCTATTTTTATCAACCCTTTCCCTCCCCTTTGGAGAGGATTAGGGAGGGGCTTATCTGAAACTCCTCGGTCCTAAAAAGTTGGTTCGAGTTGTTTCGATTAATTTTCCGTCACTATAAACCCCTATTTCCATTTTAGTTTTATGTCCGTCGAGAGCGGCTTGAGGAACCTCAATAAAAAGAGTCCCTTCTACCAATCCCTGAGGCGGAACCACCACTTCGGCTTGAGTTACAAAGTTAATATCCCCTTTATGTGATAACAACTTAAACTCGATATTGTGATACTCCAGCGTGGTTTTATTAATCAGTTTATAGGTATAAACATTACTTACTCGGCTGTTTTCTTTTAATTCGTATAATTGTCCGGGTAGTCGTAAAACCAAAGCTTCGACATCGCTCCTTAAGAATAACATTCCAATAAGTACTCCTATCAGGATAATCAAAACGGCGGTATAGCCTTTCATTCGGAGGGTAAACTCAAATCTTTTTTTCTTTTGAATATTTTCCTCACTGGCGTACCGGATAAGTCCTTTGGGATAATTAACCGATTCCATGATACTGTCACAAGCGTCTATACAGGCTGTACAGTTTACACATTCCAGTTGGGTTCCATTTCGGATATCAATACCCGTAGGACAAACGTGGACACATTGAAAACAATCGATACAATCGCCATAACCCAATTCTTTTCGGTCTTCATTTTTACGAAATTTTTTTCGCCCTTTTTCAGCTTCGCCTCGTTTGTGGTCGTAAGCTACCACTATGGATTTAGTATCCAACAAAACTCCTTGCAGACGCCCATACGGACAGGCAATGATACATACTTGTTCTCTAAACCAGGCAAAAACAAAATAGAATACCGCGGTAAAAATCAACAACCCGATGAAAGTATTTAAGTGGTTGATGGGGCCTTCGGTGATGTAGAGCACAAGCCGATCGCTACCAATCAGATAAGCCAAAAATACATTGGCGATTAAAAAAGAAATAATGGCAAACAAGAACCATTTCAGACCTTTTTTAGTAATTTTTTCGGTATTCCAGGGCATTTTGTCTAGCCGAATCTGTTTTCCTCTGTCGCCCTCGATGGCATATTCGATTCGGCGAAAAACCATTTCCATAAAAATAGTTTGCGGACAAATCCATCCACAAAATATCCTTCCAAAAGCTACCGTAAACAAGGCGATAAAGACCACCCCGATTACCATGGAAATCACAAAGAGATAAAAGTCCTGCGGCCAAAACGGAAATCCGAAAATATTGAATTTACGTTCGATGACATTAAAAAGCAAAAACTGGTTTCCGTTAATTTTTACAAAAGGTGCCGCAAACAGGAATAAGAGTAAAAAATAACTCACATATTTTCGGTAGGTGTAAAATTTCCCCGAAGGTTTTTTGGGAAAAATCCACTTTCTTTTACCCGTCTCATCAATGGTTCCGATAGAATCCCGAAACTGTTCCTGATTTTCCATAACTTTTTAAAAATCACTAAGACATCCGAATTTTTCTCTTGTCAAATCCTGATGTCTTAGCGCCTTGTTGATTGAATTTTATTGTTCTACTTCCGAAACACTTTCCGACTCTGCGCTATCTATGGTTTCGGTATCAGTGGCTTGTTCACCCGAATCCCCATCTTTGACATATAATTCTCCTTCCGGATCTTTGGCGTCAGCAGGGTTGGTTCCATATAGCGTGGTAATATAACTGGCGGTTTGTGCAATTTGCAACGGGCTGAGGTCGTTTTTCCATGCAATCATCCCTTTACCCGGGCGACCACCTTCTGAAATTACCGTAAAAATATCACGGATATCCCCGCCCATAATCCAGTAATCATCAGTAAGATTGGGGCCGATACCACCACCTCCGTCAGCTCTGTGACAAGTCGCACAAGTAGTTTCAAAAACTGATTTTCCGGTATTTAAATCCGCCGGATCTGTGAGAACCACAACAGTGCTGGCGTCGACTAAATCCTTCGCATTCTTTTTGTATTCTTCTATCTCGAGAGCGGCTTTTGCCATTTCCATTTGGTATTCTTCATCTTGTTGTTTTCCGTCAAATACGTGAAAACGCACCATATAAATTATGGCAAAAAGTATCGAAATATAAAAACCGTATAACCACCACGGAGGTAAGTTGTTGTCCAATTCCCTGATACCGTCGTAATCGTGGTCTAGAAGAATTTCGCCCTCTTTTTCGACAGGTTTAGAATCCACCAATCGGTGATACAATTTTTTAAATCTTCCGGTAAATTTCTCATTTCTTATTTCTTCGGCAGCCAAATATTTGACTTTTGCTTCGTCACTTAAAGTGTGAAACAATAATCTTCTCAAAGAAGCTATGCTCACTTCAATGGCTGTCATGAACAGGGCAATTCCCAACCACACGAGAATCAATACCGGGTGTTGAATAATAGCCCACTCGCCTTCAGCTACACCGGATAATTTTTCGATTAAGTACAGGGAGATGACAGCAATAACTGCAATTCTAAAAATGGACCAAAATGTTTTCATAATGCGCCGGTATTTTCTTCCTCGTTTTCTAGAGGAATGTTACTAACCTTTTCAATATAACTTTTCTTAGCTGTCAATACCCAAATAAAAAGTAGGGCAAAGAAGATAAAGAAAATCAGCAGAGAGATGATGGGGTAAACCTCTACACCATCAATACTTTCCATATGTCCTTTTACAAATTTCAACATAACTTATTGGTTTTGTGAGGTTGTTTCCTCTTGATTTTTTATTTTGATATCGGTTCCAAGACGTTGTAAGTAAGCGATTAACGCAACCACTTCACGGTTCTTCATTTCTATAAATTCCAAACCATTCTCAAGGTTGTACTGTTTTTCGGCTTCATATACCCGAGTAAATTCGGGGTCTCCCATAAGGTTTTGCTCTATTTGCGACCCTTGTTCAAGCATCCATTCTTGTGCTCGGTTGATGTCTTCTTCCGAATAAGGCACGCCCAACTTACGCATTATCTGCATTTTATTTTCGGTTTTGGACTTGTTTAATTTGTTGGTAATTAGCCATTTATAGCTTGGCATAATAGAGTTGGTCGAGGTACTCTGCGGGTCGTAAAAGTGGTTAAAATGCCAACTGTCGGAGTATTTCCCACCCACCCGAAGTAAGTCGGGTCCGGTACGTTTACTACCCCACAAAAACGGGTGGTCGTAAACAAACTCTCCGGCTTTGGCATACTCGCCATTATACCGCTCGGTTTCACTCCTAAAAGGCCGAACCATTTGTGAGTGACAGCCCACACAGCCTTCCCGGATGTAGAGGTCTCTTCCTTCGAGCTCCAAGGGTGTATAAGGATGCACACTCGTGATAGTAGGAATGTTTGATTTGACGACTAAGGTCGGAACAATTTGCACAATTCCACCGATTAAGATGGCAATGGTTGCAAAAATGGTAAGTTGTACCGGTCTTCTTTCTAACCAAGAGTGATACCCCTCACCGGAAACACGTCTTTTAGAAACTTTTTCGAGAGGAGCGGCTTCAGCCAACTCGTCGGTGACAGCACTACCGCTTTTGATGGTTTTGATAATGTTGTAGAGTAATATAAACATACCCAAGATGTATAAGCTACCGCCTATGGCACGCATCCAGTACATCGGGATAATTTCGGTAACGGTTTCCATAAAGTTACCGTAAACCAAAGTTCCGTCGGGGTTGAATTGTTTCCACATAGAAGCCTGAACCACGCCGGCTACGTACATCGGCAGAGCGTATAAAACAATTCCGAGGGTTCCTAACCAGAAGTGGGTATTGGCTAAGGCAGTGGAGTATAATTTGGTTTTAAAAAGTTTGGGCACCAACCAATAGACCATACCGAAGGTTAAAAATCCGTTCCAAGCCAAGGCACCTACGTGTACGTGTGCAATAATCCAGTCGGTAAAGTGGGCAATTGCATTGACATTTTTAAGCGATAACATCGGGCCTTCAAAAGTGGCCATACCGTAACCGGTGATAGCTACCACCATAAATTTGAGAGTGGGATCGGTACGTACTTTGTCCCAAGCACCTCTTAAGGTTAAAAGTCCGTTGATCATACCACCCCAAGAAGGAGCTATCAACATGATCGAGAAGGTTACCCCCAAGCTTTGTGCCCAGGTGGGTAAAGCAGTGTATAACAAGTGGTGAGGACCTGCCCAAATGTAGATAAAGATTAATGACCAAAAGTGTACAATGGACAAGCGGTAGGAGTATATGGGGCGATCAGCAATTTTGGGCACATAGTAGTACATCAAACCCAAAAAGGGTGTGGTCAAGAAAAATGCCACGGCATTATGTCCGTACCACCATTGCACCAATGCGTCTTGTACTCCGGCATATACCGAATAACTTTTTAAGAAATCTACCGGAAGCGCTAAGCTGTTGAAAATATGGAGTACAGCTACAGTCACAAAAGTGGCTAAATAAAACCAGATAGCCACGTACAAATGCCGTTGTCTTCTTCGTAAGATGGTACCAATCATATTCACCCCAAAAGCCACCCAAACTAATGCAATAGCAATATCGATAGGCCATTCGAGTTCAGCATATTCTTTTGAAGTGGTAAACCCCAAAGGTAGTGTGAGTGCTGCCGAAACAATGATAAGTTGCCATCCCCAGAAGTTGAAATTACTCAAAAAGTTACTATACATCCGGGTTTTTAAGAGCCTTTGTAATGAGTAATAGACCCCTGCAAAAATAGCGTTCCCCACAAAAGCAAAAATCACCGCATTGGTATGTAAGGGTCTTAGCCGTCCAAAGCTAAGCCAAGAGATACCTTCGGTAAGATTGGGGAATAAAAACATAAAAGCAAGCAACAATCCCACGGCCATTCCCACGACGCCCCAGAGTATCGTTGCGTAAATAAACTTCTTTACGATTTTGTTATCATAATAAAACTGCTGTACTTCCATAATTAGTTTTCTTTATTAGTGGACTTTTTAGTTGAGGTTTCTTGTATATCGATTTTATTTTTGTCCTTTACGAGTTCGTCTTCAAAAAGCATCCTTACCGATGGGGTATAGGTGTCGTCATACTGTCCTTTTTTCACACTTAAAATAAAAATGAAGAAAAAGACAATAGCTACCAAGGTACTTATTGCTAAGGTTAAGTATATTACGCTCATGCGACTGAATTTGCTATCAAAAATACTTTTCGACGCTACGTCAAAAAATGACATTAGTCATATTTGTCTATTTAGAGACAGTCTAAAATCGACCTAATTTTTTATCTCAATTTTCTTCCTGTTAAGTTAGTCATTACAGTCGTAAATGCTACTACGCTAATCGAACTCATGGGCATGATAATGGCAGCTACTACCGGGGCTAATTGTCCGGTAACCGCAAAGTACAGGCCCACTATATTGTATAAAAATGAGATGGTAATACTCGCTTTGACAATTTTAATGGCAGTATTGGACGCTCGGATGTAATGAGGAAGCTCTTTAAACTTGGACGCATCCAAAATTCCGTCGCAGGCGGGAGAGAAAACATTGACATTCTCCGAAATAGCTATTCCCACATCGCTTTGTTGTAAAGCTCCGGCGTCGTTTAGCCCGTCTCCTACCATCATTACTCGATGACCGAAATTCTGCAGATGTTCAATATGCTTTAATTTGTCGTCTGGTTTTTGGTTGAAAGCCAGTTCAGTTTGTGGGGGTAAAATTTCGCGAAGGTATATTTTTTCACCTTCGTTGTCTCCCGATAGTATGGCCAAATGATAGTTTTTACCCAAAATTTCAAAAGTTTCTTTTACATTTTCGCGGTATTGATTTTTGAAAACAAATTTTCCTTTGTAAGTATCGTTGGTGCTGATATGCACGGAGGTTTCGTGGTATACTTTTTCAGAGGGAGCCGACTTTTTATTTACAAAATCAGACGAACCTATTTTAATGCTGTTTCCGTTGGCTTGAGCTTGTAAACCCTGCCCCACATGCTCTTGGTATTCGTCTAAGGTAAGAATGTCGTTTTCTTTTAAAATAGCGTAAAGCGAACGACTGAGCGGGTGGTTTGAGGTTCGCAACGTAGATTTGAGCAACGCAGCTTCTTCGTGAGTGAGCGGCACACCATCATAACTGATATTGCTTTTGGTGCCGGTGGTAATCGTTCCGGTTTTGTCAAAAATGATAGTGTCAATCGCTGCCAGTTTCTCAATGACATTAGCGTTTTTTAGATAAAATTTGAGTCGCCCGAAAATACGAAGCATATTTCCCATGGTAAACGGCACTGACATGGCCAAGGCACAGGGGCAGGCAATGATTAAAACCGCTGTAAATGCCTGAATGGCTACCGGGAAATTACCTAAATACGTCCAAATTCCCAACGAAGCAAAAGCTATGATAAGAATGACGATGGTAAAATATTTGCTCACTCGGTTGGTCAACCCCACAAATGCGTGTTCTTTGTCTTTGTTAAAAACATCGTTGCTCCATAGTTGGGTAAGGTAGCTTTGTGATACCGCTTTCAAGCTTTCCATCTCTATGAGGCCTGCTATTTGTTTGCCTCCGGCAAATATTTTATCACCTGATTCTTTTCGTACAGGAACGGATTCTCCGGTGACAAAACTGTAATCCACCCTCCCGTTTCCTTTAATCAAAATACCGTCCACCGGGATGAGTTCTTCGTTTCTAATCAGTAATCTATCGCCCTTTTGAATGTTGTACACCGGCGCCGATTCTTCTATACCGTCGCGAATGCGAGTTACAGCGATGGGGAAATACGATTTGTAATCCCTTTCAAATGAAAGAAAATTATAGGTGCGTTGTTGGAAATATTTTCCTAACAAAATAAAAAATACCAACCCCGAAAAACTGTCAAAAAACCCCGAACCCCAGTCGAAAGAAATTTCTACCACACTGCGAACAAACAAAACCAGTATTCCCAAAGCCAAAGGCACATCGATGTTTAAAAAGCCCCTTTTCAACCCTAAATAAGCCGAAACAAAATAACCCGAGGCAGAGTATAACAACACCGGCACCGAAAAAGCAAACATCATCCAACGGAACAAATGTTTGTATTGTTCAAGCCAAAGATCGTTGAAGTCAAAATATTCGGGAAAGGATAAAAACATGATATTTCCAAAGGCAAATCCCGCAGTGGCTAGTTTGTATAGCAAACTGCGGTCGGTGACCCTGGGTTTTCCTTCGTAATTCTCCAAACTGATATAGGGTTCATAGCCGATGCTACACAGTAAAAGCACTACTTCTTTGAGAGAAACTCCCTGTTTTTTAAACTGTATACGAACGATTTTTTTTGGAAAATTTACTTGCGAGGAGGTAATTTCCGGGTTGAGTTTGTTTAGATTTTCTAAAATCCAAATACACGAACTACAGTGAATATGAGGTATGTAGAGTAAAACAATTTGCAGTTTATCATCGTCAAACTCAAGGATTTTGGAGGCGATATCCGGGTTGTCTAAAAAATCGTATTTCCCTTTTATTTCCTTGGGAATAGCCCCCGGAGATTGTTGCAAATCGTAATAACAAGTAAGGTCGCTGGCGGCAAAAATTTCGTAAACGGTTTTACAACCGTTGCAACAAAAATTCTTTCCGTCAGTAACGATCTCGCCTTCGTTACAACTGTTTCCGCAGTGATAACAAGATACCTCCTTTGCCATATATTTTCAGTATCCGATACTATGGTACAAAAGTGCAATGGAATAATCGGGTAAACAATGACAAATGTCAATCTTAAATCCCAAATAACCCTGCAGAGGATTATGATTCAGGTCATAAATAAATTTTTTGAGGAGAAATAATTTTATTACTGAAAAAATCATTTCATGAAATGCCGGATTAACATATTGTCCAAACACCTGAAAATGTGTTTTGGCTAGAAATCTTTGATAATAATTAAAATATAAAACAGATGAGATTGTATAAAAAATTACGCTCCGATTTTCAGCAAATGTTTTATCTGAACATTACCTTGGGTATTATTGCCTCGAGCTGTATTGGTTCTATTGCCGCTATGTTTGTTTTACAAAGCGGCACGGGAATTTCCGAACTTATTCAATTGGTGATGGTGGTTTCGGTAGCTATGTGGTACAACGCTTCGGTGTTGGCACAAATGAAACCCGGATTTGTGTTTAACTCGTTATTGCTTAGTATTTTTGTGAGTTTAGGAATCATTATTTTTCATTTAATAGTATGAAAAAACAAATTGAATCGCGGGACGATGTGTATTTACTGGTTTCTACTTTTTACGGAAAAGTAAGAACGAGCGAATTTATTGGTCGGTTTTTTAACGAAATCATTCACAATTGGGACGAACATTTAGAAAAACTGACAGATTTTTGGGAGAGCAATTTGTTTTTTAAAGCCAAGTACAAAGGAAATCCGCGTTTGGCGCACATACAGGTCGATTCGCATTTTTCTAATATCATTCAGCAGGAGCATTTTGGCGAATGGCTGAATTTGTGGATTCAAACCATAGATGAGTTGTTTGAAGGTGAATTGGCCGAACGCGCCAAAAACAATGCCCGAAAAATGGCTACACACCTATACCTCAGCATTTATGAAAGTCGCTTGTAAAGTGAGTTGAGATTATTTTGTTTTATCAAAAAATAAAATCGAAATATTCTTCAAAAGCAAGCCCGCAATTCCGATAAATAATACCAAACTTGCTAAAAATAAGGCGAATAGAAATTGTGATGGCAAAGGCATATCCAGCCATTGAGCCATGGCACGGTAGAATATCAATAATTCTGTAGCCGCAAAACCTATTAAAAACAAAGACATAAGTTTTTGTGATAGAGTCAATAAATCAAAAGATGTTGTTAACCCGAAGAGAGCCAAACTGATAATTCCAAGAAAAACCCAGTGCAGATATCCGATGATAAAATCGGGGAATTGATAAGCCAAATCGGCAAAATACGGGAAGACAGAAAGTGTTTGCAACAGTAGTTTTACCACCCACAATAGTCCCGATAAAGCGAGTATCCAAAATATTTTTTGAGGAAAAACTTGTTGAATAGCGTTGTGTTTTGACCGAACCATTTTCCAAACTTTGGCAAAAGCCATGAGTTGTAAAAGAACGCCTATGCCGGCTAAAGCATAAATACTTTCATGGGGCTGGGCAAACAAAGCCGACAACAAATAAGTCAGATACACACTGCCGGCTATCCAACGTCTTAAAGAGAGGGTTTTTTCTTTAGAAAAAACAATATTTTTTTTCTCCAAAACATAAAAAAACAAGCCCAAAACAGCGAGAAGCATCCATCCGTTGTATTGAAAATGTAAAAAGAAATAAATCGCCAATTTGTAATAAATCGAAGTATTTCCGGCGGTAGTCATGATAATGCCCAAAGACCAAGCGCCTATACTTGACAAGCCCAAAAACCCCAAGGCCTGTTTGATCAAATGATAAGAGAAAGTGTTTTTATTTTCCGGGTAAACATTTTTGAAAAAAAAGTATATAAATCCGTAGCTGGCGATTAAAAACAGACTCGAAAAGAGTATGGAAAATAAAGCATATCCCTGCAGCGGAAAGGCAATCAACATACCTAATAGGGTAATTTGGGTACAAACAAAAAGTATTTTATAAGAAAAAGGTACGGACTCAGTGTGAAGATAGGCCTTGTAAATAAGAGTCGTCAGAGCAATATAAATCCATCCCAGCATAGCAATATGCGAGTGGCCATGTACAAAATACCGATACGTTATCGGTAGCTCTGCTAGGGCAGTATAACGAAGCGCCAATCCCAGTAGGGACGCTATGGCTAAATATCCCAATGCTGTTAAAGCAGCTGTTTTTAGCATGATGGATTAATGGTTTGGATTGCCCTGAGCAAACTTTTTCCTAAAAAACAAAGTTACCATTAATACTACTGATATAGCCAAAGTGATACCCGAAATCATAAATCCGGCAGACCAAAATTTCATTTTTTCCATCATTTCGGAAAAGGGAGGTTGTGGGTCTTGAAAAAACCAAATGCTTTTGTGAATTCCCATCAACAGTAAAAACACCAAGAACAACAACAAACTTAGTTGGATTACCCAGAAAGTCCTTTTACTTCCCTTTGAGAAAGAGCTTTGCTTAGGCAACAATTGTTCAAAAGCAGCAGCCAACAATATCATAGTGTTAATTCCGATGGTAGTACCCATGGCATGCGCCGTGATAAAGTGCGTGCCGTGCATATAGAGGTTTATGGCCGGTATCGACATAAACAAAGCCAAGGTGAGGTTAAAAAACAACCAGAAGTTGGATGCCAACAAAAACCGGTACGGGAAATAATGGTAATAAGTTTCGGCTTCGGTGACTTGTTTGTGCCAGTTCCAAAGAATTTTTATAAAGAAAACCCACTCGGTCATACTCACCGCATAACCGATGTAATGTATATACGGCTTCGCCGGAACGAGATAGAGATGGTGTCCCCAGTTGAAAAGCATATTGAAAAAACTCAGAAAAAACAGCGCAAAAGCCCATTTGTTATAACTGGGAACCGACTGTTTACTGATGCGTTCCATCAGGTAAAATGCGACTCCATACACCAACATATTATAAGCCCCTACAATACTTCCGGCTGCTTTCCATTGAATGACCATGTCTTTTACAAAAATCTCTCTAAACCAAGGGATTACCCACAAATAATTTTCTATAAAAATGAATAAAAAATAGACAATTCCGGTCATCCACATCCAGATATAGACGGGCCATGGCCGCAGTGTACGAACTTTTTGAATAAATAAAATCAAAAATAAAACCCAAGCAATTCCGACGAGAAGGGCATAGACCGAAGGATATTCCCAATATTCGCGCCCCCCGAAGTTTTTTGTAAAATAGGAATAAAATATTCCCGCTAACGCCATCCACCAAAAAATCAAATGGAGTTTTTGCAGTAGGGTTGACGACTGTTTTGGAGTGATATTTTCGAGCGCCAGATAAATACTTCCTGTAGCAGCCAATAAAATCCAAAACACCACCGATGAAACATGTAAAGGTCTTAAAGCGGTAAGACCAAAATTGTTTTTTAAAAATTCCGGCACTATGTAAATGACAGAGGCCAATGCACCAAATATCAATCCTAAAACCAACAATATCAATGCGGTTTTTAAAAACAAAGCTCCTATGGAATTACGGTTGGGTTTCATGCTCGGGTTGTATCATTCCGTTCCAAAAAGTGTTGTAAGTAGCCGGGATGGCGTTTCCGGTGTTGTCAACCGATTTGAGAAATTCGAACAATTGGTGGGTTTCTTCTTCAGAGAGTGAAAATTCGGGCATAGAGTTTACGCCGGTTTTTAAAAAAGCATCTACGTAAAAAAATCCTTTTTGGGAAACATTCGTCAGATCAGGGCCTAAAAAACCTCCCAAACCGTACAACTGATGACAAGCCTGGCAGTTGTATTTTTGCCAAACCAAACGCCCTTGAGAAGCGGTCGAAACATCAATCTCCTGAGATTTTACCTGATAAGTGTCTGTATCCGTATAAATTACAAAGGAAAGCACTAAATATGAAATGCTTAAAATTATATAAGTGATGGCTATGTAATGTACAGACTTCATTCTTTACTGCCGAATTATGAGTTGGGCTACACAAAGCAGATTTGCCAATTCGCAAGCTTCAACCGACTGCGGTTTCGGGTCAGTTTGACGAGCCATTTCATCAATTTTATCCCGAATCGCTGAAGTATCTTTACCTAATATTTTTTGTAAATAAAAATCGTACATCCACTTTCGAAGTTGTTTTTTTTGTGCCGAAATAGTCTCTGAATCTGATTTCTCTTCGGTTATGATTACCGAAGTTATCGAGTTTGGGTAGCGGTGTGGAGCATCCAATTTTTTCCCTACTTTGCAAGCTGCTTCGTGGGCAAAAACCACGGCCTCCAAAAGCGAGTTTGACGCCAATCGATTGGCACCGTGTAGTCCGGTGTAAGCACATTCGCCGTTGACGTACAAGTTTTTTACCGATGTTTCGGATTTATTGTTAACGGCTATTCCCCCGCATTGGTAGTGAGCCGCCGGAGCTACCGGAACGGGTTCATTTAAGATATCGAAACCGTGTAAGCGGCAATTTTTTATAATGTGAGGGAAGTGATTTTTGAAAGTTTTTTTATCCAAATGTCTGGCGTCTAAGAATACATACGAGGAATTGGTTTTTTGCATTTCACTAAAAATAGCGTGACAAACGTCGTCTCGAGTAGCCAGTTCGCCGAGTCCATCATAATCAAAAATAAACCGGTGCCCCTGAGAGTTTATCAGGTAGGCACCGGCGCCCCTAACAGCTTCTGAGATTAAAAATGCGGCTGAATTTTGTGAGGTTGCCAAGGCCGTGGGATGAAATTGATAATACCCCATGTGACTAATTTTCGCACCGGCGCGGTAGGCCATGGCAACGCCGTCTCCCGTGGCAATTTCGGGATTGGTGGTTTTTTCAAAAACTTGTCCGCTTCCTCCGGTAGAGAGGTAGGTGGCTTTGGCAAAAACCGGGATGTCTTGTTTTTGGTTTCTATCAAAAAAGTATGCTCCAAAACACTGGTTATTTTCCACTATGAGATCGAGGGCAAAATATTCCGTGTGCAGCCCAATATTTTTATGAGATTTTAATCGTTTCAAAAGTGTTTTTTCCAGCACTTTTCCGGTTTGGTCTTTGTGATGCAAAATTCGGGCGGTGCTATGTCCGCCTTCTAATCCGTAATGCCAATTCCCGTCAGGAGTTTTGTCAAAATCTGTTCCCCATTGAATGAGTTCGTTTAATCGTTCAGGAGCTTTTTCTACCACCATTCTCACGGTTTTGCTGTCGCAAAGTCCTTTCCCGGCGATGAGGGTGTCGTGTACATGCGATTCGACATTGTACACATCGTTGTTCATCACCGCGGCAATTCCTCCTTGAGCGTATTTGGTATTGGTTTCAAAAGCATCTGCCTTAGTAAATATACTGATATGCATGTCGGGTCTTCGCTCGGCCATTTTGATGGCAAAAGACAAGCCGGCAATCCCTGAACCTATGACTAATACATCTGTTTTCATGTGTTACGAGATTTGCAACATTTTTTCAATGGGTTTTAAGGCAGCAGCAGCCAAGGAACCACTGATTTGGATTTCAGGGGTCTCGTCTCTCAGGCAGAGATATACTTTTTGGAGTGAATTCACTTTCATAAAGGCACATTCACTGCAACTACAAGTGTTATCTTCAACAGACGGTGCCGGAATAAGCGTTTTACCCGGAGTTTTAAGTCGGAGTTGGTGTAAAATCCCTGCTTCGGTAGCAACGACAAAAGTTGTTGCATCACTTTGAAGTATGTACTGTATCATTTGGGAAGTCGAACTAATGAAATGCGCCAATTTTAAAATCGGTTCCTCTGATTCGGGATGAGCAACAATTTTTGCTTCTGGGTATTGGCGAATCAGCGTAATTAATTTTTCTATCGAAAAAGCTTCGTGAACGATACATGAGCCGTCCCACAACACCATATTTCGACCGGTTTTTTGACTGAGGTATTTCCCCAAATTTTTATCCGGAGCAAAAATTATAGGTTGGTCTTCGGGGATGGAGGCGATTACCTTCAAGGCGTTGGAAGAGGTACAGGTGTAATCGCTGAGGGCTTTTATTTCTGCCTTCGTATTGATATAAGTCACCACTTTGTGTCCGGGATATTTTTGCTTAAATGCAGCAAAATCCCCCGGGTTGCAGCCATCGGCTAAGGAGCATCCGGCCTGCAGGTCAGGGAGGAGAACTTTTTTATCGGGATTGAGAATTTTGGCGGTTTCAGCCATAAAATACACCCCAGCAAAAACAATAATATCGGCATCTGTCTGTGCGGCTTTTTTGGCTAATTCGAGACTGTCTCCTACAAAATCAGCTATATCCTGAATGCTTTCTTCCTGATAATAATGCGCCAGTAATACCGCATTTTTTTCTTTTTTCAAGCGAGCTATTTCGTTCGCAAAATAAACTTTGCTGTCCATTTTCCTATAGATTTCTTCTGTAAAAACCATTTAATAATTTGGTCAGAAGTCACTCCACCTTCCTTTTTTTTATCCTATTTTAACGAATAAGAAAGTTGGAAGAACAAAGGTAAAAAAATAATTTAATACCTTTTTATCCTAAATAGAAATCTTTTACCACTCATTTTCTGAAACAACAAAAAAAGTGTGGAATTTATTAGAGATGCGGTTGTAATTGTTGTAGTAAATCTTCCTCCGAAATATAGCCGGTATGCTGCCACACTTCCGAATGGTTTTTATACAATTTCAGTACCGGCAAAGTTTTAACGAGTAATTCTTTGGTCAACAGTTTATGGGCATCGGCGTCTATACGTACCAGTCGGATAGAGTCTTGCATATCCGTTTCCATTTGGTCAAGATAAGGCTTCATTTTTTTGCACGGAGCACACCAGTCGGCATAAAAACTTACCAAGACCGGTTTTTCGTTTTCTAAAAGTGAGTGATACTCCTCAAGCGTCATGCCTTTTGAAGTTTGGGCAAGGATTTTTTCGGGGAGGTTTTTGGCACGCCAACCCATAATTCCGTTTTCAAGTTCTACAACCTTAGTAAAACCTTCCGCGCGCATTGTTTCTGCGGCAGCCGAACTTCTTCCGCCGCTGAGACAATAAACAAATACAGGAGTGTTTTTATCTAAAGTAGCCAAATGCGTATCAAAGTCGTCGCTGTTCCAGTCGATATTCAAGGCATTTTCAAGATGTCCCTCACTGAATTCTTTGGGAGTACGAACGTCAACAATCACCCCTTCAGGGGTTTGTTGAATGATTTCAAGAAATTCGGTAGCCGATACTCTTTGCTTGTCGGGTATTTGGGATTCTCCTTTTTTGGCACAAGCCCCAAAAGTAAAAATCAACACTAAAATTACAACTAACTGTTTCAAAGCGGTTTAGATTTAAATTAATACTACCCCATCCTTCCGATGGCACAGCTCACGTACGATTTGGCCTTTTTGGTAAAGCTATTATGCCCTTTTTCGGGGTAACCTAACTTTGACAAAATTGCAATAACTTGTTCTCTGGGGGGATTGCCTTCATACGAAATCACCTCAGTTTCTTTGTCAATAGACAGTTGGGTAAGACCGTCTATTTTTTCGAGAGCTTTTCTAATGGTGTTGATACATCCTTCTTTCAACTTCAATTAAATTTTTCATAATTTATGTTTTTAATAAATCGATGTTATTTCTGTTTAATTTTATTTTTCCTTCATTTTCAAATGCTTTCAACAATCTTGAAACCACCACCCTCGACGTGTTGAGTTCGTAGGCGATTTCTTGGTGCGTCTTGTAAATGGTTTTAGATTGATTGATTTTTGCGTTTTCTTGCAAGTATTTCAATAACCGTTCGTCCATTTTCAAAAAAGCCAGATTATCAATGGCTCTCAGCATTTCAGCTAAACGGTTGTTGTAGCTGTTAAAAACAAAAGATCTCCAACTTTTGAATTTGCCGAGCCAGGCTTCCATTTTTTCCACCGGTATCATCGCCACCGTACTTGGGTTTTCGGCAATGGCACGTATCTCGCTTTGCTTATCACCCATACAGCATGCCAAAGTCATAGCGCAGGTATCGCCTTTTTCGAGAAAATAAAGTAATAATTCACCTTCGTCAGGGTCTTCACGCATGATTTTTACGGCACCATCAAGGAGTAGGGGCATAGATCGGATGTATTGCCCGATATCAATCAGTATTTCCCCTTCTTCAAAGACACGAATTTCGGCTACTTGTTCGATTTCTGAAATAAGTTCTTTTTCAAATAGTTGCCCAAAAAATCCCCTTATTAATTCGGTCATTCAAGTAAAATTTGTTTCTCCCATAAAGATACGAAATTTTGATGAAAAATAGGCGGAAATACTGGGCAAAAGCCGTTTTCATGAAGATTTTTTTTCTTTTTTAAACATAGAAAAAATCAATCTACCCATAGCGGCTCCATACAGGGTACTGTTTAGCGGATTAGAGGTAATGGCACAACTGCCCGAAAGACATCCGATGTAGTACCAGTAAAGGTATCCTCCTAATGCTCCGAGCGGAATACCGATGACAACGAGTAAGTTTTTTTTAAAAAATGTTTTCATTGGAGTTTAAATTCTATTTTCCACATGCCACGTAAATCTCCTGTTTGGTACCCCACTGCTTTGTCGTTGGGATAGTTTAACTTGATAACATCCATAGTTTCTTGAGCGATATCGGAGGTTCCTCCGTGACATTGTAAACAGGTTGGTATTCCGATGGCAATGGGTTTGTAGTAATAGATTGCTTCGGCAGATTCCTGTATTACAAAATCTTTTTTATCGGACTTAATTTTTTCCCAGCTTATTCTGTCTCGGGAGCTTTCAAGGGCGTTCATCGGATTTCGGTTTTTATCGCTTAGACGCGAAATTTGAACGTCGTATTTTTTTGAAATAGAATCGGTTAATGGCATTGCTTGAGTGTTGCAAAACGTGACGGCATATTCGGAGCCTCCTTGTTGTATAGCGCTGCTTACATTTTGCAATAGTACTTTTTGCATTTCGGTAGCGATGCTGTCACCCAGCTGTAGGTAGCCGGATTTTTGGGCTTCGTCCAAGGGGATGTAGGTTGATTTTTTGCATGAAAAAAACAACAAAATTCCAAGTAAAAAAACGGTTTTTAATATACTTTTCACGATGAAATATTTTCAATAGTCGTTTGTACATTTTTCCAAGAACCTCCGTTGATGACATCCGTAAAACCGTTGCGTTCCAAAATACCTTTGGCTTGACTGCTGCGCATACCGCTGGCACAAAATACCACTATGCAATTTTTCCCTCTGCATTTAGACAATTGGGAGTTCAACATATCTAAAGGTATGTTCACGGCACCCGGAATGCTGCCCGCTCTAAATTCTCCCGGGGTACGTACATCCACTAAAAGAGGTTGTTTTTTTATAGCATCGGTTAGTTGGCTATCTGTTTTTCCGAATAAAGATGAAAAAAATCCCATAATCTGTAATTTGATAATTTTATTGTGCTATTAATTCTTCTTGGTCTGAAACAACTTTTTTGTCTAATACAACAGTCGTTTTCATTGAGTTGGTAATTAAGCAAGCAGCTTTGGTTTTGTCCAAAACTTTATTGGCCTTTTCCGCATCTCGTTCGGGATGGGGTAGGTGCACTACGGGCTCTACAATGGCTTCCGTGATGAGGTATTTCCCTTCAACGAATTCCAATTTACATTGGGTATTGCACGAAAAATCAGTGAATTCGAGTTTGGAGTTTTCTGCAATAGCCAAAAATGTGGTCATAAAACAACTGCTGATAGCAGCGGCATATAAATGCTCCGGAGACCATATATTGGGGACTCCCTTAGCAAATTCAGGCGGAGTGGTACAAGCAATGGTTTGATCCAAATCGCGGGAAGATAAAACGCCTTTTCGGCCTTCGTTCCATTGCGCTTTAACTTCGTAAAAATGTTCGGTAAGCATGAGAAAATAATTTAGGTTTTATGACTGCAAAATTCTGTATTCAAAAAAACACACACAGTTACTTTTGTTACACAAAGAAGTGAAAAGAGAAAAATGGCAAGCACTTAAATTTTCAAAACAGTATCGCCTTTTTCTATTTTTTCGGAAAGTTCTTTAAGGGTAACATTTTCCAAAAGATCGATTATCTCTTTTCGAATAGATTTAAACTTATAATGAATCGGGCAAGGCGAGTTTTCGTCACATTTTTTTAAACCCAAAGCACATTCGGTCACGATAGCATCTCCGTCAATGGCGGTTACTATGTCTTTCAATTTTAAGGACGTCATGCTTTCAGGAAATATAAAAAAGCCACCATTAGGTCCTTTAAAAGAATGAATTACTTTATGTCGCGCCAATTGCTGTAAAATTTTAGCGGTAAAAGCTACGGGGGAGTCAATTTTGACGGCGATTTCGGGTAATATGGTACGCTTACCTTGCAACGATTGGGACGCCACAAACAAAGTAGCTTTAATGCCATATTCACAAGCTTTGGAAAACATACCGACAAACGTACGAAAAAAAAGTAGAGAAATAGCAGACACCGTTACTCGAGATGCCTGCTATTTACAGTGCTTTACATCACCACACAACCCCCTCCGGCGCATGCAGCCTCCGCTTTTAAGTCGGTTTCGTCTTCGTATTCCAAAACGTTTTCCAAATCCACTATGTGCAATTTGGCTTCCATTTTTAAGAACGTCTCTTCGTCTATATCCGTAAAAGGGGCTTGTTGGTAATTCCCGTTGTCGAACGGCAAAACACTCAGCCCGTTATACGAAGATTTGTTGTGCCACATCCATTCTCCTACCATGCCCCATTCCGAATTTTTGATGGAAACAGTAGCCGAAACATTGTTGTCGTTTTCTCCGTTTCTGTACCCTTTTTTTATCCAATTTTCATTTAAAAAAGCAATGCGTTGCAACAGGTCTAAGGTGTTTTCGTGTCGGGTGATAGCGCCCTTGGGTGATTTTTGCGGAATGCAGACAATCATTTGTTTGGGATTGAGTAAATCCTGCTCCACTAATTCGGGGTGAAATTCAGCCAAATATTGACACAAGGCCTCGTCTTTCCCGATTCGGATGCGCCGTATGTAATAGTCGTTGTGCCAAGCGTGAACTCCCGAAGAAGTCCCTAATACTAACGAAGTAGTTCCGGAGGGTTTAATCGTCGTGGTTCGAGCGGCTATATTGACACCTATTTTACGGGCAGTTTCTTCATTGGTTTTCTTAACTACCTGAGCAGTTTCTTCTATATTTAATCCGTTGAGTCTACCGGAAGCTATCCCGGTCATCCCCACACCGATGAGCGCGTCTTTTTCGGTGTTGATTTTCCATTGTTCTCGCAAGTAATGAAAATTAGTAAACCCGGCTTGCAAGGTTCCTAAAAATGCTGCTGCTGAAGCTCTTTCGTTTAAGTCTTGTTGGTTTTCAATCGTACTGACATTGACTTCACAAAGGTTGCAAAACTGGAAAGGGCGCAGTGCAATTTCACAACAGGGATTGGTGCCCCAGTTGATGTTGTTCGTAAAATAAAAACCCGGTTCGCCACTGCCCGAAAGCTCTATTTTTTTCCATAAATTAAAAAATTCCTGCTCCAAAATACTGTCCCGGTGCAATACAGCCGAATTATTGGCACGCCCTCGTTGTTCGTTGAGTTCCCACCAATTCCCGAATTTACAGGTAAGCATTTCATCATCGTCGTGGGAAAACAAGGCAATCATAGCCGAGCGACGAATACCGCCGGCCAAAACCGCATTGGCAATGTGACACATCATATCGTGACATTCTAAAGGAGTAAGTTTTTCGCCGTCTTGTTTTCTGTCTAAAATAGCCGTAAGGTGAGCAATACAAATTTTTAGCGGTTCGGGACCGGGAGCTTTACCACCCGCAGTGATTAAGCGACTTCCTTTAGGACGAATGTCTGAAAAGTCAAAATCTGGAATGGATTCGTGGATACCGAAATACGATTTGAGCAAAACCTTCACGGCATCAGCCCAGCCCTCTAAGCTGTCACCGATCAAAAACTTGCGCTTTTTTAACCCTTTTTTAATGGGTGGTAATTTAGTCACATGATGATATTGCACCGAATATCCTACACCCGTACCGCCCAGCAGTAAAAACATAGTTTCTGAAAAAGCTCGAATGTCGTCCACCGGCAAATATGCACAATTGTATATCCGGCTGTGATTGCGTTTTATAGCCGGACCGGCAAATTGCATAGCACGCATCGAAGGGAGTACTTTTTTTTGTCGTACCCAATGCATGTTTTTGATGATTTCGGTGGTGAGATGCGGGTATTTGTCTAGCATCATATCTTCGTAACGATCACAGATTTCCGGCCAAATTTCGCGACGGTTTTTTTCGGGTAAATAGCGAGCATATTTCATATGCACCACTATGTTTGATAAAATTTCTTGATTTATATCCATAATGCTCGAGGTTAAAAGTGAGTTTTAAAATTAAGGTAATTAATAATAAAGGATAAAAATGTCCGAAATTAGTATCAACAAAGTTTTAAACAATAAAATATTGCAAGCGTTTTCATTGGACTGTGAAAAGACTTGCGTTGAGTTTCAAGAGTATTTACAGCACATATAACACATTTATAAAAAAGTTTCGTCCGGGGCGCGGAATATTATTCCAGTCTGCAAAAGTGGTGTAATACTTGTCAAAAATATTTTCGGCACCTGCTTTTAAGACCAATTTTTGTTGGTCAAAATAAAAGATTTGCGAAAGCGTAATGTGTGCAATGGTGTAAGGGTCTTTTTGGCTTTCGCCAAATTCGGCACTGAAATTTTTATGAGCGGTTGCTCCGGCTATAGTTGTTTCGGCAAAAAACAGATTTTTGCGAAAGCGCAACGAACCCTCATAGGTCAGTGGTTGTATCAGCGGCAGATTATTTTCGTTAAAGTCCTGTCCGCGTTTGTAAGACAGATTTCCCGTCAGGGAAAAATTGGTTAAAAAACGAGTTTCGGCGGTGAAATGGGTAGTAAATAAGGAAGCGTAATCCAATTGTTCATAGACTTTTATACCGTTTGCTCCAATGGTCATGGGCAAGAGTCTTTCGTCGGGTTTGCCAATGATATAGTCATTTATATGAAAGTAAGCCGCCTGCCATTTCAGTGCAATATTTTTGGTTTTGAACTGCGCTGAAACTGAGACATCCAAGGATTTTTCGTTTTTCAAAGAAGGATTTCCTACATAATCATAACCATCATAACTGTTGAAGAGGTAGAAACCATATCCTTCCGAAACCGACGGAGCGCGTTCGCCATACCCCACTGCCAAATGAAATTGCCAAGGAAGGTTTTGGTAGGTAATTCGGGTAGCTAAATTTTTAAGGATACGTGATTTTTCGGCATGCAAACCGGGATAAAAAATTTGTAAGCTTTGCAACCCGAATAGGTCGTCAATTTTATTATAATGCAGTCCTATTCCCCCGGATATCAACAAACTAAAATGGGATTTCAGGGAGATATTATCCTCCAGATGCAGTCCACCGTACAGTGTATTGACATCCGGCCATGTAATCATATACATTTCACTCTCTCCGGGATTGTTTGGATACATAGTCATTTCTGCCAAAGAATGATTGTAGTGTCCTGACAGGGTTGTTTTCCAGCTATGTTTGTTTTTTTTTCCGGAAAACTTAGAATAGATTCCCCAGGTTTTACTCCATCCGGGCATATCCATTCGAATGGGAACATCAGGACGGGGACTGTCGTCCATCAAATGAGTTATGGTATTGAAATATACTTTGGTTTCCCAACGAGAAATTAACTCTGAATGGGGATGTACTTCGTATTGCAGTGAAGCTATAAATGCCTGAGCTAGAGAAACATCCATTGGCAATGCCGGATAGCCCACGTCAGTGGCTTCGTCAAAAATAAGCGAGGCTTCCAGATGTTGATTTTCGTTAATTTTTATTCCGGTAATAGCCGAAATATTGTACTTGGTAAATTGAGAATACAAGACTTCTTTTCTGCCTCCGGCAAAATAATTTTCGGCATCGCGGTAGGTAATATCCAGATCGGCAAATACATGTTCTCCGGAATATTGCACGGTAGAACCGATTATTTTTTGGTAATTCACACTTTCGCCTCCGGTGAAAAAAGACCCGCCCCAACCTTGATTGCCAAAACCGCTTTTTCGGCGCACCAAATCAATACTTCCGGCAATGGTTCCGCCGTGTTCTGCACCCGATTGACCATCGCTGATTAGTGCTTTGGAGAGGTTAGAGATTTCAACATAAGAAGTAACAGGGTCCATTTTGTCGGTACAGGCTCCGTAAATACGCATTCCGTCTATGGTTAAAACACTGCGTTCGGAGGACAATCCCTGCAACATAGGCTCCCAGGCATAGGCTCCGCGTTTAATCATGTTTAAAGACGGAGAACTTTCCAAATAATTGTCCAAAGACCCCAAGGCCTTGCATTCGTTGTGGTGTTTATTTGTGGGGTGAGCAATCACCACAATTTCTTTAAGCGTCGTGGTGTCCAAACTGTCTGTCGGATGTTCTTGAGCAAAGGTGGAGAAAATAACCGACACAACCCCGGCAATTACAATGAGTTGTTTCATAGTTTTAAGTTTAGAATCCCAATGCCTGATTCCTAAAAATCAGGCATTGGGAGATATGTTTAATTAAAAATCAATTTCGAAGAAAATGGAACTGCTTTCGATTGTGTCAGTCACTTCTTCGCCACCAATAACTTCTTGGTTCTCATTTTCTAATATCAAATTGATTTTCCAATATCCTGTCATCGTGAGACTCAATTTTCCATGGTATAAATAATCTTGAGTTGACTGGGTTAAGTCTTGATTATTAGGCGAGCCATGATTTCCCATGCCGGGCATGCGTGGGTCAATTTTTAATTTATAATCGTTAACAATCGGAAAGTGCATCATACTTTCTGAGACAAAAATTCCGGCTACCATATCATTTATTGCTACCTCGGGGCTTATAGGTTCTATAAGCGCCAAAACATACCGATTCTCATCATTCCCCACAAAAGAAACCACTCTTTTGTGAGCGGATGGCGAGACATTAATGGTATCAGAAGCGCTGTATTCGGTACCGTTTATGGAATAATTGACAGTGATTTCCCAATATTCCATAGAGTTGCCGGGCATTTGGAAAACAATATAACCGCTGTACAAAGTTTCAGTTCCTGCAACACGATTTACTGACGAATACGGACAAGAATGGTTCATCATTTCCATATGCATGACAGGAGTCCAACTCACTGAGGCGTTTGAAATATAATTGCCGTTGCCATCTTTTATTTGTAAATAAATTAGGTTGTATCCGTCTGTTAATGAGGATGTTTTAGTATAAAGATCAATAGTATGTGAATCGTTTGACAAAGATTTTATAAGGGTTAAACCTTCCGTTTCGTCAATAATGCTTTGTTGGTCGTCATCGTCTTTAGAGCAGGACACAAATAGGGTAATTGCTATGAGTAAGGTATATTTTAAAAGTTTCATCATTTTTTAATTTAGGTTAAAATATAGGAATAAGTATCCAAGGACCTTAGGGCCTTAGAAAAAACAATAATTAAACAAGGGTATTTTAACTTAAAACAGTAGGCGGATGGTCGAGTATTTTCTTGTGCAAGAAAAAATAGTGATTACTGTAGAAATAATTGTTTTTTTGGTTTTGAGAAAATAACTCATTCAAAGAAAAAATCATTTCTTCGAAGAGATACAAAGTTACGGTTTTGTTTAAAAAATCTATTTTGCCAGGTTTGTCAGCATCGTCATTTTGAGAAGTCAATTTTGCCATCTCACATTTTCCATTACATTTTAGTTCGGGTGTGTCTTTGTTTACACAAAAAACTTCCACAAAACTACCCGTGTCAATCATATAATATCCCAACATAACCCCGGTTTGAATGCTGTTAAACAGCAAAACCAAAATTAAAAACCAAGCTGCTATGAGAGGATTTTTTTTCATTTGCAAAAATATACGCAATCTCGTATTTTTTTAGTATGATTATTGTCATCTACCACCTCATATACCACCGTTTCTGAACAGAGTTCCCAAAGTAAGCATGCCAATTCCGATAAGAGTTACAGCCACGATATGCAAAGCCATAAGGGGCAATGTTTTTTCACTCAATTTTGGCAAAACTCGGGTTTGGGCATGTATGGCCAAAGCCAACGTTGCAAAAAGCAAAATCAATTTCACCGAAACTAATTTTTCAATTCCGGTTTCAAAAGCCAACCATCGATTTATGGGTACTCCCCATCGAAAAGCCATCCACACGCCGGTGACAACAAGTATCAAAAGAGCCGGCAATCCCACGGGTTCGTAGCTCTTTTCGAAATCCAATAAGGTCTGCGAAGAACGGTTCTTAAGAACTTTCGGAAGTATGATTACACTCAGGTAAAAATGACCTCCCACCCATATCGTTGCGGCAACAAGATGGAATATGAGTAGGAGGTTCATAGGGGATTAGAAAGTTTATTTATCTGTCAAGCTTTTTTCCAAAAGTTTAGCTTTTGGAAACAGTATGTTATTTTCTAAATGAATATGCAAATGCAAATCTTGTTCAAATTCGTCTATCTTCTCATAAAAAGCCCTATAGGTATTGCAGGCATATTCGGGAGGAGTATAGCCGTTGCTCAATCGGGCGATTTCTTTTAAAATAGTTCCGGCGGTTTCGTGTTCGTCTTCCATCATCCGCACCGGATTATCTACAGTACCGAAAGGTGGCGGGTTGAAGGGCAGGTTGTCTCTTTTTGTGGCAACTAATTTTTTGATGTAAGGAAAAAGAATAATTTCTTCCTTTTTCATGTGGGTTGCCAATTCGTCGCAAACTTCCTGAACCAGTTTTTCGATTTGTTGCAATTCAGTATTATGATGACCATGAACGCGGTTAACCTTTTCGGCATAGCTCAACAAGATGGGAATGTTGTCATCCACATAACGATGGTGTATATGTACAATATGATCGGCTAAAAAATCCGGTTCCCAAGAGTTGTAATTGTATACAGGTTTTCCAGAATTTTCTATTTGTTCAAGTTCACTGATTACAGCGTTATAATCTGCTCCAAATTTTTCACAGGCCTTTTGCAAAGTGATTTTTCCACCACAACAAAAGTCAATGCCAAATTTTTTAAAAACATGAGCGGTTTTAATATTGTTGGCTACATATTCGGCTACAGTTTTTTCCTCAAGAGTTTCCATAATCAATTTATTTAAAATTTCTTAGACAAAGTTCGGGTAATAATTACCCTAATTTTATGATTTGGAGCATAAAGAAGCCGTATGTGAAAACTGCTTTTATTTTGAAAAAACCTTTTTAAAAATCCTTTTTAGCTGCTATCCTTGCAATTCTCCAAACAGGTAAAATAACCCACAATAGGAGCATGATGAGAGCCAGTGAAGTACCCAGAGGGGTGCCAAAAAAGCGTTTAAAAACCGCCCCGGTATATCCTAAAAGTGCCGAAATATCTAATTCCAATAGAATCAAAATTCGTGACAAGTCGATGGGATTCATAACCGTGGCTATGAGCGAAAATTTATCCAACGGATAATCCTGAAAATATACCAGAGCGATGAGAAATAAACCGTCGTAGATTACCGCCAAAAATAACCACATCAATATAGCGTAGCCAAAACCTTTGATTTTGTTTTCGTTAGACAAAGCAATGTTGAATGCCAAGGCAGTAAAAATGAATGTCAGGAATATACCGGTCACCAGCAGAATCACAAAATGCGAAAGCACCGCCGACTGGAAAAGTCCGTATGCGACAAAAGGTATTCCCAATCCGAAAAACAAACTCGCTGAGAGCGAAATAGCCACACCTAAGTACTGGCCTAAAAATATATTGGTGCGTTTAACCGGTTGGGCTAAGAGCAATTCGGTAAATTCTTTGGAATTGTAATAATACATGACTCCAAAAATGGTCCCGATGAGCGGAATGAGGATGATAATAACATTCATCAGAGTGATTACTGCTCCCGACAAGTCGTTGTTGAGAAAAAGCAACACGAAGCCCAGCATCAGGTAAAATAGAAAATACACATAACTCCAGCGGCTACGGGATAAATCGTAAAAACTGTATTTTAATATTTTAAGCATAGTGATTGGATAAAAGAGTGGCTATGGCGTGTTCAAAATCGGGATTTCCGGTTTGTTGCTTCAATTGGTTTATCGTGCCGTTGAAATAAATTTTTCCGTCTAAGATAAACACCACCCGGTCGGCTACTTCCTCCACAAAATTCATAATATGCGAAGTGATCAATATGGTTTTGCCTTTGGCTTTTTCGCGGTGGATGATTTCTTTGAGTTTTATCAAAGCTACAGGGTCCAGACCTGAAGTAGGTTCGTCGAGTATAATCAAGGGGCTGTCAAACATAAAGCACAGCACCAGATTTACTTTTTGCTTGGTTCCGCCGGATAAGTTGGCGAGTTTTTTGTCTAAAAAAGGTTGGATTTTAAAGAAATCTATCAGCGTTTGGTCATCTGCATCTTTGTTTCGCAAATCCTTAATCATGGTGATGAGTTCGCGTACTTTCAGGTTGCCCGGAAAATTCGCAATTTGAGGCAAATAGTCAATGTTTTTGCGGTATTCCCAGTTTTTTTTGATGTCATTTTTTTGAACCGAAATAGTTCCGGAATCGGAAATTACCATGCCCAAAATCGATTTAATCAGTGTAGTTTTCCCTGAACCGTTGGGTCCCAAAACCGCAATGACACCGTTTTCTTCCACCGAAAAATCGATACCCGCGAGTACGGTGTTTCTGCCAAATTTTTTATGCAAATTTTGAATACTTACCATGCTATTTTTTTCATTTTCGGGTTATTATCAATCAAATCGGCCGGAGTAAAAACGGGAGATACTTTTTCCGAAAAATCTATGATATCCATAAACAAACTACGCAACAACACTATGGCCTCGGGAGTTTTGTTTACCAGATACGAAAAGAGTTTTACCGGTCGGTAGGGCACGTCGCCCACTCCATCTTTGTCTAAATCATATCCGCTGTAAGCGGTCCAATAATTTCCGTCAAAAACATTTTGATTGATATTTCCGTGATAAGATACGTCAAAAGCGTTGTGTAAAAAATTGTTTTCCACGAAAGTGTTATTATAACACGCTCCGTGCACTTTTATTGCGTATCCGTTTTTGTGAAAATTGTTTTGTTTATAAACAATCCGGCTGGCTCCGTCGGCATTGATACCGATGGTATTGTTGTCAAAAACATTATTAGTCAGTTCAGAATCGGTGATTTCTTTCAGCAATAAACCATAGGAGCCGTCGCCCCAACTCTTGCGGAAAGTATTACCAATCATTCGGATTTTTTTTGAAAACATGACCGCTACGCCGGCGCCGTTTTTTTCAAAAGTATTATTCAGATAGTCGTTGTTGTTTGAAAACATAAAATGGAGGCCATACCGTACATTGTTGGTGGTGGTATTGTTTTCAATCAGACAATCGTTGCCAAATTCAATGTAAATACCGTCGCGCATTTGGTTGACGCGATTGTTTTTTATCTGTATATTATTGGAGTACCAAAGATGAATACCGTTCCCCGAGTTTGCTTCGCTTACGGCATTACTCGACAGGCGGTTGTTATCTACAATTCCATAAGAGGATTTCTCTAGTAATATTCCGAAATAAACATTTTCAAGGATATTATTTTTGATGACAAAATTTTGAGCTCCAACGGTAACTATGGCGGCGAAGTCTTTCGTATAACTCCTGCCCACATTGATAATTTTAAGACCTTCGATGCTAAAATCGCTCGCCTGAAAACTAAAAACGCTGCCTTTCATTTCGCCGTCCACCACCGGGTAATTTTCACCCACAATCCGGATGGATTTGTTGATGATATTGATATCGTTTTCTTTGTAAACCCCTTCTTTGATGAGAATGGTGTCGCCGTCTTGAGCTATGGCTACTGCATTTTTTATGGATTTTATTTCACATTGATTACAAACTTCGATTACCCTTGAAAAACCCGTAACACCGAGGAAACAAATTATAAGTAAAACGATATATTGGAATTTAACACCCATGGGTTTCAGTAAATGACAAATAATATTATAAAATTAAACAACTTCTTGTTTTAATGATGTCCTTGATGGGAATGATTATCGGTTTTATTTCGGTTTAACAATTCCTGCCAAGAAAAAATATCTCCCGAAAATTCTTGCTGTAATTTTTCGGCTTGGGCTTTAGATTTTACAGCTGAAAGGTTTGCTCCCATAGGGCTTGGGATTTCGGGACTGATGATGTAAAAAGCACTTTCGGCAGGTATCATTTCACCCGCATTCAGATAATCGGCAACAAGTATTACATCCATATCCGTGTTATGGTTGTTTTGGATATCGTTGACCATACACTCCACAGAGTCGTATTTAAATTGTTTTCCTTTTGAGGAAACGGCTTGGGAGGCATGGGTTTTGTCTACGATTCCCATCTTGCAAAAGTAGCAAGCGTCTGAACCGTAAACGATAGGCTCGGGCTTGCTACTGCAAGACAGCAATGTTGCAAATACTAGGGGGAAAATTATTAGAATTGATCTCATGATGATTATGTATTTTAGGTGGTACGTTGTTTTTTATATTCTTTTTTACCTACAAAAAACGCAAGTACAGAAAATGCCATCCCAACAAAAAGCATATATCCTCCCATTCTGGGATAAGAATGTGCTTTAAAGTTAAGAATTTCTGCCGTTCCTAAGAGAGGTGGTTTATAACTCAACGGATTTCCGTTGGCATCAGTCATTTTTAAGATGGCTTTGGGGTCTAAGTCGGTACCGTAATCTAATAGCCAGGCGTTAAAATCGTACATGCCCAGTACTCCGAGTACAGTCATAAGTACAAACCAACCCAAAAACCAACGGTGACTTATTTTTCCAAAAAGCCCGAGCAATCCCAGAACAACTCCCAGTGCTACCATAGAGCCGATTACTATCGGGAAAACTGAAAATTCCCACATTTCGTCGTTCTTAGGAATTTTTTTCATACCGATATAATGGTTTACGCCATCGATATTCTGCAAGTCAAATTCTTTAGTACCTTGGATACCGTTAATATAGATATCCATTCCTAAAGGGTCTGGGTACTGAGGGGCTCCCAAAGTGATATTCCACAGAGGAAATTTGAATAACCCCAAGAGCATTAAAACTCCTATCAGCATTATTATTGAGGATTTTTTCATGATATTGGGTTTTTTGTTTTATTGGTAAAAAACAAAAGTGTTTTTTTAAATATTCTCAGAAATAAAAAGCGGACAGACATCACGTGGTGCTGTTCTGTCCGCTTAAACCAAGTCAAAAAATCAATAACCAATTTAATTTATGACTTGTTCCGAAACTAACCAACTATTTATGATGACTAAAAACTATTATTTTGCTTGTTTCAACATTTTATACACATCGTCCAATCCCCATTTCAAAGGTATGTTGCTGCCTTTTGGTGAAACCCGAATATACCCTTGCATTTCTTGGTGTAAAGCCGAGCAAAAGTCGGTGCAATAGAACGGATATACGCCGGGTTCTTTGGGTTCCCAAACAAAGGTTTTGGTGGCTCCGGGCATAATCAAGAGTTCGGATGTGGTAGCACCCAGCATCGAGATTCCGTGAGGTACGTCAAAGTCTTGTTCGAGATTGGTTACGTGGAAATATACTTTATCGCCCACTTCAATTCCTTCGATATTATCGGGAGAGAAGTGGCTTCGTATCATGGTCATGTATATACGTACAATATTCCCGTTTCTTTCCACACGAGTATCATTTTCATTAAACACGGCATAGGGGTGTTTGTTATCTTCAAGTCGGTAGATTTTTTTAGAATTCGGAATAATTTTACTGGCTTCAATACCCGCGGCATAGTGTGGCTCTCCAATTGTTGGGAAGTCGAGCAATAACTGCATTTTATCTCCGGTGATATCAAAAAGTTGTGCGGAGTGGTTCATCTCGGGGCCGGTAGGTAGGTAGCGGTCTTTGGTAATTTTGTTCATAGCGACGAGGTATTTACCAAAAGGTTTTCTCGAATTTCCTCCCGGAATCATCAAGTGTCCTACTGAATAGTATGTAGGTTGACGATCTACCACTTCCCAGGTGCCAAGTTTCCATTTTACTACTTCTGAAGAAATAAAGAAAGTGGTATAGGCGTACCCTTTTCCGTCAAATTCGGTATGTAAAGGACCTAAGCCGGGTTGTTGAACCACACCGCCCAAAATGGCATCATAATTCAAAATGGGAATACCATAAGCTTCTCCGTCGTATTTTTTTTCTTCGATGGCTTTCATCATTTTGCTAAAAGAAAATACGGTAAGTTCTGCGGCTAATTTTCCGCTTCCTACAATGTATTCACCGGTGGGGTCCACGTCACATCCGTGAGGTGATTTGGGAATAGGCATAAAATAGATAGCCCCGGGAACTTTGGAAGGATCTACCGTGATGATTTCATCTTTCATGGTGGTGGTTGCAGTATGAGTATGCTCATCGTAAATATTATGAGCATAGCGAGCTTTTATTTTTTCACCCCCACCATTTTTAACGTATTCTTCAATTTTTTTCCAGTTGATAGCCGTCACAAAGTCTTTGTCGTTTTGAGAGGCGTTAACCTCTAACAAAGTGCTTGCTTCTTCAGTGTTATAGGTAGTAGCAAAAATCCAACCGTGCGATTTGTCTCTACCCGGGTGGGCTAAATCGTAGTTAAACCCTGGCATGATTACCTGAAATTCAATATTCATGATACCGGTTTCGGGATGAATGGACAAGAAGGTAAGAGGTCCTTTGAAGTTACCTTTCAAATCGAAAAGCGCTATGTCTTTTTGTGGAGACGGCACGGCAAATCGCGTACCTGCAATGGCATATTCAGTATTTTCAGTGATGGCAAAACTGTGGTTACCAGCACTGTTTGGAATTTCAATAATTTCGGCAGTTTCGAATGTGGTCAAATCGATACGTGCGATACGAGGGGTGTTATTTTCATTAATAAATACCCAACGACCGTCGAGTTCTCCGCCGGTTTGAGATAAATCGGGGTGGTGTGAATCTCCCCAAGGGATAAATCCGTGTGATGTATTGAGCATGGCTTTGGTTTCTTCATTGTAACCATATCCTTTTTCGGCATCTTGGGAGAAAACAGGGATTACTTTTAATAATCTGCCTGAAGGGAAACCGTACACAGACATTTGTCCGCTAAATCCACCGGAGAGGAATGCATATACCTCATCGTATTCACCGGGAGCCACATATACTTTTTCGGCGGCTGAGGAACTCATGGCTCCGGAACTGCCGCTGTTGTTATTTCCACAACCTGTCAACAGCAGGATTAGTGAGAAAAGAAGTGCTATTTTTTTCATATAAGTTAGATTTTTAATATTTTTTTATTTTTATTCTGGAAGTATTACATCTTCTATAATGTGAACCCAACCGTTGCTGACACTTACAGTCCCCACGATTTTGGTGCCCCCCACATAGATGTCATCACCTTGTTGTGTAACCTCTACATATTGTTCGGAAGCCATATAGAGTTTCCTGTTTTTCTCCACGTTTCGCTGTAAAGTTTCGATGGGGTAATTGCTTGGTGCTACGTGATTTTTCAAGATAAACGCAAGTTTTCTTTGTTTTCGGGTTTTAATAAATCGTCTAAGGTCGCTTTATCAATTTTATCAAAAGCAGCATTGGTTGGAGCAAAAACCGTAAGTGGGCCCACATTAACAAGAGCATTCTCTACTTCAGCTGCCTGAACTGCCGCCACGAGCGTGGTGTGGTCTTTGGATTCCATAGCAAGACGAAGTGCGTTGGGCGTGGCACTTTCATCTCCTTCGATAAAAGCTTGACCACGATTCGATAACGAAGTTTCAGTATTAATTGAGGTAGTACCGGAGAGAGAAGTATCTGACTCCGTTTTTTTGCAGGCTCCCAACATAAGCAGGAGCAGAGGGAGGAGCAGTAACGGGATTTTAATGGAAGTTTTCATGGCGTATGAGGTGTTAGTAAGGAAATTTTTCCAAAAGTAGTTGAGGTAACCTCCTGAAAAAATGACGGTTGTCATACTTATTGATCATTTTTTCTGAAAAACTCATAGATAGCCCGTGCATCTTCCTCATTAATGTTCTGGTTAGCCATAACAGCCATGTTAGATTCCACTAACAGCTGTTTTGCGATGGGGTCTTTTTGAATCATCTCTTCCGGATTCATAATCATATTCATAATCCATTCCGGAGCTCTTCGGGTAGTAACCCCATCGAGTTTAGGACCTATAAATTTTTTGTCCATTTTGTGGCAAGCAGTACACATTTTACCGAAGACATCTTCTCCGTGTGCAGCCATAGCGTCATCAATTTCCGCGGGAACGGTAACCGATTTAATAGGCCCGATACCTTTATTGGAAAGGTCAACAAGGGGCTCTTGTTTGTCAGTTTTTGTTTCGGTTTTTGTGGATTTGCTGTAATCACCGATTTTTACTTGTTCTTTTTCTTCTTTTTCAGAACCACCACAAGCGACTAAGAATAGGCTAATAAAAAAGGATACGTAGAATTTATTTATTTTTTTCATTTTGAGAGGGTTTACTTTTTGGACAAAATTATTTTAGTGATATTCAAAAAAATATGACCAGAGTCATAAAAGAAATTTTTATTGGAAAGAGAGTGATTTTTAAGTATGTTTTATTAAAAAAACAAGTTTTTAACATTAAAATCAGCAATTGTCAAGCATAAAATGAGGTTTTTATCACTTGTTTTGAATTGCAAATAAAAATATTTTATCAGATTAAAAAGTAAGAAAAATGAAAAAACCCGAAAATGAAATTTTCGGGTTGTAAATAGAGATTAAGAAATGTTTGTTAGAAAACCATTTCGGAAATTTCTCCTTCAATGATTAAAGTGCCTTCAGTGGCTTTTTTGATTTCTTCAACGGTTACACCCGGTGCTCTTTCCAGAAGTTTAAATCCTTTGTCGGTGACTTCCAAAACGGCCAGGTCGGTAACTATTTTTTTTACACAGCGTACCCCGGTAAGAGGTAGGGTGCATTCTTTGAGAAGTTTGGATTCTCCGGCTTTGTTCGTATGCATCATTGCCACTATAATATTTTCTGCGGAAGCGACTAAGTCCATCGCACCGCCCATACCTTTCACCATTTTTCCGGGGATTTTCCAGTTGGCTATATCCCCTTTCTCAGAGACTTCCATGGCACCGAGTATGGTTAAATCCACATGCTTTCCACGAATCATCGAAAAGCTCATTGCTGAATCAAAAAAAGACGCTCCGGGAAGCGTGGTGATGGTTTGTTTACCGGCGTTGATTAAATCAGGGTCTTCTTCTCCTTCCCAAGGGAAGGGACCCATACCGAGAACTCCATTCTCACTTTGGAATTCTACTTGCATATCTTCGGGCACGTAGTTAGCAACCAAAGTAGGGATTCCAATACCTAGATTGACATAGTATCCGTCTTTGACTTCTTTCGCTATGCGTTGTGCTATTTGTTCTTTTGTTAAACCCATGATGAACGATTTACAATTGCTAGTTTTTAATTTTTTAATACTTCTACTCGTTTCTCGCGGTTATGAGGCCATCCACTTACCCCCTTTTCCGCACCGTTCTTTGTTCGATCCTTTTTTCGTAGTTATGACCTTGAAAAATACGTTGTACAAAAATTCCAGGAATATGGATATGGTTGGGATCCAAGGTACCGGCAGGAACCAGCTCTTCAACTTCTGCCACGGTAATTTTGGCCGAACCACACATGCAAGGATTAAAATTGCGAGCGGTTCCTTTAAAAATGAGGTTACCGGCTTCGTCGCCTTTCCAGGCTTTTACAAAACTAAAATCGGCCTCAAATGCTTTTTCGAGTACGTACCATTTTCCATTAAACTCTCGGGTTTCTTTACCTTCAGCGACTTCGGTTCCGTATCCGGCCGGGGTATAAAAGGCCGGAAACCCGCCTTGCGCGGCTTGGCACCGCTGTGCCAAGGTGCCTTGAGGCACCAGCTCGACTTCGAGCTCACCGCTCAGCATTTGACGTTCAAACTCGGCATTTTCGCCCACATACGAAGAAATCATTTTTTTGATTTGTCGCTTGTGTAATAGTAAGCCCAATCCAAAATCGTCAACGCCGGCATTGTTGGAAATACAGGTAAGCCCTTTGATATCCCGACGAACCATTTCGGCAATCGCATTTTCGGGAATACCGCACAATCCAAAACCACCCACCATAATGGTCATCTGGTCTTGTAATCCTTCTAAGGCTGCAGTCACATTAGGAACAACTTTGTTAATCATAATTAATTTTTTTTAAAAAAATTCATCGGTTTCATCCGGTTGTGAGTTTTCAGATTTCCATTTATCACAATCGGTTTCTATACTTACGTGTTCAGGTTTTGTAAAAGCAGATTTGGATACATTCAGTTCTTCATCTTGGTAACACATTTTCATAAAGTAGCCCCAGATCGGTAGAGCCATGGTAGCTCCTTGTCCGTAGGTGAGGGTGTTAAAATGCGCCGACCGGTCTTCTGCTCCTACCCAAACTCCGGTTACTAAATTAGGTACCATTCCCATAAACCACCCATCACTTTGATTTTGGGTAGTACCGGTTTTTCCGGCAATGGGATTCGTAAATCCGTAGGGATAGCCGGTCATATATTTTTTATAAAAATTATCACCTTCCCATGTACGTCGTAATCGTCCTCCCGAACCACCCTCTGTAACCCCTTCTAGCAGTTTTACGGTGACATAAGCAGATTCGGCACTGATTACATCGCGAGTCAAAGGAATGTTTTCATAGAGTACAGTCCCATTTTTATCTTCAATACGAGTAATGACTGTTGGCTCGATGTAAATACCTTGATTGGCAAAAACACCATAAGCCGCGACCATTTCGTAAAGAGTGACGTCTGATGTACCCAAAGCAATAGCGGGTTGAGCCGGCATTTCCCGGGTATCAATGCCTAATTTTTTTACTAAATCGATAACCGTTTGTGGACCGGTTTTGTCGATGAGATTCGCAGTGATCACGTTATGTGACTCGGCCAAAGCTTTTTTTAGCGAAACCATCCCACCGTATTTTCTTCCGGCATTCTCTGGAGTCCAAGATTTAATTAATCCGTATTTTCCGGCTTCGATGGTATAGGGGGTATTGGGAAGTGTGTCGCAGGGCGACATATGGAGTTGATCAATTGCTGTTGCATAGACAAAGGGTTTAAAGGTAGAACCCACCTGCCTTTTACCGGTTTTGACCATGTCGTATTTAAAATGCTTATAATTGATATTGCCCACCCAAGCTTTTATTTCGCCGGTTTCGGGATCCATGGCCAACAAAGAAGCCTGTAAAAATGATTTGTAATGGCGAATGGAATCTATAGGACGCATCAGGGTGTCTATAGGACCTTCCCATGTAAACACTTGCATTTTAGTAGGCTCGTAAAAAGAAGCCTTAATTTCTTCGTCTGTTTTCCCGGCCTCCTTAAGTAAGCGCCATCTTTCGCTACGTCGCATAGCAGCATTGAGAATGCTTTCAACTTCAGCTTCGGTGATATCCCGAAACGGAGGGTTTTTTAATTTTTGATTTTCGGAGTCAAAAGCCGATTGGAGGTTTTGAATATGTTCTTTAACAGCAATTTCACCGTATTGCTGCATTTTAGAATCAATGGTGGTATAAATTTTTAAACCGTCACGATAAATATTATAAGTGGTTCCGTCGGGTTTGGGATGTTGGTCAATCCATTTTTGAATTTCGGCTCGAACGTATTCTCTGAAATGTGTACCCAGTCCTTCGTCATGCCCTTCGGGAGTATAATTAAGTTCGAGCGGCAATTGTTTCAGAGAGTCGCGAAGTTCCCGACTGATGTAATCGTTTTTTTCCATTTGATTTAAAACTACATTCCTCCGATTGCGAACTAACTCTTCTCGTCGTAAGGGATTATACAACGAGGAGTTTTTGAGCATTCCCACCAGCATGGCACTTTCTTCGATGGTTAAGTCGATGGGCTCTTTGCCAAAATAGATTCGCGATGCCGAACGTATACCTACAGCTTGATTTAAGAAATCGTATTTGTTAAGATACATGGTAATTATCTCTTCTTTGGTGTACTGTCTTTCCAGTCGTACCGCTATTACCCATTCTTTTATTTTCTGGGTAAGTCGTTCAATCAGGTTTTTAGACCCGCCGGTAAAGAGTTGTTTCGCTAATTGTTGGGTAATGGTGCTAGCTCCTCCTCTTTTTCCTAAGAATACCGCAGCTCGTAGGGTTCCACGAGCATCAATACCCGAATGACTATAAAAGCGTTCATCCTCTGTGGCTACTAAAGCCTCAATAAGGTGCTGTGGGAGATCTTCATAATTGACCGGAGTTCTATTTTCTCGGTAAAATTTACCTAAAGTTTGTCCGTCTGAAGTAATGATTTCAGTAGCTAAATTGGTTTCTGGATTCTCTAGCTCTTCAAAAGTAGGAAGTTTACCAAATGCGCCCCACGAGGCTAAAAGAAAAATGAAGAGTATAAAAAACAGAGCGCCTCCAAAAAAGAGCCAAAAACGCTTAATCCATATCCAAGTACTCGTAGTACCACTGCTTTTCTTATTCTTTGCCATAATCTGTAAGCGGGTTACCGAATTTTGTTATCCATTATCGTTTGTTAATGATTGGGAACAACCTTTTCAATGCTTATTCCTATATCTGTTACACCTTCTAGTTGAACCCCTTCTACTTGGTTGAGGTTTCGCATAGCGTGTTGTATTTCTAAAGTATAAGTTCCGGTTTCAAAAAATTGTATATTCTCTTTATACCACAATTTATTTTCGATAATTTTTCTACCTTTTCCTAGCCATCGACCATCGGGCAGGGTCATTTCATATTCTAACGTGTCTGATACGACTTTCCCGTTCGGGAAATTTATAGACGCTATTAGAAACAGATTACTAAAAGGGTATTGGTGGGTGTTTCTCAAATTGATAAACAAGTTGTAATGAGAAGTGGAGTCGATTTCCGGCAAGGTAAATTGGACTTTATCATTCGGGTTCCACCTTCCAGGTAGCGATTGGTATTCTGTGTAAACGATGTTAGAATCACAACTCAGCAACAGGATCATTAGAAGGATTGATACGAACCATTTACTCATTTTTTTTGGCTCCTTTTAGGGTTTCTGTTTTTGCTTCTTTTTTTGCTCTTTCTTTTTTGTGGTTTATCAAAACGGGTAATACTGTCTTGTCCCACTACGTGATTAAACGTTTTTTCTTCCGTAAAGGTATCAAACTCCACAAATTCTTCCAGACTGGAAACCTTTTGATTGTTTTTATTAAGATTGATAATTTTTTTTACCTTATCGACAGTTAGTTTGTGCCAGTTCATCCACTCCCCTTCGTAGGAGTACCAGAGCGATCCTTTAAAAATATCCATTTTTTGACAAACAGCATTTCCTTTTTCTGTCTGGAGTTTAATATCGGTATCGGGAAAATCCTTCAGTACTTCTAGGTACGTATCTAATTCGTAGTTGAGGCAGCATTTTAGTTTGCCACATTGCCCGGCCAGTTTTTGTGGATTGAGGGAAAGCTGTTGGTACCGAGCGGCCGAGGTATTCACCGACCGAAAATCAGTAAGCCAAGTGGAGCAGCACAACTCACGGCCACAAGAGCCCAAGCCTCCTAATCGGGCGGCCTCTTGGCGGAAACCGATTTGTCGCATTTCGATACGAATACTAAACTCTTGGGCGTAAAGCTTGATAAGTTCTCTAAAATCTACCCGGTCGTCTGCTGTGTAATAAAAAGTAGCCTTGGTGCCGTCTCCTTGAAATTCGACATCCGAGATTTTCATTTTCAATCCCAATTGTATGGCCAGCTGACGCGAGCGAATTTGAACCGATTCTTCCCGGTCTCGGGCAGCTTGCCAGACATCGATGTCTCTTTGGGAGGCTTTACGGTGAATTTTTAAAGGGGCTGCATCCGCATCTACATTTTTCTTTTTCATTTGGATTTTTACCAATTCCCCCGTAAGGGTAACTATGCCCACATCATGACCAATGGCCGTTTCAGTAACCACTACATCACCTATAGCAAGTGACAATTGGTGACTGTTTTTATAAAAATCTTTTCTTCCGTTTTTAAACCGTACTTCTACCCATAGAAATGGCTGCTGGTTCTCGGGTAAGTACATATTGCCCAACCAGTCAAAGACTGTCAGTTTATTACAACTGTCAGTCCCACAGGTGCCGTTGTTTTTACAGCCTCTTGGAACGCCATTTTTTGTGGAACAACCTGTACAACTCATAGTTTTTTACTTGACCTTTGTGTCAAAGGGTAAAGATACTATTTTTTAAAAAATGACCTTAGGTCTTTGTAAAACTTTTAGAAGTGGCGCCACCCTCGTGGCGATTTGATGTGATTTTTTTTAGCAAAGCAGGGGAACACGAGACTAGCAGCGAGAAATGGAGATGTAAGAAATCTGCCAACAACTTGAAGGCATGGTTTAATTGGGGAAAGGTGTTTGCTTGTTGATCATAATGTGCGAGGGCTGAAAAAAGCGGTGGGTTGATTTGCTGAATAGCTTCTAACAGAGAAAAGTGAATGGTCGGGTGGGTTAGGGGTTTTACGGGTGGAGGTGTCAACTGAAAATAAGGTAATCCATATCGGTCATAGCAAATTAAGAGCGTACTATAAGTTGGGTTTTTGGGCACATAAACCATTGAAAACTCTTTTGAACTGGTTTTGATAGACGGTGGATGATAGCCTTTTTTTACTAAAAAGTAAAAGTGTTTTTCTAAGGCATCTTGTATGTTTTTCATATAATCAATTCAAAAGTTATTTCAGTTTATAATCGATGAGCTCGATGCGATCACCTTGAGACGTGGTCGTTAAAATACCCCCTACTCCTTTGGCGTAATAGTATTGTGTAAAATAGTTAATAGAAGTGAGATTTCCGGAAATTAACATCCATAATTCGGCTTCAACAACCAGCACATCGGTATAGGTGTTTCCGTTTACCTCTATAGACTTGAGAAATTCCTTTACCTGATGCCGCAAGAGGTTATCAAGGCCGTTTGCCTGATATTCAAATTCCCAAGTATCCCCGGGTTTGGCATTTTCGCGAAAGCGTTCTTTTAATTCGTTACCACCTCCTACCGTACCAAAAATTTTGTTTCCTACTTTCTTAACGGGTGTGGTAGTATCTTCAAACGAGTTGTGGATTTGATACACCCCATTTTCGGATGAAATGATTTTTAAGGTGTATAGGTCTCCGTTGGACATTCTATAAGTCCAGCTATTCCCAACGGATAATGGATAATACAGGTTTTGTGACATAAAAATGGTTTTTAAAGGGTTAGAAATATCCCCTTGTTTTATGAGAAAAATATAAACTTAAATATTTAACCAATAAATTTTATATGGTAATTACAAGGGGATATGGCACAATGTTATAAAAACTACAAAATAATTACTTTTCGAGTGGTGGGATGGTATTTTATTTTAACTTCGGTATTGGGTTGGATTTTAGGAATGTCTAACCGTCGTACCGTTTGTTCGGTTTTGGTTCGGAAAATAGCCCCGTTGCTCGGATAAACTTCAAGTTCAAAACCTACGACAGGGTTTTGATGGATAGTCGATCCGGTTTCGTACAACGATAAGATCTTAGCTGTTGCGGGTTTGCCGTGTTTTTTCAATTGTTTTTTTTCAAGGGCACGGAGTACAAACGAGCCTATAATAAACACAAAAGAAAAAAAGAAAAGCAACCCGATTGCTGGCAGTGAATATAGCATCACAACAGGCATTTCGTTATACGTTTTATAACTGCCGGCATCGTATAGAAATAGTCCGCCCATAAAGACAATAAACGGTATCCACATCAGCATAAAACACAGTCCGCCTAACCGTAAAAATATTTTAGGTGAAAAAAAGTTGGATTTCATTTTTTAACAATTTTAAAGCAATGAGTGCTATCTAAAGTATCGGTTTTTAAAATATAAGTACCCGATGCAAGGTTAGATACATCGATTGTAAACCACTGGTCTGCTTCCGAATGTTTCACATACATATTTGGTATAATCTCTTGACCATCAATGGTTAATAGCGATATCTTGTCAGGAATTTGGTTGTTAAAACTTAAATGTAGTTTATCAGAAACGGGATTTGGAAAAATGGTTATATCATTGAAATGATTTTCAGAAATATCCATAGTGCTTTGCAGTACGGCTAACCAAATATCCGTGCCTCCGTGATTTCCACTGACATCCACATTATTAGAGTTGCTTTGCCCGGCTAATACAATTTGGTTGTTTGAATTAAGCAATGCAGAATAAGAAATATCTTCTTCGGTGCCGCCCAGAGGTTTTTGCCATAACAAATTTCCTTGGGGATCAATTTCAAATACCCAAAAGTCAAATCCTGCAATATGTCCTGTAACATCACCGTCGTTAGAATCTGTCGCCCCGGACACTATGTATCCTCCGGAAGGTGAACTGATAATTGAGGTGACTTGATCATAATTACTGCCTCCATAATTCTGCTTCCATAAAATTTCTCCTGATTCGTTGATTTTAACCACCCAAATGTCTAGTAAGCCATAATTATTATCAAAATCAAAATCATTGGAACCGCTATATCCTACAAACATATAACCTCCATCGGGATTTTGTATAATATCTCTTCCATAGTCCCAGTTGCTGCCACCGTAGTTCTGCTCCCATTCAATGGTTCCAAATTCATTGGTTTTGACCACCCAGATGTCAGACTCACCATAATTACCCCCCACATCAATATCATTAGACTGAGAGGATCCAATAAAAATATATCCGCCGTCATGGGTTTGCTTGATTTTTGAAGGATATTCATGTAGTGATCCGCCATAAAATTTTTGCCAAACAGGGTTTAAGTTTCCTGTAGTTTTTGTCATCCAGATGTTTTGAAACTGCTCGGAAACAATTATAAAATCACCATCGTCATTTTGCAGGAATGAGTATGGGATGTTGTTACCTGCAACAGTACCCATAACAAGGTCGTTTGTGATAATTCCCGACATATCGGTTTGGAATATCCAAGTTTTAATATGGTTATGTGGAGCAGGAGATAAATCACCATCGTTAGAATTCGTTTGTGCCAAAAATACATAGCCGGTAGCATTGTCAAGCACAATGACGTCCATAATAGCATCTTGATTACTCCCTCCATAGTTTTTTTCCCACTCGATATTACCCGAAGCATCGGTTTTAACTACCCAAGCATCTGATTCACCGTAATTGTTACTTACATCAAAGTCGGACGAAAGGGAAGTTCCTACAAGTATATAACCACCATCCGGAGTTTGTTTTACGTTAAAACAATAATCGTTCAAACTTCCGCCATAAGCCTTTGCCCAGTCTATGGCAGGAGCTTGGGCCTGCACCGTCAAAGATTGTAGAATTAACGATAATACAAACAAAAAATAGCGTGTAAAATTTGTTTTCATCTTCTGATATCTATTGTTTAATGATTTTAAAAGTAGCCGATTTACTTCCGGAATGAACTCGCAACAAATAAATTCCGGATTCAATTCCCATTAGGTTTAAATTCATTTCGCCACTCGCGATTTTAGAAATATTTGAAATGGAGATTTCTTTTCCTGTCAAATCATAAAGTTTTATGTTATCGATGTTTTCTTTAGAAACTAAATGCAGCACTTCGGTTGCTGGATTGGGAAAAACGGTAACTGAAAGCGGATTTTTTATTGCTTCTACCGATAGATTTTCATACCATTCGTAAGCACCCATATCAATAATTTCTACAAATCGGGGATTGTTTACGATATCTATGGGGTCGTTGTTGCCGTTTTGAGGATAAGGCATCGTTGTGGTATTGGGGTCTCCGGCATCTATGGCGGGAGAACCTTCGGTAATTAAATAATTATGTGTCGCAGGATTTGCAAAAAGCGGGTCGCCGTCTATACAATTAAAACAGTCAAAACCGTTACCTTCTACTACGTTTGTGGGATTATTTTCTATCAAACTGTAATGTATGGTGGCGGCAGAAGAAGGGTTATTGTATATTTCACTACCCTGATTTGCTGTATTTTGCCAAAATATCGAATTATAAATAAAATGAGTACTGCTGAACGCATTGTAAATGGCTCCGCCATAATCCGCTGTATTCCCACTAAAAGTCAGGTTGTAATAATAAGGCGTAATAGCGAGGTTGTTATAAATGGCGCCCCCTTCATTAACGGCATTATTATCGGAAAATACTACATTGACATATTCTGTAGCTCCTGTGTCAATACAAGTCCCTCCTCCATATTCGGCTGAGTTTTCTATAAAAAATCCGTTTTTAATAACGCAAGATGAATTTGCTCCCGAAAGAAATAACCCCCCACCATTATTGTCTGTTGTGTTTTGCTCAAAACGAACATTTTCCAACAACAAGTCAGACTCCATAGCAAGAATACCTCCTCCGTCTCCAAATGAGCTGTTGCTTATAAAGTTTGTGTTTTTAAATTCCGGATGTGAATTGGCGTTTACATATATGGCACCACCGCCACCGTTTTCATTGGTTGCTTGATTGTCTGTAAAATCGACTCCCGAAAAAGAGGGACTGCTGTTATTTACAATATGAACGGCTCCACCACTGCCTCCGAGAGCTTCATTGTTTTCAAACTGAACAAACGAAAAGTTAGGACTGCTACCACCGTCTATACACACCGCACCTCCATTACCCGAAACTTGATGGTAGTAAAACCCTCCACCGGTTAGCCCACCGCCTGAACCTGATTGAAACGCGATGGCTCCACACCCTAAGGAAGCGTAATTTGAAGTAAAATTACAATAGGTCATACTAGGGTTAGAAGCATTGGCATAAATGGAGCCTCCGGTTATTCCGGCTGAATTGACATTAAAAACCACATTGTCGATTATCGGTTCGCTGTTCAGGTATAAATACATGGCCCCCCCTCTCTCTGTGGCAGAATTATCATTAAACACTGTATTTTTTATGACAGGAGTGGCGTTAGATGTAACGAAGATACCTCCTCCTACACGGGCAGTATTAAAGGCAAACCTTACATTTTCAATTTCTAAGGTACTCGGGTTGTTTTCATCATAAATGTAATAAAGCCCTCCGGCTCTACCGGCAACACCGGCTCCTGATGCCACACCGTGACGAATGGTAACATCTTTTATGATGACATCTATAGCTACATCGCTGATAGATATTACTCTGTTGCTTGCCATATTAGGTTGTTGATGGGCTTGAATAAATGTGGTTTCTCTATCCGTTCCCTGTATGGTAATACTTTTTTGGATCAATAAACTGGTTCCGGAAATTGTGTAGGCTCCTGGGGCCAAATCTATGATGTCATTAGCATTAGCCTCATTCAGTGCATGTGGTATGGTCGCACAAGGATTTCCGGGTTGGGTACAATCATTTCCGGTATTGGTTCCGTTAGGGTCAACATACCGAAAAGTTTGGGCTGGAAGCATGCCGCATAGTAGAATGCTGAACAAGCTCAATAATAGTTGTGTTTTCATAGTTTATTTTTTTGACAAAGGTCTCGCTTCACGTAGGGATACACAATCCCATATCTGTGGGATTTTTGTAAAAAGAATTCTTTTTTACCTTTGGATTATTAAATTAAATCTGCTGTTTATTTGAATTCTTCTAAAAAATATTGGTTTTGGTTGTGTTTTCTGTTTTGCTTGATCGGGATAGAAAATGCCGTTATGGCCCAACCTCAAGAAGAATTTCCGGTTCGTTTATTTCCAAAAAATCTCGGGTTTAATTTTGGAATACGAGAGATAGTTAAAGATGCCGAGGATTTTATTTGGCTACGGTTTGAACTGAGTTTACAACGATTTGACGGACAAAAAACGGATTTGTATTTTCAGGGAGAAACAGTGTATGCTTTGATTAAAGATAGTACAAACAACATTTGGGTGTCAGTGAGTTCCGGTATTTATCGTTTTGATTACGGTTCTCAAAATTTTACGCTCATTACAGAGACACGCCCTGCTCACATTCCGGAACGAAAACTACTATTTACGAGTGATGATAATTTGTACTATGCCAGTTTTAAGGGATTGTTTTGGTACAACAAGACCACTGACCAATTTGAATTTTACGACAGTTTTCCCAATACCTTCATGCACCATAATTATTTTGCCAATGAACATTTTTCAAACAGCCAAAACACCCTTTTTATACGAAGTGGAGACACATTGTATAGTTATCACATCATTTCAAAGGAAAAAAAAGCGATTAAATTACCTTTAATACGCACTGTTTCTGCTCTTTCTGAAACAAGTGTGATAGTAAGTAATTGGGAAAACAAAAGTTGGTATGTAGATTTTGCTTCTAATAAAAAAATACCGTTAACTATAAATGATACCGACCGATTTTTTATCGTTTTTGATGTGTTGAGAAAAAACGAAATTGAATATTATTTAGCAACATATTCAGGGTTGTATCTTTTTGATACAAACTCCTTTGTGCTGAAAGATGTTTCTTTATCATACTCAGGTGAAAAAATTATCCAAAAACGCTACAATGCCTTGTTCAACGATGATTACAACCGCATTTGGATAGCCGGAGAAAACAATTTAATGTATTTTTACAACAACGAAAATTATTTTCATTTCATTCAAAATAATGCTCCTTCAACCCGGATGCCTTTCGGTGAAGTGCGGGCTTTTGTAGAAACTTCTGAGGGAGATTATTGGATTGCCACCAGTAAAGGACTGACTTTTTGGGACACCCAAAAGAATTGGTTTACCACTTTACAGGCCTCAGACGGTGCTGGCGACCGGCTCAATCACGCATCGCTGAGAGGGCTGGTATATGACGGGACTTATCTCATTATTGGGCAAACAAACAAAGGGATTTGGCTGTATCAACCAGAGAGTGATTTGTTTAAAAGACCTGTTTATGAACTCTCCGAAGAAGGAAATCGAGTTCGTAAAAAAATAGAACGAGATTTTATCAATCAGATTTATACCTTACAAAACGGGCATCATATAGTTTCTGCCAGAGACGGCGTGTACTTATTAGACGGTACTACTTACCAACTCTCCGAGTTATTACTGCCCGAAAATATAAAAGAGACCCGCTTTGCTTATCAAGATAAAAATGCCAATATATTTTTGGGAACTAATAGGGGTTTGTATATTTTGGATACAACTTACCAAATAAAACACCGGCTTGATTCTGTCTTTCAAAGTCCAAAGATATTGAGTTTTTTAGAGTATGGTGACACCTATTACGTCGGTACTACCCAAGGGTTGTATTGCCTGGAATTTAAAAACCAAAAGTGGGTGGTTGCGATTGTTGAAACCGAATTAAACAACCTTTGGATAAGTATCCTTTTTAGTGATGATCTTCATCGTATTTGGATTGTTGCTTTCGATAAGATTTACAATTACACTCCTGAAAAAAGAGAATTAACCCGGTATAATGAAGCCGATAATATATTGGGAAATCCGTACGTTTCAAATGCCATTTTAAAAAATAATACCGGATGGGTGTTATTGGGTGCGGCAAACGGCATTACTTATTTTTCACCAAACAATATTCGAGTCGAAAATGTAAAATTAAGACCTAAAATTAAATATCTGCGCTTGCCTGAAAAGAAAGCAGAAAAGTCGCTGTTGACAAGTAGAATTACCAAGTTTTCATATGCCAACCGTAATTTGGAGGCACAAATCGTGGTGCCCTATTATGCCCATCCCAACGATTTGATGTTCAAATACCGTTTAAAAAAAGACGGTATTTGGTTTGAAACCGGAAATCAAAACAAGTTGGTACTTTGGGAATTACCTCCCGGGAGCTACCATTTTCAGGTGGCAGCCTCTATCAATGGCCGTCAATGGTTTATTTCTGAAGAAACTTTTTCTTTTGTAATAAAACCTCCCTTTTGGAGATCCCTCGCCTTTCTCCTTGCGCTGTTTTTGCTTATCATTTTTGTGTTGTACAGAGTGATTGTTGGGTTTCAAGAGAAAATTAAAATTGAAAAAACTGCTAACAAATTTGCTACTTCCTTCTATGGCAAAAGTACTGTAGAGGATATTTTATGGGATTTGGCTAAAAATTGTGTGCATTATTTAGGGTTTGAAGACTGTGTGGTTTATCGATGCGACTATTCTCGAAAAAAATTAGTGCAAACTGCTGCTTTCGGGCCCAAAAATCCCTACGGGAGAAAAATTAATAATTTACTGGAAATACCCTTCGAAAAAGGAATCGTGGGCAGTGTAGCTCGCTCTGGAATTCCTGAAATTGTGAACGATACATCCAAGGACCCGAGATACATTCAAGACAATCAATCGTGGGCTTCCGAAATCACAGTGCCAATCTGGGTTGACAATCAGGTTTTTGCAATTATGGATTCCGAACATCCCCGTAAAAATTTTTATAAAAAACACCATCTGAAAACTTTAAAAAAAATTGCTTCAGTTTGTTCGGAACGCATCAGTAAATATCTGACCGAAGAAAATTTAAGAGCTAAAATTGCTCGTGATTTGCACGATGAAATGGGTTCTACCTTAACCAGTATTAATATCAATAGCAAAATAGCAGCCACAGATGTCGAAGAAAATCATAAGATTAAGAAACAGCTGCTCATAATCAGCACTAACAGCTTAGAAATGATGGAAAAAATGAGCGATTTGGTTTGGGTCATTAATCCGATGAACGATAATTTTTTAAAGGTGATAGAAAAAATACGAGAATACGCAGCCGAAATGTTGGAAGCTTCCGAAGTAAAATTGGAGTTTCAAAGTATTGAAGGAGGAGAATTTATCAAACTCAACCCGGAAGAGCGCAAAAACACTTATTTTATTGCTAAGGAAGCCATCAATAATGCGGTCAAATACAGCCAGGCCAATCGGATTGTTATACGTTTTGTCAAGACTTCGGATACCATTGAAATGGAAATATCCGACAACGGTATTGGGTTTCAACCCGAAAACATAAATTCAGGCAACGGACTCAAAAACATGAAAGAAAGGGCAGCTGAAATTTCTGCTATTTTGGAAATTAAATCCGACCGAGGAACACAAATTCATCTAACCTTACCCACCCAAAGCGTGTGGGATTATAATTAGTAACAGCGTAACATTATGATAACAATTTTGACTTACGAAGACAATATCAATCTTAGAGAGAGTATAGTTCAACTAATTTCCAGAGAAAAAAATCTAAAAGTCGTTGGTGAATTTGGAGATTGTATCGATGTGGAACAACAAGTATCCAAATACCAACCCGATGTGATTTTGATGGATATTGACTTACCCGAACAAAACGGTATAGAAGGCGTGGAAAAAATCCGGAAAATCGATCAAAGAGCCCATATTCTCATGCTGACGGTCTTTGAGGATTCAGAATTGGTTTACAAAGCGTTGTATTCGGGAGCCAACGGATATTTGCTAAAGAAATACATTTCTGATCGACTCATCCATGCCATAAATGATGTGGTCGAAGGCGGTGTCCCGATGAGTCCGGCCATCGCTCGAATTATTGTAAAAAATTTACAAGAGAAAGGAATACCTAAAGAAACTTCCGAATACAATCTCACCCCGCGTGAAGTGGAGGTGCTGGTTTCACTGGCTAAAGGAAACAGCTACAAAATGGTCGCTGAAGAACTCTTTATCAGTATCGAAACCGTACGTTCTCACATCAAAAATGTGTATTCCAAACTGCATGTACAATCTCAAAGCGAAGCCATTAGCAAAGCGTTGCGCGAAGGGCTTATTCGTTAACCAATTTATACACCATGTCTGATTTTCTAATTCTTTCCGAAACCGAAAGCGTAACTTTATCTCCCGATTGAGCTTTTTGTGCCGGCTGTCCATTCACGAAAAATGATTCTAAAACAACTTTTATTTCACCGGTGGTGGGACCCAAAATCACCAAGGTGTCGCCGGTTTGTATCGCACCTCGCTCCATCAAGAAAAATCCAATACCTGATTTCGGATAGTAATGTTGGCCTCGGCCAATATATTCTTTAACAGGTTTTTTTTTGATTTTTTCAAGAGGTTTGGTACGGGCTTTCGCCAAAACTTTTTCGGGTAATTTTCCGGAAGCTTTGTACTTGAGAGCTGGTGATTTCCCTTTTCTAAAAATCTTGTTTCCTACATCTCTGCCTTTTCGTAATTTGATTTGTTCCACCAAAGGCAGGTGAATAATCTCCAAACATTCGTCCGAACAACAATTATCCATTTTTTCCTTACACGATTCACATTGTATAAACAGTAAATGACAACCGTCGTTGGCACAGTTGGTATGGTCGTCACAAGGAGCACCACACTGATGGCATCGCGCGATGATGTCGTCAGTGATGCGTTCGCCCAATCGTCCATCAAAAACAAAGTTTTTACCAATAAACTTGCTTTCTATACCGCTGCTTTTTACCTGTCGGGCATACTCGATGATACCTCCTTCGAGTTGATAAACCTCTTTAAAACCTTTGTGCTTAAAATAGGCACTTGCTTTTTCACAACGGATTCCACCCGTACAGTACATCAACAATTTTTTGTTTTCTTTATAGGGTGCCAAATCATTTTCAATAATTGGCAACGACTCTCTAAAAGTTTCAACATCAGGAGTAATAGCTCCTTTAAAATGGCCTATTTCACTTTCGTAATGATTTCGCATATCCACGACCAAAGTGTCGGGGTCTTCCAGCAATTTATTAAATTCTTCGGCATTGACATGTACCCCTTTGTTGGTCACATCAAAGGTCTTATCATTGAGCCCGTCGGCTACTATTTTAGGACGTACCTTAATGGTGAGTTTTAGAAACGAAAAATCATCGTGCTCTATGGCAATATTCAGGCGGATACCTCGCATAAAAGGATACACTTCAATGCTGTCTTTAAAGCGATAAAAATTATCGGCCGGTACAGACAACTGGGCATTAATTCCTTCGTGAGCTACGTATATTCTACCTAATACTTCTAAGGGGTTCCAAGCTAAAAAAAGCTCGTCGCGAAATTGTTTGGGATGCTCGATGTGAGCGTACGCATAAAAAGAAAGAGTCAACCGTCTTTTTCCCGAGCGGTCGATCAGTTCTGCTCTTTCTTCTGCGCTTAAAGTGTTGTACAGTTGCATGCTATAAACGTTTTAAGTGAGAAAAAAATGCCCTAATTGGAAGGACTTCGCAAAAATACAATTATAAATTATTTATACCCCTATTTTGGTTGTTTTTCGATGGATTTTTTCCCCTTTACAGAAAAAAGATTCTGGAAAAAACAGCTAAAAAAATGAAAGAAATAGTATCTTAGCAAGATAAATATAACACATTAAAATTAGGATATGAGTAACGAAAAAGAAGCAAAATTAAAGGCTCTCAAACTCGCTTTAGACAAGCTGGACAAGACCTATGGTAAAGGTGCTGTAATGAAGTTGGGCGATCAGGCAGTTCAAGAAGTAGAGGCGATTTCTACCGGATCGTTAGGATTGGATTTAGCGCTGGGAGTTGGAGGGTTACCCAAAGGTAGAATTATTGAAATATACGGTCCGGAATCCTCCGGTAAAACCACTTTGACCTTACATGCTATAGCTGAAAGTCAAAAAAATGGTGGTATAGCGGCATTTATTGACGCGGAACACGCTTTTGACAGACATTATGCAGCGAAATTGGGAGTGGATGTAGAAAATCTTATCATTTCACAACCGGATAACGGGGAACAAGCTTTAGAAATTGCGGACAACTTAATCCGCAGTGGCGCGATTGATATTGTGGTTATTGACTCGGTAGCGGCACTTACCCCCAAAAGTGAAATTGAAGGCGAAATGGGAGACTCTAAGATGGGACTCCACGCCCGCTTGATGTCACAAGCTCTGCGAAAACTAACCAGTACCATTAGTAAAACCAATTGTACGGTGATATTTATTAACCAGTTACGTGAAAAAATTGGTGTGATGTTTGGCAATCCGGAAACCACCACCGGAGGAAATGCATTAAAGTTTTATGCCTCGGTGAGACTCGATATCCGTAGAGTATCTCAAATTAAGGATAGTCATGGAGAAGTGGTTGGTAACCGTACCCGCGTGAAGGTGGTCAAAAACAAAGTGGCACCCCCATTTAAATCGTCGGAGTTTGATATTATGTACGGTACAGGAATTTCTAAAGTAGGAGAACTTATCGACATGGGTGTGGAGTTTGAAATAGTTAAGAAAAGCGGCTCATGGTTTAGTTATAAAGACAGCAAACTGGGTCAAGGAAGAGATACAGTTAAAGATTTGCTTGCTGACAATCCCGAATTAATGGAGGAAATAGAACAAGCAATTAAAGAAGCTGTCTCCTAAAAAATGTAAACCAGACGCAACCTGTTTAACACTATTGCATCTATAAATTGAGTCCCTGCAATTTGGATAGTGAAAAACCGGCATTATACACATATCTTGATATTATAGGTTGAGTTTGTAACTATTAAATCGGGGAGGTTTGATTTTAGAAGAACTAATACGAAAATGTAAGGAAGGTAACATACAGGCGCAAGGGAAGTTATACAGTCTCTTTTCAGCAAAACTGTATGGTATCTGCCTGAAGTACTCCCGCAACGAAGCAGAAGCACAAGACAATCTTCAGGATGCCTTTCTAACTATTTTCGATAAAATTCAACAATATCGACATGAAGGTTCTTTTGAAGGTTGGATGAAACGAATTACCGTCAATACGGTGCTGCAGAAGTATCGTAAAGAACGGGTTTTTGAAATTGTTGACAGAGAAATCGCCGAAGATCCAGAAGTAGAGGTAGAAACTGAGGAAGTATCGTTGGATTATATGTTACAGCTCATACAAGAGCTGCCCGAAAGGTATCGACTGGTGTTTAACTTGTATGTGCTTGATGGCTATCCCCATCAGGAAATAGCTGAAATGTTGCAGATAAATATAGGCACCTCAAAATCCAATTTGGCTCGTGCAAGAGCAATTTTAAAATCAAAAATAGAACAGTATTTTTTACATAAGAAAATACGCTAAAATTAGTTTATAAATTTCTTCTCCCAGAGAAGGATGAAGGTTATGAAACCAAAAAAACACATAGACCGCCTTTTTAGCGAGCGCTTTAAAGATTTTGAGGTAAGTCCTCCCGATTCGGTGTGGGAAAACCTAAAAGCCCAGCTGCAAGCGGAAAAGAAAAAGCGACGAGTTATTCCGCTGTTTTGGTACAAAACAGCCGGAGTGGCTGCATTGGTTTTGTTGTTTTTTAGTATAGGAAATATGATTTTTGATTTCAACGACCCCGATCCCATCCTAACTCATGAAGAAATCATCACACCTGATTCGGAAACACCTATTTTTGACCCAGCAAAATCTGTACATAAATCCAATGGTGAAGAAATAGTTTTTCAAGATAATACCACCCGAGGTATAGATACCTCTATCGAAACCGAAGGTAACTCCAATGAAAAAACTTCAGAAAACCTCAATATTTCCAGAGGAACAACCACTACCGGTACCATCGCTCAACAAACTCAGCAAATCGGAGTGACTGACAATTTGAGTACTGTCAAAACAGCTCAGACTCTCCAACAAAAACAAACGGATGGGAAACAAAATACAACCCTCGGGGCACCCATAGAAAGTCACTTAGCAGAAGTGAGTACCGAGTCTTCCCAAGGTAAACAGAATAGCGCTGATACGGAGGTGGAAAAATCGGTAGAGAGTCAACCCATAACCGTTGCTACTACCGAAACAGACTCAGTCTCTGAAACCCAGGAATCGACTGAGCAGAAAAAATCACTTATAGAATATCTCGCGGAGAAAGAATTGGAAAAAGAAGAGGAAGCACTTGCCGAGGTCAATCAATTAGAAGATCGTTGGTCGGTGTCTCCAGGAGTGATGCCCTTGTATTACAATACTTTTGGAAAAGGTTCGCCCATTGATTCACAATTTGCCGACAACACTAAAAAAGGCGATATCAATTTAGGCTATGGAGTTCAAGTAAGTTATGCCGTTAACGACAAATGGAGTGTACGTACGGGACTTAATAAAATTGATTTAAGCTATGTTACGCAAGGTATTGAGTTCTTGTCCGCTTCCTCAGAATATGGACTGAATACCATTAGTTATAATTCCAATCAAATTCTAGCCATCGGTAATCAAGGTACCTTAGGGTTGGTCAACGAATCCACCTTGACGGATCTCTACGGAAATGTAATTATCCCTCGAAACGGTGCGCCCTTACCCGGATCCATTAGACAAAACATTGATTATTTGGAAATTCCTTTGGAAGTAAAATACCACTTACTTGATAGCCGCTTTGGGGTTCATGTAATCGGTGGCTTGAGCACTTTAGTTCTTAACAACAACGAAATATCGGTGTTTGCTGATAGCGGCTTTTCTTCCGTGGTGGGGAAAGCTAATAATTTAAATGAGTTTAGTTTTAGTACCAATATCGGAATCGGTTTGGATTATAAATTGACTCGTAAGATTTTGTTTAACATAGAGCCTATGTTAAAGTATCAAATTAATGCCTATACCGGAGACACGAACTTTAAGCCCTACTATTTAGGTGTTTATAGCGGCTTTAGTTATAAATTTTAAAATAAGTTTATTTGGTTGATGTTTATTATTTTGGTTTGTAAATTCAAATAATAAACAAAAGAAAAACCACTCTTGTGCCTGGGTGGTTTTTTTTATTTGGGGAATTTTGGATGTAAAAGCTCTTGAAGCATCAATTCCCGAACCAAATTTTTTAAGGTTTTTTTGTCCTGCCCCTGAGGAGAAACAAAAGAGTGAATCTTCACTCGTAAAAGGCCGGGAGATCCACTAAAAAAATCGTAAGAAAATCTTTTTTTAGTATCGTAAAAAGTGATGGGTACAATTTCTATTTGGTGTTCCACAGCTAACCGAAATGCCCCATCTTTAAACTCATCCAAAATAATTGAGTGATCGTCAGGGACTCCGCCTTCCGGAAAAATACAAATACTCAAGCCCTCATTAATTCTTTGTTGAGCAGCTTCAATGGCTTGTTTGCGGCTTTGGGTATTGCTACGATTCACTAAGATGGAGGTACGTCTGTAAAAAAATCCGAAAATCGGAATTTTACTCAATTCTTTTTTTCCTATAAAAACAAAAGGATTGTCTTTAATGGTATATAACATCAGCATGATATCGATCATCGAAGTGTGGTTGGCTACAAATATATAACTCGTACTCTTATTAGGTGTAGGCCCCACAACTTTAGGGATAAATCCCATTCCGTATAAAATTACTGTAGCCCAAAGCCGAGCCAATTTAAAGAAAAAAGGATACCATTCTTTTCGGGATATACTGACAACTAATACCGGTAAAACAATTATAATTACCAGTAAAATTAACAGGTAAAACCACAAGCGCCAAAGAGGAATAAAAAGGTATTTTTTCAAAATCATAAGACCAAAAGTACATAATTCTTATAGCTATTCTGACAAAAAAAGTACCTTTGTCAGCAAAATAAAATACCGAAGTTATGCCTCGAATTTTAACTGGAGTTCAAAGCACCGGAACACCCCATTTAGGAAATCTTTTGGGAGCTATTATCCCTGCGATTAAAAGTGCTAATAATCCCGATAACGAATCGTTCTTGTTTATCGCCAATATGCACACCCTGACCCAGATTAAAAATGCTTCTACCATCGAAGACAACACCTATAGTGTAGCGGCTACCTGGTTAGCCATGGGGCTGGATGTTTCTAAAACGGTGTTCTACCGCCAAAGCGATATTCCTCAAGTGGGCGAATTAGCTTGGTATTTAAGTTGTTTTTTTCCCTATCAAAGATTGACCTTAGCTCATTCCTTTAAAGATAAAGCCGACCGTTTGGAAGATGTCAATGCCGGGCTGTTTACTTATCCCATGTTGATGGCAGCTGATATTTTATTGTATGACGCTGAATATGTACCCGTCGGTAAAGACCAATTACAACACCTTGAAATTACGCGGGATGTAGCATCCCGGTTTAACCATCTGATGGGAGAAACCTTTGTCTTGCCGGAAGCGCGCGTGGAAGAAAACGTACAAATTATCCCTGGAACCGACGGTGAAAAAATGAGTAAGTCGAGAAATAACTTTATCAATATATTTTTAGACGATCAATCCCTTCGGAAGCAAATAATGTCTATCAAAACCGACAGCACCCCTCTCGAAGAGCCCAAAAATCCGGATACTTGCCATGTGTTTGCCTTGTACAAGTTAATGGCCACTTCCGAACAAATCGAATCCATGAGAAACCTTTACTTGCAAGGAAATTATGGTTATGGGCATGCCAAACAAGCCTTGTTTGAGCTTATTACGACTCTGTTTGCTGAGGAAAGACAAAAATATCGTTACTATATGAACCACCGAGAGGAAATTGACCACGCCTTAGAAATAGGCCGTCAAAAAGCTGCTGCCGTAGCGAACGAAGTATTACAGCGAGTCAGAAAAAAATTGGGGTACTAAGTCGCGTATTATATTTTTAGCAAATCCTTTTAAGTCCTAACTCAATATGGGTTTGCGACTTGTTATAGCATTTATAGTCTTCATTCAAAATCATTTTACCCTTTCGGGAAAATCACTCGGACTTCCAAAATGTTTTGCTACTTTTTTAATGAAAAAGGCATCTAACGCTTTCTTTTTTGTTTTATTTCAAAATAATGAGTTAAGATTATGTTAAAAGAAAAAAGTTTTTTACATTAGCAAAGTTAATCACTAAAATTCAGTGAAACTTATGAAAAAACTGTACTTCTTTGAGAAACTTCGTAAAAAAAATGTTTTTGTTTTATGTTTCTTGTTTTTTGTGTTGGTAATGCCGAGTATGCGATCTCAAGCACCGGGATGTCCAAATGTTTATGCCGGAGAGGATGTTGAACTAGACTGTGAAACCGAGTGTACCGATCTGACCGCTACATTTTTAGATACAGGAGCAACGACCAGTTATATAGTGGAATCCATTCCCTATGACCCACCCTTTCCGTTTACCGGTTTATCCAATCAAGTAAGTGTGGGTGCGGACGACGTGTGGTCCAGTGCTATTACACTACCTTTTGAGTTTTCTTATTTTGGAGTGAATTATTCACAAGTGTTTATCGGTTCTAATGGTATCATAAGTTTTAACAGTCAAGTACCGGGTGGCTTTTGCGATTGGGTGTTGGATGCCGGTGAACTCATCCCTAATTCCAACATACATCAAAATGCAATTATGCTATTTCACGATATGGATCCCCGCTGGGGCAATGCAGAAATAGGATATGAAGTCTTGGGAGAATACCCCTGTCGCACCTTAGTGGTAAGTTTTGCTAATGTTCATTATTATAATTTTTTAAATCCCACGAATGGAGCGATTAGTACCTTCCAAATGGTATTGTACGAAACCACCAATGCGATTGAATTTTATGTGCAAAGTAAACCCAACCCGCACAATTATATTACGGATCCCATCAACGGGGGAGTGGCGGTGTTAGGAATTCAAAATAATGGAGGTTCTCAAGGCTATACCCCGCCGGGTAGAAATACCAGTGTGTGGGAAGCTTTTGATGAAGCTTGGAGATTTTCGCCAAACGGTAGCTCTATAGTAGATTTTGCCTGGCTCGATGAAGATGACATAATTATAGGTACCACCACTACGATTGAAGTTTGTCCTACCGAGGAAGTTACAGTTTATACAGCTCGAGCGACCTATAATTTACCCACCGGTGATACTATTGTGGTTACCGATGAGGTAGTGGTTACCAGTTGTGTAATGGTTGAACCCGATTGTTTACGTGTCGATTTTATAGAAGACTTTAGCACCGGTACCGGTCGCCACCAAACACCCTATACCGATTATAATTTTCAAGGTGTCGGACAAATAGACGACGGTATGTATGCAATATCAAATACCAACTTGGGAACTTGGGACCTAAATTCGGGTTGGCACGTCGGAATGGAAGACCATACACCTGAGGATGTCGACGGCATGATGCTGTTTGTCAATGCGGATTTTGATCCGGGAGAATTTTATCGTCGAACTATATCTCTTTTTCCCAATATAGATTATACTTTTAGCGCTTGGATTACGACTGTTTATGACACGGATACCAATATCTGCGCAGGTACCGGAAACCCGTCTAATGTGATTTTTAGAATCGAAGATTTAGACGGAAATATCATTGCAGAAACCGTAACCGGTGACATTCCTAATGGACCAGACCCCAACTGGCAGGAATTTACCGTAAGTTTTAATACCGGTGATTTTACAGATGTACAAGTAGTACTAATAAATAATTCTATTGGAGGTTGTGGTAACGATTTGGCTTTGGATGATATAGCCGTATACTTCCAAGGAGATTTACCCCATGCTGTAGCACCTGAGGATTTAACTCAATGTGATCCTTCCGGAGAAACAAGTGTTTTTGATTTAACTTCTCAAATACCTACTATATTAGACGGCCAAAATCCGGATGACTTCAATGTGTCTTTCCATCTTACGGAAGCAAGTGCTTCTACCAATACCAATCCCATTTCTCCGGAAGATGCTTATACCAATACCAGCAATCCTCAAACCATTTGGGTTCGCGTTGAAAAAGCCGAACTTCCCAGTTGCTTTGTCATTGTAAATTTCGATTTAATTGTAACCCAGGGAATAGAAATCACTACGGAGCTTCCGGAAATGGTTGAAATTTGCGAGGGTGATGAATTTCCCAGCTTAGATGCTACCCCTACAAATCCAGATATTGACCTCGAATTAGTTACCTACGAATGGTACCTAGAAGGGCTGCTAATTTCTGAAGAACCTGTGCTTACTCCTTCTCAAGCAGGTGTTTATACCGTGATTGTTACTTACGACGGCTGTAGTACGGCTACGTTTGAAATTGCTGTAATCGTTCGAGAAAAGCCCCTACTGGACTTGGGAGAAGACCAATTGTTTTGTGAAGGAGATAGTTTTGAGATTATACCTTTTATTGAAGGTGCGGGAGATGACATTACCTACCTCTGGAATACAGGGGCAACTACACCCACCTTGGTAGTCAGTGAGTCGGGAACTTATACCTTAGAGATTAGTGATGGTATTTGTACAGTTTCAGACAGTGTTCAAATTACCTTTAGTAGTTTTCCGGAAGTCGATCTAGAAGAGTTGATTTATGCGTGTCCACAAGAAAATATAACGCTAACGGCCCAAACTTCCGCTGAAAATGCTACATTTACTTGGTATCTCAATGGAGGTGTATTAGAAGGACAAACATCCAACACCATCACACTCACTGTCGATCAAACTATAGTAAATACCGCTATGTATATCTTAGTAGAGGTTAATAGCAACGGCTGTATAACAACGGCAGAATCCGAAATAACCGCCTACCCGTCAAATCCGAACTGTATTATAACACAAGGGCTTTCTCCTGATGATACCTTAGGTTATAACGACTTTCTGGACTTGAGCTTTTTGGCTAGTAGAACAGGAATTGCTAATGTGCAAATTATGAATCGACATGGGCGATTGGTGTATGAAAAGGATAATTATGTTAAAGAATGGAGAGGACAAAGCACAGAAGGCGAACTCTTGCCTACCGGAACCTATTACTATGTAATTAATTTGGCGGGCAACGACCCTGTCTATGGAACCCAAGTTACAGGTTGGATTTACGTTAATAGAAAATAGTTTAAACTCATGATAAAACAAAAATTCTTTATACTTATTGTATGCTGTTTATTCTTTAACGGTATGAAAGCACAGGTGATCACAGTTTCAACCAGCGCATATACCCATGAAGAATTAATTACTGAAGTTTTAATAAACTCCCCCTGCGCCATCGTTGAAAATATTACGGCCATTACTGGAACCAATTTCGGTTTCCCGAATGGTATCGGATATTTTGAAAATACTAATCCCAATTTCCCTATTGAAAATGGATTAATTTTAGCCACAGGGAATGTGTTACAAGCCCCCGGTCCGGTAAATTCGGATACCTGGGGTACCGGAGGTTGGCCCGGAGATGCCCAACTATTTAACTATATTCAATCCTTAGGGATAGACCCCGGACTTACATCCTATAATGATGCAACTATTATGGAATTTGACTTTACTCCATTGACCGATTCCATCAGTTTCCACTTTGTCTTCGGGTCAAACGAATACGGTACCTTTCAGTGTGATTTCTCAGATGCTTTTGCTTTTTTCTTAGAAAACTATGATACCGGAGAAATTGTCAATATGGCATTGGTGCCCGGCACTCCTACTGAAACCCCAATTTCGGTGACAACTATTCGAGACAATGCACACAATCCTAGTTGCTCGTCTCAAAATCCGGAATATTTTGACCGATTTTACGGAACTACGGGTTTTCCTCCCGGAACAGCTCCAGTCAACCTTCAGGGACATACTGTGCTTATGCAGGCCTGGCAATATGTTGACCCGGGTGTAACTTATAAAATGAAGTTAGTGATTGCTGATAGAAACGACTCTTCTTGGGATTCCGCTGTGTTTATCCAGGGAGGAAGCTTTTTTATCGGTGAAGCTGACCTAGGAGAAGACATGACCATTGAAAACGGAAATGCCGTGTGTGATACCGAAGAGGTCATTTTAAGTATTACCGCTCCGGAGGATGCTATTATTACTTGGTTTTTTAATGGGATTGAAATACCGGGAGAAAATGAAGATACTCTGGTGGTCACCGAGCCGGGTGTTTATGGAGTCCACGTAGTAAATCCTTTGGCTCCTGATTGTCCGATGGAAGACGAAATTATAATCGAGTTTAAAACAACTCCAATTGTAAATCTTGGAGAAGATATATCCTTATGCGGAGAGGTTTCTGTTGAATTAAATGCTACACCTGAAAACATAGACGACCTTCCGGATGCTTCCTATGTGTGGTATTTGGACGGGGTGGAAATACCCGGTGCAACCGAAGCCATTTTATTGGCGACTGAAATTGGAACTTATTCCGTAGAAGTCAACACTTCACTTAAATGCACCGGTACCGATTCCATTAATGTTGTTCTTATTTCTTATTCGGTGAATCTGGGCGAGGATATGCGTTTTTGCGATGGGGATTCCTATGAAATTATACCCTCTGTTTCAGGCATAATTCCTGAAGACGCTACCTATGTGTGGAGTACCGGAGAAACCAGTTTTAGTATAACTGTTTCAACAACCGGAACATACAGTGTAGAAGTACACTACTTAGATTGTGTTGAAACCGATAGTGTATATGTTGAGTTTACAGAACTCCCCGTAGTAGATTTGGGAGAGGACATAAAAAAATGTGCTCAAGATACTGTGACTTTAACGGCAAACATCAGTAACGAGATATCCCCGGATGCCACTTACAGTTGGTTTTTCAATGGAGGTGAATTAGACTCAAACACCACTTCAATTGAAGTCACTGAACCCGGAACTTATACGGTTGTCGTAAATGATAACGGCTGTATCGGTTCTGACGAAGTGGAGGTGTATTTGTATGCTAATCAAAATTGCACCATCACTCAGGGTATTTCACCAAACAACGATGGATATAATGACTTTTTTGATCTGGAGTTTCTCAGCGATAAGTCAGGGCCTTTGCATTTGATAGTATATAACCGTTTTGGCACCGAAATCTTTAATATGATTAATTATGTTAATGAATGGGGAGGCCAGGATAAAGACGGTAATATACTGCCCGTGGGCACTTACTTTTATGTGGTGGGTTTACAAAACGGCGATCCTATTAACGGTTATATATATTTAAATAAATAATACTAACAAATCAGCAGAATAATGAAAAAAATATCACTTTTACTCATTTTTATCACCATCCTTACCGTAAAGGATATGAGTGCACAACAAGATCCTCAGTACACTCAGTATATGTATAATATGAATATAATGAATCCGGCTTACGCAGGATCTAAAGAAAGCCTTTCGATTACAGCATTGTACAGAACTCAGTGGTCTGGATTAGATGGTGCGCCTGAAACCATTACATTTTCGGCACATTCTCCCGTTGGAGAGCGCGTGGGATTGGGACTGTCAGCCATTAAAGATGAGTTAGGGCCAATATCGGAAACCAATGTTTATATTGATTTTTCTTACACCCTTCCTTTAGGTGAAAATGTAAAGCTGGCTCTGGGTTTAAAAGCGGGTGCCACATTTCATGATGTCGGATTGACTTCACTTGAATTACAAGATCCCGGGGATCCTTTTTTCTCTGAAGATATTAGTAATGTATACCCCAATGTGGGAGCCGGAGCGTTTTTATATACCGAAAATTTTTATTTAGGGCTCTCAGTACCCAATTTCCTTAATTCGATACACCTGGATGAAAATGGACTCCAATACGGCTCTGAAACCCAACACTTTTTTGCTACTGCCGGATATGTGTTTCAAATAAGCGATAATTTTAAACTCAAACCTTCGGTGATGGTGAAATCTGCCTTTGATGCTCCAATCTCTTTGGACGGAAACTTAAACGCCCTATTCTTCGACCGCTTTGAAATAGGTGCTTCTTATAGACTGGACGACTCCTTTAGCGGATTGGTAGGATTTCAAGTGACTGACTTCCTGAGAATAGGATATGCTTACGACCACATTACTTCAGAACTCAAAGGAGTAGGATCTGCTTCTCATGAGGTAATTGTTACATTCGATATATTCTTTAAACCCAGAATATTGCATTCACCAAGATTCTTCTAATTTTACAAAACAAAGAGATATGAAAAAAATATATACAATAGCGTTTTTTCTTCTAATAGGACTGACTTTTAGTAATGCCCAAGATAAAAACACCAAAAAAGCCGATACGCATTTTGATCGTTTGGAATATGTAAAAGCTGCGGAAGAATACCAAAAATTGGTTAAGAAAGGTAAAGCAGACGATTATGTGTACACCCGCTTGGCAGAAAGTTATTATATGATAAACGACGCCAAAAAAGCAGAACCCTTCTACAAAAGAATAGCTGAAAAAGCCGGCGTTAATGCCGAAACAGTTTACAATTATGCTCAGGTGCTAAAAATTAATGGCAAGTTTGACGAATCTAAAAGAATGATGGAAAAATTTGCCCAAATGAGCCCCAACGATTCCAGAGCCATTGATTTTAAAAACAATCCAAACTATGTCTCTAAATTACTCGAAGGAAAAGCTCGTTTCACGGCTACCGCTGCTAAAGAAATTAACTCAAAGTATTCTGACTTTGGAGGTACCCTTTCGGGTAATAAATTTTACTTTGCCTCAGCCAGAAATACAGGAGGTAAAAAATATAAGAGAACGGAAGAACCGTTCTTAGATATTTATGAAGCCGCCTATACCAATGGTAAATTTTCAAATCCGGTAAAAATTAAAGGAGATGTCAATACCAAATTTCACGAAGGTATTGTGGCTATTTCTCCCGATGGAAATACCATGTATTTTGATCGAAACGACTATTTTGAAGGCAAATACCGCAAGGATTCGGAAGGCGAAAACCAAATCAAACTTTTTACTGCAGAACTTATTGACGGCCAATGGCGCAATATACAATCGGTTCCTTTTAATAACTCCGAATACAAAGTAGGACATCCGGCACTCGCGGAAAATGGAAACGTACTCTATTTTGCCTCAACCATGCCCGGTGGGCAAGGTGGTTCCGATCTTTATAGAGTAACCATTAATACCGATGGGAGTTTCGGTACACCCGAAAACTTAGGTCCGGAGATTAATACCGAAGGGAATGAAGTTTTTCCGTTTATCGGATCGGACGGGTCACTCTATTTCTCCAGTGATGGCCACTTGGGATTGGGAGGTTTGGATGTGTTTTTTGCCGAAAAAACAGCAAATGGATTCAGGCAAGTGCGTAATCTTGGTACCCCGGTAAACAGTTCCGCCGACGATTTTGCCTTTAGTATCGATAGCAATCAGGAAGGTTTTGTTTCTTCCAACCGAGGCGGTAACGACGATATTTATATCATCAAACAAATTGAACCCCTTTGTGATTCTGAAATAGATGTCTTAGTAGTCGATGCAAAAACCCAACAACCCCTAGTGGGTGCTACGGTCAATTTATACGATGCCAACGATAATAAATTGGCTACTAAAACAGCCGGTACCAACGGTAAAACCTCGTTCTTAGTAGAATGTGACCACAGCTACGTGGTACAAGCTTCTTTAAAAGATTATGAAGCCAATGCCAGCTCGGTAAGTGCAACCGGAGGGAAGGTAAATACCACAGTTTATTTAAGTCCCATAGAGGATTTGATTGTGGAAGATCAGGTGGTATTAAACCCAATCTTGTTTGATTTTGATAAGCACAACATCAAACCTCAAGCCGCTTTTGAATTAGATAAACTCGTTCAGTTGATGCAAAAATATCCCGACATGGTGATTCGTGTCGAAAGTCATACCGACTCGCGCGGAACCGATGCCTACAACCAAGACTTATCGGAACGAAGAGCGAAATCAACGGTTCAATACGTAATTTCTAAAGGAATTAGTGAAAACCGAATCAGCGGGAAAGGTTTTGGTGAAAGTCAATTAAAAGTGCGATGTGGAGAGAATTGCACCGAAGAGCAGCACCAGCAAAATCGTAGATCAGAATTTATTATTGTCAGCCAATAAATAAACTACTAACCAACTAGATTGTATCCCCCGGTAGCCTATCGGGGGATATTTTTTCGAAATTCCCTGCGTGAGGGATAGAAGCGGCATCCTTTGGCGGAAATCATAGCGCCAAAGATAGAGCGTATAGCCCGACCCGCCGAAGATCAAGCGAAGGCGGGACACGCCCCAAAGAGGATTTCTAGTATATTTACCTTCTAAATGGTCCATCCTATGCGAACTACTTCTTATTTTCTGCTACTCATTTTGATAGCAGTTGGTGTCGGCTGTCAGTCAAGCACCACCCAACCACTACCCACTACCGTTATTCCCCAACCCCGCTCACAGCAGTTGCTAGATGGAAATTTTGTGCTGTCCTCACAAACTCAATTGGTCTATCCCCCTGCCTTTGAAAATGCAGTTCAATTTTTAAAACATTGGGTAGAAGAAGGGAGTGTAATACGCTTTCGCGAAAATGACTCGGATTCTCAAATTGTTTTTGTGCAAGACTCTCAACTAGCAACGGAAGGATATAAACTGGAAATTGATAAAAACCAAATACGAATTACGGCTGCCACGGATACCGGCGCCTTTTATGCTGTTCAAAGTTTGCGTCAGTTGATGCCTGAAAGTATAGAAAGCGGCGATTTTAAAGAAGATAGGATAAATATTAGACAGATGCATATTCAAGACGAACCCAAATTTGCCTATCGGGGTATGCATTTGGATGTGGGGAGACACTTTTTTTCGGTAGATTTTATCAAACAATATTTAGATTATATGGCGATGCTCAAGATGAATTATTTTCATTGGCATCTAACCGAAGATCAGGGCTGGCGCTTAGAAATCAAAAAGTACCCCTTGTTGCAAACCGTAGCGGCTTATCGCGATCAAACACTGGTAGGGCATTACAATGAGGTACCCCAACGATTTGACGGCCAACGATACGGAGGTTATTACACCCAGGAAGAGGCACGTGAAATAGTTGCCTATGCAGCTGCCCGACATATAACCGTGGTACCGGAAATTGAAATGCCCGGACATTCACAAGCAGCGATTACCGCCTATCCCGAATTGGGATGTACGGGAGAAAGTCCGGGTGTGGCTCAGTTGTGGGGAGTGTTTGAACAGATCTATTGTCCCAAAGAAAAAACCTTTGCTTTTTTGGAAGACGTGCTGGACGAGGTGATGGAAATTTTCCCCAGTAGGTTGATACACATCGGGGGCGATGAGGCACCCAAAAAAAACTGGAAAGCCTGTCCGGCTTGTCAGGCTCGCATGGTGCAAGAAGGCTTACAAAATGAAGACGAGCTTCAAAGTTATTTCATCAAACGCATGGAAAGCTATCTCAATAGTCATGGTCGACAAATTATAGGTTGGGATGAAATCATCGAAGGCGGATTAGCTCCTAATGCCACGGTGATGTCTTGGCGGGGCACTGCTGGAGCCATTACAGCAGCTAAACAAGGGAATCCCGTGATAATGACCCCCAATTCCCATTGCTATTTTGATTATTACCAATCTCAAAATGAGAATGAACCCCTCGCCATCGGGGGCTATATTCCATTAGAAAAAGTGTATCAATTTGACCCCATCCCAACTGAATTAAATATGGCTGAAAGGGCTTTAATTTTAGGAGCACAAGCCAATTTATGGACCGAATATATCTCTCAAGAAGATCAGGTAGAGTATATGATATTTCCTAGAATTACCGCTTTGAGTGAAGTGTTGTGGACTTATCCGGCCGAGAGAAACTACACGGATTATATTGCTCGGTTGTTGCATTTTCAAAAACGGTTGGACGCCTTGGATGTGCAGTATGCTAATCATTTGTTTGATTTAACCGGCGAGTTGGTTTCCAATCACTCTGAATGGGCTTGGTCCCTACAGAGTATAGTACCCGGAGTAACCATACACTACACCACTGATGGTACCGGACCCAATATTCACTCACCTATTTATCAAACCCCGATTCCGTTTGACACTGATTTGCAAATAACCGCTGCAGTCTTTGAAGCCGAAAAACAGTTGGGGGCTGTATATACTAAAGAACTGCAATTTCATAAAGCGGTAGGTAAGCCCATCACTGTCAATGTAGAAGCAAATCCCGCCTATGCCGGGAACGGTACAACTTCCCTGATTAATGGGGTTCCGGGTAGTAGTAAACGGTATGGCGACCGCGAATGGTTAGGATACTGGGGAGACGACTTGGAAGTAATTATTGATTTGCAAGAAATGATTTCGGTAAATCAAGTGTCCACTCGCCTTTTTGATGCCCCCGGACAGTGGATTTATGCTCCAGCAGAAGTGTGGATAGAATTGCTGGACGCTCAAAAAGAACTAGTGAGCAGCAAGCAGGCTATCCTACATCGAGATGCCCTTTTACCCACTTTGGTTTTGGTTCAAGAATCTTTTGAACATACAGCCAACTATGTGGTGGTACGAGTTAAAAATTACGGTACAATTCCAGACGGAGCACAAGGTGCTGGGCATAAAGCGTGGACTTTTATTGACGAAATTATCGTTCGGTAAACGAATGTTCGATATCGTTACTTGTGTACACCCAAAAGTGGTACGGTATAGGTTAACCATTGATTGCTTCTACCCGGAGTTCGCTGTCGTTAAGCATATCTTGTAGCATCGTCTCAATACCGTTTTTTAAAGTAAAGGTGGAAGCCGGACAGCCGCTACAAGCGCCTTGTAATAAAACACTTACGGTTTTGGTGGAGGTGTCAAAATGTTGAAACTCTATATTGCCTCCATCACTGGCAACGGCAGGTTTAATATATTCATCTAAGATGTTTACAATATCTTGAGAAATGCCTTCGTAAGTTTTTTTAGGAGCTGCCTTCGTTGGTTGCTCTGTTTGTGTCTGGGAGGTATTTTGCTCTAAAACGGCTTCTTCTAATACCGGTTTGCCCTCTTCCAAATATTTTCGGATAAATTCCCGAATTTCAGAAGTAATTTCTTGCCATTCTACCAAATCGTATTTGGTGATGGATATATAATTTTGATAAAAAAACACTTCTTTCACGAAAGGGAAGTGAAATAAAGCCCGAGCTAAAGGCGCGTATTTGGCTTGGTCTATATTTTTAAATTCAAAAGTACCGTCAACCAAGGCTTTGTTCGAGACAAATTTTAATACCGCTGGGTTGGGTGTACTTTCGGCATAGACCGTTACCGGAACTTTTTTAGAAGTGGATTCTTCTATGACTACTGGCTTACCAGAGTTTAGATATTCTTGTATTTGTTCGGCAACGGCTTCTTGAATCTCGTCCCAAGTAACAATATTGTATTTTTCGATAGCTATAAAATTTTGTGCGATATATACTGTTTTAACAAAGGGCAAATAGAAGAGTTGCTGGGCCAACGGGCTACTTTGTGCTTCGTCAATGTTTTTAAATTCGTAACCTTGATAAGTAACTAAGAATTTAGAGGTAATAAATTTGACAATATTTGCGTTAGTAGTAGGCTCAGTTTTAACTGTTAAAGTAGTCATTTTGAAAGTATTTTTTGCAAAAATAGCAATTATAATTTGGAGAAAATAGTATATTTGAAATTCAAACTTACTGTAAACTCTTAAAAATGAGTTAAATTTTAAGGGGCTAATTTTTAAAAACCCGGTTTATGATAAAAAAACTACTCCTCTTTTTATTTATATTTCCTTCTTTAATCTATTCTCAGGTTATTACGGTGGATGCTACCACCTATACCCATGAAGAGTTAATTAAAGACGTGCTGATTGGTAATAACCCCTGTGCGGTTATAGAAAACGTTGTAGGAATTACAGGTACTAACTTCGGAAATGCAAACGGTATCGGTTATTTCGAAAATACGAACCCAAATTTTCCTATTCAAAGCGGTATCGTATTAGCCACAGGAGGAGTGGAAGATGAAATAATAGGTGGTAATCTTGTAAAAGGAGTACAGGGGCCCATAGAAGGCAACACATTTCCCGGTGGTGGCTGGCCTGGGGATCCTCAGTTGTTTAATTATATTCAGTCTTTAGGCATTGACCCTTTTCTTTCTTCCTACAACGATGCTACCATTATGGAGTTTGATTTCAGACCAATGACTGATTCCATCAGCTTTAATTTTGTTTTTGGTTCCAATGAATATGGTACATATCAATGTGATTTTTCTGATGCATTTGCTTTTTTTCTTGAAAATCAAGTAACCGGAGACATTACCAACCTTGCTATTGTTCCTGGTGCACCCACCGAAACACCGATTTCTGTAACAACTATTCGGGATTGTTTATATTATCCCGGAGGTAATTCTTGTCCAAATGGATCACCTTGTTCTATGAATGAAGAATATTTTGATGTATTTTATGGCACTAATGGGGAGCCTACAGGTACAGCTCCGGTAAATTTACAGGGTCATACAGTATTAATGCAAGCGTGGTCGTATGTCTCTCCAGGTAATCAGTACAGGATGAAGTTAGTTATTGCTGACCGTAATGATTCTAGTTTTGATTCCGCAGTATTTTTAGAAGGAGGAAGTTTTTACTTAGGATTAGACCTCGGAGAAGATTTAACCATAGAAAACGGCACTGCTCCCTGCGATCAAGAATCGGTTATCATAGGGGTAGAACCTAACACAGACCCTACTGTTTCTTACCAGTGGTTTTCTCATAACGGGACAGATTTTATCCCTATCCCCGGCGAAACCACCAGCTATCTCGAAGTATTTATTCCCGGGCTATATGGCTTAGAGGTTACTTATGGTAATGAAGGGTGTGAAATTTTTGATGATGTTATTGTCGAATTTGCACCCAAACCTACCGCTTATCCTCCCGATCCGATTATTTTATGTGACGACGATTTTCCCAACGATGGTTTTACTGATTTTAACTTAACCGATCGGGACGCCCAGATTATTAATGGGCAACCGGATTGTGTTGTTATGTATTTTGAAACTCTTGCCCTAGCAGAAAACGGCGACCCTGCCGATCAGTTATTATCTCCGTTTACCAATACCATACCTTGGAACCAAACGGTTTTTGCCCGTATAGAAGAAATCAGCTACGGATGCTACGACATCACCGAATTGGAGTTAGTGGTATTAGAATCCCCCGACATCAACACCGATCCTACGGATTATTATCTGTGTGATGACGACCAAGACGGTATAGAGCTATTTGATTTAACCAGTAAAGAATTTGAGATAATCGGGTTTTTACCCGGAGTTACCCTTACCTACCACCTTACTTGGGAAGGTGCCTTTAACGGGGTTGGTGACCTACCCACTCCGGAGTCCTATG
>CAZQQU010000002.1:0-317722 GCA_964595625.1 uncultured Flavobacteriaceae bacterium | reverse complement strand
TAGAACGTTTGGAGGCATTAGGTTACGAATACATCTACGCCCCAGATATTGCTCCCGACGGTGCTACGCCTGAACGGGATAGTTATGAACAAGTACTGTTGTTGAACAAACTACAAAATGCTGTAAAGCGTATCAATCCCGACATTCCGGCTGATGCACAGGCGGAGGCCATCAAAGAAATACAGCGTATCGCGTCTCCGGAACTTTTAGCGAACAACGAGACCTTTCACCGTTTGTTGACGGAAGGTATTCCTGTTTCCAAGCGGGTGGATGGGGATGACCGTGGCGACCGGGTTTGGCTGGTTGATTTTAACGACCCCTATAATAATGAGTTTGTCGTCGCCAATCAATTCACCATCGTTGAAAACGGGAATAACAAACGACCGGATGTTTTACTTTTTGTTAATGGCATTCCGCTGGTGGTGATTGAATTGAAGAATGCGGCGGATGAAAACACCACGATCCATTCCGCTTTCAAGCAGGTAGAAACGTATAAAACGATCATTCCGGGTTTGTTTACCTACAACGGCTTTGTGGTGATCTCCGATGGGTTGGAAGCGAAAGCGGGTTCTATTTCGGCCGGTTTTAGTCGTTATATGGCATGGAAGTCGGCCGATGGAAAAGCGGAGGCCTCGCATTTGGTCAGCCAGCTGGAAACCTTGATACAAGGGATGCTGAACAAGGAAACCCTGATTGACATCATCAGGCATTTTGTGGTTTTTGAAAAATCGAAGCGGGAGGATACGGAAACCGGTATCACGACCATCTCAACGGTAAAGAAATTAGCCGCCTACCATCAATATTATGCCGTAAACCGGGCGGTGGAATCCACGCTGCGGGCAACAGGTTTTAATGTAGAGGAAGAGGCTCCGTTGAATATGGCTATGGAAGACCCCGTAAGCTATGGTTTACCTGGCGTAAAAAATCAGCCCATTGGCGACCGGAAAGCTGGTGTGGTGTGGCATACGCAGGGAAGTGGCAAGTCTTTGTCTATGGTTTTCTATACCGGTAAAATCGTGCTGGCACTGGATAACCCTACCATTTTGGTGATTACCGATCGCAACGATTTAGACGATCAGCTCTTTGATACCTTTGCAGCATCCAAGCAATTATTGCGTCAGGAGCCGGTGCAGGCGGACGACCGGAATCAGCTAAAAGACTTGCTGAAAGTGGCTTCGGGCGGCGTGGTGTTTACCACCATTCAGAAATTTCAACCCGAAGAAGGCAATGTGTATGAAACACTTTCCCAGCGGAAGAATATCGTGGTGATCGCGGACGAAGCACACCGTACCCAATACGGGTTTAAGGCCAAGACTATTGATGCCAAGGACGGGCGGGGAAATGTGGTGGGTAAGAAGATCGTGTACGGTTTTGCCAAATATATGCGCGATGCTTTGCCCAATGCCACGTATTTGGGCTTTACCGGAACTCCTATTGAGAGTACAGACGTTAACACGCCGGCCGTATTTGGCAACTATGTGGACATATATGATATTGCCCAGGCCGTTGAAGATGGTGCCACCGTTCGCATTTATTACGAGAGCCGACTGGCAAAAGTGAACCTTAGTGAAGAAGGTAAGCAACTGGTGGACGAGCTGGATGATGAATTGGAGCAGGAAGAGCTGACCGATACGCAAAAGGCCAAGGCGAAATGGACACAGCTCGAAGCGCTGGTGGGAAGCGAAAAGCGGATAGCTACGATTGCCAAGGATATCGTTGCGCACTTTAGCCAGCGGCAGGCCGTATTTGAAGGCAAAGGGATGATTGTATCCATGAGCCGGAGGATAGCAGCCGATTTATACGATGCCATTATCGCCTTGAAACCGGAATGGCATTCGGACGATCTGAATAAGGGCGTCATTAAAGTGATTATGACTTCGGCCTCTGCTGACGGGCCCAAAATTGCCAAACATCATACCACCAAAGAACAACGGCGGATGCTTGCCGAACGGATGAAAAATCCGGATGACGAATTGCAATTGGTGATTGTTCGGGATATGTGGCTCACGGGCTTTGATGCACCCAGTATGCACACGCTCTACATCGACAAGCCCATGAAAGGGCATAATCTGATGCAGGCGATTGCCCGGGTAAACCGGGTGTATAAAGACAAACCCGGCGGTTTGATTGTAGATTATTTGGGAATTGCCTCGGATTTGAAAAAGGCATTGGCGTTCTATTCGGATGCGGGTGGAAAAGGCGACCCGACCATTGCACAGGAGCAAGCAGTCCAATTGATGCTGGAGAAATTGGAAGTGGTTTCGAATATGTATCATGGCTTTGCATACGAAAGCTATTTTGAAGCCGACACGTCCAAAAAATTGTCACTAATCCTTGCGGCCGAAGAGCATATCCTCGGTTTGGAGGACGGCAAGAAACGGTACATCAACGAAGTAACGGCCTTATCTAAAGCCTTCGCCATAGCCGTTCCGCATGAGCAGGCTATGGATGCCAAAGATGAAGTTTCGTTCTTTCAGGCTGTAAAAGCGCGGCTGGCGAAGTTTGACAGCACCGGAACGGGAAAAACTGATGAGGAGATTGAAACAACCATTCGTCAGGTGATCGACAAAGCTTTGGTTTCCGAACAGGTCATTGATGTTTTTGACGCCGCCGGAATAAAGCGGCCGGATATTTCCATCCTGTCAGACGAGTTTTTGATGGAGCTGAAAGGAATGGAACACAAAAACGTGGCCCTGGAAGTGTTGAAAAAACTGTTGAATGACGAAATCAAATCAAGGGCGAAAAAGAACTTGGTAAAAAGCCGGTCGTTCTCCGAAATGCTGGAAAACTCGATTCGGAAATACCATAATAAAATATTGACGGCAGCCGAGGTAATTGAGGAACTCATCAAGCTGAGTAAAGGTATTGTGGAAATGGACAATGAGGCGAAGCAAATGGGCTTGACGGACTTTGAGTATGCTTTTTATACGGCAGTGGCCAATAATGACAGCGCAAAAGAACTGATGCAGCAGGATAAGCTGCGCGAACTGGCGGTGGTACTGACGGAAACGATCCGGCAAAATGCGTCGATCGACTGGACGATTAAGGAAAGTGTGAAAGCGAAGTTGAAGGTTGCGGTAAAACGGATTTTAAGGAAGTATGGCTATCCGCCGGATAAGCAGATGCTGGCAACTGAAACCGTGTTGAAACAAGCGGAGATGATAGCAAACGAAATAACAAGGTAGTAAAATAACAGGATGTCAGAATCTCAAAACATAGAATACAAGCAGAGTTGGCGAGACGAGTACCTGAAGTGGATTTGCGGTTTTGCAAATGCCAATGGAGGTACTATTTTCATCGGTAAGTACGATAACGGAAAAGTGGTCGGCGTGGCTGATGCGAAACAGTTGCTGGAAGAAATCCCCAACAAAGTAAGAGATGTCTTGGGGATTGTGGCAGAAGTGAATTTACACCAAACCAAGGCCGGTGATTATCTGGAAATCGTAGTGGAACCCTACCCCAATGCGGTAAATTACAAAGGGCAATACCATTACCGAAGTGGAAGCACCAAACAGGAATTAAAGGGCGCTGCTTTGGATAAATTTTTATTACAGAAAAAAGGCAAGCGTTGGGACGGTGTTCCAGTACCCAAGGTATCTGTCGGTGATTTGAAGTCGGAAACTCTGGAATTTTTTAAGAAAAGAGGTATCCGGAGCAAACGTCTTAGTGAAGAAGCCTTATCCGAAGACAATACGCACCTACTGGAAAACCTGAAACTGATTGAGGGTGACTATTTGAAACGGGCGGCCATTTTGCTGTTCCATCCCGATCCGGAAAAGTTTATAACAGGCGCTTACATCAAAATCGGGTATTTTGAGAATGAAGCCGATTTGATTTTTCAGGACGAGGTTCACGGAAATTTGTTTGAACAGGTGGAAAAAACGGTTGACTTGCTTTTTACCAAGTACATCAAAGCGCTGATCAGTTACGAAGGCATACACCGGGTGGAAACATACGAATATCCGAAAGAAGCGGTACGCGAAGCCTTGCTCAATGCCATAGCTCATAAAGATTATTCAGGTTTGACACCCATTCAAATCCGCGTTTACAAGGATAAAATTATGATTTGGAACGAGGGACATCTGCCGGAGAACTGGACGGTAAGTAACCTGTTGAAAAGCCATTCGTCCAGACCTTATAACCCGGATATTGCCAACGCATTTTTCCGTAGCGGCTATGTAGAATCATGGGGCCGCGGCATCAGCAAAATGACGGAACTGTGTGTTGCCGAAGGACTTCCCGAACCGACTTACCTTGTGGAGGGATCGGACTTTTGGGTAGTGTTTAAGAAAGATATTTATGACGCCGAGTACTTAGAAGCACTTGGATTGAATAACAGACAAGTAAAGGCTGTTTTGTTCGCAAAAGAAAAAGGAAAAATCACCAATAGTGACTATCAATCCTTGAATGATGTCTCAAGAGAAACAGCAACACGAGACATAAAAGAATTGACAGACAAAAAGCTGTTCAAATCAAGCGGACAGAAAGGAGCAGGAGCTTTTTACACCTTAAATTGAATTGCGTCATAATTGCGTCAATTGCGTCAGGGTAGAACAAAAATTGCGTCAATGGAGTCAAAATAAATACAAGTATCCTACAAGACAGTCGGGCAATAGTGGGGCAAAAAGAGCGATAGTGGGGCAAAAGTCGGGCAATTTATGATGGCACCGACTCCAAATCCAATCCCACCAACCGTTCCAAATCTTCCAGAAAATGTTTCGAGATTTGTTCGGCTTGGGCTACTAAGCCGTAAAGAGAACCCTAGTGGTTCTCTTTTTTTTATGAAATAGTTAAACTAGAAAAAGTTTTAAACCTTCTAATGATTTTTTCTATTTCGTTTTCTCTTTCTCCAAATCAAAAGAACTAATACAGCAATACTTAAAAGTACAGCCACCAAAATAAAAGCGGGTGAAGAAGATATATTTATTTCTTCAAAAGTGCCATAATACACAAAACTGCCCCAATAATACGGTGACTTATGGGCATTAGTTATCGATGGATTGGTTAAGAAATTAGATTTTGCCCGATATTGGGCGTCTGAGGGTGCTTTTGAGCGAGCTAAGTGAGAATAAAAATCACTCATCCAAAGTGCAGTGGCTTGATCATTGACTTGCCAGAGAGTAAACAGAACCTTCTCCGTTCCCAAATATTGAAAAGCACGCGCCAAGCTCATGGCCCCCTCTCCCTTTTGTAATTTTCCAATTCCGGTATCACAAGCACTTAACACCACTAATTCAGGCTTAAAATCAGCACCATACAATTCGTAAATAATCATTTCACTATCGTAAAACTCTATTCCTGCCGGTGTTACAAAACTACCTCCATGAGCGTGTGTAGAAAAATGTAATATTGAATAATTAGTGGCTTGTTCTAAAAAATTGACTTTAGTAGCCTTTTCGTTCAGAAGAAGTGTAGCAGGTACTAAATTTTTAATCGCTTGGGCTTCTTCCAAAGAATAGATTAAACTCTTGGAAGTATCTTGAAAAACCGGAAACACTCCCAACAAATTAGCGTTCAAAGGGCGAGTGGGTGTGATTTCATAAAACCCTGCGGAGGTGCTATAGACTACTTGACAGGCGTTAATCACAAAATCCATAGCGGCATACTGAGTGGTTTCAGTGATTTGGGTCAACAGGGTTTCAAAAGGTAAAAAATTTAATAACCCATCGGGTACTATAATCAGTTTCTCAGGTAAAGGATCAGACATCAAATGTTGGTATAACTCCCAGGCCAGTGTTTTGTACTCACTTAGATGGTCATTAATGGCATGGGGGCTATCAAAGAATCGAAAGTAGCTTCTCAGTTTTTCACTGATTTCATCAGTAGCAGCTAGTTGCACTAACTGAGCATGGTGTGCACTAAAATCAAAACGATATACATGTTCTGTCCCGTAAAAATAACTATACATCTCGGCTTGTTGTTGCTCCAACTTCAATTGAATATTTTGAATAGTGGTTTTAGGAAAAGTAATCGGGTCCGTATAAACTCTTTGCTCTTTTTTTAAATTTTGTAGGTCAAAATAAACTTGGTTTAACGAATCAATAATAGGTTGAATCAGTAGGTGGTTGTTGGCAAGTTGAGCTTTAACCAGTTGATTGATATAATTTTCTTGTAGTTGCAACAACTTTTTTTCTCGAATCAAATGCGCATTATCAGGCTGATTCTCAATAGAATGATTCAAAGCATACATTTCTTTAAGGACCCGCGATTTGGTTTGTTCGGCATACTGAAAGGCTTTTTCTAAATAAGCCGGATCAGGATTGCGTTGATAGACCTCAAAGAGTCGTTCCACGCATTTTTCACTGCGGTTTCGAAGAGTTGCATAGTGAATCATTTTGGCTTCTTGAGTCACCATACTTTCGGCCAATAAATCAGAGACATAAAAACTCAAATCATAATAGTAGAGAGCTTCTTCCAAAGTCGGGCTCCAAGCAGCCCAACTATCAAACAAAGTGATAAAGGTGCTTTCGGGATAGAGATGAATTTTTTCGGGTGTTTTTATATCTAAGGGCAAAAGACTATTTTGAGCCTTTTGAAGTAAGATTCGTGCGGAATCAGGTTGCTGAAGCATTTGATAGACGGTAGCTTGTTGGATATAAATTTTAGCTAAATCACGGGCAGCAAAATCTTCTTCGACTAGTAGCTCTAGGGCTTTCGTAAGGTGAATTAATGCTTGGCGGGGTTGTTTATGCTGTAAGGCAAGTTGAGCTTGGTTGCGTCGAGTAGCCACACTTTCGGAATCTAAAAGCAACTCTTCCGCGGTTTTCGATTCTCCTAGGGCTATTAAATTGGCTGCCAGATTATTTTCCAATTTAGACTTGAAATCCTCAGGTAGATGAGGGGTACGTAGAGCTTGTTGTAAAATACTCACCGCGGTCGGATAATTGTGAGTGTGATGATAGATTACCGAAAGGTTTAATATACCGGAAAGTTTATGATGAAGTTGGTTCGACTTTTCGGCTAGATCAATGTACGTTTTGATGGTATTTTCTGCTTGGGTATAATTGGCCGCCCGCGTGTATAAATTGCCCAAGGGCTTGAGACAATACTCTATGATATCATAACCGGATAGTAAGTATTTTTGTTGGTTTTGCCAGGCATTTTCATAATAATTGATGGCTTGAGCAGGAAGATTATTTTGTTGGAAATAATATCCCATATTACACTGCAATACCAGTAAGGCTAAGCGATCGTCCGGGTGAGTTAAATGGGTATTCCAATGTTGTTCTAGGGGTTGAATTTGCTGCAGCGTGGGTATATCTTTATTCAGGGCGAGTTTATCTACTTGTAGGTATATAGAATCTTGGGCAAACTGACCGAAGGTCCAAATCGGTAGCAGAAGAAGAAGAATTATCCCCAGCTTGCACCAGGGATTGGAGCTAGCTACCATGTAGCGCGGAAAGCCCGACCCGACTTTAGGAGGGGGGTGCCCCAAACTAAAACTTCCAAATAGCATACAAATGAATTTGGTTGTGATTTTTTTCAAAGTTAAAGACATACCGAGCTCCCACACTGGGGCCAATACGGGCGAATCCGGCGGTTAAATCTACAAAAACTCCGGCTTTAAAATTGTTTAAATTCTTGATTTCTTCGGTATAGTCAAAACTGTTTTGGGTTTCGTCTTCCACCACCGTTCCATCGGGCAAGTGTATGGAAAAAGTACCGCTGGTAGAGGTACATACCCGGTTATTGAAATCCAGCTGAAGTTGGGGTCCAATTCCCAAGCCGATATAATTATTGAGATTGTATCTGTAAGAAATAGGTACTAAATAGGTGGTAATATTGCGGTACTCCCGTAACTGTTCGTACTCCATAATTTCCGTCATACCATTCGACAGATCAATTTGGTCTTTAAACGAGTTCAGTTCGTCCCAAGAAGCAGCCGAAATCATTAATTCCGCTTGTAAATAGTGACGATACGATTTGTAGGGCGAAATGGTAACACCGACCATATACTCTTTGTAATTGTCCAATTTTGGAGCGGTAATATAACCTGCTTTGGCCCCTATCGACAAACCTGGAAGAAAGCGAGTAACGGCATAGTTGGTAATTATCGGCTCGTTATTATCAAAATAAATTGCGGTTCGGCTTTTGGTTTTCTTTTTATGAAAATCTTTAGCTAACTGTATGTTGTATTTTACAAAACCTTTGGTAGAATCCTTATCTTGGACATTGCGTTGTTCGGTACCGGGCAAGTAGATATTTTTAAATGTAAATATCGCTTTACGGTCAACATAACTAGTATCCAAACAGCTATAAATTACTTCTTCTGGGGGACAAATGGGACATTCGGGATACATACCCTCAATTTGTAGGGTTTGCATATCAAACATTTCGGGAATATCAATCTCCAGCCGGATCGTTCTCGCCGGACCATCCCCATTATTTTGAAACTGAGTTTTAAACCGAAAATTTTTAAAACGTACCAATCTGTAGTTCATTAACCAAGCGTTGGACGACATCCGGTTGGGGTCGTAAGAATTGACAATTTCCATCTCCATATCCTTGACTTGGTGATTTTCAAAACCTTTTTCGGGCACATAGATACCACGAACTGTAACTATAGCACTGGTATCCTTAATCATTTCCGGGGTGGTCTTGAGTGTAAAGAAAATATTGCGTTCTTCTCCGGGTTGGATATTTTCAAATTCTAGTACTTTCACATCGCTGAAAATTTCTTCCGCCTCTTCTAGGCTTTGTTTCAGGTGAACTTTAGAAGTAGTATCCAGAGCAGTAGTAATCACAGGAATTAAGGGTGAATCGGTCTGAGCGTAGAAAATATCCGTTGATGTAAAGGCGTTTGTACTGGCAAAAGTAGCATAGGGTATTTCGGTTTCGTTGTGATAGCTTCTTATATCGATGATTTCGAAATTTTTGTTTTTAAATTGTTTTTCGTTATAAAAAAAATACAAAGTACCACTGGTGGCGTATTCTTTCTGATTTTTATAGCTCAAAACCGTGACGAATTCTTGCTCTGGCATCGGTTCTCGATTGCGTTGTAGTTGGAGTCCGGTATCCATAAAAGCTTGTTCCTTGTAGTCCACCGTGGTGGTATTTACAGTTACTTTCTGAGGGCGCGTTTCGGGAGTTTTACCATTATCGTAATGATTGGTGACCCAAAGATTTACTTCATAATCCCCGGGTGATTCATAAATATGTGTGGGATTTTTTTCTTTGCTGAAATGGCCATCTCCAAATTCCCAATAAAAAGAGTAAAACGCCGTAGGAGCGCCTGCGGTTTGTATCAGCGGAGGCGTTTCCGAAGAAAAGGAAATTTGATTGCTATTTTCTTCCCAATTTATGTGAGCTTGTCGCGAAAGCGAATCGGATACTTGCTGTGCCAATGCTAAACTTCCAACCCCACTAAGGAACGCTACCAAGAGTACTTTTTTATTCATAGGATATAGCTGGAATTAACTGGATTAAAAATACAAAAAAGTGGACTCACTGAATGGGGTAAGTCCACTTTTCGAAAAAAAGCACTTTTAAGGCAGTGCGTCTATGGCTGCAATCAACTCGGTATGGCTAACTACCGAGGTTTCTTCGATGGTAAAAATCAGTGATTGATCGGCTTCAATGGTGATGGATTGAACGGCATATCTATAATCCTCACCTTCTGTAGAGAGAAATATAATATGCGCATCGAGACCGATGGGCAATTCACCATACAACAGGCCCAAACTGTTGGGTTCATTAGGTAAAGCTATATAGATCGCAGAATTTTGGTGATCATAGCCCTGAGGCACTGCGATTTGAAGTGAAGTTTTAGGATCCGGAAAGTTCATAAAATAATCACAGTTAAACCAACCAAAATCGTTTATAAAAGCATTGTAAAATAAGCCCGGTGCGTTTTGAATTTCACCCACCCAAAACTCGGATTGTTGCTGTACCCAAACCAGGTTGCCCGCCTCATCAATTTCCCCCAAAAAGGGTTGCATTTGATCCATATCACTTTCTGTATTATCTACCGGTACATTTAATAACATACCCCCACATAATTCTACAGATAGCAACTCACCGTCCTGATACACTTCAATTAAAAACTCCCCTCCCGAATTTAATTGTTCGTACGTATTATCCGGTTTTTTACCGGTGACGGTTTTATTGGTGGCTAGCATCCAACCTCGGTCATAGATTTCGGCAAAACGAAGTGTCACTTCTCCGGTCACCGGGCTATCGTTTAAACTAAGACAATTTGGAAAAATTTGAAGAAATGCTCCTCGCTCTGATTCAAAAAACAATCCCTCTTCAGCGTTAAAAGTGGTGGTTTGAATAATGGATTCAAAAACCTCTTCTTGCTTTGCACGAAACTCCTGTTGAGTCGGCGGGTTGTACACATACGGAATTTCTTCCTCGTTCGGAAGTGGTCCGTCGTCCTCTTTGGAACAACTGGTATAAAAGAAACTTCCTAAAACAACTAAACCTAGCATTAATGATACTTTTTTCATGATTTTAAATTTTTGATCCGAATATAATTTCGGAGGTGTTGATACTCATTTTATTTGATTTCAACTTTATATACACCGAAGCTGTAATTTGTTACCCTTACGGGAAAAAAAATCGGACACAAATAAAACAAGGCGCTGTAATACAGCGCCTTGTTTTATTTATTTTACTTCCCAAAACTCTTAATCGAGTTGGTTGAGAATGGCTTTAAGTTCCGCTTGAGAAATTTTTTGGGTAGTGCCGTACAACATAGGTATGATTTGGCTTTCAGTAATTTCAAAGGAAGTGATTTGGTATCTCCACTGATCATCATCAGCTGTCACAAAAATTAAATGGATGTTTTCTCCAACGGGAATTTCATTATAAAACTCATCAAAAGTATGGGTATTTATATCATACACATCCAAGTGCGAAAGTCCATATTTTTGTCCGCTATACGCTAAATATACAGCTGCATTCTCAAAATGATAATCTCGAGAAACCAATACTTGCACAGTAGTTTTGGAGTTGGTTGGGGGCGGAAGTTTGGCAATAGAAATCCAACCATTTAGACCGACAACAAAAGTTTGGTAACGTTCTGCCTCGACGAAAACAAAAGCTGACGATTCGGTTTGCCAAAGCAAGGAATGATTAGGCGTAGTTTCACCACTCCAAACCATCATTTCTTGTTGAGCTCCCCCTGAATTTTCAACAGGTACAGCTAATAGCACCTCACAATGGTTTTGCAATTTTTGGTTGTTTTGATAAAACTCTACCAAGAAAATACCGGCTGTTATAAGTTGTTGCTTGCTTCCAAAATTGTTTAATCCGAGGGTAGTTTTATTACACAATAGCATATCGGCACGTTGGTATATTTCGATAAATCGTAAAGTCACTTCTCCTACGACCGGAGATCCATCCTCAAAGGTGAAGCAATTTTGAAAAACCTGGATTACAACACCTTCTTCAGAAGTAAACTGGGTACCTTCCTCGGCCATAAAAATATGCTCCTGTACGAGCATATCACAGGCTAGGGAACGTAGATTTTCAAATTCTTCCGGTCCCGGAAAATTAATCTGTTCTGTTTCTTCGGGATTATCACAACAAGTTTCTTGTTGACAACCCAGTAGTAGAAATACTAGACAACAAACAATGAAATTACATTTCATAATTAAAATTCTTCGGTTTTTCTATCCATACATTAAATGTATAAATTAAATTGTTTGTATCCATTAAAAATTTTTAAACCCTGAAAAGAAAACCCCGTACTGAGAAAGAAGGAAATCAGCACAGGGTTTTCAACAACTAACTAACACAATCATTACCGCTTATTTAAGCACGGCTAACCAAAAATTTAAAGAACATTAACATCTATTGCTAGATAAACTGTCTCTCGTTTTTGTTACCCTTTTTTTTAAAAAAATATTATTATACCTAAAATTTATACCTTTATACCAACTTTCCAACGCCTTCGTATGCCTGAAGTTCATACAGACCAAAAATATATTGATGGATTGGTATCCAACAATTCTTTTATTATTCAAACTATATACGACAAGTTTGCTCCCAAGGTAATCCACTACATTTGTCAGAATAATGGCGATGTTGAACGAGCTCAAGATGTTATTCAAGAAGTTTTAATAACCCTGTATCGTCAAGCCACAGAAAAAGGATTACAACTTAGTTGTCCCTTTGACGCCTATTTTTTCTTGTTATGCAAGAGAAAATGGCTTAATGAGTTGAAAAAAAAATCATCCCATTGGGTAACAATAGAAGACGAAAAAGTATCTATCAGCGATGATACCGAACAATTGGTAGAAGAGTCGGAACTATATGCACAAAAGTTAAGTTTGTTTGAAAAGGCCTTTGAAGCTATCGGAGCGGGTTGCAAAGAGCTTTTACTGGCTGCTTTTCAGTTGGATTCTTTAGAAGAAGTGGCAGCAAAATTAGGTATGACTTATGGATATGTCCGAAAACGAAAATCGTTGTGTATCTCCAAATTAATTCAAATTACAAAAAACTCTCCAGAGTTTAAACACCTCAAAAACCATTGGTAATGAAGGAGCAAGATATTCAATTAATGGATGCTTATCTGTCGGAAGAACTTTCTGAAAACGAAAGAGTAGATTTCGAACATCGTCTTAACACCGATGCTGAATTTCGGCAAGAATTTGAATTATACCGGGAGGGGTATAGCTATCTTAAAGCTCGATTTGAAAAGGAATCCGAACGGCAAGCCGTAGAAAAAAATATCCGTCAAATAGGAGATCGGTACTTCCAATCAGCACCGGAATCAAAATCTTCTAGAATTCAACTATGGAAATGGGGTATAGCAGCTTCTGTGGCCGTATTGATTGGACTATTTTTCTTTGTCAATACACAACCACCCGTTTTTAGTGATTACAACGACTACGCGCCTATTAATCTAACCGTCCGAGGAGAACAGCCTCAATTACCCATAGAGGCTTCAGATGCATTTAATCAAAGAAATTACAAGAAAGCTGTGACTTTATTAGAGCGTTTATATACTGAAACGGGCAGTGCCGAATACGAACTCTACTTAGCTATATCTTTGACAGAAATAAACGATTTTGAGCGAGCAGATTTTCATTTTAAAAATTTGGTTTCAAAAGCCTCTCCCTATCAGAACCAAGCACTTTGGCACGCTGCTTTGAGTCAATTAAAACAAGAGGATCTCCAGCGGTGTAAAGCTTTATTAGAGCAAATTTCTCCGACTTCAGAAGAATATGCTCGGGCACAAAAACTAATCAAAAAATTGTAGCCAACGAGGATTAAAATCCAAATGCTTTACGAATATCGGCTACCCGATCTAATTTTTCCCAAGTAAAGAGCTCTACATCCAATTCTTGACGCCCCGAATACGGGCTTTCAAAAATCTTACGGATAGTTTGAGGTTCTTTACCAAAGTGGCCGTATGAGGCAGTTTCACTATAAATAGGATTTCTCAATTTTAAATTTTTCTCAATAGCCGCTGGCCTAAGGTCAAACAATTGTGTAATTACCGCTGCAATTTCACCATCGGTGAGGTTCAACGGTGAGCTCCCAAAGGTATTAACCGAAATCGATACTGGTTCTACGACTCCGATAGCGTAACTTAGTTGTACCAACACTTCATCAGCAATACCCGCAGCCACTAAGTTTTTGGCAATGTGGCGGGCGGCATAAGCGGCACTTCTATCCACTTTGCTTGGGTCTTTCCCTGAAAAAGCACCTCCTCCATGGGCTCCTTTACCTCCGTAGGTGTCCACAATAATTTTTCTTCCGGTGAGTCCGGTATCGCCGTGAGGACCACCGATTACAAATTTCCCAGTAGGGTTAATAAAATATTGAATGTTGTCATCAAACATAGTTTGTACATAGCTCGGCAATTGCGCTTTGACACGAGGTATTAAAATACCAATGATGTCCTCTTTAATTTTTTCCAGCATTTGGGTATCGCTATCAAACTCATCATGCTGTGTAGAAACTACAATAGTAACAATACGTTGGGGGATATTATCATCGCTGTATTCGATAGTTACCTGACTCTTGGAATCCGGACGCAGATAAGTCATTTCTTTGTTTTCCCGTCGAATGGCTGCTAATTCACGCACTATACGGTGGGAAATATCTAACGCCAAAGGCATAAAATTTTCAGTTTCGCTGGTCGCATAACCAAACATCATCCCCTGATCACCCGCTCCTTGTTCGTTATCTTCTCTTTCAACACCTCGGTTGATATCTTGTGATTGTTCGTGTATTAAGGAAATTACCCCACATGAATTCCCGCTAAATTGGTATTCATCTTTGGTATAGCCAATTTTATTAATGGTGTTTCTGGCAATTTGTTGAAGATCGAGATAGGTTTCGCTTCGCACCTCTCCGGCCAAGATAACTTGTCCAGTAGTAACTAGGGTTTCACAAGCCACTTTGGATTGGGGATCAAAAGCCAAGAAATGGTCTAACAATGCGTCACTAATTTGGTCTGCTACTTTATCGGGATGTCCTTCAGAGACACTTTCAGAGGTAAATAAATAGGCCATTACAAATAGGTTATTTGTTTTAACTTTAATAAAAAAATAGAGAAGAAAATTTGACCTAGTAGCAGTAAATAAGGTACTGTTTTAGCATTTTTACTCAAAAAACATTTTGAGATGAGGTTGCAATCAGTCAAATTTATCCTCAATCAGCGGCAAAGATACGGATTATATTTTGGTATTTTTTTTGATTTTTAAAGAAAAAACTTACAAGAGTTTAACCACATCGGCTGCAAAATAACTCGCTATCATATCGGCTCCGGCTCTTTTAATTGCCGTAATTTGTTCCATAACAATTTGATCATGATCCAACCAACCTCTTTCTGCGGCAGCTTTAATCATGGCATATTCTCCACTCACCTGATAAACAGCCACTGGAACTTGCACCGAATTCTTAACCTCTCTAACGATATCGAGATAGCAAATGCCGGGCTTAACCATAACTATATCGGCTCCTTCTTCTATGTCTGCCCAAGTTTCTTTAAGTGCTTCGAGCCGATTGGCCGGATCCATTTGGTAGGTTTTTTTATCTTGCGGTACTTCTTTAGTTGAAACGGGAGCCGAATCAAGTGCATCACGAAAAGGTCCGTAAAAAGCGGAAGCGTATTTGGCACTATAACTCATAATCCCAACGTGGTGAAACCCTTCATCTTCTAAAAGGGCTCGAATTTCAAAAATTCGCCCGTCCATCATATCACTCGGGGCAACAAAATCAGCTCCTGCTTGTGCGTGCGAAAGGCTCATTTCTGCTAGGACCGCATTGGTGGCATCGTTAAGAATTTCTCCACCATGTACTATCCCGTCGTGGCCCAACGAAGAATAGGGATCTAATGCTACGTCAGTCATTACCACCATCTGGGGGCAGGTTTCTTTGACCACTTGAATAGCTCGTTGCATTAAACCATCCGGGTTTAATGCCTCTGAAGCGGTATTGTCTTTGAGTGTGTCGTCTACTTTAACGAATAGCAACACCGATTTCAGTCCTAAATTCCATAAAACCTTCACCTCTTTTTTCAACACATCCAAACTATACCGATAATAGTCAGGCATAGAAGGTATGGCTTCTTTTACCCCTTTTCCTTCTACCACAAAAAGTGGCACTATAAAATCGTTGGGAGTGATTTGGGTTTCACGAACTAGGGACCGGATGGATTCTCCAGTACGCAATCTGCGGTATCTGTTATGCGGAAACATAGAACTGATTATTTTCAAAAGCAAAGGTAGTAAAAACCGACAGAACTAAGGGTATAAAAAAACCCGCTAAAAGCGGGTTCCTCAGGTAAATGTATCTCAATATACTTGAATTACGATAGGTAAATTATAAACCACATTAACGGGCTTATCGTTTTGTAAGGCCGGTTCTAATTGAGGAATATAACCCAATACGCGCTGGGCTTCTAAATCGAGTTGTGGATAAGGAGATCTAGCTTGTATTTGGGTTACATAACCCGATTGGTCCACCACAAAATTCACATAAATTTTAACCTCTTTTTCTACTCCCAGCCGATCGATAATCGAATGATTGAACCGGCGATTAATAATTTTATGAATTTCTTCAGACATACATTGTATGCGTGAGGCATTATCCTTCAGGTTACCGCAGCCTGGAAACACCGGTACTAGCTCTACGGTATGCAGGTACTGAGGGGTGTGGTCATCGATTTTGGGTTCCACATAGGGTTCCGGGTTGGTTGGCGTTGTATTTGTTGGAATAGCCTTGTTATCATCCGGAATAATCTCAGTATCCGTGGGCTCTAAAGACTGGTCATCTTCAATCGGCTTGACATGCTGAATTACTTTTTTTTCTATTTTTTTTACCTCCTCTTGTTTATGGGGTTCTTGTTTGACCTCAGTGTCTATCAAATTGATTGTAAAATTAAAATTCTCCTCCGGTAATTGAGGCTTTGTAGGATCCACATAGGCGAGTTGATCTACTTTAAAATTAGTTTCTGCTAGTACCCAAACGCCTATCGATACCAGGATAATTCCTAACAAAAAAAAGGAAGTCGAATTATACTGTAGTTGTACTTCTTTTTTACTGGGTTGGCGACTTTTTTTACTCCCGTTAAAAAAAGCCAATAGTTGATGTATTTGTTTCATGGCTACTGGTTTTTAGTTACTAGGATAATATCAATATAAGTGCCAAAAAAAAGCCGCTTTAATAAAAAAGCGGCTTTTGTATTTTTTAAATATTAAAAAACTATTCGACTTGGAAAATAATTGGTAAAGAGTAAGGTACATCCACAGCTTTTCCTCTTTGCTTACCTGGTGTCATTTTAGGTAATAACTGAATCACTCTTTTGGCTTCTGATTCTAAACGTGGGTGTGGAGCACGAGCCATTACATCTACAACATCTCCTTTGCTATTTATTTTAAAGGTCACAGATATTCTTTGGCGTCCGGTAAGTCCTAGGTCGTCTGCTAAACCGGTATTAAATTTACTATGTACAAATTCATTGATTTTATCAGACATACATTTTTTACGTCCGTCATTATTTTTTTCTCTTTCACAACCCGGAAAAACAGGTACATTTTCAATGACGGCAAAAGGTACGGACTCAATCACTTCTTCTACCTCTTCAATTTCTTGAATTTCAACAATCTCAACAAAATCCATTTGAGAGGTTTCCGTAGATTCGATTATGGTTTCTTCAATTTCGACTTCATTTTCCACAACAGTAATCACCTCCGGAGATGGTGGTGGTGGCGGTGGTGGCGGTGGTGGAGTACTGGTAATAGGAATATCTTCAATTAATTCTTCTTCCAATACCAGAGAGCTCACCTCAACATCTTTACGATCGTAGGTCTTAAACTCTATCAAATAATACGATAATATCACCATACAAGCCACACCTAATAAAAAATAAGTTGAGCTATTTTTGGCTACATCGGCTTTTGGATTTTTTTTATTTTCCATGACACTTTAATTTGAACTGCTAATGTAAATAATTTCTAATTGATAATAAAGTTATTTTTTTGCTTTCGGGGTTATTTTCGATTTTATAAAAACTAAAGTTAAAACCCCAGCTATAACAACTCCTACAAAATTAGCAAGAATATCGTATAAATCTGCTTCTCTTGTATGTGTAAACGCACCTTGTAACACCTCAATGATTATGCCATAAAAAAATACAAGTAGCGCAATAAGCGAAACATTTTTTAGGGTGTATCCCCTTTGAGGTAAAAGTGCTAAAAACCACAAGCCACTTAAAAAAAAATAAGCGATAGCATGCATGAATTTATCGCTTATTTTAATTTCTAAATCGGGTTGTAGGTCAACAGTCACCATGGAACCCACTAAAATAGTAACAGTACTTAATATGGCAAGTGCCAGAAAGAACTTAGGCGTTAATAAGTGCTTTATATTCGGATGCATCCATAAGATTTTCTAATTCAGCAGGATTAGCCAACTCCACTTTAATCATCCATCCGTCTCCATAAGGATCGGTATTTACTTTTTCAGGAGCGCTCTCCAATTCTTCATTGACTTCAATGATTTTCCCCGAAACGGGTAGAAAAAGATCAGATACTGTTTTAACGGCTTCTACAGTGCCAAAAATATCTTCCGAGTTGAGTTCTTCGTCTAGGGTTTCTATTTCCACATACACGATGTCTCCAAGTTCTCTTTGGGCAAAATCAGTAATTCCAATAATAGCAATACCATTGTCAATTTTTACCCATTCGTGGTCTTTGCTATACTTTAAATCTGCTGGTATATTCATAATTTATGTAATTGAATTTTTTAGTTTCCAAATAAATATCTCAAAGTAATTCCGCTTCGAATAGTCGTTTGTGGAAAAGCTGTTGAAACCGCATACTTTGAAAAGGTATGATCGTAATAAAACAGAGCGGTCAAGTTTTTAGTCAACGCATAATCTGCAGAAAACTGGATTCCGTATATTGTTTGACCGGCCGTAATCTGATTGTTTTCTAAATCTAAATATCGTACAATAGTTTTATTGTCTCGTAAGGAAAGGTCAAGCTTAAAGTTTAAGTCACTGCGAAGCACTTGTCTTTTACCTCCAAAATTGGTAGTTAAACGCAAATCTTGTAACCGGTATCCTAATCCTATGATATATTCCATCCCTTGAATTTCGGTGAGTAAGTTATTGGCAAAACTTAAGGATAGAGCTCGGTCTTTCCTAACCTCGCCCAAGATACTCAACGAATTTTGCATTTCAAAATCTACTTTGATCAGAGGACTAAACTGTTCTACTAAATTGACATTTCCGATTAGCAGACGGTTTTTAAAGTTACCTCCTTGATCTGTGGATTCGGGATTGGTTGAATCAAAATCCAGGTTGGTTTCAAATTGATTGACCGTATAGCTGGAGCGGTAACCGTGGTGTAAAGAGAAGCGTTTAAAGTTTCTTCTAAACCAATCTAATTTCATCAACCCCGAATAACGCACATCCCAATTAGGAATCGGGAAATCCCTTAAGAAGCGGGTTGAGACCTTAGAAGCATCCCCTCCTTGGTAGGCAGATAAGAAAGCGGGTAACAAAACACTTTGGTTGTTTTTACCAAATCCTACAGGATAGCCATCTTCTGTTCTAGGGAAATCGTCTGTGCCGTAATAATCTCGGGCCAGACGCTCCGCAACTACCATTCGATTTTCTCGGAACTGATCAAAAGCTTCGGAATAAGTTTCGTCACTGGTGCTAAAAGCGGTTTTAATAAGAGAGGTAGTAATATTAAAATTACCAAACGTACGCGGAGTCAACGAACGATATTGACCGTCGGTAACGATATAATTTTCTGCAAAAGATTCCGAATACGATCGACTACCTACCAAATCAATTTTTAAATCCGCAAAAGGTTCGATATTGACTTGATAATCCAATTGAGAGGATTCTGTTTCGGTATATTGCTCATTAAATTCGGGATAAATAGTAAGCCAACCTTTTCGTGCTGCCATTTCTCTCACCTCTTGTTGACTACCAAATACAAATCCGGCTGTAGGTTTTGTAGTTCCTAAAAACCCTATAGATGGCAAATAACCCGGTAAATAAATACCATTGTTTTCTTGATAGTTGAGATTAATTCTCTTCACTGAAGTTAATAGACCTACTAAAGTATTGTACGCTTTATCTCCGGTAGATAATGTAGGATTGGTAGTGTTGGTGTTGGTCGTATTATTACCTTGTGTAGCTCCGCTTCCAGACATTCTATCTTGAGCGCCTCCTTGGCCCCCTTTGACAGAACCTCCTTGAGCACCCGATTTACTTCCCGGTCTGATTTTAGTTAATTTGATATATCGGTAGAAGTTATTCATATCTAATACCGAATTAATCTGATGTACATTGGAATTTTGAATGGTATTACCCAAATCATAAACCCCGATGGTTCCATCTTCTAAAGGTACTTGTAACTGACGGAACATATCGCTACCCCGCTGCCATTGATAATTTCCGGTATAGGAGTAGGTAGCTCGAATAAAGCTCAAGAAAGGAACTTTATTGAAGGGTAAGTCGTAATTGACTTGAAGGGTTTGGTAATGTTGAGAAGGATCGCCCACTTCGAAAAACCCATCCCAAATACCAATATTGTTGTCCACTACCCCATTGTGGTCAATAAAATTTTTAATGATTCGATTGTTGGAAGCATTAAAGTTAAACCGCAAAGACTTCGTCAAGTTATAATTGACAGCATACTGCCAATCAAACATATAATTGCGTTGATAAAGTCTCGGTAAACCTATATTTCCAGGAATCAGGTTGATTTCTCTGAATTTTTGTTCGTTGTATTGTCTTATAATATTCGACCCGGCCGAAAAGGTTGCTGGTAAGTAATTGATATTAAAATCCTTTAATAATTGTAAATACTTACTTCTAAAAATGGAGTCGTTATTTTTAAAAGGTTCAAAAGTTTTTTGCGGAAAAGCAAAATCATAAGTTGCACCCGCTCTCACATTTTGTTGAATAGATTCTTCAATTTCAAAGCTCTTATGATCCTCTTGGTTATAAGAGTACGAGAAAGTAAAGTTTTCTATATCGTAAGGCATGGGCGTTTTATCGGTGGTACGGTTCTTTTTAACCCCAATCAAGTTAACACTTTGTCGTTTTGTATGGGTAATCGATTGATCTTCGACGCGGTCTCTTTCGGCAGCATCTTCGATATTATTCAAGCGTTCTTTCAGTTCAATATCTTGGTATTCTGGGTCGTATTGAGGTGTAATAAATTCTTCTTCAATGGAGTAACTAAATGGTAATTGAATTCCCCAAGTAGGAGGTAACAATTGACCTAAGTTAAGACTGGTCAGTACTCCATATTGTTTGATATCTTCCATACTTCTTTCAGCAGGAGACTGATCAACCGAACCAAATCCTACCGTACTAATTCTACCACTAGCACTTACTGCTGCAAAGTCCGCAAAATTGGTATCCATAGATGCAACTGCTGCCCAACCACCTTTATTATTGAGTTCGGTTAAACGCAATTCGTTGACCCATATTTCACCACAAATATTATTGGTCGTGTTATTTTTAATACCAATCATAATGGTACGAACATGGCCGTAACTCGGATTTCCTTTCATACCTATGCGCATGTCGTTTTCGGGTCCGGCTGTATAACCGTCAAGTTCCGATTCATCGAAGAAATTGACTTGCGTCAAATCGTACATATCCGGATTCCCTAAAATTTTGGTTTTTACTTCTTGAAGTAATTTCAAAGGTAAGTTAAGGCGGTTTTCAATGGGCCAAATTTCTTCAGCACTGGTGGCACCAAAATTGGTTGTATTTAATGGAATCTCTACTTGGTAATAGTTTTCGGTTAAGTCATTACCCAAGCGCATAAACATCACCATATCGCCGTCATTCAGCGCGGTTTGATTGATGAGGGACTCGGCGTGGATAAACATTTCGAGATTTTTATACTGCCGCATATCGATGTTGTAATTTTTAAACACCGAACGACCGTCTCCTGGTTCTAAATCACACACTCGCAATACCAGCGATTGTTCGTTTTGACGCAGTGTGGAATTGTTATTTATCAACTCTTCGCGTTCGACACCCGGAGGCAACACATAACGAATGGGTTCGCGTTGGGAATTTTCTTCTATACTAATAGCCTCCACTTCAAACAAGGTATTGCTGTTTTCCGGCAATACTCCCGACGGGTGTAAGCTTTGGGAGAAACGACGATAATCACCACGAACCAAATCTAAAGTTCCAAAGCGTAGAGTTATAGGTTGTTCAAATTCCGATAAATACATTCTCATAAAACGAATCGAACGGAAATCGGTTATCCCATTAACTGCCCGAGTAGGCTTGCTAATAGGAATTTTAAATTGTACCCATCGCACAGTAGTGGTTTCATTGTTAGCCAATGTCACCTGAGTTTCAACTACATCAGTAATATAGTTACTGTTTTCAATATTCATCCCCGGGAATAATTCAATATCGTATTCAAAATACGCATCTCCGGTATTCATGGTATTATCTCGGTTGTAGTCCTCTACATCCGGAAGGGTTGTCGAACCGCGATTGGTATCAGTAACTTCAACAGGTGAGTTTCCTTGAGTACCGTTATAATTGCGGTACCGATCCACAATACTTCCGGTAGCTTGTAAAAAATACAAATAATTATCTCCTGCAGGGTCTTCCAAACCAGAAAACAAAGGAAACAAATTTGCTTCTTCAAAATCAGAAGCCCCATCTAAACCTAAGTCTTGGTTAACTCTTTCTTGTCCTTCCGAATCAAAAGCGTATATCAACGATTGATTAGTCGGTACTTTCCCATAAACTGTAGGTGTTGTACCAACAGTTCCACCGTCTTTTGGAAGACCGTTTTCGTATTGTTTTCTACCAGTTTTTAAAATATCTTCTGAAATATGTCCTAAGTTAATACTTAATTTACCCCCCGTATGGTTTAAGTTTTCTTCATAGATAAAGGGGTCTAACAACCAAAACTGTACGTATTCCACATTGGACTTTTCAAAATCAGTAGTATTGATTTCACGGGCGATACCTCCCCAATTGGAACTGGGGTTGGGCAGGTTGTTGGTACCCCCGGTTTCGGGATTGTAATTATACGGACCTCGTTCGTCGGGGTAATAAGTTAGGTCTAATGAATACAAGGCGGTAGAATGTCCTTGCGTAATGTCTGTATGTGGAAATATTTCTCGAATAAACAATCTACGGGATGCGTAGTGTGACAGTTCATCATTTGAAATTTCTGAAGGCTTTTGAGAACTGTAAAAAATAGGATCGATGGTGTACCAAGAAAGTTTGGCTCTACGATAATTATAGGCCAAATTATTATTCTCTAGTTCCCCTCCTAAACCAATAGGAGTACTCGCCAAAAACCAAGATTGAGCAGAGCGTAAATCCAAATTGGTTTGAGAAGATTCAAAATCATCTACATATACTGTGGTTTTCCCATTTAAATCAGCCACTTTTGGAGATCCAGGAATCAAATACGCAAATTCTCCACGAACTGAAAAATTAGATTCCACATCGGTATCTATATTTGGTAGTTTGTTAACCAAACGAGTAAAAAAAGGAACTTGAGTAGAATAATTGGCATTAAAACCTAAAATGGTGTTATTAATAGGTTCGGTTCCCAAATTGGTTTTTTGAGTCAGAGGCCTTTCGCTCAAATTGAGATAGGTAGCACCAATCAAAAAGTTTTCATTGAACTGGTGGTCTATGTGTAAACCGGTAAAACGCTTGGTCATTTGACCAAACATGGTGGTATTTTCGGTAGTAATTTGAATGGGTGTATTGGAATTGAGTAAGGCAGGATCTAAAATTTGAACTCTACCTAATTGATAGTTCACCGTATAATCTACCCCTTCTACCAATACCCTACCTCCAGCGGTCACTGTCACCGAGCCGGGTGGTAAGTTAAATGCGCCTAATGCAATACCATCTCCACCACTGGATTGATAAGAACCTTTAAGTTGGAATTTATTTTTATGGCTTTCTTGTTGCTGAGCTACTACTTTAGAATTTCGATACATCGACCGATATACATACTTATTTTGATTCGCATTATAGGTAGTATTTAAGTCGTAGTTTTCATTTCTCCCGGGATCTCTCAGTTTATTAAAAAGGTATTCTCCAAAGGGTTCTACAGTTGTAAAAATAATGCGCCCGTTTTGTACATCTACCGTAATCCCCGGAACAAAGTCGAAAAAGCCATCACCACCTTGTTGAGGATCGTTCATGCTATTTAAGCGGTCCAGATGAAAAACGTTGATTAATGGGGTCTGTTCTACACCTTCCGGAAGCGGAGCTTCGGGATGTTCAGGGCTTCCCGGTGCCGCAGAAATATAATTGAGAGGAGAAGGATCGGTATATAAAATATTTAATCTAAAATTCTCTGGATCCAGCTGAAAAGCTCCTAAACTATATATATTTTTCATCATCAAATCCCAAACCGGTTCGGTGACTGATGTAATATTACTTTTCAAGAGTTTTACCACTAGGTTTTGGGTTTCTCCTCCGGTATTATCTTCCGGATTAAAATCGGTGTTATTTTCAACCCCATCGGACGAGAACTCCCCCACCTGATAGACTTTTCCGTTTACGGTAAACTGGAAAGCAACCGCCAACACTTCATCATTATTCAGTCGTTGATTTAAAGAAATATACCCCAATTGCGGATGTAAGGTATATTCATTCATGTTCAAGCGTCGCGCATTTTCAAGTACCACATAATCTTTTCCTTCGCGTACTTGAACGCCGCTAAACCCTAATTGAACGGTTGAAATAGTCCGGATATTTGGATTCAATACACTCGATGGACCTCCTTCAATTCCAAAGGGGTTAAAATCGTTGTTGGCGTTATCGGGATAGGAATTGGGCGGACGATTGATGAATCCACCCGGAGGAAAATCCAATCCAATATTATTGGGGTTTGCCTCACCGATATCTTGAATAGCAACAATATTTCGAACATCTTGGGTTTGCATGTTTTTGTTGGTCACCCAAACTTCCACACGTGTTACTTGCACGTTTGAATTGATAAAAGGATACTGTGACAAAGCGCGATCGTAATTATCTCTAAAATAATGCGCTAAGAAAAAGTGCCGGTCTTCATCATAATCCAAAGCAAAAACGTCAAACTCACTGATGGCGTTTCCACCCTGAGCTACTATATTTTTGGTTTCGGACTTTTGCTCAGAAAAGACCCCGGTAATACGTGTTTTCCCAAATTGTAACTCCGTTTTTACACCAAAAAGACTTTGTGCACCCGAAATGAGTGAACTATTTAAAGGCATGCTAACATTACCTACTTCGATTTTTTGGATTATATCGTCTTCCGTGGGTGTATATTCTAACTTAATTTGGTTTTGAAAATTAAAAGTAGACTGATTGTCGTAGTTAGCAGTTACTTGAAGGCGTTCCCCCACTTTACCCAACAAACTCAAACTAATTCTTTGATTAAAATCAAAGGTGAGATTACTTCTGTTTCTGGGTGAAAAATAGGGATTGTCTTGTTTTGAAAACAACACCCCTAAATCCATTTCCACAGATCCTTGGGGGATAATTTCAATTACATTTCCACCAAAAATGGTTTCAAAAAGTCCCGAATTTACATAAAAACTAGGTAAAAGATTCTTCTGAGCCTCTTCACTACCCTGCTTACGTCCGTCAACAGCATCAATTTTTTCTTTAAAATAATTTTTCATCCCTTCTTTGAGAATCAAATCATAATATTCATCGGGAGTTAAAACTAAAGGATAAGAAATGGAGTAGCCGCCTAATTGCAGGTTATAGATATACATCCCCGATTCGGGGTCATAGGTATAAAGTTCTTGGATGCTTCGTGGGTTAGGAAGTTCCATAGATCCCATGGTATGGCCTGTTTTGATGGAATCTTGAGTTTCTTCGACTTCTTCAAAGGGATTTCCTTGCTGTGCAAAAATTGGGTGCCCACAAAACAGCAAAGCAAAAACAAACCATTTAACCCACAACTCTCTTCTAAAAAAGTATTTTTTTGTACCCAACGTCTATAAATTTTTTAAAGCTAATTTAATGATTGTTTCCACAGAAACATCAGGGTTTTCCCTGCCTATTTTTTCACAAACTTTTTCAACTTTTTTTCTGGGGAAACCTAAGGTTTCCAATGCAGATAACGCTTCATCCATATTTGTATTGCTTACCGGACGCAGAATATCTTTCATATCAAAGAGTGAAATCACCTTATCTTTCAAGTCAACAATCACCCGTTGAGCGGTTTTACTACCAATACCTTTAACAGACTGGATTAAAGCCACATCTCCCTGACCAATAGCATCTCTAATCTCTTCGGGTGAAAGAGAAGACAACATGGTCCTTGCGGTACTAGCTCCTACCCCATTTACACTTAGCAACAAACGGAACATCTCTCGTTCTATGAGTTGTGCAAATCCATATAAAATATGGGCATCATCTCTAATAATTAAGTGTGTATATAACTTTATATTTTCTTCATTAGGAATTAATGAAAAAGTGTGTAGTGATATGTTAATTTCATACCCTATACCATGACAGTCAATTACAACACTTGTAGGATTTTTCTCAACTAACCTTCCTTGAATATGAGTGATCATATTTTTACTCGGTTAAACGGGCAAATATACTATAATATTTTTCAAATCTGCTACCCAATTGGGTTAATTTGACTTAGTTACCCCTCGTTTTTTTTCTCGTTTTTCTTTTTGTTGGGCATCCACAATAGCAATAGCTGCCATGTTTACAATCTCTTCGACAGACGCATCTAATTGGAGGATATGAACCGCTTTTTTCATCCCTAATAAGATCGGACCAATGGATTCGGCGTTGTTAATTGCCTTTAGTAATTTGTAGTTACTATTGGCTGCTTCCAAAGAAGGAAAAATTAAGGCGTTGACTTTTTTACCGGCTAGTTTTGAAAAGGGGAAATTCTTTTTGTGCATGTCTATATCCAAGGCAAAATCCATTTGAACTTCTCCATCCACAATTAATTCAGGAGACAATCGGTGTAGCATAGACACCGCATCTCTCACTTTTCCGGCTTGCTCGTGCTTCGAGGATCCAAAATTTGCATAGGAAATCATGGCCATGACGGGATTCATTCCAAACATTTTCATAGTATAGGCGGTCATCTGGGCAATTTTGGCCAATTCATTCGCTGTAGGATTGATATTAATAGCGGTATCCGATAAGAAGAAAGGTCCTTTTTGGGTAATCATAAGGTTGGTTGCTGCCACTTTATCAACCCCTTCTAACTTACCTACCACCTCTAACAAGGGCATCAAAGAAGCGGGATACGCTCTAGAATGACCAGTTATTAATGCATCTGCATCTCCTTGGTTAACCATCATGGCTGCAAAGTAGATTCTTTCACGCATTAATTTTTGGGCTAAATAATAAGTAACTCCTCTCCTTTTACGAGACTCCCAGTACTTTTGGGCGTAAAAATCACGTCGCTCATTTTCCTCATCAGACTTGGTATCAATGATTTCAATAGTATCCGTAAAGTCGATTTCTTCCATTAATTCCAAAATGGTTTCTTTGCGACCTAATAATATAGGGATTCCCATTTTTTCTTCGTAAACTATTTGAGCTGCTTTTAAAACATCCAATTGATCAGCTTCAGTAAAAACAATTCGTTTCGGATCAATTTTAGCTCGATTAATGAGCATCCGAATAATTTTATTATCCGACCCCATCCGTTCTAATAATTCGTCTTCATAGGCCTGCCAATCGGTAATAGGTGCCGTTGCAACTCCGCTTTCCATGGCTGCTTGAGCCACAGCGGGTGGTACTTTGGCGATTAATCGAGGATCAAAAGGTTTGGGGATGATATAATCTCTTCCAAAAGTTAATTTGGTTTCACCATAGGCAATATTGACTTGCTCGGGAACGCTCTCTTTGGCCAAAGCAGCTAAAGCTAATACCGCTGCTTTTTTCATTTCTTCGTTAATTTTAGTCGCTCGCACATCAAGAGCACCTCTAAAAATGTAGGGAAAACCCAATACGTTGTTTACCTGATTGGGATGGTCTGAACGACCGGTAGCCATAATGATATCGGTACGGGTTTTAACAGCCAGGTTATAATCAATTTCGGGATTGGGGTTGGCCATGGCAAAAACGATTGGATTCCGAGCCATACTTTTAAGCATCGCCGGAGTAAGGATATCTTGAACGGAAAGACCGATAAAGACGTCCGCTTTGTCAAGTGCCTCTTTTAGTGTGTTAATTTTTCTTGAAGTGGCAAATTCTTTTTTTTCATCCGACAAATTGGGTTGGTCTTTTCGTATGACGCCCTTGCTGTCTAACATGACAATATTTTCAGATTTAGCACCGAAGGATTTGTATAGACGGGTGCAAGAAATGGCTGCTGCACCGGCACCACTCACCACAATTTTAACTTGGTCTATTTTCTTATCAGCTAATTCCAACGCATTGATTAATGCAGCCGCCGAAATAATAGCCGTTCCATGTTGGTCGTCGTGCATTACCGGTATGTCTAATTCGTTTCTCAGGCGCTCTTCTATTTTAAAAGCTTCGGGTGCTTTGATGTCTTCCAGATTAATTCCTCCAAAAGTGGGGGCAATTCGTTTGACTGTATCCACAAAATCATCCACATTATCGGCATCAATTTCGATATCAAACACATCGATATCGGCGAAAATTTTAAAAAGTACACCTTTTCCTTCCATCACCGGCTTGGAGGCTTCCGGACCAATATTTCCCAAACCCAATACAGCCGTTCCATTGGTTATGACAGCTACCAGATTGCCTTTGGTAGTATAGGTATAAACCTTGTTTTTGTCTTTGGCAATTTCTAGACAAGGTTCAGCCACACCGGGTGAATAAGCCAACGACAAATCTCTTTGGGTCGCATATTTTTTGGTTGGAACCACTTGTATTTTTCCCGGACGGGGTTTAGCGTGGTAAAGAAGTGCCTCTCTTCGTTTGGTATTTCTCTTCATCAAATATTTTTTAAAATTGCTATAGAATGTAATTGGATAGATTTAAGAAGTATCAAAATAACTGTCCTTGATCGGGTCCCTTAAGTTTTCCTAGATGGCGATAGGCTTTTTCAGTGACTTCGCGCCCTCTCGGAGTTCTAACTATAAATCCTTGTTGAATTAAAAAAGGTTCGTATACTTCCTCTATGGTTTCGGCACTTTCGCTTACTGCGGTAGCTAAGGTAGTAATTCCAACCGGACCTCCTTTAAATTTATCAATAATAGCTGTTAAAATCTTATTGTCCATTTCATCCAATCCAAAGGTATCTACATGAAGAGCAGCTAGAGCATATTTGGCAATAGCTATATCAATTTTACCGTCACCTTTGATTTGGGCAAAATCACGAACCCTTCTCAAGAGTGCGTTAGCAATTCGAGGTGTACCGCGACTTCTCCCAGCAATTTCGATAGCAGCTTCCATACTGATTGAAACATTTAATATCTGTGCGCTCCGCTGAACAATTTGAGTAAGTAATTCGGTGTGATAATATTCTAAGCGAGAAGAAATTCCAAATCGTGCCCGCATAGGAGCGGTCAATAAACCTGAACGGGTGGTGGCACCAACTAAAGTAAAAGGGTTTAAAGTTATTTGAACGGAACGTGCATTAGGGCCGGACTCAATCATGATATCAATCTTATAATCCTCCATAGCCGAATACAAATACTCCTCAACTACAGGACTTAACCGATGTATTTCATCAATAAAAAGTACATCTCTTTCTTCGAGATTAGTTAGTAAGCCTGCCAAATCACCAGGCTTATCCAATACGGGTCCCGAAGTAACTTTAATTCCGACTCCCAATTCATTGGCCAAGATATAGGCTAAAGTGGTTTTTCCTAAACCCGGAGGACCGTGAAACAAGGTATGATCTAAAGCTTCTTGACGTAAGTTAGCCGCTTGAACAAAGATCTTCAAATTTTCAAGCACTTGAATTTGACCTGTAAAGTCATCAAAGGTTAGTGGCCTTAGTTTTCGTTCCAGATCTAACTCTTGTTCACTAAAATGTTCCTTATCAGGATTCAAACTTGGATTCATAAAAACAAAGGTAAGAAAAACTAGGCTTAGTAAAATCAAGCTACTTTAAAAAGAAAAACAGGGATAGAAAGATAAAAAAAACCGTATGAAAGAACATACGGTTTTTTTTATTCGGTTTGAATTAGTGGTTTAATTCATCTTCATTTTCTTGAAGGGGAATATGTTGAGGCACATAATCCTGCCCCGGTATCACGTAATCTGAATTATCTTTATTGAGTTTGCTGTAATCGTAAGGCCAACGATACACGTGTGGAATTTCACCGGGCCAGTTACCGTGTATATGTTTCATTGGTGCAGTCCATTCAAGTGTAGTTCCATTCCAAGGATTTTGTGGCGATTTCTTTCCATAAAAGATAGAATAGAAGAAATTATACAAAAAGATGGCTTGAGCACATACCGTAATTATAGCAAATACTGAAATCACCACATTAATGTCTGTTAGATCATCAAAATAAGGAAAAGCCGTATTGGAATAATATCTTCTCGGTAAACCAGCTAAACCGGTAAAATGCATGGGGAAGAAAATACCATACGCACCAATAGCTGTAATCCAGAAGTGAACATAACCTAGGTTTTTATTCATCAATCTACCAAACATTTTTGGGAACCAGTGATAAACACCAGCCAACAGCCCATAAAGAGCAGAAATCCCCATCACCAAGTGGAAGTGTGCAACCACGAATAAAGTATCGTGTACGTTAATATCAAGCGCACTGTCACCTAGAATAATACCTGTTAAACCTCCTGTTATGAAGGTAGAAACAAACCCAATAGAAAACAGCATTGCTGGATTCATCTGAAGATTACCTTTCCAAAGGGTTGTAATCCAGTTAAAAGCTTTAACAGCTGAGGGTATAGCGATTAGAAGTGTAGTAAAGGTAAAGAGCGATCCTAAGAACGGGTTCATTCCGGACACAAACATGTGGTGTGCCCAAACAATAGTCGATAAAAAGGCAATCGCAAGAATTGATACAATCATGGCGCGGTAACCAAAAATTGGTTTTCGGGCGTTGGTTGCCATAATTTCTGAAACAATACCCATCGCGGGTAGAATAACAATATATACTTCGGGGTGTCCCAAGAACCAGAATAGGTGTTCAAACAATACGGGTGAGCCCCCTTGATTATGTAAAACTTCACCGGCTATATAAATATCTGAGAGGAAGAAAGAAGTTCCAAAACTTCTATCCATAATCAGCATTAAAGCAGCCGAAAATAAAACCGGGAAGGATACTAATCCGATAATAGCAGTCATAAAAAATGACCAAACCGTTAGAGGTAATCGGGTCATCGACATCCCTTTGGTACGCAAGTTAATTACTGTTACAATATAGTTAAGAGACCCCAATAATGAAGAGGCAATAAAAATACCTATAGATACTAACCAAAGTGTCATCCCTGCACCAGAACCGGGCATAGCTTGTGGCAAAGCACTAAGTGGAGGGTATATAGTCCATCCGGCTGCGGCGGGTCCAGCTTCAACAAAAAGGGAAATCACCATTAACACCGAAGAGATGAAAAACAACCAATAGGAAATCATATTTAAAAAACCAGAGGCCATATCTCGGGCTCCAATTTGTAAGGGTATTAAGAGGTTACTAAATGTACCACTTAATCCGGCTGTCAAAACAAAGAACACCATGATGGTACCGTGTATGGTCACTAAAGCCAAATACACGTTGGGATCCATAATCCCATCTTCTCCAAAACGTCCCAAAAAGATTTCATAAATGGTAAATTTTTTGTCTGGCCAAGCCAATTGCAATCTAAAAAGCAAAGACATAAATATACCGATAATCCCCATAAACAGACCAGTTATCAGGTACTGTTTAGAAATCATTTTATGATCTTGACTAAAGATATATTTAGTAATAAATGTCTCCTTATGGTGATGTCCGTGATCGTGATTCTGATCGTGCATGTGATTTTGTACTGACATATTATTCAATCTATTCAGATATATTTTATTGTTCTAATTTTTCAGCAAAAGTTTGTTGTTGTGCCAACCAGGCATCAAATTCTTCCTGCGTTTCAACTACAATTTTCATCTGCATATTATAATGCGATGCTCCACAAATTTTGTTACACAATAATAGATAGTCAAATTCATACATATCTAAAAGCTCTTCGCCTTTTTGAGTTCTTTCGATATTGGCTTGCGTACGAATTTTATTGATTTTAGCTACTTTGTCAATGATTTCTTCTTTTTGCCGCATTTCTTTTGTGGTGATAATAGGCGTATAAGCAAACTGAGTTATCATTCCCGGTACAGTGTTCATCTGAGCTCTAAAGTGAGGCATATAGGCCGAGTGCAATACGTCTTGAGAACGCATTTTAAAAATCACTTGCTTTCCAACAGGCAAGTGAATTTCACCGGTCACTGGAATATCATCGGCTGCATAAGGATCGGATGCATCAATACCCAAAGTGTTTATACCCTCAATAAAGCGTACGTTGGCATCACCCAATACGCCGTCTTTGCCGGCATATCGAGCTTCCCAGCTAAATTGTTTGGCATATAATTCAACAATAATGGTATCATCATCTTCCTCTACGTACATGATATCAGACCACGTAAACAAACCATAGATAATCAGACCAGAAAGTACAATTACCGGAATAATGGTCCAAACGAATTCTAATTTATCATTATCGGCATAAAACAAGGCTTTTTTACCTTTTTCACCGCGGTATTTAAAAGCAAAATAGTGTAGTAAAAACTGTGTGATAGTCTGAACAAAAAGCAGAATAATCATAGATATGAGCATCAGCATATCAAAGTTTTTACCGTGTTCGGAAGCGGCTTCGGGTAAAAGTACCCCCGACCATTTCCAAAAACAATATATAGTGATAGCGTAAATGAATATTAAAAACGCAATCATCAAATAGCCTTGGGTATTATTGTCTTTATCAGAAGCTACATCGGCAATTTCACCCTCTACTCTAATTTTTGACAATAAAAATATTTTATTCATTTGCCAAATAGCGACAACGAATAAGACTAAAACAGCTAAAATTAAAAATCCTGTCATTTTATAAATGGTACTTTACGATTTTAATTAGTATGAAAATGTTTACTTTCTTTAATAAACGGGTTGCCTTTCGCTAATAAAGGCGCTTTAGACAATGTTGTAAACACGGTAAAAACAAATAGGCCTAAAAAGAAAATTACAGCTCCAATCTCGGGCATTCCAATACTCCAAGAATGACCAACCGTACCAGGCATTACCATCACATATACGTCAATATAATGACCTACTAGTACGATTATACCTACAAATATAACCAACCACTGTACCCGTTTAAAATCTGTATTTATCAAAAGCAATAACGGAAGTACAAAATTTAAAACTAACATACCGAAGAAAAGTAATTTATAGTCGTTGATACGAGCTATAAAATAAACCGCTTCTTCAGGAATATTGGCATACCAAATCAGCATGAATTGAGAGAACCATAAATAGGTCCAGAAAATACTGAAGGCAAACATAAATTTAGCCAAGTCATGGATGTGGCTGGAATTAACAAATTCTAAATAACCTTGTGATTTCAGGTAAATAGTTACCATAGCTACCACGGTGATTCCTGAGACAAACATACTAGCAAAAACATACCATCCAAATAAGGTACTAAACCAGTGAGGGTCAAAGCCCATAATCCAATCCCAAGACATCATCGATTCAGTAACGATAAAAAACACTAAGAATCCGGCAGAAATTTTAAAATTCTTTTTGAACCATTTAAAATTTCCAGGTTCGGCATCATCCTGAAGTAGGGTGTATTTTCTCGAAAAATGACGGTATAAATTCCATCCCAATAAATACACTACGGCACGGATAAGGAATCCTGTCGTATTTAACCAACCGGACTTATTAGCAATAATAGGATCGTAATTTTCGTGATCAGGGTTAAATAGGGTAGGTTCCATCCAATGGAAAATATGAGTGACTCCAGCGGTGGAAAGTATTAATAGTATCAACATAATAATAGACCCAGGCAGTAAATAACCAGTAATCCCTTCCATGACACGGAATAAAACGGGAGACCATCCCGCTTGAGCAGCGTGCTGAATCGCATAAAATGCTAAGGTACCGAGCGATAACATAAAGAAAAAAAATGCCGCTACATAAATAGCCGACCAAGGCCGGTTTTTAAGTTGATGATATACATGTTCATAATGCGCTTCATCATGGTGGACTTCATCAACTTGCCCGTGGCCGTGATGATGTTGACTATCAAGAAGTACTTTCACTTCTTCTACCGAATCAGGGGAACCCATAAATCCGGCAATAATACCAATGGCACCAACCACCATCAAAATCAGTGCAAAAATCTTTAATTTGTTAGGTAGCGTATACATATTTTCTAAATATCACTTTAACTTTTTATTCTTCAGATTCTGTCTCTTCTTGGGTATCCGTTTCAAGGGTAGTTTCGACCTCGGTTTCGGTTTCCATTTCAGAAACCATACCCATATGACTTTCCTCAGTTAGGCTAGCAGGAACCAATTTAGGAGTACCTTCCAAATCGGCTTTTAGGTTTAAGACATGCATTGCAATTTGCCACCGCTCTGTCTCTGAGGTCTGTTGGAGGAAACTTCCCATAGCATTTAACCCATACACCTGGACGTGGTAGATACTACCTTCTGTAATTTGTCTACCCGGATCCGCATAACTGGGTACACCTAAAAACTTTTCACGTTGAACTAATATTCCTTGTCCATCACCTTTATCACCATGGCATACCGAGCAATAATAGCTATATAATTTTTTCCCTTCCGCTAGATTCTCCTCGGTTATGGTAAGAGGATTTTTAAGATTTAATCGGGCTTCCTCGAGTCCTTCTGTAGTGTTTTCATACTCATAGGGGGCCCATCCACGGGGAATTGTATTTTCAACGGGTAACATAGCCGATTGTCCTCCGGGGAAAATATCATATTCACCATATGCTTCATAACTTACCGGGTAATACATATTGGGCATAAATTGGTAATTGGGTTTTCTGTCGTTTTTACAGGACACCAAGCTACCCGCTATGGCGAAAATAAACAATATATTATAGATACTTTTCATTGTATTTATTCTTGCTTATCTAGTATATTAATTTCTATCGCACCGGTATTTTTTAAGAAGCCGGTTACTTCTTCAACATTGTGCCCACCGAGATCAATTTCCATTAAAAAGTGATCATCAGTTGTCCGAACATCCGGATTTTCAGCTTTTTTAAATGGCCACAATTTGCTACGTAAATAAAAGGTTATCACCATTAAGTGAGCCGCAAAAAAGACCGTCATTTCAAACATCACCGGAACAAAGGATGGTAAGTTTTGCCAAAAACTAAAACTAGGTTTACCTCCAATATCCTGGGGCCAGTCGGAAATCATGATGTAGTTGAGCATAAGTATGGCTACAGTTAATCCAACCAAACCATACATAAAAGAAGTAATAGCTAAACGAGTGGGTGCTAAACCCATAGCTTTATCCAATCCGTGAACCGGAAAAGGAGTATAGACTTCTTCAATATGATAATGTGCTTCACGCACCTGTTTTACGGCGTTCATCAACACATCGTCGTCGTTATAAATTGCATGTACAACTTTTGATGCCATACTATTATTTGTTTATAAGTTTTGCAGCCTGACCGGCCCAATCATCTCTTAAAGCTCTACCTTGGAATTCGTCCAATAATGTATCTAACATAGCATATTCTCGTTCGGTCATTTTACTAACCTGTTCAAATGTATAGATACCTAATTGATGTAATTTTTCTTCCATAACAGGCCCAATACCGTTAATTTGTTGTAGGTCGTCTTGTTGCTGTTTACTTGCATCAAAAGTACCTAAGGTCTGCATTAAATCAGTCACTAATTTTTGTTTGTCTCCACTCGTGTTATCTTGAATCCGAGTAGCCGTAGGTGTGCCTGCCAATACAATCGAATGGTCTACCTCATCACCATGTTGGGCACGAAGGTTTTTATAAACAGCTCCCGAAGATTTTAATATTGATTTTACTTCGGCTTGCGCAATTACCGGGAAACTTCTTGAGTACAATAAAAATAAAACAAAGAAGAAACCAATGGTGCCTACAAATATACCGATATCAACAAAGGTTGGTGAGAACATGGTCCACGCAGAAGGTAGGTAATCTCTGTGGAGGGAAGTAGCAATAATTACAAACCGCTCAAACCACATACCAATATTTACTACAATGGAAATAAAGAAAGAGAAAGCGATACTTCTTCTCAATTTAGGGAACCACATGGCTTGCGGTGAAATCACATTACAAGTCATCATGGCCCAATACGCCCACCAATAAGGTCCGGTAGCACGATTTAAGAAAGCATACTGTTCGTATTCTACACCCGAATACCAGGCGATAAACAATTCGGTTATATATGCCACCCCCACTATAGAACCGGTGATCATAATTACTATATTCATCAGTTCTATATGCTGAATAGTAATATAATCTTCAAGGTTACACACCTTACGCATAATAATGAGGAGTGTATTAACCATGGCAAAACCAGAGAAAATAGCTCCTGCCACGAAGTAAGGTGGAAAAATCGTAGTGTGCCATCCTGGAATAACCGAGGTAGCAAAGTCAAAAGATACAATAGTGTGTACGGAAAGTACCAAAGGGGTAGCTAATCCGGCAAGTACTAAAGATACTTCTTCAAAACGCTGCCAGTCTTTGGCTCGTCCGCTCCAACCAAAAGAAACGATACCGTAAATTCTTTTGGTAAAAACGGTTTTGGCCCGATCGCGAAGCATTGCAAAGTCGGGTAACAAACCAGTCCACCAGAACACTAAAGACACAGACAAATAAGTTGAAATAGCGAAAACGTCCCATAAAAGTGGGGAGTTAAAGTTAACCCACAATGAACCCAGCGGATTAGGAATAGGTACTACCCAATAGGCCAGCCAAGGGCGTCCCATGTGAATTAGAGGAAACAATCCGGCTTGTACTACCGAAAAGATGGTCATGGCTTCCGCAGAACGGTTAATTGCCATTCTCCATTTTTGGCGGAATAAAAGTAATACCGCTGAAATTAGGGTCCCGGCGTGTCCAATACCCACCCACCAAACAAAGTTAGTGATATCCCAAGCCCAACCAATGGTTTTGTTTAATCCCCAAACTCCGATTCCGGTAGATATGGTATAAATAATACATCCAATTCCCCAAAGAAATGCGACCAAGGCAATAGAAAATACTATCCACCAAGCTTTGTTGGCTCGTCCTTCAACCGGTTTTGCAATATCAACGGTTACATCGTGGTAGGTTTTTTCTCCTATAACCAGCGGCCTTCTGACAGGTGATTCGTAATGAGACATATTTTAACTAATGTTATTCGTTATAATAATTACCATTTCAATGGAAACGGTGTATTTTAAACTTCTTCTGTATTTCTAACTTTTACTTGATAAAACACGTTGGGTTTGGTTCCAACATATTCTAATAAATGATAGGTTCTTTTATCTTCTGACAAGGCAACCACAGGGTCTTTCTCTTCATTGATATCTCCAAAAACCATCGCCCCCGAATCACAGGCTGCGGCACAAGCCACAGCATTGTGGAATTCTCCTACTTCTACTTTTCTTCCTTCGCGTTTGGCTCTTAGTATAACTTCTTGAGTAGACTGGATACAGAACGAGCATTTTTCCATCACCCCTCTAGAACGTACCGTTACATCGGGATTAAGCACCATTCTACCTAAATCATTATTCATATGGTAATCAAACTCGTCATTATTGTTGTATAAGAACCAGTTAAATCTTCTTACTTTATACGGACAGTTGTTTGCACAGTAACGGGTACCAACACAACGGTTATACGCCATGTGGTTTTGACCTTGACGACCGTGTGAGGTAGCAGCTACCGGACACACTGTTTCACAAGGTGCTTGGTTACAATGCTGACACATGACCGGCATAAAAGCTACTTGCGGATTATCGGCAGGTGTCTCCAGTTCTCCAAACTTAGAAAGCGAATCAAACAAGCCTGATATGTTGTTTTTCTTATCTAAATCGTCCAAAATAGTTTCTTCCGAAGAGTAGTACCGGTCAATACGTAGCCAGTGCATATCACGACTTTTACGTATTTCGTCTTTACCCACAACCGGAACGTTATTTTCTGAATGACAAGCAATCACACAAGCTCCACAAGCTGTACAAGAGCTTAGATCGATGGACAATTTAAAGTGGTGTCCAATACTACGGTCAAATTGCTCCCAAATATCTACTTCTGGGATATTAACAGGTAGCATCTCATGATTAAGAGACACTTCGGGTATTGGGTTCCAGTCGTTTTTATCTTTTTCGTTAAAGTCATTTAAAGAAACCTCTCTGATGATATCTCTACCCATCATAGTATTGTGCAACTGTACACAAGCAAATTCGTGGTCTCCCTTAACTTTTTCAATATTTACTTTCTGAACATCTTTAAAGGCTTGATACAAGCTATAGGCGTTTACACCTACTTGCATTTCTTTTTGCATGGAATGGGTCTTCCCATAACCCAAAGCCAATCCTACCGTACCGGGTGCTTGACCAGGTTGGATTAGAACTGGAACTTTTTCTATAACTATATTTCCGGCAGTAATTTTTACATAACTACCATTCAATCCGCCATTGGCTACATTGTAATTCTTTAAGTTTAACTCTTGAGCATCCCGCGCAGAAATGGTCAGATAATTATCCCAAGTAGTTCGGGTAATTGGATCGGGTAACTCTTGTAACCAAGGGTTATTGGCTTGTTGACCATCACCGATTCCTGTTTTGGTATATAAAATTAACTCATACGCTCCTTCGGTATGTGCTAGTGCAGGTGCTTGAATCTCGCTTACAGAAGAAGAGGTCGTAGTTTGAAACTCATAATCGGTTTCAACAAAACCGTCATGCAACACTTGATTCCAGGACGAATTTCCTAAAGCCGGCTCTAAAGTTTGACGGATATAGTCGTAATAGGTTTGATCGACTTCTAACCATTTCAACAATGTATCTTGAAATTGTCGGGTATCAAACAAAGAACGGATAGTGGGTTGCGTCAGTGCTAAAGTTCCTTTTTTAATTTGAGTATCACCCCAGGATTCTAAATAATGAGGCAAAGCGCCAACATATTGAGAAGCCGAGGCAGTAGCATCTTCTCGCAAACTAAAAGCCACCGAAAGTTCTAATTTTTTATAGCTTTCTGCAAAAGCATCTGCCTCTGGAAACGAGTATAACGGATCTACATTTACAGAAATTAAACCAGCGATACTTCCAGATTTCACCTGATTGATTACCTGAAGCACTTGAGCTGAATTTCCTTGACGTATCAATCTGGGCTTTTCAGTATCGATAGCTTGGCTACCTATTTTTTCGTTGATAATTAACGAAAGTAATTGTGCTTCCGTATCGGCTAAACCGGTTACTACAACCGCTTTACTACCTGCTTTCTGTAATTCTCTTCGAACCGCAGCAACCGCCTCACGCAAGTGTTCGGGCAAATTGGCCGAACCACCATTAAGTGCTTTTAAAACTTCTTTCTGTTCCGACGGAGTGGTAGGGATACGTTTATCTGCCATGGCTCCAGTACGAGTCATCAGTGCTTCAAACTGTATGTGCCTAGACATTTTCCCATTTTTGGGAGAGCGGTTTTGTGCATAGCCGGCGCTATAACCTCCCCCTTGCCAATCTCCTAGAAAATCTGCTCCGACAGAAACAATTACATCGGCAACAGAAAAATCGTAATCGGCTAATCCTCGTTGCCCATATTTTTGCTGAAAAGCATCTAAGGCTTCTGAGGAAGAAACCGTATCATAAACCACATGTTCTACATGAGGGTACTTCTCTATAAATTGTTGGATAAGTCGATCAGTCGAAGGACTGGCAAAGGTCTGCGTAAGCAGTACTACTTTTTTACCAGCTTGTTGTAATTGTGTTAACTTAGTAACTACTTCTTTATCAAACTGATCCCACGAAGCAATCGTTCCGTTTATTAAGGGTTGTTTTAATCGGTAGCTATCATAAAGTGAAAGGACAGATGCGTGAACCCGAGCGTTACCGCTACCTTTTACCTTAGCCAATTTATTGTTTTCTATTTTAATAGGTCTTCCTTCACGGGTCTTTACTAAAATAGAGGCAAAATCAAAACCATCGGCAATGGTAGTCGCATAGTAATTAGCTACTCCGGGAACAATCTCATCCGGATGCACCACGTAGGGTATCGATTTAATCACAGGGCCTTCACAAGCCGCTAACGTGGCAGCAGCAGTTGTAAAACCAACATACTTCAAAAAATCCCGTCGAGAAGTAGAAGAGTTACTTAGAGTTTCTTTATCTCCTAAAAACTCATCGGTAGGAATTTCTTCTACAAATTCGTTTTGTTTAAGCTTCTCAACAATCGAACTAGTAGTATCTAGTTCTTCTATACTTTTCCAGTATCTTTTGCTTGATGCCATATCTTTTATCCTAAATGAATCTTAACTCGGTTAATAAAGTCTATAATTATGAGATTATAAACTGAAAATTAATAGTGACACTTACCGCATTCCAAACCACCCATCTGAGCCACCGTCAATTTCTCAACTCCATATTTCTTGGAAAGTTCGGCATGTATCTTTTCGTAATATTCGTTGTCTTTTAATTTTAAATCGGTTGTACGGTGACAATCGACACACCATCCCATGGTAAGTGGCGCAAATTGCTCTACTATTTCCATTTCTTGTACCGGACCGTGGCACGTTTGACAATCCAAACCAGCTACATTGACGTGTTGGGAGTGATTAAAATACGCTAAGTCAGGCAAGTTGTGAATTCGAACCCATTTCACTGGCTTCTCTACCCCCGTGTACACTCGTTCGTTGGGATCCCAACCTACAGCTTCGTATAATTTCGCAATCTCTTTATCATAAAACTCTTTGCTATATCCGTTGGCCACATCTACTTCACCGGTGTACTCGTATATATTCTCATGACAACTCATACATACGTTTAAAGAGGGAATTCCTGAAGTTTTGCTCACACGTGCAGAAGAGTGACAGAAATTACAATCAATTTGATTATCGCCAGCGTGAATTTTATGGGAAAAATGTATGGGCTGTACCGGAGCATAACCTTGATCAACACCTACCTGCATCAAATATCCATAGGCGCAATACGCTCCCACCAACAACAAGACGATAGTTGAAACCAATACTAAGAATTGGTTTTTAACAAAGGCTTTCCACAGTGGTGTTCTCTTTTCTTGTTCCGGATATTCAACCCCGTTGGCCTCAGCGATTTTCTTTAAAACCTTGTTTACTAAAAACAGCATGATAACCAACATCAACAAGACAACAGCTAAAAGACCCAACACCAATTCGTTAGAAAAACCACCTGTTTGGGAAGTGGCACCGCCACCTCCACCATCCCCAGCATTCACTACGGGTTCGGATTTAGGTTGGCTGGCATAGGCCAAAATATTGTCTATATCTTGTTCCGAAAGTTGGGGAAACGCCTGCATAGGCGAACCGTTGTATTCGTTAAATACTTTTACAGCTCTTTCGTCTCCGGAAGCCACCATAGCCGCACTGTTTTTAATCCATTTATGCAGCCACTCTCTTTCGTACTTTTTAGTAACATCCCGCAGTGCAGGACCTACACCTTTTCGGTCTAACGAGTGACAAGCAGCACAATTGGCATTAAAAAGTTGTCTTCCTACAGCCGGATCACCCCCTAAATCAAGGGCAGGCTCAGAAGCACTCTCTTCCTGTGCGTATAAAGGATTGGAAAATGCCAATAGCATGGCTATTAGTGCTAGAGAAAGAATTTTAAGCAGTCCAAATGGATATCTCACCTTTTTCATACTAAAATATGTAGTGTGGTTATCTGTCAAAATTTCTATCGAAAATACCTATTCATCTAATTAAAAATGGATTAGGGACTTCACCTGAAATTTGACTGCACAAAAGTAACATATTATGTTTATTTTAGGAATTTAATAAGCTCCATAAACAATAATTTATACCCATTCTAAATAATATTTACCGCTTTTTTTAGTTTACAGGAAGAAAGCCTTCGGATAAAAAATTATTTATTTAATTTTGTCTCTCAGTGTCTACATTTTTATACACTCTTTTTCAAATAAATATAACTATGAAACGATTTTTGATTGGCATAACAAGCTTTGTGATTTTCTCGACAAGCATGTTGGGACAAAAAGCTACTGTACAGGTTTTTGAAGATGCTAAAATTAGCGACTTGGTAAAAATCAAGTCAAACCTAGACCTAGATCATAAAATCAAGGAAGGATTTACCATTCAATTGTATTACGGAGAAAGACAAGAAGCCGAAAATATTATCAAGAATTATCGAAAAAACTATACCGAGTGGACAGCTACGATCGAATATGAAACCCCCAACTACAAAGTATGGGTGGGTAATTTTATGACACGATTGGAAGCGGATCGAGCTTTATTAAAAATCCAAAAACAATTCCCCAACGCTTTTGTATTTAGACCCGAACGAAAAGAAAGAAACTGATAGAAATTCACCCGGGGGGTAAACTCCTATCAGTTTCAAATAAGGGATATTGACAATAAGATTAGTTGTCAAAAGGGATTACCGAGACGTACGATTTATTGTCTTTTTTCTTTGTAAATTGTACGATTCCGTCAATTTTAGCGTGTAGGGTATGGTCTTTTCCGGCATACACGTTTTCACCGGGGTTGTGAGCAGTTCCTCGTTGTCTTACAATGATATTACCTGCCACAGCCGCTTGACCACCAAAAATCTTAACACCTAAACGTTTCGATTCTGATTCTCTTCCGTTCTTAGAACTACCGACTCCTTTTTTATGTGCCATGGTCTATATTTTTTAGTTTAATACTTTTTTTTACTCTTCTCTACCTCCTTTGAGATCTTCTTGCCAAGCCTTCAACTCATCCATTTTACCAGCCGCAGCTAAAGCAGCTTGTTCTGGCCAGGTGGTAGGATCCATTGCTAAATACACACCGCCTTGTTCTTCTAAAATCGTTTTGAGTTGTTCGACCGAAGTGGCCGCTAATTTCTCAAAAGTTTCAATTCCTTGAGCGGTTAGTATTTCTTGTACTTTGGGTCCAATACCCTCAATAAGGGTTAATTTATCCGCTTTTACTTTTGCGGTTGACTTTTTAGTCTCAGTTTTTTTAGCAACCGTTTCTTTGGCAACTGATTTTTTACCACCGCTAGCTAATATACTTTCGATGATAATTTCAGAAAATTGTTGACGGTGGCCATTGCTTTTTTGGTACCCTTTTCTTCTTTTCTTTTTAAATACAATTACCTTATCTCCTTTAAGATGTCTTAAAATTTTGGCCTCTACTTGAGCACCATCTATAGCCGGGGCGCCTAAAGTAATGTCCTTATCGTTACCTATAAGAAGTACTTGGTCAAAAGTTACCGAGCTTCCTTCTTCGCCGGCTAAGCGATGAACAAACACTTTTTGGTCTTTAGCAACTTTAAACTGCTGCCCTGCTATCTCTACAATTGCATACATAGCGTGTTTTTTGTTTAAATTATACTTTTATCAAAATTGAGGGTGCAAATATACAGCTAATTTACGAACTGCCAAATGTTTGCTTTTCTTTTTGTTGAAAACTATACCAGTCGGTTTTTTTCGTACACTTTTCTAGAATGCAGCCAATAAATAACGAGCCCCAAGCCACATAAACCCGAAGTCATTAAATACATTCCTTGAAATCCATATCGGTCTGCAATAACAGCACCTAATAACATCCCTAATCCAATACCTAAATCAAACCCGGTTAGATAAGTAGCATTGGCCGTCCCTCTTTTATTTCCAGGAGCCATATTGATATACAAGGTTTGAAGAGCTGGAAAAAGTGTTCCGTAACCAATTCCTATAACAAAAGAGGAAAGACAGTAAGCAATCAAATTATGTAGCAATGCAAAACTTAAAAATCCCAAAGTAATAGCCAAAAGTGCTACCACCATGACTTGGTGTAAGAATCCTTTATCTACGAACCTACCTGAATTAATACGTGATAAAATAATTCCCATTGCTAAAAATAAAAAAAACACGCCGGGATTTTCCACTCCGGTTTCTTTTCCATACAAAATAGCAAAAGCAATCAACGTTCCCCATCCAAAAGAGATCATCAACTGATTCCACAAAATGGGAATGCCGCTTCGCAGTAAAAACCGGTCAAAAGACAGAGGTGGTATTTTATCTAATTTTTCCCGCAAAGGAACCCGAATAAAAAATACAGCTATCACCGCCAACACTCCCATTATTAAAGCACAGCTAATTAAAAAATCAAAGCCATGATTCTCATAAATATGTACTGCTACAAAAGGAGCTATCGCCATGGCTACATTGGTATTTACCCCAAAATAACCCACCCCTTCGGCTCTTCTGGATTCTGGAATGATATCAATTGCTACCGTATTGGCTGATACCGTAGACAATCCCCAAAATAGACCATGAACAAATCGAAGGATAATTAAAAAGGTCACGGTCACCGCAAAATAATATCCCACAAAAACAGCTATAAACAGACTTAAACCAACTATATAAAGGGGTTTTCGGGCATAAACATCTACTAAAAAACCACTAAATGGACGAATAAAAAGCAACGCTATGGCATAGGAAGACAAAACAATACCCATTTGAGAGGCTTCGACTCCCAATTCTTCAAACAGATACAAAGGGATGGCAGGCATCAATAAATTAAAGGCACAAGCCGTTAAGAAATGTGCTATACAAGCGGTTATAAAGTTTTTTGACCAAATTTTTTCTCTTTTCCCCATCCTTTTTATACAAAAATGCAAAGTTAGCCCTCTGTTTTATATAAAGACAACAAAATCTGTTAATTTGGGGTTAATCTACTCGGGGCCCAAAAATCACTGTATTGTCTTTTATAAACCCAACCTAGAAAAAATTACTGCTTTTTATTAATAATATATTTTTCTATGATGTAAGGAGTAATGGGCTTTAAGGGCCGATGGGTTTCTGGATGGTAATCCAACATGGTAAAGAATTCGTAGGTTCCATCACGGCCTTTTTCATAAAACAAAAGGGGATTTTTGGTAGAAGAAAAAAAAGGATAACTGGCATCGGGATTAACTTTTCGAAAACCCGTGAGTAAATTTTCATCGCAGGGTTTTTGAGCACCCGTTTTTATTTTATTCAGATCAACTGGTACCAATATATAGAGAGAGTCCTGCCACTGCAGTGCCATTTTTTGATTCGCGCAGGGAGAAGCATATTCGGATAAAAAACTAATAAAATTAACCGTTAGTAATAACCCCGCCACTACCAGAGCCAACCCCCAAGTCTTTTTATTTCTTACCCAAAAAGAAGGTTGGGAGGTAGGAAAGTGAGCCGATAAAAATTCCTGATAAGAATCATAACCCAAGTACAGACACAATTTTTGTAACAAGTCAGAACTGATTCGGATGTCGGTATTGGTTTGCAAACTCTCCTGGTAGAGATTGCGTAAAGTCCTTTCACTAACCTGAAATTTATAGTTAAGTAAAATAGTTTCGGACAAATAAGTCAAAATAGCCGTTCTAGAAACGCTTCCTGGTATTTCTCGCTCTGCTTTTTCGTAAGACATTATGACCACTTCCTTATACATAACTACTAAATAATCAGGCCGATAAAGCTACAAATTTTCGGGGAAATTTTTGGGAAATAAGTTTCCCGGATTTTTCCTGATTTTTTCCTTCATATCTCTAATCAACCCTATTTCTTTGTCCCTGAAATCAAAAAAGTCACTGACATTTTAGAGAAGTAGGTGTTGTGCTTTTTTGGTTTATCACTTCTCAATCTTTAGAGGGACGCCTCTACCCAAAGAGTGTGTTGCCTGCGGTGAAAGGCTCCGGAGGTAATCCTGCCAGTCAACACGATTGTTTCATTTTAAATTGTAACAAGCCATGAAAAAATATATTGGTTTTATGGCCCTGTTGTGTTTGTTCGTTAGCTTGCAGGCATGTACCCCGCAAAGTATTCACGAATCAATCACACCGCAGGCCTGTTGTGGGGACGACGGCGATATTCCACCGGTCACACCCCCTCCACCACCCGGTGGATAATATGGACATTTTGAGAATTCATTTAATTTGTATTTTAGAGGAATGAAAACAGTGACTTTTTTCATTCCTCTTTTATTGTTGGGGCTCTTTGTAGTAATACATCGTGTAGTTGCTCAAACAACTACAGACAGTATAGCTTATTATAAACAATTAGCCATTAATCCCCACCAATCTCAAGACATTATCGATGCTTATTGGTTTTTTGAAAACTCAAAAGAAAATAATCTTCAACAACAACAATTTGCAGCTGCAGTACACGACTTGAGGGTGTTGGCTATTATCCATTATGATTTGGGGATGTATTACGAAAGTGAATCAGCAATCACCCAAGCTATAGAACTCATAGAAAATAAAAATCTAGGGGACTCTTTACAAGCCGGATGCTATAACCAATTGGGTAAAATCTACCGGCAACTCAACAATGCAGATTGGGCCATCAAGTATTACAACCGTGCGCTTTCCTATACCACTAAAGCTCGAGACAGTTTTATTATACTCAACAATATTGGTAATATTTACAAAGAACAAAATCAATGGCAACAAGCAGAGACCTATTTACAGCGAGCTTATTCCATTTCCCGGCAATTGCAAGACTCCACTGAACTTGCCCGAGTTTTGGATAACCTTTCGTTTGTACATTATAAATTAGGAGACATTCAGGCACTGACTTCTATGCTTGAGGCCTTAGAAATAAGAAAAAAATACAACGATCACAAAGGCATTTATGCCAGTTACAAAAACTTAGCCTCCTATTATTTAGAACAAAATCAACTCCAACAAGCAGCTTTTTATGCAGACCAAGCCTTTCAAACGGCACAACTGATCAATAGTCCTGCTTATCTTAAGAATGCCCTAGGATTTTTTTCACAACTTAGCAACGACCCCTATTTTTCCCATTACAAAAAAATTACTGATAGCCTGGAAATTAGCTACTTACAACAACAAAATAAGTTTGCCGCCATCAAATACGATTTTAACAAGGAGCAACTCAAAACCTACCAAGCTCAATTACAACAACAAAAAGAAAAGTCACGCAAACAGTTGTTTCAATTACTTTTCGCCTTGCTTTCCATAGTGGCTAGTTTGATCATTTACTTGCTAGTTGCCAATTATCGTAGAAACACGAGAAAAAAAATAGAACAAACCGAAAATCGCATATCCATTAAAATTCACGATGAGGTTGCCAACGACTTATTTCGAGTCATGAATAAAATCCAACATCAAGCCAGCCCCACCGAAGTACTGGATGATATAGAACATATCTATGATAAAACTCGGGATATTTCTAAAGAAATCAGTGCTATTGATGTTGAGATAGATTTTGAAAGTCGGCTGAATGATTTGCTATTAACGTATAAAAATGAAAAAGTCAACGTAATTACTCGAAATAAACATACCATCCCTTGGAACAAAGTGTCCAGCTTCAAAAAAATTGCTCTCTATCGCGTTTTGCAAGAGTTGATGACCAATATGAAAAAACATAGCCAAGCCAGCCTAGTAGTTATTTTATTTTCAATAGAAAAGAATAAAATATTTATAAAATATACAGACAACGGAATTGGCAATGAGATATTTACAAAAAACGGACTTCAAAATGCGGAAACCCGTATTGAAAGTGTAGGAGGACAATTTAATTTTGAATCATCAAAAGGAAGAGGATTTAAAGCAGAAATTATATTATGATATTTGAAAAGGCAATTATAGTAGATGATTTAGACAGTGTTAATAAAGGTGTTTTAGCCCAATTAAAAGAAATGGGTATCCAACAAATCACCCAGGAGACTTATTGTGATGATGTCTATTTAAAACTCAAACAAGCTCAAAAAGAGAATAAACCTTATCAATTAGTTATTACTGACTTATCATTTAAAAGTGATCACCGCAACCAGAAGTTTCAATCGGGAGAGGAGTTAGTCGAAAAAATCAAAGAAGAATTCCCAGGAACAAAAGTGATTATGTTTTCGGTGGAAGACCGTATTCAGCGTGTAAGAATTTTGTTACAAAAAGGGCTTGATGCTTATGTTTGCAAAGGAAGAAAGGGCATCCAAGAACTTAAAGAAGCTATTGGATTGGTCTTTCAAAACCAACTGTACTTATCTCCACAAGTAAGTCAAGCACAGAGTACTAGATCAATAACAGAAATCACCGATTACGATATACTTCTTCTCAAATTGTTATCTAACGGTTATAGTCAGGAGGAAATCAGAAGTCAATTTCACAGTCAAAACATCAGCCCCAATAGTTTGAGTAGTATCGAAAAAAACATCAGCCGACTCAAGGAACAATTCATGGCCAAAAATGTAACTCAACTGATCGCGATTACCAAAGATAGTGGTATCATATAAAGTGGTAAATTTCTACTAATTTAGTAATTTTTAAAAATTAAAAACACATATTAATACACTGTAATTAAAACTGTTACAATTCCTAAAATCTTCTTTTTAAAATTTATTTTCCCATTTTACGGAAACCCGTAACAAATACTAAAATACGTCACTTAGTTTTGTGCTCAGGTTTAATAATTTAGTTTGGGGTTAAGTTTGATGAAAAAGGCACAAAATTTAATTTGTGCCTTTTATTTTTTGGTTTTTACGGAAACCCGTAAACAAATCATTTTCTACCTCTATAGCTTTGTGTTTCACTGATCCACTCTTTTAAAAACGGATTAAAACCCAGCGAATGAAAGCACATGTTTTACACAAAATCCACCAACTGATTAAGGAGCAAAAAACCGGCCGCCCCGAAGAATTGGCCCAAAAAATAAACTTGTCCGAGCGATCTGTCTATAATTATTTGGGATATATGCGAAAAGAACTACTGGCACCTATCGGCTATGATGCTAATAAAACAACTTATTATTATACCTACGAAGTAAACTTTGGCTTTGTGGAGATTGTACTATAATTTTAATATAAACTTTAATATAAAAATAAATAGAATGATAAGTATTGAGTTAAAAAGCCATTTTCTCAGATTATATCAAATTGCATTTTCCGATGATAATTTTGATATGAGTCTCCCCCCAGACCCCCCTCTTTCAACATCATCATATCATTTAATTTTTAATTATTTCTGTCCTAACATTGGGGGGAATTATACAAAAAACACACCCCTGATTTTTACTCACTGCATTCGTAAAAACCCTCCCCTCTTGATAGAGGGGAAACGACCCAAATCAAAGCGCAGCTTTGAGATTCATCCGCGGCACGCGGTGCAGAGTTTGCGGACGGTTTTGGTCTGATGAAAATCAGACGAAAAATTTATACCTAAAAAGGGTCCTTTCTTTTGGTTCGTTTTCTTTGGACAAGCAAAGAAAATCGAAGATTCATTAACACCTATAAAAAACAATAAAAAAGAAGTTAATAAATAAACAGAAAAAAACTATTAGGTTATCCTGATATAAAAACCCCTACCTCCCCCAATCCTTCGACCGTAGCCAAGAGGCGATCACCAGGCTTTAATTGTACCATCGGACCTAAAGCCCCCGAGAGTATAATGTCTCCCGCATCTAAAGGCAAATTTAATCGAGCCATTTTTTGGGCTAGCCAATGGGTAGCAATCAAAGGCGATCCCAAACAAGCCGCGCCGGAGCCTTCAGAGGCCAATACCCCGTTGTGGAATAACTGCATTTCACAGGCTATCAAATCGATAGTTTCTATAGATTTTTGAACAGTGCCCAATACAAAATGACTAGCAGAAGCATTGTCTGCAATGGTATCAGTAATTTTGATATCCCAATCCGCTATCCGACTCCCCACTATTTCAATAGCAGCTACAGCATAATCTATGGCAGCCGCTACTTCTTCAAGAGTACAATCGACCTGAGGCAAACTTTTTTTCAAAACAAAAGCGATTTCAGCTTCCGCTTTGGGTTGCATCAGGGCTGAAAAAGTTAATGTGCCCCCGTTGACTATTTGCATATCGTCAAACAACACCCCAAAATCGGGTTGGTCAACCCCCAATTGAGCCTGTACTTTCTTCGAGGTCAATCCGATTTTTTTTCCCACAATACGTGCCCCTTGCTGTACCCGATGATGGGTATTGATGAACTGTACTCCATAAGCATCTTCCACCGAAGTATCCCCAATCAAACTACGGATGGGTGCACAAGCTGTTTTTAACTGCTCGGCGGTACGCAACCTTTCGGCCGCTTGTTGGATAGGTGTCATGAGTGGTTTTTATAAATCGGCGTCAATTGTTGAATCATCTCTCGGGTGATGGCTGCTAAATCATAACTATGGCTCCATCCCCAATGTTCTCGAGCGGGGCTGTCGTCTATACTTTGAGGCCAACTATCTGCAATGGCTTGTCTAAAATCAGGTTGATAACTAATTGTAAAATTGGGAAGGAATTCCTGAATACTACGTGCAATTTCTGCAGGATCAAAACTTATAGCCGCTAAATTATACGACGAACGGATTAATACCTGCTCAGCAGGAGCCTCCATCATGTCAATAGTAGCTTGAATAGCATCGTCCATGTAGATCATGGGCAAATAAGTACCCGCTTTTAAAAAACATTCGTACGAGCCCTGCTTTAGTGCTTGGTGGTAGATATCAATGGCATAATCGGTAGTACCTCCACCGGGTAATGTTTTCCAACTGATAATCCCTGGATAGCGAATACTTCGCACATCTACGCCGTACCGTTGGTGGTAATATTCACACCAACGTTCGCCAGTTTGCTTGCTGATACCATAAACCGTTGAGGGCTCCATAACAGTATATTGAGGCGTCATTTTTTTAGGAGTGGTAGGTCCAAACACCGCAATACTGGAAGGCCAAAATACTTTTTTTATTTTTTCGGCTTTCGCCAAATTTAACACATGAAACAACGAGGTCATATTTAGATGCCATCCCTTTTCAGGATATTTTTCGGCTGTAGCCGAAAGCATGGCTGCCATCAGATACACATCCGTTATTTGATACCGTTCAATCAGTGTTTCTAACGAATGAAAATCAGTAGCATCTAATATTTCAAAAGGCCCAGAAGCCATCATATCGGCATCTCCTTCACGAATATCGCTAGCCACTACTTGTTGGTTACCGTATTTATTGCGAAGTGCCGTAGTAAGTTCGGTGCCTATTTGACCACACGCACCAATAATGAGAATTTGGGGTTTCATGCCAGTAGAATTTTTTGGGGCATAAAGATACAGAATCTATCGAAAGATTAACTGTGGATTTTAAGAGTTAATTAGTATAACTATAATTCATAAAGTAGTAGTTTTGTAAAACGATGAAAATGCTTTCTTTAGATTTTAAAAATGAAGAAGTTTGGAACACCCTTACCCACGGTATAGGGGCGCTACTCTCGGTGGCTGCACTGTTTGTTCTATTAAGTGTAGCTTCTAAATACGGTTCTAGTATAGAAATAATAAGTGCAGGAGTGTTTGGAACTACCCTGCTTTTACAATACCTAGCCTCTACGTTTTACCATGCACAATACAATCCCCGACTCAAATACCATTGGCGCAAAATAGATCACTTAAGTATTTATCTTTTAATTGCCGGTACTTATACCCCGGTTGTACTTTCTGGATTAGGAGGTGCTTGGGGATGGACTATTTTTGGAATCATTTGGGGATTGGCGGTATTGGGCTTTATTTATAAACTTTCGCCGTTAAGGCGTTATAAAAAAATCTCATTACTACTTTATTTACTTATGGGATGGGTAATCATTATTGCACTAAAACCCATGCTGGAAACACTCACTACCGAAGCTCTTCTTTTTTTAGGGATCGGTGGATTGTTATATACCATTGGCACCTATTTTTATGCCCGCCCCCGGATTCCGTATAACCATGCGATATGGCATTTGTTTGTCTTGGGAGGTAGTGCCTTGCATTTTGTGGGGGTAGTCAGCTATATTTTACCCCAAGCTTCATCTGCAGTCAACTAACTGATTGAGAACCAAAAATTATTTTGTCCGAGATGAAAATTTTGTACTTTTACTGCTGTTTTAATTCCCATGAAAAACCTACTATTCAAATACTTAAACAGTCTCGTTATTTTTTTTCTTTGTATTTCTTTAACCGCTTGTAAGCAAAATTCTTCCGAACCGTTCTCTGAAACTCAACAAGAACAACTCCCGGAGTCGAACGTAATTCCCTTAACCAAACTCTCCCCCGAATCGGAAGAAACTACGGCTTCTTGGAAATTTTATAAAGAATTTGAAAACGATTTACGGCAAATAAATCCTCAAAATTTACATGGTGAATACGCCATCGTGGAAAGAATGGTCGCCACGGCCGATTCGTTATCCAAAAACATTCCCGAGATTGTTAATAACAACGTGATTCGCTCTCGAACCCGTGTACTCAATACCCGAATCAAACTCCTTCAACAAGCCTTACGCCAACAAAACCAATCGGTTACTCAAAAAAATTGGGAAGAACTGATCACCGCTTATAACCAATTGGTCAACCAAATAAACGTGCGATTTGAAAAACTTAAAATCGACCAAATCACTCAAACCGATGTCTCTATCAAAAACCACTCAATTCGCGATAGTATTTCTGCTGGCAATTAGCATCTGGGCTTGTCAATCACCTGCCTCAGAAAAACAACTGATTTCGGTTGAAAACTCAGTCAATATATTACTAGACCAATGGCATCAAGCCGCCTCAGCAGCTGATTTCAACAGCTATTTTGATTTAATGACTGATGAGGCTGTCTTTATAGGCACCGAAGCGACAGAAATCTGGAATAAAACTGAATTTATGGCCTATGCCAAACCCCACTTTGACCGAGGCAAAGCATGGACTTTTGTTGCTTTTCAGCGAAATATATACCGGCATACCGATCAAAAAATAGCCTGGTTTGATGAACTACTCCAAACGCAAATGGGTATTTGTAGAGGAAGCGGTATAGCTGTTTATGATGCTGATACACAAAGTTGGAAAATAGCTCATTATGTTCTTTCTGTCGATATCCCCAACGAAAAAATCCAGGAAACAGTCCAACTTAAAAAGGAATGGGATAGTCTTTTTATAAAAAACAAGCATTCCTTGTAAAGAAATTAACAAAAACCAAGCGATATTTTTGTTTTATTAAAAGCTTCTCTTAATTTTATTCATCAGAGAAACCAATCCAATTACTTATTATGCGCTTATTTTACATAGCATGTTCTGTTGTATTTACCATGATTTTTGGGTTTACCTATGCACAGACAGATCAAGAAAAGGCCTTTAAATTAGGAACAGAAGCCATTCAATTAATGGATAATGGACAAATAAATGAATCGATTAAATTGTTGGAGGAAGCTCAAAAATTAGATCCGGAAAGCATGTTGTATCCCTACGAAATTGCCTATGCCTACTATCTCCAAAAAGATTTCCAAACAGTTATTCAAATTTTAACCGGAATTATTGACCATCCTGATGCGAATGATCAGATATTTCAAATGCTTGGTAACTCCTATAGTTATTCAGGCATTCCAGAAATGGCCTTAGCGGCTTATGCCCAAGGTTTAGAAAAATTTCCTCATTCCGGTAGGTTGTATTTAGAGTCCGGACAAATTCATTATGTATTTGAAAATTACAATCAAGCCATAAGTTTTTGGGAACAAGGAATCAAAGCCGAACCTGAATTTCCCTCCAACTATTATTGGCTGGCAAAAATATTTGCATCGAGCAACGAAATGATATGGAGTTTGATTTACGGAGAACTCTTTATGTTATTAGAACCAAACACCGACCGCACCTATGAAATAAGTCAATTAATGTATCAAAATTACCTCAACTCCTACACTCCTTCTACAGAAAGTTCGGGAGAATTTAATCTGACAGAAAATGGGTTTAATTTGGTTATCAATTCTCAGGAAGAACTGGATAATTTAAATCAAACTTTATTTCCCTTTGAGGGGACCTTCGCCAGTTGTTTTGCTGTATCTGCCTTAAATTTTGTAACGGATATCAATTTAGAAACCATCCATCAAGCCCGTCAAAATTTTGTTGTAGAATGGTTTAGCAAAGATGTATATTATGAAAGCTATTCGCATAGTCTCATCGACTTTCAAAAAAAACTGCAAGAAGCCGGTCATATGGAGGCTTACAACTATTGGTTGATTTCTGAGGGGGATTATGATAATTTCTATGTGTGGTACGAACAAAATAAGGATAAATTTGAGGCTTTCGCCGACTGGTATAATGCCCACCCCATCTCCCTGACTCCCCAAGACATTTATGCCCGAACCGACTACTAATCATCTGAAGCACTTGAAACTATAAATACCAATAGGGATTGGTGGACTTACCCCTGTAGACAACCCGATTACAATACATACTCCTTTTGGAATATGGCGAATTATACGAACAATCGCCCCCTAACGTTTATTCTGTAGCCTGTTTCAAAATTTGTATTTTTACAAAAAATAATATGCATGTCTATAGAAGTCCAACATATATCAAAAGTATACGGTTCCCAAAAAGCCTTAGACGAGGTCAGCTTTTCGATTGATAAAAATGAAATCGTTGGTTTTTTAGGCCCTAATGGAGCCGGAAAATCGACCTTGATGAAAATTTTGACTACTTATTTAGAGCCCACTTCGGGACACGCCAAAGTCAATGGATTTTCGATTCAAGACCAAGCTGTACAAGTGCAAAAAAGCGTCGGCTACTTACCCGAACACAATCCGTTGTATCTGGAGATGTACATCCGGGAATACTTGCGGTTTCACGCTGCTATTTATAAAATTCCGAAAACCCGGGTCGAGGAAGTTATACTTGAAACCGGACTGAGTCCGGAAGCCCATAAAAAAATTGGGCAATTATCTAAAGGGTATCGACAACGGGTAGGACTGGCCTGTGCGCTGCTTCACAATCCGGAAGTACTTATCCTAGACGAACCCACTACCGGTTTGGACCCCAATCAAATTATAGAAATTAGAGATCTCATCAAGAAATCAGGTAAAGACAAAACGGTTTTTTTATCTACCCATATCATGCAGGAAGTAGAAGCTATTTGTGACCGAGTCATTATAATCAACCAAGGAAAAATAGTAGCCGATCATAAATTAAGTGAGTTGATCCAAAACCAACAACAGCTCATTGAAGTTGTTTTTGATAGCCCAGTGGATAAACAACTTTTTAATTCCATTCCCAAACTATCTAAGCTTATACAAACCACCCCCACTAGTTTCGAACTTATCTTTGATACCCCCGAAGATATGCGCTCGGAAGTATTTGAGTTTGTTACTACCCACCAACTTAAAATGATTCACCTGAATCGCAAGCAAAAAACACTGGAAACCATTTTTAGGGAACTAACTACTACTTAAAAATCAACTGACCGGTATAATATTCGATCACCTCCACTATAGGCGGCTGGTGATAGGCAATCACATCACCGATTCCTCGAATTTCTCCTTGAATGGATTCAATAGGTCGAACCTTCATTTTGTTGGAACTCCGCTGGTAAATAGTTAAATTTTTAACTTCCAAATGTTGCCCTTCAAAACGGCTATCCCCACTGTACAAACCGATATGTGCAGACGTGGCTGTACCTTGTAAAAAAAAGTTAGAAATAGAATTAGCTACCACTCGAAGCTCTTCCACTTCCAACTCCAATTGGAAATCACCGTTGGTGTATTCGTTATCCTTATCTACTGCATTTTCGGAGATTAAAGCCAAGGAAGTGTACTTTAATCGCCCTTGACTACTAACCGTGTAGGGCGAATTATTGACGATTTCGGTAAGATTGGGTGCGGTTACATACACAGTAGTAACTTGGTAGGGACGAACAAAATTACAACTAATCAACGACTCCACTTGTAAAACCCCATCTATCACTTCTAATTGAATATCGTCCCGCAAGTTTTCGCCGGTTTCTAAAACTACTTGTTGTACATCACCTTGGTCAATGACTAATTGGATGCCCTTACCATTTCGTATTTTGGTAAACTCAGGGAGAATAATTTCTTCCCGAATTTGGGCACCTTCTTTTTTTAGACAATCCCAAGCATCGGTAGATTCACATCCGACAATTACAATTAGAAGTAAATATAAATATTTTTTCATCATAATCGATAACCAATACCAAATTCAAGTGCTTCCGCTTTCGCAGCATGAGCCCGAACATTTACTAAGCCGTAAATTTTTTCTTGGCTTCCAAAATATCTTTTAAGCCCCAGACGGTTATATAACTGCCCTTCAAAATCATAAGGATAATAAAAATAGTAGCCTAAGTTTACAAAAGCAGCATTTTTATCAAATCTCATTTCATATCCTAAAAATACGCCGGCTCGCTTCCAATCTTCATCTCCCGAACTATTATCTTCCGGATATGCAATGGCTCTGTATTCAATATAGTCTTTTAAAAAGGTAGAAAAAAACACTTCTACCCCAGCTTCTATTTTACTTTTTCTAGACAACACTTTATCGGCAGAAACGCCAAAAATATAAAACGGTTTGCTACCCAACTGAACCACATCACTCTCGTTTACTCCACCTCTAAAAACAGCGTTAAATCGAACGGGCTCGGTGTGTTTTTCTTGTTCCTCTGTATAGATATAGTCGGGGAAATTTTCATGGTCTAGGAGATAATGAGCCCCTAGAGTAAAACCTAAGGTATTGGTACTGGTATTGGGTGCTTTAATATTGCCGTTGGAGTAATGTATGATCGAAAATCCGGCAAAAACCCCCAATCCTTGCCAAATATTTTCTTTGACAAAGCCACCTTGTAAATAGGTAGTACTTAAAAAATGAGAGCCATAAACATTGTTTTGGTAATTGAGATCGGGATGGTAAGGTTTCGAAGCAAAGGCGATTCCTTGACCAACCGAAAGGCGTAGGTGTCTCTTAAAAAAATACCAGCTATGGTGTCCATATAAGGAATACAACCGACCTAAGTGGGGGTTGTGCATGTTTTGGAAAATCATAGTAAATCCCCAATCGGGATAATTATATCGCTGTTCCCAAGCATTAAACCCATAGGTTTTGCGGTTGTATTGCAGAAAAAATCCCTCGGGATGGGAGGTAATTAAATGAGCAATCGATGGGTTATGTTCCATGATATTCCCCGTAAAATAATGCGCTTCTAGCGAAATGGGTTTACGTTCGCTTTCTTGAGCGGTCACAAACGTGCTATACCAGAGAATTGTAAATAACCAGAAATATTTCATCAATGTATGAATAATCTAAACAAATATAAGGTGCTTACGAAACCGCTTTTAGTCCTATGATGGAGGCAATTAACGTGCTGATAAAAAACACCCTCCAAAAAGTAGCCGGTTCTTTAAATACAAAAATGCCTATTAATACGGTACCGATAGCTCCAATACCAGTCCACACCGCATAAGCGGTACCGATAGGTAGATTTTGGGTAGCTTTTACTAAGAGTACCATACTGATCGCCAAGGCAACTATAAAGCCGAAGTACCAGCCGTACATCTCATTTCCCGAAGTTTCTTTGGCTTTGCCTAAACAAAAAGCAAATCCCACTTCAAACAGCCCTGCGATAACTAAAATTAACCAACTCATACTGGAACGGTAAAACGGCAAATATAAAATTTGTTTTTATGCTATGATGTAAATTCTTAGGGAATTTAATTATTTACAAAGTTTGGTAGGTTCAGATAAAATGTTACTTTCGCAGTTATAATTTTAACAAAAAACTTTATTATGAGAAAACTTTTACTTACTATGGCTTTGGTTACAGTTGCTTTCACTGCCGAAGCACAACAGTTTAAAGTAGGTTTAGGTGGAGGTGTAAACTCAACCTGGTTACTTAATAAAAATATTTCTGATCAAGGAGAAGCTATCGACTATGCTACTACATTTGGTGGGGCTTTTGGTTTAAAAACCCAATATTTTTTCAATGAAAAAATGGGTATCGAACTAGGTATTTTATATTCTGGTCACAACCAAAAATACGAAACCAACGAAGAGGGCTTTGGTTGGGAAGTAAAAACCAAATTAAGCTATGTTGACATTCCGGTATTATTTCACTACGGAGGTGGAAAAGGTTTCTATTTTGAAATTGGTCCTCAGTTTAGCTTCTTAACCGGTGCGAAAGATGAGGATTTAGCTTTCTCATTTGGCGGAGTAAATATTCCATTAGAAACAACCGATGTAAAAGATTCTTTTAATAAAACCAATGTGGCTTTAGTTCTAGGAGCCGGTATGGATATACCTGTATCAGACTTCTTAACCGTAACGGCCGGCTTACGCTTTGGATACGGATTTACCGATGTGACTAAAGATTACTCAAATGATTTAAACGACGAACTCTCCATTACCACTCTAGGAGCTCACTTTAACAGCGATGGAGATTTAGATTACAAACCCACCAAAAGAATCTTTGGAGGAATCCACGTAGGTGTTTTATACCACTTACCTTTCTAAAACAAAAAACTCTTATCCTTATACCAAAAAAGACCGCTTAAAAGCGGTCTTTTTTTATTTGGTACATACCGGTATAATCTCTCCGGGAACCAGTCGATATCGTTCTATTTCAGCGGGTGTAAATTGAGACGTATAATCCACTTCTTCCACTTGAAACCCTACCGAACGCAACTTGTCAAAATAATCGCTACCATAAATGCGTACATGGTCGTATTGCCCAAATATCTCAGCGCGTTTTTTAGGATCGGTAATGGTTGGGTCCTCAAAGGTAATTTCCCTATTTAAATCTTGCGGAATTTGAAAAATGCCCATGCCCCCGGGCCTTAAAATACGATACAATTCGCGCATGGCCTGTAGATCGTCTGGGATGTGTTCTAAAACATGATTACAAAATATAAAATCAAAGCTAGCATCTTCAAAGGGAAGATTGCAGATGTCTGCTTTGACATCGGCTAATGGTGAATTTAAATCGGTGGTGGTATAATCGAGGTGGGCTAATTTTTTAAATCTTTTATAAAAAGCTTGTTCGGGAGCAAAGTGCAACACCCGTCGCGGTCGACTAAAAAAATCGGTTTCGTTTTGTAAATACAACCACAACAAACGGTGTCGTTCTAAAGAAAGGGTACCGGGTGCGAGGACGTTGGGTCGTTGTTGTTGGTAGCCGTACGGCAAAAAAGTTCTATAACTTCTACCATCTATGGGGTCATGGTAACGATCACCGCGATAAAAAAACACCAATAGCGGCCGTATCCAATAACTCAAACGAATCAAGAATTGACGGGGAATTTTATTTAAAACAAAACGAATGATTCGCTTCATACTCCTATCCTTTTAAAGAATTTTCAAAAGGCACTCGATGTAAAATACTTCTTCCTAAGGTTACCTCGTCTGCGTATTGGAGCTCGTCACCTACAGCGATCCCTCGAGCAATGGTGGTGGTTAAGATCGGATAATTTTCAACTTGTTTAAAAATATAAAAGTTGGTAGTATCCCCTTCCATCGTAGAACTCAAAGCAAAAATAAGTTCTTCGACTGTCCCCGATTTTACTTTTTCAACTAGTGAATGAATGGTTAAATCACCAGGACCTATCCCATCTACCGGTGAAATTTTGCCTCCCAACACGTGGTATACTCCCCGGTACTGACCCGTGTTTTCAATTGCCATGACATCGCGAATATCTTCCACTACACAAATAAGGGCCGTATTCCGATAGGGGTTGCTACATATTTCACAAACCTCAGCATCGGATATATTGTGGCAGTTTTTGCAAAATTTGACTTGACTTCTTAACCGTACCAGTATCTCTGAAAGCTGTCGGGTTTGACTTTCGGGCTGCTTTAATAAATGCAAGGCCAATCGCAGTGCCGTACGTTTACCAATACCGGGCAATTGGGAAATCTCATTTACTGCGGCTTCCAAAAGTGTAGATGAATACTCCATAGAAAAAGGGGTGATTTAATTTTGTAAAATTAAAAATTTAGTGCCCATTTGCCTCTTTAATCTAACAATACTTTTCTTAAAAGAAAAAGCAGACGTTAGGATTACAAAAATCGATGGCTATTTTTCGACGGGTCTGTGTATATTTACCAAAAAAATACCTTTTCCCTTAAACAAACTTCATTCTATGCAACCCATACATATACTACTACTCATATTGGCCTATTTTTCGGTATTAATAGTAATTTCTTGGTTGACACACAAAGAAGGAAGTAACGCAGAATTTTTTAGAGCCAACCGCCAATCTCCGTGGTATGTAGTGGCGTTTGGTATGATTGGAGCCTCACTATCAGGAGTCACTTTTATTTCTGTTCCCGGATGGGTAGAAAGTTCCAAGTTTGGTTATTATCAAGTAGTTTTGGGTTATATACTCGGCTATATTGTTATCGCTTATATACTCCTACCACTTTATTATAGGTTAAATTTAACCACCATATACACCTATTTAGAGCAACGATTTGGTACCTTTTCCTACAAAACAGGAGCTACTTTTTTTCTTTTATCCCGCACAATTGGAGCCAGCTTTAGACTCTACCTAGTGGCTATAGTGTTACAGGCCTTGGTTTTTGACAGTTTAAATATACCTTTTTGGATTACCGTGTCCATTACCATCGCTTTGATTTGGTTATACACTTTCAAAAGTGGAATTAAAACGATCATCTGGACCGATACCTTACAAACCTTATTTATGCTAAGCGCCATAGGCATTGCTATTTATTTACTTTCTGATTCGTTAGGCATTCAAGGAGGAGAACTGATAGATTATGTAAGTAGAAGTGAGCTCTCTCAAATTTTCTTTTTTGATGATTTTAAAAGTTCCCAATACTTTTGGAAACAGTTTATCAGTGGTGCTTTTATCACTATTGTTATGACCGGTTTGGATCAGGATATGATGCAAAAAAACTTGAGCTGTAAAAACCTCAAAGACGCTCAAAAAAATATGATGTGGTTTACGGTGATTTTGGTGATAGCCAATCTTATGTTTTTGGTACTGGGTCTATTATTAACAGACTATGCCGGAATCCATCAAATTGATGCACGAGGAGATTTATTATTCCCGACCATTGCCACGGAATCAGAATTGGGATACGGATTGGCAGTTATTTTTATTTTAGGACTTATCGCAGCAGCTTACTCTAGTGCCGATGGAGCCTTGACTGCGCTGACCACTTCTTTCTGTATTGATATACTGGATTTGGAAAAAAAATACAATCCCGACCAACAAATTAAAATCCGCAAACGAGTTCATATTAGTTTTTCCTTACTTTTTATCGCCATTATGGTGGGTTTTAAATACTTGATAGACGACGCTTCAGTCATCGAGAGATTGTTTGTTTTTGCAGGGTATACCTACGGACCCTTGTTAGGGCTATACGCTTTTGGTTTGTTTACTAAATGGCAAATCAAAGATCGCTGGGTACCACTGGTCGCTGTATTATCACCTATCTTGTCGTATATAATCAGTGTTAATAGCCTCAAATGGTTCGGTTTCGAATTCGGCTTTTTTATCTTGATTTTAAACGGGCTACTATCGTTCTTAGGCTTGGTGATATTGATTAAGAGAAAGTAAAACTAAAGTACACGCCTCAACATACGCTATACCTGCCTGATCCAATAATCGATACAATTCCGGGTTTTCAGTACCCGGATTAAAAATGACTCGCTTAGGTCGAAGCGTTAGGATATAATCGTAATATTCCCGCTGATTAAAAGGATTTAAGTAGAGGGTAACTGTATGTATATCCTCCCAAAAAACCTTTTGGGTGGTTATCTGTACTCCAACTAACTCACCTTCTCGTTTGCCAATAGCCACTACTGGAATTTGTGCTGCGGTTAATCGTTCTAATGCCAAATAAGCATATCTCTGAGGGTCTAAACTAGCCCCTAAAACTAATGTTTTCATAAAGTAAAGTTAAAAAAACTATTGAATGTAACATTTAGAAGATATGCTCGTCTTTTATATAGAAAATAATTTTTCATCGCATTACGGTTTTAATTTTCTTTGATGGTTAGTGTTAATTTTTTTCGTAATGCATTAAGCCCGAGTAAATTACTCGGGCTTATTTGAAAAAACTAAAATTCCATGTAACATTTAAAACAAAAGTTTGTCTTATAGATAAAGTGATAAAAAATGACTCAGCGGAATAAATTATTATGTATAACCAAGTACCTTATATAACATTATTCATCAAAATCAATCAAAAAATGAAACAACTCAAATCAATTGCTATTATTTGCTTTTTATGGACCTGTTTCTCTGGTTTTTCACAAATTTCATCAGATAAAAGCAGTGCCTCACATCAAACCATCTTAGCCGGAATTTACGGTCAAGTAATCGACAAAACACTCCAAGAACCATTACCCTACGTAACCATCACCGTCGAAAATGAAGAAGGCAAAGTTTTGACCGGTGGTATCACCGACGATATGGGTAATTTTAACATTGGACAATTACCTACCGGAAAGGTTTTTGTTAAAATTCAATACATCGGATTTAAAACCTATTCACAAGAATTAGACATACAAAGCAGTAACCAATCGGTAGATTTAGGTCGTATCGAATTGGAAGAAGATATTGCCGCTTTAGATGAAGTAGTGATTGTTGCTGAGCAATCTACCATTAGCCAACGAATTGACCGTCGGGTAGTAACTGTGGGTAAAGATTTAACTACAGCAGGAGCTACGGCTAGCGAAATTATGAACAACATACCTTCGGTTAATGTTGATCAAGATGGTAATATCGCTTTGCGCGGCAATCCAAACGTAAAAATACTTATCGACGGAAAACCCGTCAATATCGATGCAGCTCAATTATTAAAACAAATCCCTTCAACTTCTATTAAACAAATCGAACTCATTACCAACCCTTCCGCTAAATATAACCCCGAAGGAATGAGTGGTATTATTAATATTATTTTGCATAAAAATACTAACGACGGCCTAAACGGTGATCTTAGTGTCAATCTAACTAGTGGTGAATACGCTCGATTTAACAGCTCGTTAAACTTGAATTATCGGACCGGAAAATTCAATTTTTACACCAATTACGGTAACTATATAGGAGAAAATTTTAACAACGGTACTTTTATCTCCGAGGACAACCCCTTTACCGAAGGTATTGACGATTCGGCCTACGACCGATTTGACTTGATTAACAGCAGTAAATCACACCTGCTTAAAGTAGGAGCTGATTATTACATTAACGACAAAAACACCTTGTCTATTTATACAACCCAAAACTTTTACGACTATAAATTACGGGCTACTAATATTACCGATTACTTCTACGGCCCCACCATTTTTCAAAATTCTACTATTAACAATGACAATATCAGTGCGGCCTATAATCTGGCTTATAAATACAAATTTAATGAAGATGGTCATGAAGTTTCACTCGAAGCCGATTACAACAATTATGAAGCCGACGAAAAAGTAGATTATTGGTTCTCCGATGGATTTTTGCCCAGTTATTTGGAATATCAAACCAATAACCGGGAAAACACCACGCTCAACTTAGACTATGTTAATCCATTAAATGAAAACATCAAAATTGAAGTAGGTTTAGAAGCTCGTATTCAAAATACAGACAATTTGTTTACCACCACTTCTGAACTAATTAAAAACTCTGACTTTTTCTACAACCGGAATATCTATTCGGGATATGTAACTTTTGGACATAAAATTGGTTCTTGGTCGTACCAAGCCGGAGTTCGAGCTGAAAGCTATCATGTAGATGCTGCCTTTAGTAATGAAAGCACCGCCGAAATTCCATTTACAGATGAGTTATTTACCCTCTATCCTTCCGCCTTTGTCAGCTATTCTCTCAATGACAAAAGTTCGGTAGTATTGAGCTACAGTCGCCGGGTAGACCGTCCGGGTTTAAGTCAAATTAATCCCATTAGAGAATTTAGTACTCCGGTATTAACTTCTATTGGTAATCAAAACTTAAAACCCCAGTTTACCAACTCTATGGAATTAAATTATACCCTGCAACTGGGTAAAGGAAGCATCACTGCCGGTGGATTCTACCGAATCATTGAAGACGAGATCAATCGATCTATAACTGTAGATCCACTAGATTCTTCTAAACTGATATTGAGCTATGACAACTTAGAAGATAATACAGCCTACGGGCTTGAATTTTCTGCCGCCTATCGACCCACTTCCTGGTGGAATTTAAATGGTAGTTTTGACCTGTACTCACAAACTCTCAAAGGCTTGTCAGGCACAGAATCGGTAGAGGTGGACAATACGGGTTATACACTGCGTTTAAACAACAGCTTTAAACCAATGAAAGACTTGACACTCCAATTATTTGGTTTTTATCGTAGTGGTGGAAGCAGTATTCAGTTTGATTACGACGAGTTTTATTTTGTCAATGCCGGTGTCCGATACAACGTTATGCAAGGAAAAGCTACTATCAGTTTTAATTACAACGACATTTTTAACACCCAAAAATCGTATGTTGAAACCACTCGCCCTTATCCGATGACTGGTGAGTTTAACTGGGAAAGCCAAACTTGGCAAGTGGGATTGAGCTATCGCTTTGGTGGCGTAAACAACCGTGCCTTAGCTCGTAAACAAAGAGATAGCCGGGAAGCTCAAGACAGCGGTGGTTTCTTTTAAACAGTAAATAGTTTTTAAAAAAAAAATTATATTTTAGCCGAAGCAATGCGTACAAGATATTCAACTTGTGCGCATTGTTTTATCTTTTTAAACTAAAATATAATCGATGTCAGAAAATTCTTCGTCAACTTCTTCTTCCAAAAAAAATCTTTTTACCCGTTTTTTAAATTTTGTGGAATGGCTAGGTAATTTATTGCCACACCCTGTAACCTTATTTGCCATTTTTGCACTCTTGGTGATTGTTTTTAGTGGAATTGCGGATAGCTTGGGGTGGTCTGCCATCGATCCACGTCCTGAAAACACCCCCGGTCGACCTGAAAACGGAATTATCGAACCGGTTAACTTACTCAATGCCGAAGGTTTTCGACGTATTGTAACCAACTTGGTAAGTAATTTTACCAGCTTTGCTCCTTTAGGTGTGGTGTTGGTTGCCCTCCTTGGGGTGGGCGTGGCCGAGCGATCGGGTTTGATTAGTGCCGCTATACGTCTCTTGATACTAAAAGCGGTCTCTTTTTCACCGGCTGAAAAAAGACCTTCTTTTAAACTATATCCTTTTAAAAAACACAATCTTTTACTACACCTAATAAATGTCCTTTTCTTCCCAATTCGGTTGGTTTTATTTCCTTTTATTTGGATATTTTATCCGTTTATCAGGTTTTTACTTATTCCCAAAAATCTAGTTACTATCGTAATTTGTTTTGCGTGTATCTTATCAAACACGGCATCGGAAATGGGATATGTGGTACTGATTCCCATGGGAGCCTATATCTTTTATTCGATGGGTAGACACCCCCTCGCAGGATTAGCTTGCACATTTGCTTGCGTTTCAGGTGGTTATAGCGCTAATTTATTAATAGGAACTATTGACCCGCTTCTAGCCGGTCTCACTCAAGAAGCGGCTCGCTTAATCGACCAAGATTATGAGGTACATGCTGCTGTAAATTACTATTTCATGTCTGTTAGTACCTTTTTAATTACTGCTATTGGTGCGTTTGTTACTTTAAAAATAGTGGAACCCAAACTTGAAAAATACGACCCTTCAGTGGCTTCTGAAGATTTATCCGGACAAAATACAATGTCGCCACTCACTGAACAAGAGAAAAAAGGACTTAAATACACCGCACTTTCGGTTGTTATTTTGGGACTTTTGGCTGCTCTCACGGTGATTCCGGAAAATGGAATACTGAGAAACCCGGCCACTGGTGAAGTTTTAAATTCTCCATTCCTTCGAGGTATGGTGACTCTGATATTTGTGTTTTTCCTAATACCGGGTTACGTGTACGGCCGCGTGTCTGGCTCTATGAAAGGGATTAACGATATCATCGACGGCATGGCCAAGTCGATGTCAACCCTGGGACTTTATATCGTCATCGTATTTTTTGCTGCCCAATTTGTCGCCTTCTTTGGCTGGAGTAACCTAGGACAAATTTTTGCTATCAAAGGCTCAGAGTTTTTAACTCTTATCGGATTTACCGGCCCGGAAGTTTTTATCGGTTTTATCATTGTTTCCGCATTTGTAAACCTGATGCTGGGTTCCGCGTCTGCACAGTGGGCCATAACCGCACCCATTTTTGTGCCCATGCTTATGTACATCGGATACAGCCCCGAAGTGATCCAAGCTGCCTATCGCATAGGTGACTCAGTCACCAATATCATTACTCCCATGATGAGCTATTTTGGACTTATATTAGCTTTTGCTACCAAATACGTCAGAAACGTCGGAATCGGAACCATTATCAGTATGATGCTTCCGTATAGCTTGTTGTTTTTTATCGGTTGGGTACTCTTATTTTATATTTGGATATTTGTATTTAATTTGCCTGTAGGACCCGGCGCACCGACCTATTATGAATGGAATCCTTAAATTTAATACTGCTGTGAAATATATTGCTCTTTTACTGTTTACCTCCCTATTTTTGATAGGCGGATGTAATTCCTCTACCTCCAAGTCTACTGACTACAATACCACGATTCAAGGAAAAATTGATGGGCTCAAAAAAGGAAAACTTTACTTAGAAAGGCATATAGATACACTGGCACAAGTGGTAGATTCAGTCCTCTTTAACGGAACGGATCAATTTACCTTCCAGTTGAATCTGGAGGAACCAGAAATGGTGTATTTGTACTTAGAAAAAACGGAAAATACACCTATCAATGACTTCCTAGCGGTGTTTTTAGAACCCGGAAATATAACCATTGAAACCACCTTAAAAAACTTTGAAAGAGATGCCCGGGTAACCGGCTCCGTCAACCACGACAAATGGGTAGAATACCAAGAGTTAACTCGAAGATTTCAAGATAAACGCCTCGAACTTATCAAAGAAACGTACCAAGCTGAAATGAACAAAAATGCTTCTAAAGTACTAGAAATTAATCGAAAAAATCAATCCTTAATCCAAAGTAAATATTTGAGCACCGTAAATTTTGCTATCAACAACAGCGCTTTGGAAATAGCACCCTATTTAGCATTGTACGAAATATTTGACACCCATACCAACTACTTGGATACCATATACAACAGCTTAACCCAACCGGTTAAACAATCCAAATACGGTCGGGAATTAGAAAATTATATTATCGAAAGAAAAAACCTCGACTGAGATTACAAGGCATTAATCTTATCAATCAGTTCTTGCGCTTTGGCCTCTAACTCTTGATTGATGGCACGGAAGTGTTGCTTTTTATTTTCTACATTCTTTTGATTCACCTTGTTGATAAGCTCGTCGTAATACTGTATGCACAAATCTACAATAGCTTGAGATTGTTGGGTATCTTTATCGGTATTAGTAAGTTCCCAGATTAAGGCTGCATCAATAATGTCGCCCAATACATAATTGATATCTTTTTTAAGATTTCGTATACTTGCCATAATTATTTTTTTTGCAAAGATAACTATTTGTTTCTAGCTAGCATTCTTTATTTCTACCCCTACCGCAATAGATATCTAAAGTAGGTATTTACATTTATTTTTCCCTTTCGGGAAAAAAACTCTGACCTACCTATTAGGGTACATACACTTCTAATAAAGTAGCCTGCTCGGCATAAAGCGTAAGTTGTTGGGCAGCTGCCGGAATTAACAACGTGTCTCCCAACCGAAACTCTTCAAAACTTTCGCCCAGTTGTATTTTTCCTGCTCCGTCCACACACATATAAACTACAAACGAATCTATCAACGATAAATCTCGCTGTAAACTTCCTTGAAGACGTAACAAAGAAGTATCAAAATACTGGTTTTGAACTAATTGGCTCACAGTTGCCGATGAATAATTGATTTTATTTTCTTTAGAATTCTGGTAATCAATTACATCCAATGCCAGCTCAGTATGAAGTTTTCTCATTTGTCCATGGATATCGGGTCGGTCCCAATCGTACACCCGGTAGGTAATATCCGACGATTGTTGAACTTCGGCCAAAACTATCCCACCACCTATAGCGTGTACACATCCTGGAGGAATGTAAAATACATCCCCGGCATGCACTTTTTGACGGTGTAAAATTTGACTGAGCTGGTTACGAGTCAAATACTCCTTAAAAAGCTCCCGATCCATCGGCCGATTAAATCCCAGTATAAGTTCAGCCCCCGGATCGGCATGAAAAATATACCACATTTCGGTTTTACCGAAACTTTGATGACGTTGAAAAGCTACTTGATCGTCAGGATGTAACTGAACCGACAAATCTTCGCGAGCATCAATAAACTTAAAAAGCAAAGGAAATTGATTACCAAACTGAGCATATACCCGTTTTCCAACCAATTGCTCTTGAAATTGAACCACTAATTCAGGTAACTTTATTCCTTGGTAAATACCGTTACTCACCTGCGACTCTTGATCGGTCACCCCCGAAATTTCCCAGCTTTCTCCTATCCTATCTGAGGAAGAAGGCTTTTGTAATAATGTCTGAAGCCGTTGCCCTCCCCAGACTTTTTCAAATAATATCGGTGTAAATCGTATGGGGTATAACTGCATATTAGGAGAGTATTAGTTTGGGTAATTTTTTATTGAGCCATTTCGCTTTGCTCAAAATTAATACATGAGTGGCGCCCGCCACCGGAATACTGTTTTGGATATACTGAATTGGAAATACCGGATCGCGATCGCCATGAATGTGAATTACCTGCTCATCGATCTCTTTCCGATCCCAACAAACCATCTGTTGGATAGCCCATTCCAAATATCTCGGATTTTTCACCTGCAAGTATTGGTTGTATAAACTTAGTTTCTTTCTCATGAAATCATTAAAAGCCAGTTTTCTATAATCGGTTGTTTGGGCAATCACTCGGGTGGGAGCCAATTTATATGCGCGGGTTTTTCGAAGAATACGTAATCGCCAAGGCAGTTCGTATTTGGATTTAACACTCGAAATAATGATTGTTTTTCTGGGATTCAAATAACGACTCATTTCTTGAGCGACTACGCCACCAAAAGAAACTCCTACTAACACGGGATGTTCTTCCTGAACCAACGCCGCCATCCGTGCCGCATAATGTTCCAAAGTTTCCTTTTTTTCGGGAATTAACCATTCTATTATATGAACCTTAAACCGGTCTTCAGGCAACGAAATGTACTTAAATATTTCTTTACCCGCTGCCATACCCGGAATAAAATACACATGTATAAGGTCTGATGTAGGCTTCAACTTGCAGAGTTTTTAAAAAAGGCGTAACTTTGCACAAAATTAAGCATTTATTCTACTTGTTTCCACCAGGTAACGTTCCCTTAATAAAATAAATGCTCACCCCGGGTGTCTTCAACGATATAAAAATAAAATTTAACTTGACTATGGTAATTTCTGAAACGGACATTAAGGACAATGAATTTTTAAGACAATTTGAATGGTGTAAAGACGGGAAAATGGCACGTATAGAATACAGTCTTCAAGAACGCAAAATATTCTTAACTAAGATTGACATCCCGGAGGATATCAAATTTAAAGGCTGTAGTGAGCCCTTTATGGAAGCAGTTTTTAACATCATTAAGGAACGCAACATACGCTTGGTTCCCACTTGCCGTGAAATCACCTCTTTTGTACGTAAAAACCGAAGAAAATACAAAGATTTATTACCCGTAGGTATTAATATTTAATCATCACTCCCTTTAATCTACCCCATCTAAACGAATAAGACTAATTCATTACCATTCCGTAATAAATTGCTTCATCGGGGTTTTCCCAGCTTATTTTATCTCGTTTCGTGGGCAACTATAGGTTCACTAACCCAGTCAAATCGTACCAAACCGTCGTCGTCTATATGCGTCAGTTGGATAGGATGTAGGGTATTGACAAGTTCCGGATTCCAAGGGGTTTTTACTTTAACATAGTTTTCGGTAAAACCGTGGATATACCCTTGCTTGTTTTCTCCTTCAAAGAGTACGGTACGGAAACTTCCCAATTGAGATTCATAAAAGGCACGCCGTTTTTTAACCGACAAGCCTCGTAACATTTTACTCCTTTTGGCGCGAACTTCCGGGGGAACTACACCAGGCATTTCAGCGGCTTCGGTATGGTCTCTTTCCGAATAAGTAAAAACGTGCAAATACGAGATCTCCAGCTCGTTTAAAAAGTGGTAGGTTTCTAAAAAATGCTCGTCGGTTTCTCCCGGAAAACCCACAATAACATCCACCCCAATGCAAGCATGTGGCATTAATTGGCGAATTTGATCCACTCGATCCACATAGAGTTCCCGTAAATAACGCCGTTTCATTCTTTTTAGAATAGCATTACTTCCCGATTGTAAGGGGATATGAAAGTGGGGCACAAAGGTTTTGGATTGGGCCACAAACTCGATGATGGAGTTATTCAAAAGATTGGGTTCGATCGAAGATATGCGCAATCGCTCAATACCCGGTACCTGGTCCATTGCTTGAACGAGTTCTAAAAAAGTGTGTTGGTGTCGTTTATTACCCATTTCTCCTTTGCCATAATCCCCAATATTAACCCCGGTTAATACAATTTCTCGAATACCCTGTTGCGCAATTTCCCGGGCATTTTTAAGAACGTTTTCCAGGGTATCGCTACGCGAAATGCCCCGCGCCAACGGTATGGTACAATAAGTACACTTGTAATCACATCCATCCTGAACTTTTAAAAAAGCACGAGTACGGTCACCGATAGAATAGGCGCTCACATAAAAATCGGTTTCGCTGATATCACACGAATGTATTTGTCCACCGATTTGGTTGCGGTCCGGATTATTCAGTAAATCGTGAATATAATCGGTGAGTTTAAATTTTTCTTTGGCTCCTAATACCAGATCCACCCCATCTACGGCTGCTAATTCTTCCGGTTTTAATTGGGCGTAGCAACCGATGGCCGCCACAAAGGCCTGCGGATTTATTTTTTGAGCTTTACGTACGATCGACTTAAACTGTCGATCTGCATTTTCAGTTACTGAGCAGGTATTGATAACGTAAATATCGGCATGTTCGTCAAAATCTACACGCCGAAAACCTTCGTCTTGAAAGCTACGAGCAATAGTAGAGGTTTCTGAAAAGTTCAGTTTACAACCCAGGGTATAGAATGCTACTTTCTTAGTTGGAGCCACGGCAAAATAAAAATTGGTGGGGCAAAGGTACAAAAGTTTGTAAAACCTCAGTGGTTTGTCGTCAGTTAGGTTGCGTTAGGGATAGAAGCGAAAATCCTTTAGCAACGCTAAAGATTGTAGCGGAAAGCCCGACCTCTTTTTTTGCGCTTACGCGAAAAAAAGAGGGAACGCCCAAAAAAAACACGCCTCTATGGGCGTGTTAGTAGGTGATTATTTACAAATTAAACATCAATTTTAGCGTAAATAGCATTTTTCTCGATAAAATCACGTCGTGGCGGAACCTCGTCACCCATCAGCATCGAAAAAACATAATCGGCTTCGGTCAGGTTGTCGATGGTAACTTGGCGTAAGGTTCGATTTGCCGGATTCATAGTGGTTTCCCAAAGTTGTTCGGCATTCATTTCCCCCAAACCTTTGTAGCGTTGCACAGAAGCCCCGCTGCCAAAACTTTCAAGAATTTGATCGCGTTGCTTGTCGTTCCATGCATATTCTTTTTTATTACCCTTTTTAACTAAATACAAGGGCGGAGTGGCGATATAGATATGACCGGCTTCGATCAATTCACGCATATATCTAAAGAAGAAGGTTAGAATCAGGGTTTCGATGTGGCTACCGTCCACATCAGCGTCACACATAATGACCACTTTATGATACCGCAACTTGGATAAATTGAGTGCTTTGCTGTCTTCTTCAGTACCAATGGTCACCCCCAGTGCAGTAAAAATGTTTCTGATTTCTTCATTTTCAAACACCTTGTGCTGCATGGCCTTCTCCACATTTAGGATTTTACCTCGTAGCGGTAAAATGGCTTGGAAGTTACGATCTCGACCTTGTTTGGCCGTACCACCCGCCGAATCCCCTTCCACTAAAAACACCTCGCACAAACTGGGGTCTTGTTCAGAACAATCTGACAATTTACCGGGTAAGCCTCCGATACTCATCACCGATTTGCGCTGAACCATTTCACGAGCTTTGGTAGCTGCGTGGCGGGCTTGAGCAGCTAGAATTACTTTCTGTACTATGGTCTTGGCGTCGTCGGGATGTTCTTCTAAATAATTAGTCAACATTTCTGAAACTGCTTGACTAACAGAGGCCGTAACTTCTCGGTTACCAAGTTTGGTTTTGGTCTGTCCTTCAAACTGAGGTTCAGCTACTTTTACCGAAATAATAGCCGTTAATCCTTCTCGGAAATCGTCTCCAGAAATTTCAAATTTGAGTTTGTCTAACATCCCCGATTCATCGGCGTATTTTTTGAGGGTGGTAGTCAAACCTCTTCTAAAACCAGACAAATGGGTTCCCCCTTCGTGGGTATTGATGTTATTTACGTAAGAGTGTAGATTTTCGTTGAACGACGAGTTATAGGTCATAGCCACTTCGACAGGAATACCATTTTTTTCGGTTTCCATAAAAATGATTTCCCGAATAATAGGCTCGCGATTGCCATCTAGGTGTTTGATAAACTCTTTGAGTCCTTCCTGGCTATAAAAGACTTCGCCTTCAAAACTGCCGTCTGCCTTTTTGTGTCTTCTGTCGGTCAGGGAGATAGTAATTCCCTTGTTTAGGAAGGCCAGTTCTCGCATCCGGGCAGCTAGGATATCATAGGTAAACTCGATGGTTTGTTCAAAAATTTGGGTATCGGGTAGAAAAGTCACTAAGGTACCTCGATCGTCAGATTCGCCGATACTTTTAACCGGATATAAGGGTTTACCCCGCTCGTACTCTTGCTCCCATATTTTACCATCTCTGAAAACAGTGGCTTTAAGATGGGTAGAAAGTGCGTTAACCACAGACACCCCCACACCGTGTAATCCACCTGATACTTTGTAGGAATCTTTATCAAACTTACCTCCTGCACCAATTTTTGTCATCACCACTTCCAGAGCAGAAACCCCTTCTTTCTTGTGGATGTCGACCGGTATTCCTCGACCGTTATCTTTAACAGTAATGGAGTTATTTTCGTTGATGGTTATCTCTATTCTATCGCAATGGCCAGCCAAAGCCTCATCGATGGAGTTATCAACTACTTCATATACTAAATGATGCAATCCGCGGATACCGGTATCCCCAATATACATCGAAGGGCGCATTCTCACGTGCTCCATCCCTTCCAGTGCTTGGATACTATCCGCTCCGTATGTTTGTTTTTTAGATTCTTGACTCATACAATAGTTTATGGATTTATAAAAATAAAAAAAGACTTTTCTTTAAAAAAGTCGTAACATGCAAATATAAGCTTTTTCACAGGAATTTCAAGGGTTTTTAATAGGCTAATCGTGTTATTTTATTAACAAAAACCAGTTAAAAATTAAACCCTTTTTTTAAATCTCAGTCCTATATGTCCCTAAACAAGGAACGTATTTAATAATCTTTTGGAAGTTGCCCTAAAAAATATAAGTAGTTTTTTGAAAAATAGTATTTTTACACCTAAAAATTAAAGATTCATGCGCGTACCTTTTATCTATTATATATTGGTTTTAGTAGGTTTATTTACCTTCCAATCGAGTTCTGCTCAAGAATTCCCCCGCTTAGACTCCAGTCCGTTAGATATTTCCATCTATCGCAACGAAGATTTAACCCCGGTTATTCGGGTAATTTACAGTCGCCCGCAAAAGAAAAACCGAGAGATTTTCGGGAAATTAGTACCCTATGGTAAAGTTTGGCGTACCGGGGCCAATGAAGCCACTGAAATAGACATATACGAACCTTTGCTACTCGACCAAACCGTCATTGAGCCCGGAACTTACACCCTCTACTCTATTCCTCATGAGAAAGAATGGGTGATTATATTCAATCAGGACACCAATGTTTGGGGAGCGTATAATTATGATGAAAGCAAAGATGTACTTCGCGTCTCCGTAAGTCCCAAGAAGGCAGCAGCGCCTATAGAAAGCCTGTCTATGGCTTTTATGCCTACTTCCGATGGAGTAAGTTTAATGATAGGTTGGGACGATCGCTATGTAGAGGTTCCTTTTAAAAAGGTCAAATAGCTGATTAGGGAATATCGAGGTATTTATGTACTTGTAGGGAGATTTTCCAGCGTGGATTTTGCTTGACATAGTCTACCATAAGAGGCATCATTATATCTTTTTTACCCCATTCAGGTTGTAGGTACAATTTACAGTCTTTCGACACCCGCGCAGCCTGCTCTTCTGCAAACCGGAAATCGTCTTTGTTGTAGATAATCATTTTGAGCTCATGAGCCTTTTGATAAACCTCGTCAAGGGGTAATTTCATTTTTTTTGGGGAAAGGCAAATCCAATCCCAAGTACCACTTAACGGATGTGCTCCGGAGGTCTCTATATGAGTTTGTATGTGATGCAACTTTAAAAATTGAGTTAAAGGAGCTAAATTCCACATCAGCGGTTCTCCACCGGTTACTACCACTTTTTCTGAAAAACGGGCCGCTTCTTGGACAATTTCAGCTACCGGTACAGCCGGGTGATTAGCCGCTTCCCAACTTTCTTTGACATCGCACCAATGACATCCCACATCACAGCCTCCCAAACGAATAAAATAAGCGGCTGTACCTTGGTGGTACCCTTCTCCCTGTATGGTATAAAAGGCTTCCATCAAGGGCAAGTATTCGCCGGAATTGATTTTTTCTTTACTAATAGACGGTTTCATAATAACGGCAAAAGTAAGAAATAAATAAAGCTTTTGTCTACCAACAACCGACCTTTTTACAGAGCTTTACTTCTAACTTCTCGGTAGAACCAGCAATGCACTACCTTATACTAAAAACACTTCAGAAAAAAATAGACTGGGTTATAGGTAAGAACAAAAAAAACTGGTTTTGAAGTAACTAGCGATTGGAAAGTCTCTAAATTTAACACATCCTACCGGTGCTCCTATACTTTTTTTATTAAATTTGGGTTCTTGTATCTCTATTAACCAATAAACTTATACGATTCAAATGACAAAAAAGTATTTTTTAAACAAATGGAAGATGCTCTTTTTTAGTGTGATTTTAGCACTGCCCTTTTTGGGATGGTCACAAAATTACACTATCGCTTTTCAAGAGCAAGTAGTTGAAATACCTGAAAACATCAGTAGTTTTCGCTTTGAACAGCTACCCGACAATGCACAACATAACCAAGGGTATTACGGTTGGGTTCAATTCTATCAAACCCCCGATCAGGCACTTCAGGACCGTTTTAAAGCCCAAGGCATACAACTCATGGAATATATTCCACACCATACTTATTTGGTTTTTTTTCCAAATAACACTTCGGTTGATTTCCTAAAAAACAACGGAGTACGTGGAATAATTCCGGTCTATCCGGAATTAAAAACTTCAAAAGAACTATTTTACCCACCCTATGAATCATGGGCTTACGACGGCACTAATATTTTGGTATCACTTTTAGTCTATGAAGGCACTAATTCCCAACACGCCATCGCTGAACTCCAAAAAATGAAAATCCAAGTTGTGGAAGAATTTAAAGACTCTACTTTATTACATCTTTCCATACCGGATAATTGTCTCTTAGAGTTGGCCAGTATGCCGTTTGTAAAATGGGTAGAGTTGATTACTGCACCTTCCATACCTGATGATTACCGAGGACGCTCCATACATCGTTCCAACAGTTTAGACACCATGCAAGGATTAGGTACCGACTATACCGGTGAAGGTGTCGGTGTGATGGTTCGTGATGATGGTATTGTAGGCCCTCATATAGACTTCCAAGGTCGTCTGGATAATTCCAGAGCTAGTGGAACCGGTCAAACCCATGGTGATGGGGTAGCTGGAATTATGTCTGGTGCGGGCAATAGAAATCCTACTATGCGAGGAATGGCGGCTGGTTCGGATGTATATGTGGTTAATTACCAATCGCATTTTCAAGATACCCATACGTTGTATTATATCAACAATAATATCACACAAATTACCAATTCATCCTATAGTAATGGATGTAATGATGGGTATACATCAACCACAGTTACAGTTGATACCCAAACTAATAACATACCCCATCTGCTACACGTATTCTCCGCGGGGAACTCCAACAATGTTAACTGTGGCTACGGAGCGGGTAATCAATGGGGTAATATTACCGGAGGTCATAAACAAGGTAAAAATGTGATGACAACTGCCAATGTATATTACGACGGAACATTAGTCAACTCAAGTAGTCGTGGCCCTGCCCATGACGGTCGTATCAAACCTGATATTACGGCTCATGGACAGGATCAAAATTCGACCAGCGAAAATCACAACTACTTAGTTTTTGGAGGTACTTCTGGAGCAGCACCTGGAATTGCAGGGGTAGCAGCCCAGCTCTATGAGATGTATGCCGATTTGAATGGCGGTGATCACCCCAATTCGGCTTTGATTAAAGCCATCCTCTTAAATACTACAAACGATGCTGGAAATGTTGGACCCGATTTTAAATTTGGATGGGGTATTATCAACGGGAGAAGAGCCGGTAAATTGTTGGAAGAAGAACGCTATTTAAATTCTACTATAACTCATGGAAGCACCAATACCCATACCTTCCAAGTACCTGCTAACACCTCTCAGGTTCGCTTTATGATCTATTGGCATGACCCAACTGCTTCAGTGGGAGCTAATCCGGCATTAGTAAATGATTTGGATTTAGTTGTAAAAAATCCTTCAAACGTATCTTTTTTACCATGGGTTTTAGATCATACACCCAATCCAAGTAATTTAGATTCACCTGCCGTACCCGGTATTGACCGACTCAATAATATGGAACAGGTGCTTATTAACAATCCTCAAGCCGGAAATTATACCTTAGAAGTCTCCGGATTTAACGTACCAGTAGGTCCACAAAGTTATTATGTGGTCTACGAAATAATTTCAAACGACGAAAAATTAGTACTGACTTATCCGAACGGCGGGGAAAGTTTTATTCCCGGCCAACAAGAAGTAATTCACTGGGATGCAGTCAATACTTCAAACAATTTTACATTACAGTATTCTACCAATAACGGGGGCTCATGGACAACCATCACTACTGTAAACAATACCACCAACTACACCTGGACCGTACCTAACAACGTAAGTGGTAATGTAAAGGTACGTGTGTCTGACGGTAGTCAACAAAGTGAAAGTGCGGGGGTGTTTTCAATTGCCCCTAGTGTGAGTGGCATTCAACTCACGCAAATGTGTCCCTATGAAGCTACCTTTACCTGGAGTAGCGTTACCAATGCTGAATCCTATGATTTTTATCTACTAGGAGAAAAATATATGGAAATAGTAGGAACAACCAATACCAATTCCATTACGATTCCCATTGATGACCCCAACGATCCGATTTGGTTTTCGGTACGCGCTAAAAACAATACGGCCGGCTGGACCGGTAGACGTGCCAATGCCATTTATTACGCCGGGGGATTACACAACTGTAGTATGGCCAATGACATTGGGGTTTTAGCTATCAATAACGATCCAAATGAATTCAACACACTGTGTTCGGGGGAAGTGATGGTTTCTACTAAAATTGTAAATAACGGTACGAACAGTCAGACTAATTTTACTGTAAATTACCAGCTAAACAGCGGAACCGTAGTCACTGAAAATTTCACCCAGAATCTTGCTGGTGGACAAAGTGTGGATTACACGTTTGACACTCCACTTTCAATCGACACCAATGGCGAATATACACTATCTGTTTGGGTAGATTTATCGGGTGATGAAAACACCAGTAACGACGAAAAAGAAATAGAATTTTACGCTTTTTCAAGTGCCACCTTTATACCTTTTGAAGAAGACTTTGAAGCGAACGGTTTCCCTCCCATTTCTTGGACCATTTCAAATCCAGACAATCAAGAAACCTGGATAGAAGAAAGCGGTGTAACCGGCAGTAGTGGCAGTAGTACAACCGCAGCATACATTGACAATTATAACTACAATGCCAGTGGTCAATTAGACAGTTTCCAAACCGAAATTTTCCGATTGGTAAACGCGACTTCAGCCGAATTAAATTTTGATTTGGCCAAAGCACAATACAGTGCTCAAAATAGCGACGGTTTGCGGGTTGAAGCCTCAATCGATTGTGGAGAAACCTTTACTCAAATTTATTTTAAAAATGGTCTCGATCTTTCGACTTTACCTAGCTACAATACCACGGTCAGCTGGTCTCCCAGCTCTGCCGATCATTGGAGAACTGAAACCATCGATTTGACCGACTTCTTAGGAGAAAATGTAATGTTCCGATTTGTCAATATTTGTGGATATGGAAACAGTACGTTTATTGATAACATCAATATCTCAGGTGTGGTGAGTACTTCAGATTACGAAACCTCTACCTTTAGCATGTACCCCAATCCCGCAGATAAACAAGTGAACCTCTATTTTGAAAACATAGAAGAGAACAGTAGTTTGCGTATATTCAACTTATTGGGTCAACCTGTATTTAGCCAAACTAGCCTTTCGGCGAAAGAGTCTTGGATAGTTATTGATGTTTCTAATTTGGCCAGTGGGGTGTATTTTGTTTCCCTGCGAAATGGCAACACCGAAACTACCAAAAAATTAGTAGTACGATAAGAAGGTTGTAACTTATACCTACACCGCCATTAAACGTTGTTTAGTGGCGGTTTTTTTTAAAAATAACTACAGCTCGAATTGCTTAACCAAATACAATTAGTATTTTTAACCCAAATTTTTGAACCATGTCGAAAAGAGCAGCTTTTATCGAACATATCAATCAAGGATATCACTTTAAAGGCCATTTTATTACCCTAGGTGCTGCCCTGCTAGACGGAGAAGTACTGGCTGAAGCCCCGGTTAAAATTCCTTTAAAAACACTGAATCGACACGGACTTATTGCAGGAGCCACAGGTACCGGTAAAACGGTTACCCTCCAAGTACTGGCGGAAAACTTGTCAGAACATGGTGTTCCGGTTTTGCTGATGGATATCAAGGGAGATTTAAGTGGTATCGCACAACCGGGTGAAGAAAAACCCTTTATCACTGAAAGACATCAAAAAATGGGTATCCCCTACCATACCCAAAAATTCCCGGTGGAATTGTTGTCACTATCAGAAGAAAAAGGCTCTAGAATGCGAGCTACCGTCTCTGAATTTGGACCCGTTTTATTATCGCGTATCCTCGACTTATCGGATGTGCAATCAGGTGTAATGGCCGTAATTTTCAAGTATTGTGACGACCGACACATTCCATTATTGGATTTAAAAGACCTAAAAAAAACCCTACAATACTGTACCGACGTCGGAAAAAGTGAATTTGAAAAAGAATACGGAAAAATTTCTACAGCTTCGACAGGAGCAATACTTCGCAAAATAGTTGAATTAGAACACCAAGGAGGCGATTTATTTTTTGGAGAACGTTCTTTTGAACCAGAAGATTTATTGCGTAAAGACCATCAAGGAAACGGTTATATTAACATTATTCGTTTGACAGACATACAAGACCGACCCAAGCTATTTTCAACCTTTATGCTCTGTTTATTAGCCGAAATCTATGCTACTTTCCCCGAAGAGGGAGATACCGAAAAACCCAAATTGGTGATTTTTATTGAAGAAGCACATTTGATATTTAACGAGGCTTCTAAAACCTTGTTAAATCAAATTGAAACTATCGTAAAACTAATCCGGTCTAAAGGGGTTGGTATTTTCTTTATCACTCAAAATCCTACCGATATACCTTCGGCCGTATTAAGTCAATTAGGTTTAAAAGTGCAACACGCTCTCCGAGCATTTACCGCGAAAGATCGGAAAGCTATTAAACTGTCTGCAGAAAATTATCCGCTTTCTGATTATTACCAAACTGATCAAATACTCACTTCCTTAGGAACCGGAGAGGCTTTAATTTCAGCTTTAAATGAAAAAGGAATTCCTACCCCACTGGTAGCAACCATGCTTCGAGCACCCAAAAGTCGTATGGATATTCTGAATGACAATGAAATTAACGATTTAGTTACTGCCTCCTCATTGGTAAAAAAATACAACGAACAAATAGACCGAGAAAGTGCTTATGAAATTTTAAATCAAAAAATTGCCCGCGCTGAAGAAGAAGAGGCTCTAGAGAAATCACGACAAGAGAGAGAAAAACTGGAACGTAGTTCTCGAAAAACCACTACTCGGAGAACCTCCTCTAGTTCCCGTCAAAACCCATTTACAAAAGTATTGAGTAGCCCCACCGTGATTAGAAGTGTGTTGGGTATACTCGGTAAATTAATTAAAAAATAATAATTCCCTCTATGAAATATACCTATGTAGGGGTCGCTTTAGTCGCCCTATTAACATTGACACAATGTAAAAAAGACAACGATTTGTTTATGATTACCACTGGTAAAATTGGTCCTTTGACCAAAGAAGCCCGGGTCAATCAGCTCGATTCTATTTTTTCCCAAGACTCGGTGGTACGTACTCAACCTACAGGCAATTACTTCTCCAACACCAATGCTATGATTGAGATTTACGAAAAAGGAGGCGCTAAATTGCTTCAGTTAACCGCTAACGAACAATCTACTTCTCAAATTACCAACATCCAGGTTTTTGACAGCCGCTACCAAACCGATAAAGGACTCCATTTAAACAGTACTTTTAAAGATATCAAAGACAAATACCAAGTTAAAAGTATCCATAATGGAATACAGAATTTGGTGATTTCGTTAGAAGACTCGGAAGTCTATATCACGGTAGACAAAGTGTTTTTAGCAGATACCTTACGCAATCAAATGGGTGCTACTATTACTACAAACGACATACCTGACCATGCCACTTTTAAATTTTTTATGATAGGCTGGAGTAATCCCTAATTAGCACACCGATTCTTTTGATAATATTTTAGCAAAATTATCACCATCTCAAGCTTTTTACTATCTTTAGTTTGATTTAAACTAAGTGCCATGCCACATATACATCCTAATATCGTCAGGCAAGTATTTACCTTGCTCTTAATAGGTTTTATCGGTATTTTATTATTCCGAAGTATGATTCCATTTATGACCGGAGTCCTCGGGGCAATTACCTTGTATATTATGCTTAAAGGATGGATGCGCCACTTGGTTCTCGAAAAAAAATGGAAAGCTCCGTGGGCGGCAACAATTTTACTTATTTTTTCCTTTTTCGTCATCCTTATTCCACTGACCGTTACAGTTGCGATGATTACTACAAAATTGGGTAGTGCGGTGACTCGTTTTTCAGAATTTGTTGAAATTATTCGTACACAAATTCACCAATTTGAAAGCAAAGCTGGTTTTGAAATCAGTTCGAATTTCAATATGGAACAAATCGGTTCGGTGATTGGTACCCAATTGGAAAATCTAGTAGGCAATACCTTAAACGTTATTATTGCCATTGGTATCATGTATTTTTTACTCTACTTTATGTTAGTAAACCGTAGGCAATTTATCGAGTCGCTCTATACTTACCTGCCCTTTAAGGCTGAAAATATCACCGTCATTAGTGATGAAGTCAACAGTATTGTCAAGTCGAATGCCATTGGTATACCTTTGGTAGCTATCCTTCAAGGAATTGTTGCCCTGATAGGCTTTTTAATACTGGGAGTTCCCAATCCTTGGTTTTGGTTTGTAATCACCGCCATCGGATCGATGATACCCTTTATTGGTACTGCTATCGGTATTGGACCGGTAATTATCATTTTATTTGCCTCAGGTCAAAACTGGCAGGGTATCACTATGTTGATTTATGGACTGGTGGTAGTAGGCTCTACCGATAATTTATTTCGCTTGGTGGTGCAGAAAAGACTGGCCAATATTCATCCGTTAATTACCCTAGTTGGAGTGGTGGTAGGAGTTCCAATATTTGGATTTTTAGGTTTGATTTTTGGCCCGTTACTGATCAGCTTATTTTTACTTTTACTCAAAATTTACAAAAAAGAATTTATTGATATTCACCTAGACAACGACAGCTTGGTAAATAACTCTAAAAGAAGTAAACAATTAGTTGAAACGGAAAATAATGCCACTGCGAATTCCGAAAACAACTCCCAACACTAAAATTACTCAAATAAAAAGTAATAAAACACCAGCCAGGCCACTATAAAAAATAAACCCGGGTATAATATGGCTTTGAGTTTCTGGTAGTCTTTTTTTAGCAACAGAAAAACTACATAGCCAAAAAATAGTACAATCAGTAGCAGGGGAATATGTACATATCTCATAAGATTATATTTTAAAATTTAGTGCTCAACAAAAGATTTAGCCTCTTGTAAAGCGTTGGCCATTCCGGCTTGATTTTTTCCTCCGGCAGTGGCAAAAAACGGTTGTCCTCCACCTCCCCCTTGAATGTGTTTACCGAGTTGTTTTACTACCTCACCGGCGTGATAACCTCGGGATTCAACTAACTCTTTTGAAATATAACAACTGAGAATAGGCTTGTCTTGGGCCACGGTTCCCAGTACGATAAACAAATTGTCGAATTTATTTCCCAATTCATAAGCCAAATCTTTTGCTGCTGAAGCCTCTAAATCAATTTGTTTGGCTAAAAAACGAACTCCGTTAACTTCCTGAATCTCCGTTTCAAGTTCTTTTTTAAGCACCTGTGTCTTTTCACGTAGTAGCTGCTCCACTTGCTTTTTTAAACGGGTATTTTCCTCTTGCAGAGTTTGGATAGATTTAAGCACATCCTGAGGATTTTTCAAACTTTGTTTGATTGTGAACAGGGTGTTTTCTTGCTGAGCAAAATACGCTTGAACTTGCTCCCCGGTAATCGCTTCAATTCTTCGTATTCCGGCAGCTACAGCCGATTCTGAAGTGATTTTTAAATGCCATATTTCAGCCGTATTTCGCACATGAGTACCTCCACATAATTCGATACTTTCACCAAAACGAATAGTACGTACTTGGTCGCCATATTTTTCACCAAAAAGCGCCATGGCGCCTTCTGCTATAGCTTGTTGGAAAGGAACGGAACGGTTTTCTATTAAAGGTAGTTGCTGTTGGATTTTTTGATTGACAAAAGTCTCTAACTGTTGTAACTCCTCGTCTGTCAATTTGGTGTAATGTGAAAAGTCAAAACGCAAATAACCCGGAGCTACTAACGATCCCTTTTGTTCCACATGCGTGCCTAATATGCTGCGTAAAGCTTGGTGTAGCAAATGCGTCGCTGTATGGTTTTTTTGAGCGGCTGCCCGGTGTACTGTATCTACTTGGGCGGTATAACATTGATCGGTATGTACCGGTAATTGTTTCGTAAAATGAACAATTAAATTGTTTTCTTTTTTAGTATCAATTATTTCGATGGTTTCATGGGGATGTACCAGATGACCACGGTCACCCACTTGACCACCTCCTTCAGGATAAAAAGGAGTTTGGTTAAAAACCAATTGATATAAAACTCCGTCTTTTTTACTATCTATTTTTCGATACCTGCTCAGCTTGACTTCGGAAGAAAGCGTATCGTAGCCCACAAAGGCCTGAGGGAGTACTTCGGTAAGCACTACCCAATCGTCCTTGGAAATTTCGGCGGCAGACCGCGAACGATTTTTTTGTTCCAGCAGTGCTGCTTCAAATTCTACTTCGTCTAAGGTGAGTCCGTTTTCTTTTAAAATTAAAGCTGTTAAATCTTTGGGGAAACCATAGGTGTCGTAAAGTTCAAAGGCTTTTCGACCCGATACTGTAGGACCGGAAGTGGTACGAATCACATTTTCTAATAACAACAAGCCCTGTTCTAAGGTTTTTAGGAAGGAGTTTTCCTCTTCATGAATTACGTTTTCAACCAAACTCTTTTGTTGTTTTATTTCTGGAAAAGCCTCTCCCATTTGATCGGAGAGCACTTCAACTAATTGGTAGATAAAGGCCTCTTTTTGATGTAAAAAAGTAAAGCCGTATCGAATAGCTCTTCGCAATATTCTCCGAATCACATAGCCTGCACCGGTATTACTGGGTAGTTGACCATCGGCAATAGCAAAAGCCACGGCACGTACATGATCTACCACCACCCGAATAGCGATATTGGTTTTGTTTTGTTCCTCAGAAATGGGTTGGACTGTATTGGGCGTATACTTCCGACCGGTAATTTTTTCAACTCGTTGTATTAACGGGGTAAAAACATCGGTGTCATAATTAGAAGTCACACCTTGCATGGCCATACAAAGACGTTCAAATCCCATACCGGTATCCACGTGTCGAGCAGGAAGTTTTTCTAAGGAGCCATCGGCCTTGCGATTGTATTCCATAAAAACATTATTCCAGATTTCAACTACCTGAGGATGGTCGGCATTGACCAAATCTTTACCCGGAAGTTGAGCTCTTTCTGCATCGGGGCGTAGATCAATATGTATTTCGGAACAAGGCCCGCATGGACCCTGATCTCCCATTTCCCAAAAATTGTCCTTTTTACTGCCTAGAAGTATACGGTCTTCAGGCACAAAACGTTTCCAAATATCCCATGACTCTTGGTCAAACGGCACATTCTCATCCGTATTCCCTTCAAAAACAGAAACATACAGCCGATCTGTGTCTAATTTTAATTCTTCGGTTAAAAATTCCCATGCCCAAGCGATGGCTTCTTCTTTAAAATAATCACCAAACGACCAGTTCCCCAACATTTCAAACATCGTATGATGATAGGTATCAAAACCTACATCTTCCAAATCATTGTGCTTGCCCGATACCCGAAGGCACTTTTGTGTATCGGCTATCCGCTTACTTTTGGGGGTAGCATTTCCTAAAAAAAATTCTTTAAACTGCGCCATTCCCGAATTGTTAAACATCAAGGTCGGGTCATCTTTTAAAACGATGGGTGCAGAAGGAACAATAAGATGTCCTCTTTCTTCAAAAAACTTTAAGAAACGGCTACGGATTTCGTTTGATTTCATTGATTAATTAGCTACTAGGAATTTTATTTCGGAATGTCTTTTTAAACAATTTGTTATATTTGTTACCCTAAAAATTCAAATGCTATGATTTTGTTAGGATAGCAACTTCAATTTTTGACAAAAATAACTCTTTTTAGTTTATGTCTAAAGTAAAATATTATTACGACAGCGAGACACTGGCCTACCGAAAAATAGAGCATAAGAAAGGTCGTAGACTGGGCTTTTTTCTGTTGTATATATTAGGCATGTTTTTAGGAGGTTTTATCTTATTACTGATTTACTTTAATATCCCGGGTATCGAAACCCCTCGCGAGCGTATGTTACGTAGGGAGTTGGCCAATATGGAATTACAATTTGAGTTACTCAACAAGAAAATGACCGATGTCGAAGAAGTACTCAGCAATATAGCCGAACGCGATAACTCAATTTATCGTCTGTATTTTGAAGCCGAACCCATACCTGAAAGTCAGCGTAAAGCTGGATTTGGGGGAATTAATAGATACAAAGATTTGGAAGGTTTTGACAATTCTACCCTGTTAATTTCTACCCATAGAAGAATGGATGTCTTGACACGCCAGCTGATTGTCCAATCCAAATCATTGGATGAAATAACCAAATTAGCGGAAGAAAAAGAAAATTTATTAGCTTCTATTCCGGCCATCCAACCCGTCGATACGGAAGACTTAACACACATAGCTTCGGGCTATGGGTGGCGTACGGACCCTTTTACGAAGGCTCGTAAGTTTCATTGGGGAATGGATTTTACCGCTCCAACCGGCACCCCGGTTTACGCTACGGGTGATGGAAAAGTGATCAAAGCCGACAACCGCGCCTCGGGTTATGGCAATCACATCGTTATAGATCACGGATTTGGCTACGAAACCCTCTACGCCCACTTACACCGGTATAATGTCAAGGTGAATCAACGGGTAAAACGCGGTGATATAATTGGTTTTGTAGGAAGCACCGGCCGTTCCCAAGCCCCTCACTTGCACTATGAGGTTTTTAAAGACGGACAACGTATCAACCCGATAAATTTCTATTACGGTACGATGACTGCGGAAGAATTTGATATCTTGTTGAAAAAATCACAACAAGAAAATCAGTCGCTGGATTAAAAATCACCGGTTTCTGGTTATCTTAGTGTTTTCTTTTATAAAATGAAAAAACAGTTGGCAGACAAATTGTATTACAGTATCGGTGAAGTAGCCGATGCTTTTGATGTCAATGCCTCACTGATTCGGTTTTGGGAAAAAGAATTTGAAGTCCTTAAGCCCAAAAAAAATGCCAAAGGCAATCGTAAATTTTCCAAAGAAGATGTTAAAAACCTAGAACTAATTTACCACTTGGTCAAGGTACGTGGTTTCACTTTAGAAGGGGCTAAGATTCAGCTTAAAGAAAACAAAAAGAAACCCTTAGACAATTTTGAAATCATTCGAAAATTAGAAACTGTAAAAGCCGAATTATTAAGAATCAAAGAGAGCCTGTAAACTCACATCTTGCTTATTACATTCGTAGTATACCTCCTCGTTGTGATTGTGTAGCTCGATTGCCCAGCTGATTAAATTTCCAACTAAAACTCAACATAAAATATTGCTGTAACACCCGGCTTTCTGTGTCTTGTATATAATTTTCACTGACACTCCGACGTGCGTTGGTATTTTGATTGAGCAAATCATACACCTTAAAGGTAAGGGTTGCTTGATCTTTCCAAAGCGAATAGGCCAAGGTAACGTTCCAAAACCAAGAGTTTTTATCATAGCCCACCGGCAAATCACCTTGGTACCGATAAACTAGTTCGTTACGCCATTCCCACCTTTTGGGCAAAAAGGTAGCGGTTTGTAACAGCAAGTTGTGAACACCTAATTTACGATCGGTAAAATAACTCACCTCCGATTGTTGGAGACTATAAGAATACTGATAGCGAGGCGTGATTTCTAGAACATCTTTCCAAGTGTAGGTAACCGAAAAAGACGGAGAAAAAATACTGTTATTTGTCTGGTATTTTAGGGCGTTATTAATCTCTGTAAACGAGTTGTAATTGAGATTAAAAGACCCGGAAGCTTTTAAGGAGTGCAGCGAGTCTATTGTAAAGGCCTTGCTATAATATATTCCTCCATTGGCAGAGGTATTGCTGCCATTGTTTTGGTAGGTGGTGTGTCTGATCAAATTGTCGTCTAGGGTTGTATTTTGTATTACCGCCTGATTGGTATGTGTGAGATTAGCATACACATTCAATCCGGTGCCTTTCTGAAAATCATAGGCATTATATCCCATATACATCGAATGTACCTCAGAAGGAGTTAAATCCGGATTTCCAGTATAATGATGTAGAGGATTGTTTATATTGGTATAAGCCTGCAAGTGAGAGATTTGAGGTGTCCTTTGGTTGAGGGAATAAGAAACATACACACTCGAGTTATTGACCAACCGATAACTAATACTCGAATTGAGTTCCAGGCCCTGATGCGATTTTGAAAGAGCTAATTCGGGGCGCAACCGATCGCTACTGCTCCAGTCCATAAAAGTATATCCCAAGGTGGTATTAAAATTCCAATGATTTTTTCGAAAACTCAAACCCAAGGTGGGTTTACTTCTCTTTTCAGAGAAATCAAAATCCGTACTCACCAAAGTATTGAACTGATTAAAATTGCCAGTTTCTAAGTCAAAATCATAGGTGCTTTTCACCTCCTCTTTATTTTCTAACGAATAGGAATACCCCATATTTAAAAATAGTTCGTTGGCTTTTAGGGGCCAGGCGTATAACACATTGGTTGTAAAGGCATCCTCTTTTCTAAGGGATTCAGTCCACTGATTTCTCCATTCGTCATCAGAGGTGCCTTGATAAAAAACAGTTTCAGATTGTAGGTAATTGTCCTCTTGCTTTTCGTTCCATTGATTGCTGAGGTTAACACGTGCATAAGCCCCACGACTTCCCCATTTTTTGGTTACATCCAACCGGTTTTGAAATTGTTTGTTATTGCCTTCGGTATAGTTGGAATAATCGGAGGTATTAATGGTTTGTTGGTCTGGGTCAAAAGTGATTTCTTGTTGATCTCTTCTATTTTCAATTTCGCTGTAGCGAAAGGAAGGATTGATATTGATCAGTAAGGTAGAATCTGGTTTTACATCTAATTTTACCTGAACCATATGCGTATCTGTCGAGGAAGTAGTAGAAGACTCATTGTGATTAAAAAAACGGTTTTCGGGATAGATATTTTCTCGTTGGGTGGTACTTTGATTTTCAGAAGTAGAACCTCCATAGAAATAGTTGACTGACACATCCGTGATTTTGCCATACACATCCGCATAACTGGCACCGGCATTTCTAGAATTTACGATACCTTCACCAAAACCAAAAGACATATTGTCTAGTTGAAAACCACCGCCGCTTCGCACCGACATACTTCTTCCGCCTCCATACATTTCACGGATTTCTCCAAAGCTAAATCCCGGCGAATTGATGTTGTTTCCACCTGCCAAGACACTTACTCGCTGTTGTTTGTTAAACCGATTGACAAGACCGGCATATTCAAAACGCTCGCCGGTACCTCCTCCGGCAGCCAAGCGACCGAAATACCCTTTGTTTTTTTCTTCACTGATGGTCAAGTTAATCGTTTTGTTCTCTTGGCTTCCCTCTTCTCCGGTAAAAGCTTGAGACTCGGATTTGGTGTCCATCACCTGTACTTTCTCAATCATTTCTTTGGTAAGGGTCCGAGTGGCAATAGTGGGGTCGTCATCAAAAAAAGGTTTTCCGTTGACTAACAATCGGTTAACCGGCTTTCCATTGACCCGTATTTTTCCCTCGGCATCCACCTCTACCCCGGGCAACTCCTTGAGTAAATCCTCAACGGTGGCTTCTTTTTTTAAATTAAATGAGGCTACATTAAACTCCAAAGTATCTTTTTTGATACGAATCGGTACCCGCGACCGAAGAACCACCTCTTCTAATTCTGAGGCCAATTTTAAAGGAATAATACCCAAATCATGTCGCTCTTCAGACAACTCAAGAAGTTGATGATGCACTGCATACCCCACGTGAGAAACATATACATGGAGTTTTTCTTCATAGGTTTTACCTTGAAGCGTAAAAAATCCATTTCTATCGGTGATGGTGTAGCTAATAAGTGTGGTATCTCTGGCACCTTCTATATAAACGGTAGCTGTTTCAAGAGCTGCTAATCGGTCGTCAGTAAAAACCCGTCCGGTAATTTCATAACTATTTTGTTGGGCTTGTAGAAGTACAAAGAAAAAGAATCCCACTAAAGAAAATAAAACTTTTTGCACACAAAGTCTATTACTAAATTTCATGGAGCAATATAAGGAAAAAATGCTTTCCCTACATGGAATAAGCTAATCTCGAAAAGGTTTTGGCGAAAGCGTATTGAAATTTATTTTTTTCTAAAATAAACGGTGATTGGCACCCCGGAAAAGTCGTAAAACTCACGCAGTTTATTTTCAATAAACCGCTTGTAGGGTTCCCGAACATATTGAGGTAAATTGCAGAAAAAAGCAAAACTCGGATAGTGAGTCGGTAGCTGTGTACAAAACTTTATTTTAACGTACTTGCCTTTATATGCCGGAGGAGGATAGTGGTTAATCACCTCCAACATGGTTTCATTGAGTTTTTTGGTAGGAATTTTTTTAGACCGATTGTTAAAAACAGCTACGGCCGTTTCGATGGCTTTATAAATGCGTTGCTTATTAAGAACTGAAATAAAAATGATTGGAAAATCGGTAAAAGGCTCACAGGCTTTGCGGATGTTTTTTTCAAATTCTTTGGTGGTATGCGTGTCTTTTTCAATCAAATCCCACTTATTAACTAACACTACCAATCCTTTATTATTTCGATGTGCCAACCAAAAAATGGATTGGTCTTGACCTTCAAAACCCCGAGTGGCATCGATTAATAAAATGGCCACATCGCAATGTTCAATAGCACGTACACTTCGCATCACCGAGTAAAACTCCAAATCGTCTTTCACTTTTGATTTGCGTCGTATTCCGGCGGTGTCCACCAAATTAAATTCAAAGCCAAACTGATTGTACTTGGTGTCGATGGCATCCCGAGTAGTACCTGCAATATCGGTCACTATATATCTATCTTCGCCAATTAGCGCATTGATAAACGACGATTTACCCGCGTTGGGTCTGCCCACCACTGCAAAGCGAGGTAATTCGCTTTCTTCAACGGAAGGTTTATCGGGTAGTGCTGCTACTAAATCGTCTAGCAAGTCACCGGTACCACTTCCGTTAATACTGGCAATGGGATATATTTTATCAAATCCCAAGGCATAGAACTCTGCTGTAAGCTCCAAGCGCTCGGCATTATCTACTTTATTAACGGCTAAAAAAACCGGTTTATCCACCCGATGGAGTAAAAGAGCTACTTCTTGATCCATACCTAAAAGTCCGGTTTCGGCATCGACCATAAAAATAATGGCATCGGCTTCGTCAATGGCCAGTTGTACTTGCTTGTCAATTTCTGCCTCAAACACATCATCACTTCCCACTACATAACCACCGGTGTCAATCAATGAAAACTCTTTTCCGTTCCAGTCACTTTTACCGTAATTTCGATCCCGAGTGACACCGCTGACCGCATCAACAATAGCTTCCCGACGTTGTATCAAGCGGTTAAAAAAGGTAGATTTACCTACATTGGGGCGACCTACAATAGCAACTATATTACTCATGGGATGGGAATATTAACGAGCGTTTTTAAACAAGAACTAATTTCTTGACAGTGCAAAAATAGGGGTTTATCAGCCTTGAAAAAAACAGAGTCCTAAAAAAATTGAAAATAAAAAAACAGATGTATAAGTATAAATATAAAAAATAGCGTTTTCTAAAGCTGCGGGATCTTTCCTCCTTCTGCTTCAATTTCTCGTCTCAATACCTCTAACTCTGCGCGTATTTTTCGAATCTGACGGTTATAGATCGCATTCCAAATAAAATGATACATCACAGCCATAACTAGGCAGACAATCGCAATGGCTACTACACTATTATGATAATTTCCAAAAGCCTCGAAGAAACGGTCATCAAAGATGGGTGTAACAATAGAAAAGGCCATAATAATAGGAATTACTACGAAATAATTTCGTAACAGAAAATTTTTGTGTTGCTCAATCCGCTGGATATGTAGACCAAGCACATAATATCTTTTTTCTTTTAAAGTTTGGTACATTTAGGCAACCAATATTTGAACCACATAGCCTTCAAAGTTCCGTACATTAAAGACGGTATCATCCTCAAAGATAAGATATTGCCCTTTAATTCCGGCAAGGATTCCTTCGTATTCCAAGGTTTTATCTAACTGAAGGGATTGGGGTTTTTGGGGGTATTTAAGCACCGGAAATTGTATTTCTAATTCTTGTTGCTCCGCTAAATAGTAAGGTTGTACTTCAGTAGGCAGGTAGGTTTTCAGTTGTTCTTTCAAGTCTTTTAAATCCAAATCAAGCACCTCATTTTTAAGCATTTTACGCCAATTGGTTTTATCAGACACCTGTTGTTTTAAAGCCACCTCGGCAATGCCCGCCAAATAGCGGTTGGGAACTTCAACGACCTCAATAGCTTCGTGTGCACCTTGATCAATCCAACGGGTTGGAATTTGACTCTTTCGGGTGACCCCCACTTTTACATTACTAGAATTAGCCAAATACACCACATGGGGTTGTAATTGCACCGATTTTTCATAGTCCAAATCCCGGTCTTCAATTCCCAAATGAGCGCGACTAAGTTCGGGTTGCATAATCCAATCACCTGCTTGGGGAGCCGAATAAAAACAATCGTAGCAGAAGCCCTGTCGGAAGATTTTTTTATCCAAACCACATTCGAGACATTCGTAAGCTAAAAAATTAATTTTTATTTTTTTTTTAAGTGCTTGGTTCAGGTTAATGAAGTCATTTTTAAACACTAAATAGTACTGAACAGGATTAGCAAAGTACGTTTGCATTTTTGTAAGTACACCTTGATATTGCATTACCAAAAATTAAGTTTATTTTTACAAAACAGTTTCGGCTATAAAGATACTTTATTTATGGGAATTCCTTTGGTAAATTCAATCGCGTCTTGGTTATTAAAAAAGAGATTTTATCATATAGAAACATTTATTAATCACCCTATTGAAGTACAAAACGAGCTTTTAAAAAACCTACTACGTACCGCTAAGGACACCGAAATAGGTAAAACCTACGACTTTGCTTCTATTGAAAAATACGAAGATTTTGCACAACACTTACCGGTTCAAACCTATGAAGATATTGAACCTTTGATAGAGCGTGCTCGAAAAGGCGAAAACAATATATTTTGGCCCACCCAAATTAAGTGGTTTGCCAAATCCAGTGGTACTACCTCTTCCAAAAGCAAATTTATTCCGGTGAGTATTGAATCTTTAGAAGATTGTCATTATGAAGCCAGTAAAGATTTATTGTGTTTGTACTTAAATAATAATCCCGATGCCAAACTCTTTGATGGCAAAGGCCTTCGATTAGGTGGTAGCAAAGAATTGTACAAAGAAAACGGAACTGTATTTGGAGATTTGTCTGCGATTTTAATTGACAATATGCCGTTTTGGGCGGAGTTTAGCAGTACGCCTAGCAATCAGGTGTCGTTAATGTCCGATTGGGAAGTAAAAATGCAAGCCATCGTCAACGAAACCATCAAAGAAGATGTAACCAGTCTTATGGGGGTACCTTCGTGGATGTTAGTGCTTCTAAATAATGTGTTAGAAACCACAGGAAAAGGTAATCTTTTTGAGGTATGGCCCAATTTAGAAGTGTATTTTCATGGAGGGGTAAGTTTTAACCCCTACATTGAGCAATACCAAAAAATTCTACCCAATGAAAATTTTAGATATTACGAAATATACAATGCCTCCGAAGGTTTTTTTGCCATCCAAGATCGCAACGATCACAAAGACTTACTTCTGATGTTAGACTACGGGATTTTCTACGAATTTATTCCGATGGATACCTACGACACTTCGGAAGAAAAAGTAATACCCCTACAAGACGTAGAATTGGGTAAAAATTATGCCATTATCATCACCACCAATTCTGGTTTGTGGCGATACAAAATTGGGGATACCGTAAAATTTACATCACTGACCCCCTATCGGATCAAGATAACGGGGCGCACCAAACATCATATCAACGTATTTGGTGAAGAACTGATTGTAGAAAACGCCGAAGACGCTTTGCGAAAAGTCACCTCCCAAACCCATACGGAAATAGTAGAATACACCGTAGCTCCTATTTTTATGGAAGGTAAAGAAAAAGGAGCCCACGAATGGATTATTGAGTTTAAAAAAGCACCCACGGACATCGAACAATTCATCGTTTTGTTAGACGAAGCTTTGCAAAGTGTTAATAGTGATTACGAGGCAAAACGTTATAATAACACCACACTAAACATTTTAAAATTACACATTGCCCGTGAAAATTTATTTTACGACTGGATGAAACTTCGTGGCAAATTGGGGGGGCAAAACAAAGTACCCCGACTTTCGAACAGTCGGGAATATTTGGAAGCATTAATAGATTTAAACCAATCTTCCTAATTTTTATACCAAGGGTAGATGATTATACTGTGGAAATATTTAAAACCCCAACGCGGGCTTATTTTGCTATCTCTTGTATTGGCTACTGTTGCCCAGTTACTCGCTCTCATTGATCCCATTATATTTGGTAAAATTATAGACGATTATACAATAAACACCGAAGGAAAACCTCAAAGTGAATTGGTTCAAGGGGTTTTGTTTTGGCTGGCCGTCGCTATAGGTATTGCCTTACTATCTCGCTTGGCCAGTACTTTTCAAGATTACTTCTCTAGCCAGGTAGTTTATCGGTTTGGCAATCAAATTTTTAACGACGGTCTCAAACAAACTTTACGACTTTCCTTTCAAGAATTTGAAGAAAGCCGTAGTGGAGAAACCCTGTCGATACTCCAAAAAGTAAAACGGGATACCGAACGATTTGTACAAACCTTTATCAATGTATTGTATACGTCCTTGGTAGGGATTGGTTTTTTGATTTGGTATAGCATTACCAAAAGTTGGTTACTCATTCCCGTATTTTTAGTAGGGGTACTCATTTTGGGATCTTTAACCGGTATGCTTTCCAAAAAAATCAGAACCGTCCAACGTTCCATCAACCGAGAGACTAACTCCATATCCGGAATTATCACTGAGAGCCTACGCAATATAGAATTGGTTAAAAGTTTGGGCTTAACCTATTCGGAGGTGAAGAAACTCAAACTACACACCCAAGAAATTTACGAACTGGAAATGAATAAGGTTCGTCAAATTCGAGTATTGTCTTTTTTACAAAGTATGACACTAACGATTCTCAAACAATCGATTTTGTTCATTTTGCTGTGGCTGATTTTTAGAAATATCCTCAGTACCGGAGAATTGATTGCTATGCAATTTATTTCAACATCTATTTTTGGGCCTTTGCAAAGTTTGGGAAGTATTATTTTACAATATCGGGAAGTGGATGCCTCTCTCAATAACTTTGAGACGCTGATGCAAAAGCCCATCGAAAAACGACCCGATAATTACGTCGTGGTAGAACGGCTCCACAGCATTACCTTTGATCAAGTCAGTTTTCGGCATAAAAAAGCAACTTTTAATGCGATTGATGGTATCAGTTTTTCAGCCAAGTTGGGGGATACCATAGCATTTGTTGGACCTTCAGGCTCCGGCAAATCTACCCTGTTAAAATTATTAGTCGGTTTGTATCAACCCAAGCAAGGGAGTATAAAATTTAATGAATTTCTTTCTACAGAAATCAGTTACAATCACCTACGTAGAAAAATCGGCTTTGTAACTCAGGACACCCAACTTTTTGCGGGAACTATTAAGGATAATTTACTATTTGTTAAACCCGATGCCACCGATACAGAAATACTTGAAGCCTTAGAAAAAGCATCGGCCACGGCACTCATTTCTCGCTCTACCCAAGGTATCGACACCGTCATAGGAGAAAGTGGCATGAAACTTTCGGGGGGTGAAAAACAACGAATTTCAATTGCTCGAGCACTCATCAGACAACCCGAACTCTTGATTTTTGATGAAGCTACTTCGGCTTTGGACTCGATTACGGAAGAGGACATCACCAACACCATTATTGAGATATCCAAACAACAGAATCAACTATCGATACTCATTGCGCATCGTCTTTCCACTATTATGCATGCCGATACCATTTATGTATTGGAAAAAGGAAAGATTGTAGAAAGTGGTAACCACACCGATTTGTTAGAACAAAAGGGGTTGTATTACGCGATGTGGCGACAGCAAATAGGCGAACGCAAATAATAGCGGATTAAATTTAAGTCAATTTGTTTAAGAAACAGCTTTCAGTTTTTTGATAGCACTTAAATTGAGCTTTTCTTCGGCGTACTCCTTGGTAACTTCTAAGGTTTTCACTTTAGAGCCTGGCAATTCGTACATAGCATCGGTCAGAATGGCTTCACACAAAGAACGCAAACCACGTGCACCCAGTTTGTATTCGATGGCTTTATCGACGATAAAATCGAGCGCTTCATCATTGATTGTAAACTTAATCCCGTCCATTTCAAACAATTTTTCATATTGCTTGATAATGGCATTTTTGGGTTCGGTGAGTATTGCTCGAAGTGTTTTTTTATCCAGCGGATTCATATGCGTAATTACCGGTAAGCGGCCGATAATTTCCGGTATGAGTCCATAGTCTTTGAGATCTTTGGGTACGATGTATTGCAATAAATTGTCTCGTTCAATAGAGTCGGTTTTGGAGGTATTATAACCTACGGCTTGTAAATTGAGTCGCTTCAGTATTCTTTTGTCAATACCGTCAAAAGCACCACCGGCAATAAAGAGAATATTCTCGGTATTGACTTCTATAAATTTCTGATCCGGGTGTTTCCGCCCCCCTTTGGGTGGCACATTGACTACCGTACCTTCCAGTAATTTTAAAAGGGCTTGTTGAACCCCTTCACCCGACACATCTCGCGTGATCGAAGGATTATCACTTTTACGGGCTATTTTATCGATTTCGTCAATAAAAACGATACCATTTTCGGCTTTATGCACATCGTAATCGGCGGCTTGAAGCAAACGGGTTAAAATACTTTCTACATCTTCTCCTACATAACCCGCTTCGGTCAATACCGTAGCATCTACAATAGCTAGAGGTACGTTAAGCATTTTGGCAATGGTTTTTGCTATAAGCGTTTTTCCGGTACCGGTTTGCCCAACGATGATAATATTGCTTTTTTGAATTTCAACATCCTCTTCAGTTTTGGGTTGTAGAAGTCGTTTGTAGTGATTATACACCGCTACAGACATCACTTTTTTGGTGTGTTCTTGACCGATGACATATTCATTTAAGAAGTCGTTTATAGCCTTAGGCTTTTTTAACATGACCTCACTAGAAAGTTTGGGCAAGGCAGCACTGGCTACCTCTTCGATAACTATACCGTGGGCTTGTTCAATACATCGATCACATATATGGGCATCCAACCCGGCAATAAGCAGATTGGTTTCAGATTTTTTCCTACCACAAAACGAGCATTCTAATCTTACTTTGGACATGGCAATCTCTTTTAAGCGTTCTATAAAATTGGAGGTAACAACCTAAAACGTAGGTATTAACGTTCCAAAATTTCATCAATCATTCCGTAATCTCGAGCTTTCTCAGCTTTCATCCAATAATCTCTATCACTATCTTCATAAACCCTTTCATAGGTTTGACCAGAATGTTTAGCAATAATTTGGTAAAGTTCTTCTTTTAATGTCAAGATTTCTTTGGCAGTAATTTCAATATCGCTCGCTTGGCCTTGCGCCCCTCCCATAGGTTGATGAATCATCACTCGCGAGTGAGGTAGCGCACTGCGTTTCCCCTTTTGACCGGCACATAAAAGTACGGCTGCCATAGAGGCTGCCATACCGGTACAGATGGTAGCTACGTCAGGGCGGATATACTGCATGGTATCGTAAATACCCAATCCGGCATATACACTCCCTCCGGGCGAATTGATATATATTTGAATGTCTTTGGAAGAGTCTGTACTTTCCAGGAATAGCAATTGGGCTTGGATGATATTAGCGACTTGATCATTAATAGCTGTACCCATAAAAATGATGCGATCCATCATCAACCGAGAAAAAACATCAAAAATAGCAATGTTCATTTGACGCTCTTCGATGATATTGGGAGTGAGTCCCACGGGATACATACTACTGATTATTTGATTGTAGTAAGTACTACTGATTCCGCGCTCTTTAATGGCAAATTTTTCAAATTCTTTAGCAAAATCCATAAGTTGTTTTTACAGGTTTTCTATCTAAAACTCGAAGCTTTAAACAGCAAATTAATGATATACTTCTTGTGTAAATTTATCGTAAGTTATTTCTTTTTCTTCTAATTGCGTATTTTCTTTAAAGAATTTTAGCATTTTGGATTGGTTTAACTGGTCAGCCAATCGTTTTACTTCTTCTTGATTAGACAAAATACGTGCCGCAATATTTTCGAGCTCTTCTTCTTCCGTATCCATTCTTCCATATTGTGCCATTTGAGCAGCAATCATCTGTTTCGTATACGATTTTAACTCTTCAAAATTAGCATACAGATTGTTTTCAGACATGATTTTTGCCTCGATCAGTTGGTAACGAAGTCCCTTTTCAGTGCGTTCGTATTCAGCAACGGCTTCTTCCTTTTCCATGGGTTGTTCTCCTCCTTTTTCAAGCCATTTGATCAAAAATTCTCTGGGTAAATCAAATTTGGTATTTTCAATCAAACTCTCAACAACTTCATTTAATAAAACTTGGTCTGCGTATTGCTCAAATTGCTTTTCAGCATCAGTTTTAATTTTTTCACGGGCTTCTTTTTCTGATTTCACCACGTCTTTACCAAATACTTTATCCCAAAGCTCTTGATTGATTTCGGCCAATTCGTAGGTAGAAACCTCTTCAATAGCTAATGTTACTTCGATATCTAAGCCGTGGGTTTGGTCGTGAGACACCCCTAAGTAATGCTGGTTATCGTGTTCATCTACAAACAAATTTTTGGTGGCTAAAACTACCGTGTCGCCTGGTTTTTTCCCTAAAAGAGCTTCTTTTTGTTTTTTATCTTTAATTCTTTCTAAAGAAAAAGTAGCTTTCTTCTCGATGTTCATTTCTTCATTAGTAAACACTCCGGTGATTTCGTCGTCCGCTTCTACGGTATCCTTAGAAATTAGTTTGCCATAGCTCTTACGAATCGATTTAATTTGTTGGTCTAAAAAGGCCTTATCAGCAATAACTTTATAATTAGAAATCGGTTTTTTCTTTAAATCAACCTCAAATTTTGGGGACAAACCAATTTCAAAATCAAAAGAAAAATCTTCATTATCTAAATTAAAATCAGGATTTTCAACCGGCAGGGGATTGCCTAGTACTTCTAATTTTTCTTGAGTTATATAAGAGTTTAGACTTTCTTGAATAAGTTTATTGACTTCGTCAAGTAAAACGGCTTTACCGTATTGTTTTTGAATCATTCCCATGGGAACATGCCCTTTTCTAAAACCAGGTATATTAGCTGTTTTTTGGTAGTTTTTAAGTATTTTTTCCACTTGAGGGGCATAGTCCTCTTTGGTAATTTGAACGGTTAAAACCACGTTTAAATCGTCGATATTGTGTCTACTAATGTTCATCGTACTTTTTTTGTTTGTAAATAAATAAACCCGCCTAAGGCGGGTGCAAAATTACGCTTTTTTATATTAAAAAAGTATTAAAAGTCTCTTGCTTTTAGCCTCTTATTTCTTATCAAGTAATGAATGCAAAATGGATTGGCAAAAGGTTAAGAGCATACTAAAGAGTAAAGCCCACCAAAAATTCTCCACATTAAAGCCTGAAACCAATTTTTCGACCAGCAGAACCATGATTGCATTGATAATAAAAAGGAACAAACCAAAGGTAATCAGTGTAGCCGGCAAGGTTAAGAAAACCAAAATGGGCTTGACAAGAATGTTGAGAAGTCCTAGGACTAGTGCTACGATCAGGGCTGTCATAAATTTACCCTCTGAAATGGTTATACCCGATAGTATATAGGATAATCCTAATACCAGGGCAGCGGTAATAAGCAATTGTAAAATTAATTTCATACAAGCGATTTTAAAATTTTACTAAAGATATAATAATTTTTCAGTTTTCACAAACCAATTACAGCTTTCACTCCCGCTATTGCAAGGGTTTAAGAACTCTATTAACATTTACACAAAATAACATCAATATCTACTTGGACAAAGTCTGGTGTAACTCAGACATTTTGTCGGAAGAATCGCCTGCCTAATTTTCTTAAAAATCAATACCTTTGACAAAATATTTTACATTGACTACATCATCGTATATTTTTGGAATTCGCGCTATTTTAGAAGCTATACATTCTAAAAAAGTGGCTATTGATAAAGTTATTCTCCAACAACAAACTTCGAGTGACTTAATGCGGGAACTGGTACAGACGCTTCGAAATAACAACATACCGGTTTCGTATGTACCGCTTGAAAAGCTTCACAAATTATCCAAAGGAAATCATCAGGGTGCTGTCGCCCGTATTTCGCCCATAGCTTTTGAAAGCCTAGAAAGCATGGTGGAAAAAGCTTTTCAAAAAACCAGCACTCCTTTATTTATATTGTTAGACGAAATTTCGGATACCCGAAACTTAGGAGCAATTATACGTACCGCTGCCTGTACGGGTGTGAATGGGATTATCCTACCTCAGCACGGATCAGCCCCCATTAATGCCGATACAGTTAAAACTTCTGCCGGTGGTATTTTTGAAGTTCCGCTTTGTAAAACCGCTCATGTAAAAGATGCTGTTTTTTATTTGCAAGGTTCGGGAATTCATGTAGTAGCTGCCACCGAAAAAGCAACTCAAACTCTGTATCAAGCCGATTTTAAACAACCGCTGGCCTTGATACTGGGCTCGGAAGATCGGGGTATTAATCCCTCGGTTTTAAAATTGGTAGATGCCAGTGTAAAATTGCCTATCACCGGCCATATTGCCTCGTTAAATGTGTCGGTGGCCTGCGGTGCTTTTCTGTACGAAATTATCCGACAACGTACCGAAACTTAAAGGAGAGTTTTACTTTAACCCTCCTGATAGTTATAATAAATCAAGTGGTATGGTAGTGAACTACTACGGCTCTTTGTGAGGGGGTGGATTAGAAGCAGATTTTTCACGATAGCTGTAGGTAACTGAAACCGAACTGGTAAAGGAATTCTCCTCCGAATGGGTAGGTTCTTCTTTGGGTTTGCCTACAAAATTACCATCTTCGTCAAACATTTGCATAAATTCGTCTTCTTCTGGATTATAATCCTCTTGTTCCCAGGCGTAAAGTTTGGGTTTATAAATGATGTTTTTAGTAAAGATAGCTAGTATTAATCCAGTGATACTTCCCGCCAAATGGCCTTCCCAAGAAATCCCTTGCTCGGTTGGAAATATATACCATACCAATCCGCCGTACAAAAATACCACCATCATCGAAATAGCGACCAACCGATAATACTGCGAAAAAATTCCTTTAAAAAACAAAAGAGTAACCAGCATATAAACCATACCACTGGCACCAATATGGTAGGAAGGCCGGCCTATAAGCCAAGTGAGAAAGCCGGTAAATACCAATCCCAGAAGTAATACTCGCCAACTTTGCTGGCGGTAAAAATAAAACAAGAAAGCCGTCAGAACAAACAGAGGAATCGAGTTGTTAAACAAGTGCTGCAAATCGCCATGAATCCAGGGAGAAAATAAAATCCCTTTTAAACCGCTTAACTTTTGGGGATAAATCCCATAGGGAACTAAGTTGAGGCGTAGGCGAAATTCCAACCAAAAAACCAGCCACATCACCATCACAAAAAGTAACGGATACCCTACCGTGCCAGTGGTAAATACAAATGGATTGTCTTTTTGTTTCATAATCCCATAGTGTCAAAAATATTGCCTTTTTAAAAATACTGAATATTTGTCATAGTCCTATCTTTTAGTCCCCCAAATACACCTGGAATGCACTTTCAATTTTCTTTTATTTACCATCAAATCTTCTTACTTTTACCTAATGAATACGCCATTAGCAGAACGCATTCGCCCCACTACCCTTGACGACTATATCAGTCAGCAGCACTTAGTTGGTCCTACAGGCGTTTTAACCTCACAAATTAAACGCGGTTTGGTACCTTCCATGATTTTATGGGGACCTCCCGGAGTTGGTAAAACTACCTTAGCCCATATCATAGCCCAAGAAAGTCAACGTCCTTTTTTCACCTTGAGTGCGATTAACAGCGGTGTAAAAGACGTACGGGAGGTGATTGACAAAGCCAAAAAAAGTGACGGCCTATTCACCACCAAAAACCCGATTTTGTTTATCGATGAGATACATCGCTTTAGTAAATCGCAGCAGGATTCGCTGTTGGGTGCCGTAGAAAAGGGTTGGGTTACCTTAATAGGTGCTACCACTGAAAATCCCAGTTTTGAAGTCATTCCGGCTTTACTGTCTCGATGTCAGGTGTATGTACTAAACCCTTTCGGGAAAGAAGATTTGATTGCACTTCTCCAGCAGGCAATGGCAAAAGATACCTGGCTGCAGCAGAAACAAATTGATTTACAAGAAACCGAAGCTTTACTGCGTTTGTCGGGAGGCGATGCCCGCAAACTACTCAACATATTTGAATTGGTCATCCAATCGGAAGCCAGCGATACAATCACCATCTCCAATGCCATGGTAATGCAAAAGGTACAGCAAAAAACCTTGCGCTACGACAAAACCGGCGAACAACATTACGATATCATTTCGGCATTTATTAAATCCATACGGGGGAGCGATCCCAATGCAGCCGTGTATTGGTTGGCCCGTATGATAGCCGGGGGCGAAGATGTCAAATTTATAGCGCGGCGCATGATTATTTTAGCCGCTGAAGACATCGGTAATGCCAATCCCACCGCTTTAGTTATGGCTACCAATACCTTTCAAGCCGTCAGTATGATTGGCTATCCCGAAGCGCGTATTATATTGAGTCAATGCGCAGTTTATTTAGCTACTTCGCCAAAGAGTCATGCGAGTTACCGAGCCATTAATGAAGCCTTAGCCTATGTAGAGAAAACGGGTGACTTGGAAGTGCCCCTTTCTTTGCGCAATGCCCCTACCAAACTGATGAAAGAATTGGGGTACGGTCAAAATTATGCCTATGCTCATGACTATGAAGGCCATTTTGTAACCCACGAATTTTTACCTCCCGAAATTAGCGGAACTACCTTTTACCAACCGGGTAATAATCCCAAAGAAAACCAATTCCGTCAGTATTTAAAATCCCTTTGGAAAGACAAATACAACTATTAAAAAAAACTCCGATAAAGCACAGTTTATCGGAGTTTTTCATACATTGGTAAGACGTTTATTTGACCAAGGTCATTTCATCAATCAAATGGGTCGCCCCGGCGTATTTATCTATAATAAAAAGGACATATCGAATATCTACATTGATAGCTCGCTGCAATTCGGGGTCAAAGATAACATCACCCGCCATGGCTTCGATATTTCCGTCAAAAGCAATACCTATAAGCTCGCCTTGACCATTCAATACCGGCGAACCAGAATTTCCTCCGGTTATATCATGGTCGGTTAAGAAGTTAACGGAAATTTGCCCATTTTTATCGGCATACTGTCCGTAATCTTTGTTTTTATGTAAGTCAAATAACTTTTGCGGAATATCAAATTCGTCGTCACCCGGTTGGTATTTTGCCAAAGTCCCTTCCAAGGTGGTATAATAATTTTTGAGCGCGTCGTTTACTTTTCCTTTGGCTAATGGCAAAGCACGCACCGTACCGTATGTTAGTCGCAGAGTACTGTTCGCATCGGGATAGTATTTAGTATTGGGGTTTAGGTCACGCATACCTTGGATCATTTTACGGAAAGCTCGTTGGTAATCTTCTTCCCACTGTTTCTCTTCTTCGGATTTAGCTCGGTACTTACCGTAAATCTCATCAGAAATTTGGGTCATGGGATCCGCAGTAATCTTTTCTAGTGTAGGTTGGTCTAAAAACTCTTGCATTTTTTGAGGATTGGTAAAAATGCTAGTAGCAAACACCTGATCTATAAATTGTGCGATGGGATCGATTCCATCCATTTCGCTTTGGCTGGATAGATTCGGAAGAAAATCAAGTTTTCCTACCCGATGCGTATATAACTCAATATGTGCTTTTAAAATATCCTTTTCCAGTGGCAGATGAATCTTTTCATATGCTTCATCCAAGGTTTTTTGCAATTTTTCACGAGCCTCAGAATTTCCTTTTTGAGTTTCGGCCACGTATTCAGTCAATAGGTTTTTAAGACGTACCGGTTGCGGAACAATTCTGCTGGAGCGCAAAATACCTCCCATTAAATAATAACGCTGGCTAGCAAGTTCGTTGGTTTTAGCATAATAGCTATTGATGGCATCCATAATTTGGTCGCCCGCTTTCTTACCGTATTTCTTATTGTATTGTTTGACAAATTTATCTTCCGATTTCTTTTTGGTTTTTACGGTATTGTGTTGGGTCAGGGCGTCAATCATTCCTTGGCGATTTTTCCAATAATTGGCTATACTGCTGTAGGAAGAAGCGTAATCTAAATTCACTTGCTGATTGGCATCCATATATTTTTTCATAACATCCATCGATGTTTTAGACGCTTCCACCCATGCTGGATAGGCATATTTGACGTTTTGCTCCACACCCGCAGAAGGCATCCAACGGTTGGTTCGACCCGGATATCCTAAAATCATAGCAAAATCACCTTCTTCTACTCCTTTTAAACTGACGGGCAAGTGATATTTTACTTGTAAAGGAACATTATCGGGTGAATATTCAGCTGGATTACCGTCTTTATCTCCGTACACTCGAAACAAGGCAAAATCTCCGGTATGTCGGGGCCATTCCCAATTATCAGTATCCCCTCCAAACTTACCGATACTGTTTGGTGGAGTACCCACTAAACGAACATCCGAATAATCCTGATATACAAAATAATAGTATTCATTTCCGTTATAAAATGAGCGTACCGATACGATATATTTTCCACCTTCACTATTCTCTTGTTCTATTTTTGCAATTTCTTGATTGATGACTTTTTCACGTTCTGATTCGCTCATCGTATCATTAACCAATCCCAAAATACGCTGGGTAACATCGTCCATTCGCACAAAGAAACGAACTTTAAGATTGGCCGGCTTGAGCTCCTCGGCGTGATTTTTAGCCCAAAACCCGTTGGTTAGATAGTCGTTTTCTTCCGTAGAAAGTTGGGCAATTTGACCGTATCCACAATGGTGATTTGTCAATACTAAGCCATTGGAGGAAATTATTTCGGCGGTACATCCGCCACCAAATTGCACGATGGCATCTTTTAAACTATGGTTGTTGATACTGTAGATTTCCTCAGCGGTGAGTTGTAAGCCCATTTCTTGCATATCGACATAATTCAACCGCTCGATATGCATTAAAAACCACATGCCTTCATTGGCCTTTACAGGCAGACACAGTAAGGAAATTAAAAAAAGTAAAATTGTTTTTTTCATTGTAAAAGCATTTATATCAAATAATTAGTTACGGATTAGGGGGTCGAATTTTTTCGAATTCGCATATTAAGAAATTCTACACCCAAGGAAAAAGCTATAGCAAAATAGAGGTAGCCCTTGGGCACTGCACCGACGTCTTGCCCCATCAAAACCGCATTAGAAACGTGCATGCTTTCTGTGGTAAGCATAAATCCGATGAGTATTAAAAACGAGAGTGCCAAAATTTGTATAGTGGGATGCCTGTTTACAAAATTACCTATCGGTATCGCAAATAATAACATCACTAAAACCGAAATCACTACTGCAGCAATCATTATATACAAAGCTCCTTCAATTCCACTGGTCATACCCACGGCAGTTAAAATACTATCAAGTGAAAAAACCAAATCAATCGCCAAGATTTGTAATAAGACACTTCCAAAGTTTTTCACCGCCTGTTTGGCTATCGAAGGCTCAGTTTCGTGAGAAGCGGCCAAGGTTACTTTTTCGTGGATTTCCTTGGTACTTTTATAAATCAGAAAAACACCTCCCAAAAGCAAGATCAGAGCTTGTCCATTAAATTCTGCTGAAAACCAACCCCAATCAACACTAAACCATGGTTTTTTCATGGCGATGAGCAAGGTGATTCCAAACAGCATAGCTATACGTAAAAACATAGCTAAAAACAAGCCGAGGCGGGTAGCTTTACGCCGTTTTTCTTCGGGTAATTTACCGGCTACGATAGAAATAAAAATAATGTTATCAATTCCGAGAACAACTTCTAAAAAAGTGAGCGTTACAAACGCTAACCAAGTATCGGGGTTGGATAGAAATTCCATTACCTATAGATTTAGGTTAATACTCCAAAGGTAATGGAGTGGACGAACTTTTGAAAATTATTTTTCAAGGTTTTTTAGAGGTGTTGATTTTTTATCGTTTCATCCATTATGTTACTGAGGTGGAAAGCCCGAAAACACTTTATCCAGCACCTTTTGGTAGTGCTTTTGTTTACCTTCGGGACCGGATTTTTGTTTGTAATTACTTTCGATTTGGGCTTGCCAAATCAGTGCATCTTGAGCAATATCTATAAAATCAATCACCAAATGTTGCTGTACTTCATTACCGCCCACTGGGAATCCTCCAGAAATACCCACCGAGGTGTTTCTCCCTATACTTCCATAGCCAATACCGATGGTATTTCGGGAAGGCGTCACATTTTCTGAAGCGTAAAAATTGATATACAATTGGGGGTTATCGCTTTTCTCCCAACCACGAAATCTTAAAATACTGTCGGTAATTGTCATAATCCGATGGTTGTCTAATGAATTCAAGCCCGATTCTATAGAGGGGTAAAAATTATAACTGCGATAGGTGGAAAAATTTACGGTAGTGTCGTAATCATAGGCTACACGTACACTTGAGCAAGCGCACATGAGAAATAATCCAATAAACAGTCCTATAGTTTTCATCGGTGTATTCGATGAATTGATTACAAAAATTTGGTGCTAGACGTTAGTCAATAACATTCGTCTAAGAAATCAGAAAGATAACTAGAAATCGGGAATCGTTGTGTTTAAAAAATGCTAAATCTTAGTGAAGCAATTTCCAAAGTTGGTCTTTAAGTTCGGTAAGCCCTTGTTGTGCCACCGAAGAAATAAACAAATACGGAAGCCCTTTAAAATCTTTGTCCAATTGCTTTTTCATTTCAATCTTGAGTTCGTCGTCAAGCATATCGCTTTTCGAAATTGCAATCAGTCGATTTTTGTCTAACAATTCGGGGTTGTATTTTTCTAATTCATTCACTAAAACATCATATTGATTCCGAATGTTTTTGGCATCAGCGGGAATTAAAAACAGCAGGGCCGAATTGCGCTCAATATGCCTCAAAAAACGATGCCCGATACCTTTTCCTTCGGCAGCACCCTCAATAATCCCCGGGATATCAGCCACCACAAAGGTTTGGTAATCGCGGTATTTAACAATCCCTAAATTGGGTTTGAGTGTCGTAAATTCGTAATCGGCTATTTTAGGTTTGGCAGCGGTAATAACCGATAAAAGGGTCGATTTTCCGGCATTGGGAAACCCCACCAATCCCACATCCGCAAGCACTTTAAGTTCTACAGTCACATTGAGTTCCTGTCCCGGAATACCTGGTTGTGCATAACGTGGGGTTTGATTTGTCGCACTTTTAAAATGCCAATTCCCCAAACCTCCTTTACCACCTTCTAAAGCGATCCGCTCTTGACCGTCTTCAGTGATTTCAAAAAGTGTTTCTCCGGTATCCGAATTCTTTACCACGGTGCCCAAGGGTACATCCACATATACATCCTGACCGTCAGCACCCGTACTACGGCTACTGCCCCCATGTTCGCCATGACCGGCTCGAACATGCCGACTGTATTTTAAATGCAACAAAGTCCACAAATTGGCTTTTCCTCGGAAAATCACATGCCCGCCTCGACCACCATCACCACCATCGGGTCCGCCTTTGGCAATATATTTTTCACGATGCAAATGCGCCGATCCCTTGCCTCCGTTTCCGGAAAATAAGTGCATTTTTACATAATCTACAAAATTGCCTTCGGTCATAGCCTGATATTTATAAATATTGATTTAGAGTATTTCAATGACTCTAGTCTGTGCAAAGATAATCATTCCCAAGCGAAATGGTAGATTTCTTTTGGCTATACCCAACAAGTATACTTTCCCGCTTGACGCGTAATTTTTAAATAGCGTAAATAGGATTCTTCGTCAAACTTGGCCTGTTTTTTAAAATAATCGACATGTATGGGTAATGATTCTAAGTCACTGCGCAAAACTTTATGGGAAGCAAATAATTTGTTATACAACCAGTTGATAATTTCACTGTTGAGCAAATCTCGGAGTTGTATGGCTGTAATACCCAAATCTTTTGGAATCAACAAATTTGCACTATTTAGTATAAATTGCTGTTGGTCGTCATAGCAAAAACACAGTCTGGAAGTAATAAATTTATAAACTAATTTCTCCTTGGCCTGATACCTTTCCAAAGGGGCTACTTGCTGGTACTTTGAAAAATCTTCGGGGATATATACACCGGGTTTTTTAAAACCCACCGGTGTAATATCGGACCCTCGATACACAGGAATATAACCGAGTTGGTAGGAGGAGGAACAGTACTTTTGGTTATTACCAGTCACTATACCCATGCCCCATTGGGCTTTCCCTTTCAAGGTAGTATGTGGAACAGAAAAAAGTTGCTCTATCACCGCAGCTTCCGCAGAATTTGTCCAAAAATTAAAAATCCTTTTGGGATTGTTCTTAAACGATTTCCGGCTACGTCGGTATGTCTGATTTTGATAGTGACATTCGATTTTATCCAAATCACTCGCCGGTTGGTTTACCAACGTAATGGCTTGTGCTTTGGTGAGTAAGCCGGGAAAAACTTTCCCGTAATCGACCAATCTATCTATTTTTTTTTCGAAAACCTGAGAACGGATATCTTCAAAAGATGCAATATTAAAAAACGCTTCTTGCATCAGAAAACTCAAATGGCCTCCTGGTTTTAAAACCGACAAACATGCTCCCATAAACAATGAGGTTGAGTCTAAACTCTTTCCACAACCAAATTGCCGACTGTAGGTTTCTTTGACTTTTTTATCCATTTTTTTTCCCCATGGAGGATTGGTAAGAATCAAGTCAAAAGAAGAAACTTTTTGTTTTAACAGATGGAGGATTTCTAAAAAATCAGCGTGAAAAACATTAGGCAATTCACAACCAAAGGTTTTCTTAACCCGTTCTTTTGTGATTTTGATGGCCTGGATATCGGTATCCACAGCATAGACATTTTCGGGGGCAATTCCTCTACGTAAGGCTTCCATAATAAAGTTACCCGAACCACAGCAGGGATCCAAAAAAATATTTTCTGGACGAATTTTAATTGGGTCAAACATGTCGCTGACAATCCAAGAAGGAGTATAGTAAATCCCCTCGCGATTTTTATGCGAATCGGACAGAGAGTTTTGATAGTTTATACCCAATTCTTCTCCCTGAGAGTTGGGAGACCAATGAGCTATGAGCGGGCGCTTCGCCTGAATTTTAGTGGTTTCTTTAAAAAGTTTATTGGCACCAAAATGCAGTTTTTCTTTGCCGAGTATATTTTGCTTAAAAACTTCCCAGGACTGTTGATAGACCTCACCGGAATCGGCGGTTTTTAGATAACCGGTTTTAATCCAATTGCGTATAGTAGCTAGGGAAACCTGTACTTCTCGGGCCGCTTCCTCAATGGATAAGGTTCGTAAGGCTTCCAGAGAGGAGGGTTTCGCCGGCATAACAACAGTTCTTTAAGAAATGTTAGGGTTAAATTAAAGTATCATCAGGGTTACACCACCCCTTTAAATGACTCTTTGGCTGTCGAAATTTTCGAGATACTCGGCTACCCGTTTTACAAATTGCCCTCCCAATGCCCCGTTGACCACGCGGTGATCGTAGGAGTGAGACAAGAACATTTTGTGTCGGATACCAATAAAATCACCTTCCGGAGTTTCAATCACCGCCGGCACTTTTCGAATGGCACCCAAAGCTAGGATTCCCACCTGAGGTTGGTTGATGATAGGGGTTCCAAAAACACTACCAAAAGTTCCCACATTGGTCACTGTATAAGTACCGCCCTGAGTATCATCGGGGTTCAATTTACCTATCCGAGCTCGGTTAGCCAAATCATTAACGGCTTTCGACATTCCAATTAAATTGAGTTGATCGGCATTTTTAATCACCGGAACAATGAGGTTGCCATCCGGTAATGCAGTTGCCATTCCTAAATGGATAGCTTTTCGCTTGATGATTTTATCGCCATTCACGGAAATATTCATCATCGGAAAATCTTTTAAGGCCTTGGCCACCGCTTCCATAAATATTGGAGTAAAGGTTAGTTTTTCCCCTTCTCGTTTCTCAAAGCTATCTTTCACCCGATTTCTCCATGTCACAATATTAGTCACATCTACTTCTATAAAAGATTGTACATGAGCGGAAGTTTGGATACTTTCGATCATATGGTGGGCAATAATTTTACCCATTCGAGACATTTCTATGATTTCGTCCTGTCCATTTACCGAAATTGGTGTAGTCGGTTTAGCAGTGGCTTGTGACGAACTACCGGTAGATTTTTCTGCTTGGGCAGGAGTTGCAACCGCAGGGCTAGTTCGGTTTTGTAAATATTGCAACAGGTCGTTTTTAGTAACCCGACCTTCCAAACCGGTTCCTGGAATGGAATCTAATTCTTGTTGAGAGATTCCCTCAGTAGCCGCAATACTTTTAACTAAGGGTGAATAAAATCGCTCCGATGTACTTTGTACACTGGCTGTAGTTTCTTGGGCTTGAGTGACCATTTGTTCCACAGCGGCTACCATTTCAGGCTCGGGAGTGGCTTGAGCCGGAGTGGTTGTATCGGTAGTTTCGCCTCCTTGCGTTTCAATAATCGCAATGGTTTGACCTACCTGTACCACATCGTCCACTTGAAAGAGCTGTTCCACTAATACTCCAGCTACTTCACTGGGCACCTCCGAATCTACTTTATCAGTCGCTATTTCTAGTACGGCTTCATCTACCTCAATAGTGTCTCCAACGTTTTTTAACCAATTTGTGATGGTGGCTTCGGCCACACTCTCTCCCATTTTGGGTAATTTTAATTCAAACTTTGCCATGGGTTGCTAATATTTTTCGGTGCAAAATTACGGATTTTTTGTTGTACTCGGCGGTATCAGTACTTTTATTACAATTGCTTAACTTCCCCTTTGGATATACTGCTATCACTTCCAATTAGATAATTGGCTCCTTCGGGCTTAATTCGGAACTGATTTCCTAAATTATTATTTTTTTGAATTAGGGAAAATATTTCTTCATAACTGATATAACTAGCATCAAAAATAACCAACTTATTTTGAAAAGGACTTTTTGACAATCCCGAAAAACTCTGAATTTCTACGGGTTGATACCAACTTTTAATTGTATCTATTAACTCTTTATTTTCAGAAACTACTACAGTCGAATTAGGGGTCTGTGTTTTAACTTTCGGAGGAATAGCCACAAAACTCTTAAAGTTTTTCATAGCCCAAACTCCCAGTTTGATCAGCCATTTATACAAATTATTGGTTTGAAAATGTTTTTGATAAAAAATATTCATCGCTCCGTAAAATCGGTCAAAATACACTCGGTCTTTGGTCGTACTTTCCCCTTTATAATGCAAGGCAGCGGTTTTTCCGAAGTAATAATTTTTATAACCCGCTCGTAGCAGTTTGTACGACAAATCTATGTCCTCCCCATACATAAAGTAGTCTTCATCAAAACCACCCACCTGAATATAAACCTCGCGTTTTAAAAGCATAAAAGCTCCGACCAACACAGCCACTTCGCCCACCTGGTCTTCTGCTATATGTTGGGCATAGTAGGGGTATTGGGGATGATTTTTACCCAGCATTTTTAAATAAGATACTTTGGGCGTAGGAATATTGCGTTTGCTTTCGGGTAAAAAGTTTCCTGTACCGTCAATTAATTTGACCCCAACGGCACCTGGATTTTCTTGCTTTTGAATAAAGTCAAGCACCTTTTCTAGGGTGTCTTCCCCCAGTACCATATCGGGGTTTAGTATACAAACATACTCGCCTTTGGCTACAGCTACTCCTTGGTTATTGGCTTTACTAAAACCTACATTTTCAGTATTGGCTAACAGGGTAATCTCTGGAAATTTCTCCCGTACCATCGCGACGCTGTCGTCTTGAGAATTATTATCGACCACAATTATTTCACCCGGAATCTGTGTTAAGGCACGTTGTACGGATACAATACACTGTTCTAAAAAAAACCGAACGTTGTAATTGAGAATAATAACCGAAAGTTTCAAGATGGTAACGATTTACGAGTTAATAATTAGGGTATAAATAACTAAAATCCAGCCAATCATTAAAAATCAAAACGAAACTCATCTTCTTCGTCACTTTGGATATTTAAAGCTTCATAAATATAGTCAAAGGTAGACAACAAACGGGGTTTACCGTCGATCAAAGCCACATTATGTTCAAAGTGTGCACTGGGTTTGCCGTCTTGAGTGACGATAGTCCAGCCATCTTTGAGTTGGCTAACGCGGTGGGTGCCCATATTAATCATCGGTTCGATGGCAACAGTCATGCCTTCGGCGATTTTTTTTCCTTGCCCTCTTCGACCGTAGTTAGGCATTTCGGGGCCTTCATGCATTTTTCTACCTAGACCGTGACCGACTAACTCGCGCACCACTCCATACCCATGCTTTTCACAATGGCTCTGAATTGCAAATCCTACATCGCCTACCCGATTACCAGCTTTAAATTGGCGGATTCCCAGATACAAAGATTCTTTGGTGACTTGTAGCAATTGTGCAGTTTCAGCTGGAATTTCCCCTACGGGAAAAGTATAGGCATGGTCCCCATAAAATTCGTTTTTAATGGCCCCACAATCAATCGAAAGGATATCGCCTTCTCGAATTTCGTAATCGGTCGGCAAGCCGTGAACCACTTGATCATTCACGCTGATTAATAAAGTGGAAGGACAGCCGTACAAACCTAAAAATCCTGGAACAGCTTGTTCTTGATCGCGAATATAACTTTCGGCTAGGCGGTCTAAAAAATTGAGTTTTACCCCGGGTTTAAGCTCTTTGGCTAACATGCCCAAGGTTCGTGAAACCACCAAAGCACTTTCGCGCATCAGCGCAATTTCTTCTCTGTTTTTGATTACAATCATCTTTTAAAAATAGATAAAAGGGTTTTCTTATGTTTTTTTGTATCCAGCTGACTGTCTCCTATCAACTCTCTATAAATCACTCCCCAATCAGGCATGCCACCAAAATTTCGATCGTCTATAAACAAATCTGCCTGTATCTTGCGACTTTGAGTACCATCAAAAATCTCTTCTGGATAACTTTGATTAACGGCGTAAAATTCGATTCCTTTTTGTTTACAAAAATCGACGGCTTCCTCTAAGGTTCGCCCATGTCGGTAAGTCCAAAGGATTAATCGATGACCTCGATTTTGTAACTCCAACAGGGTTTCAAAAGCAAATAAAATAGGCTTCCCGATAGCGGGATAGCGATTTTCAACCAAAGTTCCGTCAAAATCTATAGCTATAATCAAGGTCTGTTTTTTTGAATACTATTTGGTATATTACTCTTGATAGGCATGTTTGTAGGGCTGCCCCGTAACAATTTTTAATAAATCTTCTTCTAGGGTTTGCATGGGGTATTCAACAATACGACCTAATTCTTTTCCATGTCGCCACAGTATAATAGTAGGTACATACTCAATCGTATGGTCTTCCTCCCAGTTCTCCGGAGTTTTTTTGTCTTCGTCCACAGCAATCAGTGTTATTTTCTGCAGGTCGTAATTAGCCGCTTCTAGTATACGTACCAAAACCGGCACATGTTGTTGGCTATCACTACACCAAGTACCCATAAAAACAGTCATTTCTACACCGGTTAATGCAGGTTGCAATTGCTTTATAATTTCTTCTTGCGGAGAGTAGGAATAATTTTCATCAAACCAAGTATGATATGGGTCTTGTCGGAGAGTACTTAGCGGATGTTTTCCTACTAATACGGCCTCTTCTGCCGGGTTGGTTTCTGCTTGGTTTACAGTTTGGGAAAGGCTATCGACAGCAGGATTGGTTTCCACGGATGGATGGGTACCGGGACGGTCTTTACAGCCTATCATTCCCACCAAAACACAGAATAAAATCAATGTATATTTCATAAAAATTAAATTAATAACTATTCAAAAATTAGATTAACGACTCTTCCGTCATGATAAACGGTTTTTCGATGTCCAATATTTTAAGCACAGTAGGTGCTATATTGGCTAAAATACCATTTTTTACCGATTTAATATCGGGATCTACCACAATAATAGGCACCGGATTGGTAGTATGAGCGGTGTTGGGCGAGCCATCGGCATTAATCATCATTTCACTATTGCCGTGATCGGCTATTATTAAGGTGGTATAGTTATTTTCTAATGCCACCGGTACTAGGTCTCCCACACATTGGTCTACCGTTTCGCAAGCTTTAACTGCGGCTTTAAAAACGCCAGTATGCCCTACCATATCCGGATTAGCAAAATTTAAACAAATAAAGTCCGCCGACTGATTTTTGATTTCAGGTAAAATTTTATCCCGTATGTCGTAAGCACTCATTTCGGGCTGTAAGTCGTAGGTAGGTACTTGGGGTGAGGGACATAATATACGTTTTTCTCCTACAAAAGGTTCTTCTCTGCCTCCGGAGAAAAAGAAGGTGACATGGGGGTACTTTTCGGTTTCAGCAATTCGGATTTGCTTTTTTCTGTTTTTTTCCAGTACCTCCCCCAAGGTTTGGGTCACGTTTTGTTTGTTATAGATAACCTGAATTCCTTCAAAAGTATCGTCATAATTGGTCATGGTAACCATATGCAGTGGCATTTTTTTCATTTCCCATGCGGGGAAATCGGTTTGTGTGAGTGACTGAGTTAATTGCCGGCCCCGATCCGTACGGAAATTAAAAAATATTACCACATCGTTTTCTGCCACAGTCGCTAGGGGGTTTCCTTGCTTGGTGATTACGATGGGCTCGATAAACTCATCGGTAATGCCTACGTCATAGCTTTCTTGTATGCTGGCAACTGCATCGGTAGAAGCCATTCCTTGACCGTGAACCAACAAATTATAGGCTTTTTGAACACGTTCCCAGCGCTTATCCCGATCCATCGCAAAATACCGACCCACCACCGAAGCGAGTTGGGTTTTTTTACCTTTTAGAAATTGTTGTAAATCGGCTATAAATTTTTTCCCCGAATGTGGATCAACATCCCTACCGTCGGTAAATGCATGGATAAACACCTGGTCTAAACCAGCCTGTTCGGCTGCTTCAACCAAGCCTTTGAGATGGTCCACGTGCGAATGAACTCCGCCATCAGACACCAATCCGATCAAATGGGTATTGACCCGATTTCTTTTCGCGTAAGCGAAAGCATTAATCAACACCGACTCGTTAGCAAGGGTGTTGTTTTTAATGGCCAAATTGATTCGGGCTAACTCTTGATAAATGATTCTCCCGGCTCCTAGGTTGATATGGCCTACTTCACTGTTGCCCATTTGCCCCTCGGGTAATCCCACATGCAATCCGTCAGTGAGTAAGTGAGCGTGGGGATACTGCTGAAACAACGCATCCATACAAGGGGTGTGCGCTTGGGCAATGGCCGAAACCGCTGGGTCTTGGGTTATACCCCAACCGTCGAGTATGATTAAAAGTACTTTTTTGTGGCTCAATTTGAAGGTATCTTAAAAGTACAAAGATACAAAGGATTGAAATTCTATATAGTTTTGAAAGAGTTGTTTTATTTCTTCCATATATGGATTTTGATAAAAAATTGGTTTGAGTGTTTATTGGGGGAAGTTGATCACCTAAGCATGGAAATCGATAAAAATAGATTTGGAAGATCAATTCGAATAAAATATACGTACAAAACCAAACCAAAAGGCGGTGTATCTTTGATAATATACTAGAGTTTAAACAGAACACTTGGGGTTTTTTTGTACTAGGGTTTCGCCCCAGCAAAAGGCAATAAAAAAACCCGACCTAAAAGTCGGGTTTTACAAAGTTGGTCTACTAGGGCTCGAACCTAGACTCTTCTGAACCAAAATCAGACGTGTTGCCAGTTACACCATAGACCAATTTTGAGGTTGCAAATTTAATACAAACTTTTGCTTATGCAAACAATTTGATTCAAAAATTCTTCATAAAACAAATTCTTAAAATTTAATTTATCGGCTTCCTAAGGATTATACTTACATATTTTATCCTTATTTTCGCAACTAAACAACAGATTTATGGTAGCATATAGCTTTTCAAGGTGGAATACCTATTTAGGATGGTTTGTTTTTTTTGTTGCGTTAACCACCTACTGGTTAACCGTAGAACCTACAGCTAGTTACTGGGATTGTGGGGAATACATAACCACTTCTTCCAATTTAGAAGTAGGCCATCCACCGGGAGCTCCCCTGTATCAAATCATGGGTGCCTTTTTCTCCATTTTTGCCACCGATGTTACCCAAATTGCCTATATGGTTAATCTGATGTCGGTTTTTGCCAGTGCCTTTACCATACTATTTATGTTCTGGTCCATGACCCTGATTCTTCGTTTTGTTTTTGAAAAAACCGCTGAATTTACTACCACACACAGTATTTTGACCCTAGCTGCAGCAGCTATTGGTGCCCTCACCTTTACCTTTACCGATAGTTTTTGGTTCAGTGCGGTAGAAGCCGAAGTATATGCTATGGCTAGTTGTATTATGGCTGTGCTATTTTATTTGGCCCTGCGCTGGATGAACGATTTTCACCAACCTCGCGGTCACAGATGGCTCATATTGATTTCCTTTGTTATCGGACTTTCTTTCGGAGTGCATTTTATGGGATTGCTTACCATACCGGCTATCGTACTGCTGTATTACTTCAAAACTACACCTAAAATAACACCGAAAAATTTCATTATAGCCCATTTGGTGGCCGTTGGAATTCTTCTCTTTGTCTTTTTGTTTTTCGGTCCCGGCACGATGCGTCTCTTTTCGGCTTCTGAACTGTTTTTTGTCAATTCTCTAGGTATGCCTTTTAACAGCGGTACTATCATCGCTGCTTTGTTTATAATCTGCTTATTTGTGGGGCTGATCAGATACACACAAAAAAAACAAAAAATCACTGCCAACACCTTTGTACTTTGCCTATTATACGTATTCATCGGGTTTTCTAGTTGGCTGATGTTGCCCATACGCGCCAATGCCGGAACTGTAATCAACGAAAACCGCCCCAGTGACGCCCGAGAACTTTTGGCTTACTACAACCGTGAACAATACGGGCACAATCCTCTTTTATACGGTCCTCAATTTACCGAAATATACGCTGAAGTGGATCGAAACGACCCCTACCGGGACGATAAACCTAATTACGAAAGGGATTATACCACCGGCAAGTACGTCATCATCAACCAATATAAAGATGCGATTCACAACTACGATAACCGCCATAAAACCTTTCTGCCGCGTATGTGGAGCCAAGAGCACGCTGCGAATTACATCACTTTTATTGGCGGACTGGACTTTTCTATCAAGCCTCAATATGCTAACATTCAAGAATTAAAGGATGAAGTAAATGCATTCCGAGAAGCCTATGCCCGAGGGATGATTGATAGCCGGGATTACCACCAATTTCTATCGCAGTACAGCAGTTATTTAGAAGTTAAAAAACCTAGTTTTAGCGATAACTTACGCTATATGGTTCAGTACCAATTTGGTACCATGTACTTTAGGTATTTTATGTGGAATTTTGCCGGAAGACAAAATGACAACCAATACCGAGGCGATATCTTTGATGGCAACTGGATTAGCGGTATCAAACCGGTGGACGAAATGTTCTTAGGTCCTCAAACCAATCTTCCTTCGGATATGCTTAACAACAAAGCCCGAAACACCTACTTTTTCTTACCCCTGATTTTAGGATTATTAGGGATGGTTTTTCACTACAACAAAGACAAAAGTAGTTTTTGGATACTGATGGTATTTTTCTTATTTACCGGCTTGGCTTTAAAAGTGTATCTCAACGAAAGAATCTACGAACCTCGTGAAAGAGATTACGCCTTAGTAGGCTCCTTCTACGTGTTTGCTATGTGGGTGGGAATGGGTGTATTAGCACTTTACGATTGGGTAAAAAAATACCTGCAACCCAAAATGGCCATCCCGATAATTTTTGTAGTCTCACTCATCGCTTCCCCTCTTTTATTAGCGACCCAAAACTGGGACGACCACGATCGGTCCGGCCGCTTTACTGCTCGAGCCATGGCTAAAAAGTACTTAGACTCCGTCGATGAAAATGGAATTATCTATACCATCGGTGACAACGATACCTTTGCAATTTGGTACGCCCAAGGTATCGAAGGCTACCGTACCGATGTTCGACCTATTAATACTAGTTTGTTTATGACTGACTGGTACATAGACGATATGAAAAAAGCCGCTTTTAAAAGTGCCCCGATTCCTTCTCAGTTAGAACATAAACAATACCGCCATGGTACACGAGACGCCATTGTGAAACATCCACAAATTGAAGGCGACGAAGTTATACTGATTAAAGATTGGATGGATTGGGTAGCCAACGACGATCCGCGTCTCCAGGTTGAGTTTAGAAGTGGTCTGAAAGTACATACTTTTCCTTCTAAAAACATTCGTATTCCAGTAGATAAAGAAGCCGTGCTTCGCAACGGTATTGTGGATCCCAAAGACGCTGATCTGATTGTCGAATATATTGATATCGAACTAAAAAGTGATGTGTTGTACAAAAACACCATCTTAATGCTCGATCTTTTGGCTAATAATAACTGGGAAAGACCTATTTATTTTAGTGGTGGCTCGGATCGGGATGAGGAATATTTATGGATGAAAGATTATTTACAACTGGAAGGTTTGGCCTACAAACTGGTGCCGATACATACCCCTCGAGGCGGCTCCCTGCTGGACATGGGTCGGATCGACAGCGAAAAAATGTACCGGATTGTCATGAACTGGGACTGGGGTAATTCGGGAAGTCCCGACATTTACCACGACCCCGAAACCCGCAAAAACTCCATCAGCTACCGGAGCAATTTAGCCCGTTTGGCCGAACAACTCCTACAAGAAGGTAAAAAACAGCAAGCCGAAGATATACTCGATTTGGCCATGGAGCATATGCCGGTAGAGTATTATGGTTACTATACCTTATTGGAGCCCTATATCACCGGCTATTATCAAGTTGGAAAACACCAAAAAGCCACCGACTTGTACCAACAAGTAGCTAAAAAATACCAAGAGAAACTGGAATACTACGCCACTTTTTCGTACAGCTTACAAAGCCGGTATTTAGAAACTATTTATATGGATATTGAACGGTACCGCAGCTTGGTAGGCACCTTATTTTATAGTGAAAACGAAGAATTATTACGTGCCGAAGCCGAAAAGTTTAATTCCTACTTGAAAAAATTTGAGTATTTCTATAGTGAAGATGAAGAATTTGAAACCGATGATCCGGTTATGGAAGACTCCTTAAATATTTTTGAAGGCTTGGAAAATATGGATGAAGAAACTTTTATTCGCATACTAGATTCGCTGAATAATATTGAGTAAGATGCTGCCTGCCTATTTGGTTAAAATACCCTTTTGGATAAAATTGTTTTTTCCCCATAGGGTATGGTCGCTTACGCGAAAAAAAAAACAAGTGTACCTCACTTTCGACGACGGCCCCATTCCGGAAGTAACGCCTTGGGTATTGGAACAATTAAAACAATTTCAAGGCCAAGCCACTTTCTTTTGTATCGGAAAGAACATCGAAGCTCACCCCGAAATTTTTAATCAAATTATCTCTGAAGGCCACCGCATAGGTAACCATACTCACCACCATCTTAACGCCCAACAACATACGGTAAAAGACTATGTAAATAACACGAGACAAGCTCAGCAAGTCATAGATACTTATGTAAATCAACATCCGCCTTTGTTTCGTCCCCCTTACGGGAAATTACCTACCAAACACGCTACCGCCCTGCGGAAATTAGGTTATAAAATTATCATGTGGGAAATACTAAGTGCCGATTTTGATCCAGACACTTCCCCTCAAAAATCATTGGAAAACGTTCTTAAAAACATTCAAAATGGAAGTATAATCGTTTTTCACGACAGTGTCAAAGCCCAAGAAAAATTGCGTTATGTATTGCCTCAAGTCTTAGCCTATTTGTCTCAAAAAAAGATGGCGATTTGTGCTTTGGATTAAGCGTATTCAGAGACCAATCCAACCAAGGTAGAGGCGTCCTGATCCCCGCTTTGGCGCCATTTCATCTCTCCTTGTTTGTAGATCATCAAGGTAGGAAGGGTTTTAATTCGTAAGGCTTCGGCTAGTTCTTTATTTTTATCTACATCTATTTTTATTACCCGCGCTTGATCGCCCAAGTTGGCTGCAACGTCCCGGAGTACTTCTCCCATCCCCTGGGAAGCCGTATTCTGGTTGGAATAAAAATGTAGTAAAACCGGTACCTGAGTATCAATTAATTCGCCAAACTTTGACATCGTTATAGTGCTTTAATAATCACAAATATAACATTTATAAGAATATATGAAATTTTAATCGGTGGGTTTTAAAAAAAATAATACCCCTGCCACTAAGTACCATTAGTCGGTCTCGTTCTACCCGAGTTTACCTATTAACCAGCTGATTATTTAGAAATGGGAAGTAATTTTCTTACAGCGGCTTGTAGGCCATAACTTTGATTTCAATCAATAAATGAGGATGAGGTAATTGGTGAACAGCTACGGTGGTACGTGTAGGGCCTTGGTAATCAAAATACTCGCCATACACTCGGTTGTATCCGCCAAAGTCGTTCATAGATACTAAAAAGGTGGTAACATCTACTATATCTTCTAAACCCGCACCTTCTTCAGCCAAATAATCTCGTATGTTTTCAATAACTGCCCGAGTTTGTTTCTCGATATCTAAGTGCAGGGTTCCCATGGCATCCACTACTTCAGCTCCAGCGATTGAATTGTCTGGAAGTCGGGAGCTCGTACCTGACACAAATATGAAGTCGCCCACCCGCTTAACATGAGGAAATTTACCTCGCGGTGTGGCTTTACCACTTACTAATTTTCCTGATTGAGACATATCTATTTTTGTTTTCAAAGGTACGTATTTCCATTTATACTTCATAGGTACACCAATTTTTACTATCTTAACGGTATAAAAATCAAAGCCCATGGAATTTACTATCCAACATACCAAAACAGACAGCCAAGGCGCATTTAGCTTGTACCATTCCGATCGAGAAATAGGTCGTATGGAATATTCCATCGCCGGTCCCCACAAAATAATCGCCAGTCATACCGAGGTTTCTCCCGATTACAAGGGGCAAGGATTGGGGGATACCCTATTGGCTGCTTTAACCGATTATGCCCGGAACAACCAAATCAAAGTACTGGCACTCTGCCCGTTTGTGAAAGCGCGATTTACTAGAAACCAAGACCAATACCAAGATATTATTGCCTGATATGATTTCTGTTTCACGTATCTCGGCCGTTCAAACGCAGGTTGTAAGGCAGCCGGTATTGCGTCCGGGACTGCCTGTATCCAGCTGTGTTTTTGAGGGCGATAGCCTACTTACCACTGTGCATTTTGGAGTATTTTTGGATCAAAATCTAGTGGGTGTGGTAACTTTGCTTGCCAACAACCATTCTTATTTTCCGGGGAAACAATTACAACTTCGGGGAATGGCAGTCCTCAACCATTGTCAAGGTTTGGGGTTGGGAAAAAAACTTTTGGAGGCCTGTGAGCAATATGCCCATGAGAATCACTACCCTTTGATTTGGTGTAATGCACGTACCTCCGCCAAAAATTTTTATGCCCGATTTGGCTACCTCATCCAAGGTGATGAGTTTGTTATTGAAGGAGTCGGGCCTCATTATGTCATGTATAAAACGGGCTTATGAAACGGAGAAGTTTTATTAAAAAATTGGGGTTAGCCACAGCGGCAATTACCGTATTACCGTCTTTTTCGCTTTCGCGAAAGCAAATAGAATTTTCTGAAAATATGTTGACCGGAAAAGGCAACCACCGCTTAGTCGGCCATGCATTTCAATTGATGGACGAAGCCATGCAAGCTTTTGAGGCCATGCAAAAGGCGGCGGCCGCTGATCAAATAAACATTCAAATGGTATCGGCCTATCGCAATTATCAACGGCAACAGCAAATTTGGAATCGCAAGTACATCCAACATACTAACGCGGGAATCTCTCCCGAAGAAGCCATTCAAAAAATCATTGAATACTCAACCATACCCGGAACTTCTCGGCATCACTGGGGTACTGATATCGATATAATTCAACAGGTGCCAACACCCCCCAAAGACGTGTTACAAGCGCAACATTTTTCGGCTCATGGCGTCTTTTATCCGTTGCATAAGTGGTTATTATCAGAGGCTGAAAAATATGGATTTTACCAAGTCTATACGGACCAAGCTGAGCGGAAAGGTTTTTATTACGAGCCTTGGCATTATAGCTATAAGCCCTTGGCTCTGCCCATGTTAGAAGCTTATTTAAAACTCGACTTAGCAAAAATCATTAAAAATCAGGAGATTTTTGGTTGTGATTATTTTTCAGAAAAATTTATCGAAAATTACAAAAAAGAACATATCTTAGACATCAATCATGCACTACTACCTAAATAATGCCGGGTATGAATTTAAAAAGCTGGAAAACACGAATCTTGTTAGGTTTGCTAATCGTTGCTTTTGCCTACTTCCAAAAATGCTCTAAAACCGAAGTCAATCCCTATACGGGAAAAAAGCAGGCCATTGCGCTGAGCGTGGATGAAGAAATCGCTATCGGTCTACAAAGTGCCCCAGAAATAGCCCAACAACATGGAGGGGTTCATTATGACCAAGCTGCCCGAAATTATGTGATGCAAGTAGGAAATAAATTAGTACAAAGCAGTATGGCTAAGGATACTCCCTATCAATATGAGTTTCACCTACTAGCCGATACTGAAACTATCAACGCCTTTGCCTTACCGGGTGGGCAGATTTTTATCACCTATGCGCTATTTTCACAATTGGAAAACGAAGACCAATTGGCCGGCGTATTAGGTCATGAGATAGGTCACGTACTGGGCCGACATGCGGCCGAGCGGATTGCCGAAAGTGAGTTTTGGCAAACTGTAGCTACCGGAGCTTCCGTCGGTGCAGATGCCGGTAACCTAGTAGCCGGTATCGGTCAAAATACCTTGCTGCGTAACGGCCGGGGTGACGAACTGGAGAGCGACGAATTAGGGGTACGTTTTATGATGGATGCCGGTTACGATCCCTACGAGCTCATCGGTGTCATGGAAATTTTAAAAGCCGCCGCTGGTCCCCATCGCATCCCCGAATTTCAAAGCACCCATCCGGATCCCGATAATCGCATCGAAAGAATCCAAGAAGCCATCGAAAATTACCGAAACCAATAACCTTCAAAATAACTCTAGTTGCCCATGGGAAGCCCGTAATATGCGGGCTCTTTCTATGGGATACTGGGTGGTGTTTAATTCGGTAATAGTCTTGTTTTTTAAATATTTATTTCGAGCTATTTCAACCTGCCGTTGAATTTGTGCCGCGATGTTGCCTTCACCCCGCATACGCTGTCCAAAACGGGAGTCGTTGAGTTGACCCCCATGACAATCGGCAATTTGATGAAGTACTTTATCGGCTCTATCGGGCATAGTTCGCCGAATCCACTCCGTAAACACCTCTCCTATTTTTCCATTGAGGCGCACTACAGTATGACCAATAGATAAAGCTCCTCGCTCGGTTACTGCTCGTACCACAGGTAATATTTCGTGACTGTTCAGCCCGGGAATAACCGGGGCTACCATCACATTTACCGGAATACCGGCCGTAGCAAGCGTTTCGATTGCTTGCAATCGCATTTTCACTGAAGCTGTTCTGGGTTCTAACTTCCGGCGGAGCGATTCATCGAGGGAGTTGAGTGATATAGAAACATGGATGAGTTGGTGTTGTGCCAGTTCTTGCAAAATATCAAGATCTCGAAGTATCAAAGCATTTTTAGTAATAATACCCACCGGATGTTTGAACTTTAAAAACAGCTGAAGCAATTGCCGGGTGAGTTTTTCTTTTCGTTCGATAGGCTGATAACAATCGGTGTTTCCTGAAAGCACTATGGGATAAGCCGTCCAGTTTTTATTTAAAAGAAATTTTTCTAACAGTTTAGGCGCATTTTTCTTAATCAATATTTTTCTTTCAAAATCCAACCCGGCATTATATCCCCAATATTCATGAGAATTTCGGGCGTAACAATACACACATCCATGCTCACACCCTTGGTAAGGATTGAGCGAATAGCCCATGCTTACATCCGGACTTTTTACCGTATTTACAATCGTTTTTGGGAAAACCGTAATAAATTCGGTACGATTTGAGTCGGCTTCTTCGCCTGAAATTGCACAGTGATTTAAATAATCGTCAAGTACTTCGTAATGATGCTCCAAGTAGTTATTAACGGCTTGGTGTTGGGCACCTCTACCTCGTATTGGCTTTTCCATGAGAGTAGGTTTTTCTTCAAAAGTAAAATGCATATGGAATATTTCCAAATTTATTTGGAAATATTTATACGTTTTATACAATTTTTACAAAGGCTATTCAAGAGGACTCTTTGATATAAAAATTCTGATTAAAGAAAATCACTACTACCCCAAATAATAAACAATTAAATAACCCAACCTCACCTAAGTTAACATACTTAAAAACCACTGATCTAAGTTTAATACGAGATATAAATCAAGCGGATCACCACCAATAAAAAAAAGGTTAGTTTGAAACCTCATCCGGTCGGAAGCCCACTACAAACGGTGTAAGGGAACCATGACGCAGTCAAGTTTGCCCATACGAGTTTGGTCACGTAAGTACAAATCTATTGTTGGGCTTGGATGTGAGGAGTGGAATATTACCACTAAGCGCTATGGCTCTGAGAATGGATGTCAATAATTATAAAGTCCGGTTTTGATATATATTCATAAACAGGTGTGTAGCCATTTTGGCGGCATTATTTTTAGCCCGATTGGCCAATTCTCCCTCAAAAAGTGAGTCGATAGTTTGTACCCACAAATTGAGCCACTCCCCAAAATGCTCTGAAGTAATTTCTCCTCCAAATTTTTGATCCACTTCCCCATGGACCCGCATGGGATTGCCTTTGTACTTGGCTTTATAGAAAAGATTGGTTTCCCAAAAATCGGTTAGTATTTCGAGGTGTTCGTCCCAATCTGTAATTGTTTCATTAAAATAATTACCGATAAAACTGTTTTTTCTCACTTGGCTGTAAAAGGTCGAAACTACCAAGTAAACATCTTCTCGGGAAGCAATGTCTCTTTTCATACACGTTTAAATCAATAGCAATATATGCCAAATTATCCAAAAAGCAGATATCAAGCAACTAACCAACAGCGAATTAAAGACAAATCGAGGTTTTAATTGTGCTAATAAAGATGCGTTATACCACATAGCGACCACCACTACAGTGGTCAGTTGAAAAATATGAAAAGCATCGTGAGCTTCTGCCAATATTAACATAGCGGCCAGAGAACCGATACAACTGGATAAAATAACTCCTAAAACCGAATTTACATAAAAAAGTTCTTTAAAGTCGGTTAACCATCTTTTATACAAACCCATAGCTTACAGTTTTAAATTATAACTAGGGATAAAGGTAGTGGTACCAACCCTCTTTATTTATGATTTGAATCATAGGGTTAGTTACCGATATAATTTTCTATTTTTAATTTTTAGTTCGCCTTTTTTCTCCAAATTTTTTGTTGCTCGAATAACAGTTTCAACGCGTAAACCCGTAAGATCGGCAATTTGCTGGCGGGTGAGTGGAACTTCAAACGAAATATCCTCGGTAAGTTGATGGACATGGGTTTTTAAATAATCTAAAATACGTAAAATGCGGTGTTCCGGTTCTTGACTAGCTAACTCTGCTGCCATGATCGCTTTGTAAAACAAGCGGGAAGCTAAAGTCTTAGTAAACAATAAATGAACTTCGGGATAGGTTAGTAACAATTGTATAAAGTTTTTTTTCAAAACCCGATAAACAACCACATCAGTCATCGCTTCGGCATGAGCTGGATAAGGCACTTCTGCTAAAAGGGGCGGTTCTCCAAAACTTTGATTGGGCTGAAAAATACCTTGAATAAACTCTTTACCCGACTCATTAAAGTTGTTCATTTTAACCTCTCCCGATTGTATTTGATACTAGTAATCGGGTCGTTGACCTTCTTGAAATATCAAATCCCCTTTAGAATAAGAAATCAACTCTACATCAAACTGATCAAGTATATCCGGCGGAATCCTAGTTCTGTCTGGTTTGGGAAGTACTCAAAGCTACAAAATAATACGTTAATCGGTAGGTTTTACATGTTTTTCAATCGGTGTATTTTCCAAACTGTTTTAAAACCGAAGTTCCATTCTTTTTTTGAGTTAAAATATCGTATTTTTGTAGCTTCAATTCGAGCAGCTAATGATTCATTTTTTTGAAAACCCCAATCAAAAGATTTATGCCGTTCAGGCCACCACAACTCTCTCTGAGGAAAGTATTTTAAAACTCCAGTGGCTGTTTGGCCAGGCACAAAAAATAGAACAACCAACTCTCTCAGGTTTTTTTATTGGACCCCGGGCCGCCATGGTCACCCCGTGGAGTACCAATGCCGTCGAAATTACGCAAAACATGAGTATGGAAGGCATTGTGCGGATAGAAGAGTTTTACAAAACCACAGCAGATGATCAGGATTTTGACCCGATGCTTTTTCAAAAATACGCGGGTTTACATCAAGATATTTTTACTATTCAGATCACGCCAGATCCGGTTTTAGAAATTGACGATATCGCCAGCTACAACCAACAAGAAGGTTTGGCGCTTAGTGAGGAGGAGGTTAGCTATTTAGAAAAACTCGCTCAAAAACTAGGTCGTAAGCTAACGGATTCGGAGGTGTTTGGGTTTTCACAAATCAATTCAGAGCACTGCCGACACAAGATTTTTAACGGTACTTTTATCATTGATGGAGAAGAAAAACCGCTCTCCCTTTTTAAGCTGATTAAAAAAACCTCTGAAACCCATCCCAACGACATTGTTTCTGCTTATAAAGACAATGTGGCCTTTATACAAGGTCCCGTGGTGGAGCAATTTGCACCCAAATCGGCCGACCGACCTGATTTTTTTGAAGCCAAGTCCTTTGAGTCGGTGATTTCGCTCAAAGCGGAAACCCATAATTTCCCCACTACGGTCGAACCTTTTAACGGAGCTGCAACCGGCTCCGGAGGGGAAATCAGAGACCGATTGGCAGGGGGACAAGGTTCTATTCCACTGGCCGGAACCGCTGTATATATGACATCCTATTCGCGATTAGAAGAAAATCGTCCTTGGGAAAAAGCGATGGATGAACGCGAATGGCTGTACCAAACCCCAATGGATATTTTAATCAAAGCCTCCAACGGGGCGTCTGACTTTGGGAATAAATTTGGTCAACCGTTAATTGCCGGCTCGGTATTAACTTTTGAACACCAAGAAGAAGCTCGCAAGCTCGGTTTTGACAAAGTAATTATGCTGGCCGGAGGCATCGGTTATGCTAAAAAAGAACAAGCCCATAAAAAAACACCCCAAGCCGGTGATAAAATAGTTATTCTGGGAGGAGAAAATTACCGCATTGGTATGGGAGGTGCTGCTGTTTCAAGTGCTGACACCGGGGAATTTGGTTCGGGTATTGAACTGAACGCCATCCAACGTTCTAATCCGGAAATGCAAAAAAGAGCTGCCAACGCCATCCGAGCACTGGTAGAATCCGACCAAAACCCGATCGTTTCTATCCATGACCATGGAGCGGGTGGTCATCTGAATTGTTTGTCTGAATTAGTGGAAGAAACCGGAGGAAAAGTCGATATCGATCAATTGCCCATTGGCGATCCGACCCTTTCGGATAAAGAAATTATCGGTAACGAATCACAAGAACGTATGGGACTGGTTATCGGTCCAAAAAATATAGACCAACTTCGAGCTATTGCGGATCGCGAGCGAGCCCCGATGTACGAAGTCGGTGAAGTTACTTCTGACAAGCGCTTCTCTTTTGAATCTAAAAAGAAAGGCAGCCTACCGATGAATTTTGAATTATCAGAATTATTTGGGAGTAGCCCCAAAACGGTCATGCACGATCAGACAATACCGATCCACTACCGCGATTTAACTTACGATTCCAACGTTATTACTGATTATCTCAACCAGCTACTACAGCTAGAAGCAGTAGCTTGTAAAGACTGGCTCACCAATAAAGTAGACCGCTGTGTGGGAGGTAAAGTAGCTAAACAACAATGTGCCGGTTCCCTACAACTTCCCTTGAACAATGTGGGAGTGATGGCCTTGGATTACAACGGCCGCGAGGGTGTAGCTACCAGTATTGGTCATTCACCCTTAACCGCCTTAATCGACCCGGTAGCGGGTAGCCGAAATGCTGTGGGCGAAGCGTTGTCCAATATCGTCTGGGCACCTTTAAAAAACGGGTTAGCTAGTGTTTCACTCTCCGCTAACTGGATGTGGCCCTGTAACAACCCGGGCGAGGATGCCCGTCTGTACCAAGCTGTACAAGGTTGTTCTGATTTTGCCATCGAATTGGGAATCAATATACCTACCGGGAAAGATTCGCTTTCCATGAAACAGAAATACCCCAACGACGAAGTGCTGGCACCCGGAACGGTGATTATCTCCGGAACGGCTCACTGTAGCGACATTACTCAAGTAGTGGAACCTGTATTACAACCAACGGGTGGAGCCATTTACTATATTAACCTGTCTCAAGACCATTTTAAATTAGGTGGTTCGTCGTTTGCTCAAATTCTCAATACAATAGGTAGTGAAGCACCTACCATCCAAGATGCCGAATTTTTTAAACGGGCATTTAATGGTGTACAACAACTTATAAAAGCCGGAAAAATTCATGCAGGTCATGATATCGGAAGTGGTGGGTTTATTACCACTTTATTAGAAATGTGTTTTGCCGAAAATAACCTAGGGGCTCGCTTTGATTTTACCGCTCTAGGCGAAAAAGACACCGCTAAAATACTGTTTTCGGAAAATATTGGTTTGGTATTTCAAGCCCATTCGGAAGTAGAAACCGAGTTAATATCCCAAAACATTTCTTTTTACAAAATAGGAGAAGTGGTTCCTGGAGATACTTTGACCTTGGTAAATTTTGATCAAAAACTTACTTTCTCCATTTCAGAAACCCGAGACATTTGGTACAAAACCTCGTATTTGTTAGATGCAAAACAAACGAAAAACAACAAAGCACAAGAGCGTTACCAAAACTATAAAAATCAACCTCTACGCTACCAATTCCCTGCTCATTTCACAGGTAATAAACCCACATCCCCTACCCAATCCAGACCTAAAGCTGCAATTATTCGCGAAAAAGGCTCCAATTCAGAACGAGAAATGGCTCATGCCATGTACTTGGCCGGGTTTGATGTAAAAGATGTACATATGACCGATTTAATTTCGGGGCGGGAAACCTTGGAAGACATTCAATTTATCGGGGCTGTGGGAGGTTTCTCCAATTCCGATGTGTTGGGAAGTGCCAAAGGCTGGGCGGGAGCTTTTATGTACAACGAAAAAGCAAGAACTGCTTTGGAAAAATTCTTCCAACGAACCGACACCTTGTCGATCGGTATTTGTAATGGATGCCAATTGTTTATGGAATTGGAAGTCATCAACCCCGATCACGAAATTCACGGCAAAATGCACTACAACGATTCGGGTAAACATGAAAGTGGATTTACCTCGGTGACCATTGGTAAAAATAACTCGGTTATGCTTTCCACTTTGGAAGGAACTACATTGGGCGTATGGATTTCGCATGGAGAAGGCAAGTTTCAACTTCCCTATTCGGAAGACCGGTACCACATTGTTGCTAAATATGCCTATGAAGGTTATCCGGCGAATCCCAACGGCTCAGATTACAATACGGCCATGCTTTGTGATACCAGCGGACGACATTTGGTTACCATGCCGCATATCGAGCGAAGTATATTCCCTTGGAATTGGGCTCATTATCCCGGAGGACGGAAAGACGAAGTTTCTCCTTGGTTGGAAGCCTTTGTCAATGCCCGAAAGTGGATTGAAGGAAGAAAAAACTAACGCACTAGGGACATGCCTGATTATCAGAGAATATAAAAAAACAAACATCCTTATACTATAAAACAACCGATTGAAATACAATCGGTTGTTTTGTTTTTAGCAAATATCAACTAAAAAATACCATTGGTTAGTTTGTTAAAAATTTATTGTTGTTGTCAAAATAGTTTTGTACCGATAAACTAAAATTTTGACAAAAATGAAAACTTTACCAATTACCTTATTAATTTTAATAATGAGTTTGACATGGAGAGGTATGGATTTATACGCACAACCCTCCAATGACCTGATTGAAAATGCCATAAATATGAATCTTGGCCCGGTTCCTTATGTCGAAGAAAATGTGGATTTCCCAAATGCCACCAACACCAACGACCATACACCACCCTTAGGGTGTGCCCTTTCACAGCCGGGTGTATGGTATAAATTCACCGCTACAAGAGAAGGAAGTATTGGAGCCGGAATTATTTTGCCCAGCAGCCCCGTCGTAGTATTTTTTGAAGGACCCGCCGAAGGAGTTACCTCCGGAATGGATTTGATTTATGTTGATCAACCCACTAATGAGTGTGCGGTGGGCTCAACATCTAGTATTATAGCCACTCCAGGAACTACCTACTATATATATATGAAAAACAATGTGGCTTCTAATGTGTTTATAAACACCGCCAATGTTTTTCAATCCCCAGAAAATGACTTGGTAGTAAATGCAACCAATTTAAACGGGCTACAGGATTTTTTTGAAAATGACATCCATTTTCTTATGGCAACGAACGAAGACGACGGTGGCCAACAGGGAGGTTGTAATACTGCTATTGTACCGGTAATTTGGTATAAATTTACAGCACAATCAGACGGTGAAGTGATAGCTTCTTTAGGCAATCCTCAAAATCAATCAGTTGTTATATTTTATACCGCTGATGATGAAGATGCGCAAAGTGGAGCCGATTTGACTTGGGTAGATCAAGCTACAAACGAATGTGACGAAAACAATTGGGCTTCGATAGAAGCAACGGCAAACACCACCTATTATGTTTTGGTAGCTACATTACTGCCCTATGGAGATTTTTCAATCAACTTGTCTGAGGTGATGGAAAATCCTGATATCACAGTTGTTGAATTTAATCACTATCCAAACCCTGTGAATGATAGGTTATATTTTACTAGCAAAAATCACATAGATTCTATCAATCTATATACTATTTCCGGGCAACGGGTTTTAATAAATGAAATAGGAAATTCGCATGGTTGGGTAGATATGAGCCATTTACCCACTGGAGTGTACTTGGCAGAAATTATATCCGAGACAGGTAAAACCACTGCTAAAATTCTAAAGAAATAACCTCTTCTAGCGTTTTTGCAAATGGCTTAGAAGTCTTGGTAAAAAAACTAATATAAACCAACGTACAAGCAAAATTATATCGATAGAGTTTTTATTAAGCACTTGAGAAATAAAAAATGCTGTTTTGTATTGTTAAAACAGCATTTTTTATAGTTATAGTTGTCTTTTCCTGTCCGAATTAATCCTTTATCGGAGAAGTAATTTCATAAACCTATGCAAGCAAATACCCCAACACCGCTGAGTGCACAGAAATTTGAAGAAATTTTGGTGTTTTTCACCTCTTTAATTCATAAAAAAAGTACCGAAACTGAAGTTTTGTGGGATATTGCTAAACACTGTATTTCCAAACTCGGATTTGTAGATTGTGTTATCTACTTAGTCAATTTCGAAACCCAACATTTAGAGCAAGTCGCAGCTTACGGCTCAAAAAACCCTAAAAATTATGAAATTTATAATCCGGTTTTGATTCCTATGGGTAAGGGAATTACCGGACATGTAGCATCCATTGGTGAACCACTAATAATTAACGACACGACATTAGATTCTCGATATATAGTAGATGATGAGCGAAGACTCTCCGAAATCTGTGTACCCATTTGGGTTAATGAACAAGTAATAGGAGTAATGGACTGTGAAGATCCCCGAAAAAATTTTTTTACTGCTCAGCACTTGCGTATACTCACCGCCATTGCTTCGATGACCGGCTTTAAACTCGAACAAATTAAAACGCAACGATCTCGAAAAGAAGAACAAGACCGCTTGTGGTGCCTACAAAAAGAAATGGTAGATATTAAAATCAAGGCACTTAGGTCGCAGTTGAATCCTCATTTTGTATTTAATGCACTTAATGCCATTCAACATTTTATTTCGACAGGAAAACAAAAGCTCGCCCTTCATTATTTATCTGATTTTAGCAAACTTATTAGGTTTTATTTAAAAAACTTGGAAAAAGATTCGGTATATTTAACCGATGAAATTGAAATGCTCCATCGATTTTTGTCTTTGCAAAAACTGAGATATGAAGAGCGGATTTCATGCCAAATGACAATGGAACGCAAATCGGGAAACCGGCCAGCAATCATTCCTTCTTTTGTAATTCAAACTCTTTTTGAAAATATAATTGAACATGCCCTATATAATCAATATGAAAATTTCTCAATTAACACCCGTTTTTTTGTAACTCATAAACGTGTAAAAGTTATAATCAAATTTAAATACGATTATACGGAAGAGAAGAAAATAAGACAGATTCCGGAATACCGATCAGAGATTGTGAAATGGCAAGATCAAATTCGGTATCTGCAGAAAATAAAAAAATTACCCATTAAAAAGGAGGTGCGTTTTGAGAAAACTAAAAAATATAGTGGCGGAACGATAACCATTACTTTTCCAAACTTAGCCTAAGTGAAACCACTCAAGCAACCATGGGTACTTCTTGTTATGTTTTTCCTGTGTGGGAAGATTTATTGGGCTTTTGGACAATTTGATAGTGCCCTTCCCATCCCGTTTACAATTTATCAAACCCCTAGCGATACAACTTCTGTAGAAACGCTTTTATCCGCCGATTCACTTTTCCAAAACAGTGTTGACCTCACTTACAAAAAATCCAAAAAGGACATTTTTTGGTTAAAAATTGACTTGCTCGAATACGGCGACTATTTCAATAAAAACGATAGTTTGTATTTATATACTGGAAACTTTTTTGAGGTAAGCTTATATTATATTGAAGATGGAGTCATTGCCCAAAGGAACTACGGCTACCTGAACAGAGATGCACCCCAACCCCAACTGTCTTATCACGGAGTTCTACTAACAAAAGAAAATTTGATCCATAAACATTTTGTGTTGTTAAAAATAAATCAGTTCATGCCTGGAAAGAGTATCAACGACATAAAAATACAATTGGTCGATTACCAAGACTATTTTCAAAAAGCATCTCTTGTTAAAAATCATATCTCTTATAAATCGTCTATTGTCTATTTGTTTATCGGGGCCTTCCTATTTATCTTTTTGTTTTCGATAATAACCTACATCACTTCCAAAAGTCTCGATTTTTTATTTTATTCTTTATACATTTTCAGCTTGCTTTTATACCTAGGGAAAAGTGCATATGGACTTGAAGAACAATTTAATAGTGATTATTCCAAACTAGCGCTATGGGTACATTCGGTATTACAAATTTTCATCAATTTGTTTTATATCGCTTTTGCGAAATACTATTTAAATACGCAAGAGAATTACCCCAAACTCAACAAAGCCCTATTAATTATTGGTCTAGTTTTAATAGGCTTTATAAGTGCTATTAGCCTGACTGCTTTTTTCAATGAATTTGACTTTCACTATAAGTTGATGAACCTACACCGATTGGTGATGACCCTTTTTGCTTTAGCGTGTTTTATCTATTTAATGATTTATGCCAAGAATTTATTGGCCTATATTATCCTGATAGGATCCTTTGGTTTTTTAGCCGGGTCGTTAAGCATGTTATTTACCCTAAACAAAAATTATATGATAGCCGGAGCGGTCTTCGAAGCTTTATTGTTTGGACTCGGATTAGCCTACAAATTAAAAGAAGCCCACCAAGAAAAACTACGATTGGAACAAACCGTTTTTAAGAATAAAATCAGCGCTTTGCGAGCTCAAATGAACCCTCATTTTATTTTTAATTCTCTCAATTCTATTCAACATTTAATCATTGCTAACAAAAGAGAAGCTGCGGTTAAATATCTCAATAAATTTAGCTTACTCATGCGAAATTTACTGGAAACTTCCATTGAAAAAAGCATTGTTTTATCGGAGGAAATCAACTTACTGCGTAAGTACCTCGAGCTGGAGTCATTGCGATTTGACCATTCATTTACTTATACCATTGAAGTCGATGCATCGCTAAATCCCGATTTGATTGAAGTACCCATGTTGGTGGTACAACCATTTGTAGAAAATGCCTTAGTACACGGTTTGTTACCCAAAAAAGAAGGTGTCAAGACGCTTCGAGTAGGTTTTAAAAAGGAAAACAATATTTTGATATGTGAAGTAGAAGACAACGGGATAGGGCGGCAGGCTTCCCAAAATTCAATTACTTATTTAAAGTCTAAAAAAAAATCCAGAGGAATCGAAATTACTTCTAAAAGACTTTCTATTCAAAACCCTTTCATCGAAAATCAAATCACCTTTGAGGATCTAGTAGATGAAAGCGGTGCAGCTATAGGGACTAAAGTAATTATAAAAACAATGCTGGATTAAAATTAATTTATATGAAAAATATAAGAGCTCTAATTATTGATGACGAAAAACACAGTAGAGAAACCTTAAAAAATCTGATAGAAATTTACTGTGTGGGAATAGAGGTCATCGGTTCAACAGGAACTGTGAACGAATCCATTAAAATGATATCTACACTAAAACCGGAATTGATTTTTATGGACATCGAATTGCAAACGGGAACCGGATTTGATATTCTTTCCCAATTAGAAGAAGTTGATTTTGAAGTAATTTTCACTACAGCTTTTGACCAATATGCTATTAAAGCAGTCAAATTCAGCTCATTAGACTACTTGCTCAAGCCTATAGATATTGAAGAATTACAACAAGCTGTTGAAAAAGCTAAAAAAATAAAAAACAAACAAGACTATACCCGGCAACTGCAAAACTTGATACAAAACTTACATTTTCCAAAAAATTCTAGAATATGTTTAGCCACTTCAGACGGTTTTGAATATGTAACTATTAATGAAATCATTTATTGCGAAGCTAGTGGGTCGTACACCCTCTTTGTGCTAACTGGAAAAAGGAAACTTTTGGTGAGTAAGCACTTAAAAGAATATGAAAACCTACTCACAGATCACCGTTTTATGCGGGTTCACAATAGTTATTTGATTAATCTTAGGGAAGTAAAAAAATACAGTAAATCAGACGGTGGTTATATCACTATGAATAACAACGATATTGTAAGTATTTCGCGAAGTAAAAAAGAAGAATTCTTATTAGCCATGCAAATTACTCCTTAAAGTTTTCTTTCAGAAAATGCAGCACGCCTTCATAAACGCACTCAATAGCGCTGTATCTACTGAGATCCTACCTATTCATAGTTAAAAATAAGTCGGATACCCAACTGGTTATTTTTTTCTAAACTTATGAGAGACAACTGGTTGTTTTAAGCAATCAGTTTAAAAAAACATCAATACACTACTCATCTTTTTTTTGCAACGGATTAACTGCTGAAAGAGGATATAAGTTGATTGGCCGTTTTGGTATTACCATATCCGCAGTGCGTTACTCTAACATACCCTTCCGCTGTGGGGAAAAACTCCAGCTTATCGTCTATATACTGAAAACCGTCTAGGTAGTGGGTGGTGGTCACAGTAGCAGGGCTAGTGGTGTTATCGGTTACTATCTTTCGGAGCTTGGTGCCACTGGCATCGTAAAGATATTCAATTGTATTTTCATTTTCAAAGGTTATTATACCTAAGCACCAATTTGACCCATTACCCTTAATTATTATATTTCAAAAAAAATATAATGGCACCAAATATAGAAACAATAGCAATAGCAATAGTTCTTCCTATCGTTATAATATCATCAGAGCGTAATTTAAAACTTCCATATACTTTAATTTTCTTTTTTCTCCAATATATAAGGTCTATAACCATTAGTACAAATAATATAAACCATCCCACACTGTAATATAAATCTTCCATATACTATATTAATGAGATTTAAAAATTCCCTCTATAATGTTTGGTATAACAGTTTTTGTAGTTGCCCGCAAAATATCTTCTGCTTGTTTTGATACATCAGGAGTAGAACCTGGAAATAATTTATAAGCAATTTTATAATTCCCCCCAAAAACCGGACAGTAAGCTAAGTTATATTTTTAATTTAAATTTACTGATTGACTTCCCCACTGATAATTAAATAGATTGAATCTAGGGGGTAAATTAAGCTTCTTTTAAAACGAATAGCTATCAAAACACCAAGATTTTAAAAATCCAAACTTCACAGCAACCGCGCACCATCTATTGAACCAAATAACTACCCAACCCGGACAATTAAATCGATTAAGCGGGAAGAATACCCCGTTTCATTATCATACCAACCAATAATTTTCACAAATTTTCCTATCACTGAGGTCATCAGTGAATCAAATACACATGAATGAGTGTTGTTAATAATATCAATCGATACAATGGGATCTTCGGTATATTCTAAAATGCCCTGCAAATAGGTTTCAGAAGCTGTTTTAAATGCTTGATTAATTTCTTGAATAGAGGTATCTCGCACCACGTGTAAAGTTAAGTCGGTTAAAGAACCATTGGCTACAGGCACTCGGATACCGCATCCCCCAATCACTTCCGACAGATGAGGAAACACTTTGGTAAGTGCCTTAGCAGCCCCGGTAGTGGTGGGTACAATCGATTGAGAGGCTGCCCGTGCCCGACGTAAATCTCGATGGGGTTGGTCGTGCAAACTTTGATCGGTAGTATATGAATGTACGGTAGTGATATATGCTTGCTCTATACCACATAAATCGTCAATAACTTTCAGCATGGGAGCCGCATTGTTGGTCGTACAGGAGGCATTAGACAGTATAATTTCCGAACCATCAATCAGGTGGTCGTTTACACCCAGTACCACGGTTTTGATACTATCCTCGACCGGTGGAACACTTAAAATCACCTTTTTTACTCCGTTGCGGATATGTTGCTGAAGCAATTGGGTAGTTTTAAATTTTCCGGTAGCTTCCACTACTATATCTACTTGTTGCCAAGGAATTTGTGCAATGGTGGCTACTTGATAGACCGGAATTTTTTTATCCGCTACATAGATGTGGTTTTCATCGGCATACACCTGCTGTGGAAGTACCCCGTGTATGCTGTCGTATTTCAACAAGTGAGCTAAGGTTTTGGCGTCTGCCAAGTCATTGATAGCCGTCACCTCTAGGGTAGGATGATTGATTAACAAACGAAACAGGGTGCGGCCAATTCGCCCAAATCCATTGATTCCAACTTTAATTTTCATACTGCTTGGATTAAACCTGCTCTAAAAATTGAATGCGCTTTTCGATGGGTGGGTGGGTGGAAAACAAGGATCCCAATCCGCCTCCTAGTCCGGCACGGGTATTTTTAGGAGCATTCTCTATAAACATTTGTTGTACGTCTTCACTTTTAACTTTCACATGATGGTTGCCCGAAATTTTGCGTAAAGCAGAAGCCAAAGCCCAAGGCTTGCGAGTCATTTCAGCAGCTCCACTATCGGCCATAAACTCTCGTTTTCGACTTAGGGAAAACTTAAACAGTAACGAAAAGAAGTAAGCGAGAGCGGCCACCACCAAAATAACAAGAATCAGTTTACCCGAATCCCGATTATTTCGGCTCCGACCACCACCGTATAAAACACTCCGGAAAGCAACTTGCATGATAAAAGAAAAAATGCCGACAAAAATGATGCTAATCACTAATAAGCGTACATCGCGATTGCGAATGTGCATCAGTTCGTGAGCTATGACCCCTTCTAACTCCTCGTCATTGAGTTGCTCAATAATACCTCGAGTCAAGGTCACTGTATAATCTTTTTGTTTTAAACCACTGGCGTAAGCATTCAGTGCCGGGCTTTCAATAATTTCTACGCGCGGCATAGGCATACCCACGCTCATACATAAATTTTCGACTAGGTTATAGACTCTGATGTTTTCTCGGCGTTCTAAGGGCTTGGCACCGGTGGCCAATGCAATCATTTTGGAATGCGCAAAATAGGCTATCAAAAACCAAATACCTACTGCTATCAGCACCACGGGAGTCACGTTAGTAAATAAACTCATAGTGGTATCCATATCGGGATTACCGTAAGAGTCAAAGCTGATAAAGTACAATACCGCAAAAATGGATGCTAACAGCAAAACAGGAAAAGCAATCAGCAACAACACAGATTTTCTATTGTTTCTGCGTATTTGAGATTGTAACCCTACATACTTCACGGCTTAAAAATTAACCTCCGGTGCTTTATCTAATTGTTGTCTTTGGGATTCGCCTAGATCAAAGAAAGGTTCGGTTTTAAATCCAAACATACCGGCGAATATATTATTAGGAAAACGTTGTACCGCTGTATTTAATTCTTTGGTAGCACTGTTAAAATATCTTCTGACAGCGGCCAATTTATTTTCAATGTCTGACATCTCGGTTTGCAATTGCATAAAATTGGCACTGGCTTTTAAATCGGGGTAAGCCTCAATTTGTACATTCAACCCTCTGATGGCCGAAGACAGTTGTTGCTCCGCTTCAATTTTCTCATTGATGGTAGTGGCTCCCATAGCTCGTGTACGAGCTGCCGTAACCGCTTCCAGGGTACCCCGCTCATGGTTCATATAGCCCTTTACGGCACTAACTAATTGTGGGATTAAATCATGACGTTGTTTTAATTGCACATCAATATCTGCAAAGGCATTTTCGCGATTGTTGCGAAGGGCCACCAAATTGTTGTACATAGCAGCGATCCAAAACCCAACTACTACTACAATTCCAAGTATAATTAACCAAGACATTTTTTAACGTTTTATAATTAGTTTGTCAAAGATAATAGAATTTTAAGTTTTTAAATACTTTTTTTTATGCCTACCCAAAATAGTAGAGGAATAAATGCAGGATAATTTTATATTTTTACCCAGCCTGTTTAAACCTGTCCAATTTTGAATTTTCGTACCCCGGTAACCATCCCGTCAGCGCCATTTACAATTGATTATGATGCCCAGATATTGTTAGTGGGTTCATGCTTTGCGAATCATATGGGAGCCCAACTTCAGTATCACCAATGGAATACGGCCATCAACCCGGCCGGGATACTTTTTCACCCCTGGGCCATCGCTCAATTTTTTAACCGTATTTGTGCCGGAACCCCATGGACTGAAAACGAACTTTTTTTTCACTTGGGCAAATGGCATGGGTGGGAGGTACATTCGCAATGGAGTCATTCCGACAAAAATAGATTGTTAGATAACTTAAATCAGCTGGTCGTTCACTGGCACCAACGAATTTCTACAGTTACCCATGTGGTAATTACCTTAGGTACCGCTTGGGGATATCGCTATAAAAAAACCGGGCAATGGGTGGCTAATTGCCACAAAGTACCCCAGACTGAATTTGATAAAGAACTAATTTTAGCCGATTCAATAACCGGTTTACTCCAACAACTCATTGGCCAACTTCAGCTGTTACAACCCGCTATAAAAATAATCTTGACCGTTTCACCGGTCCGGCATCTCAAAGACGGTTTTGTAGAAAACCAAGTCAGTAAAGCTCAACTTATCACCGCAATCTATCAATTACTACAAGACAATACCTATGCAAGTAGCGTCTATTATTTTCCGGCTTATGAATTGGTTCATGACGAGCTGAGAGATTATCGGTTTTATGCTGAGGATATGATACACCCCAACGCCACTGCGATTGAATATATCTGGAAAAGATTTGTTGAAAGCTGTATCGCTACCGAAGCCCAAACGGTCATGAATGAGGTGGCAAAAATTCAAAAATCCCTGGCACACAGACCCTTTGATGAAAAAAGCGAATCGCATCAAGAGTTTCTCAACCAACTTCATCATCAAATCAAAAAACTGCAAGAAAAGTATCCCCAATTCAAATTTTAAAAAAATACGGCAAATGCCCTATTGATTTTGTAAAATCACCTCTTAATTTTGTCTCAGTATTTTTTCCGGTAAGGGAAAAAATAAAACCACCAAAAACCTACTTATGAAAACAGTATTTTTTTCTATTTTACTACTTGGCGTATTGACTATCAACTCGTGTAGCAAAAGCGATGACAACGGAGACAAGCCCGGAGAAAACAGTGAATACCTAACGGCTAAAGTTAACGGCTCCAATTATACCGGTGGATCCGAGCACGGCGATTTTATTTCTGCTACTATTAGTTCGGGGATTTTAGTCTTTCAAGGAACTAACAATTCGGGTAGTGGGATTAATTTTACTATCGTGAACTATACCGGAGAAGGATCCTATAAAACCGGTGATCATATCGAAAACATGAACCTTATTCAATATGTAGAAGTGAGTCCTATGGGTGCGTGGAGTTCCAATGGTGTCTTAACTGAATTGGGACTTGAACCCGGGGAAATAAATGTGACCAAGCAAACCAATAACCATGTAGAAGGCACTTTTAAATTTGTAGGTTTTAACCCCCAAGATGAATCTACCAAATCCATCACTGAGGGGAAATTTAGAGCAAATCTGGAAAACTAAAAGTATTGAAGTGATTACCTAATTCTTATTATAAACTTAGATTTCAATACTTGTATTTTGTCAATCAATCCTAAATTTATGGGGATGAAATTAGGATTATTTACTCCGGCTTAAAGCCGGAGTTCTTACATTCAATAAAAATAGTTTTAACTATTTAAAATCTCAGCTTTTTAATATTTCTTTGAAATTTTCTTACCAATAAAAAACTATTATTAAAAATCTGTTTATAAATTAGCAGGCTTAAAACTTAAATAAACCAATTAAAAACATGAAAACTATAGTTTCTTTTTTGATTTTTTTTGTAAGTATGTCTGTTTGGAGTCAGGCCCGAGTGGGTACTACCCAATCGACAAACAGCAATAAGCCCCTTCCGGTACAACAAACTACTAAGTCCGAAAACACCTCTAAAGTTCAAATTTGTGAATATGGTGACTGTGTCAACGGCTGGGGAAAATGGATTTTTGATAATGGATATTACGAAGGATTTTGGGTAAATGGCAATCGCGAAGGTTACGGATTATACTCATGGAATACCGAAGGTACCTACATAGGTTTTTTTAAAAATAATATGCTAGAGGGCTATGGCTCTTACGAAAATAGTAGTGGGAAAATTGTTGCCGGCATGTATGCTGATGGTATGGCTAACGGGCTCGGTGAGCAAGTTGAAAACGATGAATGGAGTCAAGGATACTACGTGAATCACACGCTAACAGATGTGTACGATTTTACAAATCACTACAAAGATTATGGCTGTAAAGCAGGAGACTGCCAAGACGGTTACGGCCAGTACAAATGGGAAAATGGAGATCTTTATACTGGGTTTTTTAAAAATGGAGTCATGCACTTAGGTTCTTATTCTTTTTCCAATGGTGACCTCTATAAAGGCATGTTTAACGAAAAAGGAGAAATGCACGGTCAAGGAAGGTATTTTTATGATCAAGGTGGGTATTATGGTGGCGAGTGGAAAAATGGAAAATTTGACGGTAAAGGATATTTTCACGACAAGAATTACGAGCAGCAGATTGGTGAGTGGAAAAAAGGCGTTTTAGTAAAAGAATATTAAAACCAGTAAGTTAATTAACTTCCACCCTATCTTTCGATAACTTTCGTGCTGTAACTGTTTTTCAACCTTTTTTGGTTTCCCTACGGAAAAATAGTTACAGCACTTTTTGTATTGATGCCTACCTCTACGTACTAACCCCAAAACAACAAGTGGTGTATTACCACTTTTTTTATATAAACTCGGAAGTTAGCAGTCAGGCAAGACAGACAACCGCACAACAAAGAAACTTTATACACAGACAAATGAAAATTATAAATCTTACAAATCATTTACAAAATTCCATAACAGCTATTCCTGATATAATTACCAATTTTGCACCAAATAAAATGACGAAATGAAAGACAATATTCTTATTGTAGGTGGTTATGGCAAAGTGGGTAGCATTATAAGCAGGCATTTAGCCCAACTTTATCCTAAAAAAGTTATTGTGGCAGGACGTAGTTTTGAAAAAGCAAAAATCTTATCCGAAACACTTGACCACAATGTCAGTCCATACTTTTTAGATGTTAATAATCAAACTAATAATACTGTTTTAGAAAATACAAAATTGGTCGTTATGTGTATAGACCAAAAAGACACCAAATTTGTAGAATTATGTATAGAAAAAGGAGTGCATTATATTGATATTACAGCTAATCAGCATTTTATTGACCAATTAGAACTGTTAGATGAGAAAGCAAAATCAAATAACGTAATAGTAGCTTTGAGTATAGGACTTGCACCGGGCATTACCAATCTCTTGGCTCAACATTGTGCTAATCAGATTTCTGAAACCACTATGATAGATATTTTTATACTGTTAGGAATTGGAGAAAAACACGGAGATGCCGCATATCGTTGGACTTTTGACAATATACATTCGTCATATAACATTAAGGATAACGGTAAAACAAAAACGATAAAGAGTTTTACTCTTCCCAAAGAGAGTAATCTTGCAGAGAAACGAAAATTTTACACATTCAATTTTTCAGACCAACACACGCTCGCAAAAACGATAAATACAAAACAAGTATTGACAAGAATGGCTTTTGACTCTAAAATATTGACTTCTTTCGTTGCTTTTTTGAGAAAATCAGGTTTAACCAAAATATTCAATTATAAGAAAGTTCAAAATATTTGTATTTATCTGTTCGGAAAAATGAATATAGGAAGCGATAAATTTGCTGTAAAAGCCGTAGCGGAAAACACAAAAAACGAAATTTGTGAATATAGTCTTGAAGGGAAAGGAGAAGGGAAAACAACTGCGTACATAGCCATTGAAACAGTCCTTTATGTAATGCAGAATAATTTTTCTTACGGTGTCAGGCACATACACCAAATCATAAAAAACATTCCCGAATTTTTGGAAAATTTGAAACAATACGACAACACTATTGAAGTAAAATACAAAAATATTCGCAATAATGAATAATGAGGAATTAAAAGCGTTAGCCGAACAATTAAGGCAACCAAACGGACTTAAAGGTATCGAGATTGCGGATATGATGAATGAAACCAACATCAAAATGACGTTTCACTCCATAGACCATTTAGGCATACTCGACAATGACCATATCTTAGAACTCGGACACGGCAACTGCAAACATCTTCCTTATGTTCTTAAACAGAAAAACAAACTGACCTATTACGGACTTGAAATTTCTGAACTGATGAACAATGAAGCTAAACGAATAAATCAATGTTTTTGTGAAGCGAAACAAGCCCTTTTTTATCTGTATGACGGACAGAATATCCCTTTTGAAGACAATTATTTCGATAAAATTTTTACGGTAAACACCATTTATTTTTGGGCTGACCCAAAATTGTTTATTACTGAATTATATCGTGTATTAAAGCCAAACGGAATACTGAATATTACGTTTGCTCAACAAAATTTTATGAAACAGTTACCGTTTACACAATTCAGTTTTACTCTTTATAACAACGAAAAGATAAAACAACTTATTGATACAACGCCATTCAAAACGGTTGGTTTGGACACGCAAATAGAAACCGTAAAAAGCAAAACAGGCGACATAATAAACAGAGATTTTACAACGATTACGATAAGAAAATGCCCGAACTGCTAACATGCGGTTTTGCAAAATGGCGGAGTTCACGGCTAATTGAAAGTCTGTGCTTCGTATTCCGCAAAAAGCCAATTTTATTAGCTTTTTTTCATAATTTAGCAAATAGAAATTGGCTTTTGCTTACCATGTCGCTAAATTGAAAATTCCTGCTTCAATTTCCGCCACTTCGCAAAGCCGCCGAACCGTTGTTGCTAGAGAATATAAAACCTTATCTTTGAATCAGGTAGCTCGCACATTCATCCAACTACTTTCAACTAATTAATCAGTTTATGAGGATTTTTTATAGAAAAACACCCCTGTGTCTAGGCCTGTTTTTATCGGTGATTTCAATAGCTTTTTCCCAAACCGATAGTCTGAATCGCCTGTACCAAGAATTGAGGCAATCTACTCAAGATAGCAGTCAAGTGTTGGTTTTATCCAAATTAGCCCGGCATTACTTACAAACTGATATAGACTCTTCCTTTCACTACATCCAGCGGGGAAAGCTGTTGGCTGAAAAAATAAACTTCCTACCGGGTCAAGTAGAGATGCTTAACCTCTTGGGAAATTATTACGAAAATAAATCAGACTACCCACAAGCACTCGAGATCTATAATCAGGCGCTCCAAATAACCAAACAAACAAACGATCTCAAAGGTTTTGCCACCCTGTACAACAATATCGGAATGGTTCATATTCGCCAAGGACGCTACGACGTTGCCCTTCCAATGATGATACAAGCTTTAAAAACCGAAGAAATACTAGGGAATCATGTAGGAATCGCCCAGTCTTACAACAACATCGGGGTCATTTATTTCTACCAACAGCAATATGATAAAGCCACCGAGTATTTTGAAAAATCGATCGTGGTGCACGAAAAAACTCAGGATACACTAACCATCAAACAGGCAATAAACAACCTAGGTGCTATATACGACTATTTACAACAGTACGACCAAGCCATTGCCCAATACCAAAAAGCTTTGGACTTAAATACCGCTACCAATAACAGAAAAGAAATGTCAATCAACCTGCATAATTTGGCGGTAGCCTATTTTAAGAAGAGCCAATATGCCCTATCAGAATCCTACTACCAACAGTCTATCCAACTCAAAAAGGAAATTAACGATTATACAGGGATGGCTTTGAGTTATTTTAATTACGGTGAAATGCTCCGCAACAACCATCAACTTTCTCAAGCACAAGAGTACTTCCGACAAGCCATTGACATAGCGGAAGAGAAAGGCTTGAAAGAAACCCAGCAAAAAATATACGCCTCCCTAGCGGAGATGTACCAAACCAATCATGATTATCAAACAGCCAACCTCTATTTACACAAATATATAGCCGTTAAAGATTCGCTGCTCAACACTGAAAACAGCCGGATCTTAGCCGAAACGGAAGCCAAGTACCAAACTGAAAAAAAGGAAAAAGAATTAGTCGCCTCCCAAATGATGATTGCTGAAAAAGAATACCAAATTCAAAAACAGAATATGTTGATCTTTGGCACCTTAACACTCACCCTACTCTTAGCCGCCGTAGGGTATTTGGTCTATCAACAGCAACGACTCAAAAACAAACAACTCCAAAAAGAAAACGAACTAACAGAAGCCCTTCACCAAATTGCCCTCCAGAATCAATTGCAAGAACAAAGATTGCAAATTTCACGTGACTTACACGACAATATTGGCGCGCAACTCACTTTTATTATTTCTTCTTTAGATCAACTGAAATATAGCTTACGCGAAAAAAACAACTCCCTGAGTAATCAATTGCAAAACATACGGGAATTTACCACCCAAACCATTTTTGAATTGCGAGATACTATTTGGGCGATGAACTCATCCAACATCACCTTAGAAGACCTGCGAAGTCGAATCACAAACTTCATTGCTCAAGCGGAAGTCTTCGCCCAAAATATCGATTTTAAATTTGAGCTTAACAAACCCTTAGAAGAATATGAACCATTGAGTTCATTAGCAGGTATGAACCTGTACCGAATCATACAAGAAGCCCTCAACAACAGCTTAAAATATGCCCAAGCCCGCCACATTACTGTCGAAATAAACACTACCGAATGGCACCTTGTAGTCCGGGTACTGGACGACGGGATAGGCTTTGACAAGCAGCAGGTACATGCGGGCAACGGTCTGTACAATATGCAAAAAAGAGCACAACTCATCGGAGCTGAATTTACGCTCCACACTAGTTTAGGACAGGGAACCGCCGTGGTTATTAAGCTGCCTAAAAATCCAGTAACCCATTACCAATCTACTTAGTCCAAAATATGAGTGCCAACAGTATCCAGAAAACCCAAGTAGCCATTGTGGACGACAATCATTTTTTAATCCAGTCCATCCAAGAAAAATTATCCCACTTTGAGGATATTCACTTAAAATTTACCGCCTTAAGCGGCGCGGAGCTATTAACTAATTTAGAAGCTTTTCCCCACCTAGATTTAGTTTTAATGGATATCGAAATGCCAGTTTTAAACGGAATTGATACCACCGCACAAATCAAACAAAAATACCCACATATCAAAGTAGTGATGCTTACCGTGTTTGACCATGACGACACTATTTTTAAAGCCATCCAAGCCGGTGCCGATGGCTATCTGCTCAAAGAAATCAGCCCCGAAACACTTTATAACGGTATCAAACAAACCCTAGAAGGAGGTGCCGCAATGACTCCATCGATTGCTTTAAAAACCCTGAAACTGTTGCGAAACCCCAACGTCGTTGAAAATTCTACAGAGTCCATAACCCTTTCTTCCCGAGAAATTGAAGTCTTAGAACAACTGGCCGCCGGATTGCCTTATACCGTCATTGCGCAACATCTTTTTTTATCCCCCAGCACCATCCGAAAACACATCGAAAACATTTATAAAAAATTACAAGTACACAATAAATTAGAAGCCGTTCAAAAAGCTAAAAAACACAATTTGATTTGATTTCTCTTACAGAGAAAAAATCATTTCCTATAAAATATTATTATGCACGCATAATAATATTAAAAAATAATGACTAAATTCGTGGCCTCGTTCCTTCCTTGGAATAAGGAAGCTATATTAATTAAAAATTCAACGAATATATCATGAAAATATTAGTATGTATCAGCCATGTTCCGGATACAACCTCTAAAATTAATTTTACCGATGGTGACACCCAATTCGACACCAACGGGGTTCAGTTTATTATGAATCCCAACGACGAATTTGGTTTGACCCGGGCGATGTGGTTTAAAGAAAAACAAGGTGCCACCGTACACGTTGTGAATGTAGGTGGTCCCGAGTCGGAAGCTACCTTGCGAAAAGCCTTAGCTATTGGAGCCGACGAAGCTATTCGAGTGAATGCCGTACCTAAAGATGCTTTTTTCGTAGCTAGCCAATTGGCTCAAGTGGCTAAAGACGGGGCCTATGATTTGATTATAGCCGGTCGTGAGTCCATCGACTATAACGGAGGGATGGTCCCGGGAATGGTTGCCGCTCTGATAGAAGCAAATTTTGTTAACACCTGTATTGGTGTAGAAATCAATGATCAAACCGCTACCGCGATTCGAGAAATAGACGGCGGTAAAGAAACATTAGAAGTAGCTTTACCCTTAGTAATAGGGGGACAAAAAGGCTTGGTACAAGAAAGTGATTTACGTATCCCGAATATGCGCGGTATTATGATGGCGCGTCAAAAGCCCCTTCAAGTAATTGAAGCTCAAAACACCCAGGAGCCTACAACGCCGGTGCGTTTTGAAAAACCGGCACCCAAAGGATCTGTAAAATTAGTCAGTCCGGATAATTTAGATGAGCTAATCGATTTATTACACCGCGAAGCCAAGGTGATTTAGTTCAAAACACCCATTAACTATTAACAATCAAGCATTATGTCAATATTAGTATATACCGAATCAGAAAACGGAAAATTTAAAAAAACAGCTTACGAAGCCACCTCCTATGCACGAGCTATAGCCGATCAAATGGGCACCCAAGTAACCGCCGTGTCTATTCACGGTGGAGATGCTAACGAGTTAGGAAAATACGGTGCTTCAAAAGTAATCGAAGTGACAGACCCTGCATTAGCTTCTTTTAATGCTTCCGCTTACGCTGAAACACTGACTCAAATAGCCCAACAGCAAAACGCCCAATTGATTATATTTTCTAACAGTGCTAACGCCAAATACATCACCCCATTAGTGGCCGTGCCCTTGCAGGCATCGGTGGCGTCTAACGTGATTGCATTACCAGAAAACCTAAATCCTTTTCAAGTCAAATCGAGCGTGTTTTCTAACAAAGCATTTGCAATAAATCAATTAACAAACGAAAACAAAATCATTTCTTTATCCAAAAACGCATTTGGTTTACAAGAAAATACGACGGCCGTAAGTATAGAAAGCTTTAGTCCTACCCTATCGGCAAAAAGTCAGGCGGTCAAAACCGTTTCTGTAGATAAAGTAAGTGGGCAAGTTGCCATTGCCGATGCTGAAATCGTAGTTTCGGGAGGACGCGGATTAAAAGGACCTGAAAACTGGGGGCTGATAGAAGATTTAGCCCAAGTTTTAGGTGCGGCTACCGCTTGTTCTAAACCGGTAAGTGATATGGGGTGGAGACCTCATAGCGAACACGTGGGGCAAACCGGTAAACCTGTGGCTTCTAATTTGTATATCGCTATTGGAATTTCTGGAGCTATACAACACTTGGCCGGTGTGAATGCCTCCAAAGTAAAAGTGGTCATCAACAACGACCCCGAAGCTCCTTTCTTTAAAGCAGCAGACTATGGAGTGGTGGGTGACGCGTTTGAAATTGTTCCTAAACTCACCGAAAAATTAAAACAATTTAAAGCAGAAAACGCATAAAATTAGTACCTTGTGCAAGCTTACTAAGCCTGCTTAAAGAGCAGAGAAGCTAATTCGTTTTGAAGTTTTTGTTTATGAGTTTAGTCCGGTTAACCATTAAAGGAATTTCGTATAGCCAGACCCAAAATGGGGCCTATGCCTTAATATTGAGTGAACTTGAAGGAGAGCGAAAACTTCCTATAGTAATCGGTGCTTTTGAGGCACAATCCATTGCTATTTCTTTGGAAAAAGAAATCAAACCTCCACGTCCACTCACCCACGATTTGTTTAGAAACTTTGCAGAACGGTTTGAAATCACCATCAAACAGGTTATCATTCACAAATTGGTGGACGGTGTATTCTTTTCGAGTATTATCTGTGAACGGGATAAAATTGAAGAAATTATCGATGCCCGGACCAGTGATGCCATTGCACTGGCCTTGCGCTTTAACGCACCTATCTTTACCTATAAAAACATCTTGGACAAAGCGGGTATTTATATCAAATCCAGTTCAGAGAAGAAACAAGAAGACGATACCGATTTTATGGAGAGCCTTGTACAGGAAGATACTGCAACCCGACCCAATGCGAATGAATACGCTTCTTACACGACCAAAGAACTTAACGAAATGCTTCACAAAGCCGTAGAAAACGAAGATTACGAACAAGCCGTTTTTATACGTGATGAACTTTCAAAAAGAGGTAAATAAATAAAAATCCCCGATAAAAACTATCGGGGATTTTTTTTATAACTAAGTAAACTAATTCATTTTAAGACTCACAGCTACTACAGCTTACCAGATTAGTAACCATTTCTTTAGAAACACTTTGACTGCGTTGGTAATAGAGCGTTTTAACTCCCAACTTCCAAGCTTCAATGATGAGTTTATTAACTTCTTTCACAGGAAGATTAGAAGGTATGTTAAGATTTAAACTTTGTGATTGATCGATGTACTTTTGTCGGATAGCCGCTTGTTGGATAATTTCTAATTGGCTTAATTCCTTAAAGGTTTTAAATACATCTTTTTCTTTTTGAGTAAGGCCTTCCAGTTGTTGTACACTACCTCCATTAAGCATAATATTTCTCCAAGTATCCTCATTGTCCATCCCTTTTTCTTTGAGTAATTTAGCCAGGTATTTATTTTTTCGCATAAAATTACCTTTCGACAAGCCAGCTTTGTAATAATTACTACTAAATGGTTCGATACCGGGAGAAGTTTGTCCCAATATAGCTGAAGAAGAGGTGGTAGGTGCAATGGCCATAGTGGTGGTATTGCGTCGTCCGTAACCTTGTAGCAATTCGGGTTCACCATAGATAAGAGCCAATTCTTGAGTGGCTTTATCTGCTTTTTCACTGATGTGTTTAAAAATTTCGGTGGTTAGCATTTTAGCTTCCATACCTTCAAAAGGAATCATATTTTTCTGTAGGTACGAATGCCATCCTAACACACCCAGTCCCAAAGCCCGGTGTCTCTTAGCAAAACGGTGTGCCGATGCTAAATAGTGATTGCCTTCGGTTTTCGAAATAAACTCCTGTAAAACGGCATCCAAAAAGAAAATAGCTAGTTTTACTGCTTCGGTATCTTTCCATTCGTCATACAATTCTAAATTCATCGAAGAAAGACAACAGATAAACGATTCGTCTCTGGATGAAGGCAACATAATTTCGGAGCAAAGATTACTAGCGTAAATGGGCATGTTTAAATCTTTGTACACCTGGGGTTTGTTTCGGTTGATATTGTCCGTAAAGAAGATATAGGGCAATCCTTTTTCTTGACGGCTTTCTAAAACTTTCGCCCAAATTTCTCTTTTTTCCATATCCCCATCGATCATTTCTTGCATCCAATAATCAGGTACGCAAACTCCGGTAAAGAGGTTTTGGATAGGGTTTCCGATACTTTTAATTTTTAAGAACTCTTCAATATCACCGTGGTCTATGTCGAGATACGCAGCAAAGGCTCCTCGGCGTACACCTCCTTGCGAAATGGTGTCCATGGCCGTATCAAAAAGTCGCATAAAACTAACAGCCCCGCTACTTTTACCATTGTCTGTAACAGCACTACCTCGCTCTCTCAAAGCGCCAAAATAACCCGAAGTACCCCCCCCTATTTTGGTTTGCATGATAACCTCCCCCAACTTGTGGGTAATATCTTCGATACTGTCGGGCACATACACATTAAAGCATGAGATGGGCAATCCTCTTTCGGTACCCATATTGGCCCAAATAGGAGAGCTTAAACTCATCCAACCTCTTTCTACCATCTCCACAAACGACTCTTTTAATTCAGGTTTGTAAAGCCGTTTTGCAGCTGCCGTACAAATACGGTCTATAGCGCCTTCCACCGTTTCTCCTTTTAGAAGGTATCCTCGGTTTAAAATCTGTTCACTTTCAGAATTTTTCCACCACAATTTTTCGTTTAGGGTGGTTTCTTGTTGTAGGATGGTTAACTCTTGTTCACTCATTTTTTTTCCCTCTTTAATTTTTTAAAATAAATCTGATGCGGTTATACTTTTATCATGTTTGGTATAATCGGTGGGTCGTTTTGCAAAGAAATCGTCTAAGCTATTGGCAAAGACTTCTTCTTCAAACCATCTCATCGGGCTGTAGTCTTCGGCGCTGACGTTGTAAACAGGTTTAAAACCTATTTTACGTAAGCTGTCGTCTACCCGATATTTCATAAAATTCAGCAAATCGTGCTTATTGATGATTTCAATTTCCCCAGCCGAAAAAATCCAATCTAAAATTTCTCTTTCTATTTTAATGGAGTCTTTGACGGTTTCGATGATTTTGGCTTCCGTAGCTTCATCAAAAAAGTCTGGAAACTCATCTCTGATTTTGTTTACCAAATAAATACCGGCATTGGCATGAATTTGTTCATCTACTGAAGTCCAAGCGATAATATTACTTACGTTTTTCATCAAGCCTTTAAAGCGAGTAAACGAAAGTATAATGGCAAACTGACTAAACAGGGAAACGTTTTCAATAAGTATGGAAAACAAAATCAAGGAGACTACATATTCTTTGCGATCTTGTGATCGAGCATTTTTTAATGCCGCCGATAAGTAATCAATTCGTTTTTTAATTACCGGTACTTCGATTAGTTTTTCAAACTCATCGTTGTACCCGAGCACTTCCAGCAGTCTGGAATAGGCTTCCGAATGTCGAAATTCGCATTCCGCGAAAGTTGCTCCAAGTCCATTAAATTCAGGTTTTGGAAAATGATCGTACAGGTTTCCCCAAAAAGTTTTAACGGCCACTTCTATTTGGGCAATAGCCAATAGACTGTTCTTTACCGCATTGCGTTCAGCATCGGAGAGGTGCGAATGAAAATCCTGTGTGTCGGCTGTAAAATCAACCTCACTGTGTACCCAAAACGATTTATTAATGGCATCTGTAAATTGGAAAATTCCTGGGTACTCAAAGGGCTTGTAATTTACTCTTTTATCAAAAATAGACATAACTGGATTAAATTTTAGTTAAACTCTGTTCGATTTGTTCCAAAACCCAGAGGTGAAGTAGTCCTCAGAATCTTTTAACCCTTTGACTATGAATTAAAAGTTTCCGTAAACGAACTTACCCGCTATTGAGCTTTTGGAGAAAATAAAAATATTAAGTAAAGTGACACTAAAAGAAAAAATTTGGAATCGAATACAAAATAGTTTTTAACAAATGTTGATACTTTAGGTCACCCCCTCTATTTATCAGTAGTATAGTGATAAAAATTCTCTTTTTTTAAGAATATTTTGTACAGTTCCCCGAAAAGCTTAAAACCGTACTTATAAAAACTATTCTAATTAGTTTTAGCATATAAAGATAAAGCTTTTTTTCTTAAAAGTTAATTTCTTACTTTTGCACCGCTTTAATTTTAACCGAAGTTTTATGGAATCTAACATAATTTTAGTACCAATCGCACTTTCTGTTTTAGGTCTTTTGTTTATGCTTATTAAAATGAGCTGGATAAAAAAACAGCCTGCCGGAAACGACCGTATGCAATTTATCTCAAAAAGTATTAAAGAAGGTGCTTTGGCCTTTTTAAATGCCGAGTATCGATTATTGCTGATATTTGTAGTCATTGCCTCAGTGGCCTTATATTTTGTTTCGACTATAGTCGACACCACCAGCTGGATGATTGTTCCTGCTTTTATCATCGGAGCAATTTTTTCTGCTTTAGCAGGAAATATTGGTATGCGTATCGCTACCGATGCCAACGCACGTACTGCCGAAGCTGCCAAAACCAGTTTGCCACAAGCACTAAAAGTTTCTTTTAGCGGAGGTACCGTCATGGGCCTAGGTGTTGCCGGATTGGCTGTATTGGGACTTAGTTTGCTGTTCTTTTTCTTTATCGGACAGTTTATGGGTGGCAGTGGTTCTTTTTATACCAATATGACTATCGTGTTAGAAGCTCTTGCAGGATTTTCTCTAGGCGCGGAATCTATCGCTCTTTTTGCTCGTGTGGGAGGTGGTATTTATACCAAAGCCGCTGACGTTGGAGCCGACTTAGTTGGGAAAGTAGAAGCCGGTATTCCGGAAGACGACCCCAGAAACCCTGCGACTATTGCAGACAACGTAGGTGATAACGTAGGAGATGTTGCCGGAATGGGAGCCGACCTTTTTGGAAGCTATGTGGCCACAGTACTTGCTGCCATGGTACTCGGAAATTATGTGATTAAAGACATGTCTAGCATCGCCCCTTTTACTGATAGCTTTAACAATATGGGACCGATTTTACTTCCTTTAGTTATTGCGGGTGTAGGAATATTAGCTTCTATCATAGGAACTTTTTTAGTTAAAATTAAAAATAATGAGGCCAAGGAAGCCCAAGTACAAAAATCTTTGGACTTAGGAAACTGGACATCGATCCTGTTAACCTTAATAACTAGTTTTTTCTTGATTCAATGGATGCTTCCCGAGACTATGCAAATGCAGTTCTTTGGTGAAGGAATGAAGGAGGTAGCTTCTATCAATGTCTTTTATGCTGCATGTATTGGATTGGCCGTGGGGGCTTTGATTTCCATGGTTACTGCTTATTATACTAGCTTGGGTAAGAAACCAGTTTTAGATATAGTCAACAACAGCTCAACCGGAGCTGCTACCAATATTATTGCCGGATTGGCCGTAGGAATGAAATCTACTTTATGGTCGGTATTGTTATTTGCAGCAGCTATTTATGGCTCTTACGAATTTGCCGGTTTCTACGGAGTGGCATTGGCTGCTTCTGCGATGATGGCCACAACCGGTATGCAACTTGCTATCGATGCCTTTGGACCCATTGCTGACAACGCCGGTGGTGTAGCTGAAATGAGCGACTTGCCAAAAGAAGTACGCGAACGTACCGATATTTTAGACTCCGTAGGTAATACAACGGCTGCGGTTGGTAAAGGTTTTGCCATTGCTTCAGCAGCTTTGACTGCGTTAGCTCTTTTTGCTGCTTATGTAACTTTTACCGGTATTGATGGTATTAATATTTTTAAAGCCGATGTACTGGCTGCCTTATTCGTAGGAGGAATGATTCCGGTAGTTTTCTCGGCTTTAGCCATGAAATCTGTTGGAAAGGCCGCTATGGAAATGGTTCAAGAAGTGCGTCGTCAATTCCGTGAAATTCCCGGTATTATGGAAGGTACAGGAACTCCTGAATACGGAAAATGTGTGGCAATTTCTACCAATGCAGCCCTCAAAGAGATGCTTTTACCCGGATTAATTACCCTGATTACTCCAGTTCTTATTGGATTTTTATTTGGTGCTGAGCCACTGGGCGGTTATATGGCGGGTGTTTGTGTGAGCGGGGTAATGTGGGCTATTTTTCAAAACAACGCGGGTGGAGCTTGGGACAATGCAAAAAAATCGTTTGAGGCCGGTGTAGAGATTAATGGTAAAATGGAGTACAAAGGAAGTGAAGCTCACAAAGCTGCCGTAACCGGTGATACTGTAGGTGACCCATTTAAAGATACTTCCGGCCCTTCAATGAACATTTTAATTAAGTTAACATGTCTTGTCGGCTTGGTAATTGCTCCAGTATTAGGAGAAAAAGATACTACTAGTACCAGTGATGTATTGATTATAGAACCTGCTCACGAGCTTGTAATTGACCAGCCAACTAGCAGTACGGATATCGACTCAAAAACAGCTATTTTTACAGCTGAATAAATCCAATATTACTTCTATATTAAATTTAGGTTTAGTTTATTAGTTATACAATCATTAAAAAAACCGCCTGCAATTGCAGGCGGTTTTTTTATTTCTCTATAAGCGCTTAGGGTAAATTAGGACTAAATATAGTCACATAATCCCTAGCTTTTACGTAAGGTAAAGTAGATTGGTAAGTCTCGTTAATGGACTCAATAAATCGGTTGGCAATATAAGCTGCACCTCGAGCTGTAGGATGAATGCCGTCTAAAGAGAAAAGGCCTCCAAAAACCAAACTACCGTTCAGTGAAAACTCATCAAAATCAACCCCTACCGTAGCAATTTCATCCAAAATAGCATGGGCATCTACAAAGGCCAATCCTTTTTGGGTTGCCACATCTTGGATGATTCCGTTAAAAAGTGCAGTAGTGTTAGCAATTTCCAATTGCTCGTCATCAACTAACACCCATTTATCTTCTAGTGGGAAAGTCAAACCATTTACAGACAACTGTGCAGCAGTTTCAGCAGGTACTCCCAACCCAATTAACATATCAAAAATAGTTTGATTAAGCTGACCAATGGCTGACATACTGGGTAATACCATCAAATCAGTCGAATTGGCTTGTCGGGCTTGGCCGTAAAACTGTCCTAACAACGTGGCAGTGGTGGGATCCACACCACCGGCTATCAACACATTAGTGATCTGCTCCGACAAATCCGTTAAATATTCATCGTGAATCACTACAGCACTGGCTTGATCGGTGTGAAAAACAATCGATCTTTCAGGAACGCCTAAAACTTGAAATACCTGATTAATGGATGCATAATGGTTGTTTAGCAACGGTATCATGGGTCCATAATTAGGATCTGCGGGATTTAACGGGTTGTAGGGCACTGTTGTAAAATAGGCTGTAGTTAAGACGTTAGGAATATTGGCTACAGCTCCTTTGGCGCCGTTAGCCGTCAAGTTATCTACGATAGTGGTATAGGCCATAGTAAATACTGTAGGGTCGGTAATATCGTTAGTTTCGTAGGTAGATGGATCCAAGTTTCCTGCTTGATTGACGCCGGCACCTCCACTGGAGGCATACCCCAACACATCGTTATTACCTATCCAAAGTGTAAAAAAGGTAGGCTGTTGTGCCACAGCATCAGCTAACAACGTGGTATTTGGGCTACTGGCAAAGCGTGCAAAATAGGGATTGGCTTGACCCGTGGGCACACCAGCAACATTGCCATAACCGGGAGCCAATAGGTGATAAACTTTAGCTCCGGGTACTCCCATATTGTTAAAATTTCCCGAAAGGGTTTGAGAAACCTCTGTGGTCGGCACACCGGGTAGTCGTTCGGGTCCGGATCCATTAAAAAACAATCGGTTTTCGGCTATCACGTTTCCACCTAAAAGTAATCCCCCCAGATTGTCGTTCATAAGAGGTTGGTTGAACTCTCCGCCACCGGCTAAGGCAAACTGCCCGGCCAATATATTGGGAAAAGAATTGAGTTGTGATTCTATAAATAAAGCTCCGTCTGTATAACCTGCAGTCAAAGAATTTCCTACGGCAACAAATTTAGAAAAGTCAGCCTCTCCTGCGCTAACAATAAGCTCTTCTTCTGTGCTATCGCCATTGTCGTCTTTACTACATGACACGATGATTAAGGCCGCGAAAAACAACAATAACCATGGGTATTTTTTTATTGCTATCATAATTTTACGTTTTACAAATTATTAATGGTTAGGCTTATATGATATTGGGTACCGATCAACCCCGTCCCAAATGCCGTATAATATTCGTTATTTCCAATATTGCTGGCACCAATTTTAAGGGTAGAAAGCAAGGCCGGGATACGGTAGTTTAATTGGGCATCAACTACCGAATAGGCAGGTACTCTACCATCGGCAAAAGAAGCTTGCCAATCAAAAGCATCGCTCCATCTCCAGCTCACGTTAAAGCCAAAATTCTTAAACAAATCGTTATTACCAAAAGAGGCTTTTACTTTGTGCTCGGGAGTATTAAAGCTGGTTTTAAAATCGGGATTGGCCTCTTGGTCAAAATCTTCTTTGGCATAAGTATAATTTCCACTTAAATCAAAATTACCTAAGACTTTGGTAGAAGCTCCCACTACCACTCCGTAAGAAGCTACTTTCACATCCGAATTGGTATAGGTTTGGAAAGCTTTGAAGTCACCATTTTGCAAAGCCAACAAAGACAAGGTATTATCGCCCACTACTCCGTAAAGAGGTACTAATACGGTTTCGTTGGAAATAAAATCTTCATACGAGTTGTAATAGGTCGCTAAATCTAAAATCAAGCTTTTAATTTTCCCACGATAACCCAATTCATACGAAGAAACTCGCTCGGGTTTTACCAGCTCTACCCCAGAAGCTTGAGGATTCCCTTCGTTGACAGAATTAAGCGAAAAAGAGTTAAAATACGCATCTCGACCACTTACCGTAGCACTGGTTTCACCAGTCAATAAAGCACCCGCTCCACTTAATTCGAAATTGCGTACATAACGATCCAAATTAGCTTCTGCAGAACCTACTAACATAGCTCTCCCTACGTCCAAACCAATAAACAAGTCTTGGGTGGTTGGGTTTCTAAATCCGGTTTGATAAGACAATCTCAGTATGTGGTTTTGGGTTTGTCCCGCCACATAAGTGGCCGATACTCGAGGTGAAAAACTTCCGTCAAACAATTCTGAATCGTCGTAACGTAACGAGGCCATCAAGCGAAGTCTTTCGTCTTCAAGTAGTTTTTTCTGAATTTGAATATACCCTCCATACTCACTGTAGTTAATAGGACTAATTCCATCAGTAAAGATGGTTCCAAAAGAATTCAAACGGTATTGTCTATAAGAACCTCCCACTTGAATTTCGGCGATATGAGGCATGAGATGGGTAAAGTTATAGTTTCCATCGGCATGTCTAATTTGCGAGGCATCTTTAAACTGCGAACCCGTTAATGGATTGGGGTCTTTAGTCACTTTATTAAAAGCATTTCTAAACTCTATAGTACCGGGTTCAAACCTTCCTTGTTCGGCTGTTTGGCGAGCTAGAGCATGAGCTTGCTCCGGATTTAAACCTGCTAAGGTCCCTTGAATAAAGGCACCAGCATATTCTCCAAACCATTGACTATCTGACTTCCATTGGCGGTTGATATTGATTCCAGTAAATCGTAAATCGTAGGAATTACCCGCATCTTCATCGGTAAAATAGTAGCGGGCGTAGAAATTGTTGTTTTTTACTTCAAACTTGTGCTGTTGTAGGAAAAAGTCTTTGATATGATACCGGTTAGCTCCTTGATAAAGAGTTGTTCCGGTACCGATTTTTGCGGTATAACTAATATCAAAATCGTTTGCAAAAGGTCGGTAATGCAGCGCCGCGTCAAATTTGACACTCTCGGCATTATAATCGGTAAGGTCTTTTTCGGCATAACCCGTACGGCTCACATTGTCATTGGGCAATAAATTAACAGCTCCTTGCGGGATTATACCCATATTGGCCAACGCTTGGCCTACTCCACGAATATTAGTGCTCACTTCATCGCCATATATATTAAGTCCGTCGTAATTGTGATGGCTTCGATCACGTCCTGGAAAAAGCACATCTTGTTCGCTGACGGCATACCAATCAGTTCCTTTTAAATAAGCAAAATTAGCTTTCATGGCAAATCGCTCCGAAAATTTATGCGCTGCACGTACTCCAAAATCAATAAACATATTATCACCGGCAGCTTCTTGAGAAGTCATTCCATGTTTGTAATAAGCACTTAAACCGGGATAGTCAAAAGGATTTTTACTCAACATAAACAGCGTACCGTTAAAGGCATTCGCTCCATATAAAGCTGATGATGCACCGGGTAATATCTCAATACTATGAACATCTAGCTCGGTCATACCTAATAGGTTCCCTAAAGGGAAATTTAATACCGGTGCAGCGTTGTCCATACCATCTACCAACTGCAAGAAACGAGTGTTCGCAAAAGTGGCAAAACCCCTAGTATTGATAGAATGAAAAGTTAAGCTATTGACGTTAATATCTACCCCTTTAAGATTTTCCAGTCCTTCGTAAAAAGACGCCGAGGAAGTTCTTTTGATATCATTGATACCCATTCTCTCTATGGATACTGGTGATTCAAAAACTCGTTCGGGGGTACGGGAGGCGGAAATAATAATTTCATCTAGTGAAGTTCCTTCTTGCAACTGAACTTGTACATTTTGATTGTTGGTCGTAATCTGAACCGATTCGGGTTTAAAACCCACACTGGAAATTTCAATAGTAAAGGGTACCTCTACGGTTACTGACAAATTGAAATTTCCATCAAAATCAGTTACGGTACCTTGAGTGGTTCCGGTAACTAATACATTAGCACCTAAGAGAGGAACTCCGTTTGGGTCAGTTACATTTCCGCTCACGGTTGTTTGAGAATACATCATACCACCAAGTAGCATTGAGGTAAAGAGTAAAAATGCTTTCATAGAGATTATAATTTTATCAATTAGCATTGCCAATATAACTAAAATTTTAATCTTTCTAAGCCCTTTTTTACAAAATAATAGGAAACTATTCTACCGTAACAGATTTAGCAAGATTGCGAGGTTGGTCGACGTTTCGGTTTAATAATACCGCAATGTAATAGGACAGTAATTGTAAGGGAATAGTAGTCACTAAAGGAGAAAGTGACTCCGGAGTATGAGGCACTTCAATCAGGTAATCGGCCATTTGAGAAACTACTTGATCTCCCTGGGTTACCACAGCGATTATTATTCCGTTACGGGATTTGATTTCCTGAATATTACTGACAATTTTATCGTAATGATTACTACGTACGGCAATGACAACCACAGGCATATTTTCGTCAATCAAAGCGATGGGGCCATGCTTCATTTCCGCGGCGGGATAGCCTTCGGCATGGATGTAGGATATTTCTTTAAGTTTTAAGGCTCCTTCCAAAGCCACGGGGAAATTATAGCCTCGCCCTAGGTATAAAAAGTTTCGAGCCGCTTTAAATACTTCCGATATTTCTTTGATATGCGAACTCGCCTCTAAGGCTTTTTCGATATAGGTAGGAACCATTTCTAACTCGTTGAGATGGGTGTGATAATCCCGATTGGAAATAGTACCTTTTAAGTTAGCTAATTTTAAGGCGATTAAGGTAAGTACTGTAATTTGAGTAGTAAAAGCTTTGGTAGAAGCCACACCAATCTCAGGACCCGCATGAGTATATGTACCGCTATGGGTTTCTCGAGAAATACTCGAACCCACCACATTGCAAATACCGTACACAAAAGCTCCTTTGGATTTGGCTAATTTAATGGCGGCCAAGGTGTCGGCTGTTTCACCACTTTGAGAAATAGCAATTACTACATCTCTTTCAGAAATCACCGGATTGCGGTATCTGAATTCAGAAGCGTATTCTACTTCCACCGAAATACGAGCCAAATCTTCAAAAATATATTCTGCAACTAAACCGGCATGCCAAGAAGTTCCACAACCTACAATAATAATGCGATTGGCATTTAAGAATTTCTGAACGTGGTCTTCCAGCCCTCCCAGTCTGATAATGCCTTGAGATGCCAACAAACGACCGCGATAGGTATCTTTAATCACAGCGGGTTGCTCGTAAATTTCTTTGAGCATAAAATGCTCGTATCCTCCTTTTTCAATCTGTTCAAGATTTAGTTGGAGTTCGTGAATATAAGGTTCAACAACGGTATCGTCTTTAATTTTTCGAATTTTGACCCCTTTTGCTTTGCGAATAATCGCCATCTCTTCATCTTCTAGGTAAATGACGTTATTCGTAAATTCAATAAATGGAGAGGCATCACTAGCAATAAAAAATTCCCCTTCTCCAATACCAATAGCCAAGGGGCTCCCTAACTTTGCGGCCACCAGTTCGTCGGGTTTATTTTTGTCAAAAACAACAATGGCATAAGCACCCACTACGTGATTGAGTGCAATTTGCACAGCCTTACCCAATTTTACTTGTTCCCGTTTTTTGATTTCCTCAATCAGGTTGACCAAAACTTCGGTATCGGTATCAGAAACAAAAGTATAGCCTCGTTTAGTTAGTTCTTTCCGAATACTGTCGTAATTTTCAATAATTCCATTGTGTATTATGACTAACTCTCCGGAATTGGAGTAATGGGGGTGCGAGTTTACATCATTGGGAACGCCATGCGTAGCCCATCGGGTGTGTCCAATCCCCAATTGCCCATCGGTTTTAATGGAGGTCTGAACTTTTTCTTCCAAGTCGGCTACTTTTCCTTGGGTTTTACAAACCTGGATACCGGTACCATCATACAAAGCAATACCGGCACTGTCATATCCTCGGTATTCCAAACGTTTTAAACCGTTTAAAATAACCGGGTATGCCTTGCGCTCGCCTATATAACCAACAATTCCGCACATAGTATTTATTGAATAAGTTCTGTATAGTAAATATTGAGTTTAATTTCTGTGGATTCGTCACCGGTATTTCCATAGAGTACAGTTCCTTCCGGGCAGAGCACGCTACTAGTAAGAGTTTCTTTAAACCCAGGAGCCACTTCGTTTTGGAGTTCTTGATAGGTAAGTAATCCCACATTTTGAGAGGCTACTAAGCCCAACACCACATTAGTAGAATCTTTGGAAATCAAATCATTTACATAATCTGTAATTTTAAACTTATACCTCTTGCCTTTACCGCTTCCGTCACGTTCTAATCTACCCAAATGATTGGATTTATAGTTGAGAACTTCACTTTCTGAAAATTCGCTGTCTAGCAAGTAATCTCGGAGATAAACTTTGTTTTTAACATCATACAAGAATAATCTTTCCGGTTCAGAATCACCTCCCGGTATCATATCTTGATTGACTTGAACTACAATATTGGCCTCGTTGATAATCCAATTATTTTGTCGAAGCAACTCCAATTCATCGGGTACTCCGTTGTTATCGGCGTCTTCTCCAAAGAGTTCGATAATAGTCATAGTACCTGCGCCACCTTTGACAAACAAATTTGGTTCACCGGTTTCCGTATTTGGGTTAGCCAACCTATCTTCAATATAAGGCGGCATGTTATTTTCAAAAGTGTTGAGGGCAATGGCATTCATCAGGAGAGTAAACTCTTGAGTCGTGCGGTTTCCTTCGGTGTCAGCCGAAGAATAATTCACCCGTATCAAGGCTTGGTTGATATCAAAAAGGAATAGTGAGCCAGCTCCGTCCAACGGTTCTACCTGAATATAAATTCCACGAAAGTGCTCTTTAAAACTTTGGTTGTTGATCAATTGAGATTGTCCTTCAAAATCTAATAATTTTTCTTTAAAGAAAAGAGTATCCAATTCAAACCTCAAACGCGGACTAAGTTTTTGTGGCTCTTCGTCCGGATTTAACGGATGGGTTTCAATTTCTTGAGGAATAGGTTGAAAAGGGGTGGTGCCCAGCAATTGAGCACCCAAAAAGTTTTCAAACAAAGGCGCTTGATTGGAATAGTATTTTTGAGGATCTTCAAAACCACTATCCGGATCCAAGTCTCTTAAAAAATATTTGGACTCGTAGATACTAATTAAAAAAGGACTGTTTCCAAAAACCGAATCTAAGGTATAGGTGGTAAACTCACCCGATTCGTTTTTTTGAGAATAATAGGGAATTTCGATAAACACCGATTCTATCCGAGGCTCATCGCCAAAAAAGGGCTGTGTTTCGGCCATGGTCACTTGAGCCAATAAGTTGACTTCTGTCAAACCATAGACCGGGTCGTCGTAGATGCCCAGTTGGTAGCCATTCATATTGTTTGTTTGTACGGGTGCCGCTTTACGACTATACGCTTTGATAGTCGCTAAATCATACAGCTGAAAATCAAAATTAGGATCTCCAATTACTTCATTACCCACAGGCGCATAATCCTCATGACAGGCCAGCACAACTAGGGATGTAAAAATTAATAGGGCAAATCGCTTTAAAAAAGACGTTTTTTTCACTTTGTTACATTTAATTAAATTATCTCTCCTTACTTCAAAATACCCCTCTAGGAGTAGGATATGTTCTAGTAGATTTTAACCTAAGACTTTGGTTGCGTAAAAATCCATATATGCCTCCGAAAAATCGTCTTTATTATGAAATTTTAACACGGGTTTATTAATTTTTTTAAGAAATTCATCCAACTCGGCAGCTATATTTTCGGAGCCAATGATTACTGCATCTGAATGATTTACCGCTGTTTTCATTAAATTGACATAGGTAGGTTGCTTCAACTCACTGATATCATTGGGTGAAATACCGTCAAATGCAATTTTTTTAATCATAGTAGGGTCCAATTCCCCTTCATAACCGGTAGCATAAACTGAAGTAACAATTTTGCTATTTTCAAAGAGTGGTTCTTTAGCGTAGTATTTTTTTATATACAACGGCAACAAAGAAGACAACCAGCCGTGTACGTGTATAATATCGGGAGACCAATTCAATTTTTTTACCGTCTCTACCACACCTTTGGCAAAGAAAATCGTACGTTCGTCATTGTCAGCATACAGCTTACCATCTTCATCGCTGTAGGTCGTTTTGCGTTTAAAATACTCATCGTTCTCGATAAAATAGACTTGCATTCGTTCCTTGGGGATGGAAGCCACTTTGATAATCAGTGGCATATCAACATCATTAATTACCAAATTCATTCCCGAGAGTCGAATCACCTCGTGTAGCTGATGCCTGCGTTCGTTAATATTGCCGTATCTTGGCATAAAGATACGTATTTGCCCCTCCCGGTTATTGACAGCTCTAGGAGCTTCAAATGACATAGAAGATATTTCGGTTTCAGGCAGATACGGCATTACTTCAGAAGAAACATACAACACCCTTTTGTCTTTCATGGATACTTTATTTATTCAGATAAGATTGTAAAAAACACGCAAAAATACGAAAATTTATGCAGATTATCAGGATTATATTAAGTTTGCACCCCAAAATCTTTTAGTCGATGACCTATTATCCGACGATTTCAGCATTGCAAAGCCTGCTCCACGAGGTGAAATCTCGCCATCAAAACATCGGTTTTGTTCCTACTATGGGAGCTTTACATTCAGGGCATCTGTCTTTAGTAGAACGCTCGGTGGCTGAAAATCAACTGACCGTAGTCAGTATTTTTGTCAACCCCACACAGTTTAATAACGCTGCTGATTTTAAAACTTATCCCCGGCATATTGAGGAAGATTTAGCCCTTTTGGCAGATTTTGGAAAAAAAATTGCTATTTATATACCCGAAGTTAACGATATATATCCTCAAGAAGTAGCCTCTCAGCCTTTTGATTTTGGAGGAATCGAACTTCAAATGGAAGGTCAATTCCGACCCGGACATTTTGACGGGGTTGGTACTGTTGTCAAACGTTTTTTTGAATTGATACAACCGGATAATGCTTATTTTGGTGAAAAGGATTTTCAACAATTACAAATCATTAGGAAACTGGTTGAAATTGAAAAATTACCCGTAAATATCATAGGCTGCCCTATATCCCGAGCTGCATCAGGACTGGCTTTAAGTTCGCGTAACAAACGTTTAAACCCATCCCAACTCGGCGAATCTCCACTAATTTACCAAGTTTTAAAACAAGCCCGACAGGACTTTGGCACAAAAAGTGTTAAAAACATTACGCACGCTGTGACCGAGGCATTTAAATCGAATCCGGAATTGAAACTAGAATATTTTACAATCGCCGATGAAGTGACTTTAAAACCCGTGCAACGAAAAATTAAAAATAAAAAATACAGAGCCTTTATAGCAGTTTTTGCTGGTGAAGTAAGACTGATTGATAATATCGCTCTATATTAAATTTAAAAAAGTTGGACTATAAAACTCCTTTAGTTAGAGAAATAGACCTGAAAATCACCCCCTACAAGTCGCTAATATTATTTATCTTTGCCCCATGTTTGTACACGTTGTAAAATCAAAAATTCACAGAGTAAAAGTTACTGGAGCCGATTTGAATTATATCGGCAGTATCACCATCGATGAAGACTTGATGGATGCGGCTAACATTGTACCCGGCGAAAAGGTACAAATAGTCAACAACAACAATGGAGAGCGTATTGAAACCTACGCCATCCCCGGCCCTCGAGGCAGTGGAGAACTTACCCTTAACGGTGCCGCCGCACGAAAAGTAGCTGTGGGAGATATATTGATTTTGATTACCTATGCTATGATGGATATTGAGGCTGCTCGGTCTTTTAAACCGGCACTTATTTTCCCGGATGAAAACACCAACCTGTTGAAATAAAATGTTTTTCAACTCCAATTTCAACTTAAAAAAGTGTCTAAAAAGAGATTATTTAAAATTTTACAAATCATTTTACCTCTTTTTTTAGGTGTTTTTTTGATTTGGTTTTCTTACAACAAATTTACTCCCGAACAGATTCAGGAAATAAAAACCTACTTCAAACAAGCCGATTATCGGTTTGTTTTAATCTCTTTGCTATTGGGTTTAGCGAGTAACCTGTCACGAGCGCGTAGATGGAATTTGCTCATCCAAGCAATGCATTACCGACCTCGGTTTTACAACAGTGTGATGGCTGTTTATATTACCTACTTGATGAATTTATTTATTCCGCGAAGTGGCGAAATATCCCGTGCCGTTGTTTTGAGTAAATACGAAGAAATCCCTTTTGACAAAGTCATGGGAACCGTTATTACCGAAAGACTTATCGACGCCTTAGTCTTGTTGGTTTTAATTCTAGTTACTTTGTACTTCCAGTTCCCTTTATTGTCCGAATATTTTACTTCAGAAATCCAGCTTGGAGCCATCTATCCTTGGCTCCTAGGGGGTGGCTTCCTAGGGTTACTTGCCTTGTACTTTATTTTTATTGCCAATTCTATATTGAGCCAAAAAATCAGGCATTTTTTACGAGGTTTAAAAGAAGGCGTTTTTAGTATTTTTTATATGAAAAAAAAATGGGCTTTTATGGCCCATACGCTCTTTATTTGGGTGATGTATATCGCCATGTACTACGTAATGATTTTTGCCCTGGAGCAAACTTCTCAAATATCGGCAGCCGGTATTCTTTGCTCGTTTGTTGCTGGCGGAATTACCATCACCTTGACCAATAGCGGATTTGGCTCGTATCCCTTTGTAATTGCCAGTATTCTCGTACTTTTTAACATTCCTGAAACGACCGGCACGGCCTTTGGCTGGTTGGTATGGACCACACAAACCTTATCGGTAATTGTTTTGGGAGGTCTCTCATTTTTATTACTTCCAGTTTTTAACAAAACAAAATAATTTATACCTTTCCCATTTCTAACCAACAACTAGCAATCATGGTAAAATCTTTACTTGGCGTATTTTTATTTTTATTTACAACCACTCTTCCGGCACAGACGCTCTATGAAGAAATAAGCTCTCCCAAATTAGGTGAAAAACGAAAGCTAAAAATCCAATTGCCTCGCAGTTATCACCAGTCTGACAAACAAACCTTTCCAGTGATTTTGGTCTTGGACGGGGATTATCTTTTTGAACCTGTAGCCGGTAATGTGGATTACTATTCCTATTGGGAAGAAATGCCGGAAGCTATTGTTGTGGGCATCATGCAAGGCAATAGCCGCGACTCCGATTGTGCTTACGATTTGACCAATAATTTCCCGGTTGAAAGTGGCGCAAATTTCTTTGAATTTATCGGTTTGGAATTAATGCCTTGGTTGGATAAAAAATTTAGAACCGCCCCTTTTGTAATGGCCGTCGGTCATGAACTGACCGCCAATTTTATCAATTATTACCTTTTTAAGGATCCACCGCTTTTTAACGGTTACATTGTACTGAGTCCCGATTTTGCGCCAGGATTGGAAAACCTCATCGGACCCCGACTCGAAGCCTTACCTCAACGCATATTTTACTACGCCGCTACCGGTTCGGATGATATCAAATCAATTCGTGAGGTTACTCAAAACCTAAACACCCAATTATCGTCAGTCAACAAAGACAATATCACCTATTATTTTGACGATTTTGAAGGCGCTTCTCATTATTCGGTTGTAGGAAAAGCTATTCCTTCCGCTTTGGAACAAATTTTCTCGGTTTTTAGACCGATTACCCGTAAGGAATTTGACGAAGTACTACTTAAATTAGACACACCCATTTTTGATTATTTAGACAACAAATACAAAACCATAGAAGGGCTTTTTGGCTTTAAAACAATCATTCGTGAAAATGATATTATTGCTATCGCCTCCGCTTCTGAAAGAAAAAACGACCTAGAATCACTTGAAAAAGTAGCCAAATTAGCCCAACGTGAATATCCCGATACTGTGTTGGGCTATTATTACCTAGGCAAGTATTACGAACTCAGTGGTGACAAACGCCGGGCAATGCGCACTTACCAAGCAGCCCATGATTTGGAAGAAGTAGGATTTATTACTATCGATTTATTATTAGATTCAGCCGACCGATTACGAGATTAAGTGGCCTCTGTTAAAACAGCATATTTCTGTCAAAATTGCGGAACGCAATTTGCCAAATGGCAAGGACAATGCACCTCATGTAGAGCGTGGAATACCTTGGTAGAGGAAGTCGTATCCAAACCCGAAAAAAGCGGTTGGCAAACCGAAACATCGGCAGTTAAGCGGGTAGAAAAACCCCGTAAAATAGACCAAATAGACACCACTGCCGACATCCGCACCGACTCTCACAACCACGAATTTAATCGTGTGTTGGGCGGCGGTATCGTTCCCGGCTCGGTGATACTTTTGGGTGGCGAACCCGGTATCGGAAAATCTACTTTGCTGTTGCAAATTGCTGTGCAAATTCCTTTAAAAGTGCTGTATGTTTCCGGAGAAGAAAGTGCACAACAGATAAAAATGCGTGCCGAACGTATTACAAATACTTCCGACAATTGCTACATCCTCACCGAAACCAATACGCAAAATATTTTCAGCCAAGTACAAGAATTACAACCCGGGCTGGTGATTATTGATTCGATACAAACCTTGCACAGCGATTATGTGGAAAGCAGTGCCGGAACCATTTCTCAAATCAAAGAATGTACCGCCGAATTTATCAAGTTTGCCAAAGAAACTGCTACGCCGGTACTCCTCATTGGCCACATCACCAAAGACGGCAGCATAGCCGGACCCAAAATTTTGGAACACATGGTGGACTGCGTCTTGCAGTTTGAAGGCGACCGCAACCACGTGTATCGCATACTGCGGGCACATAAAAACCGCTTTGGTTCGACCCACGAAATAGGCATTTATGAAATGCAAACCCACGGATTGGTGGAGGTTACCAACCCCGGAGATATTTTGCTTTCAAAAAACGAAGAAACCCTGAGCGGTAATGCCGTTGCAGCTACGCTGGAAGGTATCCGCCCGTTGCTGATAGAAGTACAAGCTTTGGTAAGCACGGCAGTCTATGGCACACCACAACGCACCGCCACAGGCTACAATGCCAAGCGTTTAAACATGCTACTGGCCGTGCTTGAAAAGCGCGCCGGATTTAGATTGGGTGCCAAAGATGTTTTTCTCAATATTACCGGAGGTATTACCGTGGACGACCCGGCGATTGATTTAGCCGTTGTCGCAGCTATTTTGTCAAGCAACGAAGACATTGCTTTAGACAAAGATATTTGTTTTGCCGCCGAAGTAGGCCTGGCCGGTGAAATACGCCCCGTGGCACGTATCGAACAGCGTATCGGTGAAGCCGAAAAATTAGGTTTTAGTACCATTGTTATTTCCAAATACTGTAAACTTCCCAAGTTAAACACCAAAATCCATATTCAAAAAGCAGCCAAAGTGGAAGAAGTGGTAAGTTATTTGTTTGGGTGAGCTACTTTTAAACTTCTTGATACAGCAATTAGATATTTTGTTAACAAACTGAAAATTTATCACCACAATTTAATTTCATACAGGACTTTCCCTGTTTTTTACTTTAATTTTTGGCTAAACCGGTGGTTTTAACTAACTTAGTCCATCCAACCACAAAACTTCTTGCCATGAACACCAAACACCATCTATGTGTGGATAAATAAGAAATTGTATTATGTATTTACAGTTTTATTGTTTTGTAATACTTTTCCCGGAGCTACTTCAGCTTACATTATGCTGGTAAACCAAACCACAAGCAACTCAGACAATTATATATTAGATATTGAAGAAACTTCTGTTAGCATAGACGTTTCTTCTTACCCTGCCGGACTGTACTCCGTCGTTTTGGTTGTAAACGGTCAGATACAAAGCTCTAAAAACCTATCCATCAATCATTAAGAATTATAACCATGAAAAGGAATATCCTTATAGTAGTACTTTTACTACTTTCTGTAAAAAACCATTCACAAGACCCACAACTTTTTGTACACGATTGGTATCTTCATAAAGTGATTGTTGAATCAGTAGAATACATTCCTCCATCTAATGAAGAAGTACTCTCCATATCTGCTATATATTATGATTTTTCTTCTTATTTTGAAATGGAAACCAGTGTCTGCAATGTTTTAGGGCTCGGAATTAGTTTTAATGAAGAAAATGAGTTTATCATTGATTATTCTGAGATTACATTAATTATTTGCGAAATTCAAGAAAATGCTGTTTTTGAAGGAATTTATTTTGGAATTTTTTTTGATGAAAACAATAATCATTATGAAACCCCTTTTACTTACATTATTACTACCGAAGGTAGTGGTAATAAATCGCTTGTAGTAAAAAATTCTGTTGGCGACGAAGCTCATTACGGAAGCGTCCCCCTCTCCCAGCCCGAGTTTTCACAACCACAACTTACCCTACACCCCAACCCTGTAAAAGATGTTTTGCATATCCATAGCACGGATATCATAAGCAGGGTGTCGGTTTATGATATTAGAGGGAAAATGGTTAAAGAAATAGATGTCAATTCACAAAACGTAGAAATTGATGTGAGTCATTTACCCGGCGGACTGTATTTTATTAAAACAAAAGGAATTGACAATAGCACCCATATAAAACGCGTTATCAAAAAATAGATTATAATAGCCAAAATTAGAAAAGGTGTAATAAAATTTTGTTTAGTTAACTATCTTCGCAGTTAGACTAAACCATGAATTTTTCTTCGACCATACTCAACTGGTACCAACTTCACAAACGGGATTTACCCTGGCGAACTACCCAAGACCCCTACCGGGTGTGGCTGTCTGAAATTATTTTACAACAAACCCGGGTCAATCAGGGATTGCCCTATTATCTAAAGTTTGTAGAAGCATTTCCCAGCATTTTTGAACTCGCCAAAGCAGACGAACAACAAGTGCTGAAACTATGGCAGGGATTGGGCTACTATTCCCGTGCCAGAAACTTGCACCAAGCCGCTAAAACTTTGGTAGAAAAATATCAAGGCGTATTTCCGCAAAGCTATCCCGAACTCAAAAAACTGAAAGGCGTGGGTGATTATACCGCCAGTGCAATAAGCTCTATTTGTTTTAACGAACCTCATGCCGTGGTGGATGGCAATGTGTATCGGGTGCTTTCGAGGGTTTTTGGGATTAAAACTCCTATTGATTCCTCCGCAGGACAAAAAGAATTTAAACTGTTGGCACAAAAACTTTTAGACAAAAACCACCCGGGAGAATACAATCAGGCGGTGATGGAGTTTGGTGCTATACAATGTACCCCGATGCCGCAATGCAGCAGATGTGTTTTTGCGGGTAATTGCTATGCTTTCCAAAAAGATGAAATACAACAACTTCCGGTTAAAGCCGGAAAAACTAAAATCAGGCAGCTTTGGTTTCACTATTTGGTGGTGATTTCGGAAGACGGGAAAACCATTGTAAACAAGCGTTCGGGTGATGGTATATGGAAAAATCTCTACGAGTTTCCGAACATCGTATTCGATAAGCCGGAAACTCTTTCGCGTAAGCGAATAAAAGAAAATCTTCCCGACATAGATGTACAAAAAATAATTCTGTATAACGAAAAACCCATAATTCACAAGCTTTCTCACCGGCATTTGCATATTTCTTTTTGGTTGCTTCACGCCAAAAATCTGGATGATTCGGGTGTTTTAATAAGCCAGATAGGGGATTATCCGGTACCGGTAGTTTTGCAAAAATTTATCACAGACGAGCTTCTTTGGAGAATAAAAAATTGATATATTTGAACAAATAATAGATAAATACCCGATAATTATGAGCGGAACATTAAACAAGGTGATGCTGATAGGTCATACCGGCGATGATGTAAAAATGACCTATTTTGAAGGCGGTGGTTGTATAGGCAGGTTTCCGCTAGCCACTAATGAGACGTATACGATAAAAACCTCCGGTGAAAAAGTAACGCACACGGAATGGCACAACATAGTAGTCCGAAATAAAGCCGCTGAAATTTGCGAAAAATACCTCAAAAAAGGAGATCGAGTCTATGTAGAAGGCCGTATCAAATCGCGCAAGTGGACCGACGATCAAGGAATTGAAAGATACAGTACCGAAATACAATGCACTGATTTTACTTTTTTGACCACCAAAGCAGAATCAGCAGCCAGCGAGCGAACTACTCCCATGGATGCTCAGCCCCATAAAGCGGCACCCATGGACTCAAACCCAACAGCAAATTCAGAAGACGATTTGCCGTTTTAAATGATGTCTAACTAATACTTTACACTTTGGACACGGAACCTCCGAGTTGGTTGATATCACAACTGTTTTCTAATTTCTTGCCTTTTTGGGGGCTTATACTATTGCTTTTGGTTATTTTTTGGGGCGCTATCCTATCTGGATATGAGGCCGTTCTTTCTCATTTTAATTCCGAAGAAAACGAAAATTCCCACAAACATGTTGCTTTAGAAACTCTTTCTAAAAACCCCGGCAAATTACGGCTTACTTTGTTACTGATAAAAACGGTGAGCTTTGTAGCTATCTTTTTGTTGAGCTATAGCTTGCTTTATCTAATTTGGAGCACTGCAGACCCGGTATTATTTGGGGTGGTTGCGGTAATATTGAGTACAGGCCTCGTGATTATTTTTGGCGAGATGATTCCCAAAATAATCGCCATGCAAAATCCCCATCGGTATATGGTCACTTATCGACATCTAGTGCTTCTTAGTTTTTGGTTGTTCTGGCCCCTCTCCTACACCTTACATCAAATTTCAAAAAAATGGCAAACTCAGTTGGAAAAACCCGCTATCCAATTGGATGTGAGTCAACTTTCACAGGTTCTAGATCTAAATACGGCTTCGGTTACTAAAGAAGAAGAAAAAATATTGAAAGGCATTGTTTCCTTTGGAAACACAGAAGTTCGACGGGTGATGAAACCTCGTGTGGAAATTTTTGCACTCAAAAAAAGTGAGCCCTATGCCACCATATTACCCCAAATTATCGAACAAGGCTACTCCCGTATTCCGGTGTATGAGGAGACCTTAGACCAAGTCGTGGGGGTATTGTATGTCAAGGATTTGGTGCCTTATATCAACCAACCCGTTTTTGATTGGACGGAGCTGCTTCGTACCCCGTATTTTATTGCAGAAACCAAAAAACTAAGTGACCTACTTAACGATTTTAAAGAAAAACAAGTACACTTAGCTATAGTAACAGACGAATACGGCAGCACCGAAGGAATTGTTTCGTTAGAAGATGTGATTGAAGAAATCGTGGGAGAAATCAGTGACGAATACGATCACGAGGACATTCCTTTTACTAAAATTGCCGATCAAACCTATATTTTTGAAGGTAAAACCAATCTCAAAGACTTCTACCGCATTATGCAAATTGAAGACCATAAAGTCTTTGAAGAAGCTCGGGAAGAAGCTGAGACCTTGGCCGGTTTTGTATTAGAAATCTCCCCCGAATTTCCTAAAATAGGCGATGTAATAAACTTTAAGAACTATTCGTTTACTGTAGAAGCCTTCGAAAACAAACGAATTAGTCGGATACGGGTAACTTTTATATAAAATGACACACAAATTTCTTTTACCTATTCTTTTGGTATGTTGTATGAGCGTTTCTTGTAGTGAAGAGATTATTATTAAACCCAAAGCCGCTTTGTTGTTAGAGTATCCCGAGCCGCACTACCAATATGTAAAATCTAACTGTCATTATGCTTTTGACCTAAATCATATTGCCTTATTACAAAAACGAGACGGCTGTAATGTGAATTTAGAATATCCAGCTATGCGAGCTACCATTCATCTCACCTACAACGCCATCAACAACAACTTAGACACTCTATTGTACGAAGCCCAGAAACTCACTTATAGCCATACCACACGAGCTTCAAAAATTGATGATTTTGCCTATGAGGATACCCTAAAAAATGTCTACGGTCAGTATTTTGAATTGGGCGGAAATGCGGCTACCCTTTCGCAATTTTACGTCACCGACACAGTCAATCATTTTATCAATGGCTCTTTGTACTTTAGGTCGCGCCCCAACTTTGATTCGTTGTACCCGGCAGCCGTTTATCTGCGACAAGATATTCGCCGGTTGATGGAATCGTTAGAGTGGGACTGATTACCTTTTTTTGAGTAGTGCGAGTAACGACCCCACTTCTTTTTCGGTGTTATAAAAATGAAATCCTACCCGAACTCCAGAGCCTCTCGGAGTTGACAAGATATTATTGGCACGTAAAAAAGCATGCAATTGATTGTCTCCTTGCAAATTAAAAATTTGGGAATGCTGTTTTCGGTGCACCACACTTTCCTCTAATAAACCCAGTTCGATGAATCCGGCTTGGGCTTTTTGCGAAAGTAAACGAACTTGATTTTCAATATTTTCCATACCCAAGCGGGTTAAGTAATCAATGCTAAATCCCAGAGTACCAAAACAGAGCGTGTCATGATGTCCCGGTTCAAAACGGCGAATAAAATCACTGCTTTCCGGCTGTGCATTTTCGTCATATTGCAACGAATTAAACCCGATAATTTTAGGAAATATTCGTTGTTTAACAGCTTCTTTGACCGTAATTAGTCCGTTGCCAAATCCTGCTAACAACCATTTATAACCACTTGCCAAAAGAATGTCTAAAGCGCTTTCGCGAAAGCTAAATCGTTCGGTACCCAGATATTGGGTAGCATCACCCACCAGAACTAAATCGGGATATTGCTGTTTTAAATTCTTCAAAAAATCAAAATCAATCTTAATCCCGTTGATGTATTGTACCACACTAAAAATAAAAAAATCTGGTTGGTGCTTTTGAACTGCCTCAGCAATGTGTTCTTCCAAATGTTGATCTATGGGGACGTAGTAAATCTCAAAATTTCTGGATTCGACCGCCCAAGTAACCGACGGGTAGTCATTTTCTAATAACAATACTTTAGCCGGTTTAGGAATGCCTTCCAGCAAGGCATTGAAACCGTATGAGAAATTAGGAATTAACGCAAGATAATGAGGGTCTACATCTATAAATTGGGCTGTTTTTTTACGTACTTTCTCAATAAAGTCTTTATTGGTCTGCCGGTACTGACTACCGCCAATTAAAAAATCGATGTCGTTTTCGTTTCGCCATTCGAGCAACGATTCTGACATGGGCCCCACCGAGGCATTGTCTAGGTACATATGATGATTGACTACCGGAAAATCTTTGCGTACATCCTTCATACAAAATGATTCAAAATTATAATTTTAGTATCTTTGAAAAAGCAATGTAAAAATAATCAAACTATGGCAACCGGAAGTAGTGAAAAACAAATAAGTGAAGAACGGGAGCAATTTTTATACGCCCAAGACCGTATCCGCCAAAAGAAACGGCTCAACCAGCATTTCGTATTATTTTTAGTTGGATCGGTCTTTATCATTATACTCAGTCAATTTTTTTTCACTCCCGAGCATTTTTTGGTTAAAAACTGGACTTGGATTATTATCCTGTGGGCTTTTTTGTTTGTGGTCCATGCTTTTAATGTGTTTATTACCAATCGCTTTATGGGCAAAAAATGGGAACACAAACAATTGGAAAAACTCCGGGAAAAACAACGCCAACGTTTGATCCAACTACAGCAACAAGTGGATGCCGAAGCAGCTACCCCTACGGTAAAATCAACCCCGAATGAAAGCCTTGAATAAACCCACCATCACTCTGATTGCAGCCGCCTCTGAAAACAACGGACTAGGTAAAGACAATACCCTAGTGTGGCATTTACCCGACGATTTTAAACGCTTTAAAGCACTGACCACCGGCCACTGCATCATCATGGGGCGAAAAACCTTTGAATCGTTTCCCAAACCCTTACCCCATCGAAAACACATTGTTATTACTCGCAATCCGGAGTATCAACGGGAGGGGATTGTTGTGGTTCATTCGTTGGAAGAAGCCCTGAAGCATACCGACGATGACCCACAACCTTTTATCATTGGAGGGGGTGAAATTTACCAGTTGAGTATGGAAATAGCCGACAAAATCGAACTCACTCGGGTTCACGCCGAAGTGGAAGCTGATGCTTTTTTTCCTGAAATTAATCCCGATCAATGGACATTAATCGCTGAAGAATACCATCCACAAGACGATCGACATCCCTACGGTTTTACCTTTCAAACTTTTTATAAAAACAGAGAAAAAAAACTCGATTAGTTAAACTATCGAGTCCATTTAATACGAAGCATTATCAAACCAAATGAACGAATTTATGACAGCATATGTTTTTCCCGGCCAAGGGGCGCAATTTACCGGTATGGGCAAAGATTTGTACGATGCTTTTCCAACCGCACAAGCACGATTTAAGCAAGCCGATGAAATTTTAGGTTATTCGCTCTCTCGTGTGATGTTTGAGGGAACAGCAGACGAGCTCAAACAAACTCAAGTAACCCAACCGGCTGTATTTTTACACTCAGTCATTTTAGCGGAAATTTTAGACGATAGGTTTCAACCCAGTATGGTTGCTGGACACTCGTTAGGGGAATTATCGTCCTTGGTAGCTAATAAAACTCTAGCTTTTGAAGACGGCCTGTTGTTGGTTTATAAACGAGCTATGGCCATGCAAAAAGCCTGCGAACTTCAGCCCTCGACCATGGCAGCCATCTTGGGCTTGGAAGATGCGGTAGTCGAAGAGGTTTGTCAAACTACGGAGGGCGTTGTGGTTGCCGCCAATTACAACTGCCCCGGGCAATTGGTCATTTCAGGAGCTACGGCTGCCGTGGAAGCGGCCTGCGAAACACTCAAACAGCGTGGAGCCCGTCGAGCTTTGTTACTGCCGGTGGGTGGCGCTTTTCACTCTCCTTTGATGGAGCCTGCTCGTGAAGAGCTGGCTGAAGCCATTGCTGCAACACCGTTTAACACCCCCATCTGTCCGGTATACCAAAACGTAACGACTACTGCCGTAACCGATCCAGAAGAAATTAAAAAGAATCTGATTGCCCAACTAACTGCCCCAGTAAAATGGACGCAAAGTGTGCAACAAATGGTACGGGATGGAGCCACGCATTTTATAGAAGTAGGCCCGGGTAATGTGCTTCAAGGACTTATCAAGAAAATACATCCGGAGGCAACTACCCAAGCCGCTCAAGTCGAATAACCCTCAGAAGCACGGGAATTATTCCAGAACTTGGTAGAGAACCGGTTTACTCGGTGAGGCATCATTGACAAAAGAAGCCATTTGCAGATTTAACAAATAGCTACCGTCTTGGATGGAATTGCTTACATAAATAAACTCCGTGATGGTAGCTTCCTTTCGAGGATGGTCGGGAAATCCCCAAAAAGCGCGGTGCGCTAACAACTCGCCGTTGTCTTTTTCTTTATCCACCGAAGGTAAATCTACTAACAGATGTTGCACCCCCCTATTTCTTAAAAAAAGAGCGGTTTCTTCTAGTAAATAAGGCCAATTGGTATGTGAATACTGTTTGGTTTTTTTGTCAGACAGATTGGGAATCGTTCGAATTACAACGGCTTCCGGAGTTTTGTCCCGCAGGGCAATCTCAACCTGTTTTTTTGAAATTACAAAATCTTCGCCGTACGATTCTGGAGCAACAGTAATTAGCTCAGCGGTAAAAAAAAACTGTTTGAGAGCTTGTTGCACCGAATAAAAAGATTCTGAAATATGCCCGTAGCATTCGGTATGGGTGCCGTGCGCATGGGGATTAAAATAAATATTATTAAAATTAATGGAAGCCCCTTCACTCACTTTGGCTACCCACTGACCCTCTCGTACCGGCTCAATTTGAGGACTATCTATATACCAGGCATGCGGATTCTTGCTACCTGTTTGTAAGGGAATTGAAATATCCAAAGGTTTGGAAAAATCTACCTGCAGGGATTGTCCCTTGTGTGTAATTATAGCTTTCATAGCGGTAAACTACAAAAAAAATTATTCAAAAAGTTAAATCCTCCTATTTTTATTGGGCTGCGCTTACCCAAGCCGTTAGTTACAGTGGGCTTCGAAAAGGAATAGTGTATGTATTCCGGCTAAACCAGAAGGTTCTCCCCATGCTCAAATAGAAATTCAGGCTATGGAGTCCCACCCCAAGATGGGCATACTACAAGAGGTAGTCCGTCTGCATTAATATACAATGAAAATCTTTTGGGTTTACACCCAAAATAATTCTGCAGCGATACCGTCACCCAGAAATTTTCCTTGGGGCGTGAGGCGAAGAGTTTGTTGATCGATTTCCAACCATCCTTTTTGAATCAATCCTGCTGCTTGCTCCAGCAAATACTGCTGGTATTGCTCTCCAAAATCTGTCTTTACCTGCTCAATTGAGACACCAAACATGGTGCGTAAGCCAGTCATTATATACTCGTTATATCTATCGGCTAAGGTCAAAACTTCCATTTCGGCGGGTACTTGTCCGGCCTGAATACTTTGGATATACAAGCTATTGTTACGAATATTCCAACGGCGGGTGGTGCCATCAAAAGAGTGAGCTGAAGGTCCTACGCCCATGTAGTGCTTACCGGTCCAGTATGCTGTGTTATTTTGACTAAAATAGCCGGTTTTTCCGAAGTTAGAAAACTCGTAGTTGATGTAATTATTATCGGTGAGAATAGAAACCAAAAGCCGGTAATGCTCCTCGGCCAATGCTTCTTCAAGAGGTGCTATTTTGCCGGTTTGAATCATTTTCTGCAGGGCCGTTTTCGGCTCCACAGTCAGTGCATACGCTGAAATATGCGGAATATCAAACGAAAGAGCTTTTTCGATATTTTGCTGCCAGCGATCGAGATTCATACCCGGAATTCCGTAAATTAAATCCAACGAAAGATTGTCAAAATAGCAACTCGCCATTTTGAGAGAGTTTTCAGCTTCTTCAGCCCGATGCGCGCGGTTCATCAGTTGTAAATCTTGATCAAAAAACGACTGAACTCCGATACTCAACCGATTTACCGGAGTTTGGGCCAATTGTTTTATTTTTTCTTCCGTCAAATCATCGGGATTGGCTTCCAGGGTAATTTCGGCTTGACCACTCACCTGGAAATGTTCATATATTATTTGAAATAAAAACGCTAGCTCCTCCCGAGTTAACAAACTGGGAGTCCCTCCTCCGAAATAAATAGTAGATACTTCTTCTTTTAACTCCGCTTTGCGAAGCATTAATTCTGTAGCTAAGGCCTCTACTAGAGCCGATTTATTTTTTAAAGACGTGGAAAAGTGAAAATCACAATAAAAACACGCTTGTTTACAAAAAGGAATATGAAGGTAAATAGAGGCCATGGGATTGATTTAAAACAGGAAGGTTAGTCTATGAGCGCTTTTAATTGGGTATCCCCCTCAATTTGTCGCATTTGCCGAAGCACCCAGTCGGCCCGATTGAGTACATAATTACTGGGCGGATTGACTTGGTATTTCTTGGGCTGAGGCAAAGCTACAGCAATACGAGCTGCTTCGGCGCGGGTTAACTCGTAGGCAGATTTGTTATAATAGTGCTGGGCTGCGGCTTCAATGCCATAAATACCAGGCCCCATCTCGATTACATTGAGATAGATTTCCAAAATTCGTTCTTTTCCCCAAATCCATTCTATCATTAAAGTAAAATAGGTTTCTAAACCTTTTCGAAACCAACTCCTACCTTGCCATAAAAATACGTTTTTAGCGGTTTGTTGAGATATGGTACTGGCTCCTCTCAATTTTTTGCCTTCATTTTTTTGATTGAATTCCAAAGCCTTTTGGATACTTTTTTTATCAAAACCCGTATGCTGTGCGAAGAGCTGATCCTCCGATGCAACTACAGCAAGCTTTATAGAAGTCGGTATTTCCTCCCAAGAAATATACTCCCGTTTTAGCCCTTCACCAGCGATCCAGCTGTTGAATTGGGTTAAGGTAATAGGAGGATTTACCCATTTTAAAGCTACGATATAAGCCCAATGAGCCAGCAGTATAAACAAAAACAATCGTTTAAGAAATCGTCCCGCCTTTCTCACTTTTTGGTTTTAATGCAAAGATGTAAAAAAGTGGGCTATTATCGTAAAAAACTATTTTACGCAACTGGATTTCTGAAAACCCGTTGAATGATGAATCAAACAGCTTTTTATTTCTCCCAATTTCGCGAAGGCATGGTACCAAAAATATAATCCCACAAGGGAGAAGAAACGCCATAAGCACGTTCGGGTTCGCGATAGTGGTGTATGTGGTGGTGTTCCCAGAGTATTTTTAAAAAGTTTTTAGGTGGTTTGAAGGCATGTACGGAATAGTGAATGCCCAGATAAGCCGTATATCCCATTAAAAATCCAGCTAAGAAACCAAATACCAAATCCCCCATCACGGCGCGATAAATCACAAAGAAAACGGTGGCTAAAATGAGACTTAATAACGGTGGCATCGCCAAACGGGATTTGTCTTTGGGATAATCGTGATGAACACCATGCATAGTATATATCATCTTTTTACCTTTTTCAGTTTCCGGATGGTAATGGTATAAATATCGATGCATTAAGTATTCAATAAAAGTAAAAAACAATACCCCGGCAAAGAAAAGCAGAATCATATAAGGCACCTGAAATCCTTTTTCTACGATACCATAATAAATTAAAACAGCCGAAATAATCGTAAATATAAGGAGCGGTGCAGATATATGGGTTCGGGTTAACTTATCCAACCAGGGATTGCGGAATAAAGGTACTGAATCAGCTGGGTTTTTGCGTTTCCGCTTTGTAGAAGTAATTTCCGATGAACTCATAGCACATATTGTAAATCAATTAAACATTATCTATTTCACTAAATTAAGCAATATTTTAGAACATTTTAACCCAAAACAATGTTAATATTTTGATTTATTGGGCTGACACCAGAATTTAGCGTTAAACTTTATTCTATTTTTAAGTGTCCCTCTTTCGGGGAAAACCCGACTCAGGCAAATTTCAGAAATTTTATGTTTTCTTAAAAATAGAATATTCCAAAAAGCGTTATCTTTAACTTAATAGAACTCTATGGAAATTCTTTTACTTATCGGTGCCTTTCTCTTGATGTTAGTCGCCATCGCCGGTTCGATATTACCGGTTATACCCGGAGGCCCGCTATTGTCATGGGTGGGTTTGGTACTTTTTTATATGATTTCGGGAGTCCCCACCGAATGGACATTCTTGATTGTCACTTGTATAGTAGCGGTGATTATTACTTTGCTGGATTATTTAATTCCAATTTATGGAACTAAAAAAATGGGCGGCACTAAATACGGAGCCATCGGCGCCGGATTGGGCCTGTTGTTAGGTTTTTTCTTTCCTCCTTTAGGAATACTTATCGGTCCTTTTGTCGGAGCATTTGTCGGTGAACTATTTAAAAATAACAACACCCGAATTGCTTTTAAATCGGCCTTGGGATCATTTGTAGGCTTTTTGGTTTCTACCCTGATGAAAATTGTAGTCTGTTTTATCTATTTGGGCTTGTTGATTTGGAAAACCTATACGTATTGGAACGTGATTTTTTAAATTACAGCCAAATCGTCTTTTCTTCGATAGACCCTCGTACTCCTTCGGGCAACGGCTGGTCGTAATAACCCATATAAAAAAAGCCCAAACAACGTTCTCCCGGAGCCATCGGTAAAAACTCGTCCATATAGCGTATTAATGCCGGGGAAGACCAATAGGCACCGATTTGTTTTTCGGTGCAAACCAACCACATATTTTGTACCGCCATGGCTACCGAAGCTATTTCTTCCCACTCAGGGACTGACACTTTGGGGTCGCGTTGCATACAAATGGCAATAATAGCTCCCGCTTTTTTGGGATTTTCTCTAAACTTCCGGTGTTTAAATTCAGCGAATTTCTCGGCGGTTTGTCGGTATTTATCTGCTAAAAAAGCACCTAATTCGTCTAATTTCTCCCCACTAATCACTTTAAACCGCCAGGGCTCTGTGCGTCTATGGGTCGGAGCCCAACGAGCCGCTTCTAAAATTTCAACTAGATTTTCTCGAGAAATGGGTTTGCCGTTAAATTGATCGGCAAAAACAGCTCTTCGTTGACGTATGGTTGTTTGTATCATATTTTTTTATTTTTTATTCTCCTTCGGAACTAGCTATATAACCACTGAGATCAAAAGTTCTGTGGTAAAAATAACAACATATTTTTAAGTATAAGAAATTTGGTTTAAAACAAAAAGTTGTGATTGCTCATTATATATTTCAAAATGATTATTTTTACGAAAAAATATGATGCTATTTGTTGACAATCTAAATTTTTAATAACGGTCTCATATTTTAAAATTAATAACAATAGCCTTATTAACAACAATTATGCTTTGGACATGAAAAAAACAACACTATTACTTTTCTTTCTATGTAGCTTTTTTTCTTTCTCCCAAAATGAAAAATCGTATGATCTGTATGTAGCCTTTGACACCTCTATTAAATTCACCGAATCGGAGTCGTATTTAACTACAATAAACCAAGCTATTCCTGAATTTGAGACTTTTCAACAGCAATACCAATTTGAGGTCCAAAAAGGGATTACTATGAGTGAAGAAAACATAGATTATTTAATCCAACAGGGTTTAAAAGTTTCGGGTAACGCCGATGCTGCTCGACAATTGAGAAACTTGATGATATTAACTTTTGATAAGGTGGATGACCCCACCCTGATCACCCTTGCCGAGGAATTAAATAGTCTGCCAGGAGTTACCTACACCTCACTAGTTTCCCGAATCCCCGAAGCACTTCCTTGGGATATTCCCCCTGCCACACCCAATTATGAACCTTTACAAAATTATATTGGCCCCGATCCGGGAGTCAATATGACCTACGCTTGGAGTTTAGGCCTTTCTGGAGAAAATATCCGGGTACGCAATGTGGAATACGGAATGAACGTAGATCACGAAGACCTCAATGAGGTGAATGTATCCATCCACCCGGGAATGACTGTACACGGCTCTTTAGGACCGGATTACACCGAACATGGAACCGCCACAGCCGGTGTAGTGTTTGGCCACAAAGGAGACTACGGAGTTTCGGGTATGGCTTACGGTGCGGAAGAGTTTATTCTATTTCCTGAATACACCGAAGAAAATGGTTACAATCGAGTTTATGCCGTACAACAAGCCATTGCCAATAGTCAAACCGGAGATGTCATCATATACGAAATGCAAACCGGCGGTGTAGGAGGTGGCACCAATTATGTCCCTGCAGAATACACCTATGCCATTTGGACTTTGACAAAAGCAGCAACGGATGCGGGTATCATTATCGTGGCTGCAGCCGGAAATGGAAATCAGGACCTTGACAGTCCGGCCTATCAAAACTATATGGATCGAGGCGATAGCGGTGCTATTATCGTTGGTGCTGGAACCCCAAACGAATTACACAACAAACTAAGCTTTAGCACCTACGGAAGTAGAGTCAATGTACAAGGCTGGGGACTCAACGTGCTTTCTAGCGGCTACGGAGATTATGCACAGATTGGAGGGGATTTTAATCAGAACTATACCATGTTTTCGGGTACTAGTTCGGCCACTCCGATTGTAACTTCCTGTGCCATCGTTCTTCTTTCACGCTACAAAGAACTAACCGGTGAATATATGACCCCTCTGCAATTACGCGACTTGCTCATTGATACAGGAATTCCTCAAGGCTCGGGAGGGCATATCGGTCCCTTACCCGATATGGAAGCTGCTCTAGGTGCTCTACTGGATATGGCCCAGCACAACATCAAAGAATTTGTGGTTTTCCCCAATCCGGCTACCTCATTCATTCAAGTCTATGGTGATGTGGTTCAATCTCAAACAGCTACTTTAGAAATATACAATGCCTTAGGACAACGAGTACTTCAGCAACCCTTTAAAAATGGAAGTACCATAGATATTTCTATGCTACAAGCCGGTATCTATATGGTTCAATTTACAGATAACAAAACTTCTATAACCAAACGAATCATCAAAAAATAACTTTTCGTCTAAAACAAAAAACACCTCTTTGCGTATTAGCAAAGAGGTGTTTTTTTATTAGTTACTGAAACCCTAGGATGTACAAGACGGGGTTTCAACGATGGGAAAGCCTTCTTTTTTGATGGCGGCAAAGCCACCGGCTACATCCACCAAATTGTGAATTCCTCTACTTTTCAGAATAGACGCCGCTATCACCGAACGATACCCACCGGCACAATGCAGATAAAAGGTTTTATCGGTTGGAAACTCGGCTAAATGTTCATTCAAAAAGTCCAAGGGTGTCAAATGCACTTCTGGTAAATGCCCGTTATTAAATTCGCTTTCCTTCCGTACGTCAAATACCGGAAGGGTTTCTTGATCGTATCGCTTTTTAAAGGTTTCAGCAGAAATGGATTCCAAACTATCTATTTCTTTACCAGCAGCCACCCAAGCCTCAAATCCACCTTCTAAATAACCCAAGGTATGATCAAAACCAACCCGAGACAAGCGAGTAACTGTCTCTTCTTCTTTACCGACAGGGGTTACTAATAAAATCGGTTGTTTTACATCCGCAATCAAGGCGCCTACCCAGGGGGCAAAACCACCATGTAAACCTATAAATATGGAGCGAGGAATAAATCCTTTCACAAAATCTGATTCGTGGCGAACATCCAATACAATTGCTTGTGTTTCGTTGGCAGCGGCTTCAAAGGCTCCTGGGGAAAGAGCTCGTGTACCGCGTTTCACTACCTCATCAATATCTTCATATCCCTGTTTATTCATCTGAACATTTAAGGGGAAATATTGAGGTGGTGGTAACAATCCATCGGTTACCTCTTGAATAAACTCTTCTTTGGTCATCGTAGATCGCAGGGCATAATTCATTCTTTTTTGATTTCCCAACGTATCCACGGTTTCTTTCATCATATTTTTACCACAAGCCGAACCCGCTCCATGTGCGGGATATACGATTACATCATCGGCCAAAGGCATAATTTTGGTTCGCAAGCTATCATAGAGCATTCCTGCTAAATCTTCTTGGGTCATCGAATCGGCTTTTTGAGCTAAATCCGGACGTCCGACATCGCCTAAAAACAAAGTGTCCCCACTAAAAATAGCTACGTCCTTACCATTTTTGTCTTTGAGTAAATAAGTAGTACTCTCCAAGGTATGACCGGGCGTATGTAGGGCGGTTATTGTAATTTCTCCAATTTTAAACACCTGACCATCAGTGGCAATCAAGGCATCAAAGGCGGGTTGAGCAGTGGGGCCATACACTATGGGCGCCCCGGTTTTTTTGGACAAAGTAAGATGACCGCTCACAAAATCGGCATGGAAATGGGTTTCAAAAATATATTTGATTACCGCACCGTCCTTCTCAGCTCGAGCTATATAAGGTGAAATCTCACGCAAGGGATCAATCACAGCTGCTTCACCTTGGCTTTCGATATAATAAGCACCTTGTGCCAAACAACCGGTATAGATTTGTTCTATTTTCATCAGATATTTTTTTTCAAAGTTACAACTTTAGCTAAAAATAAAAAACCGACTCGAGTACAAGATTTGTTAACCCTCCCATTCTCTTTTTGCTGATTTTCAATAAACCACATAAAAAAAAGTAACAATAAGAGCGTACAAACCCGGGTTTGAACTTGGCAATATGAGTAGAAACAGTTACTTTTACCCTATGACAAGCCAGCCCAAAAAGATTGCGATACTCACCAGTGGTGGTGACTCGCCCGGGATGAATGCCGCCATACGAGCGGTCGTACGGTGCTGTGCTTTTTATCAAGTAACATGCATGGGTGTTTACCGAGGCTATCAAGGGCTTATCGAAGCCGATTTTAAACTCTTAGACGCACGGGCTGTAAAAAACCTCATCAACCGAGGAGGTACTTTTTTGAAATCGGCTCGCAGCCAAGAATTCCGAGAAGCAGCAGGTCGAAAAAAGGCTTATGAAAACCTAAAAAAAGAAAACATCGACGCCCTCATTGTGATTGGAGGTGACGGAAGTTTTGCAGGAGCACAGGCTTTGAGTCATGAATTTAATTTTCCTGTAGTCGGAATTCCCGGTACCATTGACAACGACATTTTTGGAACTGATTATACCATTGGTTATGACACGGCACTCAACACCGTCATCGAAGCTATCGACAAGATACGAGATACCGCCCACTCACACAACCGCTTGTTTATGATTGAGGTTATGGGAAGAAATGCGGGACATATTGCCTTAAATGCAGGTATTGGTGCAGGAGCTGAAGAAATTTTAATTCCCGAAGAAAATCTGGGAAAAGAACGGCTTATTGAAACCTTACAACGTAGTAAACAAGCAGGAAAATCATCGAGTATAGTAGTCGTGGCCGAAGGCGATAAAATTGGGAAAAACATATTTGAGTTAGCTGAATTTGTGGAACAACAACTGGCAGGTTACGAGGTTCGGGTTTCGGTATTGGGCCATATGCAACGCGGGGGTAGCCCGAGCTGTTATGACCGGGTATTGGCCAGCCGTATGGGCGTGGGCGCGGTAGATGCTCTTATGGCCGGAAAATCAATGGTAATGATTGGGATTCAAAACAATAAAATAGTGGCTGTTCCCCTGATAAAAGCTGTCAAAAACAAACAAAAAATAGACCCCGAACTCATTCGAGTATCGGATATAGTGTCGCTCTAAAAACAAGAATTATGATGAAAATTGGAATCAACGGGTTTGGCCGAATCGGACGTTTGGCTTTTCGGATTGCTGTACAAAATAAAAACCTAGAAGTAGTAGCTGTAAACGACTTGTTAGACATCGAGCACCTAGCCTATTTATTGAAATACGACTCGGTTCATGGTCCCTTTAAGGGTGAAGTAAGGGTTAAAGATGGTCAGTTGGTAGTTAATGGTAAAACCATACGGGTCACTGCAGAAAAAAACCCGGAAAACCTCCAGTGGGATCAAGTAGGAGTTACCACGGTGATTGAATGTACCGGTATATTTACTACTATAGAAAAGGCCCAGTCTCATCTTCGTGGTGGAGCTCAAAAGGTGGTGATTTCGGCTCCTTCCAAAGACGCCCCGATGTTTGTTATGGGAGTCAACCACCACTTACTGAACAATCAGCAACCCATTATTTCGAATGCTTCTTGTACCACTAATTGTTTAGCACCTCTTGCCAAAATAATTCACGATCATTTTGGAATCGAAGAAGCTTTGATGACCACGGTACACGCTACCACAGCCTCGCAACTTACTGTGGATGGTGCTGCCAAGAAAGACTATCGAGCCGGACGAAGTGCTTTGCTTAATATTATACCCGCTTCAACCGGAGCCGCTCAAGCCGTTACTAAAGTCATACCCGAACTCGAAGGCAAACTCACCGGGATGGCTTTTCGAGTGCCTACCGCCGATGTTTCTGTGGTAGACTTGACGGTCAGAACGGTTCAACCCACCAGCTTAGACCAAATTAAAGCGGTTATCCAAGAGGCCTCCACCAAGCAATATCGGGGTCTGGTAAACTATACCGAAGAACCGGTGGTTTCTCAAGATTTTATTTCCGATCCACACATCTGCACCTTTGATGCAGGTGCTAGTATGGCACTCAATGAAAATTTCTTTAAATTGGTCGCTTGGTATGACAACGAATATGGGTATTCCACCCAATTGGTTGAAATCACAGCTTTGTTTTCAGCCTTATAACAAGCTACCTTTAATACCTAAACCAACTGAAGTGCTTTGTAACAAAGGCTATAAACAAAATGGAACACATTATTTTTATACTATGAGAGCTTTAATCTTATTGTTGACTTTCAAATGGGTACCTTCAATGGGTACGTCCCTAGAAAAATTTCAAAACGACACCACAAGCATGTGTATCAGCAATGACATTATATCATCTATTTGGACAACTAAGTGGAGTTTTAATAGCCGGTAAAAGTTAGCAACTGTCCATGACCAAAAACACCACAGCTCATACACCTCATGTTAAAAATTAAATTATGATACTAATCACCGACGGCGGTTCCACCAAATGCGATTGGATTTTAATAGATCTTCAAGGACAGGTAGTTTTAAAAACTCGTACCGAAGGAATTAATCCGGCCATTGTACCTGCGGAAGAAATTTTGCGTCGCATTGAATCCAACATGGAGTTGCAACAATGCAAGACCCAAGTCACGGTATTGGATTTTTATGGCGCCGGTTGTGGGACCCCTACTCCAGTAAAAAAGCTCACTACAATACTCGAAAACTTTTATACAAATGCTCATGTCACTGTCCAAGAAGATACCGTAGCGGCGGTACGTGCGGCCACCAACCAACCCGGCATTGTGTGTATTTTTGGAACGGGTTCGAATTGCTGCTATTTTGATGGCAATAAAATATACATCAACGTCGATTCGCTTGGATATATGTTGATGGACGAAGCCAGTGGAAATTACTTTGGTAGGCGATTAATTCGGGATTATTTCTATAAAAAAATGCCTGAAGAATTGGCGCTTCGCTTCCAACAACTATACGATTTGAACTCCGATACTATCAAAATAAATCTTTATCAAAAACCCAATCCCAATGCCTATTTAGCCTCTTTTGCAGAGTTTATTTTTTCGCAAGAACAAATCAACACCTATTTTTACAAGGTACTTCAAGAAGGTATTGAAGAATTTATTCAATGTCGAATTTTAAGTTACCCCGAATCCAAATACCTTCCCATACATTTTGTTGGGTCAATTGCCTATTTCTCTCAATCGGTGATTGCTGATTGTTTGGCGGCACACCAACTAAAATTGGGGCAAATTATACATCGCCCCATCGACCAGCTCATTACCTATTATCAAACCCATAAAACGAATACTGTATGAGTTTTCCTTCGGTTAATCCCACCCAAACTCCAGCATGGAAAACACTTGCAAAGCATTTTTCTACTATAAAAAAAGAAAAAATGCAGGATTACTTTATAAATAACCCCCAACGAGCAGAAGAGTTTTCACTGAATTGGGAAGATTTTTATATTGATTTCTCAAAAAATAGAATTACCTCCGAGACACTGACCCTGCTTTTACAATTAGCGGAACAATCACAATTAAAAGAGGCTATTGAGGCTATGTTTACAGGCCAAAAAATCAATCAAACCGAAAACCGAGCTGCTTGGCATACGGCCCTGAGAGACCCCCACCAACCACCCCGTGGGGTTAAAAAAACGCTGGGACAAATGAAACGCTTTTCCAAAGAAATTCTTTCGGGACAGTGGAAAGGGTATAGTGGAAAAAGCATTACGGATGTCGTCAATATCGGCATCGGCGGTAGTGATTTAGGCCCCCAAATGGTGTGTCAAGCGCTTCACTATTACAAAACCCACCTACAACTACATTTTATTTCTAATATCGATGGCGACCATCTTCGGGAGCAACTTAAAAAACTCAATCCCGAAACCACCCTTTTTATCGTGGTTTCCAAAAGTTTTACTACTCCAGAAACCCTCACCAATGCAGAAACAGTGCGCAATTGGTTTCTACAAAAAGCCACGGTTTTAGATATCGAAAAACACTTTGTGGCGGTCTCGGGCAACATCCCGGCGGTTACTCGTTTTGGCATTGCTAAGGAAAACATTTTCCCGATGTGGGAGTGGGTAGGAGGCCGATTTTCGTTGTGGAGCGCAGTGGGACTTTCCATTTGCTGTGCCATTGGCTATAAAAATTTTGAGAAGCTGTTACAAGGAGCCCACGCCATGGATCAGCATTTTAAAACTACCGCTTTCGCGAAAAACATACCGGTGGTTCTCGCTTTACTTTCCATTTGGTACAACAATTTTTTCAAATCCGAAACCGAAGCCATCATCCCTTATTCCGAATATTTAAGCAAATTGGTACCGTATTTACAACAGGCTTCTATGGAAAGTAACGGTAAAAACAGGGACAGAAACGGCAAGAAAATCAACTACCAAACCGGGCAAATCGTTTGGGGATGTACAGGCACCAACGCCCAACACGCGTTTTTCCAGTTGTTACATCAAGGAACTAAACTCGTGCCGGTACAATTTATCGTTTTCGCAGAAGCACTTTATGAAAACGATATCCACCAGCAAACCTTGTTAGCAAATTGTTTTGCTCAATCGGAGGCATTGCTTCAGGGTACCTATGGCAAATCCGTTGAAAATCCTTTTCAATTTTTTGAAGGCAATCGTCCCTCAACGACCTTGCTAATTAAAAAACTAACTCCTGAAAACTTAGGGGCTTTGCTGGCGATGTATGAGCACAAAATCTTTGTGGAAGGGGTGGTATTGAACATCTTTAGCTATGATCAATGGGGCGTAGAATTGGGAAAAAAACTGGCAGACCATACACTCAAGGCGATTGCAAACAAGGATGTTTCGATTATCGGCAATAGCTCCAGCAGGCAATTGATTAAAAAGTGCTGATATTCGACTTCTGGATTTTACTTTCGTGCTAGTTTTTTACAAACAATATCAACTTCTAAGTTTTTAAACTGTAAAAACAATATTTAAAATTCTACACTTGGTGTTGGGCATACCCTAAATGAGTGCTCAATCTTGAGCTGTACCCAACCCTATTACATGACAATAGTATGGTGATGGGTATCAAATAAAAAATTGGTTCTGACCCCTAAATTGGCAACTGCAATTGCATAAGTGAAAAGGAACCACAATAACACCGATATTACCGATTTGGAGGATTAGAGTAGTCAATAAAATACCTGGCCTATCACAGATGGGATTGGTCAAACAATGTACATCTTATTATCTATTGGGTATATCCACTTTCAAATGAAGAATTTGCCTGTAGAAAGTTACTATTTAATAATGGAACCCCACGAAAGCCAAGACGCGTAGAAAGGGGTAAAATTATCAACCCAAAGTATTCTCCGCTTTTTTATACCTTTGCGACTTAACCAATTGTTTCTATGATACAATCCATGACCGGTTTCGGAAAGTCAATTAAACAACTTCCGAACAAAAAAATAACTGTTGAAATAAAATCGCTCAATAGCAAATCACTTGATTTTAACACTCGGATTCCTTCGGCCTATCGCGAAAAAGAACTGGAAATACGCAATAAAGTAGCCGCCCGTTTGGAAAGAGGAAAAATAGATTTGTTTATTTATGTTGAAACCAATGGTGAAGAAACCGCCACCAAAATTAATGTCCCCGTAGTCGAAAAATACATCAGTGAACTCCAAAAAATCACACCGGCTGACAAAGTGGAACTGGTAAAAATCGCTATGCGGATACCGGATGCTATCAAAACCGAAAGGGAAGAAATAGATGAAATTGCATATCAAGCCATTGTGGAAGCAGTGGATGAATCTTTAGAGGAAATCATCAATTATCGCAAAAACGAAGGCAGTGTGTTGATTAAAGATTTTGAATTGCGTATTCAAAACATTCGTAGATTGTTACAGGAGGTAATTAATTTAGATCCCGAGCGCATCGCCACTGTAAAAGAGCGTCTTCGAAAAGCGGTCAGCGAGTTACGAGAGCAAATTGACGAAAATCGTTTTGAACAAGAACTGATTTACTACATGGAGAAATACGACATCACCGAAGAAAAAGTACGTTTAGAAAATCATTTAAACTATTTTATGGAGTCCTTAAACTCGGAAGACTCTAACGGTAAAAAACTCGGATTTATTTCTCAAGAAATTGGTCGTGAAATCAACACTATCGGCTCCAAGGCCAACCATGCCGGTATTCAGCAATTGGTGGTGCAGATGAAGGACGAACTCGAAAAAGTAAAAGAACAACTCTTAAATATCCTTTAAATGTCAAAAAAAGGGAAACTAATTGTTTTTTCGGCTCCGTCGGGTGCGGGTAAATCTACCATTGTAAATCACTTACTGGCTCAAGAGGATCTGCCGTTAGCATTTTCGATATCGGCAACCAGCCGAAAACCCCGCAAAGGCGAAATAGACGGAAATCATTACTATTTTATTTCTACCGATGAATTTAAAACAAAAATAAAAAACGGCGATTTTTTAGAGTGGGAACAGGTTTATGAGGGGCTTTATTACGGTACTTTAAAGAGTGAGGTGGATCGAATACAAGCGGCCGGCAAGTATGTGATTTTTGATATAGATGTGGTAGGTGGTTTAAATATCAAGAACCAATTTCCCGAACAAACTTTGGCTGTTTTTGTGAGCCCTCCGAGCATCGCCGAACTTGAAAACCGCCTGCGTAAACGCAACACCGAGAGCGAAGAAAAAATAAATATGCGTATCGCCAAAGCAGAGAAAGAAATGGCTTTTGCATCACAATTTGATTATATCGTAGAAAATCACCACTTAGACACCGCTTTGGCAGAAGCGTATAGCGTAGTGAAAAATTTTATCGAAAAATAAATGAAACACATCGGATTGTTTTTTGGCAGTTTTAACCCCATACACGTGGGGCATCTGATTATTGCCAACCACATAGCCGAGTACAGCCAAGTGGATGAAGTCTGGCTGGTAGTTACTCCCCACAATCCCCACAAGAAAAAAGACACTTTGCTAGCTGACCACCATCGTTTGACTCTGGTAAACTTAGCTGTCGAAGATTATCCCAAACTTAAATCAAGCGACATCGAGTTTAAACTACCGCAACCCAATTACACGGTCAACACCCTGGCTTATTTAAAAGAAAAATACCCTAACTATCATTTTTCGCTAATTATGGGGAACGATAATTTGAATACCTTCCACAAATGGAAAAACTACGAGGTAATACTTCAAAATCACCATTTGATAGTATATCCACGAATTACCGAAAACCCAATAGAAAATGATTTTGTAAATCATCCGAAAACAACTTTCGTAAAAGCCCCGTTGATGGAAATTTCTTCTACCTTTATCCGCAAAGCCATTGCTGATAAAAAAAATGCACGTCCCTACTTTCCTGAAGCTGTTTGGAAATATGTGGATGAGATGAATTTTTATCGCCTTCGATAATTAGCAATGAAGATTGTCTTATATCTTTGGCTTAAAACCTAATATTATTTTTTTACAATCTTCTTTGATAATTTATCCCCATTTTCAGACAAAATAGTAACAAAATACACCCCGTTTTGTAAAGAACTGAGGTTTATTTCTGATGTATTGCTATTTATTTCGCTTACCGTTTTTATCACTTTACCTTGAATATTATACACCGACACCTCGCTTATTATTTCTGTACTGTTGATATGTAAAACATCTTTTACAGGATTGGGATAGAGTGTCACTTGAAGTGGCGAAAACTCCGGTTGGGAGAGGGGAACATTGCCGTAAACGGCTATATCACCCTCACCGTTTTCTATGGTGAGCATATAATTATCACCATCTGATTCTATAGTGTAGTTAAAAGGGTTTTTAGCGATAATTCCAGCATCATAATAGATAGAATAATGTTGCCCCATAAAAAATGTGTATTCTTCAGAAGTGCAAAAACCAATAATATATATAAATTCGTCACTAATAGTAAATTGGTTAATTTCATTTTCATAAATAATATCTGACTGAGTACCTTCATCACAGTATTGATGAAATACATGGAATATGATATTTTCAAAATATATAAAGGCATCAAAGTTTGGTATGGGTTGTTCAAAGAATTCTCCATTCAATATGCCATAGTGTAAATACCATTCCCTGTCAAAAAGCTCCGGGTCTTGTGAAAACCCTTTTATACCCATTAAAAGGATTATCAATACTGCTAATTTTTTCATGATTTATTTTTTTACGATTTTTTGGGTCAAAACACCCCCGTTTTCTGAGGTGATGCTTACAAAATACACCCCACTTTGCAAACCACCCAGGTTGATTTCTGACAGGTCGCTTACGGTTTTTACCTTTTTACCGTGGATATCAAAAACGGTAATATTACTGATGTTTTCTTTGCTTTCAATAAACAGCAACTCTTTTACCGGGTTGGGATAAATAGAAACAGTGGTAGTGTTAAAATCTTCAATGGAAAGAGGCACATTGCCATACACCGCAATATCCCCATTAGTGTTTTCTATGGTTAGCATATAAGTATCGCCGTCTGATTCGATGGAATAGGTAAAGGGGTTTTTGGCAATGCTATTAGCAACCTCAAGGTAAATTGAGTAGTGTCTATACATAAACTCAACAAGTTCTTCTTCTGAACAAACTCCCACTATTGCAACATTAGTATTGTCAATAACAAATTCTGCCTCACCTTGAAAATACACATTGGTAATAAATCCTTCCTCACAAATATTATGATAGACCTCCATAATGCCTGATTCATGAAAATAACAGTTTGCATCAAAGTATCCTATTTGTAACAATGGTGGTGAGAAAGTTTCACCTTCAAGTATTCCGTAGTGTAAAAACCACTCTTTATCCAAAAGCTCCGGATGCTGTGAATACCCTTTTATACCCATTAAAAGGATTATCAATACTGCTAATTTTTTCATGATTTATTTTTTTACGATTTTTTGGGTCAAAACACCCCCGTTTTCTGAGGTGATGCTTACAAAATACACCCCACTTTGCAAACCACCCAGGTTGATTTCTGACAGGTCGCTTACGGTTTTTACCTTTTTACCGTGGATATCAAAAACGGTAATATTACTGATGTTTTCTTTGCTTTCAATAAACAGCAACTCTTTTACCGGGTTGGGATAAATAGAAACAGTGGTAGTGTTAAAATCTTCAATGGAAAGAGGCACATTGCCGTAAACGGCTATATCACCCTCACCGTTTTCTATGGTGAGCATATAATTATCACCATCTGATTCTATAGTGTAGTTAAAAGGGTTTTTTGGTATGAAATCTGGTAATGTAAAAATTCCATAATGTTTACCCATAAACGCATTTAGGTCCGGATCACTACACACACCAACTATATAAATGCAGTCATTCAACACAAAAATATTATCAGATGAATATTCTATGGAAGAAATTACAGCATCTGTACAGTCATTGTGATAAACAGAAAAATCATTTATTTGAAAATCAACTTGTGATCTAAACCCTTGAGGAGGATTAAATACTTCCCCATTAAGAATCCCATAGTACAAATTCCACTCTCTATCCATAAGCTCCGGATGCTGTGAATACCCTTTTATACCCAATAAAAGGATTATTATTAAAACAATTTTTTTCATGATGATATTTTTAAATTATTGAATGACTAAGTTTTTAGAACTTTGAATATCACCGTTGACTACCAATATTACCGAATATAAGCCGGTGGGATATCCGGATGTGTTGATAGTTACAGAAGTTTCTTCAATATCTAAGATGTAATTATCAGAATTGCTGGTGGTTTGATTTACCAGCATTATATAAGCTGAAGTAGCTCCGGGAAAAGTATTACAAAACAATAAAACTGTAAATACATAATACAATTTCTTATTTATCCACACATAGACGGTGTTCGGTGTTCATGGCAAGAAGTTTTGTGGCTGGATGCGTAAAGTTAGTGAAAATCATCGGTTTAGCCAAAGAATAAAGTGAAAAACAGGAAAAATCCTGTAAAAAAATATATTTTTTACACAAATTACATTTTATTAATAATTACTCATAAAATAGAAGATCCTGAAATGCTTGTTTAAAAAAAGAGAAAGGTGTGAAAACAACAATATGTTATTATTTTTAAAATTATTGACTTCACCAAAAAAAACCGCCCTACCAAAAAGATAGAGCGGTTTCCAAACTAAATAACCAACCAAAAAACCTTAGTTGAAGAAAACTACCAGGTTTCTTATCATGTAACGCAAAGATACCACCCACATTGTGGATGGATTACTAATTGGTTGTTAAAGTTTTCTAGTAAACCCGTTAAAAGTTGGCTTCGTTGTAGGTAACGAAGGGAAGTTGTCTTAAATTGTTTACTTTTGGTACTCCAAATTTATATGTCTATGACAAATAAAATACCTCAATTTGCTGTAATAGGCGGTGGTAGCTGGGCTACAGCCATTGTAAAAATGCTCACTGAAAACGTGGAGTGTGTACATTGGTATATGCGTAACGAAGCAGTCATTGAACACATCCAACGGGAGGACCACAACCCCAATTACTTAAGTTCGGTGGCTTTTGATACTCAAAAACTGCAGCTCAGTAGTAATTTAAACACGGTAGTACAAGCCGCTGATATACTTATTTTTGCCATTCCTTCGGCTTTTTTAAGTGGGGAATTAGAAAAATTACAAATCTCTCTTCAAGATAAAATTATAGTTTCTGCCATTAAAGGAATTGTTCCTGAGAGTGGCTTGATAGTAGGTGAGCACTTTCATCAGCACCATCAGGTACCGTTTGATAACATCGCTATACTCACCGGGCCGTGTCACGCCGAAGAGGTCGCCTTAGAACGTCTCTCGTATATTACCATGGCTTGTGCCGATGAGGATAAAGCTGAAAAAATTGCACACTATTTAAGAAGTGATTATATCAAAGTTACTACCACCGATGATGTGGTTGGCACCGAATACGCCGCCATGCTTAAAAACATCTATGCGGTTGCTGCCGGCATTGCCCACGGTTTGGGGTATGGTGATAACTTTCAGAGTGTGTTGATGAGCAATGCCATACGAGAGATGAAACGCTTTATTCGAAAAGTGTATAAAATGAAGCGTAACATCAATGATTCGGCATACTTAGGAGACTTGTTAGTCACCGGCTATTCTTCTTTTAGCCGAAACCGCATGTTTGGTACTATGATAGGAAAAGGCTATACCGTAAAAAGTGCTCAAATGGAAATGCGAATGATTGCCGAGGGGTATTATGCTGCTAAGAGCGCCTGGTTAATCAATCGAGAAAAAAAAGCTAAAACTCCAATTATCAATGCTGTTTACGAGATTTTATACGAAGATAAAAATCCCAAAAAAGCATTTAAAAAACTAGCCGACAAACTCAATTAAACGGCAAATACTCCAGGGTTATCGATCAAGGGAAGGGGTTGTGCATTTTTTTCAGAAATGCTGTAGGGCTCAAACACATATTTTTTGTCGTACAAGGTATTTCCGATAAAATAAGTAACCATAAAATGGTTGGTAAAACCTAAAATTTCTTCGGTAATATATTCTACTTTTTTAAACGACTGAGGTTCTATTTGGGTAAAACCGTGTCTTAAAGAGGCGGTTTTGCGCTGTTCGTCATGACCTGATGATACCACCAACACCGCTTCTAAAAGATTGGAAGACAGATTGAGCAGATAGACGTTCCAATGCTGGGATAAAAAACTTTCGTCCCACTCTTTAACGGCCACTATAAAAACATCCTTAACTTCAGGAATGAAGATGTCTTTACGCATTAAATTTCACTTTTAAATTGTTCTAAGAACCGAAGATCATTTTCGTAAAACAAGCGAATATCATTAATTTGATACAACAACATAGCAATACGTTCTACGCCCATACCAAACGCAAATCCGCTGTAAATTTCGGGATCGATACCACAATTTTTTAAAACATTGGGATCTACCATACCGCTGCCCATGATTTCAAGCCAGCCCGTTCCTTTGGTAATGCGATAATCGGTTTCGGTTTCTAAGCCCCAATAAATATCTACCTCGGCACTGGGTTCAGTAAAAGGGAAATAAGAAGGTCGAAGTCGTATTTTGGACTTGCCAAACATTTCTTGGCAGAAATACATCAAGGTCTGTTTTAAATCGGCAAAGGAAACATCTTTATCGATATACAATCCTTCTATTTGATGGAAAATACAATGCGAACGAGCTGATACGGCTTCATTACGAAATACCCTCCCTGGGGAAATGGTACGGATCGGTGGGGTATGTGTTTCCATATATCGCACTTGTACGGACGAAGTATGGGTACGCAATAAGATATCCGGATTGGTTTGGATAAAAAAAGTATCCTGCATATCCCGAGCGGGATGGTGCTCGGGTAAATTAAGTGCCGTAAAGTTATGCCAATCGTCTTCTATTTCAGGACCTTCCGACACATTAAATCCGATGCGTGAAAAAACCTCTATGATTTTGTTTTTAACTATCGAAATCGGATGTCGTCCTCCCACCGCAATCGGATCGCCCGGTCTGGTCAAATCACCCGATTCTGACTGTTGTTCTTCCGCACCTTCCAAGAGATTTTTTAAATAGTCTACTTTGGCTTGAGCTGCATTTTTAAGTTGATTGACTACCTGACCAAACTCTTTTTTTTGTTCATTAGGTACCGACTTAAAAGCCGTAAAGTACTGGTTCAGCAAGCCTTTTTTACCCAAATATTGGATGCGAAATTCCTCTACTTCTTGCAGACGGGTGGCATTAAAATTTTCTACCTCAGCAATTGCTTTTTTTATCTCATCAATCATATTCTTACAGTAAGATTATAGGCTTCAAAAGTACATTTTTTTATAGTGATAGACACCATAACTACGCAAAAATTCAAACGCGCACAAACACAGTCGGTCAAAAATTGAATTGGAAAATTATAAGAGAGTCCATTTTTTTAAATTATTTTTGATATATACAATCCTATGAAAAAACTCTGTTTTGTCCTCCTGTTTTTTAGCAGCTTGATTTCGCTACCCGCCCAAGAAGTAGGGCTTACTAAAATTATTTTGATTCGTCATGCGGAAAAAGCAGACGACGGCACTCCAGACCCGTCTTTATCAAACTCTGGTCAGTTACGCGCGGAGCGATTCGCTTCATTCCTAACTTACGAATCCATCGATAGGCTGTTCGCCACCCCCTACCGAAGAACTCAAGAAACCATAGAGCCTCTAAGCCGGGTTAAAAATTGTCCGATCGAATTATACAATCCGGGGAAACCCATAGAAACAGCCGCTAAACTAGTTGAATTTCACGGAAAAACCGTAGTGGTTGCAGGGCATTCAAACACCATTCCTGCCTTGGTAAATGCCTTAGTGGGTGAGGCTCGTTTTAGCGATATGGCCGAGGAAGAATACAACAAAATTTGGATACTGCTATTTGATAAAGATCACTTAATCGATTGCTCGGTTTATACGTATTAATTAAGTGATTACTTCCTTTTCAACAAAATAATTAACGATGGCTTCTTTCATTAAAATAGCTTGTTCACCGGCTTTTAGTGGGGGTAACAACTCCTTGACTTTGTAGTGAGGCCAACCTTCTTCATCTTCGTAATCAAATTCGTAAAAACCATAGGGTTCTAACAAACGACAAATGGCTATATGCATCAAATTGATTTTTTCATCTTTTTTAAACTTCCGATTAAAACGACCGTATTCTTGAAGTCCGATGAGATAAATAATAGCATCCAGATCCAGAGTTTCTCCTTCTGCAAATCGATTACTCAGCAACTTGACAACCTGCTCCCAACGGGATTTTAATAATTCGTCTCGCATTTTTATTGAGTTGAAAGTACAAAGTTAATATTTCACTACTTTTGCACACGTAATATACGCTGCAAAAATGAACAATTTAGACATTATTATTGTTGTGTTTTTAATTATTGCCGCATTCAAAGGCTACAGCAATGGATTTATCAAAGAGTTAGCATATTTGGTAGCCATCGTGGTGGGTGCTTACGGAGCCTATTATTTTTCACATTATGCTCAAAAACTTCTGTTGTATTTTGTAACCCTTTCGGAAGAATATTTGGTTGTACTTTCGTTTGCACTGACATTCATCGTGTTGGTAATAATCATCCGACTTTTGGCGGGATTGGTAACACAAGCTGCCGAATGGGTAATGATTGGACTACTTAATAAAATTTTAGGTGCCATTTTTGGAATCATCAAACGCGGTTTAATAATCGGGGTGGTATTAACCCTCTTGCAAGTGTATAGTTACCGAATTCCATTAATCAACGAAAAAAGTCAACAAGAATCGTTGTTGTATGAACCTATTTTAGGATTTAGCAACTTTCTTCTTCCCCAAATCTTACATGAAATTGACGAAAACATAGAGTTGTTTCAAGAACATGAAAACCCTACTCAAAAAGAATTAGACATAGAGGAATAACTTTAAATATCCAATCGATACACGGCATCGAGACTTGAATTATCTTTAATACCGGTTACCACCTCTTGGATAATTCCTCTTTTTACCGAATACACCCAGCCGTGTAAGGTCAGATCATCGTTATTTTTCCATGCATTTTGAACTATCGATGTTTTAGCTAGATCAAATATTCCTTCGCTGACATTAAGTTCCACAAAGCGGTCGGTTCTTTCTTCTTCATCGGCTATCGCATCCAATTCTTCTTTATGCACCCGATATACCGATTTGATATGGCGAATCCAGTTATCTATCAATCCGTACGATTTGTTATTCATCGCTGCTTTAATTCCCCCACAACCATAGTGCCCACAAACCACAATATGTTTGATGTGCAAGATATTAACCGCATAATCCAGTACACTTAGCATATTCATATCCGTATGAATAACCATATTAGCAATATTGCGGTGTACAAACACATCACCGGGCTGTGCTCCAATGATTTGGTTAGCCGGCACTCTACTGTCCGAACAACCAATCCACAATAGCGGAGGTTTTTGGACCCGGTGTAAGTTTTCGAAATAATCGGGGTCAATGGCCAATTTTTCAGCGACCCACTTCTTATTGTTCTCTAACAGAGACTGATAAAAATCACTCATAGATCAAAAGTTAAACGCATAAAATTACTAATAATTTTAGCGCAAACCGCCTTATCGTGATGAATAGATTGAGAAAAATTGGGTAGCTTAAATTTCTTTTAAATCTTGTTTGGGCATCCAACCCTCTTTACCGTCTGCAATTACTATCCGTACCCAATCGGCATCGGTATCGGTAATTTTAACTTTAGTTCCTGAGTGTAACTTAAAAGAGACTTCACTTCGATCGAGAGGTTCGTTACGTACCTGAGAACTGGCTGCAAACACAATGGCAAAACGATTATTTTTGTTATCGCCGTAAGAAATAAAAGCCATGCATAACGCCAATCCAGCGAGAACTAATGAGATTCCTGACAATGAGAAAGCCATTCTTTTTTTTGAGGTGGCTGTCGCCAAAAAATACCAGATAAAAAACATCGCAAAGAGTACCGATCCAAGAATTGCTAATACCGCCCAACCATTAAATGAAAAAATTCCGATGGTAGCTTGGTAGAACGATTGAAAAAAGCCTTGGGGTGCAGGTACAATTTCATCGGTAGTATAGTTTTGAGCTAAAGTTAGATTGTGAAGAATGTCTTTATCTTTGGGGTCTAACTGCAAGGCTTTTTCATAAAAATAAATACTGGGAGCTATTTGTTCGATTTTAAAATAAGCATTACCCAGATTAAAATACAAAGCTGCCGAGTGTTCTCCACTTTCTAATATACTTTCCCAAGCAGTAATAGCTCTTTCAAATTGGCCTTCTTTGTAGAATTCGACACCTTGGTCAAACAAAGTGGTTTCTTGTGCCCTCCCGGACCAACTCACAAAAACAATAAATAAAACCAGCAACTTTTTCATAATCAAGCAATTTGTTTATCAATATTTGAAAGTATTTGGATGGCTTTTTGATAATCGGTTTCTATAGTACCTTGAGAAGCAGGAGTATAGCGAGCAAATTCACAACTTTGAAGCAAGTTTATAAATTCGTTGGCCTGGTGTTCGGTCACCTGTTTTTCTAAGAGGATTTCTTTAATATTATCTTTGGAAAAATCGGTAGTCTCTAGATGCAATTTGGCTTTGAGATAATTGTGCAGAGCTCGTTCTAGAGATTCGTAAAAGTGCTTATCATTGTCCATATTCTTTTTGGCTTCTGACAAGTATTTTTTAGCCAATTTACCCGCCACTTTAAGACGCTGCCCCTCGACATCAGCCGCCGAGCGACGTTGTTTTTTGATAAAAAACATAAATAAAGGTATGGCTAGTATCGGGCTCACTAACAAAGTCCAGAAAAGTGGTGACATAAAGAAATGACCCGATTCTTGCGGCTGTAATTCAGGACGCAATTTGATGAATTTAAACTGTTGTTGGCTCATTTCAACAGGCTGTTTTAAGGGTGTAGTAGAACCGGAACTACTTGTTTGAGCCAAGGGACCCCGATCCACTGCAATTTGAAGGGGTTCGGAACGGAGTATTTTATAAGTTTCGGAAATGGGGTCAAAATAGCTAAACTCAACGGGGTCAATCGTATAGTTTCCTTGGAATTGCGGGATTAAGGTATAGCTTTCACTGATACTACCTCGCATACCTTTTTCAGTAGTAGTGGTTCGATCTTTAAACTCGGGATCATAGACTTCAAAAGCTTGGGGGAAATTAAATTTAGGAGGTCTAAACAGTTTGAGGTTTCCGTTTCCGGAAATTTCAACATTAACTTCTAAGGATTCCTGGGCATCTAACTGATCTTTATTAGAAATCACTTTCATCGTAAAATCGCCCACGGCCCCGTTAAAGCTGTTGGGCTTTCCATTTTCGGGTAAGTTTTTAACATTTATTTTTCGACTTCCCGAGCTAATGGTTTGATTGATACGAGTCATAATGGGTCGTCCCCAAAAGTCTCTTCGATTGGTACGAGCTTCCACTTGTACATCCAAAGTTAGCGGCTCTATAACTACTTCCCCTGTTTTTTGAGGATACAACACTGTACTCCTTAAAATAGCATATCGGTAGGGTTTCCCATTGTAGGTGCCTTCACGTACTTGGAGCTGCTGGTTGTCCACACTTTGACTCCAGAAATCGGCAAAAGTAGGATTGCTTATTACCCGCCAGCCTCCTACAGAGGTATCGGGTGACACGTAGAGCTTATACACTACGGTGATGGCTTCGTTGAGATATGGGTTTGTTTTAGAAACTTCCGCTACGAGATGAATCTCCCCCGAAGAAACGATTTCATTATTATCTCCATCGGTAGGGCGGTCTACCGCCGCAGTGACCTCCACTTCAATGGGAATCGTCTTATAGGTTTCACCCTTAATATGAATGGTAGCCTGACCAATCGTAAATTTTCCGGTAGCTGTGGGGGATAAGAAATAGGTAAAGGTTTTGGAATAGGTTCTTTTTCCGTTTATCCACGAATTACTAATGGATTGATTGGGCCCGGCAACCACACGAAATCCTTGAAAGGATGGGGGCTGAAAATTATCCCCATCTTCATTCATTTCGAAGTCTACTCGCAAACGCTCATTGACTCCCAGTTTCGTTTTACTAACACGGGCTTCAAACTTTATTTGTGAGAACAGAGGACTCACCCATAAAGTAAAAAACACTATAAATATCCATTTTGAACGCATCATTGCTTTCATTTTATTCACTACCAATTAATTACCAGTCTTTTTCCGGTTTTACAGGCACTCCTTTTTGTTTTTCAGCATTAATCTTGTCTTGTGCCTTTTTATCTTCGTTTTCGATTGCCTCTAGCAAACTTTGAATTTGTTGTTGCGAGAGTTGTCCCTCTATAGCTTGTTGATTAGCCTCACCCGCATCGGGTTGTTCTTGTTGTTGTTCCGAATTATCATCCGGCTGCGATTGCTGTTGTTCTTGATCGTCTCCCGAATCTCCCTGGTCAGGTTGGTCTTGGGAGTCGTTTCCTCCCTGGTTGTCCTCCTGATTCTCTCCCTGATCCGGGTTTTGTTCATCTTGTTGTTGATCTTGATTTTGGTCCTGCTCTTGGTCTTCGCCACCTCCTCCGCCGTGTTCTTCCAATAACTTTTTAGCTAAAGCCAAATTATAACGAGTTTCGTCGTCTTGAGGATTATTTCTCAAAGCATTTTTATAGGCTTCGACGGCTCCCGCATAATTTTTTTCACGCATCAGTGTATTTCCTAGATTATGAAACACCCGGTGTTTTTCGTCCTTGGTCTGGGCTTTTTCGGCAGCATCCACAAATTGTTTGCCAGCTTCCATATTTTTTTGATTCTGATAAAAAGCAGAACCTAAATTATAGCGTGCCACCACTTGGTCTTGATCCATAGCAATCACTTTTCGATAGGCTGCTTCTGCCGCCGGGAAATCGCCTTGTTGAATGCTTTTTTCGGCCTCGTACAGCAATTGATCAATCTGATTTTGCCGCTTAATTTCTTCTTTGCTTTGCGAAAAAACAAGCGGAAAGTACAACAATGCTATGACTAATACTACTTTATTCACTTTTCTTTTCGTTAAATAAATCCAAACGTTCTATCCATTTTGTTTTTCTTTCCAACAAAAAGATATCCAAAAAAAGAAACAGCAAGCTTCCTGCCAAAAACCACTGAAAATAACTTTTAAAATCGGCATATTGGACCGACTCAAACTCTGTTTTATCAAGGGTATTTATATATTCTTGAATATTTTCAACTACTTGAGATGTAACCTGACCCGCTATATAAATTCCGCCGGTTTGTTCGGCCATAGCGGTTAAAATGGTATCGTCCATTCGAGTGATTACCCGTTCGCCATTTTGATCCCGTTGGTAGGAATCGAGAACGCCGTTTCGCTTGATAGGAATGGGTGCTCCTGCGGGAGTACCTACCCCGACGGTAATAATTTTAATTCCTTTTTCTTGCACCGCAGCCACCGCAGCTTCGATATTTCCTTGATGGTCTTCTCCGTCTGAAATTATAACAATCACCTTATTGGTTTGGTCTTCCTCCCTAAAAAAGGAAGTCGCCATCGTGATGGCTTCAGCAATGGCAGTACCTTGTGAAGATACCATATCGGTATTCATGGCATTGAGAAACATTCGTACAGCCGCATAATCGGTGGTAATGGGTACTTGAGGGAAAGCACTACCGGCATAGCCTACCACCCCCACTCGATCGCCAGCCAACTGATTGAGTAACTGAGAGACCAGCTGCTTGGACTTTTCTAAGCGATTGGGGGCAATATCTTCTGCCAGCATGCTTTTGGAAACATCCAATGCAAAAACGATATCAATGCCTTCGCGTTTGACCTGTTCGGTGGTGGTTCCAATTCTTGGATTCACTAAAGCAATCACCCAAAGTGCGATGGCCAAACAGACCATCAGCAGTTTCAGTACCGGCTTGGATTTTGATTTGGCTGGTGCCAAAATCTTTAATGCTTCCGCGGAAGCGAATTGGTTTTGAGCTCTTTTTTTCCACCACTGCAGCCATAAAAAGGCAACTAGCAAAATAGGAATACTTGCCAGTAGGTAAAAATAAAATGTTTCTTCTAACTGATACATTATATAAAGCTTCTGTAAACCGTTAATTTTAAAAAGATTTCAAGCAACAAAAACAAGCCTCCCCAAAGGGCAAAAAACCTATATTTTTCGTCGTAATGGGTAAATTGTAACTCTTCAATTTCGGTTTTTTCCAATTTGTTAATCTCGTCGTATATCTGTTCCAACTTCTGATTGTCATCGGCTCTAAAATACAGACCTCCAGTAGCCTCTGCAATGTTTTGTAATAAGGCTTCATCAATCACCACGGGAACCTGGGCATACTGAAAAGTTCCGTTGGGATTAATCGCAACCGGGGCCATCGCCATACCGGTAGTCCCTAGCCCGATGGAATATACTTTTACACCAAACTGAACAGCCAATTCAGTAGCAATATTCGGATCAATAAAACCGCTGTTGTTTTCCCCATCGGTGAGCAATATAACCACCCGTCCTTCTGAAGAGGGACTTTCTTTAAGCCGATTGACTGCTGTGGCCAACCCCATTCCAATAGCGGTTCCTCCTTCAATGGCATCGGTATAACGAATGTCGTTAATGGCATTAATAACCACTCGCTTATCGATAGTTAAAGGCGTTTGGGTATAACTTTCCCCGGCATAAATTACTATTCCAATGCGGTCATTAGGCCTTCCCATTACAAACTCCGAGGCTACTTTTTTAAGTGCTTCAAGTCGGTTGGGTCGCAAGTCCCGGGCTAGCATACTGGCCGAAATATCTATCGCCATCACGATATCTATTCCCTCCGTTTTTTTAATTCGGGTAGAGACATCCACATAACGAGGACGAGCCAGCGCTATCACTAAAAAAGCCAAAGCCACTAAACGCAATAACAAAAGAACGGGACGTAATTTAGCTATGAAAGAGGACTCTTTAAACCCCTGAACCGAAGACAATTTAACCGAGGCAGTCCACTGGTTCCGTTGCCAAATGTACCAGCCAATCGCTATTGGAATCAATAGCAATAACCAAAACATTTCGGGGTTTACAAATTCAAATTGCAAGGCTATCATTGCGCTTTAAACACTTCTATCTCAACGGAATTAATAATTCTTTCTTTTATTTGCTGGGCATAAACGTCTTCTTTTTCATTAACCACTAATACTTCTTGGATGGCTCCTTCTTGTGCGAATACTAACAACAGGTACTCGCTCTTGGTTTTTTTATAAGAATTGTCTCCCAGATGTATATTAAACTCTCCGGCCGCTTTAAATCCTTTGACGCCTTTTTGAGTTTCAAACGGTTCGTCATTGACAATCAAATTGATCGCTCCATTCTTTTCTAACAAAGCCAATTTTTCTTGAAGTACTAATCGCAGTTGATCTTCATCTATTTGTTGGGTTTTGGAAGACCCTACATAGACAAACAACTCTTTCTGAATATCTCCAAAAGTAAATACATCCTCCGGGTTGTCTGAAATGGTAAATCCATCGGAGGTGGATTTTCTAACAAGAACTTCTGGGGTCTCGATTACCACGGCAGGATGTCCATAGTCACTTTTCACCCACTCTTGTTCCAGTAAACTCTTGGTATAATTTCCGAAAAGGGTATTTCGAACTTGTTCCATACCACTGATAGTTCCCCAAATTACCAATCCTAGCAGAAGCATCCCAATCGAACTACTAATAATGATTGTATTTTTTCGTCGTCGTTTTTTCCGAAGTACCTCTTGTCGGTATTGTTCTTCTTGAAGCAACTCCTCTTCCGTGGGTTGGGGAATTATTTGATGGGTTTCTTTAATAATTTCTTCGATATCCTGGCGGTCTAATTGCACTTGACCGGTATCGGTTTGCATTTTGGCAAACTTTACCAAATCCGCACGCTGGAGAATCTCTCTAAGCTTATCAATGGTTTTTTTGTCAAAATCTAAATTCCCGGAATTTTTATGAATCTCGAGCTTGGTAATCAGTTCTTCGGTCGTACTTTCTAAAACGGCATTATCCACCTCACGGTCGAGGTAACGTTTGACAATTTCAGTAAGTCCCGAGTAATAATCTTTAACCTTATTTTGGCGCAGATAGTCCGATGCATCCAATTGTTGTAGCGCTACCAAAGCCTCTTCAAAGGGAGGCAATCGCTTTTCTTGGGTTTGTTGAGTTCGAAGCTTTTTAAACAGTAGATATAGAATCCAAGCAATTACTAACACCAAAAGTACGATCCACCCCCAAGAACTAAACCAAGGCGTTTTTACCGGTGGGACTGCAATATGAGGTTTGATATCATACATACCCTGTTTGAGTGTATCGACCTCCACATCGGCCACTTCTACAACCAAAGTATCGGTAAAATAAGCTTGCTCTCGAATACGAACCAATTGTTGAGGAATCACATACCTCCCCGAATCGAATTGCGTCAGACCGTATTTCTTTATCAGAGTCACCCGTTGGTTTTCACGAATGGTATCGGTGGGATAAAAATCAATGACTTCCAAGGGTAAAAATGTTTGCCCTTCGGGAAAAGTAATCGGAGTTAATGAATCGGTTTCTACCGAAATGGCATATTTAATTTCCTCACCGATCTTGATTTGTGTTGTATCTATGCTCGCCGTCACTTGCGCAAAAGAGTGCGAAATAAAAAAGAAAAGCACCCACACCACAACCCAACGCAGTGACAGGTATTTACCATTTTTTATAAAACCTTGGAGAAGCATGATACTTATCTACTTTTAAAATAATTGAGTAATTTTTTTACATAGCTTTCGTCCACACTACACCGAATTACTCCGGCCCCACTTCGCTGAAAGCGCTCTTTAAACAACTGATCTTTCTCGTTAAAATAGCGTGCGTAATTAAGCTGCGTTTTTTTAGAGGCTGTATTTACTAGCCGTACTTGACCACTTTCCTCATCTCGTACTTGAACCACCCCAATATTGGGCAGTTGTTGTTCGCGTTTATCGTAGATACAAATTCCGGTTAAATCGTGTTTTTTGGCCGCTATTTTTAATGATTTCTCATAATTTTCGTCGGTGATAAAGTCAGAAATCAAAAAACAAATAGCCCGTTTTTTGGTTACATTAGCTAAAAACTCTAAGGCTTGGGCCAAATTGGTTTTTTTACTTTGGGGACGGAATTCAATTAATTCGCGAATAATCCGTAAAACGTGCGATTTCCCTTTTTTCGGTGGAATAAATAATTCGATTTGATCCGTAAAAAGAATGAGCCCTATTTTATCATTATTTTGGAGGGCAGAGAAAGCTAAGGTAGCTGCAATTTCTGTAACGATTTCGTTTTTAAACTGGGCACCGGTACCAAAAACTTCCGAAGCGCTAATATCGACTAATAGCATTAAGGTCAATTCGCGTTCTTCTTCAAACACTTTCACAAAGGGCAGGTTATAGCGAGCAGTTACATTCCAGTCAATGGCTCGTACGTCATCACCGTACTGGTACTGACGGACTTCACTAAAGGTCATTCCTCGCCCTTTAAACGCACTGTGATATTCCCCGCCAAAAAGGTCGTTACTCAACCTCTTGGTTTTAATTTCAATCTTGCGTACTTTTTTTAAAAGTTCTTTAGTTTCCATAGCCATAACTCTACCCACCCATAGTGGAGAATTGTTATCTAAATTAGACGGATCCTACTCCTTTTTTTAGTGCATGGAGATTAGGGAACTTCTATTTGGTTGATAATTTTATTGATAATTTCCTGTGAGGTGATATTTTCGGCTTCCGCCTCATACGTTACACCGATGCGGTGTCTCAACACGTCGTGAACTACAGCGCGAACATCTTCCGGAATCACGTAACCTCGACGTTTGATAAAGGCATAACATTTGGCTGCCAAAGCCAAATTAATACTACCCCGGGGAGAAGCACCGTACTCAATTAAAGGTTTCAATTCTTGTAGTTGGTACAGTTCGGGTGTACGGGTAGCAAAAATTAGATCCAGTATGTATTTTTCAATTTTTTCGTCCATATAAACCTCGCGGACCACTTGTTGTGCTCGTAATATTTGATCTACCGTAATCACAGCGTTGACGGTAGCAAACTCCGCTTGTAAATTCTGACGAATAATCAATTGCTCCTCGTGTAATTGAGGATAATTAATAACGGTTTTAAGCATAAACCGGTCCATTTGCGCTTCCGGTAACGGATAGGTTCCTTCTTGTTCGATAGGGTTCATAGTGGCCATCACCAGGAAGGGTTGCTCAAGTTTGTAGGTTTCCTCTCCGATAGTCACTTGCTTTTCTTGCATGGCCTCTAAAAGTGCTGATTGCACTTTAGCGGGGGCTCTGTTGATCTCGTCGGCCAAAACAAAATTAGCAAATACGGGACCTTTTTTAATACTAAAATCATTGAGCTTAGCATTGTAAATAAGTGTTCCAATGACATCGGCCGGAAGTAAATCAGGTGTAAACTGAATACGGCTAAAACTTCCCTGAACGGCTTTTGCCAAGGTGTTTATGGCCAAAGTTTTAGCCAAGCCAGGCACTCCCTCCAACAATATATGGCCACGACCTAAAAGCCCGATTAAAAGACGCTCTACCATATGCTTTTGACCGATGATGACTTTGTTCATCTCAAAAGACAATACGTCTATAAAAGCACTTTCTTGTTGAATTTTTTCATTTAATGCACCAATATCAATTGTTGATTGAATGTCCATTTTATTCCCTTTTTTTTGTAATGTGTTGCAAATTGCCAAATATTAGCTTTTCCGGCTGTTAATAATTGGTTAAAAAATTGATTAACAAAACCGTTTAAGAAATATTTATCATCAAAAGTTATAAATTTAAGGAATCTTTTAAAAACCTTTGACAAAGCAATAAGATGAGCTTATTATTTCCTACCACTAGTACCCTTCTAAAATTGTGTATATTGATTTTTAAAACTCCCCCAAAATCCTATAGCCTTTAGGCTGAATATGTATGAGAACATTAGTGATCGGCGACATACATGGTGCTTTAAAAGCTGTCAAACAAGTTTTTGAACGAGCCAATATACAACCTGATGACACTCTAATTTTTTTAGGGGATTATATGGATGGATGGAGTGACAGTTACCACACCCTTACTTATTTAATCGAACTAAACCAACGGCAACGTTGTATTTTTTTACGAGGCAATCACGACGATTTGTGTTGCCGTTGGCTACAAGGTGAAACCCTCACCCAAGAATGGGTTCAACACGGCGGTCAATCAACCATGGACGCCTACCAACGTGAGGGCTTTAAAAACCGAGAGGCACATTTGAAATTTTTGAATAGATTGGACAATTTCTACATTGACAATCAAAATCGGCTGTTTATTCATGCAGGATTTCAAAACATTCATGGCCCGCTTCGCGAATATCAACCTTTGCCTTTTTACTGGGACCGTACTCTTTGGGAAATGGCTTTGGGCTTAGACAAAACCCTACCCAAAACGCATCCGCATTATCCCAAACGCTTGCTTTTGTTTGACGAAATTTATATCGGGCATACCCCGGTTACACGTATAGACAAACAGACTCCTACACAAATGGCCAACGTGTGGAATATAGATACGGGGGCAGCCTTTAAAGGCCCTCTGACCATTATGGACATTGATACCAAAGAGTATTGGCAAAGCGACGAAGCTTGGAAACTCTACCCGGGTGAGGCCGGAAGAAATTCGGGCTAAGTTATCACGAATAAGTCGTTAATAAGTAGCTGATAAAAGCCCAAGAATACTATTTTTATTTAAGTATTTTTACCCAAAAAAGTATTATTATGACAACTCGGTTATTCTTTTTAGTCGTACTACTTCAAGTAGGCTCTCTTACCGCTCAAGAATTCCCAAAAAACGAACTTAAGTACAACATTGCAAATACCTTAGCGATAGCCTCGGTCGAAGTAGGCTACGAGCGATTAGTCACCTATGACGGGGGAATCGAATTGGAGCTTCATTTTAACGACCGTATTAATTACCATTCCGAAGAAGGGAGTAGAGAATTTAAAACTCACAGTGTCAAACTCGGCTACAACTACTATTTTGGCACCAATAATCCCGGCTCTGGTTTTTTTATTAATCCTTTTGTGAAGTACCGTTTTGGAGATTTTGAAGAAACCACCACTCCCGAATTGGGCACCACGAACGACACACCACCCAACGAAGTGGTAGTTGTTACCGACATGAGTGGGTTTATTGTGGGAATTGGAGCTGGTTACAAGTGGAATTTCAGCAACTCTTTTGTGGTCTCACTGTATGGCAATATAGGTCGGAATTTTAACGAGCAAGTACAAGAACGCTTTACTACTATCGAATTTTATGGAGGCCTAGGAATAGGTTACCGTTTGTAATTATTCTAACAATTTAGCAGAGCGAATAATGGTCTCCAATTCAAATTGATAATTTCTTTTATCAATAGAAGGAGCAAAGGTAAAACCTTCCATCACCAAAAGACGGTTATTCACTGAATCTTTAATCATAAAATTGACAAAAGGACCGGCCATAAAAAAATTATAAACCTCCCAGGTACCCCGTGTTTCGTAGGCAAACTTTTGATTGATGGTGGTTTCAAACAGATGGGGAGAGAAGGCCATTTCGGTAATCATATAACTTCCTTCATTCGGTCCCGGAATATGTGCCTGACCAATGGAATCTCGGATTTGAATAATTTGACCAATAATATCCTCTTGATTTTCTAGGCGATTTAAAGGCAATTCGTATACCAATAAATTCAAATCACCCGAGCGAATATCGCGTCGCATCCAAGCAAAGTTATCGGTGAGTTTAGCAATGCGGTAGGTATTGGGAAGTGTAAAAGACACTTTTAAGTTTTCTTCAATTTGGGGAATCGGCATTTTTAAAGCATTCAATCGACTGTGCTGTTCTCGCAATTCGGTGGTAGTAATCGTATTTTTAATAGTCGTTGCGTGGGTTTGAATGAGCTGTAATACATCCGAAAGGGTACGTCCATAAAGATAGATGCCGGTCTGGGGTTTAGCAAACACATTGTTTTTTATTTCAAAGAGTTCGTCACGACCAATTCGTACTTCCAGAAACACCCGCTGTCGGAGCATCAGCCCATCAAAACCTTCGTAGGGGGTTTGAATAAGTGTAAAACGAGGTTCGTCTTGAGACATCCCCACCAGCAATTCGGCTAAATTTTTCCGCAACTCTTCACCAATCAAACTGGTCCACAAATCGTTATCAATAACAACTAAAACCTGATTGATTTTACCAGAGGAACTAGGAAGGTATTCCTCGGAATTCTTGTTGGAATCCTGACAAGCCAGTAAAAGAGAACAACTGCAAACTATAGAAAAAAACCATCTTATCATGACGTGTGTATTAAAATTACCCCCTATGGATTTTCAATTTCATACCGGGGGTCAATTTAGTACCACTAATATCGTTCCATTTTTTAATTTTCTCTATAGATACACCGGGAAATTTTTGTGCAATTCCCCATAAGGTATCTCCATTTTTAACGGTATATATGCTATACTCTCCGGATGATGAGGAGTGGTCTTCGACTTTTTCAATAGTAGTACCTGCTACGCCTTGCGTAAATATAACCAGTCGTTGACCTACTTTTAAATTATTACTTTTTAAGTTGTTCCACTTTTTTAAGTTATTAACCGTAACTCCATAACGATTAGCTATTTTACCTAAATAATCACCTTTTTTTACTTTGTAAGTAATTTGTGACTCCTGTTTTACGAGTTCGGGGTATTTAGACTTTTCTTCATCAGCACGTACATATGCATAAATACTTGCCTCGTTACTAACAAAAGAACCCAAAGCATCAACCGGTAAACGGAGGGTATAATTTTTATTTTCTATATACGGAATGATATCCAATTTATAAGACGGATTAAAAAAGCGCAACTCCTCGATAGGAATATCAAAAAGTTCAGAAATATCTTTAAAACGAATCGTTTCTTTAATACGAATCGTATCGGTTGCTAAATACGGAATAGCGGTTTTGGGCAATTTAAACCCGTGTTCTTCAGCATATTCAAAGATGTACATAGTTGCTAAAAAAGCAGGTACATAGCCTGCGGTTTCGCGAGGCAGGTTGTTTCTAATTTTCCAATAATTGGTTTCTCCTCCGCTACGGCGAATCGCGCGAGAGACATTTCCGGGTCCCGAATTATAGGCTGCCAAAGCCAAATCCCAATCGCCAAATACGTTGTATAAACTTTTTAAATATTCGCAAGCGGCTTCGGTAGAGCGAATGGGATCCGAACGTTCATCGACATACGAACTGACTTCCAGACCATACATTTTACCTGTAGGATACATAAACTGCCACAATCCGGTAGCGCCCACTCGGGAACGAGCCTTAGGATTCAAGGCAGATTCTACGATGGCTAAATATTTTAATTCAATGGGTAGGTTATGTTTGTCCAATTCTTGTTCGAACATCGGGAAATAATAGGTACTCATATGCATCAAACGCTGTAGTGATTTTCTACGTTTTTTGAGATACGAATACACCACACTTTCGAGGGCCGGAGAATACTGAATATCAAAGGGAACCCGCGCATTAAGTTTTTCTAATCTTTCCTTAAACACCTCCAAGGGCAATTCCTGAAAATCTTCCACTTCCATTTCGTTAATCTCTAGGGAAGTGACCGAGGCGTACATTTCTTCAAATAAATCGGAGTTGTATAATTCTTGTCGCCACAAGCTATCGACTGCAGCACTGGCCGGATGTTGGATAAACGAACTTTTTATACTGTCTTTTAAGCTTAAAAAGGTCGGTTTCTCTTGGATGGTCGTGGTGGTGTCTTGTGAAATTTCCACCAGCGAAGTCTCTACAGACAGACCTCCCTCTTCTTGGGAAAAACCAACGGTAAATACCAGAAAAAACAGGTAGAATAGGGGTAACTTGTTCATTTTTAATCTCCTTGTTTGAGTTGGGTGTCGCAAAATAATAAAAAAAACACAACCTCCCCTCGCTCCAACGGGGGAAAGTCTGTATTTTAACGAAAATATATCCAATTTGTTTTACAAACCGATCGCTGCCACACCGGGTAAGGTTTTACCTTCCAAGGCTTCGAGCATAGCTCCACCTCCGGTTGACACATAACTTACCTGATTTTGAAAGCCAAACTTTTTAACAGCCGCCACCGAATCGCCTCCTCCCACTAACGAATAAGCTCCGCCTTGAGTAGCTTGAATAATAGCTTCCCCCAAGGCTTTAGTACCGGCTGCAAAAGGCTCCATTTCAAATACTCCTACAGGACCATTCCACAAAATGGTATTAGACAATCCAATGATTGTAGCAAAAATTTCGTTGGTTTTGGGTCCGGTATCTAAACCCATCCAACCCTCCGGAATTTTAGTAACGATGCAGGTATCGGTTGAAGCCGATTCAGAAAAGCTATTGGCAATTACAGCATCGACTGGCAAGTGTACTTGTACCTGTTTTTCTTTGGCTTTCGCCAAAATGTTTAAGGCGGTAGTAAGATATTCCTCCTCTACCAACGAATCGCCCACTTGTCCGCCTATGGCTTTGATAAAGGTAAACGACATGCCACCTCCTACAATCAAGTGATTGATTTTATCTAAGATATTTTCGATAATCGTGATTTTGGAAGACACCTTAGCTCCACCGATAATTGCGGTAACCGGTTTTTTACTTTGGTGTAAAACTTGATCGATACTTCTCAACTCGGCTTCCATGAGCTTGCCGAAGCATTTTTTGGAGTCAAAAAATTGAGCGATAGTCGTCGTTGAAGCATGGGCCCGATGTGCTGCTCCAAAAGCATCATTCACATAGATATCTCCCAGTCGGGCTAATTGTTGGGCAAAATTTTCATCTCCCTGAGTTTCTTCGGGATAGTATCGTAAATTTTCTAAAAGCAGCAATTCCCCGTTACTCAAATTATTTGCCGCTTTTTCGGCTTCTTCACCCACACAATCAGGTACAAAAACCACCGGTTTGTTTAATACCTCAGATACTTTTTCTACGATTTGTTCTAAGGAAAATTCGGGTTCTTTGTTTTTAGGTCTGCCAAAATGCGACATCATTACCACGCGTCCACCATCCGATAGAATTTTTTCGATCGTGGGTTTCACCATTTCGATACGGGTAGCATCTGTAATTTGGCCTTGGTCGTTTAGAGGAACATTAAAATCTACACGTACCAACGCTTTTTGGTCTTTAAAATTAAAATCGTTAATAGTTTTCATATCTACAGATTAATGCCCGCAAATATAATTCATTTCAAATCATATAAGACTTTAATTTTTGCTAAGAAGCGCTTGAATTATCATGCGGATGTAGTTGGAAATTAAAATTTGAAGCTGTATTAAAATCCTTGTATCCTTGAGTCCAATAGTACCCTAGTTCCAAGACCTAAAGCGAATAGAACCAGCCTGAATCTCATTTTATTTACATGTGGCTCGTTTTATTTTAAGGTATAAACCCAAACCTTACATGATAAAAAGGAAGTCTTGGCTAGAATTTTTTCCATACGAACATAACCCTATAAAAAAAGCACCTACTAATAAGTAAGTGCTTTTATAGGATGTGGTCCCACCTGGGCTTGAACCAGGGACCCCTTGATTATGAGTCAAGTGCTCTAACCAGCTGAGCTATAGGACCCAAGCGTTAATTATATAAAACTAATCGCTGTAAAGAGTCGGCAAATTTAGGATTAGTTTATATTTAGTACAAACTTTTTTTTAAATTGTTTTGTCTTGACACAATTCTACTAAAACTCCGTTGGTACTTTTGGGATGTAAAAACACCACCCACTTATTGTCTGCCCCCTCCCGCGGAGTTTCATTTATAAAAATAAAACCAGCCTCTTTTAAACGAGCCACCTCGGTGGTTAAATCATCAACGGCAAAAGCAATGTGATGAATCCCCTCTCGGTTTTTGTCTAAATACTTGGCTATCGCGCTGTCCTCGCTCAGTGCCTCTAACAACTCCAACTTACTGGCCCCTATTTCAAAAAATGAGGTCGTTACCGATTCATCGGCAACCGTTTCTTGTTTGTAGGGAGATTTGCCCAATAATTTTGTAAATAGTTGATTGGACGTCTCTAAATCCTTGACTGCAATTCCTATATGTTCTATTTTTATCATGATTTATAATTTTGTATTCCTGCTCATACCGTCAAAAGTAGTAACTTTGCAACTTATGGAAACAAACCGACAAAAAAAAATCGGAGCCATCCTCCAAATGGATTTGGCAAACGTTTTGCAAAACCTGCTGAAAGAAGCCGGTCATATCGGTATTTTAATATCGGTTACTGAAGTCAAAGTAACGGTCGACCTTACTCTAGCCAAAGTGTATGTAAGTATTTTCCCGTCTGTACACGGTGAACCTCTGATTGAGGAAATTAACACCCACAAAAATCAAATCAAACACCAAGTGGCTCAATTGGTAAAAGACCAATTGCGTAAAATGCCCGATTTAATTTTTATCCTAGATCGTTCAATTGACTATTCCGAAGCGATTGACCAAGCCCTTAAGGGCGAAGACAATCCGATAATCAAACCCGAAATACTCGAAAAAAGAAAAAAATCTTGATGCGTTTCCCGCTGTACATAGCTCAACGGTATCTGTTTTCTAAAAGCAAAAGCACCGCTGTAAACAGCATCTCTACTATCGCACTGATCGGTGTTATTGTCGGCGCTATGGCTTTATTTATTGTATTGTCGGGTTTTGCCGGTCTGAAAACCTTCAGTCTTCAATTTTCTACCGTTTTTAATCCCGATTTGCGGGTAGAACCCAAAATGGGTAAGGTAATCAACCTGAATGCCCAACAGCTCAACGAACTCCAACAAATACCCGAAATAGCTTCTTACTCCAAAATTATTGAAGACCGTGTTTTTCTTAGTTTTAAAGGAAAAAACACCATTGCTTATATCAAAGGTGTCGACGACAATTACCAGCAAACTACCCAAATAGACAGTACAATTATAGCGGGGAACTGGCTCAATAAAGATCAAAAATCGGTGGTTATCGGTTTTGATATTTCTACCAAATTAGGCCTGGGTCCCTACGATTACTCCGAATTACTCGAAATCATGGTTCCCAAACCCGGTACGGGTCAAATTACCGACCCCACAACCGCTCTGAATACGGACTTAGCCATCGTTTCTGGCGTGTATTATGTCAACGAAGACCTCAACGACAAATATGTTTTCGCCAGTTTTAATCAAGCACAACAACTCCTTTCTTTTGATGAAAATCAAATCAGTGCCTTGGAAATAAAACTTCAGCCCGGAGTTGATGAAAAAACTGCCATTAAAAAAATTGAAGAAATAGGAGGTGAGCAACTCGTTTATAAAAACCGAATCCGACAAAACGATGCTTTATACAAAATGCTAAATACCGAAAATCTGGCCGTATACCTAATTTTTACCCTCGTGATGATTATCGCCTTGTTTAATGTCATCTCTAGCATTATTATGGTCATACTCGATAAAAAAAACAATATCAAAACCCTCATTCACTTAGGAGCCGACTTTCGACAAATGCGATCGGTATTTTTTCTACAAGGCACATTGATGACTCTATGGGGAGGAGTTACCGGAATTATATTGGGAATTATTTTGGTGGGATTGCAAATCAAGTTTGGCTTTGTAATGATCACCCCTACACTTCCTTATCCTGTGGAAATTCAATGGGAAAACGCTCTGATCGTGTTAATAACCATTGGAGTATTGGGCATCATCGCCTCTCAAATAGCGGCTTCACGAGTCAATAAAAGGCTTATCCGATAATGGCTAAACAAAACTCCACGAACTGAATTGTTCCAAAATATCATCCAAAGTGGCAAAAACCCCTGCGGAAGTATCTTCGGTAACTAAACGGGTACGGAATTCCTTGAAGTGAGGAATTCCCTTAAAATAATTGGTATAATGGCGTCGCGTTTCGAATACGCCTAATTTTTCACCTTTCCAGTGAATGGCCATTTGTAAATGTCTTTTAGCAGCTTCTACTCGCTCTTCTAACGTAGGCGGAGCTAAATATTTTCCCGTTTTAAAAAAATGTTTCACTTCTCTAAAAAACCAAGGATAGCCAATACTCGCACGACCAATCATTGCGCCGTCCAATCCATACACGTCGCGCATTTCCATCGCCTTCTCCGGAGTAACTACATCGCCATTTCCAAATACGGGAATGTGCATCCTTGGATTGTTTTTTACTTCAGCTATCGGTTTCCAATCGGCATTTCCCTTATACATCTGTACACGTGTACGACCGTGAATAGAAATAGCTTTAATCCCTACATCTTGTAGTCTTTCGGCCACTTCTACGATTTTTATAGAATCGTGATCCCAACCCAAGCGGGTTTTGACCGTAATGGGTAAATGGGTACGCTTGACCATGGCTTCGGTCAACTTCACCATCAAGTCGATATCCTTTAAAATTCCGGCACCGGCACCTTTACACACCACTTTTTTTACCGGGCAGCCGTAGTTGATATCAATAATATCCGGATTGGATTTTTCAACGATATCTATCGTCTGAAGCATGGAGTCCATTTCGGCTCCGAAAATCTGAATACCCACCGGGCGTTCTTTTTCGTAAATATCTAATTTTTGAACACTCTTGGCCGCATCGCGAATCAATCCTTCGCTGGAGATAAATTCGGTAAACACCACATCGGCTCCCTGCTCCTTACACAAAGCACGAAACGGCGGGTCGCTCACATCCTCCATCGGTGCGAGCAACAAGGGAAATTCACCTACTTCTATATCTCCGATTTTGACCATTGTTACGCAAAATTTTTTGCAAAGGTACTAATTAATCCCGCAGATTATGCAGATGGCTTGGGTTATACAAATAGACATGAGGGAATGAAATTATTCCTTCACTACCCTTTTAATTTCTTTGCCTTCGGCAGATTCCAGTTCGAGATAATACAAACCTGTAGGATAATCTGAAAGGTAGATATTGTTAAATCCTTGTGTTATTTCTCCTGTTATCACCACTTTTCCTTCTGAAGAATAAATACGGTAAGCACCCTCACTATTTGAAATAACGGTTACACGTTCTTTCGCCGGGTTAGGGTACATACTAAACACCAGTCTTTGATAATCATCAACAGATACAGCCGAACACTCCTGCTCATTGTTAGCAAACTGAGTGTGATTAGGAACACTCCAGTCTTCGAGATAAGATGCCTCGGCATCATCTACATATACACATTGCAGGTTTGTAGCGGGATTGGCAGAAAATAACTCGAAGTTTTCATTATTCCCGTTTCTCGCATCTATATAGGCCATTGAGTTGTTGTGCCCGGCGGTAAAAATCCGTAACAGTGGGTTTTGAGACAGATCCAAGCTAACAAGATTTGGATTGTTACCAATGGCTAATACCTCTAACAAAGGATTATTAGAGGTGTCTAAAGAAGTTAAATTGTTTTCGCTGCAACGTAGTGTTTTTAGATTAGGATTATTACTAACGTCTAGCGCAGGCAGGTAAAAATTATAATGTACGTCTAATACTTCTAAGGCAGGACAATTGGTTACATCTATATAGATTAAGTGATTTTCCCAAAAATCAAGCTGAGTAATGTAAGGACTGTTTACAATTAAACTATCAAGTTCTAGATTATATAGCCCACCCGCATATTCCAGCTTATTGTTGCTTGATAGGTCTAAGGTAGAAAGCATTGTACTGCTAAAACCTACGTGGGTTAAATTGCTATTTTGTGAAAGGTTTACAAAGGTAATAGGGTTAAAAGAAAGGTAAAAAACTTCTAATGCAGTAAAATCTTCGATTCCTGTTAAATCAGTTATGCCTATATATCCATATATAGTAAGTTCCGTCACATTCTCAATATTAGCCGTAAGTACCAACCCGTTACCCGGTATGCCGTCGCCCATACCATTGTCTTCCAGATAGGCTTCAAAGTTAGGGTCGGGTACAGCAGTATATTGGGCGTAAACCGTATTTACACCCGATATAAAACAAAATAACAAAAAATGGTATATTTTTCTCATACAGAATTTTTAGTTATACTGTAATTGATTATCCGTAATATAACAAAATAGTTGATTATGATTATTAGCGGACAATCATATTAGTACAAGCAATTTATGTGAAAATGATAAAAAATCAAAAATAAATTTCCAGTTTTATTCATTTTTGATTAAAATATCCAAACAAAATTGTTTTTAATAAAAACATTCCACCCTTAAATAAAAATTGTATTGAATAACGTGTAATTCAATTATATTTGCAAACTCAAAAGATTGACTGAGGGTACTTTATGAAAAACATTCGGAATTTTTGCATCATTGCTCACATAGACCACGGAAAAAGTACGCTGGCTGACAGACTCTTAGACGAAACTAAAACCGTCACCGAACGTGAAAAACAAAACCAGCTATTAGACAATATGGATTTGGAACGGGAGCGAGGTATTACAATCAAAAGCCACGCAATCCAAATGGAATATATCTATCAAGGCGAAACCTATATCCTCAATCTGATTGATACTCCCGGACACGTTGATTTTTCGTACGAAGTTTCTCGCTCGATTGCTGCTTGCGAAGGGGCTTTGCTCATTGTAGATGCCGCCCAAAGCATTCAGGCTCAGACTATTTCTAATCTGTATTTGGCCTTAGAAAACGATTTAGAAATCATTCCGGTACTTAACAAAATTGACCTTCCTAGTGCCAATCCCGAAGAAGTGTCGGATGATATTGTAGATCTTTTGGGTTGTAAACACGAAGATATTATTCCTGCTAGCGGAAAAACTGGATTGGGTGTGGACAAAATATTAGAAGCCATCATCGAGCGGATTCCCCCCCCTAAAGGTGATGAAAACGAACCCCTGCAAGCCTTGATTTTTGATTCGGTGTACAATCCTTTTCGCGGGGTAGAAACCATTTTCCGGGTCATTAATGGTAAAATAAAAAAAGGTCAGAAAATAAAATTTGTCGCTACTAACAAAGTTTATGATGCCGATGAAGTAGGAACTTTAAAACTGACGCAGGTACCCAAAACCGAAATCAAAGCCGGCGACGTAGGTTACCTGATTACCGGTATTAAAGAAGCCCGAGAAGTCAAAGTGGGTGATACTATCACCGATGCGGTCAATCCTACTAAAAATGCTATTTCTGGGTTTGAAGACGTAAAACCGATGGTTTTTGCCGGTATTTATCCGGTAGATACCGAAGATTTTGAAGAGCTCCGTGCTTCTATGGAAAAACTTCAGCTCAACGACGCTTCCTTAGTGTATACTGCTGAAAGTTCGGCAGCCCTTGGATTTGGTTTCCGATGTGGATTTTTAGGTATGTTGCATTTGGAAATTATCCAGGAACGCCTCGAACGCGAATTTGACATGACGGTGATCACTACAGTGCCCAACGTGTCGTATTTGGCCTATACCAACAAAAACCCCGACGATCCGATTACCGTTAATAACCCCAGTGATTTACCCGACCCCTCAACCCTCAACCGAGTGGAAGAGCCTTTCATCAAAGCTACCATCATTACCAAATCTGAATTTGTAGGCAATGTAATGACCCTCTGCATTGAAAAAAGAGGCACCATCACCAATCAAACTTACCTGACTGCCGATCGGGTAGAACTCACTTTCGATATGCCGCTGGCCGAAATTGTATTTGACTTTTACGACCGACTCAAAACTGTGTCTAAAGGATATGCCTCCTTTGACTACCACCCCATAGGTATGCAGCCGTCCAAATTGGTTCGCCTAGATATTTTACTCAATGCCCAGCCGGTAGATGCCCTTTCGGCCTTGATTCACTTTGACAATGCCCAATACATCGGTAAAAAAATGTGTGAAAAGCTTAAAGAGCTTATTCCTCGACAGCAGTTTGATATTCCTATTCAAGCAGCTATCGGTGCAAAAATCATCGCTCGTGAAACCATCAAAGCCCTACGTAAAGACGTAACAGCCAAATGTTATGGCGGGGATATTTCGCGTAAGCGTAAATTATTGGAAAAACAAAAGAAAGGGAAAAAACGTATGAGACAGGTAGGCAATGTCGAAATTCCCCAACAAGCCTTTATGGCCGTGTTAAAACTCAATGATTAAGAGGTTCTGAAAAGGTAAACTTACTGACACGTTACTTCTTCCTCAACCAATCCTTGGTAATACACATCGTACGGAGTTCCGGTGTCTTCGCCATTAACCGAAGCATTGCCATTGGCCTCCCGACAAAGGGTAAAAGTCATGGTAATTTCACTACTACAACTTATACAAGTTACTTCATCGTCTTTTTTACATGACTCTAAAAAGAACAGGGTAGCTATAGCACCCAACAATAAAATTGTAAATTTGTTTTTCATACATGGGGTTATGGTGGCTCCAAAGTTACAAAACGTAGCGAATTAGATAAAGGTATTTTAGGATTGTTAAAAATCTTCAAATAGCGAGCTTAAATTCCAGGTGCTTTTGTTAATTTGCAAAATCTAAAGACTGAAAATGAAAATCTACCCAATCGAATCGGGAAACTTTAAATTAGATGGTGGGGCTATGTTTGGTGTAGTTCCTAAAACTATTTGGAACAAAACCAATCCGGCAGACAACCAAAACCGAATTGAAATGGCAGCTCGTTGCTTGTTAGTAGAAGATGGCAATCGACTTATTCTTATCGATACCGGTATGGGCGACAAACAAAGCGAGAAGTTTTTTGGTTACTACCACCTCTGGGGAGATCATTCTCTGGATAATTCGCTTCAAAAAGCGGGTTTTCATCGCGACGAAATTACCGATGTGTTTATGACCCATCTGCATTTTGACCATTGTGGTGGAAGTGTCCAATGGAATAAGAATCGTACCGGCTACGAACCGGCCTTTAAAAATGCTCGTTTTTGGTCCAATAAACACCACTGGCAGTGGGCAGTAGATCCTAATCCGCGTGAAAAAGCATCTTTTTTAAAAGAAAATATCTTGCCCTTAGAGGAAAGTGGTCAACTAGAATTTGTAAAGGTACCCGATCAAAACCATACCGACCAATCCGAACTGGGTTTTGGAATTTGGTTTGTAGATGGACATACTGAAAAACAAATGCTGCCATTTTTCAAAATAAAAGAAAAAACCTTGGTCTATGTCGCTGATTTATTACCCACCGCTGGACACCTGCCCCTGCCCTATATAATGGGTTATGATACCCGACCCCTTATTACCCTCGATGAAAAACAACGGTTTCTCAACGAAGCCGCTGACAACCACTATTATCTGATTCTCGAACACGACCCCTATCATGAAATAATTACTGTACAACACACCGAAAAAGGGGTACGTCTCAAAGATTCTTTTACCTTTGAACAACTTTTTAACTAATACAAATACATTATGAAACAACTGTTTAAAATAGCTGCAACCTTCCTATTTGTGATCTTGGTTTCGGCTTGTGGAAGTGTCTCACCGTTAATTTCAACTCCTGTTGGCAATATCGACACCTACCCTCTAAAGGTAAACCCGCTTAGCGAGGAGCAAGAAAAAATTTGGTGGCATTTAGACTTAGAAAAAGATACCGTACCCGGTATGAGTGTGATTCGTACTTATGACGAAATTATCAAAAACAAAAAAGGAAAAACCGTTATTGTAGCTATTATCGACAGTGGCGTGGATATCGAACACGAAGACCTTAAAAATGTGCTTTGGGTAAACAAAAAAGAAATACCCGGCAACGGCATTGATGACGACAACAACGGCTATATAGACGACATATATGGTTGGAATTTCTTAGGGGATATCGTGGGAGAAAACATGGAATATGTTAGAATCATTAAAAAATTAAACCCCAAATTTGAAGGTAAATCAGAGAGCCAAATTGCTCAACAAGACCGGGAAGACTTCCAACTTTATCAAAAAGCTTTAGCCGAACTGGAAAAAGATAGAAATGAAGCGCAAACCAACTATTTTCAATACGGTATGATGCTTAACCAACTCAGCCCGGCACATCAAAAAATCGCTGATAAATTGGGTAAAGAAAATTATACGCTTGAAGAAGTGGCTACTTTACAAGGTGATAGTTCCCTAGGTCAAGAAGTATTTATGATTTCACAAATGTTGGGCTATGGAGAACCCATCCCCGAAATTCTCAATCAATTACAAGGTGGGGTCGATTATTATAAAAGCAGATTAGAAAATCACTTCAACCTTGAAACCGACTTCCGAGCAGTTTTAGGGGATAACCCCGATGATATCAACGATGTACCCATTGGAAACAATAATGTGATGGGCCCCGACCCACTGAAGGAAGACACCAAACATGGTACCCACGTAGCTGGTATAGTTGCCGCACAACGCGGAAATGGTATCGGTATGGATGGCGTGGCTAAAAACGTTGAGATTATGTCTTTACGTACAGTTCCCGATGGAGATGAGTACGACAAAGATGTGGCATTAGCAATTCGATATGCCGTAGATAACGGCGCAAAAGTTATCAATGCCAGCTTTGGTAAATATTACTCGACCCATCCTGAATGGGTATATGACGCCTTGCGATATGCCGCCGAACACGATGTGTTGTTTGTTCACGGAGCAGGAAACGATTCCTTTGATTTGGATGACGATACGATTTTGAATTTTCCCAACGACCAACAAGACAACTACAACGAATACATCGATAATTTCCTCAATGTGGGAGCACTCAATCCGGTGTACGGACCCAATATGATTGCCGGTTTTTCAAATTACGGAAAGAGCAATGTAGATGTTTTTGCACCCGGTGTACGTATTTATGCCACCGTTCAAAACAACGAATATGAGTTTTTACAAGGAACCTCTATGGCTTCACCAGCCGTAGCCGGTGTTGCTGCCATGCTTCGTTCCTACTATCCCGAACTAACCGCAGCACAGGTTAAAAAAATCATCATGGACAGTGGGGTTACTACCAATATCAATGTGATTTTGGGGGGAGATGAAAGCAACCAAAGACCTTTTTCAGAAATTTCTAAATCAGGAAAAATGGTCAATATGTACAATGCCTTTTTAATGGCTGAAAAAATGTCAAAAAAATAAGTTAACACCTAATTTTTAAAACAAGAGGAAAGAACACTAGTGGGAAAATTCCCCTGCATGATTCTTTTCCTCTTTTTTTTAGTATGAAATTACTCGTCATTGATAATTACGACTCCTTTGTTTATAATCTGGTACACTACATACGTTCGTTACGACCGGATATACACATTTCTGTAGCTAAAAATGACGCGCTCACCTTAGAGACTGTAGCTTCTTTTGACAAAATATTACTTTCTCCTGGGCCCGGACTCCCCAAAGAGGCAGGAATCATGCCGGCTGTCATTAAAAATTTCGCTTTAAGCAAAAGCATTTTAGGTGTTTGCTTGGGACACCAAGCGATTGCTGAATGTTTTGGTGCTTCGTTGAAAAATCTATCCGTGCCTTTGCACGGTATTTCTTCAAAAATAACAGTACTCCACCCGGATTATTTATTTGAAAATTTACCTCAACAATTTGCCGTAGGACATTACCATTCGTGGGTGGTTGAGCCTGGAGTCTACCCAGAATTGGAAATTGTGGCAATCGATGAGAACGAAAACATAATGGCGCTCCGTCACAAAACATGGGATGTACGTGGCGTGCAATTTCATCCAGAATCTATCCTGACAGAATACGGAAAACCCCTACTCGAAAACTGGTTAAATCAAACCCATTAAATTCAAGAAGAAGAAGATTGGATATCATGGTATTAACCCTGTCCAAATTGGGTTATTGAGCTTTGTATTGATAGTTAACACCTGCCTTGGTTACCTATTGTACTATTAACAAATAATTTTATCTTTACCCAAAATCAATAGTAAAAGCATGAGCAAGTTTTTCGTTTCTATTTTCTTACTGACCGCCCTTTTGGGTTATTCTCAAAAATACCACAATTATACTGAAAACATCAACCGGGCAGATTATTGGCAACAACATGTGGAATACACCATGGAAATTGACATGGATGTAGATACTTACCAATATCGTGGTAAACAAGAAATAGTCTATACCAACCATTCTCCAGACACCCTCGATCGTGTTTTTTATCACCTGCATTTTAATGCTTTTCAACCCGGCAGTGAAATGGACGAACATTCCCGTTCGGTAGTGGATCCCGATCCACGCATCGGAGATCGTATTTCTAAATTACAACCCCATGAAATTGGATATATCAAAGTAAATTCACTCAAACAAAACCAAGAAGCGGTTGCTCACAAAACGGTAGGTACCATTTTAGAAGTTACTTTAAACAAACCTATTTTACCCGGAGAAAAAGTAACTTTTTCGATGGATTATGAGGCGCAAGTACCACTTCAAATTCGTCGTAGCGGAAGAAATAGTTCCGAAGGTGTAGCCCTATCCATGACCCAATGGTATCCGAAACTAGCCGAATACGACCGAGAAGGATGGCACACTGACCCCTATATCGGTCGCGAATTTTATGGTGTGTGGGGTAATTTTGACGTAAAAATCACGATCGACAGTCGATATACCCTAGGAGGCACCGGCTATTTACAAAACCCCAATCAGGTGGGCCATGGCTATCAAGATGATCCTTCCAAACCAATCAAACACAAAAAAAACAGTAAAATTACCTGGCACTTTATTGCGCCAGATGTGCATGATTTTACCTGGGCTGCTGACCCCGATTATATACATGACCGTATAACCGGTCCCAACGATATCGAGCTCCATTTTCTGTATAAAAACGATCCCGAAATCATAGAAAATTGGAAAAATTTGCAAGAGGCCACTTATGATATATTTGACTTTTTTAATCAGTTAGTAGGTGATTATCCCTACCAACAATATTCGGTGATCCAAGGTGGTGATGGCGGCATGGAATACGCCATGTGTACTCTAATTACGGGTAAAAGAAGTTTTAATAGCTTAGTCGGAGTTACCATTCATGAAGTTGCACACAGTTGGTTTCAATTTGTATTGGCAACAAATGAAAGTAAATACAGTTGGTTTGACGAAGGATTTACGGAATATATTTCAGCCATGGCAGTAGAATTTGTACTGGGTGAAGCAAAAGACTTTATACATACAGACCATTATCTCGGGTATTATTCTATGGCCCGAAGCGGCAAAGAACAGCCCCTCACCACCCATGCCGATCGCTTTGCCGAAAATTGGCTTTTTGCTAGGTCTTCTTATTCCAAAGGAGCTGTTTTTGCTGCACAAATGGAATATTTAATAGGAAGTGATAAAGCCTTGGAAACATTGCGCCGTTTTTATAAAGAATTTGCCTTTACCCATCCCACACCAAACGATTACATACGTACCGCAGAAAAAGTAAGTGGTATGCAACTGCGGTGGTACCTCAACGATTTTACAGAAACTACTAATACCATCGACTATGCAATCCAAGAGGTCAAGGAATCCCAGGGCAAAATCCAGGTTACTCTCAAACGTATCGGGCTGATGCCCATGCCTATTGATTTTTATGTATTTCTAAGCAATGGAAATACAGTAGCCTATCACATCCCCTTGCGTATGATGCATGGTGTTAAAGACAACCCCTTTCCGGGTATGGAACGAACCGTACTCAACGATTGGCCTTGGGCACTAAGAGAATATACTTTTGAAATTGATTACTCGATGGATCAAATTAAGGCTATGTCCATTGACGGTACCGGCTACTTGGCAGATGTTAATTTGGAAAACAACATTTACCAACCCTAAAGAGTTTTATCTTTGTAAAAAAATAAACTCGTGCATACTAAACCTAACATTTTGCTAATATATACCGGGGGCACCATCGGTATGATTAAAGATTTTGAAACCGGTGCCTTAAAGAATTTTAATTTTGACGAATTACTGTCGCATATCCCCGAAATCAGATTACTGGATTGTACCATTAACACGGTGAGTTTTGAAGATCCAATTGACAGTTCGAATATGAATCCGGACCATTGGGTGCAAATAGCTAAAATTATCCAAGAATACTACCACCAGGTTGATGGATTTGTTGTTTTACACGGTAGTGATACCATGTCTTACACGGCTTCTGCTTTGAGTTTTATGTTAGAAAACCTCAGCAAACCGGTCATTTTCACCGGCTCACAACTTCCCATTGGGGATTTGCGAACCGACGCAAAAGAAAATTTAATAACCAGTATCCAGATTGCCGGTTTACGAGAAAACAATCGTCCGGTAGTTCAAGAAGTCGCTCTCTATTTTGAATATAAATTATACCGCGCCAATCGCACTTCCAAAATCAGTGCAGAAGATTTTGACGCATTTTCCTCCCTTAACTATCCGCATTTGATAGAAAGTGCTGTCTATTTAAAAATTAACCACAGCAAACTACTCCGTCCCACTACCCACCAAGAATTAAAAATACATGACCAATTGAACCGTCAAATTGTATTGATAAAACTGTACCCGGGTATGGACGAACATTTATTAAACTACACACTTAATAACCCACAAATCAAAGGCGTTATCCTAGAAACCTACGGGTCGGGAAATGCTACCACTGAGGCTTGGTTTTTAAAATTAATACAACAGGTAATAGACCGCCAAATTCCTGTGGTGAATATCACTCAATGCCCGGGAGGCAGCGTCAATATGGGACAATATGAAACCAGTGTAGCTCTCAAAAAAATAGGTGTTATTTCGGGAAGAGACATCACTACGGAAGCCGCAGTAACCAAAATGATGTATCTCTTAGGGCAAGAGATTCCGTTTAGTGGCTTTAAAACTATTTTCGAAACTTCACTCCGAGGTGAAATGACATAAATTTAACCGGGAATATTTTAGAAAGTGATATTTTTTTTGTTATTTGGCACCCTTATATTTTACTAGTGCTGGAAGTACGGTGAGTATTCTAGAGAGGTGGCCGAGTGGTCGAAGGCGCACGCCTGGAAAGTGTGTATCCCGATTGCATCGGGATCGAGGGTTCGAATCCCTTCCTCTCTGCTAAATTTTTCAAAATTTTGTTTAATAACTAATTATTTTTATACCTTTAATGCCTTAATTACAAAACTAACTTAATTAAAACGCACATGAAAAGATTTTTTTCTGTTATAACAGTAGCTTTGCTATTATTAACACTTAATGTCAATGCAAACCAGGTAGAGCCGGAACTCTCGGAAAACATTTTAACAGTAACCACAATCGATAGTGCTGCTTCTATTCAAGATGTTGCAACTGCTGATGACGGTGAAGAAAGCTTAGGATTTCATCAAGAATTGAAAAAACGTTTTATTGAGGGTGGACCTCCATTTATGGCGTCTATCTTACTGTGTTTAATATTAGGGCTTGCCGTTGCAATAGAAAGAATTATTTATTTAAGTCTTTCTACTACCAACACCAAAAAACTAGCACAAAATGTGGAAGACGCTTTAAACAGTGGTGGAATTGAAGCGGCTAAAGATGTTTGCCGAAATACCAAAGGGCCCGTGGCTTCAATCTACTACCAAGGTTTGGATCGAGTTGATGAGAGCTTGGAAGCTACTGAAAAATCTGTGGTGGCATACGGTGGTGTGCAAGTGGGTCTATTAGAGAAAAACGTTTCATGGATATCACTTTTTATTTCCATTGCCCCTATGCTTGGATTCTTAGGAACGGTAATCGGTATGATTTTAGCTTTTGACCAAATTGAAAGAGCCGGTGATATGCAACCCTCATTGGTAGCAGGAGGTATTAAAGTAGCCCTTATTACCACGGTATTTGGTCTTATCGTAGCGATTATCCTACAGGTTTTCTACAACTTTATTATTGCTAAAATCGACCGTATCGTTAACGAAATGGAAGATGCCTCTATCACCCTTATGGATATATTGGTGGATTACAAAAACAAAAGATAATATATAAACTCATCTTATTATGATTATACATAAAGGAGTAAAATACTTGATGATTGCCTTAGCAGTTATTGCTGCCGTAATGGGGATTATGTTAATGTTTGGCAATAACAGTCCTATGGATTCCATGATTTATTTTGGTTACCTATTTTTCATTATCGGTTTAGCAGTAATTGTATTTTTTAGTATCACCAATACCTTTTCAAGTAGTGAAATTCTGAAAAGAACACTCTTTATACTGGGTCTATTTTTGGTTGTTCTCGTCGTATCGTACGTCATAGCCTCAGGAGAAGCAGTAATCAAAAATGGAGTACAAATAGTATCTGAAAGTGCTTCAAAATGGATTGATACCGGACTTATAGCGTTTTACATTTTAGCAATAATATCTGCTTTGGCGTTAGTATTTTCCGGTTTTAAAAAATTGACTAACTAATACATTATGGCAAAAAGAGATATACCGGAAATCAACGCTGCCTCAATGGCTGATATAGCTTTCTTGCTTCTGATATTCTTTTTGGTGACTACCACCATAGAAACAGACAGCGGGATTAGCCGAAGATTGCCGCCACCTACGGATGATATTACTGAAATTGATCAATACAAAAGAAACCTTCTTATTGTATTGATTAATAAAGATGACCGTATCATGGTGAACGATGATCCGATAGAGTTAAATGAACTTCGTCAAAGGGCTATAGAATTCTTAGATAACGGAGGAGGAACTGGTGAGGAAGCCTGTACTTATTGTCAAGGAGCACGAAATCCTGAGCTATCGGATAACCCTGACAAAGCCATTATCTCATTACAAAATGACCGGTTAACTACGTATAAAATGTATATCGCCGTACAAAATGAATTGGTAGCTGCTTACAATGATTTACGAGATCGGGAAGGATTGAGACTCTACGGTACTACCTACCGGGAATTGGAAAAAAACTTCCTGGACCCCAATTGGAGAGGAAATAAAGTGGAACTTGAAGAGCAGGTAAAAACGCTTCGAAATATGTTCCCACAAAAACTTTCCGAAGCAGAACCAAGAAAATAAACTTTTAAGATTATTTAAACCCATGTCAAAATTTAGAAGCAAAAAAGATAATAACTTACCACAAATATCTACTGCGTCATTACCTGACGTAGTATTTATGCTCTTGTTTTTCTTTATGGTGGCCACAGTAATGCGGGACAGTAGTTTGATGGTACAAAACAAACTACCCGTTGCAGACCAATTAGAAAAACTGGATAAAAAAGATATGGTAATGTATATCTATGCCGGTAAACCAAACCAAGAATATCAAGAGGTTTACGGAACTGAAGCTCGTATCCAGCTCAATGATAAATTTGCAGATATTAAAGATATACAGGCTTTCATTGAAGCTGAAAGAGCAACGAAGCCCGAAGAGGTAATCCCTTTGTTAACTACTGCTCTTAAAATCGACAGAGAAACTAATATGGGTATTGTAACGGATATTAAACAAGAGCTTCGTGAAATAGGAGCCCTAAAAATTAATTATACTACCAATAAAGGGGAATCTTCAGCTAATTTGGAATAACCCCTAACCGATTTGAAAAAAAACGCTTTGAAGAAAATTCTTCAAAGCGTTTTTTTTATCTTTAAAATTGTATTTTCGTTGTATATTATTGCCCACTGTGAAAAACCTAGTGATATATATAATTCTCTTTCTTCCCCTGTTCCTAACGGCTCAAGATGAACCTATTGAACCGGAGGTAGCCGATGAAGCATCCTCACCGGACTTGAAATACCGGGAAGACCAGTTTTATATAGGCCTGACCTACAATATTCTTACGCAACTACCCGATGCTGTATTTAGCAAAGGTTTTTCCGGGGGCTTTCACTTGGGCTTTCTTCGAGATTTTCCCATAAATCAGAATAGAAATATGGCTATCGCCATCGGTGCCGGTTACGGATACGACAAGTATGGGAGTAATTTTAAAATAATAGAAAACCAAGGGCAAATTGAATATTCCATTATCGATCCCGAAATCGATTATGACACCAACCGTTTTGTTACCCATCAAGTGGAAATACCCTTAGAATTTAGATGGCGCACTTCAACTCCAGAAAATTATAAATTCTGGAGAATTTATGCAGGTATTAAAGCCGGTTACGTTTTTATTTATACTGCCACGTACAAAGAAGGGAGTATCAAAGAAAAAGTGAGAGATATTCCCCATTTTAATCAATTACAATACACTGCATTTTTAAACTTTGGCTGGAATACTTTTAACTTTCAAGTACAATATCTTCTCAATCCTTTATTCGATTCGGAAGCGCGGTATGATAATCTATCCGTGGAAACGGGTGTACTAAAAATAGGATTGATTTTTTATATTTTATAGCCAGTAATTGACCATAATCAACTGAGGGAGAAACCCAATTACAAATCCCATTATCAACTCACTAGGTGTATGAGCCTCGGTGTATAAACGCGAACTTCCCACCCAACCAATAGCAAAAAAGGACAAGGCAATTAGCCCTAAAAGATTGATCTTAAAGTGTATACTCAAAGCAATTAAAAACATAGATAAAGCGGCCACACCCATCATATGGAGACTGGCTTTGACTTTAAAAATAACCAGCAATAAAGCCGTTAAAGCCGAATAGATACCAGCGATAAAAAAATAGTACAACTCGGGGAAAGTGTAATTTTCGAATACTATTTTAACCACTGCAAAAAAAACAAAGACTTGAATTAATAATGGAATTCGGCGTTCCTTGACCTCCTCTGCCTCCAACGACTTGATGTATCCCATAGACCGCAACATTAAAAAGGCCAATAATGGAATCATACAGGTCAGCGTAAAAACAATGAGCACCCGTACCCAAATAACATCAGCAGTAATATATCGCGGGGTAATCCAAAAATATAACATCACACCGAAAGTGGGCACCCACAAAGGATGGAAAAGATAAGCCGCTATTTTTAAAAAATTTGACATTAAATTTCTTTTCGCATCCGGGCAACCGGTATATCCAATTGTTCGCGGTATTTAGCAATGGTTCGTCGAGCAATCGGGTACCCTTTTTCTTTGAGTATCATCGCCAATTTATCATCCGTTAACGGTTTTCTTTTATCTTCTTCAGCAATAGTTATTTCTAATATTTTTTTTATCTCTCGCGTTGACACTTCCTCTCCTTGGTCGTTCATCATCGATTCTGAAAAGAAATCTTTAATGAGTTTTGTACCATAAGGCGTATCCACATATTTGCTGTTAGCAACCCGAGAAACGGTAGATACATCCATACCTATTTGATCGGCTATATCTTTTAAAATCATCGGGCGTAATTTACGTTCATCGCCTGTCAGAAAGTATTCTTCCTGATAGTACATAATGGCGTTCATAGTAATCATAAGGGTTTGCTGACGCTGCTTGATCGCATCGATAAACCATTTGGCCGCATCCAATTTTTGCTTTATAAATAGTACTGCATCCTTTTGGGACCGAGACTTTTCGGAAGTTTCTTTATAGCCCTGAAGCATTTCAGAATACTCTTTAGATACGTGTAATTCCGGAGCATTGCGACCATTTAAAGAAAGCTCCAGTTTGCCGTCAATAATTCGTATCGTAAAATCCGGGACTATGTGCTCTACAATACGAGTACTTTCGGAGTAGGCACCACCTGGTTTGGGGTTTAATCTTTCTATCTCGGAAATCGCTTGACGTAATTCTTCTTCGGTGATATCAAACTTTTGGATCAGCTTATCGTAATGCTTTTTGGTAAAAGCATCAAATTCATTTTCTAATATGGCCAAGGCCAGCGAGACTGATTCCGTAGGGGTTTTTCGTTCTAATTGAAGTAGTAAACACTCTCGTAAGTCACGAGCTCCTACGCCAGCAGGATCTAACTCCTGTATACTTTTTAAAACTTTCTCGATCTTGTCTTCGGTCGTATAAATATTTTGTGTAAACGCTAAATCGTCTAAAATATCGGCAATAGAGCGCCGGATATAACCACTCTCATCAATACTTCCTACTAAAAAATAGGCAATCTCTTCTTCCTCACTATCCAAATATACAGTGCTCAACTGATTATGTAGGTACTCAGTAAAAGAAGTCCCAGCCGCATAGGGGATTTGCTTTTCTTCGTCATCAGCACTGTAGTTATTGGCTTGTAGCTTATACTCAGGAATATCGTCATCACTCAAGTAATCGTCTATGTTAATATCATCAGCCTCAATGATTTCACTTCCTTCATCATCGTAATTATCGTTATCAAAATCCTCGTCAAAACTGTCCAAACTATCTTCTTCCTTACCCCCTTCTAAAGCCGGATTTTCCTCCATTTCTTGTAAAATACGTTGTTCAAATTGCTGAGTAGGCAATTGAATCAGCTTCATAAGTTGGATTTGCTGAGGCGAAAGTTTTTGAGAAAGTTTAAGATGTAACTGCTGTTTTAACATAAATCAACCTTTAGCATAAAGATAGAAAAAGAAACACACATAAGTCAATATGCAGATGTGAAATTTATGTCAAAATAAACAGGCTAAATCAGGCTACTTACTGACTTTTAGATTGTATAAACCAGTTGGCCAATCCAGCGAATGGCAGATGACTTATTACTGAAAAAGTTAGGTGCATCAGCTCTTGAAAATTCTCTACAAGAATTTTAAAATTCGGCATGGGAAGGAGTTCGTGGAAAAGGAATCACATCGCGCACATTACTCATTCCTGTTACAAAAAGCACCAAGCGCTCAAATCCCAATCCAAAACCACTGTGAATTGCAGTTCCAAATCGACGCGTATCTAAATACCACCAAAGTTCTTTTTCATCGATTCCTAAATCCGAAATTTTTTGTTTTAAAACAGTAAGACGCTCTTCCCGCTGCGATCCTCCCACAATCTCACCAATGCCCGGGAAAAGTATATCCATAGCACGTACCGTTTTACCATCGTCGTTCAAACGCATATAAAACGCCTTAATTTTAGCCGGATAATCAAATAATATCACAGGAGATTTGAAGTGTTTTTCCACTAAAAAACGCTCGTGCTCACTTTGTAAATCAGCCCCCCATTCCTCAATGAGGTACTTGAATTGTTTTTTCTTATTGGGTTTCGAATTTTTTAAAATATCAATAGCCTCGGTATAACTCACCCTCTTAAATTGATTGTCGAGCACAAATCGCAACTTTTCTGTCAGTGTCATAGGACTGCGATCGGCTTGCGGTTTGTTTTTATCCTCCTGCAACAAACGATCTTCTAAAAAGGCCAAATCGTCTTTACAGTTATCTAACGCATACTGAATTACGTATTTTATAAAATCCTCAGCCAAATCCATATTGGCGTCTAAATCGTTAAAAGCAACCTCAGGTTCCACCATCCAAAATTCCGCTAAATGCCGAGAAGTATTGGAATTTTCTGCACGAAAAGTAGGGCCAAAAGTATATACCTGCCCCAAGGCCATGGCATAGGTTTCTGCCTCTAACTGACCACTAACAGTGAGATTAGTCAATTTTCCAAAAAAATCTTCCTCATAATTGACCGATCCATCTTCATTTCGCGGCGGGTTTTGCAAGTCTAAAGTGGTTACTTGAAACATCTCCCCGGCTCCCTCAGCATCGCTCCCTGTAATAATGGGCGTATGTATGTAGTAAAATCCTTTTTTATTAAAATATTCATGAATTGCAAAAGACAAAGCCGACCGTACCCGCATCACTGCTCCAAAAGTATTAGTTCGTATTCTTAGATGCGCCTGCTCTCTCAAAAACTCCAACGAATGTCGCTTAGGCGAAAGAATGGTAAGTTTTACCTCTTCGGGGTTGGCTTCTCCTAAAATTTCTAATTGACTGACTTGAATCTCAACCGCTTGTCCGCTACCTTGACTTTCAACCAAATGACCTGTAACACTAATACAAGTACCTACTGTTATTTGGTCTAATACTGCTGCATCAAAATTTTCATAATCTACAACACACTGTAGATTTTTAATGGTTGACCCATCATTAATCGCGATAAAGCGATTGCTCCGAAAAGAACGTACCCATCCTCTAACTCGGTATTCAGTAATGCTAGGCTCTGTTTGCAACAGTTCTAAAACTTTCATAGTAGTGGTCATAAGCATTTGTTTTTAAGTGACAAATATACTAAGTTGTGTTCATTTTTTACGCTAAATTTTGTTTCTACTTCCTCTAAAACCTATTTACACCAACCGGTTATTCTTCCGTATCTGGTTCCTCCAAAATTTCTAGAGCCGGCTTTTTAAAAGTCTTTTTGTTGGCTATACTTTTCTCTAAAGAAATAAGTAAAGAAGGTAACAAAATAAGGTTAGACAACATAGCAAATAGTAAGGTAGCGGAAACCAACCCGCCAAGGGCTTGAGTCCCACCAAAGCCTGAAATCATAAACACCGAAAAACCAAAAAATAAGACGACAGAGGTATAAAACATACTTAAACCCGTTTCGCGTAAAGCACCATAAACCGATCGGCTAATTTTCCATTGATTAACTTGTAGTTCTTGACGGTATTTGGCTAAAAAATGAATGGTATCATCTACCGAAATACCAAAGGCAATACTAAACACCAAAATCGTCGAGGGTTTAATCGGTATTCCTGCAAAGCCCATAAAACCGGCTGTGATAATGAGCGGTAAAATATTGGGAATCAATGATATCAAAATCATTTTGAAATTTCTAAACATCCAGGCCATTAATAACGCAATCATCAATATGGCCAACGACAACGAGATAATTAAGTTTTTAGTCAGAAAACCGGTGCCTTTTTGAAAAAGTACAGTCTTACCCGTTACATAAACAGTGTATCGGTCAGGCGGAAATAATTTTTCGATTTCGTTTTTTAAATCCTCCTCAATCCGAAGTATACGTTCGGTATCGGCTGCTTTCATAAAAGTTGTCATTCGGGCATATTGGCCCGTGCTATCTACATAAGCTTGTAAAAACTCAACTTGCTGGCTACTACTTTGTAAGTATGGTAAAATGAAATTCCTTTCTTGCGCAGAAGGCAACATATAAAAATCGGGATTCCCATTGTAAAAGGCCTGATTAACATACTTCATGATTTCCACCACCGAAAGGGTTTTAGAACATTCTGGAATCTCCTCTATAAACTGCTCTAATTCGTCCATCCGACGCAGCGTAGTGCCCGCCATTACCCCCTCTTTGCGTCGGGTGTCTATTAAAATTTCCATGGGAACTATACCGCCAAACTCACTTTCAAAAAATAGTATATCTTCAAAAAATTGGGCTGTTTTGGGAAGGTCTTCCAAAATATTTCCGGATACCTTAATCTTATACATGCCCATGATACTGATACAAAGCAGTACAATGGAAGTGATATACACCGCAAACCGGTGTTTTTTTACTGTAAACACTAATAGTGAAATAATGGTAGTAACCCATTTTTTATTAAGGTGTTTTAAATGCCTATTCTTAGGAATGGGCATATAACTGTACACAATCGGTATAATGAGTAAGCAGAGTAAAAAGATAGAAATTATACTAATGGCCGAAACAATTCCAAATTCGTTTAAAGTTTGGCTTTGGGTGATGATAAAAGTGGCAAAACCTAAAGCCGTAGTGGCATTGGTCAGCAAGATGGCATTACCTATTTTGGTAATCACTCGCTGGAGCGATTTAGCCTGATTGCCATGTTTTTTTATTTCTTGCTGGTATTTATTGATTAAAAAGACACAATTGGCGACACCAATAACAATAATCAAGGGTGGAATCAAAGCCGTTAGTAAGGTGATTTCATAGTCTAACAAACCTAAAAATCCAAAACACCAAACCACCCCTATTACTACAGTTAATACCGTAATTATGGTAGCTCGTACCGAGCGAAAGAAAAAGAAAAATAACAACGAGGTAATGAATAGAGCCGCACCAATAAAAATTTCTATTTCTTTAGCAATTGAAATAGCATTCAAAGTACGTATATAAGGCATCCCCGACATACGGACACTCACTCCCGTTTGATCTTCAAAAGCTCTTACTTCAGGAATCAGTTTTTCTACTATAAAATCTTTACGAACGGCTGTGTTTACAATGGAATCTTTCAGATAAACCGCCGATCGGATGACGGAGCGATCCTCGTTGTAAATCCAACCGTTATAGATGGGCAATTTGTAGAGCAACTTATTTTTATAGGCTGAAACCTCCACATCCCCTGCCAGAGAGTCCGTAATAAAGGGAGATAATCTAAAACTCGTATGTAAGGTATCCTTTTCTATAGTTTTTAGATGAGATATGGAAATAACTGCTCCTACCTCATCGTACTCCTGTAAGCGGGAAGACAATTGATTCCACGCATTAAAAACCCGGGGAGTAAAAAAAAGACTGTCTTTGATACCCAAAACAATCAGGTTTCCTTCCTCTCCAAAAAGATTTAAAAATTGTTGGTATTCTACATTTACTGGATGGTTATCCGGTAAAAGGCGGGCTTCGGTATGACTAAATTGTACTTTAGTCGCCTGAAAACCTAACAATACAGTTACTACTGCGATACTAAATAAAAAAAGCAAGCGATTTCTCAGAATAATCCGTGCGATAGTACTCCAGAATGCACCGGGCTTGCTACTGTGCGAAAGTTTCATCATAATCCCGAAAATGACGGGCAAAGGTAGCGGTTTCTATAAGAAATAAAGAATGGAAAGCAGGTAAAATTTCTCACCCACCCCTAGATAGAAACACCGTAGTAGATACTAATTATCTGTAAATCGCGGGTCAGTTTCCATCACGTGACCACAGTTTTTACAAGTTCGAAGTTCTTCGGAGTTGTAATATTTTTTAAAATGAGGTAGAAAATCTTTTTCGATATTGTTTAATTCAAAATAGGTCTCATAGAGTTTTTCATTACAATGATCACAAAACCAAAGCAAGCCATCTGTAAAACCTTTTCCGGCTCTCTTTCGTTCTATCACCAAACCGATAGAACCCGCACTTCGTGCCGGTGAGTGAGGTACTTTAGCCGGATGTAAATACATATCTCCCGCATTCAGCTCCATTTCTTTGCGCTGGCCATCCTCTTGGATAATCACTTTAATAGATCCTTCCAATTGATAAAACAACTCCTCGGTTTCGTTGTAATGATAGTCTTTACGAGCATTCGGCCCCGCTACAATCATAACAATGTAATCGCCCGAATCGACGTATAAATTTTTATTTCCCACCGGAGGTTTAAGCAAATGCCGATTTTCTTCAATCCACTGATTTAAATTAAAAGGTTTAGGTATAGCCATAACAAAGTAATATTTGAGATACAAAAGTATAAAGTTAGCACATTTCTGGATTTTTATAAAAATTTCTATCAAAAATATAGAAGATATTTTTTTGTAATCCCAAGGCTCTGTAGTATGTTTGAAATGGAATCAAATAACCGGCCTATGAAATTAATTGCCTCGCTGGCTTGGCTACTGCTTCTCCTGGGAGCCTGCCAAAACACGAACCTTTCCACCGGAACAACATCCCCTGAGACCGATTCTCCTCGCTACGGAATAGCTATACACGGTGGTGCCGGTACGCTGCTCAAAGAGCATATGTCTGACAGCCTTGAACAGGTTTATAAAACCGTCTTGAATCAAGCACTGGAAGCCGGTTACCAGATTTTAGATTCTGGAGGCAGTAGCTTGGATGCTATCGCAGCAAGTATTCGTATTTTAGAAGATTCACCACTGTTTAATGCCGGTAAAGGCGCAGTTTTTACCTATGAAGGTACTAACCAACTGGATGCATCGGTGATGGACGGTGCCACCTTAAATGCCGGTGCGGTAGCAGGGGTATCCCGAATTAAAAACCCTATTGATCTAGCCCTACAAGTAATGCAGCACTCGCCCCACGTGCTTTTAGCTGGAGAAGGGGCCGAACAATTTGCTAAAGAACAAGGCATAGAATGGGTCGATCCCTCTTATTTCTATACCGAAGACCGCTATAAAAATTTACTTCAAGCTAAAAAGCAATCGGAAGAAAAATGGGGTACTGTGGGAGCAGTAGCCTTGGATAAAGACGGTAATTTAGCCGCCGGAACCTCAACCGGGGGAATGACCAATAAAAGATGGAATCGCATAGGCGACTCACCGATTATAGGCGCGGGCACCTATGCCAATAACGCCACTTGCGCCGTTTCGTCCACCGGATGGGGTGAGTATTTTATACGAGGAGTCGTAGCCTACGACATTTCGGCTATGATGGAATACAAAGGGATTTCTTTAGAAGAAGCAGCTGAAGAGGTTATTATGAAGAAACTACCCAAATTGGGAGGCGATGGAGGTGTCATCGCTATGGATCGCCATGGTAACATCGTAACGGTCTTTAACACCCCTGGGATGTATCGCGCAGCAAAAAGTAATACCACCGATACTTTGATTGAAATTTTTAACCAAAAGTAAACCATGTACACTCCTCCCTACTATGCTGTAATTTTTATTTCAATTAAAAATGAAAAGGATGACGGCTACGCCGAAATGAGTGAAAAAATGATGAATTTGGCTCAACAGCAACCCGGATTTTTAGGTGTGGACTCTGCTAGAAATGAAGTTGGTATCACCGTGAGTTACTGGAAGACACTCCATGATATTTCGCAATGGAAGGCACAGGCTGACCATCTAGAAGCCCAACAATGGGGTCGTAAAAAATGGTATCAGGGCTATCGTGTGAAAATTTGTAAAGTGGAACGAGAATATTCGTTCGGGAATATGTAAATTTAATCCTTTCAATTGTATTTTTATGAAAAAAACAACCCTTTTACTAAGTGTTATCGTTGGACTTTTCGTTACTTTTTCATGTAACAAAAAATCCGACGAGCTGGACAATCTGTACAAATTCAGAGAGTATATTGCCTACCATACTACCGGAAGGATTTCCAAAGCAGATCCCATTCAAATCCAACTCAACAAACCCACCGAGAAATTTGAATTAACACAGGAATTGCCGTCTGATTTCATAAGCATTTCACCACAGGTCAAAGGAAAATTAATACTCGAAAATCAACAAACCCTCTACTTCATACCTGATGCCTACCTCAATCCCAATACCGAATATACCCTTACCCTACAACTAGACAAACTATGGGATGATATAGATAAAGAATTTCGAAAATTTACTTTTTCGTTCCAAACTCTGGAACCCAATTTTAAAATCCAAGTTAAAGATTTACAGTCTTACAGTCGAGATTGGCAAATGCTCACGGGCGAGTTAATCACTTCAGATGTGATTGATTCTGGACAGGTCAACAAACTACTTACGGTTACCCAAGAAGGTAAGAAATCATTGTTAAAATGGGAAAGCTATTCCGCCGATAGTAAACTATTTAGATTTACCATTGATAGCATACAACGTTTTGAAGAGGATTCGGAAATTCTCCTGAGCTGGGATGGTTCCCCCATTCAATCGCCCACGCAGGGAAATTCTTCTTTTACCATTCCTGGAAAATCCAATTTTTCAGTAGTTTCCATTGCTGCAACGGCCAGTCCCAACGCCGCCCTTAAAATCAATTTTTCAGATCCGGTTGAGGAAAACCAAAATTTTAACGGTTTGGTTAGCATTCAAAATTCGGACGATTTGAGATTTGAAATCGATGGAAACCTTTTGACCGTGTACCCTCAAAACCGAGTAGTAGGTGATGTACTCGTAGAGATTTTTCAAGGCATTAGAAGTGTCGATGGCTACAAAATGAAAAAGAATTTTACCGAATATGTTTCTTTTGAACAACTCAAACCGCAAGTGCGCTTGGTGTCTCAAGGTGTCATCATACCCGATGCTTTAAACACACCTTTCTACTTTGAAGCGGTGAATTTAAGCCAAGTGGAAGTGCGGGTCATAAAAATCTTTCAAGACAACATCCTTCAATTTTTACAAACCTCAAACCTAAATCATACTTATCCCTATGAAATAAAAAGAGTGGGACGCCGTGTCGCTAAAAAAACCATCGATTTAATGGGCGAAAACCAGCCCAATGATGGCCAGTGGAAAGCCTATGCTCTTAATCTTTCCGAATTATTTAAAGCCGACCCCGGCGCCATGTATCAAATTGAAATAAGCTTTAAACCCGAGTTCTCCCTTTACGATTGTTCTTCGGAAACAACCGTGCCCCTCCCCGAAGAAGAAGATTATTACGACGATTATTACGAAGAGGATTATTACTATGCAGATGCAACGGGCGATGAGGAAGAACGGGAACAAAAGTATTGGGACAACAAAATATACAATTGGAGAAAATATACCTACAACTGGCAACAGTACGACAATCCTTGCCATCCGGCCTATTACAATGAAGACCGGATCGTCCGCGCCAATTTATTGGCTTCCAACCTAGGCTTTATCGTAAAAAAAGGCAACAACCATTCCTACCATTTCGCCACCTCCAATATACTAACATCTAACCCCGAAGGAGGGGTGCATATTACCCTGTACAATTATCAAAAACAACCCATTGGCAACACCACAACTTTGGCCAATGGTCTAGCTATTTTTGATGCTCAACAGGAAGCTGCTTTTGCTGTCGCGAAAAAAGGAAACAACTACAGCTACCTCTCGCTAAGCGACGGTAATGCACTCTCGTTGAGCTCCTTTGACGTGGCCGGTAAAAAAATAGAAAAAGGCCTCAAAGGATTTCTTTACACCGAACGGGGCGTACATCGCCCGGGAGACACTATCCATCTCACTATGGTATTGAATGACCAAAGTAATCCGCTTCCAAAAAACCATCCCGTGACTCTAGAAGTAACTGATGCTCGTGGCAAACTAGTACATCGAAAGGTACTTCATAAAAATGAAAGTCAGCAAGCACTTGAAGGCAGCTTGGCTAACTTTTATTACTTCCCTATTGCTACGCATCCCGGAGCACCTACGGGCAACTGGACCGCGACCGTTTTAGTGGGTGGAGCTTCTTTCTCTAAAAATCTTAGCGTGGCCACCGTCAAACCCAACCGATTAAAAATCAACCTGGATTTCCCGGACACCGTACTAGATGCCAATCAACTTATTCAAAGCACAGCACAAGTAAACTGGCTTCACGGAGCTCCAGCCCGAAACTTGAATATCGAAATGCAAGCCACTCTGAGATTTTCCGGTGGCGGATTTAAAAACCACCCCAATTATGTATTTGAAGATCCTGTTCGCAGCTTTACCGAAACCGAAATTCCTTTTTATACAGGAACACTCAATTCGGACGGAAAGGTTTCGATTTCTAAAAAACTGGATGTTAATAAAAAGGCACCGGGTATGTTGCGTGCCAATTTTCTAACTAAGGTATTTGAAGGTGGAGGCGATTTTTCAATCGATGTACACTCAGTAGATTTAGCTCCTTTTTCCCATTTTGTAGGATTACAATCGCCAAAATCCAAAGCCTATGGCTCTTATTTTACAGACGAAAATATTCCTTTTGATGTAATCACCGTAAACTCTGAAGGAAAAGTAGCCGGCCAACGAGAATTACAGGTTCAAATTTTTAGAATCGAATGGCGCTGGTGGTGGAATCGGGGTTCAGATAATCTTTCTGCTTATGAAAATGCCACCTATCACCGACCTGTACAAGACTTTAAAATAACCACTAACAACCAAGGCAAAGGTTCGTTCCAAGTAAAAATCCCCGACGAGGAAAGCGGTCGCTACCTGATACGGGTTATTGACCCCGAGAGCGGACACGCCACCGGGCGGGTAGCCTATTTTTATAAAAACTGGTGGTCTAGTTTAAGTAGCGTTGACGCTGAAAGCGCAAAAATGCTTGTCTTTGCTGCCGACAAAGAAAAATACCAAGTAGGTGAAGAAGCGGTAATTAGTTTTCCATCCTCTTCTGACGGCTATGCCTTACTCAGTATAGAAAACGGTATCGAAGTGCTCGAAACCATGTGGATTGCTACCCAAAAAGGGGAAACCCAAACCAAGCTAAAAATTTCGGAACTCATGGCGCCCAATGTGTATGTAAACATTTCCTTGCTACAACCCCATAGCCAAACGGTTAATGACATGCCCATACGACTGTACGGGGTCATTCCACTAACGGTGGAAAACCCCAATACCCTACTACAACCCGAGATTGCCATGCCCGAAGTCTTGAAGCCGGAAAGCTCGTTTACAGTACAAGTTTCTGAAAAAAACAAAAAAGCCATGACCTATACCTTGGCGGTGGTGGATGAAGGCTTATTAGACCTCACCCGATTTAAAACCCCAGATATCCATTCGGCCTTTTACACCCGCGAAGCACTGGGTGTAAAAACCTTTGACATCTACGATTATGTCATCGGCGCTTACTCCGGAAGTGTCAATAACATTTATGCCATTGGAGGGGGCGATGAAGCCGCCGGGGCTAAAAACCGCAAAGCCGACCGATTTAAACCGGTGGTTAAATTCCTCGGCCCTTTTTACTTAAAAACGGGTGAAAAAGCTTCGCATACAATTGATATGCCCAACTACATTGGGTCGGTTAAAACGATGGTTATAGCGGGTGATAATAATCAAGGGGCTTATGGCAATGCCGAAAAAATCACGCCCGTACGGAAACCGCTTATGGTTTTAGCTTCGCTTCCGCGAAAATTATCCCCAGGTGAAAAAGTAACCTTGCCGGTAACTGTATTTGCCATGGAAAACAAAATCAAAAATGTTTCCGTATCAGTGTCCACTTCTCCCGCCATCAAAGCGCTAAACGGCACTCATAAAACAATCAATTTTAACAGTCCTGGTGAAGAAATTGTACTTTTTGAATACGAAGTACAAAACCAACCGGGTATACAAACCATCGAAGTTGTGGCTACAGCAGGGGGTGAAAAAGCTACCTATCAAGTAGAAATCGACGTGGAGAATCCCAATCCCATTTCTCAAAAGGTAACCGCATATACCCTACAACCGGGAGAAGAGCTTGCAGTGAATTTTGACACCTTTGGAGAGTCAAACACCAACCACACCATCTTGGAGGTTTCAACCTTACCGGCCATGGATTATAACAAACGTATGGAATACCTCATTCGCTATCCCCATGGTTGCCTAGAACAAATTACCTCTGGTGCTTTTCCCCAATTATACTTGTCCGACATTTTTGATATTACCAACGATAAAAAACAACAAATTCAAAAGAATGTAGAAGCAGTTATCCGTCGCATCAATACTTATCAAAACACAGATGGTGGATTAGGATATTGGCCCGGGGAACGCAAAGCCGATGAATGGAGTACCAATTATGCCGGTCACTTTATGCTCGAGGCGAAAAATAAAGGATATGTTCTACCGGTGACCTTCTTGAGTAATTGGATTCGCTTTCAGCAAAATGCAGCCCGACAGTGGCGAAATACCCACAGCGCTTCTCAACTAACGCAAGCCTATCGTTTATACACCTTGGCGTTGGCGGGACACCCAGAATTAGCTGCTATGAATCGTTTGCGGGAAACGCCAAAACTGAGTAACGATACCAAATGGCGCTTGGCTGCAGCCTATGCCCTTGCCGGTCAAGAAAAAACCGCTCGAGAAATTATGCAAACGGCAACTATAGATTTCCAACCCGTAATTAACGATTATCACACCTACGGTTCTCCTTTTAGAAACCAAGCTCTAGCGTTAGAAACCATGGTTCTCTTACAAGATAATCGTCAGGTTAAAATTGCAGAAGCTATCGCTCAGGAATTGTCTTCTGATCGCTGGTTTAGCACCCAAGAAACCGCAGTGGCACTACTGGCATTGTCTAAAATAGTAGAAAAAAATGGAGGAAAAGCCATCGATATAGTGATTAAGCAATCCGGTTCCAATACCACGGTCAAAACGACCCGAGCCATGGCACAACGCGATATACCCACTCGAGCAGGAAATAACAACTTTTCGATTAAAAATAATCAAAACAACGTAGTTTTTGTCCGCCTGATTCAACATGGCCAATTACCCTTGGGTGAGGAGCTGTCAGAAAGTCAAAATTTACAAATAATCACTAACTTTTTGGACGGAGAAGGCAAACCGATTGATATTACCAGCCTGAGACAAGGCACCGAGGTTACAGTACAAGTACGAGTTACAAATACCACCTCCTCGGCAGTTCGAAATATCGCTTTAACACAACTCATACCCAGTGGTTGGGAAATCATAAATACCACCTTTACCGAATTGGGCGGAGGCGCCTCGGGCCAGGCACGTTATACTGATTTACGAGACGACCGGGTCTATTATTATTTTGATTTAGCTGCTCGCGAAACACAAACCTTTACCTTACGTGCCAACGCCTCTTATTTAGGCACTTACTACCTACCTGGCACCCAAGCTGAAGCGATGTATAACGGTCAATATTTTGTGCGAAACAAAGGGCGATGGGTGCATGTCATCCAATAAAAATTAAAATACAAGTCACTCCAAAAGGCGGTTCTACATACCGCCTTTTGGTTTTCTATCAAGAATAGGTAATTTTAAAACGGGGGTGATTGGAAGTCATTCAGGATTTGTTATTTTTGCGCTATGCAACACAAAGAGGAACATTTTAAGAAAGTTATTTCACATGCCAAAGAATACGGCTATATCTTTGCTTCAAGTGAAATATATGATGGCTTGAGTGCCGTGTATGACTACGCACAAAACGGAGTTTTACTCAAAAATAATATTCGTGAATACTGGTGGAAAAGCATGGTCCAGCTGCACCAAAACATCGTCGGTCTGGATGCTGCCATTCTTATGCATCCTACTACCTGGAAAGCTTCCGGTCACGTGGATGCCTTTAATGACCCATTGATAGACAATAAAGACTCAAAAAAACGATATCGGGCTGACGTACTGATTGAAGATTATGTTGAAAAGATCAATCAAAAAGCCCTAAAAGAAATTGAAAAAGCTCGGAAACGTTTTGGTGAAAATTTTGACGAACAACAGTTTGTTACAACCAACGAGAGAGTCTTAAACTACCGCGCCCAACAAAAGTCCATCATAGAGCGCTTTACCAATTCACTCGGCGCGGGCGATCTGGCGGATGTAAAAGCTTTAATAGAAGAGTTAGGCATTGCGGACCCCGAAACCGGTTCTAAAAACTGGACCGAAGTCAGACAATTTAACCTGATGTTTGGAACTAAATTAGGCGCTTCTGCAGAACACGCCATGGAAATATACCTGCGACCGGAAACGGCACAGGGAATTTTTGTAAACTTTCAAAATGTCCAAAAAAGCGGCCGAATGAAGATTCCTTTCGGCATTGCTCAAACCGGTAAAGCTTTCCGAAACGAAATAGTAGCTCGGCAATTTATATTCCGCATGCGCGAGTTTGAACAAATGGAAATGCAGTTTTTCGTCCGGCCCGGTGAAGAACTAAGCTGGTATGAATATTGGAAAGAAACCCGATTAAAATGGCACCTTTCTTTAGGTTTTGGCCAAGAAAGTTACCGTTTTCACGACCATGAAAAATTGGCGCATTATGCCAATGCCGCCTGCGATATCGAATTTGATTTTCCTTTTGGTTTTAAAGAATTAGAAGGCATCCACTCCCGTACAGATTTTGATTTAAAAGCACACGAAAAATTTTCTGGAAAAAAACTCCAGTATTTTGACCCCGAAATCAACGAGAGTTATGTTCCCTATGTCGTGGAAACCTCTATTGGATTAGACCGTATGTTTTTGGCGGTTTTTGGCAAGAGTTTGGTTGAGGAAACTCTCCCCGATGGCAGCAGTAGAGTGGTCTTAAAAATACCCGCCGTGTTGGCTCCGGTGAAAGTGGCCGTTTTACCTTTGGTCAAAAAAGATGGCTTGCCCGAAATTGCTCAAAAAATTGTAGATCAATTGCAATGGGATTTTGTGGTCTCGTACGACGAAAAAGATGCCATAGGTAGAAGATACCGACGTCAAGATGCGCTGGGAACTCCTTTCTGTGTCACCGTTGACCACGAAACCTTAAACGATCAAACTGTGACAATTCGTCATCGGGATTCTATGGAACAACAACGGGTACCCATCGATCAATTATACGAACTTATTCACGCCGAAGTGGCGTTTAAAAATTGGTTAAAATAGCCCCGATTAACTTGTGACACCTTGTTGAAAGTCCAGTCCTATTATAGCAACGCCAAACTTCTTATTTCCGGAGAATACGTAATACTCAACGGAAGTTTAGCCTTGGCTTTGCCGTTGGTCTACGGCCAAAGCATGGAAGTAAAGCCGCTTCCCGAACCCCTATTGATGTGGAAGAGTTGGGACTTTCACAAAGAATGCTGGTTTGAGGCAACCTTTGACACTCATACTACATTCCAACTACTGCACAGCAGTGATGCCGAGCTGTCCCATACCCTTGCATTAATTTTTAGGCAAATCCGTAAAATAAATCCTTCATTTCTATCCCAAAACGGTGCGGAAGTACAAACTTATTTGAATTTTAACCGTCATTGGGGACTCGGTACCTCCTCTACTTTTCTTAACAATCTAGCACAATGGGCGGAAGTAGATGCTTTCGAATTGCAAAAAGAAATTTGGGGAGGAAGCGGTTACGACATCGCTTGTGCTCAAGCAAACACCCCCATTCTTTATGCAACCCAGGACGGCTTACCTATAATCGATCCAGTACAACTCGCATGGCCGTTTGCCGACCAATTGTATTTTGTTTATCTCAATCAAAAACAAAACACCCATCAAGCCATCCAAAATTTCCGTGCCCATACCAAACTCAATAGTTCCCAAGTAGAGTTTTTTTCCCAACTCACCCGTGATATCGTGAATTGTTCTCAATTAGACGATTTTGAAACCCTTCTCCATACCCATGAACACACGCTAGGGGAACTCCTTCAATTAACTCCCGTACAAGCTCGTTTATTTCCGGACTATCCCGGAAAGATTAAAAGTCTAGGTGCTTGGGGAGGTGATTTTATTTTGGCAACTCGAAATCAGGCTCTGTCTTATTTTCCCGAAAGGGGATATACCACTATTCTTCCTTTGACCCAAGTGATCAAATCATAAATCGAGGGCAATTTGAGCTAGATTTTTTTATAGATAAATCTTATTGAAATATAGAATTATAATCTAGAAAAGCTATATTTAATTTTTGCCGGGACTCCCTTATATTGTAATTTGCCGACCCAATTAAACAAATAAAATTCTATACAATTATGGAAAATTTGATTGAAAACGGAGGTAAATGTCCCTTTAGTGGAGCTTCGGCTCAGCCCCAAGTTCACACTGCAGGTACCACCAACCAAAATTGGTGGCCCAATGCACTTAATTTAAGCCTTTTACGTCAAAATTCTGAGTTATCTGATCCCATGGATCCTGATTTTGACTATGCTAAAGAATTTAGTTCATTAGATTTACAGGCTGTTAAAAAAGATTTGGCAGATTTAATGACCAATTCCCAAGAGTGGTGGCCGGCTGACTTTGGTCATTACGGACCGTTTTTTATTAGAATGGCATGGCACAGTGCCGGTACCTATCGGGTAGGCGATGGACGGGGTGGTGCCGGAACCGGGCAACAACGTTTTGCCCCATTAAATAGTTGGCCCGATAATGTCAACCTAGATAAAGCCAGACGACTTTTATGGCCGATAAAAAAGAAATACGGCAAAAAAATTTCTTGGGCGGATTTGATGATTCTAACCGGAAATGTGGCATTAGAAACCATGGGCTTTAAAACTCTTGGTTTCGCTGGTGGTCGGGAAGATGTCTGGGAGCCTGAATTGGATGTGAACTGGGGTTCTGAATCTGAATGGTTACAAAACCAACGATATAGTGGTGATAGAGAATTAGATAATCCATTAGCAGCCGTGCAAATGGGTCTGATTTATGTAAATCCGGAAGGACCTGACGGAAATCCTGATCCCATGGCAGCAGCTCGAGACATCCGAGAGACTTTTAAAAGAATGGCTATGAACGATGAGGAAACGGTAGCTTTAATTGCTGGTGGTCATACTTTTGGTAAAACTCACGGTGCCGGAGATGCTTCGTTAGTTGGTCCCGAACCCGAAGCGGCTCCTATCGAACAAATGGGCTTGGGTTGGGCCAGTAAATTCGGAAAAGGAAATGCCGGAGACACCATCGGAAGTGGTATTGAAATTACTTGGACTAGCACACCCACGCGATGGAGCAATAACTTTTTGTGGAATCTATTTGGCTATGAATGGGAACTTGAAAAAAGCCCTGCAGGAGCTTACCAGTGGAGACCCAAATACGGCATGGGAGCTAATTCGGTACCCGACGCTTTTGACCCCGACAAAAAACATCCTCCGCGCATGTTAACCACAGATATTGCGCTGCGAACCGATCCGGAATACGAAAAAATAGCGCGAAGATTTTTAGAAAATCCCGATCAATTTGCCGATGCCTTTGCCAAAGCCTGGTTCAAGCTAACTCATCGTGACATGGGACCCACCTCTCGATATTTAGGAAACGAAGTTCCCCAAGAAGTATTTGTGTGGCAAGATCCCATACCAGCCGTAGACCATGATTTAATTGATTCAGCAGATATCGCTCAACTTAAAACTACTATACTTGAATCGGGATTATCGATTTCAGAATTGGTATTTGTGGCCTGGGCAGCGGCTTCCAGCTTTAGAGGTTCAGACAAACGGGGAGGTGCCAATGGAGGTCGTATCCGTCTAACTCCTCAAAGAAATTGGGAAGCCAACGATCCGGAATTATTGAATAAAGTGCTCGATAAACTCGAAAAAATCCAACAAGATTTTAATGCCACTAATGGACTTAATAAAAAAGTATCCTTAGCCGACCTGGTAGTTTTGGCGGGTACTGCCGCTGTTGAAAAAGCTGCTCAAAATGCAGGCTACCCAGTAAATGTACCGTTTACTCCAGGACGAACCGATGCTTCTCAAGAAGAAACGGATGTAGAAAGCTTTTCTTACATGGAGCCATTTGCAGATGGCTTTAGAAATTATTTAAAAGCCAAAAGTTCTGTACCTACCGAAGTACTTTTAGTGGACAAAGCCCAATTACTTACCTTAACCGCTCCAGAAATGACGGTATTGGTAGGTGGTTTACGAGCTTTAGGAGCTACCTACAAACTCTCCAGTACGGGTGTATTGACCGACCGTCCGGGTGAATTAACCAACGACTTCTTTAGTAATTTGCTAGATATGAGTACGGTTTGGAAGTCAGTTAATGATAGTAATGAATTGTTTGAAGGTACCGACCGAAAAACCGGTCAGGTAAAATGGACCGCTAGCCGGGCGGATCTTATCTTTGGTTCCAACTCCGAACTGAGAGCCCTAGCAGAAGTCTACGCTTCAGACGATGCGAAAGAAAAGTTTGTCAAAGACTTTGTCACAGCTTGGACTAAAGTGATGAATTTAGATCGATTTGATTTAAAGTAAACCCTTTGTCTTGTATAGAAAACCACCCTCAGGGGTGGTTTTTTTATATAAAAAAAGCCTCTCGAAAAGAGGCTTATTGAGTGCGGGTGAAGGGACTCGAACCCCCACACCTTGCGGCACCAGATCCTAAGTCTGGCGTGTCTACCAATTCCACCACACCCGCAATACATTTAGGAGTGCAAATATAGATAAATGTTGTAATAAAAAAATAACTTTCTTTAGAAAAAGAAAGCTTTTTTGTAGTTTTACCCAAATATGAAAATTCAACTATGGAAAATTTAAAAAGTTATATTGACACCCACAAACAACGCTTTCTAGACGAACTCATCGACCTATTAAAAATACCTTCTATCAGTGCCGATTCTAGTTTTAAAAATGAAATGTTTAGCTGTGCCGAGGCTGTAAAATCCAGTTTGGAAAAAGCCGGCTGTGATACAGTCGAAATTTGTGAAACTCCGGGCTATCCCATTGTATATGGTGAAAAAATAATTGACAAAAACCTTCCTACAGTACTGGTGTACGGTCATTATGATGTGCAGCCTCCCGATCCCATTGACCTGTGGCACAATCCCCCGTTTGAGCCCATCATCAAAAAAACGGAAATTCACCCCGAAGGGGCTATCTTCGCTCGAGGTGCCTGCGATGATAAAGGACAATTCTATATGCACGTCAAAGCCTTGGAATATATGGTTAGTCAAAATCAACTGCCTTGTAATGTTAAATTTATGATCGAAGGTGAAGAGGAAGTGGGTAGCGCTAACTTGGGCTGGTTTGTGGAACGCAATCAAGAAAAGCTAGCCAATGATGTTATTTTGATAAGCGATACAGGCATGATTGCTCCCGATGTACCTTCTATCACCACGGGATTACGGGGTCTTAGCTATGTAGAAGTTGAAGTTACCGGACCCAATCGAGATTTACACTCCGGATTGTACGGGGGCGCCGTAGCCAATCCCATAAATATATTGGCCAAAATGATTGCGTCACTCCATGACGAAAACAACCACATAACCATACCTGGATTTTACGACAAAGTTCAAGAACTCTCCCCCGCCGAAAGAACTAAAATGGCCGAGGCCCCCTTTGATTTAGAAACCTATAAAAAAGCTTTGGACATTGAGGATGTATATGGTGAAAACGGTTATACCACCAACGAAAGAAATTCGATTCGGCCAACTTTGGATGTGAATGGTATTTGGGGAGGATATATCGGAGAAGGTGCCAAAACTGTAATACCTAGTAAGGCTTTCGCCAAAATAAGTATGCGCTTGGTACCCGACCAAGATTGGAATAAAATTACCCAATTGTTTACGTCCCATTTTGAAGCCATCGCTCCAGTCGGAGTTAAAGTGAAAGTCACCCCCCACCACGGAGGGGCCGCCTATGTAACTCCTATAGACAGTTTGGGCTATAGAGCTGCTGAAAAAGCCTACCAGGCTACTTTTGGAAAAACTCCCATACCCCAGCGTAGCGGAGGTAGTATTCCTATAGTAGCACTTTTTGAAAAAGAACTAAAAAGTAAAACTATCTTGATGGGCTTTGGTTTAGATAGTGATGCCATTCACTCACCCAACGAACATTTCGGAATCTGGAATTATTTGAAAGGGATTGAAACCATTCCTTACTTTTTTCACAATTTCACAGCCATGAGTAAATAACCTGCGATGCTTTTTTCAGATGTTATTGGCCTAGATACGATAAAATCCCACTTGATTAGCAGTACGCAACAAGGACGGATACCACATGCTCAATTGTTTGTGGGTCAAGGTCTGTTACCCATCGCACTTGCTTACGCCCAAGCGATATTGTGTCAACACTCCGAAAACCCACAAACTTGTGCTACCATGATGAGCAACCTAGCCCATCCAGATTTACACGTTGTGTTTCCCGTAGCCACTACCGAAAAAATCAAATCCAACCCCGTTTCTTCACTTTTTATGGAAGAGTGGCGTGAATATGTAATAAACAATCCTTACGGAAATCTTTTTCAATGGTTACAAACTCTGGGAATTGAAAACAAGCAAGGGCAGATTGGAGTCGCTGAATCGCACGAAATCATTAAAAAACTCTCCTTAAAAGCCTACCAAGGAGGGTACAAAGTGATGATAATTTGGTATGCTGAAAAAATGAATACTGAAGCCGCTAACAAAATCCTAAAAATACTAGAGGAACCACCTCACAAAACAGTGTTTTTACTTTTGTGCGAAGATCAGTCCATGCTATTAGACACCATAATTTCTCGATGTCAACTATTAGAAATCCCTTTACTTTCGGAAGAGCAAATCGCACAAGCTCTCGTACAACGACTGGATTGTAATTATGAAGTGGCTCGCGATTGTGCCCGCCAAGCCAATGGAAATTATAATACGGCATTGGAACATTTTCAGAACCTAAATCAAAATCACCCTTTTGAAGCATGGACCATACAATGGATACGCACTGCGTTTAAAGCCAAAGGCAATCCAGCAGTAATTCATGATTTATTGGTATGGAGTGAACAAATCGCTACTTCGAGTCGAGAAGTACAAAAATACTTTTTAGAATATTGTATAGAATTTTTCCGTCAGGCATTATTACTCAACTACGAGGCATCAAGTTTGGTATATTTAAAAACCAAATTACCCGGTTTTGATCTTAAAAAATTTGCCCCATTTGTTCACGGAAATAACATCATCCCGATTATTGAGGTTTTAGAAGAAGCCAGCTATCACATAGAACGCAACGGCAATCCCAAAGTGATTTTTTCGGATCTTTCCTTCAAACTTACCCGATTGTTACACCAGCCTATGCAACCGGCCTAACAGTTATAAATGAAGGTAAAAATCTTGAACCAATTGGATGTATTCAGCTGTATATTGATGCCGACTAACTTCAATAACTAATGCATCGATATTTACACCTTGTGGCTGGGTACTGCATTGTATCAGACTCCTCTTGATAGAGGAATCAGGTGTGCCCTGTACGCGAGTTATTTTCCATGGAAAAAGGCCCACTTGCTCAGCTAATTGACACACTCTTTGCTCTTCACTAAAAGGAATAATAAAAGCAAAATGTCCATTTTTAGTATGTAATTGCGAGACGCTATACAGCAACTCTTCAAAGGGCAATTGATTGTAATGCCGAGCAATATTTCTGCTTTTATCTATCATTTCAGAAGCAGAAGGTGGAAAAAAAGGAGGGTTACACACTATCAAATCATAGTGATCTCGATCGGGATCTTGAGCTAATTCTTGTAAGGAAGCATGGTAGCAAAACAACCGATCACTCCATGGAGAATTTTCAAAATTATCTACACATTGCAGATAAGCGTTTTCTTCTATTTCTACAGCATCGATAGCCAGGGCATCAGAGCGTTGAGCTAACATCAAAGCAATTACTCCCGTTCCGGCGCCTATATCCAAAATACTTTGAGGTTGGTGATGTAGAGACGCCCAAGCTCCCAATAATACCCCATCGGTACCGACTTTCATAGCGGTCTGGTCTTGGTGAATAGCAAACTGTTTAAATGAAAATTTCATGAAGTTTTTACCAGCGATACTTACAGATACAAATCGATTAAACCTTCAGGAGTTTGAAAGATAATTTTTTGTTGGGCTTTATCAATTTTTCGAATAAAATCATCATTCACTGGAATGAGTATGGTCTTACCCTGGTTTTCAATTTCAAACAAGGCTTGTGCAGTACTGTCGTTGACCCCGGTAATAGTGCCAATGACACCAAATTGAAGGTCTTCAGCTACAAACCCGATGATCTCGTGGTAATAAAACTGATCGTCGTCGAGTTTAGGTAAAAGGGATAAGGGTAAATAAAGATCCAAACCAACGATTTCATCTGCTTTGGCCTCGGAATCTACATCTTCAAATTGCACCCGGAGAAGTGAAGATTTGTGCAAGCTACTACTTTCAATAAAAAATGGAATCAGTGTGTCTGAAAAATCGACAAACACAGATTCCATTTGCGTATAAATTTCGGGGTCATCCGTATCAAGTTTAATCAATACTTCCCCTTTAAAACTATATTTTTTAACGATTTTGCCCAGATAGAAGCAATCTTCTTTCTGCATTACCGATAAAAATTAGGCTTCGCCTTCTTTGTTTTCTTCTCCTTCTGCCTCTGGTGTTTCCACAGGTGCTGTTTCTTCAGCAGCAGGAGTTTCTTGAGCTACTTCCTCAGTTGTAGTTTCTTCAACAACTTCTTCGGTGGCTGTTTCTTCTTCAGTAGCAGCAACGGCTTTGGCAGCACGTTTTTCATTGACTTCTTTTTCAGCCGCTAAGGCCGCTTCTCTAGCTTTGGCTTTGTCTTGAGACAATTTGTCTTTTTTAGCCTCCACGGCACTAGCTTTGGATTCTAACCAAGCATTGAATTTTTCTTCTACTTGCTCAGGTGTCAGTGCTCCTTTAGCAACACCTCCTAAGAGATGTTTTTTCATCATCACTCCTTTATACGAAAGTATAGCTCGAGCTGTATGTGTAGGTTGAGCTCCATTTTGAAGCCACTCTACCGATTTATCAATATTCAAATCGATAGTAGCCGGATTAGTATTGGGGTTGTAGATTCCTAATTTTTCAAGAAATTTACCATCTCGTGGCGCACGCGAATCAGCGGCTACAATCCAATAAAAAGGTTTCCCTTTTTTTCCGTGTCTTTGTAATCTAATTTTTACAGGCATATAACATTATTTTTTGAGGTACCCGACCTCGGTTTATAATTTGAGGGTGCAAATATATCACTAAAAATCTAATTTAGAATTTTTTAATTAAATAAATTCATTGGGGTTTTGATAATTTAATTTTTTCCTTAGGTTTGTAATCTTTAATATACGTAAAAGAAAATCTTTTCGTTATTTAGTTTCATCAAGGAATTTTTTTATATGAAAAATAACATTTTACTTCTTCTATCTTTGTTTGTCATCTTGGGTAGCGCTGTCAGCTGTGATAGCATAGAAGACAACTCCCCTGCTTTTCAAGCCGAGGTAGATTCAAAATTATATCGTTCTAATGATGCTCGAGCCGAGATCAAAGGCGATGGTTCTCTGGTATTACAAGGAATCACCGATCTTGAAATGATTTCCATTCATTTGAGTAATTCTGTAGAAGGTTCGTATGCCATTATTGGCGATGGTTTCAATCGCGCTAGTTTTCAAACGAGTATTGGCTCGGTCTATACTACCAAGCCTTTTGGACATGGAGAAGTAAAAATTACCCAATCAGATGCCACTGGAATTTCAGGTAATTTTAATTTTACGGGATACCGTTTTGGACTGGACACCTTGGTAGTTAGTCAAGGATTCTTTTATCAAGTACCTATTATCTCGGGGAGCACTGAAGATGAACCCGAGCCTCAAAACTTTCTGTTTACCGCTAAAGTAAACGGTGAAAATTTTGTTCCTTCGGTAATTACCGCCATAGACAATGGCGATCAAATTCTTATTTCGGGTATGGTAGACAACAACACTATTAGCTTATCATTTCCAAATTTAATTAGTGTAGGTAATTACACCATTGATAATGCTTCCTACCGAGCTACGTATACGGAAGGCGAAACCACGTTCGAAACCCAATCAGGCTCACTGACAGTATCTGCGCATTATACCGATACAAAACAAATTTCAGGTACTTTTTCATTTGTTTGTGGAGACGAAAACGCTCCCTATGAAATTACCGCCGGCGAATTTATCGTGACGTATCAATAATAATATTTCATTCATAAAAAAACCGCTGTTTATTTTACAGCGGTTTTTTTTATAAGGTAAATGCGCGTTTTTTATAAATCAAACTTGATTCCTTGTGCTAAAGGAAGTTCCGTGGTATAATTGATGGTATTGGTTTGACGCCGCATATAGATTTTCCAAGCATCGCTACCGCTTTCCCGACCTCCTCCGGTCTCTTTCTCTCCACCAAATGCTCCACCAATCTCAGCACCTGAGGTACCAATATTGACATTGGCAATTCCACAATCGCTTCCGGCCTGCGATAAAAAGGCTTCAGCCTCTCGTAGGTTATTAGTCATTATGGCTGAAGAAAGTCCTTGTTTGACACCATTTTGTAATTCAATTGCATTGTAAACATCTCCTTGGTATTTAATTAAATATAAAATAGGTGCAAAAGTTTCGTGTTGTACAATTTCGTAGTGATTTTCCACTTCGGCTATAGCCGGTTTCACATAGCAACCACTATCATAGCCCTCTCCTTCTAATACACCGCCTTCAACCACCAGACTTCCTCCTTCTTGCTTGATTTTTTCTAAGGCATCCAAATACATGTCTACCGCTTGCTTATCAATCAACGGACCCACATGGTTGTTTTGATCCAACGGATTACCAATTCGCAACTGTTTATAAGCAGCTACTAAAGCCTCTTTTACTTGGTCGTAGATAGTTTCGTGTACAATCAATCTGCGTGTAGAAGTACATCTTTGACCGGCTGTACCAACGGCACCAAAGACAGCTCCAATAACAGTCATTTTAATATCGGCATCGGGAGTAACAATAATGGCATTGTTACCGCCTAGTTCCAACAAGGATTTACCCAGACGTTCACCAACGGTTTTAGCGACAATCTTACCCATACGTGTGGATCCTGTAGCTGAAATTAAAGGTACGCGACTATCGGTAGTTAAAAATTCACCTACCCGATAATCTCCGTTGATCAAACAGCTAATTCCTTCTGGCAAGCCGTTATTTTTAAAAACTCGAGCAGCTATTAGCTGACATGCTAAACCACAGAGGGGTGTTTTTTCACTGGGTTTCCACACACATACATCCCCACACACCCAAGCCAAGGCAGTATTCCAGGACCAAACAGCCACAGGAAAATTAAAGGCCGAGATAATTCCTACAATTCCCAGCGGATGATATTGCTCATACATACGATGACCGGGTCGTTCGCTGTGGATGGTCACACCGTATAATTGACGGGATAAGCCTACAGCAAAATCACATATATCAATCATTTCTTGGACCTCACCCAATCCCTCCTGATAAGATTTACCCATTTCATAGGAAACCAACTTCCCCAGGGGTTCTTTTAATCTCCTAAGCTCTTCACCAAATTGCCGTACAATTTCTCCTCGTTTGGGTGCCGGCGTAAGTCGCCATTCTTTAAAGGCTGTTGCAGCAGTAGCAATTACACGTTCGTAATCTTCCTGAGTGGTGGTAGTAACTCGAGCAATTAACTTCCCATCTACTGGAGAATAGGAACTAATTTCTTCTCCGGATGAAAACCACTGCTCACCCGTAGAAGTACCAGGATTCTGAGCTTTGATTCCTAATTGTTCTAATACTTCTGAAGTTCCAAAGGAGTCGGTAATCTGTGACATAATATGCTGTTTTTATTTGAATTTTTGTCTTCTGGCAAAGGTACATCTTATTAAGGGAATCCTTTAATTGAGATGCTAAAAATTTATCCACGATACGGTGGAAAGAAGTGTGTAAACTTGTTTAATAACACTTTTTTATAAACATTTCCACGTATCTTTGTTTAGTAGTAACAACCCAATACCTTACATCCCTGTCGAACCAAGCTTGTGAAATCACTCTTCAATAAATACCGACCCATCGGACGTTTTATTTTGATTTTTTTAGGTAGCTATTTGCTACTCACCGGAGCTTACTTGGTGTATTTGCATTTCGGTTTTTCTGAAAAATACTATCCGGATTATATCACCCATATGGTGGCGCGACAAACGGAGATCATACTAACGGGTTTGGGTTATGAGGCCTCCTTGTCGCCCAGCCCTTATGATCGGTCGATGTTGTTACACATAAATTGTAAAGCCCTCATCCGAGTGGTGGAGGGTTGTAATGCCGTTAGTGTGATTATTCTTTTTTTATCTTTCGTCCTGGCATTGGCTCAACAAGCTCGAGACACGTTGCTTTACATCTTTGCCGGAGTAGTTTTGATCTATGTTCTGAATCTTTTTCGGGTTGCCTTTTTAACGATAGGTATTTATAAATGGCCCGAACAACAAGAACTTTTACACCAAATAATTTTTCCCTTAATTATTTACAGTGTAGTCTTTGTCTTATGGCTATTTTGGATTCGAAAAATTACTCGAAAATCGACCCCAACATGAAATTAATAGTTCGAGTTCTGATCGTTTGTGTGGGTATAGGCCTATTGATTGGTATACGTGCTTATGAACAAACACTGTTTATGGATCCACTGATACACTATTTTAAGGGAGAGTACCACACCGCTATTCTACCACAAGTAAATACCTTCCAGCTTATAGTAGATACTACCTATCGATATTGGTTAAACACCATTTGCTCCTTACTGATTTTGTATGGAGTTTTTAACAACCGAGAGGTTCTTCGCTTTTCAGCATTAATTTATGGAATTTTATGGATTGTATTGATCGGTTTGTACTTTACCTTATGGAACCTTATGGAAGGGAACAACCTATTAATTACTTTCTTTTTTTACATCCGTAGGTTTTTAATACAACCGATCTTGTTACTGCTGTTACTTCCTGCATTTTATTTATATAAAAAAAAAGAGTTACGCCAGTAGTAAGTTACACCCCCTGACATCACTGTGATCAAATCGCCCCAGCACCTCAAAACTACCGTCGGAATAGGTGTTGCCTAAATCTTGAGTAGCAATAAACGAACAAGAATTATAATTGGCTAAATCTATCACATTGATACCCCCGGATGATTGTAAGCTAAGTGGATCTCTTACATCCCGGGTATAAACCCGCATCCATGGGGGACATTTAAAAATCCCATCCCCTACCGAATAAGCCTGGGACAAAAGTTCGGCCATACCATATTCACTGTAGATTTTCGTCACGCCAAATCCCTTTTTTAATTGGTCATGTAATTCTTCACGGGTCAGTTCTTTTCGTCTCCCTTTCATCCCACCAGTTTCCATGATGATTGTATGTGACAGTGAAAAGCTAAATTTTTCTACCAAGTCTAGTAAAGCAAAAGAAACACCTACCAACAAAATTTTTCGGTCTTTCCCATCCCAACGTTTTAACTTGTCAGCCACCTCTTCGTACTGATTTAAGAAAAAACCACTTTCGGGGTGCTGAGACTCTCGAATGAGTCGATCCATCATATAAACCAAAGACGAATTTTCTCTTTCCAAATAAGACGGTAATAAAGCAATAATAATATACTCATTCGGAGAGCCAAAAAAATGGTAAAAACCGTTTAAAAAGCTTTTTTCATAAACCGAAAGATCGGTAATATAATGGGAAGCCGTTTGCATACCACTGGTGCCGCTACTAGTAAATACTTGCTGTACGGGTGTTGAAGAACTGATTATTTTTCGGGTTTTAAAAAACTCTATGGGCAAAAAGGGAATATTTTCAATAGATCCAATATCGGAGGGGTTTTTAAATAACAAATCACAAAACGACCGATATACCGCATTATTTGTATATTGATATTCAAACACCAAAAAAGCGGCTTCTTCAAAAGCTTCTAGAGATTTAATTGAAAAAATATCGGGTATCATAGATTTTTAAAAACGCCTCAAAGATACAAAATCAAAAAGCCCTTGTGTAGTAACAAGGGCTTTTCCACATCAAATAAAGAATTTATTTTACAAATTTCCGAACGGAGGTTTGATTGTCCGAAGTAAATTTAATCAAATAAATTCCTTTTTTTAGATTAGAGACATCCAGTGATTCAAAAACCTGTTGTTCGGGTATCACAGTATTTCCTAAAATATCAAATACCGTAACCAATAACGGTTTGCAGCTATACGCAGGTGGGGCTTTCTTGTACCAAACTTTCCTACGAAGAACTACACTTCAAATTTAGCACTTATTTTTCATTCGAAGTACTGAACCCCCACTTGCGTATAGGTGCTGTTGTATGCTGTGCTTCTTTGTTATTTCGTTGTTATTCAGTTAGTTGTATATCTAATTCGCTTTTGTATTTTCCGTCTAAAAGTCTTTCGTCACGTAAGTATGTGAAATAATCGCTGTAATTTGTTGGACTTAAAAAGTTGAAAATATATTTTTGTTTAATCCCCTTTTCCTCAAGTTGTTTGTTTAGTTCGTTAAAATGTTCAATTGCGTATTTGTTTTTCGCTTTATTTTCATCGCTATTGTCATTATCTGATTTAATTTCGACGACCGAAATATATTGAAATTCATCTTTTTCTATTAAAATGAAAAAGTCTGGATTAAACCAATGGCTACTTGTGTGTGAACCTTTTGTAAATGAATACTCTAAAGAATAAAAACTTTGATTATTAGATTTTAACCAACTTGTTAATTTTTGAGCATTTTCTTTTTTAATTAATTCGCTTACAAATTTTCTTTCAGGTTCACGAGAAGTAAAAACTAAATCAATTGGAGTTTTGAAAAGAAACTTATTTATACTGTCTTGAAAAGCAGAACGAGGCAAAGACATATCTTCTTTGATTTCATTGAATGCTATTAATGTGTCTGCGATTACAATTTCGTTTTCATAATCATCAGAATAAAAAACAGTTGAATCACTTCTTAAACCTAAAACTGAAACGCTTTCGTGTTCTCGATTTTGTGTTTTAATTTCCGTTATAGAGTTAGGAATTCTTGTTAAAATAATACTTTTTGGTTTTTTACGAAGCAAAGTATTAAAGGCAGAAAAAACAGCTTGTCTGTTTTTTTTACCTAAAAAATCTCCTGTCATTCCAACCTTTTCCATAGAGTTTTTAATGACTTGTTCAATTACATCTTTACTTGGTAAATTCTCACTTGTATATTCTGTTTCGTTTAGTTTTAAAATTATACCTTCTAATTTTCTAATTTGAAATTCATCGTAAATTTTATTGACTATTTCTGAAACTGAAAATTTTTCTTTCTCAATTTCATAAGTCATTTTATATTCCTTTTCTCCGATTTTAACAAACTTTGTATCTGTCTTATGCTCAAAAGTTTCGGCAACAAAAGTTATATAATCCTTGTAATTGAAAATTTCGGTTTCTTTTTCAATCTCAACTTCTTTTTTCTCTTTTGTATAATCCAAATTATGAAGTGTAAAATGAAATTTAGCTCTATCTCCCTCAAGAATTGGGCTGTTTTTTATTTTGGTTTCCATTTCCAAAATTTCTTCAATCAAATCTTTTATTCTTACACTCCATTTATCGTGGTTAAAAACTGTTACTTCTGCATTTGGATAACCATTTGGAATACGCAAACCTCTACCCAAAACTTGTGCAATTAAAAGTTTTGAGTTAAATGCTTTTTCTTCCATTGGTACAATTTGAAACACATTTTTCACATCCCAACCTTCGGTAAGCATCGCAACAGAAATAATCCACTCAACAGGTTCTTCTTGTCCATCTACATAGGGTAATTTTAAAACATTTGCTTTGTGGTCTTTGTTGGAAGTAACCAATAAAACTTTTTTATTGCTTAAAAATTCCTCTGAACCTTCACCTTTTTCGTGTAAAAATTCTACTAATCTTGTCTTTAATTGTTTGGCAACTTTAATATCTTTGGTGATTAAAATTGTCAGAGGTTTTAAGTTTGAATATTTCACTTTGTTTAGTTTGTGGTTTTGTAGTATTTTCTGAAACTTCTCATTTTCATTGCTATCTTCATTTTCGACTACATAATTTACACTTTTCACAAAGCGATTTTCTATTGCAGAACGCAATGAATATCTGTAAATAACATCATTGAAATAATCATTATCAATATAGGAAGTTCCTGTAAAACCTAAAATATATTTAAATTGATAAGTGCTGTCTAACAAAAATTCTTTCCACTTTTTAATACTTGTACTATCCGCTGTTCTTCCCTCCACTTTGTTATATGCGTGATGCACTTCATCATTCAATACTAAACATCTTTCACCTTTACCAAAAGCTAAACTGTCAAAAATTGATGAACCTGTTTTTGAGTAAACAGCATTAATATTTTCAATAGCTATACAACTATCTTTTATGGTTTGGTCTGCATTTATTATTGTTGGATTACTAACTTTTGCACTCGACGGAATTGCATTTTTTAAGCTTGGATTTGTAGAAAGCTCCTCAAATTTTCTAGTCAATTCTCTTTCAATCGTTAAACTTGGCGGACCTAAAACCAAAACTTTATCTACAATACCTAATCCCAATGCAATTTGTGCAATACCATACATTACAAAACTTTTTCCTGTCCCTGTAGCTAAATCTAAACAAGCAGAAAGTTTATTTGGTAATTGTATTTTCTTTAAGTATTCTTGTTCTGTTCTATATCTTTCTTGTAAATGATAATTGATTTTATAGTTTTCTTTAACCAAATCTTCAATAGTATTGTATTTGGTCGAAAGCAAATAATGAATTGCAGTTTTAATTGCTTCTTTTTGATATTCTCTGTTTTGGCAAAGTACATCCAAAAAGCGTTCCCATTCATCTAAAGGAAATTTTATTGGGTCAAAATTCTTGTCGTTTACTTTTAAAACTAAATCCTGCGTATTAAAAATTTTCTTTCCTGCCATCGTTTATTTAGTTTTAATAACTTGCTTAAATTCATTACCATAAATATCAATGAAAATGACACAAATGTTATCTCCAGTATTTTGAAGTGGAATTTGAAGTGTGCTTTGCACACTTTCAATATCTTCACTAAAAATACAATCACTCATTATAAAACCATCTTTTTCAATATAATTATTATCAATAACAACCATACTTAAACTTTCAAAGTTTTCTAATTCTTTATTGGTTTCTTCCTCTCTAAAGTTTGAAACGAATTTTTTAATTACCAATTTATCATTTTCAAAAGTTGCTTCAACTTCTGGTTGTAAACTAAAGTGAAAACCAATTGCATTATCTAAATCATTGACTTTATTTTTGCTTTTGGGTTGTCTAATTTTCGCAAAATCTTTTGGGTGTAATTCTTTTATAATTTGATAAGGAATTTTTAGAAAATAATAGCGAATATCATCTAACTCGTGAAAATCACTAATAAAATCTACTGCGTTTGCTGGTGCTATAATATAAACCCTTTTTGAAACACTTTTACCTAAAGTTTGGTGTAAATTTTCTAAAAAGAAAATATCTAAATTACTTTCTTTATTATTCCAATAATCCCAAACAATTACAGGATAACCGTCTTTTCTTTCTCCGTGAAATGCAAATCCTTTTTTAGTTTGCTTCTTTGGTGTAACTTCAAATAATTGCAATACAAACTCAATATATTTGTCTTGGTTGAGTTCTTGCATTTTTTTTAGGTCGTAAATACCTGTATTTACGGTTACAAAAGTTTTAGCTAATTTACCATACTTCTGTTTTGGATTTTCTAAACTTTTACTGTCTTGTATGGTTAGAAGTCTTTTTTGTTGAGTATAAAAACTGTATTTGCCAATATCGCAACTTATCCATTTTCTTCCTAATTTTTCGGCAACTGCACAAGTTGTTCCACTTCCTCCAAAAAAATCCAAAACTAAATCACCGTCATTTGTAGTTGCCTTAATAATTCTTTCTAATAATTTTTCTGGTTTTTGTGTTGGATAACCTAAAATTTCTGTTCTAATTCTTGATACAATAGGTAAATACCACCAATCTTCTGGAATTTTCCCTAATGATAAATCAGCTGTTGCACCTCCAAATCCTGTTCCTTCACTTTCAAACTTCCCTGCTGTCGAGTTATGATAAGGAATTCTTACATCGTCTTTATTGAAAATCCATTTTGTAGTAGAATTTGTATACCAAAATATAACATCGTGCTTTCTAGAAAATTGTTTTTGTCCTGGTGCAGAAGGTCCTGTATATGTCCATATAATTTCATTTCTAAAATTATTTTCTCCAAAAATTTCGTCTAATATTGCCTTAATGTAATGTGCTTTTTTCCAATCTAAATGAATATACATAGAACCATCATCAGAAAGTAGTTCTTTGGCTACTATCAATCTTCTTCTTATAAATTCTACAAAATCCGCATCTTTCGACTTATCAGTGTATGCTTTTTGCCCGTTATCTCCTTCAAAATCTGAAGCAGTTCCAAAAGGAGGGTCAATATAAATTAGTTTCACTTTTCCCTTTACTTTGTCTTTTATAAGTGGGTCTTCGTTTTTGTAAAGTGTTTTTAGAAATTGTAAATTATCTCCAAAAACAAGCATATTTCTCCAATCATCTTTAAACTTTTCTCTCTCTCCGTTGTAAATTTTCTCTACTTGCAAAGGCACAGCAAAAGTTCCATCTTGGTCAGCTAAAATGTCCTCTTTACGCATTTTTCCTGCGTAACGAAGTTCATATTCTTTATGTGTTGTTGGAAAAAGTTTTTCTCTAAAATCATCAGGAATTGTTGAACCGTTGGCTAAACATTCCATTAAAAATTCTCGTTCCTGTATGCTTAAATTTTTCATTTATTCAAAATATTCAATTTTGCAAAAATATAATTTTAATATTTGGTTTTCGTTAGTCAAATTTTAGTTTTTTCAGAAAGTTTGTTTTTAGCACGGTCGTTTTTTAGCATAGCATACAACTCGTAGATAGGATTCGATGAGAAAAAAATCACATCATCAATCCGCAAGGTACCTGAGGTCCCATAATTTCCAGAACCTATAGGTTGATATTCCTCAGTGCCCGGTTCAAAAATAGTCACAATGCGAAATTGTAACACCTCTTGTTGCGCAGTTTCTTCCGGAAGGAGTATTTCATAAGTGCCCTGCCACCCATTGTTAAATAAACCTTCATTGTCTTGAACGGTCACCCAAGTAGTACCTTGGTCTATCGAGTATTGAAACTCCGCCCATTTGGAGGCCGTATCTGAACCTCGTACAGCAAAACCTGCATGAATATCCTCAAAGCCCAAGGTACTTAAAGTAAATTGAATTCCGGCTGTACCGGAATGGGTGCCCTGAGGTGGATACCCAGTGGTTCCATACGCATAACTACCACTACCACCCGTCCCCTGCGGATAAGCTGTTGAGGCTTCTACCACACCTCCTACCAACTCCATCACCCCATCGCCTTCCGCAGGTTGGGTAGTTTGGTCTTCAAAATCCCATATGACAATTGTCGTTTGGCTATGAATTGAGAAAAATAAAATAGTAAATCCAGCCGTCATTAAAATCCTCTTCATAATTACTAATTTTCTAGAAAAATAAAAACTTTTAAATTAATAACAAAACTTTATCATTATTGATTTGCATTTTACGTATTTTAACAGAAAACAGTTAATAGATTATCAAAAAATGCGGTATTAATAATTTTCTTCATCTTCTTTTTGGGGAAAATCTAGGTGTGTTTTTTAAGTAATTTCACAACTTATTAACACGAGATTCAATCTCTTCACTATCTTTGTATTAAATTATCTAGCTGAGTTATAATATTGACCAGTTTTAATTATGAGAGGTCCCCTATTTTATTCTAAAATCCTTTTGTTTGGTGAGTATGGTATCATCAAAGATTCCAAAGGTTTGTCTATTCCTTATAACTTTTATAAAGGAGCTTTAAAAACCGATCCCCACCATACCGTTTCGACACATAAATCCAATAAAACTTTGGAGCGATTTGCTCAGTTCCTAGAAGAGTTACAACAACAGCAACCTACCTTGGTTACTTTCGACTTAGAGCAAATGAAGCAGGACATTGCCGAGGGCTTATATTTTGACAGCAGTATTCCACAGGGATACGGCGTGGGAAGTAGTGGTGCTTTAGTAGCTGCGGTTTATGATAAATACGCTCATAACAAGATCACCGTCTTGGAAAACTTGACCCGTGAAAAATTATTGCAATTAAAAACCATCTTTGCGGCGATGGAAGCATTTTTCCACGGAAAGTCTTCCGGATTAGACCCGCTTAATAGCTATCTTAGCTTACCCATCCTCATCAATTCCCCGGAGCATATCGAGCCCACCGGCATCCCTTCACAGTCTCAAAAAGGCAAGGGAGCCGTTTTTTTATTAGACAGTGGATCCAGTGGTGAAACCGCCCCCATGGTGCAAATTTTTATGGAAAACATGAAGCAGGAGGGTTTTCGCAAAATACTTAAAAACCAATTTGTAAAACACACCGATGCCTGCGTTGATAATTTCCTTCAAGGCGATGTAAAATCGTTGTTTGCCAACATCAAAAAACTATCCAACGTAGTCTTGAATCACTTCAAGCCCATGATTCCACAAAAGTTTCATGAGTTGTGGAAACAAGGCATTGATACCAATGCATACTATTTGAAACTATGCGGATCAGGTGGCGGCGGCTATATTTTGGGCTTTACAGAAGATTTAGAGAAAGCTCAAAAAGCACTCCAAGGACATAAATTAGAAGTCGTCTATCATTTTTAAATTTTTTTGTTTCGCTTTCGCGAAATATATAGTGACTACAATTAGGTCATACGCATTTAATGAGTGCTGAAAAGATACACTAACAACTCGCTTACTCCTACCCAATATAGAACTTGCAGTTTCGAATCTTAAAGGAAGTTACTCGTTTTTAATAACCATGTAAATCACACTGTGTATCTTTGGGGATCAACTATGTTTTTCTCAACCTTTAAAAGCAAACGGCTGTTGCTCAAAATACTGAGCCTATTCTCGGTTATTCGAGGGTATAATATATTGATCTTGGTGTTTGCACAATACCTGGCTAGTATCTACATTTTAGCCCCCAACTTGCCCTGGCATCAAGTACTCTTTGACAGTAAACTCTTTGTCATTGTGGTTGCTTCGGCAGTAGCTATTGCTGCCGGCTATATTATCAACAACTTTTACGATGCCGAAAAAGACATCATTAATCGACCGGCCAAAACTTTTCTTGATAATTATACCAGTCAAAACACCAAGCTTTCGGTCTACTTTATACTCAATTTTATCGCTGTTATCTTAGCGAGTTACATTTCTTTTCAGGCGGTACTATTTTTCTCGGCCTATATTTTTACGCTATGGTTTTATTCACACAAGCTAAAGAAATATCCCTTTATCGGCAATTTTACAGCATCCGTTTTAACTATCACCCCTTTTTTTGCCATTTTTATGTATTACCAAAACTTAGCTCCGCTAGTTTGGGTCCATGCACTGTTTTTATACTTGTTAATCTTTATGCGAATTATAGCTAAAGATTTAGCTAATTTAAGCGGGGACTTTGTACAAAATTATAAGACCATACCGGTGGTTTATGGAGAAAAAACCACCAAAATTATACTCACTTGTTTAGCCGTCTGTACTCTTTTCCCGGCAGGGTTATTGGTTTTTCATTTTTCGGTGGGCTATATGAAATATTACTTTTATGCCAGCATAGTATTAATTCCGGTAGTGACCGTTTATCTATGGTTAGCTAAGCAACGAAAAGAATACATCATCGTACATACTTTATTAAAAGGAATTATTTTAGCAGGTATTTTAAGCATCGCATTATTTGAAGCTGATTATTTGGTTCGGAAATTGTTATAGTTTGGTGTAGAAAACTAGTACTTTTGCTAAAAAAATTATGGCCAAGTCACCCTCACGAAAAAATGTTTCACCCAAAGCGGGTTCTGCGACTCCGCACCGAGTCTCCCAACCGAAGGGACCAAAAAAACCGGTTCCATCGACTAATCCAATCGGTGGTGGAGATTCAGGTATACGTTTAAACAAATACATAGCCAATGCGGGAATTTGTACCCGTAGGGAAGCCGACATTTACATCGAAGCAGGAGCGGTTTGGGTCAATAACAAACCCGTCACCCAACTGGGTTATAAAGTACAACCGGGAGATGAAGTTAAATTTGACGGCAAAATAATTACTCCCGAAAAAAAAGAATATTACTTACTGAACAAACCCAAAGGATTTGATTTATCTACGAAAGCTGAAAATTTTGAGAAATCGGCCTTGAGTTTAATGGCCTCAGCATCAAAATATAGATTGTTTCCGGTGGGTGGTATGCATCGTTCCTATACCGGTTTATTGTTGTTCACCAACGACCATGATTTTATCAAAAAATACACCGACAGTGGTTTGTTGGTTCGCAAAATTTTTCAAGTTACCCTCGACAAAAACTTACTGTATGAAGATTTTGTAAAGATTCAAGAAGGGGTGTTTGTCGATCAAAAGAAAGTACTGGTAGACGAGATTTCGTATATAGAAAATGCGCCCAAGAATCAAATTGGTTTGGAATTACGAAGTAACCGCCAAAATATAGTCACCCGATTGTTTCGAGAACTGGGGTATGAAGTTAAGGCACTGGACCGGGTTTCGTATGCCGGACTGACCAAAAAAGACTTGCCTCGAGGACGTTGGAGACCCCTTACAAAACAAGAAATTATTAATTTAGTCAACTTGAATAATAAAAAAAAGAAATCATAGTTTTGAAATTCGTTTTTTTTGATTTCATTTGTACCCTAAAATAAACACCTTTTATGCACGTCAGCTGAGAATGAACAATTTCTATAAATATAAATTTATATTTATAAATTTTGGTGAAAACCCGAAATTCGATGTCTTGATAAAGCTTAAAATGATTCAGTTGATTGCATCTTTAAATACCAGTATTTATTCATCTTTTAGTACTATTTTACCTCCAATCCGTATTTGAAACGTCCATTATTGTTTTTATAAAAACTTTCCACCAACCAGATCCCAGTTGTTTTTATTTATAACCATACAGAAATTTTAAAACAATAATGAAAACTAAGTATATAGACCTAATAGACCAAACGTTTTACTTTCCTCAGGAAGAATTTACCTTGGAAGACAATGAGCTATTATTTCACGGTATCGACTTGATGGAACTGGTAGATCAATACGGTGCCCCCCTTAAATTTACTTACCTCCCTAAGATATCTGAAAATATCAATCGTGCCAAAAACTGGTTTCGGACATCGATAAAAAAAAATAAATATCCCGGCAAATACTACTATTGCTATTGTACTAAAAGTTCGCACTTTGAACACGTACTTCATGAAGCGCTTAAAAATGATATCCATATAGAAACCTCATCGGCTTTTGATATAGATATCGTCAACAAACTCAAAGAAGATGGTAAAATAGACAATAAAACTTTTGTTATCTGCAATGGATTTAAGCGGGACAAATATATTGACAACATTGCCAATCTCATAAATAGTGGCCATCGCAACTGTATTCCGATCATTGATAACTATGAGGAAATCGGATTACTTTCTGAAAAAATTAAAAGAAAATACAAAATCGGGATTCGAATTGCCTCGGAGGAAGAACCTAAATTTGAGTTTTATACATCCCGATTAGGAATAGGGTACAAAAACATTTTGCCTTTTTATAACCGACAAATCCGGGATGACCGTAAGATTGAGTTAAAAATGCTTCATTTTTTTATAAACACAGGCATTCGGGATACGGCTTATTACTGGAATGAATTGCTTAAGTGTTTACAAGTTTATGTACAGCTCAAAAGAGTGTGTCCGACCTTGGATAGCTTAAACATAGGGGGAGGTTTTCCGATTAAAAGTTCTTTGGGATTTGATTTTGATTATGCGTATATGGTGGAAGAGATTATCAATCAAATCAAGGGTTTCTGTGAAAATGAAGAAGTTCCACCGCCACATATTTTTACCGAATTTGGCAGTTTTACTGTTGGGGAAAGTGGGGGAGCCATTTATGAGGTCTTATATCAAAAACAACAAAATGACCGGGAGAAATGGAACATGATAAATTCGTCGTTTATTACTACCTTACCCGATACATGGGCTATTAGCAAACGCTTTATTATGTTGCCTATCAATCGATGGAACGATGAATACGAGCGGGTATTATTAGGAGGATTGACCTGTGATAGTGACGATTATTACAATAGTGAACAACATATGAATGGTATTTACTTACCCAAATACCGCAAAGACCGTCCGCTTTATATCGGTTTTTTCAACATTGGTGCATACCAAGAAACTATTGGTGGATATGGCGGCTTACAGCACTGTCTGATCCCTTCCCCAAAACATATTTTAATAGACCGGGATGCAGATGGAAAGATAACCACCCGATTGTTTCGAGAGGAACAAAACAGTGATGATTTTTTAAATATTTTAGGTTACAATGACTAAAAGAAATTATGCGGATATCCCCGACAAATACGCCCGCTTAGATAGCGCACGTGTAGTTTTGATTCCTGTTCCCTACGACGGAACCAGCACTTGGCAAAAAGGAGCCGACAAAGGACCGGAAGCCTTTTTGAACGCTTCCGACAACATGGAACTGTTTGATATAGAAACCCGCAGCGAACCCTATCGCAAAGGGATTTATTTAACTCCTCCGGTTTCTGAAAACAGCTCTCCCGAAAAAATGGTAGAAGCTGTTTATAAAACCACTAAAAATTACATACAACAAGACAAATTTGTCACTTTATTTGGTGGTGAGCACTCTATTAGTATTGGAAGCATTCGAGCATTTAGAGAACAGTTTAAAAACCTTACAGTGGTGCAGTTAGATGCCCATACTGATTTACGCCCCGAATACCAAGGGTCTAAATGCAATCACGCTTGTGCCGTATATGAAGCCAGCAAAACCACCAATTTAATCCAAGTTGGTATCCGTTCTATGGATGTTTCAGAAATGGAACACCTGGATGAAAATCAGACTTACTTTGCACATGATTTAGTAAATTACGATGACTGGATGGAAGATGCAGTAGCTCAAATGACACACGATGTATTTATCACCATCGACTTGGATGCATTTGACCCCTCCATTCTCCCTTCAACCGGCACTCCTGAACCCGGAGGATTATTTTGGTACGAAACCCTCGAGTTTTTAAAACTTATCTTTAAAAAGAAAAATGTAGTGGGGTTTGATATTGTAGAGCTTTGCCCCAACCCCCAAGAAAAATCATCTGATTTTCTGGCAGCCAAACTCTATTACAAAATGTTAGCTTATAAATTTAAATACGAAAACTATAAAAAAGAAGACGAAGATGACTAAAGGCCCTATTTCACAATTTATCGAAAAGTATTACTTACATTTTAACGCGGCAGCTTTGGTGGATGCTGCTAAAGGATATGAAGCCCAACTTCAACAAGGAGCTAAAATGATGGTGACTATGGCGGGTGCCATGAGTACTGCCGAATTGGGTAAAATATTTGCCGAAATGATTCGTCAAGACAAAGTACATATCATTTCCTGTACAGGAGCTAATCTAGAAGAAGATTTAATGAATTTAGTAGCTCACAGCCATTATGAAAGAGTCCCCAACTACCGCGACCTAACTCCCGAACAAGAGTGGGCCTTATTAGAAAAAGGACTCAACCGAGTTACAGATACCTGTATTCCGGAAGAAGAAGCATTTAGAAGATTGCAAAAACACATATATAAAATATGGAAAGATGCCGAAGAGAATGGCGAACGCTATTTCCCCCACGAATTTATGTATAAATTACTGCTGTCGGGAGTATTAGAACCCTATTACGAAATAGATATCAAAAATTCTTGGATGTATGCGGCTGCTCAAAAAAACCTACCGATGGTAGTTCCCGGATGGGAAGACAGTACGATGGGAAATATTTTTGCTTCCTATGTCATTAAAGGAGAACTTAAAGCCAGTACCATGAAAAGTGGTATAGAATACATGGCCTTTTTAGCAGACTGGTACACCCAAAATACCAAAACAGAACCTTCAAACGGTATTGGATTTTTCCAAATTGGTGGGGGTATTGCTGGTGATTTCCCCATTTGTGTAGTACCTATGCTCTACCAAGACTTAGAACGTACCGACACACCCTTCTGGAGTTATTTCTGCCAAATATCTGATTCTACCACCAGTTACGGTTCGTATTCAGGGGCAGTACCCAATGAAAAAATCACCTGGGGAAAATTAGGTATAGATACCCCAAAATTTATTATAGAAAGTGATGCAACAATTGTTGCGCCTCTTATATTTGCGTATATATTGGATATGTAAAAATTGACCGATTCTTATGAAGCGTATTATCGTTGATTACAAAAAGTTAACCCCCGAAATTCTTAAACTACTGGTTGAAAAATATCCGGACGGCTATGACGATTTAAGCATTATTTCATTTAAAAATGCCCAAGGAGAAATTGTAGAATGCGTGGAAGTGCGTACGGAAGACACTATTTATTTAGTTAAAGTTAGCACTAAGTTGGCCCGTACGATGGAGAATTTCGAAGAAGACGATTTTGAGGACTCCTTTGTGGATGAAACCGACGAGGTTGAAACCCCAGACGAGCTGCCCCTGGAGGACGAGGATGACGGGATGGATTAATTTTTAAAAATATCCGGTTACTCCCACGGAAAACACCTTACTATGGCCTTTAAAATCGGTTAACTCCGGAGCTTTTCCATTGAGCTTGCCCAGCATATTAGTCACCCCGTATTGGTACTGAGCAAAAACTCTGAAATTTCGTAAACCGGCAGTTATTCCGGCAGCTAAGTGAAAATTCACTGGAGAAATATCTTCTAATTGCTTAGAAGTTAGCGCAGTATATCCATCTACGATATAGTTTTCGTATTGGTCGTTATTGTGTTGTAATTTTCCGTTGACACTTAAAACCGGACCAGCCTCCAGACTCAAGTGCTCCCGGATAATTTTATAGCCCAATAAAACAGATAATTGCACCGCTTTTTGATCGTGGTTCACAAAAAGATGATTGGTTGACTGGGCATTTTCTTTTAAGGAAATTCCCATACTGTGGTTGTGAAAACTAATGCCATAAAGCATATCCCAGTTGTTGTACACATTACCCCGCACTTGGAAACCGCCCGTAAAACTAGTACCCGTTTTTACAATTAAATTGTCGGTTGTTATGGAATACCAATTCAAACCACCGGAAAGACCGATGAGATTAAATTCGTTAAAATTTCGTTGGGTATAACTTGTTGAATAATAAAAGAGGGTAAATACAATGGAAAGGAGCGCAATATTTTTCAAATTTATTTTTTTTAGTTTACACGAAGTTAGCGTTAAATTTTGTAATTTAATGCCAAAATTTTAAAAATAAAATCATGGGAAATATACTACTAGTTCCGGGAATAATCATTATCGTACTCCTTTTATTCGGAACCTTTTTTATTGTTAAACAACAAACTGCTGCCATTGTAGAGCGTTTTGGAAGATTCGTAAGTGTTAGAAAATCGGGTTTACAGCTTAAAATTCCCATTTTTGACCGAGTCGCGGGTAGAATCAACCTCCGAGTCCAACAGCTGGATGTCATTGTCGAAACCAAAACCAAAGACGATGTATTTGTAAAACTTAAAGTTTCGGTACAGTTTAAAGTAATCGAAGAAAATGTGTACAATGCTTTTTACAAACTGGAATATCCCCATGACCAAATCACTTCATACATCTTTGACGTGGTTCGTGCGGAGGTGCCAAAGCTAAAACTGGACGATGTGTTTGAGCGGAAAGACGATATTGCTATTGCCGTTAAAAAAGAACTCAATGAAGCTATGACTCGATACGGGTATGATATAATCAATACCCTAATCACTGATATCGATCCGGATGTGCAAGTAAAAAATGCGATGAATCGTATTAATGCTGCTGAACGCGAAAAAACGGCAGCCGAATTTGAAGCCGAAGCACAACGTATTAAAATTGTGGCCAAAGCCCGTGCCGAAGCCGAAAGTAAACGTCTTCAAGGACAAGGTATTGCTGACCAACGTCGCGAAATAGCTCGAGGACTTGAGGAAAGTGTTAACGTACTGAACAATGTAGGAATTAACTCCCAAGAAGCTTCTGCTTTAATCGTGGTTACTCAACATTACGACACCCTACAATCCTTAGGAGAAGAAACCAACTCGAATCTTATATTATTGCCTAATTCACCACAAGCTGGAAGTGACATGCTCAACCAAATGGTAGCCTCGTTTGCAGCTTCTAATATGATTGGTGAAAAATTAAGGAAAGGTCAATCGGTAACCTCAAAAAAATCAAGTTCTAAAAGAGATTCAGACTTAGAAGATCTATAAAAAAAAACTGTCTAATAAGTTACTACTTCTTTATCAGGCCGAGACTTAGAGTAATAAAACTCGAAAGTTTCAAATATGGTTTCATCGAAACCGTCTGATTGGAATTAGCAATCTATTAGACAGCTATTTTATTTTACATAAAAGGCAATATTCTCTTGAGTAATCGCCCCATCACAAAATGATTGGCAACTCGAAACCCCATTTTTAACAAAAAGTTATTGGGCGTTATCGACTCTTTGAGCGCTGAAGTGTGTAACTCCAACTTTCGCCGACTGATGGCCACTTCGGTTTTCCGAATATCAAGCTCTCGGTCTAATTCTTCAAAAGAAACAAAATACTTCATAGTACATATTTTTAGTCGTCAAAAAAGATACGTGAGGCGCTTTTAAGAATTACTTTTTCGAGCTTCTTACGACTTATAATAGCAGTAATTATAAATACGATGATATAAAATCCACCCATGATAAAGAATCCATAACTGTTATTACCCAGCGCTTCACCTATTAAAAAAGCCAATCCAAAAGACATAAAAGTAAATATCAAAAAGGCAATCGCTCCTAAAATCAATACTCGAGAAATTGATATAGTAGACTTTGTAAGTCGCTTAAATATATCTAATTTATAAAATTCGAGGTTACTTTTTAGATAGGACTGAAAGGCCTCTTGAAGGGCGTCTATATTATTGGTTATTTTTTCAAACACAACTAATTATTTTTGGTTATTTTTTCTGAAGTTTAGCATTTTGAGCTTTTAATGCTTTAAGCTTTTCTTCTAAAGCCTCTAAAACATCATCTGCTTTGTAGCTTGCGTCTGAAACTACCTCTTCCAGTCGGTCAGAAACTGTTTGTTTAACTTTGGAAGCTTTACTTCCCACTGCCTCTTTTACATGGTCGATTTTACTTTCCAGATCACGCTGCAAACGTTTGGATTCCTTTCTGATTTTTCTTCTTGTGTTAATTCCTTTGTCCGGTGCGTAAAGAATGGCAATTCCCGCTCCTATAGCTGCACCGGTTAGTAGTGCTATAAGCGTTTGCCCTGTGTTGTTCGACATAACTATTTATCATTTAATGTTAATTATTTCAAATATAACATCAAATAATCAGACATATAGTTAACAACAAGTTAATAATTTAAATAAAAAATTCAAAAAGCGGCAGTTTTCCTTAATTGTAGCGTATCCATGGTAACTATTTAGCCTACTTCTTGAGTATTCCAAGAATCACGCAATCCCACGGTTTTATTAAAGATCAATTGTTTATCACTCGAATCTTTATCTACTACAAAATATCCCAATCGTTGAAACTGAAACACCTCTTCTGGCTGAGCTTCCTGCAAGGATGGTTCGCCAAAACCTTGTATTTCTTGTAGGGAATTGGGATTGAGGTACTCCATAAAGTCTTTGTCTTTATCGGTATCCGGAGATTCAACCATAAATAAGCGATCGTAGAGCCGCACTTGTATGGGTACGGCATGAGCAATAGAAAGCCAGTGCAGGGTACCTTTTACTTTACGCATGGAGGCTTCAGTACCACTTCCGCTGCGACTATCGGGATCATAGGTACAGTGAATTTCCAAGACATTCCCCGCAGCATCCTTGACGACCTCATTGGCTTGGATGATATAAGCATTTTTGAGTCGCACTTCTTTTCCTAAAGACAGTCTAAAGAATTTTCTACTGGCTTCTTCCTTAAAATCTTCTCTCTCTATGTAAAGTTCTCTGGAAAATGGAATTTTTCTATAACCGGCTGTCTGATCTTCGGGATTGTTTTCGGCTTCGAGCCACTCGGTTTGATCTTCCGGATAATTCGTAATAACTACTTTGATGGGGTCTAGAACCGCCATCACTCGAGGAGCGACTTTATTGAGGTCTTCACGTACACAAAACTCCAAATGCGCTATATCAACAATATTTTCTCTTTTGGCAATACCAATACTATCGGCAAAATTGCGGATGGAGGCCGGGGTATACCCTCTTCGGCGCATGCCTGAAATAGTAGGCATTCTGGGATCATCCCAACCGCTCACTACGCCTTCTTGTACCAAACGAAGTAATTTCCGCTTGCTGACTACCGTATGACTTAAATTTCGGCGAGCAAACTCCCGTTGCTTTGGACGAATTTTATTAGAATCATAAATTTGATCTAAAAACCAGTCGTATAATTCACGGTGAGGCAAAAACTCTAGGGTACATAACGAATGCGTAATCTGTTCTAAATAGTCACTCTCTCCATGGGCCCAGTCGTACATGGGATAAATTTTCCAAGTACTACCGGTGCGGTGGTGCTCTTTATGTAAAATTCGATACATGACCGGATCCCGCATCAGCATATTGGGGGAAGCCATATCAATTTTAGCTCTCAAGACATGAGTGCCTTCCGGGAATTCGCCGTTTTTCATTTTTTCGAAAAGGCTTAGGTTTTCTGCTACCGAGCGATTGCGAAACGGACTTTCAGTTCCGGGAATAGTAGGAGTACCTTTTTGGGTAGCCATTTGTTCGGACGTTTGTGAATCGACATAAGCCTTGCCTTTATTAATCAAAAGTACCGCCCAGTCGTATAATTGTTGAAAATAATCGGAGGCATAACACTCGTTTTCCCAGGTAAATCCTAACCAAGAAATATCTTTTTTGATAGCATCTACAAATTCTTGTTCTTCTTTAACGGGATTGGTATCATCAAAACGCAGGTTAACAGGTGCTTGGTATTTGAGCCCCAAGCCAAAATTCAAACAGATTGCTGAAGCGTGGCCCACATGTAAATAACCATTCGGCTCGGGAGGAAATCGAAATCGCAAAAATTGGCGATCTAAGCCATTTTTTAAATCATCTTCAATTATATGTTCAATAAAATTCAGTGATTTTTCTTCTTGTGACATAATTTTCTACTTTTGAGAAAAGCAAAATTACATATTTTTCAAGAGCCTACATGCTGCTGAAAGAATAATACACACTTTTTTGAAAAATAGTTTGTGTAAAAAAAAATGTAGTGTATATTTGCCCTCGCTTTAAACGGCATATTTAAAGCAACTATTGAGTTCTTAAAATTTTTGGTCTGGTAGTTCAGTTGGTTAGAATACCTGCCTGTCACGCAGGGGGTCGCGGGTTCGAGTCCCGTCCAGACCGCTTCTTAAAGAAGTTGTGTTGTCCCGAACTTGTTTCGGGAAAGGCTTGTAGTAGAGCCAAATGAGAAGCTTTCATTCCCTTCGGGGATAGAGGGCTTTTTTTGTAGAAAGAAGTATTGGCTTGAATAGTTTATACCATTTTTTGTCGTTGCACCAAAAATTCGGTAAGTATTCTCGAAAAACCGGCTTGTATATCAGCTTCTATATAGTGAATACGGTATTGGCCGCACTTCAACTTCAGTTTTTGAAAATAGCTAGAAACCGCTTTTTGATAGTTTTCTTTAATGGTATCCGGATAAAGATTTAAATGGGCTCCGGTTTCAACATCCACAAATTTTCGAGGGTGATTATCAAAGTCAAAAAGCCATTCCCTTTTCTTATCTATGGTATGAAATAAAACCACCTCATGTTTGTTGTATTTTAAATGACGAAGTGCCTCAAAAAGTTTTTCTTCTTCGACCTCATCTTGAAACAAATCCGAGAACAAAAACACCAACGACCTTCTTTTCATCTTTTCGGCAATTTGATGTAAAAAGGTATAAGTATGCGTAGTTTTTTCGGTCACCGGTTTTTCCATAGCTTTATGAAGCTGGTCTAACAGCATGTGGTGGTGCCGTTCACTGCTTTTTTCCGTAGCATAATATTCGTATTCATTTGAAAAAACACTTAAGCCTACAGCGTCTCTTTGCTTTTTTAGCAAAGCCATAATGGTTGCTGCTGCTACACAAGAAAACGCAATTTTATTGAGATGATCCAAATGGAAAGTTGTAATTGCTGGGTAATGCATAGACGAAGAGTTATCTATAATCAAGTGACAACGCAAGTTGGTTTCCTCTTCGTAGTGCTTGGTATACAACTTATCGGTTTTGGCGTATAATTTCCAATCGATATGACGAGTACTTTCCCCGGAATTATACACCTTGTGTTCCGCAAATTCTGCAGAAAATCCGTGAAAAGGACTTTTGTGCAAACCCGAGATAAAGCCTTCTACCACCTGTAGTGCCAGTAGTTCAAGATTTTGAATTCCTGAAATTTGGTTTATTTGAGTTTGTATATCCAAGTGATTTTCTAAACTAAAAATAAAGCCTGGAAGTCAGGCTTTATTTATTTATACTTTAAAGAATAGCATCTACTATACCGTATTCTATGGATTCTTCGGCGTTCATCCAATGATCGCGGTTAAAATCCTTCAAAATTCGCTCCACCGGCAAGCCGCAGTTTTCAGCTAATAATTTTGCTGTAAGCTCTTTGATTTTTAAAATTTCTTGAGCAGTGATTTCGATATCACTGGCTTGCCCTCGTGCTCCGCCACTGGGCTGATGAATCATCACCCGAGCGTGTGGTTGAATAAATCGCTTGCCTTTTTTTCCTACCGAAAGCAGTATAGAGCCCATGGAAGCTGCATAACCGGTACAAATGGTAGAAACATCACTTTTTAAAGACAAAATACAGTCATAAATAGAAAATCCGGAAGTGATATACCCTCCAGGACTATTGATGTACAACTGGATGTCTTCATTGCCTTGAGAGTCTAAATACAGTAGGCGATCAACCACATGTTTAGCCGATTTATCATCGACTTGCCCCCACAGAAATATTTTACGCTCGCTCAACAACTGCTTGTCAATAGCGTCTTGTACTTTATTGGTTTTGATTGTCATTTTCTTTCAAAATTTTTTGACTAAATTAAAAAAGGTTCGGCTCTGAGCCAAACCTTTTTGTTAAATTTAAAGTTTTACGTATTCTTATAAGAGGGCATCTAAAGCTTCTGCATAAGTGCTTTTTTGTGCCACACCGACTTGTCTTCCTACCACTTCTCCGTCTTTAAAAACTAAAACGGTAGGAATGTTTCTGATTCCGTATTTGGCAGCAAATTGCTGGTTATTGTCTACATCGACTTTTCCTACAACAGCCTTGCCGGCATACTCGTTGCTAAGCTCTTCCATAATGGGGCCTACCATACGGCAAGGTCCACACCACTCAGCCCAAAAGTCAACCATAACTGGTTTATCGCTTTTTAGTACTACTTCTTCAAAAGTAGCATCTGTGATTTCTAATGCCATAATATCTTTTTTATTTAGTTATACAAAGTTACGTATTTATCTCTTTATAATGAGGTCAAACTTCATCAAATTTAACTATTTGCATATTATTTCTCTTTATAAGTTAATTTAATTTAAAGTTAAAATTTTCTGTTTGTAAGTCCTCTAACAAGTGCTGGGAGATTTTAACTTGATGCTTTTTACTACGCAATTGAAGGCGGACATTCTCTTCTGTTTCTACAAAGAAAAACTCTAAGGGCTGTGTCCCATGATGTTTAGAAAGTAATTTCTTAAGGGTTTCCACCCGTGCTTGAGTCAAAGAATTTAAGTGTAACTGTATGGTAATGCGTTTAGAATTATTTTCTAGAACTTCTTGAAGCATTTCTATTTTTACAAAACTAATACGCGGTTCTCCTCGTTGCCCGGTTTCTTTATTTACAAAACCTTCTCTTACGATGACTTTGGCATAAATAAAACCATTATTGATCAATAAATGGCGGAATCGTAGGTATTCTTCTTTATAGATTCTAAAAGTATAGGAATCATTGTAATCTTCTACTGTAAAAATGGCCCATCCCACATTTTGGGAAGTCACCCGATGTTGAATATCAGTAATCACCCCCGCAAAAATCATTTCGCGGTTCACAAACTTCTCAAGCTGGTAAAAATCACTTAGTGAGTTTCTACAAAAAGTTTGTATTTCTGTTTTAAAATCATCTAACGGATGGCCTGAGATATAGATGCCAACCACTTCTTTTTCGAGCTTTAATTTTTTCATGGTATTCCATTCTTCACAAATCGGCAACTCGGGTTCAGGAATTTGAATTTCTGAGGCTTCGCCAAAAAGGCTGATCTGTGAAGAACTCAAATTTTCTTGATATTTGGATGCATAGCGAATGAGTTTCTCGAGAAAAACACCCCCATCAGCGTCTTCGTGAAAATACTGGGCTCGGTGTGCTCCAAAACTGTCAAATCCTCCAGCTAAAGCCAAATTTTCAAAGGCTTTTTTATTGGCTGCTCGCAAGTCAATTCGTTTGGCCATATCAAATACCGAACGGTATTTTTCCTTTTCCCGATTTTCGACAATGGTTGCTACCGCTCCCGCACCGACCCCTTTGACGGCACCCATTCCAAAACGTACGGCCCCCTCTTGATTAACTGTAAACTTGTAGAAAGATTCATTGACATCCGGACTTAACACTCGGATACCCATCCGCTTACATTCCTCCATAAACTTAGACACCTCTTTGATGTCATTCATATTATTAGAAAGTACCGAGGCCATATATTCTTCAGGATAATTGGCCTTAAGATAAGCAGTTTGATAGCCAATCCAAGCATAACAGGTGGAGTGGGATTTATTAAAGGCGTATTGTGCAAAAGCTTCCCAGTCTTTCCAGATTTTTTCCAATTTATCCTCCGGATGGCCATTGTTTGTACCTCCTTCAATAAATTTGGGTTTCATTTTTTCGAGTACCGCAAATATTTTTTTTCCCATAGCTTTACGCAACACATCCGCATCGCCCTTGGTAAAACCCGCCAACTCTTGAGACAAAAGCATTACCTGCTCTTGATAAACCGTAATTCCATAGGTTTCTTTGAGATATTTTTCCATCACCGGCAAGTCGTATTCTATGGGTTCTTCTCCATTTTTTCGTCGAATAAAGCTAGGAATGTATTCTAATGGACCGGGGCGGTACAGGGCATTCATCGCAATCAAATCAGCAAAAACAGTCGGCTTTAGCTCTTTCATATACTTTTGCATTCCGGCCGACTCGTATTGAAAAGTGGCTACCGTCTCGCCCCGCTGAAAGAGCTCATAAGTTTTGGGGTCGTCTAAAGGAAAATTATCCGGATCTAAATCAATTTGACGGGTGTGTTTGATAAGTTTTACCGCATCTTTAATAATAGTCAAATTTTTAAGACCTAGAAAGTCCATTTTAAGTAGCCCGGCATCTTCCACCACCGAGTTGTCGTATTGGGTTACCACCAAATCAGAGTCCTTAGCAGTAGCTACCGGCACATAATTGGTTATATCACTAGGTGTAATAATTACTCCACAAGCATGTACTCCGGTATTTCGTACCGATCCTTCTAATATTTTGGCTTGGTTAAGCGTTTGGGCTTCCATGCTGCCCGATGATGAAATATTTAAAAGCTGACTGGCTTTTTCAAAATCTTCTCCCCGCATGACTTGCCGCATTTTACTTTCTTCCATGCCAAAAATCTTGTTGAGTTTGGTCATGTTGGGTACTAATTTGGCCAATCGATCGGCATCACTTAAAGGTAAATCCAACACCCGAGCCGTATCACGAATCGCCGATTTACCTCCCATGGTACCGTAGGTAATAATTTGAGCGACCTGATTAGCTCCGTATTTTCGGATCACATAGTCCAGTACTTTTCCACGTCCTTCATCGTCAAAGTCGATATCAATATCGGGCATGCTGATACGATCCGGATTTAAAAAACGCTCAAAAAGCAAGTCGTATTTAATGGGATCAATATTGGTAATACCTAAACAGTAGGCTACTGCTGAACCAGCGGCAGATCCCCTTCCGGGGCCCACCGATACACCCATTTTTCGCGCTTCAGCGATAAAATCTTGTACAATCAAAAAATAACCCGGATAACCAGTCATTTTTATTACATCCAATTCAAAATCCAACCGCTCCGTGATTTCGGTTGTTAACTCGGGATACCGTTTTTTAGCTCCTTCATAGGTCAGATACTTTAAATAAGCATTTTCACCTAATTTTCCGTCCTCATCGTCCGGTTGTTTAAAGTCTTCAGGAATATCAAATTTGGGGAGAAGCACGTCCCGCTTTAACGAATAAATATCAATTTTATCTATTACTTCTTGGATATTGATAATGGCCTCCGGAACATCTTTAAACAACTCCTTCATTTGCTCGGTACTCTTAAAATAGTACTCCTGATTGGGCAAACCGTATCGATAACCGCGCCCCCTACCGATGGGGGTGGCTTGTTTTTCACCGTCTTTTACACACAATAAAATATCATGGGCATTGGCATCCTCTTGTTGGATATAAAAGGTATTGTTGGCCGCAACTACTTGGATTTGGTGTTTTTCTGCAAATTGTAACAAGGTTGCATTGACCCGCTCTTCCTCTTCCTGACCATGGCGATTCAACTCGATGTATAAATCGTCACCAAAAACGTCTTTCCACCAAAGTAGCGCTTCCTCCGCTTGTCTTTCACCCAGATTTAATATTTTGTGAGGTATTTCACCGTTTAAACCGCCGGTAAGTACAATCAAATCTTCTTTGTATTGCTCAACGATACTGCGATCTATTCGAGGCACATAATAAAACCCTTGCGTATAAGCAATGGAGGTCATTTTAGCCAAATTGTGATACCCTTTTTTGCTTTTCGCCAAAAAAACGATTTGGTACCCATTGTCTTTAAACTCTCTGTTTTGATGATTTTCACACACATAAAACTCACAGCCTACAATGGGTTTGATATATAAAGGAGGCTCGGATACCTTCCCTTCTTCAAACTCTTTTTTCAAAGTTTGATTGTACTGAATGATATTTTGAACAAATTGAAAGGCACCCATCATATTTCCGGTATCGGTCAGCGCTACTGCCGGCATTTTAAATTTTATGGCGGCTTGTAATAAATCTTTGGGTGCTGAGGTAGATTGCAACACCGAAAACTGCGAGTGGTTATGAAGATGAACAAAAGCAGCCTCTTCCAAGGCCGTTTGATCGGCTGCTGAAACCACCACCTCTGCTACATCGGTTTGCTTTTTGTATTTTTTAGAGGCTTTTTTAAAATTTTGGTGCTGGAGTCCTAATAACTCCATGGGAGCCGGGTTTAGCTGTTGAAATTGACGGAAGTATTCGGGACCTACTTGGAGTTCCTGAATGGTAAAAATCTCTCGGCGTATCAGCTCTAAAAAACACCGCGTAGTCGCTTCCACGTCGGCCGTAGCATTGTGGGCCTCCAAAAACTCCTGATCAAATAAAAACCGATGCAATTCGGTAAGGGTGGGTAATTTATGTTTTCCACCACGACCTCCCTGCAATTGACATAACTCAGCAGTGGTTTCACTACAGGTGTTGAGTACTTTTTTTTCGAGCAGTATCGCAGTGGATTTCCCCTGACGTATCATTTCTGCCCCGATAATGTTGATGTCAAAACCTACATTGTGACCGGCTATAAATTGGGCTTGGTGGAGTGCTTTGTCAAATGCTTCTAATGCCTGCTCTAGTGCAACCCCCTCGGCTTGGGCCAACTCGGTGGAGATTCCGTGGATTTTTTCCGAATCGAAAGGAATATCAAATCCCTCCGGCCGGATTAAAAAATCCTGATTTTCCAAAAGTCTTCCCATATCATCGTGCAATTGCCAAGCAATTTGCACACACCGAGGCCAGTTTTCTAAATCGTGGATAGGGGCATTGTAATTCTTAGGTAATCCGGTAGTTTCAGTATCAAAAATCAGGTACATACTAGCAATTTTGTCAAAAAAATAAGTTGATAAAGTTACTAAATCTTTTAGGCCGAAAAAACCACGAGTTATTAACAAACTCATCAAACCGTCTGTTTTTTTTACGCCAGAATTTCCAAACTACTCCAATTAACTAGAAAATCAGTGAAACCCCTATAAAAATAAAACAACCCCGGCTGATTTACTTCCTACCAAAAAAATTTCGTACTTTTGTACTCTCAATTTCTGGTATGAGTTTAAAAGAAAAATTATTATCGTCTTTCATTGCTTTTGAGGATCACGCTGCGGCCTTACCATCGGTGCATGCGATTCGTCATGAGGCTATGAAAACATTTGAGAAAAAAGGATTTCCCACCAAGAAAGAGGAATCTTGGAAGTACACTTCTTTAAACAGCATTTTAAAAGAAGATTATGCGATTCTCCCTCAAGGGGAAAAGGCCTTGGATTTTGCAGAGATTCGCAAGTATTTTTTATACGATTTAGACACTTATAAAATCGTTTTTATCGACGGAGTATACAGTTCGTATTTATCTCAAACTATCCACGACAAATACGACATATGTGTGTTGGCTTCGGCCCTTCGAAAATCACATTTTCGACCCATAATCGAAAACTATTTTAACAAAATAGCTCTTCCTGATAGTTTTACCTCTCTCAATACGGCTTTTGTGCGAGAGGGGGCTTTTATCTACATCCCAAAACATACCGAAGTAAACAAACCGGTGGAGATTATTAATATTGCTACCGGTAAAGAATCTGCATTGATGCTCCAGCCTCGGAATTTAATTGTGGTTGAAGAAAATGCACATATTCAAATTATTGAAAGACATCAATCACTGACTGAGAATGCAGTCTTAACCAATACGGTAACTGAAATATTTGCTGAGCAAAATGCTACGGTCGATTATTATAAGATTCAAAACGACAACGACCACGCTTCGTTAATAGACAATAGTTATATCAGCCAACAACGAGGAAGTGAAGTCAGTGTTCATACTTTCTCTTTTGGCGGTAATATCACCCGCAATAATCTACAGTTTTTCCAACAAGCCCCTCGCTGTAATTCTATCTTAAAAGGGGTCACCATTATTGAACAAAAACGCCATGTCGATCACAGTACATTAGTCAATCATATCGCACCTAATTGTACTAGCCACCAAGACTACAAAGGTATTTTTACCGAAAATGCCACCGGAGTTTTCAACGGAAAAATTTTAGTAGAGAAAGAAGCCCAGCAAATTGATGCTTTCCAACAAAACAATAATATTATTGTTGATGACAAAGCTTCGGTAAATACCAAACCTCAATTAGAAATTTTTGCTGACGATGTAAAATGTTCGCACGGTTGTACTATTGGGCAATTGGACGAAGAAGCTTTATTTTATTTACAATCCCGAGGGATAGCTAAAAAAGAAGCCCGCGCCTTGTTGATGTATGCTTTTGCAGGTAACGTGCTAGAAAGTGTAAAAATCCCTGAACTTAAAAGACGTATCACTAAGATTATCGCCAATAAGTTAGAGGTTAATCTAGGTTTTGAGCTATAACTTTACGATTTCTTTAAGTTCGGCCTTGCTAAAAGTTTGCTAACTTTGTAATGCCTCACCACTTTTCTTATGGAAGCATCAAAAAGCAACATACAATTAGATATCCAACAGATACGAGATGACTTTCCGATACTTTCACAAGTAGTTAATGGACATCCACTGGTCTATCTTGACAATGCTGCGACCACCCAAAAACCCAAGCAAGTAATTGAGGCGTTAGTCGATTATTACAGTCGATACAATGCCAATATCCATCGGGGTGTGCACGCACTCTCTCAGGAAGCTACCGAAGCATATGAAAAGGCCCGAAAAACAATCCAAAATCACTTTAACGCCCAACATGCCCACGAAATTATTTTCACTTCGGGTACCACCCACGGAATTAATCTGGTGGCGGCTGGTTTTGAATCTTTATTAGTTGCCGAAGATGAGATTATTATCTCTGCCGTTGAACACCATTCGAATATAGTTCCTTGGCAAATGCTTTGCGAAAAAACCAACGCCCGTTTGAAAGTGATTCCGATATTAGAAAATGGCACCTTAGACATGATGACCTTCGAGCGTTTGTTGTCAGATAAAACCCGATTGGTGAGTGTCAACCACATTTCCAACTCCTTAGGAGTAATCAATCCCATTGAGGAAATTATACACAAATCACACCAGGTGGGTGCCGCAGTACTCATTGATGGCGCTCAGGCTGCCGTGCACCATCGGCCTAATGTACAAGAACTGGATGTTGATTTTTATACCTGCTCAGGGCACAAAATGTATGGCCCCACCGGAATCGGGATGTTGTACGGCAAAGAAACCTGGCTCCACAAACTTCCTCCTTACCAAGGTGGTGGTGAGATGATCCAAGAAGTTACCTTTGAAAAAACTACCTACGCCGGATTGCCGCATAAATTTGAAGCCGGCACACCTAATATTGCCGGAGCTATTGGGTTTGGAGCTGCCATAGATTATCTCAACACCATTGGTTTTGAGGCTATTCAAACCTACGAAAGCCAATTGCTGGAATATGCTACCCATCAACTATCCCAAATACAAGGGATAACCCTTTACGGTGAGGTGGATCAAAAAAGTGCGGTTCTTTCCTTTAATCTTAAAAACATTCATCCATACGACCTGGGCACAATACTTGATAAGATGGGCATAGCCGTACGTACCGGTCACCATTGTGCACAGCCGGTGATGGACTATTTCAACATACCGGGTACAGTGAGAATTTCATTAGCTATTTACAATACTTTCGAAGAAATAGACCGGTTGATAGAAGCTATTTTAAAAGCTCAAAAAATGTTAACTTAAAACTGAAAATTATGAGAAAAAAAAGTATGTTATTTGCCCTAGGAGTAGTATTAGCAATGACTGCTTGTGACACTACCAAATCATCCACCCAAGAGGTTGTCAATTCAATTGAATCTAAAAGCGGTGCAGCTCTGTTAGTTGGTGCATTTACGATCGGTAGTATTGCAGAAAAAGACTACAGCTCCAAGTCTTTGGTGCTGACATTTGATTCCGAAAACAACTCGGTACACGGTACCACTGAATGTAACGGTATCAGTAGCTCGTATGAAATCCGAGGAAATCAAATCACCTTTGGTCCGGTAATTTCTACACGGATGTATTGTGAAGGAAAAATGGATGCTGAGTCAGAAATGGCACAGGCGTTGGGTGAAACTGTGCGGTTTTCAGTAAATGACCAAGTTCTCCACTTATACAACAAAGAAGGAAATATACTATTGACTGCTACCAAATAAAATCATGACCATCGCGGACATACAACAAGAGATAATAGATGAATTTGAGTTCTTTGAGGACTGGGAATCTCGCTACGAGCATCTCATTGCCCTAGGCAAATCATTGCCCGTAATCGATCCAGCCCATAAAACCGAAAACTATCTAATCAAAGGCTGTCAGTCTCAGGTATGGGTATATCCCGAACTACAAAACGGTCGATTAACTTTTACGGCAGATAGCGACGCTATTATTACCAAAGGTATAGTCGCACTTTTGTTACGTGTCTTTCAAGACCAAACACCTGAAGATATCATTACTGCCGATATGGAATTTATTGATACCATCGGGCTCAAAGAACACTTGTCACCTACCCGTGCCAACGGACTGGTTTCAATGATCAAACAGATTAAATTATATGCAGTAGCCCTGCAGAATCAACAAAATTAAATTGTTATGGCAACCATCGATACCAACGAATTAGGAGAAAAAATAGTCCGTATCCTAAAAACTATTTATGACCCTGAAATTCCAGTAGATATCTACGAATTGGGACTTATTTACGACGTGTTTGTCAATGAAGATTACGAAGTAAAAATCATCATGACTTTGACCACGCCCAATTGCCCTGTAGCCGAGAGTCTGCCCTTAGAAGTACAAGAAAAAGTGAAAATGCTTGATAATGTGAAAGACGTGGAAGTCGAACTCACTTTTGATCCACCCTGGAATCAAGACTTGATTAGTGAAGAAGCCAAACTCGAATTGGGACTTTTATAAAATTTCTTTAAGACTGCTATGGAACAAATAGTTAACAGAGTGGCACAAAGCAAGTTAGTCACTATTGATTTAGAAGACTTTTACCCACCCGGAAAACGAATGGCCATAGATATCAAAGACTGGCTTATAGAAGGTCTGTTACTCCGGGAAAAAGATTTTAGGGAATCTCTAAAAAATCACCCGTGGGAGCAGTACCAAGATTGTTATGTAGCCCTTTATTGTAGTACCGATGCCATCATCCCTGGATGGGCTTATCTCTTAGTAACTACCTACCTCACCCCTGTTGCCCGAAAAGTAGTAGTAGGTAATTTAGAACAATTAGAAACCATTTTATTTACAGAAATAATCCAACAGTTGGATGTTTCGCCCTATGTAGGACTCCCTTTAATTATCAAAGGGTGTTCTCAAAATATTCCCCAAAATGCGTATATACAACTTATTCAAAAATTGCAACCAGTAGCCAAGAGCCTGATGTATGGAGAAGCCTGCTCAACGGTTCCGTTGTTTAAAAATAAATAACTGTATGGCAGTTCCAAAACAAACCCTTAATTTTGCCGACTTTTAAATTTAAAATTATGAGAAAACTTAGTTTGATTTTGATGCTATTAATTGGATGTATAGCATGGGCGCAAGACCAAGAAACCGAAGTTCCTACGGAAGGATGGACCCGTTCGGGAAATGTTTCACTACTGTTTAATCAGTCGTATTTTAACGACAAATGGACCGGTGGAGGTACTTCTAATATAGCCGGAAACCTTTCGCTAAGTTACGATATGAACTACCGCAAAGGAAAGTTAACTTGGGATAATCGACTTATGGCCGACTACGGGGTTACCCAATTAAAAGGAGATGATTTTGAAAGAAAAACCAATGACCGTCTTGAAATCAACTCTTTAGTAGGTTATCAAGTGGGTGAAAGTCTTTGGTCGTATTCCTTTTTTGCCAATTTTAAAACACAATTTGCCAAAGGCTACGAATACAACACCGATGTATCCCCAGTTACCCGTTTGGAAACCACTCGATTTATGTCACCCGGTTACCTGCAATTTGGTCCCGGTATGTTGTGGAAAAAGAACGATAACCTAAAGGTTAATATCGCTCCTGCTACCACACGACTTATATTTGTGAGTGACAAATTTACCAACGTGGGTAATAACCCTGAAGTGATTCAAGCATTTAACGACGCGGGTGGTTACTACGGAGTAGAAGCTAATAAAACCATGCGTTTTGAATTTGGCGCTTCTGTTTCGGCTTACGCCAAATTTAATCTGATGGAAAATGTTTCTATGGAAAATACCTTAAACTTGTATTCTAACTACCTAGAAGATCCCCAAAATGTGGATATCGATTATACCGCCAATTTTGTCATGCAAATCAACAATTACCTTTCTGCCAATTTGATTTTCCAAGCTATATATGACGACAATGCCGTTCAAGCTTTCCAAATCAGAGAGGTGTTTGGTTTAGGAATCAACTTTGGTATCTAAAAACACAAGGATTTAATAAAAATTAACTGCCTCCAAGTGCCCAGCAGGTGTTTTGAGGCAGTTTTTTTATAAATTCACTTAAATTGACAACGCTACACTTCAAGAAACTACTTCTATAATTTTTTTGACAATCCCCTTGCCTTTTCACAAACAAAACCTATTTTAGTAGGGCTAAATGTTTTTTGCTTTGAAAAAAATAATTGGTAGAACCGATATAGCCGACTTTCCAGCATTGGGTTTAAAAAGTGTACCTGTCAAAATTGACACCGGTGCCTATACTTCGTCCATGCACTGTATCTACGCACGGGCAGAAAACGGAGTACTCAAATGCCGATTTTTTGACCAAACAGAACCGGAAACCCATTTCACTACCTACAAAAAAGCTATAGTAAGAAGCAGTAACGGGTATGTAGAACAACGGTATAAAATAAAAACAACCATCGCACTTTTCAATAAAGTTTATAAAATTGATTTAACACTAACTAGTAGAGAAAAAATGAAATTTCCGGTACTTATTGGGCGCCAATTTCTAAACAAAAAATTTATGGTAGACCCTAGTGTAACCAACCTTTCATTCAAACACAAGGATACGTAATGAACATAAAAATTCTTTCTACAAACCCCTCGCTTTACTCGACCCGGCGACTGGTAGAAGCGGCTAAAAAAAGAGGTCACGACGCTGAAATAATCGATCACACCAAGTGTGACATTATCATGGAGAAAAAAAAACCTTCCATTTTTTACAAGGGTAAAATCATCGAAAACACCGATGCCATTATTCCACGTATTGGAGCCTCCGTTACCTTTTATGGTACGGCAGTGGTACGACAATTTGAAATGATGAAGGTATTTACAACTGTAGAGTCACAAGCCCTGGTGCGATCGCGGGATAAACTTAGAAGTTTACAAATCCTTTCTCGTGCCGGTTTGGGATTGCCCAAAACGGTATTTACCAATTACTCTCGAAATACAGCGGATGTTATTAAACATGTGGGAGGGGCGCCACTGATTATCAAACTATTAGAAGGGACTCAGGGTTTAGGTGTGGTGTTGGCTGAAACCAATAAAGCCGCCGAATCGGTTTTAGAAGCGTTTAATGGACTAAAAGCTCGAGTCATTGTGCAAGAATTTATCAAAGAGGCTGGAGGTGCTGATATACGTGCTTTTATAGTTGATGGCCAAGTAGTAGGAGCCATGAAAAGACAGGGTAAAGAAGGAGAGTTTCGTTCTAACCTACATCGGGGTGGTACCGCTACGGTTATCGAACTATCAGACGAAGAGGAGATTGTTGCCATTAAAGCTGCCAAAGCTTTGGGATTGGCCGTAGCCGGAGTAGATATGTTACAATCTGCACGCGGCCCGCTCATTTTAGAGGTCAACTCCTCTCCAGGTTTAGAAGGGATTGAAGCAGCCACCGGAAAAGACATTGCCAAAAGCATTATCAAATACATCGAAAGACACGCCTAATATATGTTACAAATACTAGGTCATCAAATTGCACCGGGAGAAAGTAAAACCATTTCTTTTAATATTGCCCGACTCTATACCGCTACGGATATCGAGATTCCGGTAATTGTAGAACGTTCTGAAAAACCCGGACCGACTGTTTTGTTGACCGCAGGTATTCACGGAGATGAAATTAACGGCGTAGAAATCGTCAGACAAATCATAGCCAAAAAATACAACCAACCCAAAATAGGCACCATCATTTGTATCCCTATTCTCAATGTTTTTGGTTTTTTATCTAAAAGCCGTGACTTCCCCGACGGACGGGACTTAAATCGGGTATTTCCCGGCTCCAAAACCGGCTCCTTAGCCAGTCGGGTAGCATTTCATTTTGCCAAAGAAATTTTGCCCCTAGCCGATTACTGCATCGACTATCACACAGGAGGTTCCAGTCGGTACAATGCCGCTCAAATCAGAGTGACTCCATCCGATTATGTAGCTCAAAAATATGCGCATATTTTTAATCCCCCTTTTATTGTGATCTCAAAGCTTCTAGACAAATCCTTCCGACAGACTTGTCTTAAAATGAACATCCCTTACTTGCTTTTTGAAGGTGGAAAATCTCTTAGTAGCGACCGGGATATTATCATATCTGGTGTTTCGGGTACCTTGCGATTACTAAAACACCTGGATATGCTTCCTAAAAAATTTGAAAAAAACATCCAAGATACACCTCAGCCACCGGTCGTTATTACTAGTAGTACATGGATTAGAGCTCATAAAAGTGGATTGTTGCACCAAAAAACAGAAATCAATAAATGGGTTGAAAAAGGAAGTCTTCTAGCCACTATAACCGACCCTTACGGGGAAATGCGAGTCAAAGTAAAAGCTCCAAACAGTGGCTATATTATAAACATTAACCAGTCTCCAACAGTGCATCAAGGAGATGCTATTCTTCATATTTCAACTTCTTTGGGATGAGTACAAAAGATCAACTTCGCAAGAAATACAAAGCATTACGAAGTAATTTGTCTGACGAAAACATAGAAAACAAAAGCCTCCTAATCGCTAACCAAACTCTACAATTGCCCATTTGGGAATTGCAAAATTTTCATCTCTTTCTCAGTATTGTTAAACAAAAGGAGATTGATACCGAACCCTTGCTTCATTTGCTTTCCGGCAAGGACAAAAACATCATTGTATCCAAATCAGACTTTACGACAGGCCACATGCAGCACTTTTTGTTGACAGACAACACGCGCTTCCGTACCAATCGTTTTGGAATTCCCGAACCGGTTGATGGAATTCCATTCCCCGAAAACCACTTAGATGTAGTATTTGTCCCTCTGTTAGCTTACGACCAACAAGGCAATCGTATCGGGTATGGAAAGGGATTTTACGATCGCTTTTTAGCGAAATGCCGCCCCGATTGTATAAAAATAGGGCTTTCGCTATTTGAACCAGAGCCCCACTCCATCCCAACCGAACCCCAGGATATCAAATTAGACTATACCATTACCCCAGAACATATCTATACTTTTGTGTAAAAAAAATCCCCCGATCCGGGGGATAAGTTATTTTTTAGCAATGATTTTTAGATAGTGGATTGTTTTGAGGGTAATCAATAAAAGTTCTTTATACAATCCCAAGGCCAATGGGGCAAAGTACAAGAAAATCATGGAGCTCAAAAAGGTGGGGAAATAAAAATAGCCGAATACTTGCTTAAAAATTATGTACAACAACCCTATAGGCCATACCGCAACAATGAGGGCACTAAAAATACTCACTAACCAGACATACAAGGGAAATTCGCCCGATAAGTTAGTTTCTTCAGAATCTTGTGCATCCGAATTGGAGAGTGCAATTAAAGCATTTTTGTAAATCTTAAAAGGCAAAGTAAGGGGTTTAATAATAACTAATTCCAAGGCTTTAACGAAGGCCTTGCCCATGTCAATGTTTTTTTCTTCCATAATACTTTTTGTTTTTGGTTAATATTTAGTTGGAAAGTAAAAATACGTATATTTTATGAATTAACCAGAAACTAGCATACAATTGCCAACACATAACCCCTAGACTTTCTTAAAAATTAAAAATTGAACTTATATTTTTAAAGATTATCAATGTTAATCGCGCGGTTAGATAGACTAAAATTTCAAACAAAATTGTATGTTTGTGTAATTATTAACAAAATTCAAGTTTTATGAGATACACCATTTGTCTGCTTATTTTTGCTTCTTTTTTTATGGGATGCAAAGAAGAAAAACCCCAACGAGAAATAATGAAATTAGAATACCCTGAAACCAAAAAAGTAGATACGGTCGACACTTATTTTGGTGTAGAAATTGCCGATCCCTACCGCTGGTTAGAAGATGATATGTCTGAAGAAACCAAAGCTTGGGTAACAGCCCAAAACCAACTTACTTTTGGATTCTTAGATAGTATTCCTTACCGCGACCAAATTAATAAAAAACTTTCCGAGATGTGGAATTACGAACGCCTCGGTTCGCCCTTTAAAGAAGGAAATTACACCTACTACTACAAAAACGACGGTTTACAAGACCACGCGGTACTCTATCGGGAAAAAGATGGCAAAGAAGAAGTATTTTTAGACCCCAATACTTTTTCAGAAGACAAAACCACTTCTCTTAGCGGAATTAGCTTCTCCAAAGATGGCTCGCTACTAGCTTATTCAATTTCAGAAGGGGGAAGCGACTGGCGAAAAGTAATTATAATAGATGCAGAAACCAAAACACAAATAGGTGATACTCTACGCGACTTGAAATTTACCGGTATGTCATGGAAAGGTAACGAAGGAATTTATTATTCAACGTATGACAAGCCCGATGGCAGTCAATTGTCTTCCATGACCGATCAACATCGTTTGTATTTTCATAAACTCAATACCCCACAAAGCAACGATCCGGTTGTTTTTGGGAACAAACCCGAAGAAGTGGCTCGTTATATTGGGGGATATGTTTCGGATGACGGACGCTATTTATTTATTTCACGCTCGGTATCTACCAGCGGAAATGAATTGTACTACATCGACCTTCAAGGCGCCAATACCCCCGTCCCTATTATTACAGGATTTGACACCGACACCTATATTCTAGACAACGTAGGCTCTACCTTCTATCTGGTCACCAATGCCGATGCACCCAACCAAAAAATAGTTACAGTAGATGCCGCCAATCCGGATCCAGCCAATTGGAAAGATTTAATTCCGGAAACTGAAAATGTACTTAACCCTACGATCGGTGGAGGTTATATTTTTGCACGCTATATGGTCGATGCCGTCTCTAAGGTGTATCAATACGACTATCAAGGCCAACGAATTCGTGAAATAGCACTTCCCGGTGTAGGCTCGGCAGGTGGTTTTGGAGGAAAAAAAGAAGATACCGAATTGTATTTTTCTTTTTCCAACTACAATACCCCCGGCTCCATTTATAAATTAAACGCCCAAGATGGTAGTTCCGAACTGTATTGGAAACCAAATATCCAATTCAATCCAGACAACTATGAGTCTAAACAAGTATTTTATACTTCTAAAGACGGTACCCAAATACCCATGATAATCACCCATAAAAAAGGTTTAAAGTTAGACGGTACCAACCCCACTTTACTGTACGGTTACGGAGGGTTTAACATCAGTTTGACTCCTTCTTTTTCGCCGATTAACGCCGTTTGGTTAGAATTAGGGGGAATTTATGCAGTTCCCAATTTACGCGGAGGAGGTGAATACGGAAAAAAATGGCACGATGCCGGTACGAAATTTCAAAAACAAAATGTATTTGACGATTTTATTGCTGCTGCAGAATACCTTATCGATAACAAATATACTTCCGCCAATTACTTAGCCGTTCGCGGTGGTTCAAACGGAGGTTTATTAGTAGGAGCTGTAGTAAATCAACGTCCCGAATTATTTAAAGTGGGTATCCCACAAGTAGGGGTTATGGATATGCTTCGCTACCATGTATTTACTGCCGGTGCGGGTTGGGCATACGATTATGGTCGCTCTGACGATAGCCTAGAAATGTTTGAATACCTAAAAGGGTACTCGCCTTTACACAACATCCAAGCAGGAAAAAACTATCCGGCTATAATGGTAACAACGGCAGATCATGACGACCGCGTAGTGCCTGCACACTCGTTTAAATACGCCGCTCAGTTACAAGCTACTGAAACCGGCGATCAACCCAAACTAATACGTATAGACGTAGGAGCAGGACATGGGGCCGGTATGTCTACTGAAATGACGATTAAGTTACATACGGATATTATGGCCTTTATTCTCTACAATATGGGAATTGACAGCTTATAAACAAAGTCGCTTTAAACTAGAAAAACCTTTGGAAAACTGAAGAATCAGTCTTCCAAAGGTTTTTTATATAAAAAATTATTTGCGTTTTCTTAATCGCTCTATTTTCTTAGAAACCAATAAAATAGACAATAAAACCAATACGCACAAGCAGGCTAAAATGGCTATCATAGGCACGGTATTAACCGTATTAAACAGCTGAGAATAATCGATTTGTGTAAAGTTAAAAACCAGTAACAATCCGGCTAATACTAAGAGTATGCGTATTAAATAATTCATGGTAGAAATTTTTAAAAAAGTCCAGTAACGTTGGCAGAAAATAACTTCACAGCGATAGCTAATAATATCACGCCAAATATTTTTCTTATCACACCAATTCCGTTTTTACCAAAAAGCCTCTCCAAACGAGACGATGACTTCAGTACCACATACACAACGATACAGTTGATAATTATAGCAATAATTATATTAATCACTTGATATTCAGCTCGTATAGACAACAAAGTAGTAAGTGTACCGGCACCAGCAATCAACGGAAAAGCAATGGGTACTATCGAGGCAGTTTCGGGAGTGTCGTCTCGATATATACGGATGCCTAAGATCATTTCTAAAGCCAAAAAGAAAATGATTAACGAACCGGCTACCGCAAACGAATTGACGTCTATACCGATCAAACGCAGTATTTCATTTCCCAAAAACAAAAATAAGATCATTAAAAATCCTGCCACTATAGTCGCCTTTTCACTTTGAATATGGCCCACTTTTTTTCGCAAATCCACGATAATCGGTACGCTCCCGACTATATCAATCACAGCAAATAAAATCATAGTTGCTGAAAAGATTTCTTTCCAACTAAATCCGGTCATAGTTTGTTATTTTTTTGGAAGGCAAAGTTACATCAATACGACGACAACTTAATCATTTTAACACAAACTTATTCAGTATAACAAAACTAATTGTTTTGCTTTCGCTGAAAAGCAATTAGAACCACTATACAACTAAGAAATTACTATCTTTACCTTTTCAAAACCTCCTATGAATCTACCTGTTGGTAAAAAAATTTACTTTGCGAGCGACAATCATTTGGGGGCGCCTACTCTAGATGCCAGCCGTCCCCGAGAAAAAATATTTGTTCGATGGCTCGATCAAATCAAAGAAGATGCAGCTGCAGTTTTTCTCTTAGGGGATTTATTTGACTTTTGGTTTGAATACAAAGAGGTGGTTCCTAAAGGGTTTGTACGCGTCTTGGGCAAATTAGCTGAATTAAGAGACCAGGGTATTCTTATTTATTTTTTTGTCGGAAACCACGATTTATGGATGGGCGATTATTTTGAAAAAGAATTGGCCATACCCGTCTACCGACAACCACAAGAATTTGAAATCAACGGCAAACTCTTTTTATTGGGTCATGGGGATGGATTAGGCCCCGGGGATAAAGGATACAAACGGATGAAAAAAGTGTTTACCAACCCCTTTTGTCAATGGTTATTTCGATGGCTTCACCCGGATTTGGGGGTACGGCTGGGCAAATATATGTCGGTTAAAAACAAATTGATTTCTGGGGATGAAGATGTTCAATTTCTGGGAGAAGACGGAGAATGGTTGGTCCAATATGCCAAACGAAAACTCACCGTCAAACACTACGATTATTTTGTTTTTGGTCACCGTCATTACCCTATGAAAATTCAGGTTGGACCCGAAAGTACTTATTATAACCTAGGAGATTGGATATCCCATTTTACCTACGGCGTTTTTGATGGAAACCACTTTGAACTCAACACATTTGCACATAATACATAGTCGTACCAGTTACTTTTTCTAGAATTTCATTATGGGAACGGTGTTCATACCTTTTTCATAACATCTTATTAAAGGTTTTCGAATACGCTAGGTTTTTCAATACATTTATGCTTTTAAAAAAGAAAAACGTTGGCACTGAGAACGCTTTTTAAACAAACCTTTATCTACGGTCTCGCAACAGTATTACCCCGCGTGCTGAGTTTTTTGTTATTGCGATTACACACCGGAGAAAACGTTTTACAATCAACGGCACAATACGGCGATGTTTCGTTGATATATTCCTACTTTGTATTTTTTAATGTGTTGCTGGCTTACGGCATGGAAACCGCTTTCTTTCGGTTTTTTAACAAAGAAAAACAACCCAATCAAGTAGTAAGCACCTCGGCCATTTCCTTACTCATCTCCTCTTTTGGATTTTTAATAATTGGGTTGCTGTTTCAACATACCTTGGCCGAATGGACCCATCTACGAGTAGAATACATCCGCTTAGTTTTATGGATTTTGTGGTTGGATGCTTTGGTGATTATTCCTTTTGCTTGGCTACGCGCCCATCAAAAAGCCACGCGTTACGCACTTTTAAAAATTGTCAATGTACTGATAAATGTAGGGCTTAACCTGTTTTTACTATTGGTTTTCAAAAACTGGGCGACCAGCTCTAACTTCTGGAATTCGCTGTACCAACCCGGCTGGGAAGTCAATTACATATTTATAGCAAACTTGATTGCTTCGGCCGCTACCTTATTGTTTTTATTGCCTTTTTATATAAAAATCAAATACCAATTTGACACCCACCTCTGGAAGCAAATGATGCGCTATGCCTTGCCTGTACTCGTTGCCGGTTTAGCCTTTTCGGTCAACGAAGCCTTTGATCGAATTCTCTTAGAACGGCTTTTACCTCCCGACATCGCGAAAGCTCAAATTGGTATTTATTCGGCTTGTTATAAATTGGCCGTTTTTATGACCCTTTTTGCCACCGCTTATAAATTAGGTGTTGAACCCTACTTTTTTAGCCATGCGAAAGAAAAAAACCCACAAAAAAATTACGCCCTGATTCTAGAGTATTTTGTGATTTTTGGTTCAGCCATTTTATTGGGCGTGGTGGTTTTTACCGATGTGTTAAAAGTGCTTTTTATTGGAGATCCTACCTACTGGCAAGCTTTGACAATCGTTCCGGTGATTTTGCTGGCTAATTTCTGTTTGGGTATTTACCACAATCTATCCGTGTGGTATAAAATCACTGATAAAACCCGAGTGGGTGCCTACATATCGGTATTGGGCGCCGCTATAACCCTGGCTCTTAACTTTTTACTAATTCCTCATTGGAGCTATGTTGGTTCAGCGGTTGCCACCTTAGCCGCTTATAGTGCCATGATGTTGATTTCCTATTTCTTAGGAAAAAAACACTACCCCATACCCTATAACCTAAAAAAAATGGGCCTCTACTTAGGCTGTTCCATCTTGTTTTCCATACTTTCATTTTATGTATTTGATCGAAATTTTTGGATAGGTCTTCCGTTATTATTGGTATTTTTGAGCTTGGTTGTTTGGATGGAAAAAAATCAATTAAAACGTGTATTTTTAAAAAAATGAAAATTAAAATTATCAATTGCTCACCACACCCTTTACCCCATTACGAAACCGAGGCTTCAGCCGGTATGGATTTGCGAGCTCACCTCGCCCAAGCGGTGGAACTAAAACCTTTAGAACGTGCTATTGTACCCACCGGTCTCTTTATTGAACTTCCGGTAGGGTATGAAGCGCAAGTACGTCCACGCAGTGGATTGGCGGCAAAAAATGGGATCACTGTATTGAACGCTCCGGGTACAATCGATGCTGATTACCGAGGTGAAATTGGTGTAATTTTAGTCAATCTTTCTAGCGATCCTTTTGTAATCAACAACGGCGATCGAATAGCTCAATTAGTTATTGCCTCTCACCAACGGGCTACATGGATTCCGGTAAAAACTCTTACTGAAACCCAACGAGGTAGTGGTGGTTTTGGAAGCACCGGTAAAACATAACTGTATGAAATTCGTTGTACCTTAATGAAACAAGTAAAAAACCCATGAAAATCATAGTTCCAATGGCCGGTCGCGGAAGTCGATTACGGCCTCATACACTTACTGTCCCCAAACCACTGATTCCAATAGTCGGTAAACCGATTGTGCAACGTTTGGTTTGGGATATTGCCCAAGTTCTTAAACAACCCATCGAGGAAGTAGCATTTATTATTTCTAGAGATTTTGGACCTATAGTAGAAGAAAACCTCCGCCAAATTGCACACAATATGAGTGCAAAAGCTAGTATATACTACCAAGACAAACCGCTGGGCACCGGTCATGCTGTGATGTGCGCCCAAGATTCATTACACGGCCCTTGTGTAATAGCCTATGCCGACACCCTTTTTAGGGCTAATTTTGAATTGGACCCTCAAGCCGATAGTATGATTTGGGTCAAAGAAGTGGCAAACCCACAACAATATGGGGTCGTACAACTTAATAATCAGAATCAAATTGTAGGTTTAGTCGAAAAACCGCAAAGTATAATTTCAAATTTGGCGGTTATTGGAATTTATTATTTTAAAAAAGCCGAAGAGTTAAAAGAACAATTACAAGAAGTATTAGATAACCAACTCACGCGGGGGGGAGAATACCAAATCAATGATGGTATTTTGGCTATGATCCAAAAAGGCAAGGTTTTTGTACCAGGTCAAATCGATGAATGGATGGATTGTGGTAACAAACAAGTGACTGTAGAAACCAATAGTCGTATGTTACAATTACTGGCTACCGAAGGAGAAGTCTTAATTCACCCCAACATCATTCAAGAAAATACAACGATAATACCCCCTTGTTATATTGGTGAACACGTTGAAATTAGGAATGCAACTATTGGCCCCCACGTTTCAATTGGCAATCACTGTGTGATTGAAAACAGCCATATAAAAAACAGTTTGATTCAAACCCATACACAAATAAAAAACGCCCAGCTAAACCATGCCATGATCGGAAATCACGTTATCTTTGATGGTACTTTTAGCTCGGTAAGTTTAGGAGATTATTCGACTTTAGAATAAAATGAAAACCAAAGCTACATACCTGCTTTTTGTATGGGCAATGCTATTGCCGATACACCTGTTTGGTCAAACTTCTGAAGTGGTGATCGAAGATGAGCTAGGCAATGTGAGTGATGATTTTCAAAATTTCTTTTTTGAAGCTCTGAAACAAAAAGCGATTGAAAACTACGACCGAGCTATAGGTTGGCTAGAAAAAGCGGCTGCCGAATCACCGGAAGAAGGAGTGGTTTATTTTGAAATGGGAAAAAACAGAATACTCCTCAAGCAATGGGATCGAGCAGAAGCTGATTTGAAGAAAGCACTTCAACTCAGTGGCGAAAAACCTGAAATCTATGCGGCTCTGTATGATGTCTATCACAGTACTAATAATTATGTGAAAGCCATTGACGTAGTACTCAAACTCATTCCTAAAGATCCCGATTATAGAGAAGATTTGGCTCAGTTGTATTTTCACACCAAACAATACGAATTAGCCTTACAGACGCTCAATCAATTGGACAGCGAATTGGGCAATAATACCGAAAGAAACCAACTCAGACAACGGATTTATGCGCTGATTGGTAGTACACCCAACACCTTGGAAGATCTTGAAAATCGAACCGCTAGAAATATTACCAATGAGCAAGATTTTTTAAATCTTATTTATTTATACAGCAACGAAGGAAACAGCGAAAAAGCCTTTGAAACAGCTCAACATTTACTACAAGCACACCCCAATTCAAAATTGGCGCACTTGGCCTTGTACAAATTTTATTTAGAGAAAGGACAAATCGAGGAAGCACTTCTATCGATGGAGCAAGTCATTAAAGCCGACTCCATTGAAGCGGAAGCAAAAATTAAAGTACTCAATGATTTTTTACTGTATGTGAATAATCATCCTCAGTATGAAAGCCATTTAGAAGAAATGGTCGCATTGTTTTCGACCGTCGAAAATGCGCCGGAGGTGTATGAAAAAATAGGGCAGTATTACTTAGACAAAGAGCAATATCAAAAAGCCTTAATTTATTATGAAAGTGGCCTTCAAAAAAATCCGCGTAACTACAATTTGATTAAAAACACCTTGCTTTTACAACTGCATTTTCAACAGTATTCAGAAGCCGAAAAACTCAGCAGTATGAGTTTGGACTTTTACCCATCTCAACCCTTGTTATACCTAGTAAACGGAGTGTCTAACTCGCAACTTAATCAGTTAAAAAAAGCCAAATCAGCTCTCGAAACGGGCTTGGATTTTTTGATAGACGACCCACAAATGGAGTATGATTTTTATTTACAATTGAGTGAAGTCTATAATAAGGAAGGCAATACTCCGAAAATGCAAGAATACAAAACCAAAGCACAAAAACTGACCCAATGACAAAATTATCCCAACTTATATACGTATTCATTTTTGGCTGCTTGCTCTTGGGTTGTACAGGAAGTAAAAATATTTCTACCAAGCGAATACATCCGGGTCTTAATGTCAAAACAGTAATCAACCAATACAACGAAAACACTTCTGATTTTACAACCCTAGCCGCACGTATTCAAGTAGATTATAACGATGGTCACAGCTCGAATCGCATTGCCGTAAATCTTCGGATGAAACAGGATGAAATTGTATGGGCCAGTGCTTCGGTATTGGGATTTCCGGTAGCTAAATTACTGATTACCCCAGAACGAGTCAGCTATTACGAATCTATTGACAATACTTATTTTGACGGTCATTTTGCTTTACTCAGTGAGTGGTTAGGCGTGGAGACCAACTACCCCATGGTAGAAAACTTGCTTTTAGGAAATGCCGTCTTTGAACTGGATCCTAAAACCTATGAGTTGAGTACTTTTGAAAATTCGTATATGCTAAAACCTGAAAAAAACACGGCAGAATTTCAACACGCCATCTATTTAAATGAATTTTTTAAGATCAAACGACAACAGGTCTTTCAACACCAGACGGGTCGCGTACTGACTGTAGATTATCCGGAATACCAACAAATTAAAAATAAATTTTTCCCAAAAAAAATAAAATTAGAAGTCCGGGAACCTGAGGGAGTTACTCAGATTCAAATCGAATATCGCTCTATCGATCTGGAGGCGTCTGTTTCGTTTCCGTTTGATATCCCCACGGGTTACCAACAAATAACTTTTGAATAGTATGCAGATAAAAGCTTTTAGAACGCTCCTTTTTTTCCTTTTGATCGGAATTTCGACGGCTTTTGCCCAGACCAAACAAGAAGAGCTGGAACAAAGACGAGCCAAGCTGATGCAAGAAATCAAACAGTTACAGCAAATGGTGACGGCTACCAAAAACAAAGAACGCTCGGTACTCACCGAAGTAGAAGACCTCAACACCCGAATAAGAGCACGGGAAAATTTGATTAAGATTACCAACCAGCAAGCCAACGAATTGACGCGTAATATCAATAACAACATCAAAAAAATTGATCAACTCCGCAAAGAGCTGGAATTGCAAAAAAAAGAATATGCCACGTTAATTCTCAAATCTCAAAAAAGTAGTTCTGAACAAAGTCGGTTGATGTTTTTACTCTCCTCTGAAAACTTTTTACAAGGCTACAAACGAATTCGATATATGCAGCAATTTGCTGATTACCGAAAAAAAACAGCACAAGAAATTGAAAAAAAGGCTGTTGAGTTACAAGAACTTAACAAGAATCTGGCAGAACAACAAAAAGAAAAGCAAAAACTCATTGAAGAAAACAAAGTAGAACGTGACAAACTTCAACAAGAAAAAAAACAACAAGAAGCCTTGATGGCTACACTAAAAAAAGACGAAAAAAAATATGCGGCTCAAGTGAAACAAAAGCAAGATGAAGCGGCCGCCATCGATCGTCAAATCGAAGAGATGATTAAAGCTGCTATTGCCGAAGCCAATCGAAAAGCAGAAGCTTCCGGCAGTAAGACCACTACCAAAGGAAGCAGCACTACTTTTGCCATGACCGCTGAAGCAAAAGAATTAGCTCGGAACTTTACCGGAAACAAAGGAAAACTACCTTGGCCAGTAGAACGCGGTGTGGTCGTAACACGTTTTGGGACCACCCAACACCCCACCCTTCCCAATGTAAAAACCTATAGCAGTGGGGTAGAAATAGCCACTGATACCGGAGCGAAAGCCCGGGCTGTATTTGACGGTGAAGTAATCGCTATTTTGGTTATACGCGGCGACAACAAAGCTGTTCAAATCAGGCATGGCGACTATATTACCGTTTATCAAAACATCGGTGAAGTATTTGTCAAAAAAGGGGATAAAGTAACTACCAAACAAGAAATTGGTCGGGTATTTACCAACCCGAATACGGGAAAAGCCATACTAAAATTTATGGTTTTCCAAAATACCAACAAGCTAAATCCATCAGATTGGATCTATAGAATGTAAATTTTAAATACCGATTAATCATGTTACGCTGGATTCTACTTATGTTTTTTTTAATCGCAATTGGATTAATTGGATACGGATACTTTTTTTATTCCGAAATCCCCGCCAATAGAGATTTTTACATGGGGCTAGGCTCATTTATTCTCTTTTTTGTGTGTATTCCACTACTGTTAATTTACCGTAGAAAACGAATTTCTATAGAGAAATTTCTACTTACTAATGAGAGCTTAAAAAAAATGCGAGAACACGAATCCAAGAAAAAACTTTAAAATTTTCATTCTTTTTTAACAATTGAAGCAATATTCTTTTATCTTTACCGCAATTATTAATTTATTTTTTTATTACAAAATGGAAGGTACAGTAAAATTTTTCATTGAATCCAAAGGTTTCGGATTCATAACTAACGATGAAACAGGTAAAGACATCTTTGTGCACGCTACGGGCTTAGAAGGTATTAAACTTTTTGAAGGAGACAAAGTAGAGTACGAAGAAGAAGAAGGAAAAAAAGGCATGATGGCCGTCAGGGTCAGAGTGATAAAAGATTGATATCATTTTTTTGACTCAACTCTCAAACCCTCATTTTTGAGGGTTTTTTTATGGAAAAAAATCCCGACCACTCCCAACATTAAACTCTATCCCTTACCTTTGCCTAGACTTATTTGTAAAATTATGACAGACAGAAAGCAACTTATCGATCGGTTTTTTAGTTATATCACGATAGATACGCAAAGTGATCCTAACAGCACTACGACACCCAGTACCGAAAAGCAATGGAAATTAGCACGCTACTTGGTGGAAGAACTTCAAAACATAGGAATGCAAGAGGTGACCATAGATGACAACGGCTATGTAATGGCTACCTTACCGGCCAACATAGACCAAGAAGTTCCCGTTATCGGATTTATAGCTCATTACGATACCTCACCCGACTTTACCGGCACTAATGTGTCGCCTAAAATCATTGAAAATTACGACGGAAAAGATATTGTGCTCAATGCTGAAGAAAACATCGTCTTATCGCCCGATTATTTTGACGATTTGTTGCTTTACAAAGGAAAAACGCTCATTACTACCGATGGAACTACCTTGTTAGGTGCCGATGACAAAGCCGGAATTTGTGAGATTATTTCGGCTATGGAATATCTTATCAATCATCCCGAAATCAAGCACGGAAAAATTCGCGTGGGCTTTACTCCCGACGAAGAAATTGGCCGAGGTGCTCATAAATTCAATGTTGACAAATTTGGGGCCGCCTGGGCATATACCATGGACGGGAGTCAAGTGGGAGAATTGGAATATGAAAATTTTAATGCCGCCAGTGCCGTGGTAACCATACAAGGTAAAATGGTTCATCCGGGTTATGCCAAAGGCAAAATGATTAACAGTATGTATATTGCCACCGATTTTATCAACTCCTTGCCCCGTTTGGAAACCCCGGAACACACCGAAGGTAGAGAAGGCTTTTTTCATTTGCATACTGTTCAAGGAGAGGTGGACAAAACTACTTTGTATTATATCATTCGGGATCACGATAAAACCAAATTTGAAGCCCGAAAAAACATGTTAGTAAATCTGACAGAAGAACTTAACAACCAATTTGAAGACCAATTGGTTACCATAGAAATTAAGGATCAGTACTATAATATGCGGGAGAAAATTGAACCGGTGATGCACATAGTTGATATAGCAGAAGAAGCCATGATACAGGCTCAAATTACTCCGATTATTAAACCCATCCGCGGTGGTACCGACGGCTCACAATTGAGTTTTATGGGACTTCCTTGCCCCAATATATTTGCTGGGGGCCATAATTTTCACGGCCGCTACGAATACATACCCGTTGAGTCCATGGAAAAAGCTATTGAAGTCATTGTAAACATTGCTCGTATTACTGCCGAAAAACACAGCACTTAATTTATGCTCGAAAAAAACACGATTGAATATGAAAAAACCGTTCTCATTGGGCTAATTACCCAATTTCAAGATGAGGACAAAGCCAAAGAATATTTAGACGAACTCGAATTTTTAACCTACACCGCCGGTGGAGAGGTCCTCCAACGATTTTTACAAAAACTGGACAAACCCAATCCCAAAACCTTTATCGGCACAGGTAAAATGGAAGAAGTAAGACTCTATGTGGAAGAACATGAAGTTGGAACTGCAATTTTTGATGACGAGCTGACGCCGGCTCAACAAAAAAACATCGAACAAATCCTAAAGTGTAAGGTCATTGACCGCACCAATCTAATTTTAGATATTTTTGCCCAACGGGCTCAAACCAGTTATGCACGCACTCAAGTAGAACTGGCTCAATACGAATACCTACTCCCTCGACTTACCGGTATGTGGACTCACTTAGAAAGACAACGGGGAGGGATTGGTATGCGGGGACCGGGTGAAACCGAGATAGAAACCGACCGCCGTATAGTACGTGACCGGATTGCTCTTCTGAAAGACAAAATCAAAACCATCGATAAGCAAATGGCCGTACAGCGTAGCAATCGTGGAGCATTAGTAAGAGTGGCTTTAGTGGGCTATACCAATGTCGGAAAATCTACCTTGATGAATGTGATTAGTAAGAGCGAAGTCTTCGCCGAAAACAAACTCTTTGCTACTTTAGACACCACCGTACGCAAAGTAGTTATCGGTAACTTGCCCTTTTTAATGACCGATACCGTAGGATTTATCAGAAAATTACCCACCCAGTTAATCGAATCCTTTAAAAGCACATTAGACGAAGTTCGAGAAGCGGATTTGCTACTACATGTAGTCGATATTTCACATCCTCAGTTTGAGGATCATATAGAATCGGTGCATCAGATATTAGACGAAATAGGCAGCCGAAACAAGCCCATGCTATTGGTGTTTAATAAAATAGATGCTTACACCCCAGAAACTATTGACGCTGATGATTTAGTCACCGAAAAAACAAAGATTCACTTTACACTGGAGGATTGGAAAAATACCTGGATGAGTCATTCAAATACCGAAGTGGTATTTATCTCTGCTGTTGATAAAATTAACCTCGAAGAGTTTCGAATTAAAGTTTATTCGATGGTACGAGATATACACATCCAACGTTTTCCGTACAACCATTTTCTCTATCCCGATTTGCCTCAAGAATAAATACCTTCGGGTTTTCTAATATCTATAAAAGCTAAGGCTGTTTAAAAAATACTTTTTTCTTTTACAGACATTTTAGTAAATTTATACCAATCAGAAAACTGGGGCAGATGAGACAATGTTTGGAATGTGGAGAGAAATTAGTAGGTAGGGTGGATAAGAAATTCTGTCACGACGGCTGTAGAAACGCATACAACAACCGCAAAAACAAAGATTATACGAACTTGATTCGGAATATTAACAACCGGTTGCGTAAAAATTACCGCATACTCCAAACGCTCAACCCTACTTCCAAAACCAAAATACCCAAAAGCCGACTTTCAGATTTAAACTTTGACTTTCAACACTTTACTTCTATACACACCACCCAAGCAGGAACCACCTACTATTTTGTTTACGATCAAGGGTACTTGCCTCTTGCTAATAATTTTTACCTTTTAGTCAAACGAGGCGAAAATACAGACGTATAATTTTCCCGTAAGGGAAGAATTACCCATTCTCCCTGATTTTATTCGGGAATAGCAAGAAGTTGATTGAGTGTTTTTATTTGTATATCCGGTATCTCTCTCTGGGAGTGCTGCAATCGAATAGTGGTTGGACGATGGGGCAGTAGATCAAAAAAGTTTTTATTAAAATGATACGAAGTATCCTCAGAATTTTCAAGGTACAAAAACACGTTTTTCTGTAACACATCACTTTGCATTTTGATTTCAAAGCCGTCTTGAATCGGGGTAATTTCGGTGGTAATGTCACCTTCTTCCAACACCAATTCTTTGGGTTTGACCAAATAAAACAAAGATTCTTCTTCATTAAAGGTTGCTACAAAAACAATTTCATCGGCCACTTCCTGATATCCAGCTACCGGAATCTCCCAATAAGGTTGACTACTGTTGGGGGGTACCACGATTTCTTTAGAATACTCTTGAAGTATAGTACCGACAAAATCCATCACCGCCCCTTTAAAGTGACCCCGATGTTCTTTCAAATCATCATTTACCACAAATACCCGCAACGTATCTCCGACTAATTCCGAAGAAATAAGTAGGTTTTTAAAACTCTTTTGCGCTTGGTAGTGTAGGGCTTTCCACTGTCCTAAATAATCGATGCTGGACCAGGAAATGGCCGGCCAACAATCATTAAGTTGCCAATACAGACTTCCCATGGTATAGGGCTTTGCCCGGCGATGGGCTTCTATACCCATACCTATACCATACGCTTGGAGCAACTGGCTAACATATACATATCCCTTGTCGTCCGTAGGCACCGGAAAATCGCGTTCCATATACTGCAATATAGTCTCCATCCCGACCTGGTGTTTTTGGTGGGCTTTTACCGCTGCCGATTGTACTGAAAAAACCGTGCTGTCACTCATCAATTGCAGCGTTTTATGATGTGGGAAGGACTGAAATCCAAATTCGCTCATAAAACGTGGCACCCGATTTACCAAATTTTCAAAGGGCTGACCGTCGTGCCAAATCCACCAATCATGGGCATCACCCTCCGAAGTATAGCGAACATCGCCCCGACCAAACTTGGGCGAAGTTTCCCAATACGGTACCTCAGAAAAGTCCGCCACAGTTTGGGGTAAAATACTATCAAAAACGCGTAGATAATCCCGCCAAATTTCACTTTTTTCGTCCTCACTTCGGCCCTCTTGCCACCCCCACCGATGCCATCCCTCGCTACTTTCATTATTACCACACCACAAGGCAATACTACTATAATTCCGCAATCGCTTAACCTGTTCCTGCGCTTCCTGTTGTATATTTTCTAAAAAAGCGGCATCACCCGGATACATCGCACAAGCAAACATAAAATCTTGCCAAACCAAAATTCCCTTTTCATCACACTTTTCATAGAAAACATCATTTTCATAAATCCCTCCCCCCCAAACACGCAACATATTCATATTAGCAGCAACAACATCTTGCAATAGCTTTTCATAATGGGCCTCAGTCACCCAATTTTGAAAACTGTTTTGCGGGATATAATTGGCTCCTTTCATAAATACCGGTTCGCCATTAAGCTTAAAATAAAAACTCTCGCCATGGGTATCTTTCTCAGTAACCAACTCTACTGTTCGAAGCCCCTTTTTTCGCGTAAGCGAATCCAACAACAGCCCGTCTTTTTTGAGCCGAACCGTTATGTTGTACAAGTAAGGTTCCCCTAAATTGTGGGTCCACCAACGCTTGGGTTGCAGTATTTCAAATGGCAGAACCACCTTGTGTGAATATCCCTTTCGGGAAATTGTTTTGGATTGTACGATTTGATTATTGACCCATAACTCCAATTCTACTCCGTCAGCTACCGAAAGAAAGGTGACTTCTGCTTCAAGTTCAGCAATTTCATCCGAAAGTTGTTGTTGACGAATATACACATCCTCGATTTTATACCCCGAATGACTTTCGAGGAACACTTCTTTCCATATTCCCATGGTATTGTATGTAGGACCCCAATCCCAACCGTATTGAAATTGCGCCTTACGAGTAGAAATCCGAGGCCCCTCCGGCAAGACATACGACAGTTTTTTTGCCTCGGCCTCTGCATGCAGAGAAGTCGGAGAAAATCTTATAACCAACTCGTTATCAGCACGAATAAGCGTTGACACATCTACTTGCCACGACCGAAAAGCATTATTGGTTTCAACTACCAACTGCCCGTTAAAAAACACTTGAGCATAGGTGTCCAAACCCTTGAAATGCAACTGATGGACCGGCTTCTTAAGTTGTGCTTCCGGCACCTTAAACGCAGTAGAGTACACCCAAGGTGTTTCGGCAATCCACTGCAATTGATTTTCATGGTCTTTTTGAAAAGGATGGGGTATTTGCTGGTTGTGGTACAAATCAACGTGAATATTTCCGGGTACAATAGCCGGTAACCAAGTTGTGTCTTGCTCCTTTTTAAAAACCCAATTTTCATGCAGGTATTTTTTTTCGGGCGTCTCCAAAACAGGTTTCTGACAACCGGCCCAGAGCAACAACCCAACAAGTAAGACTAGGTTTCTCATCCTTTTAACATCTTATTGTTTCCGGTGAATACGGTAGCGGTTAAAAGCACGGACCGAATTATAATGCTCTCTTAAAAAAAGGAGAGAAGCTCCTAGGGCAACTCCTCCAATGACTCCATAAAAACGCCACAAAATAACAGTGAGTACTAGACCGATACCCACGGCAAGGAGTTGTAACATTTTATTTTCTTCCGCATAGACATCATTAAGATGCTTTTTATGAGTAGCTCCACAGCGAGGACAAAACGCCTTTACTTCTTCGCCTTCTTTCATTTGTAAATCTCCACGAGTGGCCGCTTTATAGGGCAATATAATCTCTTGATTACAGGAATTACAACGAGTTGCTAATTTCATATTCAGTTTTTAAAGTGAGTTTATAATAGATTTAATTTTCTCTATATCCGACCCGTAAATTTGAGTCTCCTCCAAAAACTTCGGATTATTTAAAGGTATTTTGGGTGGTAAATGTTCGGAATACAACCCACTGGCCGAAGCGTGAATTTCGGTAAAGCCGTTTTGTTGAAACAAAAAAACATTTTCGGCACGGATACCTCCTCCCGGAAGAATGGTAGTAGTTTGCGATTGATTTTTTAGCTGCACCAACAAATCGAGGCCTTTTTCTGCGGTGAGTTGTTGTCCCGAAGTGAGAATGCGAGTTACCCCGATCTCCTCCAATGCCAACAAGGCTTGTAAGGCATCCGGCACCTGATCAAAAGCCCGGTGAAAAGTAAAAGGTAATGGAGCGGCTGCTTGTAGCAAACGTCGTGTTCGGGGAATATCAATGGTTTGATCGTTATACAGTACCCCTGAAACGATGCCCGAAACACCTAATTGTTTACAGAATTCGATGTCGGATAACATCACTTGAAATTCCTCCTCCGTATAAACAAAATTACCACTCCGAGGGCGTATTAGTACGCCTACTGGAAGATGTGCACGTTGTAATACCTGCTGGATCAGCCCCGCGGAAGGAGTAATACCACCCACGGCCCATTCACTACAGAGCTCAATGCGGTGTGCACCAGCAATCTGTGCATTGAGCGCCGATTGGACAGAAGTCACACAAATTTCTACCAGCATACGAGGAAACCATTATATGCTACGAAAGTTACATAAAAAAAGCCGATACATCTGGAAAGATATATTTTTTTTGGGTTTAGTATTTGGCACAGTAAAAAAAGTAATTATATTTGCACCCGCTTGGATTGGAAACCACCTTCCAAGTTACTTAGTAAGCATTCCTCCTTAGCTCAGTTGGTTAGAGCATCTGACTGTTAATCAGAGGGTCGCTGGTTCAAGCCCAGCAGGAGGAGCAAAATAAAAAGAGTTGCCGATGTGCAACTCTTTTTTTGATTAATACTTAGTCAAAGTTTCCCCTACATAAGTTTGAATTCCCTACTGGATCTATTTCATCCATTGATCTGTTTTTATTTCTACAAATCAATTTGTTATCAATTGCTTACTCTTCTAGTCTATTTTTTCATTCCTATTTCCTGATAAGCTTAAATAATTGTCCTTGTAATAGTTTCATTTTCCTTTAAAATGGGATCAAACAGAAGTATTTATTTCAAGTTTTTTTCTAAATAAAATTTCTTACATTGCATTTTATTAATAGTGAAACCATGGAGACTGTAACCCGCATTTTTGATTTCCCCTACTATCAGTTAGCCAAAAACAATTTATCCGATTGCCTAGTAACCAAATACCAGGGACAGTGGAAACATACCTCCACCCGCGAATTTATTGACCAGGCCAATGCCATTTCGAGGGCCTTATTAAAAATGGGGGTTAAAAAAAATGACAAAATTGCTCTAATCTCCTCAAATAATCGCACCGAATGGAATGTGATGGATATCGGAATTTTACAACTCGGTGCACAAACTATCCCAATTTATCCAACCATTACCGCTGAAGAATACCAATACGTACTCAACCACTCGGAATCTATATATTGCTTTATATCCGATCAAGAAATTTTTGAGAAAATACGTACCGTCCAATCCCAAGTACCTACCCTTAAAGAAGTGTATTCTTTTGACGAAATTCCAGGTTGTAAAAATTGGAAAGAACTGCTTCAGTCAGGAACCGACCAGAGTACTCAAGCTGAAGTAGAAGCGCGTAAAGCAGAGGTTTTGCCATCAGATTTAGCTACCATTATTTACACTTCCGGAACTACTGGAACTCCAAAAGGAGTGATGCTTACCCATAACAATGTGGTGTCTAACGTTATTGATAGTACCCCACGAATTCCGATAACCGAAGGCAACTCCCGGGCAATGAGCTTTTTACCCGTCTGCCATATTTTTGAAAGAATGTTGTTGTATCTCTATCAATACTACTCGGTCTCTATTTATTTTGCAGAATCTATCGAAAAAATTTCAGACAACCTCAAAGAAGTAAAACCCCATGTGATGTCGGTAGTACCTCGGTTGTTAGAAAAAGTGTACGACAAGATTTATGCGAAAGGAACGGAACTTACTGGGATTAAAAAAAGCTTGTTTTTCTGGGCAGTCAATCTGGGACTTCGATGGGAACCTTATGGGAAAAACGGGTGGTGGTACGAAAAAAAATTGGCGTTGGCACGGAAATTAATTTTTAGCAAATGGAAAGAGGCCTTAGGAGGCGAGCTCGAAATCATGGTTTCGGGAAGTGCCGCGCTACAACCCCGACTAACCCGTATTTTCTGTGCGGCAGGTATACCCGTAATGGAAGGTTATGGCCTGACCGAGACCTCTCCAGTTATTTCGGTTAACGACATGAGAAATTCTATGTTTCGGATAGGTACCGTAGGAAAACCCATTGATAATGTTCAGATAAAAATCGCTAGCGATGGCGAAATACTTTGTAAAGGCCCCAATATCATGGTGGGGTACTACAAAAATCCTGAACTTACTGCTCAGGTGATGAGTGGCGACTATTTTCATACCGGTGACATCGGTGAGATAGATGCCGATGGTTTTTTAAAAATCACCGATCGGAAAAAAGAAATGTTTAAAACCAGTGGAGGTAAATATATTGCGCCCCAACTCATTGAAAATGCCCTCAAGCAATCGTTGTTTATTGAACAAGTGATGGTTATCGGGGAAGGTGAAAAAATGCCTGCTGCCTTCATTCAACCCAGTTTTGAATATGTAAAAGAATGGGCCAAGAGAAAAGAAATCAATTGGGGAGATTCGCTCGAAAGCCTCTGTAACAATCCACAAGTTATCTCCCGAATTCAAAAGGAAGTGGATTTTTACAATGAAAAATTTGGGCAATGGGAAAAAATCAAACGCTTTGAACTCACCCCCGAGGTGTGGAGTATTGATGCCGGACACCTAACACCTACCATGAAATTAAAAAGACGTGCAGTTAAGGAAAAGTACCTTAGATTATATCAAAAAATTTATCCCCACGGTTAATGGAAAGGTTCCACTTCCCTCAAAAAATATAAAACCTCCCCCATATAAGACACACTTTTTCTACTACCTTTGTAATAAAAAAATATGGATCACTTAACCCGAATGGAAGAGTTATTGCATCAAGCCAATGATGACATACGTGACGGTAAGTTTGAAATTGCCGAAAACAAACTCGAACAAATTCTAAACGAAGACCCTAATTTTGGAAAAGCTTACAATCATTTAGGGTATTTATACGAAGCCAAATTTCGTGACTACGATAAAGGAGAAATGCTCTATAAATTAGCCCTCGAAAAAAGTCCGATGTACACCGCCACCTATTACAATTATGCGGTATTACTTTCCACCATTCGAAAATACGACGAACTCGAAGAGCTGCTCGAAACGGCGTTAGGTATTCCTGGGATTATAAAAGCTACTATCTACAACGAATTTGGCATCATGTACGAACAGAAAGGCGAATTTGAAAAAGCCATCGAATACTATCGAAAATGCGCTTTGGATTCACTAGACCAAAATGTAGTGGACCGTGCCAAACAATCTATCGCACGCTGCAATTCGAAAAAAGACCTATAGTGTTTAATTGCTCTAATCATTTGACTATCTTTTGCCATGCGAATAGATATTATCACCGTACTGCCCGAATTGATTGAAAGTCCTTTTCAAGCTTCTATTATTAAAAGAGCCGTGGAAAAAGGATTTGTGGAGATTCACCTACATAACTTAAGAGAGTATACCACAGATCGGTACCGTCAAGTAGACGATTATCCTTTTGGTGGTGGTGCCGGTATGGTATTGATGATTGAACCGATTGACAAGTGTATCTCGGATTTAAAAGCACAAAGAAGCTATGACGAAATTATTTATATGACCCCGGACGGTGAAACACTCAATCAAAAAATAGCTAACACCCTTTCTTTGCATAAAAATATAATCCTGCTTTGTGGACATTATAAAGGGGTAGACCAGCGTGTTCGAGACCATTTGATTACCCGTGAAATATCCATTGGTGATTATGTACTCAGTGGTGGAGAATTAGCTGCTGCCGTACTTTGCGATAGTATTGTTCGGTTAATTCCCGGGGTTTTAGGAGACGAATCCAGCGCACTAACAGACTCTTTTCAAGACGGTTTATTAGCGCCACCGATCTACACTCGGCCGGCAGTATACAAAGGTTGGGAAGTTCCTGAAATACTCACCTCAGGCAACCTTCCTCAAATAGATCTCTGGCGAGAAGAACAGGCCTATTTACGGACCCAAGAAAAAAGACCTGATTTATTGGAGGAATAAATTCTAATTTCCGTTTTTAAATCCCAAAAAACTTTTATATTTGCACCCGCTTTTGATTCAACCTCTGACGAAATCCGTGAATGTTGCTTCAAAATAATTCCAAAATCATTGTAAAATGGAAGAATTAGTAAAATTCGTTCAAGACGAATTCGTAACCAAAAAAGATTTCCCTGAGTTTGGTGCCGGGGATAGTATTACTGTTTACTACGAAATCCGTGAAGGTGAAAAAACTAGAACCCAGTTTTTTAGAGGAGTAGTTATTCAAGTAAGAGGTACAGGAGCTACACGTACTTTTACCATTCGAAAAATGTCAGGTACAATTGGGGTAGAACGTATTTTCCCAATTAACATGCCTGCCTTACAAAAAATTGAAGTTAACAAAAGAGGTAAAGTTCGTAGAAAACGTATTTTCTACTTTAGAGAACTTACCGGTAAAAAAGCTAGAATTAAAGATAGAAACTTTTAATCGTTCTTTTTTACCAACCGATTTAAAGCCCTGTTATCAGGGCTTTTTTATTAACTATTGTTAATAACTGCAGTTGAGAAATTGTGAATTTTAAAATCTATTTTTTTATGGATTTATAAAAATTTACTCTTACTTTTGAGATACCAAAGACAAACTACATCAACTGCTTGTCATTTTTGCAGTCTGTATTTGAAGTGTAAAAGAACGTTCATTCATAGTTTTTATTTCTTATAAAGTTCCATTACTTTTTAGAAATAAAAGAAGCTATTTACAAATGCATTTAACCCAAATACTGTTTATTCAGTTTCTAGTATTAAATGCCTCTTTGTTCTTTGACCGAGTTAAAAACAGTTTACTGTAATTCGCCGAATTGCCTTAGGCACTTCCGGCAAATAGAACTCAGGTCGATAAAATACATCGTTAGAAGCAAGTTAACACTAAAACTGACCTTGTATTTTAACGTTCTTTACAGAAGGAGTTTTGTTAGCCACTCCTAGAGATACTACTGTCGCAAGACCTATACTCAGGATAAAGCAATGAAATTCCTTGGAAAGACTTCTTTAGCACTTCTTTGATGAAGTATTGTAAGAGTCTTTCACCGAAAGTAATCTACGATACAGGAAATGTAATAAACCTGTCTTAGTGGTCAATTGGCCGGTCGGTAAAAGATTATTTTCAAAAAGCCATATCATAATCTTCGTGATTTGTGATATGGCTTTTGTATTTGTACTCCCTTCACTAACTGCTTTGGTAAAAAAAAGAGAGTTTCTAAGAATACTTTTTACATAATTAGTAAAAAGTTCCCTGCAAAATCTGCATTCTATCATTCTGATTCTGAATACCTATTATGGAGAAAATTTTATGTATTTTTGTGCCGTTAAAAATTTATACTTAAAATGGCTAAATTACCTGTTATTACTTACACGATTACGGACGAGGCTCCGGCATTGGCAACCTATTCTTTTTTACCCATTGCCCAAGCCATTTGTAAAAAGGCAGCAATTCAAATTGAAACCAAAAACATTTCGCTAGCCGCAAGAATTTTAGCTAAATTTCCAGAATATTTATCTGCCGATCAACGTGAGGCAGACGATTTAGAAATTTTAGGAAAAATGGCTACTACCCCAGAAGCCAATATTATCAAACTTCCTAATATCAGTGCTTCGGTACCCCAATTGAAAGAGGCTATACTCGAATTGCAACAAAAAGGTTTCCCTATACCTAACTATCCCGAAACACCTACCACCGAACAAGAAAAAGACATTCGTGATCGCTACGATAAAGTTAAAGGTAGTGCTGTAAATCCGGTGCTACGCGAAGGTAATTCTGACCGTAGAGCCCCGCTAGCTGTAAAAAATTACGCCAAACAAAACCCCCATTCCATGGGAGTGTGGAGCCCCGATTCCAAAACCAGAGTCGCCACCATGGAACAAGGTGATTTTTTTCATAACGAAAAGTCAATCACCCTCGATCAACCTACTTCCATTCGTATAGTACATAGCGACCAACAGGGTAAGCAAACCGTTTTAAAATCTGATTTTAACATCCAAGCACAGGAAATTTTAGATGTTTCGGTGATGCAAAAATCCGAACTCATCGATTTTCTAAAAAAACAAATTCAAACGGCTCTTGAAGAAAACATTCTGTTTTCGATTCATATGAAAGCCACCATGATGAAAGTGTCTGACCCGGTCATTTTTGGTCATGCAGTTCGTTTGTTTTTTGAAACCGTTTTTGACAAACACCAAGAAGTGTTTGAACAATACGAAATTGATCCAAACAATGGCTTTGGTGATGTTTTGGCCAAAATAAACACCCTCCCAGAAGACTTAAAAGCTACACTTTTGGAAGAGATTGAGGCTACTTATGCTCAGCGTCCCGATTTAGCCATGGTTAATTCCGATCAAGGCATTACCAATCTCCATGTACCCAGTGACGTGATTATTGATGCCTCCATGCCGGCTATGATTCGTAATTCTGGAAAAATGTGGAATAAAGAGGGTAAGCTCCAAGATACTTTAGCGGTGATTCCCGATAGTACCTATGCCACGGTTTATCAAAAAACCATCGAATTTTGCAAACAAAACGGTGCCTTTGATCCCAAAACCATGGGAAGCGTTTCCAATGTCGGTCTGATGGCTCAAAAAGCTGAAGAATACGGCTCGCACGATAAAACCTTTATAATCCCTAGCGATGGTGTGGTACAGGTAATCGACGCTTCAAACACCATTTTATTTGAAAATCAGGTAGCTGCGGGTGATATCTGGAGAATGTGTCAAACCAAGGACGCTCCCATTAAAGACTGGGTGAAATTAGCCGTAAACCGCGGTAGAGCAACCGGAAATCCGGTGGTGTTTTGGTTAGATCAACACCGTGCACACGATGCCCAATTAATTAAAAAAATTCAGGCCTATTTACCCGAATTTGACACCCAAGGGATCGATATCCAAATACTGTCATTAAGTGAAGCCACAACCTATACCTTACAACGCATTAAAGAAGGTAAAGACACTATTTCGGCTACCGGAAACGTATTGAGAGATTACCTCACCGACCTGTTTCCTATTTTAGAATTAGGCACCAGTGCCAAAATGCTTTCCATTGTTCCTTTGATGAATGGTGGTGGCTTATTTGAAACCGGAGCCGGAGGATCAGCCCCCAAACACGTCGACCAACTCCTAGAAGAAAATCACTTGCGTTGGGATTCCTTAGGTGAATTTTTAGCGCTGGCTGTTTCGTTGGAACACTTGGCTGAAACAACGAATAACCCACAAGCTGCAATCTTAGCCAAAACCTTAGATCAGGCTACCGAAAGCTATCTTTTAAACGACAAGTCACCCTCCCGAAAAGCGGGCGAGTTAGACAATCGAGGAAGTCATTTTTATGTGGCAATGTACTGGATGGATGCTTTAGCAAAACAAACCCAGGACCCATCCTTAGCCGGTCTTTTTGCTCCAGTTGCAGAAAAACTTCGTGAAAACGAAAAAGAAATTGTTGACTATCTCAACCAAATTCAAGGACAACCGGTGGACATCGGAGGTTACTACTGGCCCGATTCCCAATTAGCCGAAAAAGTAATGCGACCCAGTACCCTTTTCAATGGTATACTGGAAATGTTGTAAATTAGTGTTTTTATAAATAAACGCATGAGCTCTAATCCAATCGGTATTTTTGATTCCGGTGTGGGAGGGACGACTGTATGGAAAGAAATACACCGTTTACTCCCCAACGAGCCTACCGTTTATTTGGCCGATAGTATGCATGCCCCTTACGGGAAAAAAACTCCGGAGGAAATCATTCAATTAAGTTTCAAAAACACCGAGAAATTAATCCAACTAAACGCCAAAATCATCGTGGTGGCATGTAATACTGCCACCACCAATGCCATTAAAATTCTCCGTGAAAAATATTCCATCCCCTTTGTGGGTATCGAGCCCGCGATCAAACCTGCAGCACTAAAAACCCAAACCAAAATTATTGGTGTGCTCGCCACCCGGGGAACCATCAATAGTTCCTTGTTCCACCAAGCTTCCGAAAATTACGCGAAAGACATTCAAATTATCCAGGAAATAGACCGCGGTCTAGTCGAACTGATTGAAGCGAATAAAATTCACACCCCAGAAACACGCGCTTTACTCAAAAAAAGCTTACATGCTATGCTCGAAGCAGGAGCCGACCACATTGTTTTGGGTTGTACACATTTTCCATATTTAATTGAAGAGATTAGAAAAATTATTCCTGCACACATAACCATTACCGATTCCGGTTTAGCCGTTGCACAACGTGTAAAATCAGTATTACTTGAAAACAATCTAACAACACCTACCTCTATACCTTCGTATCAGTTTTATACCAATACAGACACCACTACCTTAGAGATGCTCTTACAAGCGTACCAAAATAAAATTTCTATCTCTTATCTAGATTTTTAAAAAAAACCCGGAAAATTCCGGGTATAAGTTTTTAGTTGACAGCAGGACAATTACAATCGTATAAATCTCCTTTGTCCCAGAAGTTATAGCCTAAGGTTATCTGGTGATACCCTCCTGATTCAAATTTTACATTTCCTAACTGGTGGGAATAGGTATAGGCAAAGAAAAAGTCTTTAAAACGAATTCCTACCATAGGTGAGAGATATTGCAGCTTTTGAGAAGTTACACTTTGACCGTTTAAATATTCGGCGCCGTCAAAACTATGTCGGTACGAAATTCCTCCAAACAAACGCCCAAATTCCATTTTGCGATACAACTTAAAGTTTGCGTCTACAAAAGATTCATTGGTTCTTTCATAAAACTGAAACATAAAGGAAGGCTCATACGACCAATCCGAATAATATTTTCCTCCTATGGTATAGGCCATTCCTAAAACATATCGCCGTTGGTTGTTAGATTCATATTCTTCGGAATACACTTTTCGGTTAACAAATAGTAAGTTTTTAACTGTTAAATGCGCCGAAAAGTCCATCAGATTATACGATACTCCTGCATCGACATTGTAATAAGTAGAACTTTGTATAATTCCGGCAATGATTGGATCAAAATCAGACAAATCAAAATTGGTTTCATCCAGTCTTGACTGCACGACTCCCGCTGTAAGTCCAAACGAAAATTGATTTAAATCATAATCGCTACGCGAAAAATTTATATGGTGCGCATAGGTAATATACCCTCCTAACTGTGAGTGGTATCCATTACCATCATTGTATGCGATTACCCCTAATCCGGAGCGCTCCCCCATACGAGTATTAGCCGTTAAAGTTTGTAAGTTGGGCGCATTCTCATGGTCAAACCACTGCTGTCGGGCAGTCAGTCGTATTTGACCCGCGCGTGCGGCTCCAGCCATGGAAGGGTGTAACAAATATAAATTCTCAGCAAAATAATCAGAGTATATCGGAATTCCATCTTGACCAAATATTAGCTCTACATGTAAAGTAGCTAACAAGATGAACAAACAAAGTTTTAATTTCATGTATTTAATTTAATTGTCTTCTATTATCTTTTTAACGTTATATGTCCTCTAAAATTTTTGACCACCCCATCTTCTTCATATTCTACTCTAAACCAGTAATCGTTGGATGGTAAAGGTCTTCCGT
>CAZQQU010000001.1:0-432449 GCA_964595625.1 uncultured Flavobacteriaceae bacterium | reverse complement strand
TTTAAAGTTTGATTATTAAATTTGAGTTGTCGGTTTCTTCACAATGACCGCTAACTTTGCGCTTGATGAGGTTTTTGTAATCCCATTGGATTTCTTCTGATTTTTTTAACCAGCGTTTTAATTCTTCGGTATCTACTTCAGCGGGGTTTGTATAAAAGCGGGAGGCGTCTTTAAATTTTCCTCCTCGGTGGGAAAGATTTTCTTCCTCAAAATCGGCACCACTCCAAAACATCAACCGTACACCCGCTTTTTGGAGGCTGTATCCCACGGTTGGATTACCGTCTAAAAACCACACGGGATGCCGGTGCCAGATCTTGCTTTCGGCTTGAGATAAATGCTGGTCGATACAGGCGGCCAAGCGGTCGCAAATTTCCCGATCGTTTTCGGCTAAGTTTTGATTGAATTGGTGTATATCAGGATTCATTATTATAGTTTTATTTAGGTTCTTAATATTTTTTCCATGGCTCGACCACGAGCCAATTCGTCGATAAGTTTGTCTAAATAACGTATGCGTTTCATCGTAGGGTCTTCAATTTCTTCAATCCGATAACCACAAATAAGTCCGGTGATTTGAGATACCTGAGGAGGCATTTGCGCTTGATTTATAAAATCTTCCAGCGTGGTTTGTTGGTCTAAATGTTCTTGTAACTTGCGGGCATCGTATCCAGTCAGCCATTCGATAATAGTATCCACTTCGGCTTGGGTGCGACCTTTTTTTTCGGCCTTGGTGATATAATGCGGATAAACCTGCGCAAATGGCATTTTAAAAATACGATGGTAGCGATTATTGTTCATTATTTTTTTTCAAAGTATAGATGATTCGTTCAGACGGTTTAGGGATTATTTCTATAATCAAAAGCTCCTTTTCGCAGGTTGATACCATATTCTAAATACGCTTTTAGGCAATCTAAAAAATTACCCCATCCAAAGGTATTGCCTACCAGCCACTCTAAGTTTTGTTGGTTCAACGGTTTTTCACCTTCTTCAATTTCCACCACGGTACGATCGTGGGCTTGCTTTTTTAGGTGGATACGGACCCGGGTTTCGGGATCCCATACAAACTCCAGAAAATGAGGGGGATTTACTTGGAGTACTTGCACGGGAAATGCACCTGGGAAATCGGCAAATTCCCAAATCAGCTCTTTACCGGTTTCCATCCGCCCCGAACTACTCGAAATAAAATAACGAGTAATTATTTCGGGGTTAACAACGGCTTCAAAAACCTGATCTATCGGTTTGAGAATCTGAATACTGGCTTGAGCGATTAAAGGAAACATCTAAAAAAGGGATTGGTATTTTTCTTTGTTATCAAATAGAATCCATAGTAATACTATCCATATTACCAATGCAATCAGTAAACCGGAGGTATCTACAAAGATATGGGTTAATAAAATACCTACGGCTACCGGAAAAATTACTAAGGCGCCTAAAGCTCTTGTTTTCGGGAAAATAATCAATAAACCACCGATGATTTCAGCTATGCCGATTAACGGTAGTAACCAAACAATTTCGTTCATTGCTATAAAATCCTGAAGCATTTCAGGGTCTAGGTCGTCGGGGGTCGGCATGTAGTTAAACAATTTATTGAGTCCGCCGTTTAATAGTAGCAGACCAAATAGTAAGCTGCAGACAAACAGTAATTTTTTCTTCATAGGTAATAGATTGGATTATTAATATAAGAGGCTGTTGATTTTTTGATTGATGTTTGAAAGAATTATTGTTGTTGTTGGTTATAACCAATCATCCAACCTACACCAAAGGCGTCGGTTAACGAACCGAAATAATCTCCCCAAAACATATCTTCTAGGGGCATTTCTATTGTACCTCCTACAGCTAAGGCATTAAAAATTCTTTCTACTTCTTCTCGGCTGTCGGCAGTGATGGATATATAATTGTTATTACCCATTTTTAAAACGTGCCCCATACTGGGAATAATATCCGAAGCCATGAGGTATTGATTAGTACCTATCGATATACTGGCATGCATGATACGTTTTTTTTCTTCTTCCGGTAGTTCTTCCCCTCCGGGTGCTTCCCCCATGGTTTGTAAGTAGAGTTCACCTCCAAATATACTGTGGTAAAATCGGAAGGCTTCTTCGGCTTGGCCATCAAAATTTAAATACGGATTGAGTGTCATAGGTTTCTTTTTTAAAAAATTGTTTTCAAAATTATGACAATCCTTAAAAAAGAAACTTATCCTATGGCAATTTCTATCCAGCGCTTATATGGCTATAATTAGCACTTAGTAGGCCTTAAAGTAAGTAGCTTATTGGTTGATATCCACCCGGATTCGATCTTTTCGGTTGGCGAGTTCCCACGCTGTATAGAAAACCAAACGGGCTCGTTTTTCGAGTAATTCGTATTCAATTTTATCCGGGGTATCGGTGGGTTGGTGGTAGTCTTCGTGTACACCACTGAAGTAGAACAGTGCCGGGATATTGTTTTTAGCAAAATTATAATGGTCACTGCGGTAGTAAAACCGGTTGGGATCGTTGTCGTCGTTAAAGGTATAATCCAGTTCTAATTGGACGTACTGTTGGTTGGCGGCTTCGGACACTTGGTGTAGCTCCTGACTTAATTTATCACTCCCGATCAAATAAATATATTCGGGTTGGTTTTTTTTATTGGGGTCTATACGACCAATCATATCTATATTGAGATTGGCCACTGTATTTTCAAGAGGGAAAATGGGGTTTTCGACATAAAACTTGGATCCTAAAAGTCCAATTTCTTCGGCCGTTACATGAAGGATAGCGATACTTCTCTTGGGACCGTTTCCATCTTTTTTGGCTTGTTGAAAGGCTTTGGCAATTAATAACAGCGCTACGCTACCACTTCCGTCGTCATCTGCTCCGTTGAAGATTTGCCCTTGTTGATCAACGCCCACGTGGTCGTAGTGGGCTGTAAGTATAATCACTTCGTCGGGATATTCAGTACCTTCTATAAATGCGATCACGTTTTCGGTATCACCAATATTTCTTCTAAAATAGCTGGATGGGATAGGCTGGTAATAGTCTTGTCCACCCAAAGGAGAAGCAATATCGTGTTGAATGTAAAAATCTTTGAGATAAGCAGCTGCTAGTTTTTGTCCGAGTTCACCCGTCATACGACCTTGCATATCATCGGAAGCAAAATCGTAGAGTAATTTTTTTAGATCCTCGGCATTAATCGTAGCTACATAATCGGTAGGACTGATTACCAGTCCACTTGATTTGACCGAAGATTTGTTTTGGGTTTTACAGCTGACTAAACTGAACGCCAAAAACAACAGGAAAAGTGCTTTTCTCATAGAAAATTAAAAATTTACAATATACAGACTAGGTCATTATTCAGCGGGTAACGGTTGTCCCACCGGAATATCGCAGCGGTGGCCGGGTTGTCCGTGAGGCGGGTTTAGATTGCTTCCTTGGTTGGAGTTGGAGGAAGTATTGGTATTAATGACTTGCTGATTTTGGTTGGTCGTAAAGATTGGCGACTGTTGGTTGTTTGAATTGGATTGGACATTGATCTGGTTGGGGGTACTGTTTAACGGTTGTCCTACCGGAATATCACAACGGTGACCGGGTTGCCCGTGCGGTGGATTGAGTTTTACTTCAGCGCCATCGTTTTGAGTTTGGGTGGCGTCCGTATTTTGAGTTGTATTCGCTGACTCATTCTCGAGTGTGTTTGCCTCCTTATTTTCACTTTTACAGGCAACTAATAGGGCGGTAAGAGCCAAACTGGCTATTCCGGTGTATATCTTATTTTTCATAAAATGTTTTTTTGATGTTGCTAATATATAAAAATATAGTGTATCGAAAGAAAGGAGCGATAAGAATTCAGATTTTTTTGAATAAAGGAGGTGAAAAAAAAACGCAATTTCCGGAGCGGATCGTTGCGTTTTGGAAGGTGCCCGAAGTGGGACTTGAACCCACACGCTCTAATGAACACATGGCCCTCAACCATGCCTGTCTACCAATTCCAGCATCCGGGCGGTAAAAAAAAGTTAAGCGGGTATGCTTAACTTTTTTAGTGACCTGGCTGGGATTCGAACCCAGGACCCATACATTAAAAGTGTATTGCTCTACCGGCTGAGCTACCAGGTCGTATTTGTCAAAACGAGGGTGCAAATATAGTGTCATTAAAATTATTATTCAAACCATTTTTTAATATTTTTATCATTTCTTATATTTCGTTAATTATTAGTTTTTTAGATGAGCAAAAAAATCATACTATTGGGTTATATGGGGAGCGGGAAGTCTATAGTGGGTCAAAAATTGGCTGAAAAGATGCAGTTTCCGTTCTACGATTTAGATAAAGCAATCCAAGAGCAGGAACAAATGAGTATATCTGAGATTTTTTCCCGTAAGGGAGCCATCTATTTTAGAACCCAAGAGGCTCGCTATGTACGTGATTGGGTAGAGTCTAATGTAAGGGGAGTAATGAGTTTGGGAGGAGGTACGCCGTGTTATGGTAGCACTATGGAGTACTTGCTACAACAGCCCGATGTGATTACCATTTACCTTTCTGCTACCCTGCAAACACTGACCGACCGATTGATGCCCCAGCGGGAACAGCGTCCTTTATTACAAAATCTCAGTTCGGAAGCAGCACTTTCCGATTACATCCGTAAACACTTATTTGAAAGAACTTATTACTACCACCAAGCCCATCTAACCATTGCTACTGATTTTAAAAATCCCGACGAAATAGCGATAGAAATTTATAATTATTTATATAATACGTAGTATATTTACTAAAATTATTTATTTTATAAAAAAATATTTTATGAAATATAGTATTACTTTTTTTATAAGCCTCTTTGGGTTTCTATTTTGTAATGCGCAAGACGGAACTCCGGATGCTACCTTTGGTAGCCAAGGATCGGTAGAAATTAATTTAACGGAGTTCCAAGATGTAGCATATCAAGTTAAGTCAAACACCAACGGAAGAATTTTAGTAGTTGGTAACCTAGGCAATGAAACGGGAGATGTATTATTTGCTCTCCACGAAGATGGAAGTTATGATACCAGTTTTGGAGTATCCGGAATCCTACCCTTTGAGTACAATAGTCAACCGGAATCGGTGTTGAAGTTGTTGTTATTTGAAGACGACAGTTTTCTTGTATTATTTCGATCAGCTGGATTAAAGTTTGCTAAATTTCTTCCCGATGGGGGAATAGATACTTCCTTTGGCGACCAAGGCTATGTGTCTATATCCAGTTCGATAGACTTCGTTAGATCGTTGTTTGAAGTAGAGGATACATGGCTACTTGCCGGTTATAGTTATATAAACGGTAAAATGCATATTCAACTGAGTAGGTTTTTAGCTAACGGGAGTTTGGATGCCACTTATGCGAATGGGGGGAGTGTAAACTATAGTATTGAGCAAAGCGGGGTGGGTTCATTAGTTTTTAATGTGGATCAACAACATCGAATAACAGGTATGGGGTTGTTTAGAGCAGCGGGTTACGAACAGGTATTTTTGGTTCGTTTTCTAGAAAATGGTGGGATAGATACGGCTTTTGGGGACGGTGGGATCAGTATCCAACCCTATCAACCTATAGATAATGCCTTGGGTATTCATATGTGGTTTGTTAGCTTGCCAGCAGGAGATTATATGATGACTTTATCTGAAATAAACCCCGATGAATTACAATCTCATTTTTACTTTATCAAGTTTGACAGCTTTGGAAATAGAATATTGGATTTTGGAAATGATGGAAAGAAATACGGTGGTCCCTATAGTGTATCTAAATTAGTATTGCAACCCAATGGTCGATTGTTTGTGTTTGGCAACCACTATCAATATGAAGGTAGTACTTTTTCCTTAGGACGTTATTTCCCAGAGGGGAATAAGGACAATTCCTTTACCTTACAATTTAATGCTTTCGATCAACTTGGAACGGATTTTATCCTACAACCGGATGGAAAGGGGCTTATTTTGTCTTATGCGGTAGTGATGGATCCCAATAGTGGGTTCCGTTTAGACCGGTTTCACAATAATCCACTTGCCTTACCCGATACTACTTTCGAAAGTTGGGTACTCTATCCCAACCCCTCCAAGGGGCAGGTATATCTAAAAAATTCCTCGGGGAATATGTTCCCGGTAGATTATTCTTTGTACGATGTATCCGGTAAGTTGTTAAAAAAAAGTGTTTTTACTGAAGCTACTCCCATGTTGGATATGAAAGAACTTGCTTCTGGCATGTATCTATTAGCGGTAGGGGATGCCCGTTTCCGGTTGCTGAAAAACTAACTTTTCTTTTTAGATTTAACCATCATCTCCAGCACATCCCACATTTCGGGGGTCACATAGCGATCCAGTAAATTGAATTGTCCGGCACCTTGTAGCCATTCACCACCGTCCATGGTAATGACCTCACCATTGAGATATTGAGCAAAGTCAGAAACCAGATAAGCCGCCAGATTGGCGAGTTCTTGGTGGTCTCCGAGTCGCTGTAAGGGTACTTTTTTAGACAAATCCAGTTGGTTTTGAAGTTCTCCCGGCAGGAGTCTCTCCCAAGCACCGGGAGTAGGGAAAGGGCCAGGAGCAATCGCGTGATGACGTATGCCGTATTTGGCCCATTCTACAGCCAGCGAACGCGTCATCGCCAATACGCCGGCTTTGGCAGCCGCGCTCGGGACTACATAAGCCGAACCCGTCCAAGCATAGGTGGTCACTATATTTAAAACCACTTGTTGAGTTTGTTTTTGAGCGATCCAATGTTTCCCAAAAGCCAGAGTACAGTTTTTAGTTCCCTTTAAAACAATATCGATGATGGTGTCAAATGCAGTGGGTGATAAACGTTCGGTGGGAGAAATAAAATTGCCTGCGGCATTGTTGAGTAATACATCTACTTTTCCAAATTTTTGGAGGGCTTGGTCTAATAATTGTTCCACTTCCTCATAATTTCTCACATCACAAGCTACTGGTAGTATTTCACCCCCGGTGAGTTGCTGTATTTCTTGGGCAGTAGTTTGTAGTTTATCCAGATTGCGAGAAGTGATAATAATCTGGGCTCCTAATTCAGAAAAATAGGTAGCCATCGATTTGCCGAGACCGCTGCCACCCCCAGTTACTACAATGGTTTTGCCTACTAAGGCATGATCACGAAGCATTTTTTGATTGTAACTCATAGAAATTTAATTGCAAGTTTCAGTCATTGAATCAATCCATTGTCCGATTAGTTCTACTCCTTCGGTGTGAATTAAGGTTTTTCCGGCAGGAGGCATGCGCCAATAAAAATCGTCGGTATTCATTCGGGCATAAAGTACGGAGGTTTCTTTTTCACCGGGATTGATGAAATAATTTCCTTCTTGTCCGGGCATAAAATCGTGGTTGGGTATCATACAGAGCCCGATATTTTCTGGAAGGTGATTTTTTTGATATTCCAATCTCAAAATATAAAATTCGGCAGCTCCCCCAGTTCGGTGGCAATGGGCACAATTAGCATCCAAATACGAACGAGCACGTTGGGCCAAGGGGGCTGTTGGGTCTTCATAATTAACCACGTTGTTTTCAGTTCCCGGCAGGGCACCTTTTAAATATCCGTAGTCGATCCACTGTTGTAGTTGGTTTTTAGTTCCCTCGGGATAAGAATAGATAAAATTTAGGTTTTGGGGCTTGATACCGATTGGAAAATCTTTGGACGAGGGTAAATAACGGTGACAAGCGATACAATCTGTTTCGGAAGGGATTTGGTAATGTACCTCTCGCGTTTGTTGGGAGTCGTCTATCCACTGAATGGTCACTTCACTTCCCGACAAATCGAGATAAGCTTCGGTTTGTTCTTCATTCCACACATAATTAGCAAAAATCCACCCTTCCGATTTTTTGATCATCAGGCGGGTCTCCAAATGACGCATTGTATCGTCGGGCTGGACCCGTGGATAGTAAAAATTTTTGATTAGTATCGAGCCTGTGGGCATCAGTAGTGTATTGCCGGTACCATTAAAATAAGCGTGTACTCCCGGAGGCATCCATACAAATCGATTTTTGAGGGCATAATCGGAAAAAAGGCTGCTTTTTGGTTGGAACGGGAGTACCCCATAAACGGGGTTTAACTCTTTTAAAGGCGCATTAAAAAATTGATAATCGGATAGTTTGGGGTAGGGAACTTGATCCAAATCGACGGTTACCGGACTGACAGCCTGATAATCATCGTCCTGAGAACAAGCAGTAAGTATTAAGCATATTACTGTCCAACTAAGTATCCAATACTGATATTTCATCTACTTTTTTTTGTAAATATAAGAAGACTCTACTTTAGTTGGAGCAGATTTGTGTATTAAATTGGGTAAAAATAGTGCTAAATATTTGTACATTTGCCCGCTCAAAATACGACCTATATGAAAGCCGGAATAGTAGGATTACCCAACGTAGGAAAATCTACCTTGTTTAATTGCCTTTCAAATGCCAAAGCCCAGAGTGCTAATTTTCCTTTTTGTACCATTGAACCCAATATAGGGGTGGTGAATGTACCCGATCCGCGGTTACAAAAATTGGAAGAGTTGGTCCAACCCGAACGGGTACTACCGGCTACGGTAGAAATCGTTGACATTGCCGGACTGGTAAAGGGAGCAAGTAAAGGAGAAGGTTTGGGCAATCAATTTTTGGCTAATATCCGAGAAACAGACGCCATTTTACACGTTTTACGTTGTTTTGATAACGATAACATTGTCCATGTGGATGGTTCCGTGGATCCTATTCGGGATAAGGAGGTTATCGATATGGAACTTCAGTTAAAGGATTTAGAAACTTTAGAAAAGAAGCTAGAAAAAGTAAAGCGTGCCGCTAAGACCGGAAACAAAGACGCTCAAAAAGAGGAAGCCGTTTTGATGCAACTCAAAACAGCTTTGGAGTCGGGTATATCGGTTCGTGCGGTTGAACTAGGTTTTGAAGACCGGGAAGAATTTGTAAAACCTCTACAATTAATTACTGACAAACCGGTGTTGTATGTGTGTAATGTGGATGAAGGTTCAGCGGTAACTGGTAACCCCTATGTGGAGCGAGTCAAAGAAGCCGTTCAACAGGAACAAGCTGAGGTATTGGTATTGGCGGTGAGTACGGAAGCGGATATAGCTGAATTAGACAGTTTTGAGGAAAGACAACTATTTTTAGAAGATTTAGGTTTGGAGGAGCCTGGTGCTTCCAAATTAATCCGTGCAGCTTATAAGTTGTTAAATTTACAGACTTACTTTACGGCGGGTGTCAAAGAAGTACGTGCCTGGACTATCACTGTGGGGGACACGGCACCGCAAGCGGCCGGGGTGATTCACAGTGACTTTGAAAAGGGTTTTATCCGTGCAGAGGTAATCGCTTATGAAGATTTTATTTTCTACGGAAGTGAAGCTAAGGTGAAAGAAGCCGGAAAAATGCGCGTAGAAGGAAAGGAATATATCGTCAAAGATGGCGATATTATGCATTTCCGATTTAATGTCTAGCTTAGAGTCCAGCGTCTGATTGGCCTTGTAACATCCCTTTTACATCGTATATAACCCCGTTTTCTTTTAATAACGAACGGATAGGTATTTCAGTAAATTCTCGGTGTGCCACTGCTAAAATTACCGCATCGTACTGAGCTGTTGGAAGTGTAGTAACGCATTCCACTTGGTATTCTTGTTGTACTTCCTGTGGGTCTGCCCAGGGATCAAACACGGTTACTTGAATACTGTATTCTTCCAAACCGCTGATAATATCGACTACTTTGGTATTTCGTATATCCGGACAATTTTCTTTGAATGTAATACCCATGACCAGCACTTGTGATTGGTGAATAGGGATTCCTTTTTTGATCATTTGTTTGACCGTTTGCGCGCTTACATAACTTCCCATGGAATCGTTTACCTTTCTTCCGGCTAAGATAATTTCGGGATGGTAGCCCACTTCTTGCGCTTTTTGGGCTAAATAATAGGGGTCCACTCCGATACAATGGCCTCCCACCAGTCCGGGTTTAAACTTTAGAAAATTCCATTTGGTAGCTGCGGCTTCCAAAACGGCCTGAGTATCGATTTGGAGTAGGTTGAAAATTTTAGCCAGTTCGTTTACAAAAGCAATATTGATATCCCGTTGTGAATTTTCAATGACTTTGGCAGCTTCCGCTACTTTTATAGAAGGTGCCAGATGGGTTCCGGCCGTTATTACGGAGCGGTATAAATCGTCTATTTGCTGCGCAATTTCGGGGGTCGATCCCGAAGTTACCTTGATTATTTTATCTACCGTATGTTCTTGATCACCCGGGTTAATACGTTCGGGAGAGTAACCTGCAAAAAAATCAACGTTGTACTCTAAGCCACTCACTTGTTGGAGTATGGGAACACATTCTTCTTCCGTTGCTCCGGGATAGACCGTGGATTCAAATACCACTATATCTCCTTTTTTAAGAACTTTTCCCAAACTTTGACAAGCGCTGTACAGTGGTTTCAGATCGGGCCGGTTGTGCTTATCGACCGGGGTAGGAACCGTGACTATATAAAAATTACAATCTTTTATATCCAGTAATTGATCGGTTACATACAGACCGGGCTGGTGGTCGGGTTGGTTTTTTAAAACAGCTTGGAGACTTTCGCTAGCCACTTCTCGGGTTTGATCCACGCCTTTTTGTAATTCTGCCACGCGGTGGCTGTTGATATCGTAGCCAATGGTGGGGTATTGGGTTGCAAAGAGTCTAGCTAAAGGGAGTCCTACATAGCCCAGACCTATTAGGGCAATTTTATTCATGGTAACTATAAAGTTTAAAAGTAACTCAAAAGTGCGAAAATAAAGAAAACAATTTTATAAATTTTTCCAATACCAGTCGACTGCTTTTTTAAGTCCCTCTACCACCGAATGGGTAGGTTGGTATCCGAGCCATTTTTGAGCTTTCTCGATACTGGCCAGCGAGTGGGGGATATCGCCGTTTCGGGAAGGACCGTATGCAAAGGGGATATCTTTGATTTTTGGGTCGTATTCAGACAGTAAATCTTTTAAATATTGAGCTAGCTGGTTGAGCGTCGTTTGTTGTCCACAGGCTACATTGTAAACTTGATTTAGAGCTTGTTTGTTTGTGGTTTCTAAAGCCAGCAGATTCATTAGAATCACATTTTCAATATAGGTAAAATCACGAGAATAACTTCCATCTCCATGGATAACGGGCGATTGGTGTTGAATGAGTTGCTTGACAAACTTGGGAATTACAGCAGCGTAGGCCCCGTTCGGGTCTTGGTTTTTTCCAAACACATTAAAATAGCGCAATCCGATGAATTCCAAGGAATACAGTTGGGCGAACACCTCGGCATATAATTCGTTGACATATTTGGTTACGGCGTAGGGAGAAAGCGGTTTGCCGATGATCTCTTCTCGTTTGGGCAAATTCTTAGAATCACCATAGGTAGAAGAACTAGCTGCATAAATAAAGCGTTTGACACCTGCTTCCTGAGAAGCTTTAAGCATATTTAGAAAACCGGATATATTGACCTCGTTGGTTGTCAGGGGATCTTCTATAGACCGGGGTACTGAGCCCAAAGCGGCTTGATGCAACACATAATCGGCACGAGTCACCGCTTGTTGGCAATCTTTAAAATGGCGAATATCACCTTCTAGCAGTGTAAAATTTTTGTGGGAAACAAAGGCTTCAATATTTTGGTATTTTCCTGTAGAAAAATTATCTAAACAAACTACTTTATAACCTTTTTCTAAAAGTATTTCACATAGATTGGAACCTATAAATCCCGCACCTCCTGTGACAACTATGTTGAATTTTGCATTCATAAAAAGTGGTTAAGACGAGGCATTTTTCTTTTGTTCGTCTAAAAGTTTTCGGCTGAGCTGTTGTTCTCTTTCGAGTGCTCTTTGGCGGTGGTTATTAAATTCTGCTTCTATTTCATGAATTTTTTTATGAAGTTCACGTACCTGCTGGTTGTTGTTTTTGTACCGATAGAAAAACAACAAGGAGAAAAATAAAAGGCCCCCAATAATACACCAAACTAATAACGAATAGCTGGTTTTAGTAGTAGAAAATCCTAAAAAGCGTAACTCATTTTCTTTCGCTATGGCTATTTGTAATTGGGATTCTAACTCGGCTGCTTGTTTGCTAATGAGATTGTTTTCTATTTTTTGAGAATCTACCTCCGATTGAATCTGGTTGATTAAATTTTTGTAGGCCTCGATACTGTCTAAAGTATTTTTTTTGAGTTCTAAAATCTTTTCTTTATTTACAACTTTGTATTCTTGGTAGTTGTTAGATCGCGTGTACAAGTGGTCAAACTGAGCTTCAATGCTGTTTTCGCTTTGCGAAAAGAGAGGAAAAGCAGAGAGTAAAATAAGGAGCACTGCGATTACAGTTTTTACTTTCATGGGGCAATTTTTTTAGGGGTTGAAAATAATTAGATGATAAAAGTATAAAAAATGTTTTTCTAAACTCTAAAACCCGCATAGGAAACTTGGTTTTAAGTATTTATTAACAGTATATCAATGTCTATCCCCGTAATTTAGTAGCTAATAAAAATCTGTAAAATTTGTATTTATGAGAAACTTACTACTATTATTATTTACTAGCCTTCCAGTTGTTGTTTTTTCGCAATTAGCCACGCCCGATGCCAGCCCATTGGCTAAAATCGAACAACGTGTGGGCTTGACTGATGTTACCATAGAATATTCTCGTCCGAGTATGAAAGGGCGAGTAATATATGGGGATTTGGTTCCCTTTGACAAATTATGGCGAACCGGTGCCAATGCGCGTACAACTATCACTTTTAGTCATGAGGTTGCTGTACACGGGAAAAATTTAGCTGCGGGCACTTATGCACTTTTTACGATTCCTGGTAAAAACAGCTGGGATATTATTCTTTATACAGAGCATCAAGGGGGAGGAGCTCCGGCGGAGTTAGATCCCACGAAAGTAGCGACACGTTTTTCGGTAACTCCTGTAAAAACAGCTGATTTGACGGAGACGTTCACCATTGAAATTGGTTCACTGACTACCAATGGAGCCACTGTATTTATTCGATGGGAAAACACTATGGTTCCCTTTAATTTTACGGTTCCTACAGATCGGGAAGTAATGGCTAATATAGAGCGGGTATTATCCGGGCCTTCTGCTATGGATTATTTCCGCGCAGCGAGTTATTATTATGCGGAAGGAAAAGATATTAAACAAGCCAAAGCATGGATAGATCAAGCGTTGGGGGACGGAAGTCAAGCTACTTTTTGGCAGTTGCGTTTGCAGTCGTTAATTTATGCCCAAGCGGGTGATAAAAAAGGGGCTATCGAAATTGCTAAGAAATCATTAGCAGCAGCTGAGAAAGCAGGTAATGCAGATTACATTAAAATGAATAAAGATTCACTCAAAGAGTGGGGGGCCAAATAAAAAGGGAGTCTCCAAAATACTAAACTGTCTCCGGGGTGTGTGGCTAGTAGTTTTACAACCTGCTTGTAATACTAATACCCGTGAGACAGTTTTTTTATTCTACAATTCGATTTTTAAAACCGTCGGTCATATATTCTTCTAGGTTTTTATCCTCATCGATGTAAATCATATAGACTTCGATAGGGGTGGCTTTTAAAAAATTTTTACTCGATTCAAAATCCATGACTAGTAAGGCAGTAGCATAGGCATCGGCTAGCATACTGTTTTCTGCTAAAACAGTAACACTCAATATGTTGTTTTTTTGAGGGTGCCCGGTTTTTGGATTAATCGTGTGATTATAGACTTGTCCGGTAAGACTATCAGTATAAGTTTTTCGGTAATTTCCGGAAGTTGCCATACCCAAATTTTTTAGATAAATAGTTTTGATGATTTCCCGACTTTCTTTTTGTAAGGGATGATCAATAGCTACTACCCAATCACTTTCTTTTTCTCGGTTCATTCCCTTGGCCAACAACTCCCCACCAATTTCAATCAGGTAGTTTTTAATTCCTTTTTGATCTAACATCCGACCAATTAAATCAACGGTATAGCCTTTGGCAATAGCATTAAAATCAATAAATACCCGGGGATCTTCTTTAATGACGGTGCCATCTCTATAAATAGTTATCTTGTCTATACCAACAAATTGTCTTAAACTATCAATTACTTGGGGATTCAAGGTGTCTATTTTCTTAATTGGCCCAAAACCATAAGCATTTACTAAGGGGCCTACCGTGGGGTCAAAATAGCCATCCGTTGCTTTCCATACCTCCACAGAAGCGTTAAAAACTTCGATAAACAAGCTGTCAACTTGGATGTTTTCCTCACCTGCATTGAGACGTGAAATATCCGAATCGGGTAAATAAGTTGACATAGACTGGTTTACCCGATTAAAAATACCGTCTATTTCGTTTTGAAAGTTTTTATCACTTTCATAGCGAATGCTATAGGTAGTACCTAATGCTTCACCAACATGGTGCATCAAAATTTTTTCGGAGGGGTTATTTTTACAGGCTACTAGCAGTATTAAAACTAGAATATATAATTTTTTCATGGGTATTAGCGGAGATTATTATTTCGGTATTTTCTAATTGAAAATGGATTTATATGATTTTAGAACTATATATAGATGGTTGTGACTAAACCCTTTATTATACAAAGGTATTAGAAAAAATGGGATATCCATATCAAGTGGGCTTGGTATGTAGTATCAAGTACCCCAATATACCTCCTAACAGAGAAGCCCCAAAGATGCCAAATTTAGCTTGCCATAAATAAGTAGGATTTGTAAATGCCAACGAATTAATAAATAATGACATCGTAAAACCTACTGCGGCTAAAAGAGATACACCTAGCAAATTTCTTAAATTCATGCCCACCGGTAATGGGGCTATACGGAATTTTATAAAGAGCCAACTCACTCCAAAAACACCGATAACTTTCCCGAATAAGAGTCCGGAAAAAACTCCAAGGGCAACATGACTTTCCAGTAGTTTATCCCAATCTATTTCTATAGTGAATCCGGCATTAGCTAGGGCAAAAATGGGTAAAATCACAAAATTTACTATGGGATGTAAGGTATGTTCTAATCTCTGAAGTGGTGGTATTGCCAATCGGGTATCCCGACGAATGTCATTTAAAATTTTAAACTGAGAATGAGATAAGGTGGGCTTACCATTGGGGTCTATATTTTTAAATTTATGTAAAGCCAGTTGTATTTTTTTGATGTATGAAAATTCTTTGATAGTTACATCCGCCGGTATAGTAAAAGCTGCAATCACTGCAGCGATAGTAGCATGCACCCCCGACAATAAAAAGGCAGTCCAGACACCGATGATGCCAAAAAAGGCATAAAAATACATATTGCGTACTCCCAGCCGATTTCCCGAATACATAATCAGTACAAATATTAGCCCTAACAATAAGTTATAAAAAGAAATGGAGGACGTATAAAAAAAGGCAATTACCAATACAGCCCCTAGATCGTCGACTACAGCTAATACGGTTAAAAATATTTTTAAACTTACGGGAATTCTATTCCCCAAAAAATAAAGAATTCCTAGTGCAAAAGCGATATCAGTAGCCATAGGTATACCCCAGCCATTATGAGTTTCTCCGGTTGGATTAAGTAGTAGGTAGATAAGTGCCGGAAAAATCATACCCCCTAGGGCGGCACCGATGGGTAGTATGGCTTTACGTGCATTAGAAAGCTCACCAGCAACGATTTCTCTCTTTAATTCCAGACCTATTACAAAGAAAAAAACGGCCATCAATCCGTCATTAATCCAGTGTAACAGATTAAAATTTAAATAAGATTTTCCATCAAATTCAAATCCAAAAGTGTGTTCAAAGAATTGAAAATATTTTTCCGAAAGGGGAGAATTAGCTAAAATTAGAGCGAGTAAAACGCTAATACCTAGTATAATACCACTTGACTTTTCCCGTTGGATAAAAATAATAATAGGTTTATAAAACCGATCTATTGGATATCGGGTTTTCATGACGATTGTTAATTATAGAAAAAAGTGAGAGTGATTCTCTAATATATTAAATAAAAATAATAAATAATGAGAAAAATATAAAAAAGATAGTTTTAAGATTATGAAAACTTAAAGTTAAGAAATGTAAGAATAATGATGTCAGTAAGTTAATCTATATATAGTACACTTTCAATTCTCTTGATTCCATTCAATGAATTGGTAGTTACCAATAATTTATCTTTTGCCAATATAATGGTCGAACCTTTTGGGGTAATAAATTCATTTTTTCTTACAATTAAAATAATTACTGCGGCTTTAGGAAGCTCTATTTCGGAAATTTTTTTACCTACTATGGGATTATTAGTACTTATAGTGAGTTCTTTCCTAAAACCCTTATCATTTTCAATAATAAAATTTTCGAAGTAATTACTTTCTTTTTTCTCTTGTTTGGATTTCATCTTTAGCAGACGAGCTACTAATGGAATTGAAGTACCTTGAATCAGAATGGAGGTAACTGAAATGAAAAATACAATATTAAATATCATTTCTGCTTTTTCAATATTTGCAAGTAGGGGATAGGTAGCAAATACGATGGGTACAGCACCTCTTAGACCGACCCACGATAAAAAGAGTCTTCTATTAAAAGGCATTTTTATGCCTGCTAAACTTATAAAAACACTCAGGGGACGAGCAACAAATATTAAGAAAAGTGAAATTAAAATACCGATGCCTGCTACAGAAATAATTTGGCTGGGATAAACTAACAGTCCAAGAGTTAAAAACAGTACAATTTGCATCAACCAGGCGAGACCATCAAACATTTTAAGGATGGATTTTTTTTGATATAGGTCTTGATTTCCTATATATAATCCACAAAGATATACCGCTAAAAAACCATTACCACCAATAAAATCTGTGGCGGAGAAAGTAGCAAACATCAGAGCAATTACTAAAACAGGATAGAGACCGTCATAATCCAAATTAATAGAGTTGATAATATATTTACTCAATCTCCCAAATAAATAGCCCGCGGTACCACCAATGAACATTTGTTGAAGTAATAAAGGAAATATTTTCCATAAGGGTTGATCAGGATTGGTGATAAGACCTAATAGTAATATAGTAAGCACGTAGGCCATGGGGTCATTACTTCCACTTTCCAATTCCAAAGTAGGACGTAGTTTACTCTTAAGTACAATGTTTTTTCCACGTAAAATTGAAAATACCGCAGCCGCATCCGTAGAAGATACAATGGCTCCAAGCAACAGGCTTTCATACAGGGTAAAATTAGTAACTTGTTGTACAAAAAGGCCTAAGAAAATAGCTGTTAAAAGTACTCCTAAAGTAGATAAGAGAATGCCTTGTTTTAGTATAGGTTTGACACTTTTCCACTGGGTATCCAATCCGCCTGAGAAAAGGATAAAATTCAAAGCAAAAATACCGATTAATTGGGCCTGGTTATAATTGTTAAAATAAATGCCTCCAATTCCTTCGGATCCTGCCAAAATTCCTACCGAAAGAAACAGGATTAGGGTAGGCACCCCAAAACGATAACTGGTTTTTCCAGCAACAATACTAATAAATAAAAGTATGGAACCAATTAAGATAATATTTTCACTGCTGAAAGTCATTTACAGAATTTCTTGTAAACCGTTATAAATATAGCTATAGGGTTCGTTTTTAGAAATAGGTTCTTTATAATCAGTACCCTTACCCAAACCCACACCGGCGTAAAACGTTTTAGCTTCAAATTTTTGTGCGTGTAATTTTACTTTGGTCATCAATTGTTCATCATATTCTTGAACTGGCTGAGGATATGCTACGGCACGTACTACTATGAAGTGTAGTTTTTTATCTTTTAAAGCTACAAACTGAGGATCTTTTTTAAGCTTGGAGTTTACGGCAAGAAATTCATAGCCCAAACTTTTGAGTTCGTGGCCAACGATATTCATCGCTAAATTATGTTTTTCTTGTTCGCTCAGCATAGTAGAAATTTTTAGTACTAATAAAAAAACCGACGTGAGTCGGTTTTTATTTTACCCTCCGAAATCATCGAAGCGTATATTTTCATCAGGGATACCAAAATCTTGTCCCATTTTTTGAACGGCTTGGTTCATCAAAGGTGGTCCACAGAAATAGAGTTCTATTTCTTCTGGTTCCTCATGTTTACTAAGATATTGATCAATAACCACTTGGTGGATAAATCCTACAAAGCCATCACCTTCAGTATCGTTTATATCTTTTTTAAGTTTCCAATTATCCTCAGGTAAAGGCTCGGAAAGTGCCATAAAGAATCTAAAGTTAGGGAAATCCTTTTCGAGTGCTTTAAAGTGGTCGATATAAAACAATTCTCTTTTAGAACGTCCTCCATACCAATAGGTTACTTTTCTACCTGTTTTAATGGTTCTAAAAAGGTGGTAAAGGTGCGAACGCATGGGGGCCATACCGGCTCCACCTCCCACATAAAGCATTTCGGCTTCACTTTCATTGATAAAAAACTCTCCATAAGGTCCGGATATAATCACTTTATCACCGGGTTTTTGAGCAAAAATGTAAGACGAAGCTATACCGGGGTTGACATCCATCCAGCCGTTTTTAGCCCTGTCCCACGGTGGGGTGGCGATACGCACATTAAGCATAATCTCTCGACCTTCTGCTGGGTATGAAGCCATGGAATAGGCGCGTTCTACGGTTTCGGTGTTTTTCATCACCAACGGCCATAAATTAAATTTGTCCCATTCCTCTTTAAATTTATCCGGGGTGTCGTGTTCTTCGGGGTGAGCCGTGATATCAATATTAGTGTATTTAATTTCACAAGGAGGAATTTCAATTTGAATATAACCTCCGGCTTTGTAGTTCATATCCTCTGGGATTTCGACTACAAATTCTTTAATAAACGAAGCGACGTTATAATTTCGTACCACAGTGGCTTCCCACTTTTTAATTCCAAATACTTCTTCAGGAATAGATATTTCCATATCCTGTTTTACTTTCACTTGACAGGCAAGGCGAGCACCGCTTTGTAATTCTCTACGAGTAAAGTGAGGGGTCTCTGTAGGTAGTGCTTCACCACCTCCTGAAATTACGTGACATTCACATTGTATACAAGTACCACCACCACCACAGGCCGAGGGTAAAAATATTTTTTGATTTCCGAGGGTCGATAATAAGGAATCACCAGAAGCAACCTCTATGGTTTTTTCGCCATTAATGGTAATTTTAACAGGTCCAGAGGGTGCTAATTTTTCTTTAACAAAAAGTAATAAACCTACCAGTAATAAAATTAAAATCAAAAATGCTATTACTGTGATGAGAATTACACCTAAGGTACTTGAAGCTAATATCATACTCTTATTTTATTTCATTATTGTTTTCAACGATACCGTTGTTTTCGGTAGAGGAATTCAATGTTGTGCTAGTTTCAACGGTTTCTTCTTCGTCACTGCCACCCGTAAGCATACCACCAAAACTCATAAAACCGATGGCCATTAATCCGGTTATGATAAAGGTAATTCCAAGCCCTCTGAGGGGAGCAGGTACATTGGAGTATCTAATTTTTTCACGAATAGCTGCAATGGTTACTATAGCAATAAACCATCCAATTCCTGAACTGAATCCATAATTAAAAGCTAAATCCAAAGTTGCAATATCCCGAGATTGCATAAAAAGTGATCCACCTAAAATGGCACAGTTTACAGCAATTAAAGGCAAGAATATTCCTAAGGAGTTATAAAGTCCCGGAGAAAATTTTTCAACAACAATTTCTACCAGTTGAACCATAGTAGCAACAGTGGCAATAAAAAGGATTAGAGAAAGAAAACTCAAATCATAAGAAGCATATTCAGGGCCTAACCATGAAAGTGCACCGGGTTTTAAAATATATTGATCCAATAACCAGTTAAGAGGTACAGTTACCGCAAGGACAAAGATTACGGCTGCCCCCAAACCCACAGCTGTTTTCACTTTTTTAGAAACAGCTAAGTAGGAACACATTCCCAGGAATGTGGCAAAAATCATATTGTCAACGAAGATGGATTTAAAAAATAATTCTAAGTGTTCCATTATTTAAAAAGTGTTTGGGTGATAATTTTAATCTTCTTCTACTAATTGGGGGTTACGAATACGTTGTATCCAGATAATAATCCCCACTACGATAAGAGCCATGGGAGATAATAGCATAAATCCGTTGTTTTCATACCCAATAGCATATAAACCAGTTTTGGCAATGGGATCTCCTAAAACAGGGTACCCAAATAAGGTACCTGATCCTAAGAGTTCTCTAAAAAAGCCGACAATTACCAAAATGATTCCATAACCTGCCGCATTACCTATTCCGTCAAGAAATGAAGGCCAGGGTTTGTTTCCTAGGGCAAAAGCCTCAAAACGTCCCATGATAATACAGTTGGTTATGATCAATCCGATAAAAACCGATAACTGTTTACTCAGTTCATAAGAAAATGCCTTTAGAAATAAGTCAACTATAATAACTAAACTTGCTACAACGACAAGTTGTACAATAATTCTTATTTTAGAAGGTATAATATTTCTCATCAGTGAAATTACCACATTTCCTAAGGCCAAAACAAATACCACAGATACAGCCATAACTATGGAAGCCTTTAATTGTGCAGTAATAGCTAAAGCCGAACAAATTCCTAATACTTGAACAGTAATTGGATTATTATCCGCCAGTGGGTCGAGAATAAGGGCTTTGTCTTTTTTTGATAATGCCATAATTTATTAATTGTTAATTATAGATTGTAAATGGGGAACATATTGTCTTAAATAACTCCTAATCATCGCCGATACACCGTCACCAGTAATGGTTGAACCAGAAATTGCATCAATTTTATTGTCTGTTTTCCTGTTATTTTCCGGGTCATTATTACCTTTTGACACAGCGACACCAACCAAAGAACCCGTTTCATCAAATATATGCTCACCTATAAAGTCATCCATAAAAAAGCGCTCTTTGATGTTGGCACCCAAGCCAGGGGTTTCACTAGCATGGTCTAAGAAAATTCCTTGGATAATTAACTCGTCGTTAAGTGATATATAACCCCAAATAGGTCCCCAAAGTCCTGTACCTCTGATAGGAACAATATAGTAGGTATTGCCATCTTTATTCCCTACAAATACGGGTAATTTTTTTTGATATCCGGAGGACTTAGCTAAATTTTCTTCTTGGGCTAAATCAATACCAAAGGCATCTCCTTCCGCTATAGAACCACCTTCAATGATATACTGTTTTACTATATATTGATTAAATTTTTCACTGGCTTCCGCAGCGGGTAGAAAAATAACATCGTTTTTACCTGAATTATTATTAACATTCATAGCGTAGAGAATGTTTTGCATTTTTTCTATTCGCTCATTCTCTGAAATGGTAGGTCTTAATGTATTGGATACAAATGCCAATACAGAACCTACTACGACCACCATAACGATAGCAAAGATTATGGTATAGGTATTACTGTCAGTTCTTTTCGACATAATATTAGGTAGTTTTAACTTTTAAACGTTTTAGTCTCTTATTGGCGTTGGCTTGTACCACGTAATAATCAATGGTAGGTGCAAATACATTCATGAGTAAAATTGCTAAGAATACACCTTCGGGATAAGCTGGGTTAAAGACACGTATCATCACCGAAATAAATCCGATAAAGAATCCGTACCACCATTTACCAATATTGGTTTGGGCACCCGTCACTGGATCAGTAGCCATATAAACGATACCAAAGGCTAAACCTCCTAAGAGTAAATGATGCCAAAATTCAATACTCATCAAGGAGAAGAAACTACTGGATTCTTTAATCCATCCCGCTTCTACCACACCATTAAAAATTAGTCCCATAGTAAGAGCACCCAGTACAGCGCTGACCATAATTCTCCAGCTAGCTACTTTGGAAAATATTAAAAACAATCCACCTAAAAGAATCAGTAGGGTAGAAGTTTCTCCCACCGAACCGGGAATAAAACCATAGAATATGTCCGAGAGACTAAAATCAAAGGGTAATCCTTGTGCATAATAACCGAGGATAGTTTCTCCTGATATAGCGTCTAGAGAAGCTCCATCAGCTATTTCTTGGGCTCGTTCGGTTGCTCCGTGCACCCAAACTTTATCACCACTCATCCAAGTAGGGTAGGCAAAGAATAAAAAGGCTCGGATGGTTAATGCCGGATTTAAAATATTCATTCCAGTACCTCCGAAAATTTCTTTTCCAATAATAACCCCAAAAGCTACTGCTACTGCTAACATCCATAAGGGAACATCCACTGGTACAATAAGAGGTACTAACATACCCGTTACTAAATATCCTTCTTCCACTTCGTGTTTACGGATGGAAGCAAAAACAAATTCAATACCCAAGCCCACTCCGTAGGATACTAACACCAAGGGAAGTACAGTCATAGCACCAACTGAAAAATTGTCCCAGGTAATAAAGTGTTCCCAAAGTGAAAAATCCTGGGGGAAACCATTAATGGCAGCATAATGTTGATATCCGGTATTAAAAATACCAAATAATAAACACGGAACTAAGGCCATAATGACCGTATTCATAGTTCTTTTTAAATCGTCTGCCGCCCTGATGTGGCTACCCGAGTGGGTAGTTTCATTGGGTAAATACAAAAAGGTGTGAAGCGCATTAAATGTGGTTTGCCACTTGGTACCTTGGTATTTTAATTTTAAATCGTGAAGTTTCTTTTTTAGTCCCATAACTGTATTAACCGAGTTCTTTATACATAAGGTCTAAGCCTTTTCTTATAATTTCTTGATGTGGCTGTTTTGATATACAAACAAATTCCGTAAGTGCAAAATCCTCTGGAGCAACCTCATACATTCCAAACTGTTCCATATTTTCCAAGTCTTCTACCATACAAGCTTTCAATAGATACATCGGATACATATCTAACGGGAAAACTTGTTCGTATAAACCGGTTTGTACAAATGCCCGATGTTCTCCGTTGGTATTTGTATTTAATTCAAATTCTTTATTCGGATTTAACCACGAGAAAGTAAGTGCTCGGGTTATAGAAATTTTATCAAATATGGGTTTGTTCCAACCAAAAAATTCATAGTCATTACCTTCGGGGATCACAGTAATTACATTGTGGTAATGTTCTAAATGACCTTCTAACGAAACTTTATTACCTGTCAAAACATCACCGCTGATTACCCGTACATTTTCTTCATTTAATCCCGAATCATACACCATGGTCGATACTTCTGCACCGATTTTAGTATGGTAATATTGAGGTGATTTAAGTGAGGATCCCGCTAGTGCAACTATTCGATCGGCTTGGTATGTACCAGTTAAAAATAAATTTCCGATAATCACTAAATCTTGCGGAGTGATAGTCCAAACTACTTCACCTTTATTCACCGGATCAATTTTATTTATCATTGTACCAACATTGCCCGAGGGATGCGGTCCACTAATTCGATGTAAAGTGACTCCGTTTATTGAAGTAAATATACTGGAAGTGTTTTTTCCTATACCTACGTGTATTTTTCCATTGGTAAATTTGGCAAGAGCAGTAATGGCTGTCTGTATTTCTTTTTCTTTTCCTGCTAAAGTAAATTCATAATCTGCGGCTAATGGTGCCGTAGCATGGGCAGAAATAAATATGGCTTTGGGTTGGCTTTCCGGATGCGCAATGATGTCATACGGACGTTGTTTGATAAAAGCCCAACAACCACTTTCTAACAATCGATTTTTAAGGGTTTCTGGAGTGGCAGTTGCCACATCTACAGTACCATATTCATGGTACTGATCCTGGGGGTCGGCTTCGATAATAATCTCTGTAATGACACGTCTCTCACCCCGTTTGATTTCTTTTAATACCCCACTTACCGGAGAAACAAATTTCATAGCCGGATAATTTCTTGAGAAAAATAACTCTTCACCGGCACGTAGTGTTTCCCCTTCTTTTTTGGTCATTTTAGGGGTAATTAAATGAAAATTGGCGGGTTTGACTGAAAATGTTCGAGAACGAGGCGCTGAAGTCAGTTTTTTCTCAGAAGCTCCTTTGAGTCGAATGTTTAGACCCTTTTTGATTCTAATGTCTTGTGACATAGTTAGTTGTGAATTATAGTATTTTTATAAAAAAACATCAAAATGTCACCTTTTTAAAAAGGCGTACAAATTTAATTATTTTACCATGATTTATTAGGTATTTTGGGAATTAAAATATTATTTATAACCGTTCTAAATTGTGAAATTTTTTATAGTTATTGGGCAGCTTTTTTTGTCTTGGGTAGCAGAAATATTTAATTGTAGTATATTAGCTTTTTATAAAAGCAATACATAAAACATAAACATTTTTGATGAAAAGTTACTCTTTATTGTTTCTAGCTTTGGGGCTAGTAGTATCGGTTCAAGCTCAAGTGGAAGAAACAAATCCACCTGCCACTATAAAAAGCATACAATTTTCAGGAAATACTCCACAAGCCCAATTGCCCATAATCAAATTAGGAGAAAGCCTACATTTGTCTTTTGACGATTTGGTTGGAGACGAAAAAGATTATTATTATACAATAGATCATTACAATTACGACTGGACTCCATCCGGACTGGCTAAGAGTGAATTTTTAAGTGGTTTTGATGATGTACGAATCGAAAACTACCAAAACTCGTTTAATACCTTGCAAATGTACTCGCATTACTATTTGCAAATACCCAATCGTGATGTGCGGCAAATAACCAAAAGTGGAAATTATTTACTACAGGTGTATGACGATCGTCGCCAGTTGGTTTTTTCAAGGAAATTTATAGTTTACGAAGACTTAGTACACGTTCCAACGGTGGTAAAGCGCTCTCGCGATGTCAGATTTATCCGTACCAAACAAGTAGTAAATTTTTCAATTACCTCTCGGGGAATGAATCTGATTAATCCCCAACAGAATGTCAAGGTGTTGGTGTTACAAAACGACAACCTGAAAACAGCTATTACAGATATCAAACCCCAATTTACCATGGCCAATGAACTGGTATATAAGCAAGATGCCGAGTTGGCATTTTGGGCGGGAAATGAGTATCTTCATTTTGATAATAGTGATGTATTGGGCGCTACCGCTATGATTCGCCGGGTAGAGCGAGAAGATTTACACATTAATTACCTATATACCAACCCCGCTCGTTATAACCGAGGCTATACCTACAATCCGGATATTAATGGCCGCTTTGTGGTGCGAAATCTGCGAGGCGATCGCAATCACATTGATGCTGAATACGTTCGCATACGTTTTGCCCTTCAATACTTAGAGGATCTCCAAGTGGGTGAGGAAATACACCTATTTGGAAACTTTAATAATTATACTTTGGACGAATCTACCCGGATGGAATACGATCCCGCTACGGGCATATACCGCAATGAAATGCTTTTAAAACAAGGTTTTTACAATTTCTTATATGTTTTAAAACGCGCTGATGGTACGCTCGATATCGGTGCGGTGGATGGAAATTACGAAGAAACGGAAAACGATTATACCGTACTAGTTTATTATCGAGAATTGGGGGGGAGGTATGATCGTGTAATTGGTTTGGGTAGGGCCAATTCTGAAAATATTTCACACTAAAGAAATAGTATTTCTTACCTCTATCTCGTTTACATTTAAATTGAATAAATCTGATTTTTTTAGCCAACGAAATTAAAATTTTAGTACTATATTAGCAACGTCTATACCCATTGCATGGTACAACAAATTACACAAGGAATTAAAATTTCGGTGGTCACCGGTTATGAAGGGTCATTTTTTAAAAAAGATCGACTCTTGTATGCTTTTCGATATACCATTCAAATTGAAAACCAAAGCAAAGATTCGGTTCAGTTATTTTCCAGATATTGGAAAATAAGTGACTCTTTAAACGAGGTTGAAATTGTCAGTGGAGAAGGGGTAGTGGGAAAAAAACCGGTACTTAAACCCGGTGAATCTCATAGCTATACATCCGGTTGCTTGCTATTTTCTTCTTTTGGTGCCATGAAAGGATATTATACGATGGTTAATCTCAATACTTCCAGAACTTTTCGAGTAAACATTCCCGGGTTCAAACTTTCGGCTCCTTTTGCTATGAACTAATGGGTTTGATTTTAACCTCGTAAAGGGGTGCCAATGCATTCAACATTTCCTCTACTTTATTTTTTCGAATGGCAATTAATGACTGACAATTATAGGAGGCCTTTTGGTGGAGAATTTCAATTTGTAATTCTTTGATAATACGCATCACCGAATTCATATCCTTATAATCATACTGCAATTCAAAAGTATGGTTGATGGTCTTAGTTATAATTTTACAATTTTCTAGCGCTAATCGAGCACATTCTTTGTAAGCGGCTATCAAACCTCCAACACCCAATTTAGTTCCTCCAAAATACCGAACCACCACCACCAAAATATTGGTGACCTCAAACGATTGAATTTGTCCGTATATCGGGAGGCCAGCAGTTCCAGAAGGTTCTCCATCATCTTGGATGCGGTATTGTATTTGTTCCACTCCCAGTTGATAGGCATAACAATGATGCCTGGCTTGGTGGTGTTCTTTTTTGAGTTGACCTAAATAGTTCACTAGGTCTTCTTCTAATAACATCGGGAAGCAATATCCCAAAAACTTACTGCCTTTGACCTTATATATTACTTCATTGGAAGCTGAAATAATAGTTCGATAGGTGTCTGTTGCGGGTTCCATACTAATTAAAAATACGCCACAATATAAATACTTAAAAGAGCCAAAACAATGCCCCACTTATTTTTGGTGGAAAGTTTTTCTTTAAATATAACTAACCCAAAAAAGGTAGATAATGCTACAATGGCTACGTTTATGATAGTAAATGCAGTGGAACTTTCAATGCCGGGGGTCGACAAAGTTTTAATTAAAAAATAAATCGAAAAATAATTGGGAATTCCTAACACAATTCCACCCACTACACTGGCGCGTTTGAGTTTTATTTTTCGGGTAAGTACGATAAAAATCAGGCCGAAGATACCTGCAAATAAAAATAAAATGGCTGAAAATAGTGCTGTACTTGTAGTGGATACATAATGGGTTTCTACAAATTTAATAGAGGTATCTATAATTCCTGAGCCGATAAAAAGTAATAGAGGAAACAACCACGAGCGACGCGACTCACTGAATTGGTTTTGGGAAGTTGTCAAATATACAGCTACTAGTGCCACGGCAATACCAATGATTTTTAGTAAATCACTACTTTCTTGATATAAAATTATACCGGCTGTCACCGGAATTATTACCGACATTTTCGAAACTGTCGAGGCTATGGAAACTCCATTTTGTTGAGAGGTATAAGCCATAATCGTAAAAACACTAATGAATAATAAACCCAACCCCAGCGCATAAAAAAACCAAGGTTCTTGAGGAAGTTCTTCTAAGGGAATTTTTACGGGAGCTAAAATAAATCCCAAGGAATAGGCTGTCCAATAATTGATCGTAATAGCATGTAGATTGTTTACCTCATACCTCGTAAAAAGTTTAAAAATGATGTACAAAACACTGGAGCTAAGAACACTCAATACGAGATAAATCATAGGTTTCTATAGATTTTTAAACGGTCTAATTGAAGTGTTATTTCTCTTTCTAGATGTCCTTCGAAAATCGGTTGTTTTACCCCTTTTCCAAAATTAATGGGAGCGCTAAAAACCCGAGCTTCATCCCAGAGATTTTCATTGATAAATTGTTGTAAAGTATAACTCCCGCCCTCCACAATTAGTGATTGGATTTGATATTGGTAAAGTAATTCACAAAGTTGATCAACCCAAGGTTTATCAAAATCTAAGGTTTCATAACGGGTGTTTAAGTACGGGTTGTCTACAGGTTTTTGGGACGTGATAACCAAGGTTTTTATTTGGTCGTCATAGACTTTATAATGAGGGGGTATGCTTCGGTTTTTATCCAGGATAATACGGGTAGGATTCGGGCCGCTTACCAGTCGTACATTAAGTTGGGGATTGTCCAAACGAACGGTATTAGTTCCCGTCAAGATAGCTTGTTCTTGACTACGCCATAGATGTACCAGTTGTCTAGAACTGGGCTGGGTTAGCCACACAATAGTTCCTGGAGGTTGATTAGCAGGAGCTATATACCCATCTTGAGAAACCGCCCACTTTAAGAGAATATAAGGCCGTTTTTTTTGATGAAAAGTAAAGAAACGCCGATTGAGCTCTATAGATTCTTTTTCGAGTACACCTACGACTACTTCGATCCCGGCCTGTTGTAGTTTTTGAATGCCTCGGCCCGCAACTTTTTCGTTGGGATCTAGGCAACCCACTACCACTCGAGGAATTTTTTTTTCGATAATTAAATCGGCACAAGGAGGAGTCTTTCCGTGATGCGAACAAGGTTCCAAATTAACATATAAGGTTGATTCACTCAATACGTGTTCTTGCTTCACACGGCGAATGGCTTGAACTTCCGCATGGGGTTCTCCAGCTTGATAATGCCAACCTTCTCCAATTATTTGTTGATTATGTACCACCACACTGCCTACTAAGGGATTTGGATAGGTAGTTCCCAATCCGTTTTTCGCTAGTTGTAAGCAGCGGTGCATATATTTTTGTTCGGGTAACACTAAAATAATCTTATTTTTACTCCACAAAAATAACCATTTTATGCTGCTAAATGAGTTCCGACAACATTTTTACGACCAGTTAATTCCCTTGTATGGTCGCGAAGAAACACAAGCTTTTTTCTATGAATTGGCAGCATTTTATCTCTCTATTAAAAAACACGAACTTGTTTTTAATCTCGATGTGTTATTGACAACTTCACAACACCAATACTTGGATCAGGCGTTACAAAGACTAATTCAACACGAGCCAATCCAATATATAATCGGGTTTAGCGATTTTATGGGCTTATCGATACAAGTAACTCCTGAGGTTTTAATTCCTCGTCCAGAAACCGAAGAACTGGTGCTGTGGATATTAGAAGATCTTAAGCAAATAGAAAAGCCTACTATCCGGATTTTAGATATCGGTACGGGAAGCGGGTGTATCGCTATTGCCCTCGCTAAGCAGTTGCCTCAAGCTGAGGTCTATGCACTAGATATTTCTAAAAAAGCCTTGGAAGTTGCACAAAAAAATGCCCAACTGCATGGTGTTGAAATTCAGTTTTTGGATGTTAATGTTTTGGAAGTAAGTACCTTAAATAAAAAATTTGATATTATCGTTTCCAATCCTCCGTACGTTACCCCCTCTGAGAAATCAGCCATGCAAGCCAATGTATTAAATTATGAACCTCATACCGCTTTGTTTGTTCCGGAAGACCAACCACTATTATTTTATGATGCTATTTGTCGTTTAGCAATTTGCGATTTAGCATCAGGCGGGCAGTTGTATTTGGAAATAAATGAAGCCTATGGCCCCCCACTCATTGAGTTGTTAACTCGATATAATTATACTAGTTACTACTTAAAAAAGGACCTTTACGGTAAAGATCGTATGGTAAAAGCCAGTCGTTCTATGTGACTTTTTGTGATTTATTGTTTCTTAAAAAGTGTTAATAACTCCTTTCAGAAATAAGGAATACTATTTACGAATTTCGTATTTTTAAGAAACAAACACTAACACCAATTAATTATGGATGCACAAAAATCTACAAAAAAGTATCTTGCTGAATTTTTAGGTACATTTTCATTAGTTCTATTTGGCTGTGGCGCTGCTGTCATTGCTGGAGTTTCAACAGAAGGTCCCAGTGGTTTGGGCTTGTTAGGAATTTCATTGGCTTTTGGTTTAGCAGTGGCAGTAATGGCTTATACCATTGGACCCATTTCGGGCTGTCATATCAATCCGGCTATATCGATTGCCATGGCAGTTGCAGGTAAATTGCCTGGTAAAGATTTAGTGGGCTATGTCATTGCACAATGTTTAGGTGCTATTGCCGGTGCGGCAATCCTGTATCTACTGTTTACGGGATCGGGCACCTATAGTGGTTTAAGCGAATGGGCTTTGGGAAGTAATGGTTGGGGAGCAGGATATATGGGAGCCTATAATACAACGGCTGCTTTTGTAGGAGAAATGGTATTTACATTTTTGTTTCTTCTGGTTATTTTTGGTACTACGGCCAAAAATGCAACACCCATCATGGCGGGCTTAGCTATTGGTTTGTCTTTGGCCTTAATTCATATGGTTTTAATTCCCATTACCGGTACTTCGGTCAACCCGGCTCGCAGCCTAGGACCGGCGTTATTATCAGGAGGCATTGCCTTACAACAATTGTGGTTATTTATTGTAGCTCCTATCGCCGGCGCTCTGTTGGCCGCTTTCACACGTAAATGGTTTGTGGAAGACTAAAATTTTGATTTTTTTTCGATAAAAAGCTACCTGTATGGGTAGCTTTTGTTATTTTTAAGAATTTTAAAGAAATTTTTTTATAATGCCTACCCTTTTAATTGAGAAGTATACGGGGGAACTGGTTCCTTTTGAACCTCAAATTCTAAAAAATTCATTAGCCAAATCAGGAGCTAGTGAAAACGAGGTGGAAGCCGTATTTAAAAAAGTTATACACCGGTTGGTTTCGGGGATGACCACCCGAGAAATTTATCAAATTGCTTTTGATGAATTACGTTCCATTCGAAAATCGTATGCAGCTCGATATAACTTAAAAAAAGCACTCCGAGATTTAGGACCCGAGGGCTACTATTTTGAAGCATGGATAGCCCGACTTTTTAATCAAAAAAATTGTCAAACCCTACAAGGAGTAACTTTGCAAGGTCATGCAGTAAGCCATGAAATCGATGTAGTTGCTGTAAATGATAACGAATTACACCTGGGCGAATGTAAATTCAAAAACGACTCCAATGCCAAAACCCCAGTCACAACCCCCATGTACTTTTTATCGAGATTTAATGATCTTAAAGATATAGCTTTTGAGTTTTTTGGAAAAAAAATGCAACCCACCCATCCCTGGATTTTTACGAATGCGCATTTTTCTTCTGATGCCATCGAGTTTTCTGAATACTACGGAATTAATTTGATGGCATGGAATTATCCACCCGGGAATAGTATTAAAGAACGAGTGGACCGTATTGCATTATATCCTATTACTTGCCTCACTAGCTTGACAGCCCACCAGACCCAACAACTATTAAAGTCTGGAATTGTGTTGGTAAAAGAATTGATTGATAATCGCAAGGTTTTTGAATTACTGCAAGTGTCACCCGCTATAGAAGAAGAAATATTACTTGAAGCTCAGGAATTGGTGGGTATAACCAGCCAAGTATCCCATTAATCAAGTGATTTAGAAAAATAAATAAGTAAAGTTTTTTAGATATGAAAAAATGGTTGATCGTATGGATATTGGTATGGGTAGGGTTACCTACAAATGCCCAAACGGAAATTGATGATTTATTAGAGCAAGGAGTTGCTTATGCCGAACAGGGTCTTTATGAACAAGCCTTAGAAATCTATTTAGAAGTAGAGCATCAACTCCCAGACAATGATATTTTGCTCTATGAAATTGGGTTGTTAAATTACTACCTCGAGAATTATCAAACCGCTATTGAGTATGCTGAGAAAGTGATGAGATTGTCACAAGAAGATTATATAATTACCTCGGCTATTTTGATTAAGGGAAATTCGTTGGATTTGATGGGAAAACCCCAAGAATCAATCCACTTTTATTTAACTATGTTGGAACTCTTTCCCGAAGATAATATGTTGTATTACAATTTGGCTTATACTTACTATACGCAAGGTCTTTTAAAAGAAGCCGAAGAGTCGGTAATCAATTCAATTATTATTGCTCCTGAACATTCTTCCAGTCATTTATTATTGGCTTATATCCATGATCTTCACCAAAATAGAGTGCAAACTTGTTTGGCTCTTCATTTCTTTTTGTTTCTCGAACCTTTTTCAGATCGAAGTGCGGAAGCCTATCTGCTTTTGGACGCATTAAGTAAAAGCTCAGTCGCTGTGAATGAAAACGATCCTCAAGTCATAAATATCAACTTCAATCCCGAGGTAAATAAAGAATTTTCAACCGCCGAAATGATGATTTCCTTGCTGGAGGTTAACTTACAAATGGAGAAAAATTTAGGTAAAACCGACGAAGAATTGTTTGTAGAAATGACCCGTAGTACTTTTAAAATTTTAGGAGAGATGGGTGAAAAAAGAGAGGAGACCGATGAAACTTCGATTTGGTGGGATTTTTATATCCCTCTATTTTATGAAATTGCCAAAACCGAACATATCGAGGCGTATTGTATGTTTATTTCCCAAGGGGTTAATCCACAGGCTAAGGAGTGGTTGGACGAAAATCCAGAAAAATTGGAAGCCTTTTCCCAATGGTTTTTAACGGATTAAGCGGTAGGATGGAGGCCCAGCGATTTAGCTTTTTCAAACATATAAGTTCGGGCAGCTTCATATTGGTTGGAAATTTCCCCCTCTAAAATGGCTTCTTTGATAGCATCTTTTATCAGACCTACTTCCCGACAAGGTTTCAGATTAAAGGTTTCCATAATTTCTTCCCCACTAATGGGTGGCTGGAAATTGCGAATATGATCCCGTTCTTCCACTTCCACAATTTTTTGGCTGACCTTTTCAAAATTCTGATGATATTTTTTAAATCGTTTCGGGTTTTTGGTGGTAATATCCGCACGGCATAAAGTCATTAAATCTTCCAAATCCTCCCCGGCATCAAAAACCAAACGTCGTACGGCACTGTCAGTAACATCTCCCGTAATGGCTATCGGCCGGGAACTCATAGCGACTAACTTTTGAACGTATTTCAGTTTTTCATTTAGGGGTAAGCGGAGTCTTTTAAAAAGTTTATACACCATTTTGGAACCTATATATTCGTGTCCATGAAAGGTCCATCCCAGTTTCGGGTCGTAGCGTTTGGTGGGCGCCTTACCAATATCGTGCAACAGCGCTGCCCAGCGAAGCCACAAATTGGAAGTATGTTTAGCAATATTATCTACGACTTCTAAGGTATGCCAAAAGTTATCTTTGTGCCGCTGTCCCTCAATTTCTTCGATTCCTTGTAATTGAGATAATTCAGGAAGTATGAAGGGTAGTAACTCGGTTTGTTGTAACAAACTAAAACCTACGGAAGGCCGCGGGGTCATCATGATTTTATGTAACTCCTCCGAAATACGCTCGGGAGAAATGATTTTAATGCGATTGGCTTGAGCGCTGATGGCCTTCAAGGATTGCTCTTCAATAGTAAAGTCCAATTGGGAAGCAAATCGTATGGCCCGCAACATCCGCAACGGATCGTCTGAATAGGTAATATCCGGATTTAAAGGGGTGCGAATGATTTTCTGTTCTAAATCTTTCAGACCGTTAAACGGGTCTATTAACGCACCGTAATTATCTTTGTTTAAGCTAATAGCCAAAGCATTGATGGTAAAATCCCGACGATTTTGGTCGTCTTTTAAACTGCCGCTTTTTACTGTGGGTTTTCGACTGTTCCACTGGTAGGATTCTTTCCGGGCTCCTACAAACTCAATTTCTAAAGCATCCATTCGAAACATGGCCGTACCAAAGTTTTTAAATACAGAAACTTGTGGTTTTTCCGAAATTCGTTCGGCAACTTTATTCGCTAATAAAATACCGTCACCCACCACCACAAAGTCAATGTCCTTTTGATAATTCCTTTGTAACAAATAGTCGCGTACGTAACCTCCAATCACGTAGGTTTCCATCTCCAATTCGGTGGCAACTTGATGTACTAGGGTGAAAATTTCGTGTGATAAGGCCTGTTCCATATTCATAGGGCAAAGATACCCTATTTTTGTTTTTTCAAAATGATTATTTAGGAATTTCAGGAGGTTTTAGCTGCGGATACTTTTTTTATACAGTCAGTAATTATAGCCCCGTCAATTCATTTTTTTACAAATCAAAACTGCTTTTTGCTGGTTGGCTAAAGTGGTAAAAAAATAATACAAATCCCCACCGTCTTTTATTTTCCACTGTTTTTTTATTGCATCTACTGAAAGTGGAAAGTTGCGAACGGTGACATGGGCGTTACTCCCTTGTAGGGATTTCATTTCTTTTTTGTGATAGGATACCACTTGTTGGATATTAAAAATCCTACCCGGAAAGGCAATTAGTTGATCCGATGTGTATAAATGACTATTTGGGTGTAACTTGTTTATCTTAAAATGAGCCGAGATCTGATTAAAACCGCCACTTTTCATCAGTGCAGCATGGGGTTCGTAGAGATAGTTTTTGGGTAAGGCATAGGTAGCTGTACTGGGTTGTCCCCAAAAGAAATCAAAGCTCTCTGTTTGTTGGGATTTGAAATTAACGGTTTTGATTTGGAGGTCTTCAGTAGCTTGTTGGTTAAATTCCAATAACAGCTCTTTTACTTCGTTGTGAACAGCCAGTATATGAATTCGATGGATTCCGGGTAATTGTTGGATGATAGCTGAAATATCTAGCAAAGGAGCTACTTTGATTAAAAGCGTTTGGCAGCGTTCTAGGAGATAATTTTGATGAGCAATCACATCGGGTTGAGCATCTTGTAATAGAAAAACTTTGCCTTTACGGGTATTTCTTCGGGAGGGGTCGAGATAAATTGTATCGTAAAAATCGGATTGAATGGTGTTAATTCCATCTGCGTGATAGCATTTTACAGGTACCCCTAGTACTTTGAAGTTGTGTTGTGCAATTTCAAAAACTTCCTTTTGAATTTCAAAATAGGAGGTGTCTATATTTTTTTTTGCAAAAAAATAGCTATCGACACCCATACCGCCCGTTAAGTCAGCTAAGGTGCCTGGAGCAACCAACGAAGCTTTGTAGGCGGCGGTGATTTCGGAAGAAGCTTGTTCTATTGAAAGTGGGGGAGGATAATATATTGCTGGGGTATTAAACCAAGTGGGAAGTTTGGATTCACATTTTTTTTTGGCTACAATTTGATCAGCAAGTTCTTGTATTCGTATGTTTTTAAAAGGACTACCCCGCAAGACAGTGGTGGTAATGTTTTGATTTAAATGAGTGTTTATAAAGTTTTGACTTTCAGTAAGTAATATATCTTTATTCAAAACTTAAAAATTAATTTTCAAAAACGTATTTTACAATATTGGCACCCATTTGTAACGCTTTTAATCGTACTTCTTCAGGATTGTTGTGAATTTCAGGATTTTCCCAACCATCTCCCAAATCGGCTTCATAAGTAAACAGTAAAATCATCCGACCCTCATCAAATAGTGCAAAGGCTTGTGGAGGTAGATTGTCGTGCTCGTGGATTTTGGGTAAGCCTTTAGGAAAAGCATAATGATAACTAAAAATGGGATGATTTACGGGCAATTCTTCCAATTCTTTCTCCGGAAAAAGTTTTTTTAATTCAGGCAGCAAATATTGACGCATACCGTAATTATCATCAATGTGTAAAAAACCACCACTCAGTAAGTAATTTCGTAAATTTTCAACATCTGATGGCGAAAAATATACATTGCCGTGGCCGGTCATGTGAAGTAGTGGATACTGAAAAATAGTAGCATCGGAAGCCTCAACGGTGGCGGGTTTAGGATTTATTTTGGTATTGATATGTTGGTTACAAAACGCAATCAAATTAGGCAGCGCAGTCGGATTACTGTACCAATCGCCACCACCACCATATTTGAGTAGAGCTATTTCTTGAGTCCATCCAGTCAGCGGAGTCAAAAACACTACTATAAGAAAGGGTACTATTTTAGTAAGTTTTAGTAACTTTTTCATCGACTACAATTATAAAATCTGCTTTTCCTAAATGTTCGGCTTCTAAACTGCCGATATCTTTTTGAGTAACGGTCGAAATAACCAGATATTTTAGTTGGGGTTGGGTGCGTTTAAGACACCAAACAATACCCTCAAAAAAATCGCTGTGGTAGGCTCCGTTATAATGTAAAAAAAGATGACCGGAGCGTAAATTTTGTTCGATAGAATAGGCCATAGTGGCATCTTTTATAGCTTGTGCCAAAACCAATTCCGGAGTACCATGATCTCCCATCATGGTGAGAATCTTTTGGTAGGTGGGCAGGTTGGGATCAAAAGGAAAGGGGAGTGGAACGATCCAATTATACTCCTCTTCAGAGAGTTGGTCTAATGCCGTCAGTCCTTGTTTAAATACCATATTGGCATACTTACGAGGAATGTTTGTGGCGACAAAATCGAGTTGCTTTTCCCGAGCAAAGTCGAGTAGGGGTTTGTAATCGGTTTTGTAATTAGACCACAAACGAGCTAGAGTATCTAATTGCTTTTGGTTAATTTCTTTCGATACATATTGATTGATGGCCGATTGATTGTCTCTTTCAAACATTTCAGCTCCTAAAATCAAGGGTCTTTTGGAGTATAAATCGGTGGTTAATTCTAACTGCAACCAATGGGCGATGGCGCTGTTATGCTGTTCTCCAAAGAATACAATATCCGCTTTTTGAGCAGCTTTAAGCATTTTTTTATAACTCGTCTGACGGCCTTTTATGTTGTATATTTGATACGGTTTTTTGTCTTGGGTATAGACTTCCGAAGTGGTAATAAGTAACAATAAAAGGCTTATAACAAATTTCATGACTTGAATTTATACCTCCAAAGATACTACCAAAAAAATTACCCCCAAGTTTTTCTGTTTCTCTGCAAAAAAAAATCCGCTTTATAAAAGCGGATTTAATGGTTTATTGATCAATAAAATTACTCCATTTTTGAAGCACTACTAGCAGCTGCTTTTTTTCTATCTGTATCAGGTTCGTTTTGTAATTGTTCTTCGTTAGCAGCTTTTGTTTTTTCTACTGCTTCTTGGTTTTGTAGTTCGGAAAGGGCCGCTTTATTTTCTTCATTTTCAGCTACTTTTAGGGCTGTTTTGACAGCACTTCGATCATCAATAACTACCTCTGAAGAACTTTGTTCGCGTTGATTAGTACCCTCTAATTCTAACTCAGAAACTACTTCTTTTACATCGCTTTTGACCAGAGTTTTAACTGATTCATTATCCTTAACTGTAACTTTTTCTGTTACCGTCTCTTTGACGACCGTCTCGTTTTTCTGTGCTTGGCTAGTTAAACTACCAAAAATTATCAGCACAGTAAGTAAACATAATTTTTTCATAAGACAATTATTTTTTTGTTATAAATAAACTTTTATCCAAATATACTAAAATAATCAATGATATTATGTTAAATATTAACTAATGTTTTATACAATGTTTTTTTTTGACTTAAAAAAATAGAATTTCATGTGTCAAATATTTTTATACTTTTATGCCTTTGTATAAATTCTTGTTAAGAAAAACTTATGGAACAAACTACGCTACCCTCAGAAAAAAAGGGCTTTATCGGAAGATTTTTAGATTTTATTGAAAGGGCTGGAAACAAATTGCCTGATCCTGCAGTTTTGTTTTTTGTTCTTATGATTGTGGTTTGGGTTTTATCGGCCATATTCTCCAATTTTTCCTTTAGTGAAATCGATCCACGTACCGGTACGGCTTTGCAGGTCATAAATTTGCTACAAGCGGATTCGCTGGCCGCTTTCTTAGCCAATATGGTAACTACTTTTACTTCCTTTGCACCCTTAGGTATCGTATTGGTAGCCATGCTAGGGGTAGGGGTAGCTGATAATTCGGGATATATCAACGCCGGATTAAAAATGATGTTGAGTTTTACACCAAAAATTTTATTGACTCCCATGTTAATTTTTGTTGCGATTATATCGCATACAGCTGCAGATGCAGGATATGTGCTAGTTATTCCATTGGGAGCCGTCATTTTTTTAGCAGCAGGAAGACACCCTCTTGCTGGTATAGCTGCAGCTTTTGCCGGTGTTTCTGGTGGGTTTAGCGCCAATCCGATTCCGTCGGGTATCGACCCACTTTTACAAGGATTTACCCAATCGGCCGCTCAAATTTTGGATCCGGGAATTCAGTTAAACCCTTTAAATAACTGGTTTTTTACCGGATCTTCTACTTTAATTGTGATTTTGGTAGGTTGGTATATCACCGATAAAATTGTTGAACCCCGTTTGAATAAGAGTTCGCAAGTAGATATGGACGAAAAAGATTTTCCTAAAATGGAAAAACTCTCTAAAGTCGAGAAAAGAGCTTTTACTTGGTCAACGATTACCATGATAGCCTTGTTGGTAGGTTTGTTTTTATGGTTATTACCTTCTGATTCTGCGTTACGTGCCCCTGATGGAAAAATCACTTCGTTTGCCGCACCTTTGATGCAGTCTATTGTTCCCTTGATTTTTATCATATTTTTAATCCCGGGCGTGGTCTATGGCTATATGAGTAAAACATATAAAAACACCAAAGATGTGATAGCCAGTATGTCTAAGTCGATGAATTCAATGAGCTACTACATCGTGATGGCCTTTTTCTGTGCGTTGTTTATTGATGCTTTTGTAAAATCAAACATCGGAGCGCTAATTGCTTTAAAAGGAGCTGCGGTATTACAGTCTATGTCACTGCCAGCAGAGATTACCATTATTGCGATTATTATCATCGTAGGGTGCGTCAATTTATTCATCGGTTCCGCTTCGGCTAAATGGGCCTTACTATCGCCTATTTTTGTGCCCATGTTGATGCAATTGGGTATTTCCCCCGATTTAACTCAAGCCGCCTATCGCGTGGGTGATTCCTTTACTAATATAATTACACCTTTGATGCCGTATTTCCCTTTGGTAGTAGTGTTCTGTCAGAAGTATGTTAAAAGTACCGGTATTGGTACATTAACCTCCATGATGATTCCGTATTCTATCGCATTAGCCGTTATTTGGACCCTGTTTTTACTCCTGTACTGGGCGCTGGGTATCCCTTTGGGATTACAGGCCACATACGAGTATTTACCCTAAATTTGATTAAATAGAAATCTATAATTTTTAATGCACTTACGTGAAAAAAATAGCAATTTTTCTTACGCTTCTATTAATGGTTTCTTGTAAAAAGGCATTCCCTCAAGATCCCATTCCGGTTCATGAAAGCTTTAGTTTGTTTTCGCAAGTTCTGGACGAAAAACGGGTGATAAACGTGTGGTTGCCTCCCAATTATGCGAATACAACTCAGGCTTATCCGGTGTTGTATATGCCTGACGGCGGAATTCAAGAAGATTTTCCACATATAGCTAATACACTGGCCGAACTGATTGCAGCCCATAAAATTCCTCCTATGATTTTGGTAGGTATTGAAAATACCAACCGCCGAAGAGACCTTACCGGAGCTTCTCAAGTAGCCGAGGAAGAGAGTATCGCCCCCTTATCTGACGGAGCTTCTGTGTTCAGAACCTTTATAAAAGAGGAGCTTATAACTGAAATAAACCATCGGTATCGTACCACTTCCCAAAAAGGAATCATTGGGGAGTCGCTAGCGGGTTTGTTTGTGGTTGAAACCCTTTGGGTACAACCCGATTTGTTTGATTTTTATATCGCTATGGATCCTTCGCTTTGGTGGAATAATCATTATTTAGTTAAAGAGGCCACCACTTATTTGAGTCGATTGCCCGACCGAGAAATCAAGTTTTGGTTTGCCGGTTCGGATGCGATAGATATTTCACAACATACACAAGCTGTTGCTCAGCTATTAAAAAATGAAAATTATCCTACTTTGAGATGGTTTTATGCCGATATGCCTAATGAAAAGCACCATACCATTTATCGAGCCACAAAAGTTCAGGCACTGGAATGGGTGTTTCAACAATAAACGCATCGAAATCAAGTAAGTTACACGTGATATAGCGATCATTTTTAAATTGTAAATTGCTTTTTAACGGTGATGTTAAGAAGTCCCTAAAGATTTTTATAACATGTCGGGGTTCCTAGTTTATTTTCTAACTTTCAATCAGTATGTCTAAAACTATTTGTATAACAGGTGCTTCTTCTGGAATTGGGAAATCCATTGGAGATTATCTGACCGACCGAGGTTATCGGGTTATAGGTAGCAGTCGAACTCCCGATAAATACCCTGACAGTCGTTTTTTATTGCTGCCTTTGGATGTGCAGCAGAAGGATTCAGTTCAGGCGTTTATTAATCAAGTGTTAGCGCACAGTCCTACTATTGATGTATTGATAAATAATGCCGGAATCGGGATTACTGGGCCGGCAGAAGAAATACCTGATAGTGAAATTCACAAGGTTTTTGAAACCAATTTCTACGGCCCGATTCGGATGATGAAGGCGGTTTTACCCATTATGAGAGCTCAACAGCGAGGGCATATCATAAATATCACTTCCATTGCTGGATATATGGGTTTGCCCTACCGAAGTTATTATTCGGCCTCCAAAGCCGCTTTGGAAATGTTGACGGAGGCGATGCGTATGGAAAATAAAAATTTTCAAATTCAACTGACCAATGTGGCCCCGGGTGATTTTGCAACCAATATTGCAGCCGGCAGATACCACCACCCATTACGACAAGAATCTGCCTATTATACTGATTATAAAACGACACTTGATCTGATCAATTCGCATGTCCAAAGTGGTCAGGACCCTATCGAAATGGCGCGGGTGATATATCGGATTATTCAAAATCCTCATCCCAAGGTGAGTTATAAAGTGGGAAGTTTTTTACAAAAATTTTCGGTGTTTTTAAAGAAAAATCTACCCAGTCGCTGGTATGAAAAAATGCTGATGAATCATTATAAAATTGGGAAATAGATAGGCGGCTTTAAACCCCACCGAGGAATATAAATTTTTACTAAAAAAAGAGTAATACTTATTGTATTTTTGCAGAGAAAAATTAAAATCAACATACCATGAAATTTTTTATTGATACCGCCAATATTGCGCAAATTCAACAAGCCCAAGACTTAGGTGTTTTAGACGGAGTTACCACCAATCCCTCTTTGATGGCCAAAGAAGGTATTACGGGAAAAAACAATATATTAAAACACTATGTGGATATCTGTGAAATAGTTACTGGAGATGTGTCTGCAGAAGTAATCGCTACCACTTATGATGAAATAATTAAAGAAGGGGAAGAGCTAGCTGCTTTACACGAACAAATAGTGGTAAAAGTACCGATGATTAAAGACGGTATTCAAGCCATTAAATATTTTACCGATCAAGGAATTCGTACCAATTGTACGTTGGTGTTTTCGGCTGGTCAAGCTTTGTTAGCTGCCAAAGCAGGTGCTACTTATGTGTCGCCTTTTATTGGTCGCTTAGACGATGTTTCAACCGATGGATTGAATCTCATTGCCGAAATCCGACAGATTTATGATAATTACGGTTTTGAAACTCAAATTTTAGCTGCCTCTGTCCGACATACCATGCATATTATCGACTGTGCTAAGATTGGTGCCGATGTGATGACAGGACCACTTTCTTCCATTTTAGGTTTACTGAACCACCCACTTACAGATATCGGATTAGCTAAATTTTTAGAGGATTATAAAAAAGGGAATTAATTTTTTTTGATAAACCATAAAAGAACCCCTATTTTTGTAAAAAAGGAAAATTTCTCTCCTTTATTATCAATAAGAAGAAACAACGACTTAGATTCAAAAAAACCTAGTATGAGTACTTTCAAAAAACTGACTTCCCAAGAAGCGATTGATTTAGAATGGCGCTATGGCGCTCACAACTATCACCCATTGCCGGTGGTGTTGAGTCGGGGAGAGGGTGTGTATGTCTGGGATGTGGAAGGAAAAAAATACTACGATTTTCTTTCGGCTTATTCAGCGGTTAATCAAGGGCATTGTCATCCAAAAATCGTGAACGCTTTGGTCCAACAAGCTCAAAGGTTGGCATTGACTTCACGCGCTTTTTACAACGATCAATTAGGCGCCTACGAACAGTTTATGTCTCATTATTTTGGCTATGATAAATTACTACCCATGAACACCGGCGCCGAAGCGGTTGAAACGGCTATCAAACTAACCCGAAAGTGGGCTTATGAAAAAAAAGGAGTTCCTGAAAATCAAGCCCTAATTGTTGTTTGTGAAAATAACTTTCACGGACGTACTACTACCATAGTTTCTTTTTCTAGCGATGCAGAAGCACGTCAAAATTTTGGACCTTATACAGATGGTTTTATCCGAATACCATATAACGATATCTCGGCTTTAGAAAACGTGTTATCTCAATACCCCACTGTTGCTGGATTTTTGGTAGAACCTATTCAAGGGGAAGCCGGAGTTAATGTACCCGATGACGGTTATTTAGCGAGGGCGTATGATTTATGTAAGCAACATCAAGTTTTGTTTATAGCGGATGAAATTCAAACGGGCATTGCACGTACTGGAATGCGTTTGGCTTGCGATCACGAAAAAGTTCGTCCCGATATCGTGACACTCGGAAAAGCTTTGTCGGGAGGTATGTATCCTGTTTCTGCGGTCTTGGCTGATGATGCCATTATGGATGTGATTCAACCGGGGCAACATGGATCTACCTTTGGAGGGAACCCAATAGCAGCGGCTGTTGCTATCTGTGCTTTGGAAGTAGTAGAAGAGGAAAAGTTGGCACAAAATGCGGCCTATTTAGGGGGTATTTTTAGACAAAAATTAAACGAATATATTTCTCAAAGTTCGATTCTAAAATTAGTGCGTGGCAAAGGATTACTCAACGCCATAGTTATTAATGACAGCGAAGATAGCTCCACTGCTTGGGACATTTGTGTGGCCCTGAAAGACAGCGGATTATTGGCCAAGCCCACCCATGGGAATATCATTCGATTTACACCACCACTGGTCATGACAGAAGAACAATTACTCGATTGTGTATCCATTATTGTTAAAACATTACGAGATTTTGAACGTTAAATTTGTGATATTTTAAGTAAAATCTATTTTTGTAACATCTAAATATTTTGTCAGTAATGAAATTATTAGAAGGAAAAACAGCTATAATCACCGGAGGTGGAAAAGGAATTGGACAAGCCATTGCACTTAATTTTGCCAAACATGGCGCGGATGTAGTTGTAACCTATCGCAGTAGTACTTCGGCACTCGAAAGTTTGAAACAAGAAATTACTGCTCAGGGAGTCCGGTTTAATGCCTACCAAAGCGATGCGTCTAGCTTTGAACAATCCCAACAACTCGTGGCTCAGGTAATAGAAGAATTTGGACAAATAGATGTGTTAGTTAATAATGCCGGAATAACCCGGGACAACCTGCTTCTTCGTATGTCAGAAGAAGATTTTGATTCGGTTATTAATATAAACCTCAAATCGGTGTATAACATGACCAAAGCCGTACAATCGGTCATGCTTAAACAGCGCAAGGGGTCGATTATCAATATGAGTAGTGTGGTTGGTGTGAAAGGAAATAAAGGACAAGCCAATTATGCGGCATCCAAAGCCGGTATTATAGGTTTTACTAAATCCATCGCCTTAGAATTAGGTTCGCGTAATATTCGCTGTAATGCGGTAGCCCCCGGGTTTATCGAAACAGATATGACCGCTCAACTCGATGCTAAAGTGGTTCAAGAATGGCGAGAAGCAATTCCGTTGAAACGAGGTGGTACTCCCGATGACGTAGCTCATTTGTGTGTGTTTTTAGGAAGTGATTTATCTGATTATATCACCGGACAAGTCATTCATGTGGATGGAGGTATGTTAACCTAAGCGGTAAAGCAAGGATGAACAACGATGCAACATGACACTCTTTTTTTTCTTATTCTCGCTCTTGTAGTTTCGTTTACGATTGCCTATTATTTGTATGGTTACCGATCAACACTTTCTACCCGATTGCGGTGGATATTTGGTAGCTTACGTTTTTTGAGCATTTTCTTATTGTTACTCCTACTCATCAATCCCTCGCTCAAAACTATTTCTCTAGAAACTGTTAAACCAAAACTTTTAGTTTTACTCGATAACTCCAAGTCAATTAGTTATTTAGAAGGCGATTCTCAAGTGGGTGATTTGGTAGAAGGTTTTAAAAATAATACCGAATTAAATCAACGATTTGAATTGGAATATTATCGTTTCGGAAACGATTTGCACCCTTTGGATTCGTTACAATTTGTAGACAGTCATACCAAAATTTCAGAAGCCTTATTCAGTGTTCGGGATATTTATAAAAATCAAACCGCGCCCATTGTTTTAGTCACGGATGGCAATCAGACCTGGGGAACCGATTATCGATTTATCAAAGACCGACTTAATCAACCGGTATATCCGGTGGTTCTGGGCGATACGGTTCAGCACAGTGACTTGTATATAGGTTCTATCCATGTCAATCGCTATGCATATTTAAAAAATGAATTCCCAGTTGAAATGTTTGTGGGATACACCGGAGACGAAACCATTTCTCAAGAAGTTACTGTTCGTCAAGGTGCTTCGATTGTGTATAGGAATACCCTCACTTTGAGCCCTCAAAATAATGTACAGTTACTGCATTTTACCTTGTTGGCCAATCAAACAGGTATCCAGACTTATGAAGCTCATATTACTCCACTGCCGGACGAAAAACTCATATCAAATAATACGCGTCATTTTGCCATTGAAGTGATTGATCAGGCCACCCAAGTGTTGATAGTGAGCGATCTAGTTCATCCCGACTTAGGAGCATTGCATAAAAGTATAGGCAGTAACGAACAACGTAAGGTTGTTTTTACAACTCCCCAAGAAGCTGATAAACACCTGGAAGAATCCCATTTGGTGATTTTGTATCAGCCCAATTCTACTTTTGATAGGGTGTGGAATCAGCTGGTTCAGAGTAAAAGTAATATGTTGGTTATAACCGGAGTTCATACGGATTGGAATTTTCTGAATCGGTCCCAATCTTGGTTTAGAAAAAATGCATTTAACCGAGAGCAAGTACAAGGAGTATTACATACTGGATATAGTATTTTTCAAGTAGATGATATCGGTTTTTCCAGCTTTCCACCTTTGGAAACCAGCTTGGGTACACTAAGTTATTCGGTGCCTCATCAGATCCTGTTGGAACAAAAGATTCATCAAATTATTACGGAAAGTCCACTGGCCGCAACCCTAGAAACCGAAGGTATGAGAATTGGGGTATTGGATGGTGAAGGTTGGTGGAGATGGCGTGCCGCCGTTTATGTAAAGCATAAAAATTTTCAACCTTTTGACGATTTCTTATCGGCGATTGTACAATATTTAGCTTCTGACCAACAACGCAATCGTTTGGATGTTCAAGCGGAACCGTTTTACTACCACCATGACGATGTCAAAATTAAAGCTCAATTTTTTGATCAAAATTATATTTTTAACAGCCAAGCTTCTTTGACCATTGTGGTAAAAAATCAAGAAACACAGGAGAGCTATTCGTTTCCTTTTTTGTTGAGAAATAATTATTTTGAAGTAAATTTGAGCAGTCTTCCTACCGGTAATTATGACTTTACTGTAACGGTGAAAGACGAGAACTATTCTCGTTCAGGAGAGTTTAGTATCTTGGGGTATGAGGTAGAGCGACAGTTTTTAAATGCCGATACCCAAAGGTTACTAGAAATTTCACATACCCAGCAAATTTACAACACAGCAAATTATAAATCCCTGATAGACATTTTATTAGAAGATGAGAATTTTAAACCCATTCAAAAAAGTCAAACAAAATCAGTGTTTTTAGTGGATTGGAAATGGTTGTTGTTCTTGTTAGTAAGTGTATTGTCGATAGAGTGGTTTATTAGAAAATACAACGGATTAATATAAAGCATTGAATTTTAATTAGATATAAGAAGTCATGAGTAACAAACAAGTAACCCCTAAAATTGGATTGCCCATTATCATTGCTGCAGTAGCGGTATTATTTATTTTATTAAAGTGTGTAATTACCATTGGAGCCGGTAGTGCCGGTGTTTTGTACAAACCTTTTGCCGGTGGTGTTGTGACTGATCGTCCTCCTCTGGGAGAAGGGTTTCACCTAATCGCCCCATGGAATTCAGTAATTGTCTATGAGGTTCGTCAACAAGAACTTTCTGAAAAAATTCAAGCCTTATCTTCTAACGGCTTGGATATTTTAATAGATGCTTCTGTTTGGTTCCAACCCGAGTATAACAATTTAGGAAAATTACACCAAGAGCGTAGTGAAGCCTATATACAAAGAGTACTCTTACCTGCCATACGTTCTGCAGCCAGAAGTGTCATTGGACGTTATACTCCCGAGCAACTTTATTCTACAAAAAGAGATGCCATTCAATCAGAAATTTTTGTAGAAACCAATAAACTCCTCGAAGGACAATATATTCAGCTCAACGAAGTATTGGTGCGTGATGTCACTCTACCACTGACCATTAAACAAGCCATTGAAAAAAAATTGAGTCAAGAACAAGAAGCTCTAGAATATGAATTTAGACTCCAAAAGGCCGAAAAAGAAGCTGAAAGACAGCGTATTGATGCTGAAGGGAAAGCCCGAGCTAATAATATTCTTAATGCCTCATTAACCGATCGGGTTTTAAAAGAGAAAGGGATACAAGCTACTTTAGAGCTAGCCAAATCGCCCAATTCCAAAGTTATTGTTATCGGAAGTGGCGAAGATGGACTGCCTATCATCCTAGGAAATAACTAGTTTTTTCTTCCATAAAGTTAACAATAGTTAATAAATATTATTAACTTTAACGTTAAATTTTGCTCCCATGAAGAAAGTATTATTTTTCTTGTTATTCCCTTTATGCCTATATAGTCAAGTTGGGATAAATACTGTTGATCCTCAAGCAATGCTTGATGTTGAGGGCGATTTGCGAATTGGATTATTGGAAAACGGTTCTGAATTTTCTGCTCGAGATTCTGTTTTAGTTGTCGATGGAAATCGAGTAGTCAAGCAAATCTCCGCTCAAAACATCGTCCGAGCGGCTCCAAAAACCTTAATCAAAGGCCATATCGTAGGGAGTCCAAGCTTGAGCAATGACATAATCCCTTTTAATGCAGTTGATTTTGATCTTCAAGGAGAGTTTAATACCTCTACTCATGAATTTGTAGCTACCCATCCCGGTATTTATCGGGTGAATGCTCAGTTTAAATTCGAAGCTGTAATTTCGGCAAATTTGGATTTGGGGCTTCAAATCTATAAAGTGGATACTCATAATAATGAAACACTTATTGCCCAGTCGCGTTATCTTAATTTATATATCGATATTGTTTTATTAAAACTAGCGGTTTCACCACCTATACGCCAAGTGGGAACTTTGGTTCAACTGCAGGCCGGTGAAAAAATAATATTTAAAACGGTCGGTGTGCTAAATATTAATGCGCTAGTAAGAAATTCACAAGACACGCAATTTACGATAGAACAAGTGTACTAAATCTGTTTTGTTAAATGGATTTAAAGGAAACTTTCTGGAGGAATAGGCTCTAAAAGGAGTAATTGATTTTGAATTTCTTCATTAATTAAAAGTACCATCCTTTTATTGAGTGCAGCAGTATTTTGAGTATAAATTTGATATTCGGGTAAAGTAAATTGCCCAATAATGATTCCTATTAAAGAGTTTCGGAATTTCATATCTTTTTGAATCACGTGTTCGATATAATGTACCTTTTTTTCCGGACTTAGAGTATAAAACACATTTTTGTGTTGTCTAAAATAATTCTGAAAAACTGCCAGAAGTAACTCTTTTTGTAGCTCCATAATGGGGCGGAGTGTTTGGGTCTGAAATCGTTCGTCACGACTCATTTGGGTTGGTGTTTTACCCTGAAGAATCGCCGCACGTAGATTCACTATTTCCATATCTCGAGCAGGCATACCACTATTTTTTTTAAATTTATACAAAAATTAAACAGCATTTTTTTTCAGTTTCTTCTTTTATAAACGGTGTTATTAACAGCCTGAACTACTTTAATTTATTGTCATGAAAACGATCCAAACCGTCAATCCCTATACTTTTAAAACCCTGGCTTCTTATACAACTCACAGTAGTGAAGACCTAGAACGCATAATACAGGCTGCTCAAAAGCAATACCTCCAATGGAAGGATATTTCCATTTCCGAAAGAGCTGTTTTTTTACAAAATTGTGCTGAAATTTTGCGAAATAACAAAAACCAATATGCTAAAACTATTTCGCTTGAAATGGGAAAATCCATTTCGCAAGCGGAGGCAGAGGTCGAAAAATGTGCTTGGGTCTGTGACTATTATGCTGAAAATGGAGCCATTTGGCTGGAGGATGAAATCATTACTACCGAGGCAGCCCAAAGTTATGTTCGTTATGATCCAATAGGGGTGATTTTAGCAGTCATGCCGTGGAATTTTCCTTTTTGGCAAGTATTTCGATTTGCTGCTCCTACTTTATTAGCGGGAAACACCGTATTGTTAAAGCACGCATCAAATGTAATGGGCAGTGCGTTGTTGATTGAAGAGATATGGAAAAAAGCCGGATTGCCTACCCATACGTTCCAAACTTTAGTAGTTGGAAGTGAGGCGGTTCAAGAAATCATCGCTCATCCCGATGTGGCCGCTGTAACCCTTACTGGGAGTAGCCAGGCAGGAAGTGCCGTAGCAGCAACCGCTGGTAAATACCTCAAAAAATCGGTATTGGAATTGGGAGGGAATAACGCATTAATCGTTTTAGAGGATGCCGATATAGAAACCGCAGTAGAAAAGTGCATCACCGCACGTTTTCAAAACACCGGACAAAGTTGTATAGCAGGAAAAAGACTGTTATTACATCAAAAAATAGGGGCTCCTTTTCTGGAAATATTAGTTCAAAAAACGGCCGCATTACGCAGTGGAGATCCCTTAGAGGCAACTACCTATATAGGAGTGATGGCCCGAGAGGATTTAGCGGTTGAATTGGAAGACCAAGTACAACGATCCATCCAAATGGGTGCACAAATTCTGTTGGGTGGAAAACGGCATAAAACCTATTTTGAACCCACTATAGTTACCGGAGTTACTCCTCAAATGCCTTTGTTTACAGAAGAAACATTCGGTCCGGTACTAGCCGTTACAGAATTTAATACGCTGCAAGAAGCAGTAACTTTGTCTAATAACTCTGTCTACGGACTTGGGGTTTCTTTTTTTACAAAAAATATCCAACCATTGATGCCCTACATATCCCAGATGCAAGAAGGTGCCGTTTTTATTAATGACTTGGTGAAAAGTGATCCGCGATTACCCTTTGGGGGAATTAAAAAATCAGGATATGGTCGGGAACTTGGACCCCATGGAATTCGAGAATTTGTCAACGTGAAAACAGTAGTTATTCAGTCGTAGATACTGGTTTCACTTCCGGTTTTTTTAATAGATATTTTTCTACATAAAAAGTTCCAAAAGGCAATAAGGATGCCAGCAGTACGGTACATAAGATTTTAAATTTCCACTGATAAATCGGTTGTACCATAATGGCTAAAACTACATACAACATAAATAGAATACCGTGTGACATTCCGATGATGAAAAGCAATTTTTTATAGATATGAAAATCGAGGTTTTTGGTGATAATCATATTGCTAAAAAGCAAGAGATACGAAATACCTTCGAGTAGCGCGGTTATTCTAAAAAGCGTAGTCATATTTTTTTTAACAAAAGTACAAAAGCTTACTCACATTCAAAAGGGATATCTAATAGGGGAGAGCGGGCTTTGGGTAAAAAATTAAAATGCCACCATTCGGATTGTATGGTTGAAAATCCAAAGGTTTTCATACCGGTTTGTAACAATTTTCGATTTTTAAGTATTTCTTCTGCCAAATTCCAATTATCGGTATGGGCTGCCCGACCAAAAAAATCGTAATCGGTACCCATATCGACCCACTCTCCGTTTAGTTTCACCAAGGATAAATCGACAGCAGCTCCTCGATTGTGAACCGATCCCCGGCGAGGATCAGCTACATATATCGTTCCCGGAAGTTGATTCCACATTTTATACTGTACCGAAACCGGTCGGTAACAATCGTACAGTACTATACTATATCCTAAGTCACAAAAGTAATATTGGGCGTTTATCAATGCCTCAGCCACTTCTGGAAGTAAATAACACTTGGCACAATCGTATAGAGTTTCTTCTAAAAAATTATCTTCCGTGCTATATCGGATATCTAAAACAAAAGGAATATCAGCATTTTCTATATCTACCAATGTTTCTAACGATTGGCTGTAAAGAGAAGTATTCCATGAGACTATCCCCATTAATAAACAAGCCCATTTACTCCAGCAAGTGTTTCGCATAGTTTCAAAAATAATCTAATTTTACAAAAAACCTAAATTTTAATGTACATGAAGACCAAAACAGCATTTATTACCGGAGGCTCTAAAGGCATCGGCTTTGGGATAGCCAAAAAATTAAATCAGCAAGGCATTAATTGTGTGTTGGTTGGAAGAAACCAACAGACTCTGGATCAAGCCGTAAGCCAACTTCAAAATTCTTCACAGGCAGGAGTTCTGGGGATTGTTGCCGATGTTAGAGATAGTAGTTCCCTGGAGCGGGCCGTAGCAGTGACCATGGACCGTTTTGGTGGCATTGATTATTTGATTGCTAATGCCGGGGTAGGTCATTTTGCTTCTATCGAAGATTTAACTCTAGCGCAGTGGCAGGAGACTATTGATATTAATTTGTCCGGAGTATTTTATACGGTAAAGGCTGCTTGGGAAGCAATCAAAAAGTCACAGGGTTATATCATCACCATTTCTAGTTTAGCTGGAACTAATTTTTTTGAAAAAGGAACCGCTTATAATGCTAGTAAATTTGGACTAACCGGATTTACTCAAGCCTTGATGCTAGATGCTCGAAAATACGGAATTAAAACTACCACCATTATGCCGGGTTCGGTAGCTACCTATTTTAACAATCGGATTCCTACCGAAGCAGATGCATGGAAGATACAGATAGACGATATAGGTCAGATAGTAAGTGATTTAATCAATATGCATCCACGGGTTTTGCCGAGTAAAATAGAAGTACGACCTACCCAACCAAATTAAGTAACAATTAATTTTATCGAAATTTATTGTTTTTTAAAATGGAGGCCAATCGGGACTTGATATCTCCCGAGGCATCTATCAACATTTGTTCGTTGGTGGGGAAGGGCACCGGCCGGTTGTTGATAAAATCCAAACACTCGGTAGGCAAGGCCCTTTTATCACCATCCCATTGGGCATAGATATTTTCAAATATAAATTCGACACCCAAGGGGTAGGTATGGATGTTTTGTTGGCGTTGGTTATCTCTATAAAAAACTCGAGCGTCCAATGCTAGTGATTTGGTTTGAACAGTCTCAAACAAACGAACTTTAACGGTGATATAGCGGTCAATTTTAATACGATTGCCCAAGCTGTCCACCACGTAATTCCCACGGCGGTCAGTTTGGTAGGTATAACCGTCAAGAATTTCTTTTTCGTAATCCACAATTCGTTCAATAACTCGCTCCGGCGAAATCTTGAGATCCCTAAACTCTAAAATAACATCAAAATCATAATCAATATCCCTGCGATTGAGACTGTGGTACTCGGTCCAAAAATCATCCAGTCCGTAGGTATTAAAATCGAGTAAATCCCGCTCTAATCGATGGGGGATCATGTGGTGGGTTTGATTTTTAAGACTGACAAACACGAAATCGGTTCCGTGATAATGAGCTTCTCGCAGCAATTGATCCGCGTTTTGATACTGGGGCGAAAGTTGTTCGAGTTCGGTGAGTAGCGCAAAAGCCTTTCTGTACTCCATTTTTTGGTTTCTTTGCATCAGCCGTTGGGCTTCATCGTAGAGATTAGCAGCAAAATTCGATTTGGCCTCCCACAGTTCCGAGTTGTAGTTATGAAATTGGAAATGGGCCTCTCGATTGCCCCGATGTAAGGGTAATAATGGTGCAATGCGTTCTTGGATGTCGTTTAAATTGTACAACAAATTATAAATTTCTCGACTATGAGCCGGATTCTTTTCTCCTTGCAACAGCTGAATGCGGTTGCGGTCGCGAACAGTGATTTTCTGAAAAGCGTCTTCTAATAAGACCACTTGTTCTTGGTCAGCTTTTTTGTCTTTTCCTTTGCTCAATCGATCAATCGCAAGATTTATTACGGTGTTATAATCACCGGTATAAAGGGCTTTTTGCCCGCGTTTAACCCCGGTACATGAATAGACCAGTCCGGCGATGGCAATGGTTAGAAAAATTCTAGTTTTCATGGGCTATTTAGTTTGGTGTATTTAGTAGTGGAGGTTAAACTACAGTTGGAGGGCGGGCAATAGCTGGGCGGAACAAGATCCAAAGCCAATCCGAACTAAATCGTTTTTACAATATCCTTTAAAAGTAACCGTATCGTAATCTTCGATAAATTTTCTTTCACTACCATCATCTAGAACTAAGGGATTTTCGCCTTTCCAAGTGAGTTCAAGCATGGAGCCATACGAATCGGGGGTTGGGCCCGAAATGGTTCCACTGCCCATCATATCGCCACTTTTTATATTGCACCCATTAATGGTATGGTGAGCCAGTTGTTGGCTCATATTCCAATACATATATTTAAAATTGGAGGTAGAAATCTTATTTGGATTTCCTCCGGGAGGAGTTAAAAATACTTCTAAGTGTATATCGTAGCTTCGAGGCTCTTGACATCGTAGATAGGGTAGTGGTTCAAACTCCGGTTGGGGAGACTCAACTTTAAACGGCTGTAAGGCATCTAAAGTAACTATCCAAGGAGAAATGGTGGAAGCAAAATTCTTGGCTAAAAACGGCCCCAATGGAACATATTCCCAAGTTTGAATGTCCCGAGCACTCCAATCGTTAAACAGTACCAAGCCAAAAATATGGTTTTCGGCCTCGTCAATGGGAACAGGATGTCCCAAGCTATTGGCATCGGTGGTTATAAAGGCCATTTCCAACTCAAAATCTACACGTTTTGACGGACCAAAGACAGGTTTGTCTGCACCCGGAGGCAACGTTTGTCCATTAGGACGTCGAATAGGAATACCACTTTGTACAATAGATGAGCTTCTGCCATGGTAGCCTACCGGAATATGTAGCCAGTTTGGTAGTAAGGCTCTTTCGGGGTCTCTAAACATTTTACCTACATTAGTCGCATGTTCCCGGCTCGAGTAAAAATCTGTATAATCACCAATTTGAACCGGAAGTTTCATCTCGATTTCATCGACAGAAAAAAGAATCTCATTTTGATGCGACGGGTTGTTTTGAAGTTCAGGATTTTGAATGTCAAAAACATCGGCGATACGATTTCTAACCAAGCGCCAGGTTTTTTGACCATTAGAAATAAAGTCGTTTAAAGTATCTTGTAAAAAAATATCGTCAGACAAATCGATTCCTCGAAAATAGCCCAAGCGGTGCATGGCTGCTAAATCAATGGCATAATTTCCAATACGGGACCCAATAGTAATCACATTGTCTCGGGTTAAAAAAACCCCAAAAGGAATATTTTGTATAGGGAAATCAGAGTTTTCAGGAATAGAAACCCAACTTTTTCGTCGGGGATCATTAGCTGTTATCGGCATACGAAAGGATTTTATTAAATTTCAATTCAAATATAGAATTTTATCTATACAACCCAAATCTAATTCTTATTTTTACTCACTAAAATAAAACTATAATTATGCGACGAGATTCAGAAATTTTTGATTTAATCCAAGAAGAAAAGGAACGCCAACTTTATGGGTTGGAATTAATTGCTTCCGAAAATTTTGTCAGTGATGAAGTATTAGAAGCGGCGGGATCGGTATTGACAAATAAATATGCCGAAGGCTATCCGGGGAGGCGGTATTATGGAGGTTGCCAAGTGGTTGACCAAGTAGAGCAATTGGCTATCGATCGGGCTAAGGAACTCTTTGGAGCCGAATATGTCAATGTGCAACCTCATTCGGGATCCCAAGCCAACGTGGCCGTGTTTTCGGTGTGCTTGCAACCTGGTGACAAATTCTTAGGATTTGACTTGTCGCATGGAGGTCATTTAACCCATGGTTCGCCAGTTAACTTTTCAGGAAAACTGTACCAACCCGTGTTTTATGGGGTGGACAAAGAAACCGGATTAATCGATTACGATCAAGTTGAAGCCATTGCCCTAGCTGAAAAGCCCAAAATGATTATTGCAGGTGCATCGGCCTATTCTCGAGAAATAGATTATAAACGCTTTCGCGAAATTGCAGACCGCGTAGGTGCCATACTGTTTGCCGATATGGCGCACCCAGCTGGTTTGATTGCCAAAGGTATTTTACAGGATCCGGTTCCGTATTGCCATATCTGTACTTCGACTACTCATAAGACCCTTCGCGGTCCTCGAGGAGGAATTATAGTCATCGGGAAAGATTTTGACAATCCATTTGGAATAAAATTAAAAGATGGCACTTTGCGAAAAATGTCGTCGTTGATAGACAGTGCGGTTTTCCCCGGAAATCAAGGAGGACCCTTAGAACACATCATTGCCGCAAAAGCAGTGGCCTTTGGGGAAGCATTAAACGATAACTTCTTACATTATATGGTTCAAGTTCGCAATAATGCCCAAGCTATGGCTCGAGCATTCATGGACCGAGGTTATCACATCGTTTCAGGGGGTACAGATAACCACTTACTTTTAATAGATTTAAGAAATAAAAATATAACCGGTAAGCAAGCTGAAGAAGCCTTGGGTAAAGCAGATATTACGGTCAATAAAAATATGGTGCCTTACGACGACAAGTCACCTTTTGTCACTTCTGGTATCCGACTGGGTACACCGGCTGTTACTACTCGCGGACTGAAAGAAAACGATATGCATACCATTGTTGACTGGATTGATACGGCCCTTCAAAATTATGACCAGGAAACCGTACTCCATGAAATTGCAGATCAAGTTAATAATTGGATGAAAGACAAACCCTTGTTTGTCTGGTAAACCTAATGACAAAAGAGTTGGGGACCACCCAACTCTTTTGTTCTAGTCTCTCATGCTATATAGAAAATTACAAAGTCTGCTCAGTTACTTAGTTCCCATTCCATTGAAAACCTATCATTCGGAATGGAGTGGAAGACTGGAGATTAATTTAATTAACGGGCAAAAAGTGTTGGATACCCGAATTTCCAATTATTCCTACGGAGCTTTACAAAAAACCTTGTATCGGGGCTTACGTGAAATTTCTTTTACAAGCCAAGCCAAACAAGTATTGGTACTCGGAATGGGGGGAGGTTCCGTAATCCAAACCTTGCGTGAAAAATTTTATTCTACGGCAACTATTGATGCAGTAGAAATCGATCCGGTGGTCATCCAAATTGCCCGTGAAGAATTTCAAATGGAACGATACCAACCACTAAACATTATTGAAGCTGATGCGTATGATTTTGTTTTTGAGTGCACTCAAAACTACGACATAATCATTGTAGATGTTTTTTTGGGAAATAAGATCCCCAAAAAAATCACGGAGCTGGATTTTTACCAAGCGGTTTTGTATTTGTTAAAGCCAGGAGGCAGTATGCTCTTTAATGTGATGAAAGTAACTTATTCGGATGAGAAATTGGAGCAGTTACTTTTAAGTTTTGAAAACCATCCTTTTACCTTTCGGGTGATTAGAAATATACTTCGCTCAAATCACCTCATAATTGCTACCCGAAATTAAGAAAGAGAATTCATAGGCCCTCATAGCCGAATAGTCCGTAAATTCTTACGATTTACTGAAACTTTGAGAGTTTATAGGCAGTTTGTTAACGTTTAAGTTGGTATTTTTGTAGTTCTTAACCATGAAACCAACAAAATAAAAATTTTGATGCCAATGATACTTACAACTAAAGCCGATTGGGTTGTTGATTTTATTCGTGATACTTTGTCAAATTGGGGAGTGAGTTCCGGTTCATTAAATTTGATTACCCTTTTTATCATGCTGGGTTTAGGGATACTCACACTTTGGTTAATGACGGTAATCATTCGAAGAATCCTCCTTAATTTTTTAGCGAAAGCGTTTCAAAAAACACCCATAAAATTTGACGATTACTTGCTTAAAAACAAAGTATTACTGCATTTGGCACGTATCGTTCCGTTGTTTTTACTATTGGGTATGATTCCTACCATCTTTGTGGATTTTCCCGAGTTTATTTCTTTAGCTACTACCGTTCTCCAAATAGCCCTAGTCGTTGGCTGGGTATTGGTATTGCGCGGCGTATTCCGAGCTATTCGGGATACCTTGCAAAGCAAAAAAGAGTTTCAGGATAAACCCTTGGATAGTTATTTACAAGTGGCGGTCATCCTTTTGTTCTTCGTTGCAGGTGTAGTAATTTTTTCCTTAATATCCGGCCAATCTCCTTGGGCGTTTTTAGGCGCATTTGGTGCGATGTCTGCGGTGTTAATGTTAGTTTTTAAAGATACCATCTTAGGCTTTGTAGCAAGTATTCAAGTGTCAACCAACGATATGGTGCGGGTGGGAGACTGGATTGAAATGCCCAAATACGGAGCGGATGGCGATGTGATTGAGATTAATTTAAATACTGTAAAAATTCAAAATTGGGACAAAACCATTTCGACCATTCCTACTTACTATTTGATTACTGATTCCTTTAAGAATTGGCGAGGTATGCAAGAAACCGGTGGGCGAAGAATTAAAAGAGCCATCAACATTAAAATATCTTCTATACGGTTTTTAACCGAAAAAGAGATTCAGGAATTGACTAAAATTCAGTTGCTCAAATCGTATATAGAGGAGCGTCAAGCACAAATTGACGAGTACAATGCCAAAACTCAGGCCGACCGAAGTATGCCGGTTAATGGTCGAAATATGACCAATGTAGGCTTGTTTCGCCAATATATTAACCAGATGGTTCAAAATCATCCGTTGATACGTACCGATATGACTTTGCTGGTCAGGCAATTGCAACCCACCCAATACGGATTGCCTTTAGAGCTGTATATGTTTGTAGGCGATGTGCGCTGGGCTACATACGAAAATGTAATGTCTGATATTTTTGATCACCTATTGGCGGTTATAAAATATTTTGACTTGGAAGTATTTGAATCTCCTGCCTCAGATGATATACGGATGTGGGTACAAGCCAAGCAATCAGACTCTAAAGAATAAAGTTTATTGAAAATATAAAAAGGCTACTTAACGTAGCCTTTTATTTTTTATAGATAAATTATCTTTAGTTTGTTTATGCTAAAAGTCGTTGAGCAAGCTCGTGATTATTTAATAATACCACCACAACTTACCCGACCTCCGGCATTTCCAGTAGGTTGCGAAACATAATCGTCTGGGTCCGTGTGAACGATAATTGATTTACCAACTATGTTTTTAGTTGGGTCGTCACAATCGATGCACCACTGATCAGTTTCAAATTTCACGACCATTTTACCATTTTCATCTGCGGTAAAATTACCGATATCACCTCGGTGATAACCTTCGGGGTCTCCCCATTTACCGTGTTTCTCAAAAGTAGGATTCCAGTGCCCACCTGCAGAAGAACCATCTTCGGCAGAGCAATCTGAAAATTCGTGTATATGTATGGCGTGAGTTCCGGGTTCTAAATTGATGATTTCAGCATATAAACTTACAACACCATTTTGTTCTTTAAATTCTGCTTTTCCCATGGCTTTGGTACCACTTCGTGCTTCTAAGTTGACATAGGCCAGTTTAGGTTTTTCCTGATCATTTTTTACTTCAGTATCAGGAGTGGTAGCAGCGTCAGAATCTGCATCTGTTTTCTTATCGTTTTTGCAAGAGGCAAGTAACAGCACTAGGCTGACAGCCCATATTCCGGATTTTAAATTTTTCATAATAGACATCTTTTTAGGCTAAAATACGGTTTTATGCTTGGGAATACAATTATTCAACTGTCTTTTTTTTCAAATATGTATCTAAAAATTCAACAATACTCTCATAAGCTTTGATTTGATTTTCCTTTTTAACAAAACCGTGACCTTCGTCTTCGAAAAGTAAATATTCAACCGGCACGCCATTTTTACGTACATTTTCTACAATTTCATCCGATTCTACTTGTAGTACCCGAGGGTCAGTGGCTCCTTGTAACACCATCAGGGGTTTGGTAACATTATGGGTATGAAACAAAGGCGATATAGCGTGTAGTCGGATACTGTCTTGGGTGTGGGGATTTCCCATTTCTAAGTAGAGTGCCTCTCGAAAGGATTCCCACCAAGGCGGGATATTTTTTAAGGTACGAAGCCAATTGGTCACTCCGTAAATATTTACGCCAACTTCAAATTCTTCTGGCGCAAAAGTGAGGGCAGCCATAGTCATAAAACCGCCGTAGGATCCTCCAATAATTCCAATTTTTTCGGAATCAATTTCGGGTTGTTGAGCCAACCAATTTTTTCCTTCGATACAATCTTTTAAATCCTTATCACCATGATTTTGGTCGTCCATTTGGAAGAAAGTTTTTCCATAACCACTGCTACCACGATTATTGACCGCTAGGATGGCATAATCGTTATTGACTAGGTATTGTATCATAGAACTAAAGTTTAACCGAGACTGTCCTCCGGGGCCACCGTGTACCCAAACCAAGGCAGGTACCGGCTGATCCGCTGAAGCGGTATGAGGTCTGTAGTAAATGGCCGGAATTTCTAATCCGTCAAAAGAGGGATAACGAATAACAGTAGCTGCCACCAAATCATCGGGATTAATGGCTTTGTTTAAAACATCCGTTAATTGGGTTAAGGTCTTGGTTTCTAATTGGTATAAATAGATATTGGTGGGGGTGTGTGAACCACCTACGTATAGAATAGCCGTAGTTTCGTCATCGGAAAATTGAATACCCGTGATAAAAGCATTTTCAAAGGTGGGTAGTTCTAAGTGCTTTCCCGTGGCGGTTTCAATGATTTCAAGAGTGTTGGCTGCATCTTCATTGATAAAAAGAACTTGGTATTTTTCATTTTTAGTAAAACTCATCCCTAAAATATCCCAATTTTTTTCTACTATCTTTTGAGAGCTTTTGGTTTCAAGATCGTATTTCATCAAATACGAAAATTCATTATTAGCATCGGTGGTATAATAAAAATAACGTCCGTCTAAAGTAAAACCTTGGGCGGTATTTCCGCTTTTTTCTGGGTTGATAGGAATGTATTCACCGGTTGCCAATTCGTATAAAAACAAATCCGAATCGTTAGTATTTAACGATTTGGAGAGGGCTATGAATTTCTCATTATGAGAAATACCTCCAAAATCATAGCTACCATCATTCTGAAACAATAAGGTAGGTGTAAAAGTTTCAATATCCATTTTATAAATATCCATCAGACGTGGATCTCTTTGGTTGGTGGCATAATAAAAACCGGTATCATCGGAAGACCAACCATAGAATAAGGCGCGTACATTTTCAGCGGGTGTTAACCGGGTAATGTTCTCACCGTCTTTGACAAACAGTTTGTAAATTTCATCGCCGTTGCCATCCATTCTAAATAAAATTCTTTCGTCAGCAGGGAAATAGGAGATGGCATATACCGAGGCAGAATCCGATTGGGTTAATGTGGTGTATTCACCCGTGGCTACATCTATGTTGTACATATTAAAAATTCCCGATCGGTTACTGGTTACCAACAATTTGGTTTTGTCTGGCGAAAGGCCACTTCCCATCACCGACTCGTTGTCCATGAATTGTTCGATGGTATAGCGTCCTATTTCAGGAGTCGTAGGTGCAGGCTGTTTACAGGCTACCAACCATCCAAAAACAACGGTGAGCAAGAATAATTTTTTCATAGGTGGAAGTAAATTTTAGGTTTGAAACAGATTTTAGATTTCAATTTTTGCTAATTCGTTATAGTTCTTTTTAAGTCTTTTTAAGAAAATACCATAGACAATTCGATAGAAAAGCAATACCAAACCAAGCATAACGATGCCGAAAATTATATTGACGATATAAAATGAAAGCATAAAGGTTTCTTTATCTTGGTAGGCGACCCCATTTTCTTGCGAAAAATATTCAAACAGTAAATCACCTTGAAAGTAGTATAATAAATTGAGAAGAATCAACAACAAGGCAAAACCAGTTACATTGTATATTACAAAGTATCGCACGGTTTTTCTAGTTTTTAAAATGCTAGCCATCAGTTGTTTGGTATTGTCTGTAACTTTTATAGATGCGTAATTTTTAAAGAAAACTACGATAAAACCAATAAATATGATATAGTGTATAATATTGAAAATCATTAAGTATTTGGTAAGTCCCAATAAATCTAGTACTTCATGGGTAGATTGTGGTGTAATGAGAGACAAGGAGGTCCAGAAAATAAGTTCAGCAATACTAATAATAAAGATCCACTTCACAATGGTAGTAGATTTCTTATAGAGCATTTTATAAATCTCATTATAGCTAAGCTTAGGAAGATTTTGCTGCCTTTTTTTCCAGTCAGATTTCAATATTTCCAGTTCGTCTGCCATAGGTTATGGATTGATTATACTTTTTAATTTGTCTTTAATGCGGTTCATTTTTACGCGGGCATTCACTTCGGTAATACCAAGGGTTTGAGCAATTTCTTTATAATTCTTATCTTCTAAATACAAAAAGACTAAGGCTTTATCAATGTCATTGAGTTGCCTCACGGCATCGTACATCAGTTTTAAGTGTTCTTCGGTACTGGGGTCATACTCTTCCGAAGCTATTCTAAAATTGACATTTTCAAAATCCTGAGTTTTAATGTCTCTCTTAGATTTACGATACAAAGTAATGGCTGTATTTAATCCTACGCGATACATCCAAGTACTAAATTTTGAATCCCCTCGGTATTTAGGATAGGCCTTCCACAGTTGTATAGTAATTTCTTGAAACAAATCATTGTGTGAATCTTGGTTATTGGTATATAACCTACAGATTTTATGTACAATGTTTTGATTTTCCTCTAAAAGGCTTACAAAGCTATGTTCTAAGTCTTTACTCAAATTGGTCTTTGTTAGTGAATGATAAGTAGCTGAAAGATATAAAATGTTACAGTTCATCCCAAAATTATTACAACTGGGTCAGTATTTTTTGAATCCCCAACCCGAAGCATCGAATTTTGTCCTCATTCCTAGAATTATAAACTTTTTAAAACCTTTTATTATGAAAAAAAAATTAGTTTTTATGACCCTGTTGTTGTCTTTTTTAATGAACGCACAAAATCCGTACACGGAGACTATGGAGCGAGCCTTTGCTTTGTGGGAAGCCAACCAACCCGAACAAGCTACAGCACTTTTTAACCAACTAGCTCAAAGCGAAAAAGATAGTTGGTTACCTGGTTACTATGCGGCATTGGTTCCTACTACCACCACTTTTTATTTAAAAGATATTCAGCAAGTTAACCGACTTCTTACAGAAGCTCAACAAAGTCTGGATGAAGTTTTAAAAAACCACAAAATTAATGCCGAATTATTGGTACTACAAGCTTTGATACATACAGCTTGGGTGGCTCATGATCCGATGAATAATGCTATGAAGTTGACACCACAGATTCATGCTTTATATGCTCAAGCCCTACAAATGGAACCCGAAAATCCCCGAGTGGTTTGCTCCCGTATACACTTTGATCTAGAAAGTGCTCCCTATATGGGTGGTGACATATCTATTATTTGTGACCAATTGAAACAATCTATAGTTCTTTTTGATAAATTTAAGGTCCAGGTTCCGTTCTATCCCAGTTGGGGTAAAGAACATTTTCAACAGGTAATTGCTCAAAGTTGTCAAAAATGATTAAATATATTTTAAAAATAGTAGGTGTAGGTACCTTGATAGGATTGCTTTTATTTGGGCTGGATGTCGCTTTTCGATATTTATCAGATTATGCGTTACCGACTAGAGAAACCTGGTTGTGGGAAGCCACTCTCTATATACTTTACAGTACACCCCTCGCATTGGTAAACGCACTATTTTTTTATGTGCTTGAAAAGCGATTTTCTTCCAATAAAAAATCAAACATCCGACTATTAGTAGGTTTTGTAGGCTCGATGTTACTTACCTTACTTACTATGTTTTGTATCCGAATAGTACATAAAATACTATTCTTAGGATTTACAGTTGAGAATTTTATAAATACGGAAAGCCCTCGGTTTTACTTTATCACTATATTGATTACGCTGGTTATTTCGTTGTTTTTTCATGCATTTTATTTCTATAAAAAAATTCAGGAAAACAAGGTCAAAAAACAGCAAATTATTGCCGGTAATGCCTCAGCACAATTTGAGAGCTTAAAAAATCAAATTGATCCCCACTTTTTATTTAACAGTCTTAATGTTTTGAGTTCGCTGATTGACGAACAACCGGAAACAGCACAAAAATTTACAAATTCGTTATCCAAAATATACCGCTATGTGCTGGAACAAAAAAACAAAGAATTAGTGTTGGTGGAGGAGGAACTTGATTTTGCTCGCGAGTATATGGATTTACTAAAAATTAGGTTTGAGAACAGCATTACCTATACATTGCCCCAACAATTGCAGCTGGTAGATTCAAAGGTGGTACCACTTTCCCTGCAATTGTTGCTGGAGAACACTATCAAACACAATATAGTCAGTGAAAATAATCCTTTACATATTCATATTTATGAGGAGGATAATTATTTGGTAGTAAAAAATAATTTACAAAAAAAAGAAGCTTTTACGAGTAGAAAAGGAGTGGGGCTCCAAAACATTGCTGACCGATACAAGTTAGCCACTGATCGACAGGTTTTAATTGTTCAAGATGAAACCAGCTTTCAAGTAAAAATACCTTTATTAACTAAAAAAATTACCACTATGGAAAATTTATCTACCGATACCAATAGTACCCAAGAAGCGTATTCTCGAGCTCAGCAACGGGTCAATGACATCAAAGACTTTTACGGCCATTTGCTTAGTTATATTATTGTGATGGCCTTTCTGATATTCATTAATTATTTTACATTTTGGGGTTATAAATGGTTTTTATTTCCCTTATTGGGTTGGGGCATAGGAATAAGCATCCATGCATTTACTGTTTTTGGGTATGGTTCTCGTTGGGAACAGCGAAAAATTCAAGAAATTATGGAGAAAGAACAACAAAGAAAAATGAAGAAATGGAAGTAAATCATAGTCATTCAACAACAGTTGAAAATAGTGCTGAAGAGCGTCGTTTGTACAAAAAAGCAGTTAAAAGAGTGGAAGAGATTAAATCGTTTTATATTCATTTGACGGTTTATATTTTGGTCAACTTCGGAATCCTATTAATGAGAAATAATTTCTCGATTAGTGAAATTCCTTTTACACTATCTACTTTTACGATCCCTTTTTTATGGGGTATCGGTGTGTTTTGCCATTGGGCGAGCGTATTTGGTTTATCAGTAATTTGGGGAAAAAGTTGGGAGGATAAAAAAATTAAAGAACTGATGGACAGTGAGCGTACACAACATGAAAAATGGGAATAACTGGTGAGAATTTTGATTTGGATAGATGGTAAATTTAAATTTTTATCTCCCAAAGTTATTGTGTAATTTTGGAAAAATATATTGCGATAAATATGCCAGATTCTCATTATATAAGCACGCAGGTAATTGATTTAAAGACTGTTGATCAAATCATTTTTCAAAAAAAAAAATTAGCTCTTTCCGACGAAGCTATTTTAAATATCAATAAATCCTACCAATATCTCCAAGACAAATTAAAAATCAATGATGCCCCTATTTACGGAATCAATACCGGATTTGGCTCGTTGTGCGACGTCAAGATTTCAAATGACAAATTGGAGTTACTCCAAGAAAATCTAGTAATGTCTCATGCCTGTGGCACGGGAGATTTAGTCCCTCAGGAAATTGTTCGATTGATGTTGTTATTTAAAATTCAATCGTTGAGTTATGGGAACAGTGGCGTTCAATTGGCTACAGTGGAACGCTTGGTAGATTTTTATAATCACGATATACTTCCGGTGGTATATACTCAAGGTAGCTTAGGTGCTTCAGGTGATTTGGCTCCTTTAGCTCATTTATCTTTGCCACTGATAGGTCATGGAGAGGTTTTTTATCAATCAAAACGGATAACAACCGCTGAATTGTACAAAATTTTACAATGGGAACCTATTAAGCTTCAAGCAAAAGAAGGATTAGCTTTGTTAAACGGTACTCAATTTATGAGTGCTTATGGGATATATATTTTGCTAAAAAGCATCAAACTATCCTATCAAGCTGATCTTATAGCCGCCTTGTCTTTGGATGCATTCACAGGAAGTTTAGACCCTTTTAATCCGTTAATTCATTTGGCTAGGCCACATCGAGGACAGGTTAAAACCGCCGAGCGAATTACCGAGTTTTTGGAAGGAAGTACATTAATTAAACAAAAGAAAGAAAATGTACAAGATCCGTACTCCTTTCGATGTGTTCCTCAAGTGCACGGGGCTACTAAAGATACCATTGAGTTTGTTCGTCGTACCTTTAAAACTGAAATTAATTCAGTAACCGACAACCCCAATATCTTTTTGTCAAACGACTTGATACTCTCGGGTGGTAATTTTCACGGACAACCCTTGGCTTTGGGCTTAGATTATTTGTCGATCGCTATGGCAGAATTAGGTAATATATCTGAGCGACGAACTTACCAATTAATATCAGGTAGCCGAGGGTTACCAGCATTTTTGGTGAAAAACCCAGGTTTAAACTCTGGCTTTATGATTCCGCAATACGTGGCTGCTGCTCTGGTAAGTCAGAACAAACAATTAGCTACTCCGGCCAGTGTCGATTCAATCGTTTCATCCAATGGTCAAGAAGATCATGTCAGTATGGGAGCCAATGCTGCTGTAAAGTGTTTACAAATTATTAATAACGTAGAAAAAGTTTTGGCCATTGAGTTGTTTAACGCCTCACAAGCACTTAGTTTTCGGGGAGTAAATCAAACTTCACCACTCCTTGTAAAACTTGTCAAAGACTTTCAAAAAATAGTTTCCCCGGTGGAAAACGACCGAATTCTTTCTGATGATATAGAAAAAGCCAGAGGTTTTTTAGAAGCTATGCGAGTGGATTTGGATAAAATACTCGACTAGTAGTCTTTTTTATACGATAGTGGGTTGAAAAATCTCTTAAAAAACAGGATTTTTCCTATAGTCTAAAGTTGGATCAATTGTTATCTTTGCGTTGCGAAACCATTAAAACCATACTACAATGACACCAGCTAAATGTATAACACCACAACAAGCTAAAAATTTACAAAATTCATGGATTACTACTAGACAAGTGGCTATTGAAAGAGCTATTGGCCGAACTGATACCCGGGAGTTTTTTTTTACTGTAGCAGAATTAGAGGAATTTTTAGATTATATCAAATCCAATTCTCAAGATGAAGACCCTGGAGTTCGAATTTATTTAGGTGCTTATAACACTGTAACTAATGGGTATGCAACCTTGTTTATGGCGCCTACGCGTGGTGAAGATCAGGATTATGAGAATGACTATACCCTCATGCCACTCAATATGGCCTCTGGTAGAATACCTCCCTTAAACTATAATCCAAATTCTATTCCTGGAATCAACGATGGTAATTAGATTTCTAATGGAATTATAATCTTTGACGATTAATCTTCTTGAATTTACTAGTGTATATATCTTTATCTATTGGTTTTCAGCTCATTGCTGCATTTTGTGGTAGCTACTACATCCGTAGGATTAATAAAAAGGAAAAATGGAATAAATTCTTAGTATCCTTTCTTTGGCTTACGGTAGCTGTGGAGATAATCGCACTTTATGCGGCAGCGGGTTATTATTCTGACTATAAGTATTTCTCCTTTATAAAAGATACACGTTTTGCAGATAATTCATGGATGTATAATATTTTTCTTATCGTAAATTTTACCTTTCTTACGGCTTATTTTAGATCTTTTATTGAGGATTACCGAATCCAAAGAATATTAAAAATACTCATCAGTACATATGTTATAGTTGCTGTTGGGTATTTATTGTCTACCGATGTGTTTTTTAAGTATTTTTCTTGGGTGTCGGTAGTTTTTGGTTCCATTTTACTAATTATATCCATTTTATTTTTCTATTTTCATATTCTGAAAGGTGAAAAGGTATTACAACTCAAGGGATATTTACCATTTTATATCTCTATTGGTTGTGGTATTTTTTATTTGTGTACAACACCACTTTTCCTTTATACCAATTCCTTATCGGTGGAGGATGCGTTATTTTTGAATTTTTATCGGTATGTTTTATTTTTTGGAAATATATTTATGTATCTCTTTTATTCCATAAGTTTCATTCTATGCTCCAAAGAGAGGAAATAATTCTAATTGGTTATATAATTGCTGTTCTGCTAATTATTGCAGTATTTGTAATTACATTTTTTTATGTTTTCCAACGTAGAAAAAATAAACTGATTATCGAACGAATTGAACAAAAAAGGAGATTTGAACAAGAGATTGCCAACGTACAAATAGAAATTCAAGAGGAGACTTTAAAAAATGTTTCCTGGGAACTTCATGACAATATTGGTCAATTGCTTTCTGTGGCCAATATCCAACTCAATATGTTGAGTTTAATGGAAGATTTAAATATCAAAACTGAAATTAACGAGGCCAAAAATATTGTCTCGAGTGCTCTTCAAGAAGTTCGATCCCTATCGAGAAGCTTAAATAGGGATATTATTAAAAGAGAAGGGCTTGTTCAGAGTATAGAGGTAGAATTGGAACGGATTAAAAGGTTAAAATTTGCCGATACCCAGTTGGAAGTCATGGGTGAAGAGAAGCCGATTAAAAAAGAAGATTCGATAATTATTTTTAGAATTATTCAAGAGTTTTTGTCAAATAGCCTTAAACATTCGAAAGCAAAATGTATCTTTACTAAAATTTGTTTTGAAAATGAGCATTTATATATTAAGGTTCAGGACAATGGAGTGGGTTTTAATATGGAGACTACCACTAATACTTCGGGGCTGATCAATATGTCGAGTCGTGCCCAATTTATAAAAGCGGAATACCATTTAAAATCTGCTGAGAGAGAAGGAACTAGTATCGAACTTAAATATAACTATTCTTAAGAGTATGGAAGCCAATAACTATCAAATAATTATAGTGGATGACCATTTGCTGTTTGCCAGCTCTTTAGAACGATTGGTGGCTACTTTTCCTCATTTTAAAGTAATGCACAAAGCAGGTAATGGCGTAGAACTTCAAGAATATTTATCCACAGCTACTGAGCTACCCGATATCATTCTTCTAGACATCAAAATGCCGGTAATGAATGGTTATGAAACTCTTATTTGGCTTAAAAAAAATTACCCGGATGTTAAGGTGATTATGTTGACCATGGAGGACGATGAGAATTCAGTCATCAAGATGTTACGAAATGGTGCCAATGGCTATTTATTAAAAGACATCGATCCGGAATCACTCGAAAAAGCACTTAACGAAACCTTGATTAATGGTTGTTATTTTACCGATAAAGTATCGTTGCTGTTACACAAATCCACCGACGAAAATTTTGAGCCAATTGAATTGAAAGAGCAAGAAATTGCATTCCTCAAACTTGCTTGTACAGAAATGACATATAAAGAAATTGCCGAAGTGATGAATTTGTCTCCCAAAACCATCGATGGATATCGCCATGAATTATTTACCAAATTGAATATCAAAAATAGGGTAGGGCTGGTGCTTTATGCAATGAAGCACAATTATATGTGATCTGCTAATAGCTGCCACAACGATTCTTGAGGAACAGGCGCTTCTATCACGATTTCTTCTTTTTTTACCGGGTGTAAAAAGATTAATTTTCGGGCATGCAGGTGTATGCTCCCATCGGGATTGCTACGTGGATAACCGTATTTTAAATCCCCTTTAATAGGACAACCCATGCTATTTAATTGAGCCCTAATTTGGTGATGCCTCCCGCTGTGTAATTCGATTTCTAATAAAAAATACTGCTCCGATTGCCCTATTATTTGGTAATCTAAAATAGCCTTTTTGCTCCCTGCAACTTCTTGCTTGTGAGCATATGATTTGTTTTGTTTGGTGTTGCGAGTAAGATAGTGCACCAACCTCGCAGAAGGGGCTATCGGACTTTGTTTGACCACTGCCCAATAATTTTTTTGTACCTCCCGCTCTGAAAATTGTTTGTTGAGACGTGCCAGTGCTTTTGAAGTTTTTGCAAATATCACTATCCCGGTGGTAGGACGATCCAAACGGTGTACAACTCCCAAATATACGGCTCCTGGTTTTTGGTATGTGTGGGCTATATATTCTTTAACTACCTCGCTGAGCGGTTGGTCGTTGGTTTTGTCTCCCTGAACGATATCTCCCGCTCGTTTGTTGACTATAATCAAGTGATTATCTTCGTAAAGAATTTGTAAGTTGGATTTATCGGTACGAATTTTCACTGCCCATTTACTTTTAAAAAGATTTTCCAAGTGTTTTATAATCGGTAGAAACTCCCAAATGGTCGCTTGTTGGTATTCTTAAAATTTTTGCTGTGCAGTACTAAAAATACATTTTGGTAGATTCACAACGTTTCATTTAACAACCAGGTCGATGGACTATCATAGGTTTCTAAAAATCAAGTGGCTGATTCTTCCCAACGTACTTGAACTTAGTTCTATAAAATGATTTGAAGTTTTATTTCTCAAATACAACCCGATACAAAAATTACTAATGGTCTTCAATTCTATTATACTTGAAGTTAATTTACATTAGTATTGTTCGTTTTCGTTGGGAAAATCACCCGATTTTACATCTTGACTGTATTGTCTAAAGGCTTGAGTCATTTCGGTATATAAGTCTAAGTATCTTCGTAAGAAGCGCGGACTAAATTCTTGAGTCATTCCTAACATATCATGGATAACTAAAACCTGTCCGTCTACACCTCCACCGGCACCGATTCCGATAATGGGAATACTAACACTTTGTGCCACTTCCTGGGCCAGTTGTGCCGGAATCTTTTCTAAAACAATGGCAAAGCAACCCAATTTTTCAAGTAATTGAGCATCTTCTTTAAGTTGTTGTGCTTCCGCATCTTCTTTGGCTCGAACTGTATAGGTACCAAATTTATAAATAGATTGTGGAGTTAATCCCAAATGACCCATCACCGGAATACCTGCGTTGAGTATTCTTTTAATAGATTCTTTGATTTCTTTACCACCTTCTAATTTGACAGCGTGTCCGCCACTTTCTTTCATAATTCGAATGGCCGATCTCAGGGCTTCTTTTGGGTCACTTTGATAGCTACCAAAGGGCAGATCCACCACTACTAAACTACGTGTTATAGCGCGAACCACGGAGGCAGCATGGTAAATCATTTGGTCTAAGGTAATTGGTAAAGTGGTTTCATGTCCTGCCATTACATTGGAGGCAGAATCGCCTACCAAAATCACATCTATACCTGCTTCGTCTACTATTCGAGCCATGGTATAATCATAGGCAGTGAGCATTGATATTTTTTCACCTCGGGATTTCATATCCACTAAGGTTTTGGTAGTGATGCGTTTATACTCTTTTTTTGCAGTTGACATAATAAAAGAATTTTAGATTAAATATTTTTTAGTTGATTGACTAGCAATCACTTACATTGACTCTTACGGCAAGTCCTCCCTCACTGGTTTCTTTATATTTGGTACTCATATCTCGAGCTGTATCCCACATAGTTACAATTACTTCGTCTAAAGTTACCTTAGCTTTGGAAGCATCTCCATCCAAGGCCATTTCACAGGCATTAATGGCTTTGATAGCTCCCATGGCATTGCGTTCTATACAAGGTATTTGAACCAAACCGGCTATGGGATCACAGGTAAGACCTAAATGGTGTTCCATGGCAATTTCAGCCGCCATCAACACCTGGTCGGGACTTCCTCCCATCAATTCAGTCAAAGCTCCCGCCGCCATGGACGAAGAAACACCTATTTCTGCTTGACAGCCACCCAAGGCAGCAGAAATAGTAGCTCCTTGTTTAAATAAACTCCCTATTTGTCCAGCAACAAGCATAAATTGTTTGATATCTTCAAAATCAGCATCGTGGTTTTCAATGACCAGATAATACATCATTACGGCCGGGATTACTCCGGCACTACCGTTGGTTGGAGCCGTTACTACTCTTCCTAACGAAGCATTAACCTCGTTTACAGCCAAAGCAAAGCAACTTACCCATTTGAGAATTTGGCGGAATTTTACTTCGGTATTGCGAATGGCTTCTATCCACTCCGTCGGATTGGAATAACTCGTTTGACTCATCAGGGATTGGTGCGTGGTAAAAGCTCTTCGGCTTACACCCAAACCACCCGGTAGGGTGCCTTGCGTATGGCAACCGATATACATGGATTCGAGCATGACATTCCATACCGCTTGTAAATCCCGATTAATTTCTTCATCCGAACGGAGGGTACGCTCGTTTTCTAATACTATTTCCGATATTTTTTTACCTTCCTGACGGCAGTATTTCAATAAACCTTCTCCACGAGATATGGGAAATTTAAATTGATTAAACTGTTTTTCTTTTACTTGCGAGTTATCTTGATCCTCTTTGACAACAAAGCCACCACCAATTGAATAAAAGGTAGAGGAATGGGTGGTACCATCAGTCAGTATAGCTCGAAAGGTCATTCCATTGGGGTGAAAAGGCAAGAATGTTTTATGAAATATAATATGTTCTTCTATGGAAAATGGAATCTTGACTTCTCCTTGAAGCATTAAGGTGTGATTTTGTTGAACGAGGGAAATTTCTCTTTCAATGGATTCTACCGGTATGGTTACCGGATCAAAACCACTTAATCCCAAAATGGTAGCAATGTCGGTGGCGTGACCTTTTCCCGTAAGGGAAAGAGAACCGTAAAGGTCTACATAAACAGCAGTAACTTGGTTGAGTTGGTTGGATAATTTTAATTCTTCCAGCCAGCGTTGAGCTGCTCGCCATGGGCCTAAAGTATGAGAACTGGAGGGGCCGACTCCAATTTTAAGCATATCAAAAATGCTGATACTTTCCATATAAAAACCATTAAAATTCTTACAAAGATAGGTGCTAAACTTTAGCTTTAATAATTTCTCAAAATAATATTTGAATCATAACCGAGGTATTTCGTTTCTTTGCCAAAATTATTTCTTAGATGCGCTTTAAGAAACCCATATTTATAGTACTAATGATAGGGCTTTTGGTAGTCCTAATTGGTGGTTTTTATGCCTATCGAGTGATTTTTTCTCCCAATACTGCTTTTGAGGAAGAAGAAAAATTTATTCACATTCCTACCGGTGCAGCCTACGAGGAGGTAAGAAATTTGCTGGCGGGTAGTTTAAAAAATTTAGATTATTTTGATTGGGTAGCCCAGCGCAAAGGGTATGTAAACTATGTTAAGCCGGGTCGTTATAAGATTAAAAAGGGGATGAGTAATAATCAGATAATCAGTGCTATACGAAGCAAAAACTATCCGATACAGGTAACCTTTAACAACCAAGAGCGTTTAGAAAATTTAGCCGGAAGAATCGCAGAGCAAATTGAAGCTGATAGTATATCGTTACTTCAGGTCATGCTAGATATAGATTTTTTGTCGGAAAAAGGGTTTACTACCGAAACAGCTTTAGCTATGTACATTCCCAATACCTACGAATTGTATTGGAATACCACGGCCAAGGCTTTTACCGAACGAATGGCTCAAGAATACAAACGATTTTGGAACGAACAGCGTTTGAAAAAAGCAGCAGATTTAGGACTTACACCCCTGGAGGTTATTAATCTTGCTGCTATTGTCCAAAAAGAAACTACGGTGGTTTCAGAACGACCCCGTGTAGCCGGAGTTTATCTTAATCGCTTGCGCCGAAATATGCATTTACAAGCCGATCCTACGGTGATTTATGCGATAAAAAAACAATCGGGAGATTTTAATTTACAAATCAAACGGGTGTTATACAGTGATTTAGAAACCGATTCGCCATATAATACCTACAAATATCCCGGTATTCCACCCGGTCCCATCGCCATGCCCGATGTTTCTTCCATAGATGCGGTACTTTCTTATGAAAAGCACGATTATTTATTTTTTGTAGCAGATATCGAAAAACCGGGACATCATATTTTTTCTAAAACACTGGCTCAGCACAATATCCATGCGGCCAAATACCATCGTTGGGTGGCACAGCAGGGGTATCGTAGAAAATAGATAACAACCTTAGAAAAGTTCAATGATTTGGTGGGCTACTTTTAGGGCTTGCGTACCATCTTGAAGAGTTACAAGAGGAGTAGTATTGTTGTAAATAGCATCAGCAAAACTCTCTAATTCATCCAAAAGAGCGTTGTTTTGATCGATTTCAGGAGTTTCAAAATAAATTTGTTTTCGGACCCCTTCCGCATTTTGAAGAATTAAATCAAAATCTCCGGGAGTTTCAGGAGCATTTTTCATCCGGACTACTTCGACCGATTTTTCTAGATAATCCACTGAAATATAGGCGTCTCTCTGAAAAAAACGAGATTTTCTCATGTTTTTTAAGGAAATCCGACTGGCAGTAATATTGGCTACACAACCGTTTTTAAATTGTAATCGGGCGTTGGCTATATCGGGAGAATCACTGATAACGGCCACACCACTGGCATTTATTTGAACAATTTCAGACTTAACGACACTCAGAATCGCATCGATATCGTGTATCATTAAATCGAGTACAACCGGTACATCGGTACCTCTAGGATTAAATTCAGCCAAGCGGTGCGTCTCGATAAACATCGGATTGTTAATTTTGTCTTTAACCGCTTTAAATGCCGGGTTAAAACGCTCTATATGACCCACTTGGCCTTTCACTTGGTATTGGTCGGCCAAGCGTATTATTTCTTCGGCTTCGGCTACGGTGTTGGCAATGGGTTTTTCCAAAAAGATATGTTTCCCAGCCACGATGGCTTCCTGAGCACATTCAAAATGAGATAGGGTAGGGGTGACTATATCCACCACATCGACGGCTTGTATTAGCTCACTAATACTGTCAAAACTTCTATAGCCCCATTCGGCGGAAACTTGTTTTGCATTTTCTTGGTCGGGATCATAAAATCCCACCAATTCGTATTTGTCAGACTGATTTAGTAACCGCAAATGGATTTTTCCTAAATGCCCGGCACCCAAAACACCTATTCGTAGCATAACTGATAAAATGTAAGCGGTACAAAGGTAAGCTTTCTCAAAAAAATAGAATACTTTACAGGGTACAATCTTTTTAAAATTACATATTTTTTACGGGTTATAAGCCCCAAAATATCCAAACTCTTTTGTTAGCTTTGCACAACTATTTTACTAGCTATGCATAAACAGATTGATTCGGGTACCCCGTTGGATTTTACAGGGTTTTCAGTAGATAATGACCGGCTCATTGACTTGTATAAAGCCTTGATTTTACCTCGCTTAATTGAGGAAAAAATGTTGATTTTACTTCGGCAAGGAAAAATTTCCAAATGGTTTAGCGGTATCGGGCAAGAAGCCATTTCAGTAGGAATTGCTAAAGCCTTACGGGATGATGAATATATACTGCCTATGCATCGTAATTTGGGGGTTTTTACCACTCGAAACATCCCTTTGTATCGACTTTTTGCACAGTGGCAAGGCAAAGAAGCGGGTTTTACCCAAGGAAGGGATCGTTCTTTTCATTTTGGCACCCAAGAGTATCATATTGTGGGTATGATTTCTCATTTGGGGCCGCAACTGGGAGTAGCGGATGGAATTGCTTTGGCCAATATACTACAACAGAATCGTCAAGTAACGGCTGTTTTTACCGGAGAAGGAGGAACAAGTGAAGGTGATTTTCACGAAGCATTGAATGTGGCTTCGGTATGGGATTTACCGGTGTTATTTTGTATAGAAAACAACGGCTATGGGTTGTCAACCCCTACCAACGAACAATACCGATGTAAACAGCTAGCCAATCGAGGAATAGGGTACGGTATGGAAGCCCATATTATTGATGGGAATAATATTTTAGAGGTATATACTAAGATATCCGCATTGGTTGAGAGTATGCGTCAAAATCCTCGTCCTGTACTCCTAGAATTTATCACTTTTAGAATGCGTGGTCATGAGGAAGCAAGTGGTACAAAATACGTTCCTCAAGAATTGATGGATCAGTGGGCTTTAAAAGACCCGGTGGTAAATTTTGAGAAATTCCTGCTCAGTGAACAAGTACTTACTTCCGAAGAAGTGGAGCAAATACAAGCCGAACAGAAACAACACATTGAACTGCATTTGGAGAAAGCCTTTGGACTGCCTATGGTAACTGCCCAGGTGGAGAAAGAAATTGGGGACGTCTATAAACCTTTTGAGTATAAAGAAATCCCGCCCCTTGGACCACTAAAAAACATACGTTTTATCGATGCGGTTTCTGAAGGACTGAGACAATCGATGCAACGGCATGACAATTTGGTGATTATGGGACAGGATATTGCTGAATATGGTGGGGTATTTAAAATTACAGAAGGATTTGTAGAAGAATTTGGTAAAGAACGAGTGAGAAATACACCTATTTGTGAATCGGCCATCATATCGGTGGGCATGGGACTTTCCATCAGAGGTTATAAAGCAGTGGTAGAAATGCAGTTTGCAGATTTTGTTTCCTCGGGATTCAATCCAATTGTCAATTATTTGGCCAAAAGTCATTATCGTTGGGGGCAGCAAGCCGATGTGGTGGTACGTATGCCCTGTGGTGCAGGTGTTGGCGCGGGACCTTTTCACAGCCAAACCAACGAGGCATGGTTTACACATACACCCGGGTTAAAGGTGGTATATCCCGCTTTTCCTTACGACGCGAAGGGATTGTTAGCCACTGCCATCGAAGATCCTAATCCGGTCTTGTTTTTTGAACACAAGGCTTTGTATCGTAGTATTTATCAAGAAGTGCCCGAAAGTTATTATACCTTGCCTTTTGGAAAAGCGGTGTTACGCCGTACCGGTGAGGATATCACCATAGTAACTTATGGAGCCGGTGTACATTGGGCTTTGGAATACTTGAACTCACATCCTGATATTCAGGCAGATGTAATTGATTTGCGTACATTACAGCCCCTGGATTTAGAAACCATTTTTGAGTCGGTGAAAAAAACCGGTAAAGTTTTAATTTTACAAGAAGACAGCTTGTTTGGCGGTATAGCTTCAGATATTTCGGCAGAAATTGTTGAAAATTGTTTTACCTATTTGGATGCACCCATTAAGCGAGTAGCCAGTTTAGATACCCCAATTCCTTTTTCGACAGCTTTGGAACAACAATATTTAGCAAAGAGCAGGTTGGCTGAGGCGTTGGATGCATTGGTTAGATTTTAATTGATTGCCCATTTTATAGCGGCTTTGATTCAATATTCTCAAATCCAAATCAATTATCAAATTCCAATTTTTAATCGCTTGCGTAAAATTAACACGTAGGTGTGGCCTACAAAAATAAAAATCAAGTAGCTCGTTGGTAGCTTGAAGATATAGAACCCTTTTTACTTCTATTAATAATTCTTGTTTTGCCTCTGATTCTAGGTTTAAACAAGAATTTTTTTGTTTGTAGTAGTCGCCACTTAAGTTGGTGATTGAAGTTACCGTTGCTTTTACTAATTGTAGTATGTTATGCGTTTTATGAAAAAACAACGCATTAAAATTAAAAATAGAAAACCGCCCGCCGGATGTAATTTTTTCTGAAGGCCTTAATTCGCTCTAAAATTTGTAATCAAATATTAAAACGGTCAAACCGTATGCTGGGAGCACAATCATCCTTTGGGCGGCCTCTCTAATGAAACCATGGGGTAACGTTTAACTATTCCCTGGTCACTTTTTTTATAATCATTTTGGTCAATAAAGCTGCCTGAAAATATGTATTGTTGCCTAATTGTATCACCCTAATATTTGGGAGCTGAGGTGATTATTTCAGGCAGCTTCAGTATTAAACCATTTTTTAAATCAAAGTAAAAAACTGCCCGAAATTTTTCAATTTCAATAAGTCATTGCGAATTGCTGTTTAAATATTGGGAGCTGACAGCAAAATTCAGGCAGTTTTTACACGAAACCAATAAAAGAACGTAATAAACTAACTAATTGTAACTAAATTTATAACAATCTATGCTATCTATGTACAGTTACCGTTAACCGGTCTGTATCTGAACTTCCAAACACCATACGATAGCTAAAAGTACCCGCAAATCCCAGTGCTTTGAGTTCTAAGGTATGAGTTCCTGGATCAAGTTGAATAAATCCACTTCCGGACAAGTAATATCCTGTATTAGCACAGGTCTCTGAGGAATCGACTCGGCAGTTGTAGGAACCGGAATCGTATGCAATCTGCGTGGCACTTCCATTCACTTCTACCCATGAGCGATACATTCGGGATGCTCCGTCTACGATTTGATTTCCATCTGCTAAGGTAATATCTACGGTAAATTGGTAATTAATCTGTACCAATGAGGCTTGAGTAAGTGTGATATTTATAGTTTGTAAATTGGCAGTAACCCCGGTACCACTAGCATGTTCTATAGTAACTGCTGGATTTAAAAAGTTTTCTAGGTTGGTTGCCAAATAATTTTGAACTAAAGAAGGTTGTAAATGTAAATTACCTTGAGTGTCAACATAAACCGGCATGGGGTCATTGGTTTGGTAATGTACATTGTTGATTTTATTAAGTTCGTCGATACGTACCGTATTATTGTTACCGGCTATGTGTAAAGTGGTTTGTGGATTGGCGGTTTTAATACCGATTCGGTTGTTAGCTCCATTTACATACAGCATATTGGGTTCGGTATCGCTTTCAATACGAGTACTTAGATTATTTCCGTTTTCGTTTATGACGATTTCGTTACTCGTTCCGGCTCGAAGTCTTAGGAATTCTACTCCTCCGGCCCCTAGAGCCAGTTCATTATGGGCTGCTCTCCACAAGCCCGTATTTGTATCTGAAGACCAACTATAAAAAGGAGCAGCGGCAGTACCGTTAGCCATAGCGAGTATTTGGGAAGTATTAGCTGGAATTTTTAGGCGGTTGGTGTTATTGGTTTTAATGTCCAAATCCTGGATATTGGTAGTACCTAAAAAATGTACACCACTAATAATGTTGTCATTACCCGACAGGTTCCAAAAGTTACCCTCTGATAAGAATCGAACCCATTGACTTCCGTTCCAATAATAATAACCGGGACTTACGGCATAGGTCCCCGGACCGGAATCGTTGGTATTAAATACTAGCATACTTACCGTTGGGTAAGGAGTGATAGTAGTCGTGTCGTTGGTTCCTGTTAAATGAATACGAGGAATCATCAAACCTTTGTCAACTCCATAAACATCTAAAATGGCGCCCGGTGCCGGTGTGGTAGTACCAATACCTACCTGTCCATAAACCGTGCTAAGGAGAAGGGTTGTTATAATTGTTACTAAAGGTTTCATTAGAGTAGTTTTTTTTATCATATACAAAAGGTTAAATCATTTGGATGACATTTTATCGTTGAACAATAGCTTGAAATACTTCGTGAGTGGTGGCACCGTATCGAATGATATATGCTTGACCGGTTTCACTTTGTGTTTGGCCAATCAGGTTTAAAGTATGACTTCCGGCAGGTAGAACCAAACTGTTCATTCCAGAGAGATAATAATATCCGGCGGCATAGGTATGACTTCCGGATTCTATATTCGAATTGGTGTACATATCTGTATCGAAGGCCACTTTTACTGAACTTCCGTTGATTTCTACCCAAGCGCTGTATTTACGAGGTGCCCCGTCTAATACCGGAGGACTTTGTAAATCTTCTGTCAAATGGGTGATTTGAATACTTATTTGGTAATTAATATGTACTACAGATTCTTGTGTCAAATTTAGAGTGGTGCTGTATAAGGTTTTAGTTACAGTTCCTCCATTTGGATTTCCGTTTAAACCATTGGCAAAAAAGGCGATACCGTTTCCAGCAAAATTACTGGCATTTACCCCAAAGAAATTTTGAGTTAAAGAAGGTTGTAATCGCAGATCGCCATTGGTATTAACATATACCGGCATTGGATCATTACTCGTATAATAAACGTTGTTTGCCTTATTGAGTTCGTCGATTCGCATTCCAGAATCTTCTCCCAAATGAAGGGTGGTCTGTGGTAAATCGTTTTGAATGCCTATTCGATTATTTTCACTATCAATAAATAGCATACTGTCACTACCAGACGATTTAATTCGGGTATCAATTATTTCCCCGCTTTCATTAAATACCAGTTGGTCAGTTGCAGCTTCTATAAGAGTAAGATATTCCATACGATCTACCCCTAGCGAAAGTTGGTCGGAGCTAGCGCTCCAGATTCCCATATCGTTGTCATCGTTCCAAGAGTAAAAGGGATTTGTAGGAGTTCCACCCGACATGGCAAGTATTTGATTGCTATTGTTGGAGATACGAAGACGATTGGTGTTGTTGGTTCTAAAATCAAGTGGTACGTTGTTCGTTGTTCCAATAAAGTCTGCGGAAGTAACCTCGGCATTTCCCTCGGTACTCCATGACTTTTGATTATCTGCTAACCGAATCCATTCGGCATCCCACCAGTAATAAAAACCAGGGGTTACCCCGTTATTTCCCCCCGAGGTATTGGTATTGTATACCAGTAAACCGGGACTTGCGGAAGGGGTAATAGTCGTAGTGTCAAAAATGTTGATTAAAGAAACTCTGGGAATTAGAAGCCCCTTGTCTACGCTGTAAACATCCAATTGTGCACCAGAGGCAGGATTAATGGTATTAATGCCTACCTGTGCGTGAAAAATGGCGGTGCAAAACAGCACCGGGAGCAGTGCCAATTTTTTCATTGCTGGTATAATTTCGGATACAAACTTAGTTAAATTTTTTAAAATTGTTAATAAAACATAAAATATTTTACTTTCAATTTGTAAGAAAAATACTAAGTCTAGTTATAATTCATTATATAACACTGTATTAAACACAATAAAATAAATTCTAGAAAAACAAATTTAGAATGTTAAAAATGAATAAATGTTGATAAAATTATAAAAGCTACCTGAAAATAGGTAGCTTTTAATGAATATATTAGAAATTACTATTTAACTACTAATTTTCTTGTAATGAAATTTTTTCCGGAGTTTATCTGAACCAAATACATTCCGCTTGATAAATCTGAAATATCTAAAGTTTTATGAGTAAAATTACCGGAATTGTTTAGTGTGGTGCTTAATACATTCTTACCTGAGACATTAAAAACATTTATTTCAACACTATTATTTTCAGCTCCGGGCATATCAAACACCAAATCTACTTTCTTAGATGCCGGATTTGGATACAAGCTAAAACCTCCTGATTCTGAGAAATCCTGAGAATCTAACTGCCCCATATAAGTTACTTCAAACTCTACGTTGCCGGTACCGCTACCTTCAAATTCAAGGAAAACAACTCTGTATATCATTGTATTTGGGAATTTAATATAATATCCGGTATCCGAATCTACGTCCTATTCGCTTCCGGAGTAGGATTTCCAGTCGTATCCGATGGTGTTGGCGGCTTCTTGATAATCTAATGTTTCCAAATCGGGAGTTCCGGTAGTTTCATCATGTTCAGCAACTACCAATTCGGGGCGATGCAATACTCCGGTTACTGAGTACATCATGCCCCCCCTAAGTCTGTAACGTATTTTGTAAAGACGAGATCCCATTCGTCAAGTATCGGTTCGGCAGCCACTTCACTATTTGTTTCCAAAGAGTAGTAGTTAAACATATTACCTGTATTTGTAGAATTGCTTAAAGTTACTGTACTGTCGGTACTCCATGCACTTCCGATCCAAGTGCTGTATTTAAAAGTATAACCCCCGTAAAAATCTTCAATAAAAAATTTACGATATGTACCATCGCCGTATTCCAATACAAATATAATTGTACCCTCTACATGGTGAGTGGCAGGGTTGTACTCGCCCCAGCCGTAAGTTGCCGAACCTTGGTCGAAAGCACCTTCTAACCAAACCAGTCGGTATCACTGTTATACAGTTGGCTCCAGCTTCCCGCTTGGCTTACATCAATAGAGTTCCAATCGTCGGGGTCGTTAGATGCCTCATAAACCGAGATGCCTTTTCCGTCGTTAACTCGGGTAGCGAATACATAGTTGTCCATTCGGTAAAAAGCTATGTCCCAGTTACTACCAGAGAAGTTTTGGTCTTGTAAATCATATCATTTAGATTAAAAAATACACGGTCGGCGTATCCACTTCCCATAGAGATTTCTACAGTTTCTTGAGCATAGACCATTATTCCTAAGAATAATGCTATCATTAAGTGTATTGATTTTTTTATTTTAATAAAGATTAAAAAATTAATTTAAGTTATTCATTGAGTAATACGTATTCGAAGGCAGGATATCCCCGAATTCCATTTTCGTTAAGTAATGCAGTAAAACGCAGCTTGTAAATATTTTCATCGGGATCTTTTATAATAAAAAAGACATTATCTTTAATACCAGGCTGTGTATTAGGTCCACCACCAACACGCCAGTTACTTCCTATAAAGCGTTGGTCGATTTCAAATAAATTGGGTTGTATTTGAGAGGAAGTAAAGTTGTTAAACGCCTCTGTGTTTCCTTCTACCATATAACCGGTAACGCCCGCTTTTCGGTTGGCAGCTACAAAGTCGACATAACCATACGAGCCATAACCTTCTATTTCGTTAGTAAAAACAGTAAAGTTTAAATCCCATTTTTCTTTAATGGGTTCTACGTTTACTGTATTGTTGGTAAAACTGAAGAATGTAAAATTGTATTCCGGGTTTTTAGAAATTATAGCCGTTTGATAGGACGTATCATTTAAGTTTGCGTATTGCAACAGATAATCATTTCCCGAACGCAGTATTCTTATTTTTTTCCAGCCCCGGTGATCACCGGCTATAGCTACGCTTCCGGGTTCGGGGGTGTCGGTACTAACTTCATACCCGAGATTTACCAAATAAACTTTGTTGTCGTTGTCATTTTCGGATATAGGGCTGATCGCAGTTTGGTTTATGTCGCCACCGGGGTGGTCAATATAATTCATATTAGACGGGTCAAAAGTTCCCACGGCAACCAATCCCATTAATTCTTCAACCTGTGATTCGTTTACGGTGTTAATATCGGTAGTGTTAAGTTGTGCGGTAGCCATATAAACAGAGCCGTTAATCCCCACTCTAAATGAGTCGCCACCATAAAAACTCAAATCCCATGAATCCCGGCGTATAGCAGTTTCTTTTTGAGCACTCAAGTCCACATACACTTGGTTGGGCTGATTATGCCCTCCTACTTCGGGATTAAATTGCCCTCCTAACGAAGCTGTATCGGTAAGACTTACCACGGTGCTGGTATTTCCTTGGGTGTATCCGTCGGGGTGATTCACAGAAGTGATTTCAAAAGTTATAACAGCTTCTTCTCCTTCAGAAGGGTTTTGTAATTTTTTAAACTCAAACGAAGTTTGTCCCATACCCGAAGCAATAGGCAGTGTAATTTTACTGTCGGAAGCTGACGGTGTGGTTGTGAAATCTTCTCCATACACTGCGTTTTGGGCAGTAAAGCTAATCACGATACTTCCGTCGGAGGTAGCAGGTGTAGAAAAAGTAAGATTAATGTTTTTAGAAGTTTCATCGGTATCAAAACCGGTTGACGGACTTTCGAAAGCCACCACAAAATCCACTCCCGATTCTCCGGAGTTATCGTCTTTGCTACACGAAGCGAATCCTGCTACAATAATAAATGCGTAAATTAGTATTTTTCTCATAACTTTAAAATGTAAGGTTGTACAATAGTTTCATAAAATAGCTTCTGCCATATCCCAGCATAATGTTGGTAGGGGGAGCACTATGGGCACCGCCTTCTACCGCCGTTGTTTCTATACGTAGTATGTCAAATAAGTTTCTGATTCCCAAAGTAAGTTCTATCCGATTTTTCCAAAAAGATTGTTTTGCAGAAGCGTCCATCCAGCTAAAGCCCTTTTGTGTGCCTTTAAAAATGATGGTTTCGTTGTTTTCGTTTTGTTTTTGGACATACTGGTGGCTTTCTCCCGTGTATTTATAATAAGTCGAAATTACCGTATGGGTCTTGGGTATGGTGTACGATGCACTTGCGTTGCTTTGCAATGTATAAAGAAAATCATCGTTAAATTCGGTACGGCTGTTTAGAACTTTTGAAATACCGCTAAACGAAAACCCCAGCGTAAAACGGAAATTATCCAAAACAAAACGGTTATCGGTAGATACTCCCCACGATTTAAAACTATCTATATTTTCATACTGGTGTTGAAGTGGTAAGTTGTTTATAATCATTAACTCGATACGGTCTTGTACTGTAAGATACCATCCCGAAAGTTTAGGACTCCATTGAATGGTATTTTCATTAAAAGAAAAATTCTTTTTGACATGGGCAAATGCAGAGTAACCTTTTTCGGGTAGCAAATTTTCATTTCCCCGCACATCGTGGTTGATATCCACAAAATGTGTGTAAAGTTCATCAAAACTCGGTGTTCGGGGTGAAGTACCTATAATGAGCCGTGCTTCTATACCGTTGTTAAAAAGATATTTACTGCTCAATGAAAGGGCTGCTAAAGGATCAAACTGAGGAGATATTAATAACCGTACGCCGGGTTGGAATGAAAGGTGGTTATTTAGGACATACTCTGCCGTACCAAATACGTCGTACGATTCTAAGCGATGTTTTTGATTTTCGCTAAACATCCCTGAAAGAGCCGAACCAAAACCATCTGTTATTGTGAACTCATAACCGAATTGTAGGTTAAATTTATCGGTACTCCAAAAATTATTCAAACTACCCTTAGAATAATACACGCGCCGTGATTCGTAGGTCGTTTTTTGAATATTTTCTTTAGCTTGTGTACGGAAGCGATACGTAAAAGTTTCTATATTTCTTTTCTGTTCCTGAATCGAAAAAGATATGTCGTAATTAGCTTTTTGGCCTATTTTCCCGAAGGCATTTAGGTGATTATACCACCGCACTGTATTAAAAATATCGTCGTTAGCCGTAGGATTGGTGGTTTGAGTAGCAGGGTTGTAGTTAGGATTTACGGTTGTATTGTACCGAAAAACATTATCATCATACCATTCAAATTTGTAATGTAATTTTATTTTTTCAAAATTGAAATACAGCAATGCTTTTCCGTTTAATTGTTCTTTAGGAAGCCATTCATAACCTCTTAGTCCGTCGTTTTCTTCGTAATTTTTTCCTTTTTTGTCATTAAAAAAACCCTTAAAGTCATTACGTGTTAAAATTACATTTCCATAAATTTGTTCCGAAAAATTATGCCCAATTTTAATAGATTGAATGTGCCGGCCACGATCCTTTAAGTTGTATTCGCTACCAATGGTTTCTTCTTGAATGTACGGAGTTATTTCCCAGCGATGTGAAGAAGATTTTTTACTGATTATATTGATAATCCCTGAAACGGCATTGCTACCGTATTGCACTCCCATTGAACCCTCTACGATTTCGATACGCTCAATGTCGTCTAGGTTGATTTGTGTTAAATCGGTATTATTGCCCAATCCTTCGTCGTTTACTAAAGGGATATTGTCAACTAGAATTTTAAAATATTTGCTATCTAAACCAAATAATTCTACTTGTGACTTACCCGTAGAGCTATTCGGAATAATTGTAAGATTTAAATGCTGGTTTAATAAATCAGACAAATTATTACCCGCTTGCTTCTCAATATCATTTCGGGTAATGACTTTTACCTCAAAAACAGATTTTTTAACCGATTGGGGATTGATTTGACCCGTAATGACAACTTCATCCAAGTTTTGAATTTGGAGTGTATCTTTTTCTTTATCAGTGTTTTGCTGTGAGTATACGGATAAACTTGTGCAGAAAACAAAAAAAACTAATCTATTTATCATTATTTAGATTAAATCTTAATAAATTTGCACTGCAAATATAAATCGTTATTTTAATTTGTTCTAAATAAAAATAATTTTTTTGATGAAAAATATATTCAGAATTTCCAATACACTCAGTTACAATAATTTAATTTTTTTAATAGTTATTTTTCTAAGTGTAACCCTAGCGAGTTGTAATAAAAAAGCTTCCGATCAACAAGCAGAGAGTTCTCCCGAAAGTGTACAACGAATTGTTTCCTTACAAGGTGCTATCACTGAAATTGTCGCCGGTTTAGGGTATCAAGATCAATTGGTTGGGGTGGATGTCACCAGTACTTTTCCAGAAACGGTTAAGAAACAAGCTCAAGATTTAGGTCATGTTCGATCGATTACAATTGAGTCTATATTAGAATTACAACCTACTTTAATACTCGCTTCAGATCGAGATTTAAATCAATCTTTATTGGAAAAGATTGAGGCTTCAGGAATACCGTTGCATTTATTTTCTCAAGAATATTCTATAGCAGGTACCCAAAAACTTATTCAAGAAGTGGCAGCGGTTTTGGGTACGACCAACTACCAAGAGTTACTGGAAACCATAGATCAAGACTACAACCAAGTGGTTGTAAAAGAACCGCAACCTCGCGTACTTTTTATTTATGCTCGAGGTGCTGGTACTTTAATGGTAGCCGGAAATAATACACCTATGAAAAAAATGGTGGAATTGGCCGGAGGTCACTATGCCATCCATGAATTTGATGATTTTAAACCGCTCACTCCAGAATCACTCATTGCTAGTAATCCGGATGTATTGTTGTTTTTTGATTCCGGTTTACAAAGTTTGGGTGGTGTAGAGGGAGTGCTACAAATACAGGGAGTGACTGAAACCAATGCAGGAAAAAATCGGAAAATTATTTCTTTAGAAGGCGGATTTTTATCCGGTTTTGGTCCGCGGGTAGGTAAGGCAGCAGCTCAACTAAATAAACAGATCAATGAATAGTTAAAACCGGATCAATGAATCGCTTGTTTGTATATATTTTTTTCGGGCTATTGTTACTTGTTATAGCTGCGTTTTGGTCCTTACATACAGGAGTGTATTCATTTTCAAATTCCGTAATTTCTACTTTAATCAATCTATTTGGTGAGACAGCCGAAATTTCTGCCACAGATCGCTATGTATTGCTAGATGTTCGCTTACCGCGAATTGTTATGGGAATCATTATTGGTAGTGCTTTGGCGGTATCGGGTACTTGTATGCAAGGTATGTTTCGCAATCCATTAGCTACTCCCGATTTTATAGGGGTTACTTCCGGAGCTATACTAATGGCGGCTATCACTATTGTTTTAGGACCTTTATTTTTCCACTTCATCCCTGAATATCTTCGTTTTTTCACACTGAGTGTCGCAGCTTTTTTGGGTGCTATGGCTACCATGGCTATTGTATATCGTATTTCTTCTCAAAATGGAAAAACCGATGTGGTCATTATGCTGCTGTCGGGAGTTGCCATTACTTCTTTGGCTATGGCCATCGTAGGGTTTTTGATTTATATGTCTAACGATGAACAACTTCGGGATTTGACTTTTTGGACGTTGGGAAGTTTAGGAGGCGCGACTTGGACTAAGAATTTAATTCTAGGCATCTTGACTGTTATCGCTTTTTTCTTTTTGTTAAACAAAGGAAAAGCCCTGAATGCGATGATGTTGGGTGAAAAGGATGCCCAGCATTTAGGGATTCCCATCGAAAGAGTAAAAAAACAAATTATGATTACTGTGGCTCTGATTGTGGGTGCCTCGGTAGCTTTTTCAGGTACCATTGGATTTATAGGGTTGATAGTGCCTTATATTTTGCGACTTATTTTTAAATCTAATTATCACTATATACTTCCGCTATCGGCTATTTTTGGAAGTGTTTTATTACTAGTGGCTGATACAGTGAGTCGAACTTTGGTGGCTCCATCGGAAATGCCTGTAGGCATACTTACCGCCTTTATGGGAGCTCCTATTTTTATCATCATTTTAATGCGTTTTAAAAAATCTATGTCGTGATAACAGCAGAAAAAATTCGGTACTCTCACAAAAAATTTACTATACTAAACGGCGTTGACGTTCGCGTAGATTACGGCGAATTTTTAGTTATAGTCGGTCCCAATGGTGCCGGAAAATCGACCTTGCTCAACATACTTTGTAATGAGTTGGGGGCAGATACCCAGTCTATCTTGTTTAAAAATAAGCATTTGAACGAATGGAGTTTAAAAGAGTTAGCTCGACATAAATCTAAATTTTCACAACACCACAATACAGACATACCGTTGTTTACGGAAGATGTGGTGATGATGGGTAGATATCCCTACTTTCAATCGCACCCTTCCCAAGAGGATTATGAATGGGTAGATAAGATGATGGAAGAAGTGGCAATCTCATCTCTCAAAGGAAGAAATTACAACACCTTGTCGGGAGGTGAAAAGCAACGAACCCATTTGGCTCGAGTGCTTGTTCAATTGCAAAATGAGATCAGTAACAAACTGGTTTTCTTAGACGAACCTCTTAATAACTTGGATGTAAAACACCAACATAAAGTACTAGATACCGTCAAAAAGTTTACTGAAAAAGGAAATACAGCTATCGTTGTTTTACACGATTTAAATTTGGCGGCTCAATATGCTGATAAAGTATTGTTATTAAAAAAAGGGGTTATTGTCGCTCATGGGAAACCCGCCGATGTATTTACTGGAAAAATCATCAGTTCGGCTTATAATTTTCCCTGTATGATTTGTCCTAATCCCTTTAATAGCAAACCCATTATAGTATTTGGAAATAAACAGGAAGAACCTGTTTTAACCAATATATAAAATCGAAAATAAAATTATTACAAAGAATATGATACCAGAAACCACCACCTTAAAAAAACGTTGGGAAGACTTAAAAAGTCAAGAACCCCATTTGAGAATTCGAAACGCAGCCGAAAAATTGGGTGTCAGTGAAGCCGAACTTTTACTGACGAATATCGGTCAAGGGGTTACCCGATTAAACAACCAAGTAGCCGAGATACTAACCAATGTAGAACGTTTGGGTAAAGTAATGGCTCTTACCCGTAACGAGGCGGTTGTACACGAAAGAAAAGGGGTCTATTTAAATCCTGATTTTTCTTCGCCTCATGCTGCGGTTTTTGTGGGTGAAGATATTGATTTGCGGATTTTTCCCTCGCATTGGAAATACGCTTTTGCGGTAGAAGAAGGAGAACGTAAAAGTTTGCAGTTTTTTGGTATCGACGGACTGGCGATTCACAAAATTTATTTGACCAAAGATAGCCATTCCGAAGCTTTTGACGCTTTGGTTGAAAAATATCGCTCGGAAGATCAATCGGACCAGATTTCTATTGAAAGTATTACTGCTACTCCTGCCGAAAAATCCGATGATGAAATCGATGTTGCCGGTTTTCAGCAAGGTTGGAAAGACCTAAAAGATACCCATCATTTTTTTGGATTACTTCGGTCGTATGGATTGAGTCGTTTACAAGCACTGCGATTGGCTCCGGATGATTATTTTGCAAAAAAAATAAGCAATGAGGCCAGTGTGACTTTGTTAGAACAAGCTGCCGAGAGAAAAATTCCTATTATGGTTTTTGTAGGAAATCGGGGAAATATTCAAATCCATACCGGTCCGGTTCGAAAAACCCTGTGGCATGGCCCATGGTTTAATGTGCTAGATCCTGATTTTAATCTTCACCTCAATACCCAGGAAATCGATCAAACTTGGGTGGTCAGAAAACCCACCGAAGATGGTGTGGTTACAGCCATTGAAGTTTTTAATAAAGCGGGTGAAATTATTGTTCAGTTTTTTGGAAAAAGAAAACCGGGTATTCCCGAAATGGAAACCTGGCAGGCACTGGTTCAAGAATTACAAAATTGATTATAAATATCATTTTCGCTATAAAAGAAACCTCACTCCGAGGTTTTTTTTATTTTAGCCCATTAAATGGTTTTTATGCAGAAAAAAATACTTTTACTCGGTGCGGGCGAATTGGGCAAAGAGTTTGTAATAGCTTGCCAACGCTTAGGTCAATATGTGATTGCATGTGATAGCTATGCCGGAGCTCCGGCTATGGCTTTAGCTCAAGAATTTGAAGTTATCAATATGTTAGATGGACAAGCGCTGGATCGATTAGTACGCAAGCACCAACCAGATATAATCGTTCCTGAAATTGAAGCGATTCGTACCGAACGGTTTTATGAATATGAAAAGCAAGGAATCCAAGTAGTACCTAGTGCTAAAGCAGCCAATTATACAATGAATCGCAAAGCTATTCGGGATTTAGCAGCTCAAGAATTAGGGATACAAACCCCTCCTTATCGATATGCTACTACGCTGGAAGAACTTCGGGTAGGGGTTCAAAATTGCGGATTTCCTTGTGTGGTAAAACCCTTAATGTCCAGTTCGGGGAAAGGTCAGTCCATACTTCGTGGTGAAGCAGATATAGAAAACGCATGGCAGTATGCCTTAAAAGATTCCCGGGGGGACTTACAAGAAGTAATTGTGGAGGGTTTTATTGATTTTGATTATGAAATTACCCTACTCACGGTGACCCAGCAAAATGGAAATACTTTATTTTGTGCACCTATCGGCCACCGCCAAGAGCGAGGCGACTATCAGGAGAGTTGGCAACCTATGCCCATGCCAACTGATCATTTGGAAACGGCCAAGCAGATGGCTAAAAAAATTACAGATGCCTTGGGAGGATGGGGTATTTGGGGAGTTGAATTTTTTATTACTAAAGAAGGGCCTATTTTTTCTGAATTATCTCCCCGACCTCATGATACCGGTATGGTTACTTTGGCACCTATCCAAAATTTCAACGAATTTGAATTACACGCTCGAGCGGTACTAGGGATTCCTATTCCGGAAATACACCAAATTCAAAACGGAGCGAGTGCAGTTATTTTAGCCGATAGCTATAGTGATAAAGTATCTTATTCGGGCTGGCAACAAGCTGCTGAGATACCTCAATCTGAATTTAGAATTTTTGGAAAACCTACAGCCCGTCCTTATCGTAGAATGGGAGTGGCCTTAGCGTATGGAAATGAATCAGTAGAGGGATTGGTTAAACGAGCGAAACAGGTGGCTCAAAAAATAAAAGTTCTTTCGTAAAAAAAAAGTTTAAAACCTCATTTTCTGATCGAGTTGTTGTATATTTGTGTGCAATTAAAAAATTAATTGCAATGTCTTCAAAACAAAATAAAATAGTCGGCGAAGGTTTAACTTATGACGACGTACTTTTAGTCCCGGCTTATTCCGAAGTATTACCCCGAGAAGTCTCTTTAACGAGCCGTTTTTCTAAAAATATAGCTCTAAACGTTCCCATCATATCAGCTGCTATGGATACTGTCACCGAAAGCGCTATGGCAATTGCTATGGCACGAGAAGGAGGAATAGGGGTTATTCATAAAAACATGACCATAGAGCAACAGGCCTTGGAAGTGAGGAAAGTAAAACGTGCTGAAAGTGGGATGATCATTGATCCGGTGACTTTACATACGGATGCTACGGTTGCGGATGCCAAAAACGTTATGCGCGAGTACAGTATTGGAGGTATTCCCATCGTTGATAAGAATGGAAAACTGGTAGGTATCGTTACCAATCGGGATTTGCGTTTTGAAAATAATTACCAGCGCTCCATTCAAGAAGTGATGACTTCCGAAAACCTTATTACTGTTGGCGAAGGCACCTCTTTAGAACAAGCCGAGAAAATACTTCAAAAGCACAAAATTGAAAAATTACCGGTTGTCAAAAAAGACATAACACTAGTCGGCTTGATTACCTTTCGAGATATTACCAAACTCACCCAAAAGCCGATGGCTAATAAAGATGTTTTTGGGAGATTACGGGTTGCAGCGGCCTTAGGAGTTACAGCCGATTTATTAGAAAGAGCCGAGGCCCTGGTTCAAGCCCAAGTAGACGCCGTGATTATAGATACTGCTCACGGCCATTCTAAGGGGGTAGTGGAAGCGTTAAAAAAACTTAAGAAAAAATTCCCTCAATTGGATGTGGTGGTAGGAAATATAGCAACTGCCGAAGCGGCCAAATATTTGGTGAAAGCCGGTGCAGATGCTATTAAAGTAGGGATTGGTCCCGGTTCCATCTGTACCACTCGTGTTATTGCGGGTGTGGGGTACCCCCAGTTTTCAGCAGTTTTAGAAGTCGCTAAAGCCATTGAAGGCAGCGGTGTACCGGTGATTGCCGATGGCGGTATCCGATATACCGGGGATATACCCAAAGCTTTAGCTGCCGGTGCCGACTCGGTGATGCTAGGTTCATTATTGGCCGGAACTAAAGAAAGTCCCGGTGAAACTATTATTTATGAAGGTAGAAAGTTTAAATCCTACCGTGGGATGGGTTCTGTAGAAGCCATGAATAAGGGATCTAAGGATCGTTATTTTCAAGATGTAGAAGACGACATTAAAAAATTAGTTCCCGAAGGAATTGTGGGGAGAGTGCCTTACAAAGGAGAAGTTTCTGAAAGTATGGTACAATTTGTTGGAGGTTTACGAGCCGGTATGGGATATTGTGGTGCCAAAGATATACAGACGCTTCAGAAAAATGCTCAATTTGTAGTAATCACTGCTTCAGGAATTAAAGAAAGTCATCCGCACGATGTCTATATCACCAAAGAAGCTCCTAATTATTCCCGATAATGGTGACCATTTATCACAATCCCCGATGTAGTAAATCCAGAGAGGCGATCCAGTTTTTGGATACTATGAATCAGGAATACCAAGTAGTATTATACCTCGAAAAACCTTTAACTGTTCAGGAGATTAAAACCTTACTCGATCAGTTACAATATACTCCTATAGAATTAGTACGTACTAACGAACTTATATGGAAGCAGGAATATCGAGGTAAAGAACTTTCCGATGAAGATATTATTCAAGCTATGATCAAGCATCCACAGCTTATTGAAAGACCCATAATAATCCACAAAGAAAAAGCTGTGGTAGCCAGACCCGCCACTAAAATTAAGGAAATTTTTTAATCCAAAGGCAAGCCTAAGTCTTGCATTACCTGTAAAGTTAAATCGTAGTTATCATCAATAAATACCACATTGCTGTTTTGATCGGTAGCTAGTACTTGTGTATAGTTTCCGGCTTGAGCCACTTTTTGGAGAGATTTACCGATTTTTTCATACAAGGGTCGAGATAATTCGTCCTCACGAATTTGAATCAATTGAATTGCATTTTGACGTAGTTTGGCAATATTCGATTCTAAATTAAGTATTTCAAGTTGTTTTTCTTGAAGTACCTCTTGGGTGTAACTCTCCATGTTTTTTTGATAGTCTTCTAACTTCTGTTGGTAGAGATCCAATTCTAAATTGATTTGTTTATCTAGCCGATTTCCATAGGCTACCAAGCTATCATTGATACTTTGAAGTTCCGGCATTTTAGACATGATATAATTGACATCGATGGTGCCCACTTTAGTTTGAGAAAAAACTACGGTTGTTGCCAACAATAAAAAGGTGGAAAACAAAACTTTTTTCATAAATAAGAAATTTTTATTCTGCTGCAAATGTAATTAATTTGCATGAGCTAATCGGCTAATCTTTAACAATAAGTTAGTAAACAAAGGTTGATAAAAAGGGCAATTTTGCTATTTTTGCATTCGCATAAAAAATCAACCTATATGAAAGACATAATTCTCCGTATTTTTTTACTTATCTTTTGTATTTCGGCAACGGCTCAGATAAAAGACAAAAATGTATTGTTTACGATCGATAATGAGCCCGTTACTGTTGCAGAATTTGAACGTGTTTATTCCAAAAACATTAATTTAGTAAAAGACGAAGCACAAAAAGACAAGAAAAACTATTTAGAGTTATTTGTCAATTATAAACTCAAGGTTAAAGAAGCTCATACCCAAGGATTGCATCTAGAAAGCGATTTTATAAACGAATACACCAAATATAGAAATGAGCTTTCGCAAAATTATTTATACGAACAAGAGATCACCGAAGAGATTATCCGAGAAGCGTATGACCGACTACAAGAACAAGTTCGCGCTTCACATATTTTGATTTTGGTATCACAAGATGCGATTCCTTCAGATACGTTAGTGGCGTATAATAAAATCAAAGAAATTCGTGATAAAGCGGTCGCCGGAGAAGATTTTACACAGTTGGCTAAAACCTATTCGGAAGATCCTAGTGCTAAAGATAATGGTGGTGACTTAGGATATTTCTCTGCTTTCCAAATGGTATATCCTTTTGAGAACGCCGCTTATAATACACCGGTAGGTCAAGTCTCTACAATTGTTCGTACCAGTTATGGATACCACATACTCAAAGTAATTGACCGAAGAGCTATGCCGGAAGAAATTACGGCTTCACATATCATGATTGCACACCGGCAGCAAAGTGAAGTTGAAAACACCAAAAAACAGATTGACGAAATCTATCAGCGTTTGTTGCAAGGAGAAGATTTTGTTACCCTGGTCAAACAATTTTCTCAAGACGTTGCCAGTGCCAATCGCGATGGTCTTATTGGTCGTTTTGGGTTAGGTCGCCTCAATGCGCCCGCGTTTGAAGAAGCCGCATTTGCCTTAAAAAATCCGGGAGATTTTTCTGAACCCGTGTTGAGTGATTTTGGTTGGCACATTGCTTATTTAGTGGAAAGACACCCCCACAAAACCTACAAAGAATACCGCGATGAGTTGTTTGAAAATATCAAAGGCTCCGATCGGGCTCGTAAAATAGAATTGTCTGAACTAGACCGTATTAAAAATATATATGGTTACCAATCCTATCCGGAAGTAGTAGATTATTTTAGCGAACTAGTTACGGATAGTATTTATTTGCGGAAATGGGATTACGATAGCCAGCATCCCGATATGGATAAGATTGCTTTTTCGGTAGGAACTCAAAATTATACGTACCGGGATTTTGCAGAGCATATTAAAGTGGCACAACGCCGTATCCGTACCAACGACAAAACTATAAAAGAGTTGTTGATAGGCTACCACCGCGATTTTGAAGAAAAAAGTTTGAAAGAGTTTTTTAAAACTGCTTTAGAAAAAGAAAACAAGGAATACTCGGATTTGCTTCAGGAATATCGAGACGGATTGTTAATCTATGCCTTGATGAGTAAAAATATCTGGGAAAAGGTCAAAAACGATTCTATTGGACTTGTTAATTATTACAATAAAAACAAAAACAATTACGTTTGGGAAACACGAGTACAGGCCGCTATCGGTTCTACTACCGACCCATTGGTAGCTGAACGAGCTAAACAACTGTTAGAAGAAGGGGCCGATACCGAGCAAATTACCCAAACCTTGAACACCGACGAACGAGTTGTAATTAGTTTTACAGAAAACCGTTTTGAGTTGGGACATCCTGCTCTGCCACCAGGTTTTAAGCCTACCCTAGGCACATCTACCTACCAAACAGATTCTCATTATGTCGTAGTACGGGTAACAGAAGTTTTACCTGCTGTTCCCAAAGAATTTGAAGAGATAAAAGGTAAAGTGAGCAGTGATTACCAGAATGAATTAGAACAAATTTGGATGCAAGAATTACGTCAAAAATACAAAGTAGTTTACAACAAAAAAGCACTCAGAAAACTATAATGGTTCGGGGGATTGTCATAGTAACTTTTTTTTTTCTAACTGCCTGCAATTTATTTACATCGCAACCCGATGAAGAAGTTGTTGCCAAAGCAGGAAAACATTTGTTGTACAAAAGTGATATTCAAGGTGTAGCCCAAGGGCTTTCTGGAAACGATAGTGTTCAACATGTGCGAGCCTTTATCAATAACTGGGCTACCAAAATGCTTTTACTTGATAAAGCTGAAATTAATCTTTCGGCTGAACAACAGGCTGAATTTGATGTTTTGGTTGAAAATTACAAAACCGATTTGTACACAAAAGCCTATGTGGATATGATTGCTGCGCGAGCGCTAGATACTCATATTGACGAATTAGAATACGAAAATTTTTACCTGAAAAATCGCCAAAATTTTCTTTTGAACGAAACCTTAATTCAATGGCGCTATATCCAACTTGATCCCAAGTATTCAGATATATCCAAAGTCAAAGAAGCCTTATATCGGTATAACGAAAACGACAAGGCTTTTTTAGAAGACAGAGAAATTCAGTTTACTGCTCTCTCCCTGAATGATACGAGTTGGGTTTCTACTTCTCTAGTCGCTGAAAGGGTTCCAATTTTCGGTCAAGAAAATTTTGAATTATTGTTAAAAAATAATAGTAAAATAGAATTACAAGATTCTTTAGGAGTATATTTGGCTTTTGTTAAAAATGTATTAGATAAAAACGAAATAGCACCGCTGTCATATATAAAACCCGCAATTACTCGAATTATCCTCAATCAGAGGAAAATTGAAATCATCAGAAATTTTGAAAAAGACATATTACAAGATGCATACAAGAATAAATCCTTTGAAATCTATGAGTAAATTTCTTGGTTTGTTAGGAATGTTGTTAATCTCAACTGCCCTCTGGGCCCAAGAACCCGAAGTACTCATCATCGACGAAACTCAAAATATTGACCGAGATACCCTCGTAGAAGTTAAAAACGAAGTTTTTGAAAACAAGCGTTTTAAAGCCGATGGGGTGATAGGCGTAGTGGGTGAGTACATTATTTTAGAAAGCGATATCGATAAAAGTTATATAGGACTTCTCCAGCAAAATATACCTATTGAAGGAATTTCTCGTTGTGAATTGTTTGCTAAATTACTCGAAGATAAGCTTTTATCTCATCATGCGGTACAAGATAGTATCGAAGTCAACTACAACGAAATCATGGCGCGTATTGACCAACAGTTAGAAGTTGCAGTACAGCAATTAGGGTCGGAAGAAAAGGTGTACACCCTGTATAATAAAACATCCATGGAAGAGGTACGTAAAGAGTTTTTTGAAATTACTAAAACCTATCAATTGGCGGAAAGTATGCAACAAAAAATCTACAAAGATGTGGACGTAACTCCTGAGGAAGTCCGTCAGTATTTTTTTAATATACCTGAAGACGAACGCCCGTTAGTAGGTACCGAACTTGAAATTGCTCAAATTGTAATTAACCCGCAAATCTCTGATGAAGCCAAAAGACAAGTAATAGAGGAATTAAACACCCACCGACGCGATGTAATCGAAAACGGTTCGAGTTTTGTTACTAAAGTGGTATTGTATTCCGATGAGCCCAGTGCCGGAACTCATGGAGGTAAAATCACATTGACTCGAAAAAGTCCCTTTGTTAAAGAATTTATCGATGCCGCCTTTTCCCTTCAAGAAGGAGAGATTAGTGAACCCTTTGAAACCGAATTTGGATATCATATTGTTTGGGTAGAAAAAGTACGGGGACAAGAACGCGATGTAAGACACATACTTAAAATTCCTAAAATCACAGAAAAAGAACTTACCGAGGCACGAGAAAAAATCGAGCGTATTCGTACCGCTATTTTAGAAGGAGAAATTTCTTTTGAAGAAGCCGCCCGTTCGGAATCCGATGAAAAAGAAACGCGAAACAACGGAGGACAATTGGTAAATCCCCTTACCGGTGATACCCGATTTGATTTAACCAAAATGGAACCTTTGATGAGTACCCAAGTATATCATTTAAAAAATGGTGAAATATCTAATATTTTTACCGATGAAAGCCGGGGGGGAAGAAGAAGTTATAAGATTCTAAAAGTCACGAATCGCATCGAAGAACATGTCGCCGATTTTTCGTTAGATTATGTAAAAATCAAAGAATTGGCTTTGATGCAAAAACGAATTGATGCCGTTGAAAAATGGCAGAAAGAAAAAATAAGTGAAACCTATATCCATATCAATAAGGATTACCAGGATTGTGATTTTATCCATAATTGGCAAAAGAAATAAATAAAGAAACTTTAAGAACGTACTATGTCTGATGTAAAAGCAGTTGAGAATTTAGTAGAAAAATACAACCTTTTAAAGAACGAAGTATCCCGAGTAATTGTAGGCCAAGAAGAGGTAGTCAATCAAGTTTTAAATGCCGTTTTTTCTGGTGGACACGCCTTACTAATCGGGGTACCTGGTTTGGCCAAGACCTTGTTGGTTAATACGGTTGCTCAAGCATTGGGGTTGGAGTTTAAACGTATTCAATTTACTCCCGATTTGATGCCTAGTGACATATTGGGTTCTGAAATTTTGGACGAAAATCGTCAGTTTCGTTTTATCAAAGGACCTGTTTTTGCCAATATCATTCTAGCCGATGAGATCAACCGTACGCCACCCAAAACCCAAGCTGCTTTATTAGAAGCCATGCAGGAGCGTGCTGTTACTATTGCCGGTCATCACTACCAACTGTCTTTACCTTACTTTGTGTTGGCCACTCAAAATCCCATTGAGCAGGAGGGAACCTACCCCTTGCCCGAAGCTCAGTTAGACCGTTTTATGTTTGCCATCCAATTAGAGTATCCTAGCTTTGAAGAAGAAGTCAGTATCGTTAAAAATACCACTACGGGTTCTAGTACTCAGGTTCAAGCTTTATTTACGGCTACGGAAATTATCGATTTTCAACAGTTAATCCGACGTATACCGGTAGCCGATAATGTTGTAGAGTATGCAGTTGGATTGGTGGGAAAAACCCGTCCAGAAAGTTCTGCTGCTCCGGAAATAGTTAAAAATTACATCGATTGGGGAGCCGGACCTCGGGCCTCTCAAAACTTAATATTAGGCGCTAAAACCCATGCTGCTCTACGAGGAAAATTTTCTCCCGATATAGAAGATGTACAGCACGTTGCTATCGGTATTTTGCGTCACCGATTAATCAAAAATTACAAAGCAGAAGCGGAAGGGTTGACTATCGAAACCATTATAAAAAACTTGTTTTAATTACGGCTATTTGCTCTTGGGATTGCCTTTAGATTATCCTTTTTTTGAAATAGGTTTGACTATTGTTTTCTGAACACTTGTATTAAATTTTCTTTGTTGAGTCCCATCGTTTTTTCCAAGAATTTGATAGTGCCTTGAGGGATATCGATTAATAGAATAATATCCACCCGGGGGTGATGTAGGTTGAGAATAATTTCATCCTGTAAAATTTCTTTTCCAGCCATGGTTTCGGGAACAAACGTAAAATACACTTCTTCTTTCATCTGGTAATCTTCCAGAGTTGCTTCGTAGAGTTGTGCCAAAGTGGTTACAAAAAAATCACTTGCTTCTCCTTTGTTTTTAAAAATTAGTTCCCCTTTTTTAACATTCATTTCTATAGTAACCCCTCCTTTTATACCCTCCGATATAAATCCGACATCAATTTGATGTCCTTGTCCAGAGCGACTGTACCTTTCGGGCGTGAGTACCCAGGCATCGAAAAAGGTTTTACCAAATAAATCCGTGCTTTTAATGGGTTTTACAGTTTGTATTTCAAAATTAAAAGTTTCGCTTGAGTTACATGCTACTACAATACAGACTAAAATCAGGTAAACAAATCTCATGGTGCTGGTTTAGATTTTGTAAATATATAACTGTTGGTTGTATATCAAAATGACTCCTTGTTATTTTGTAAATTTATTTGGTTCTACATCCAAAAAATAAGGCTTGTTTTAAAATATTTTATGCTGCTTTTATCGGCTTGGGCTGGGGCTGCATTTGTGAAAAACTAATGGAAAGAACTGGGGAAAATTCATTTTTAATAAAAATCAAGCTGAAATTTAATATTTTAATAATATTCATTAAAAATAAGTGATATTTGATAAATATGTGTATGGATATTTAGAATCGTTCAAAATATATTCAATAAAATGATTGATTGGTTGAAAATTTTTTATTAAAGGTAATTTTAGTAAATTTGCACTCAGATAATACAAATATAAAAAACACTATTATGGCATTTGATATCGACATGATAAAAAAGGTCTATTCCCGAATGGATGAACGAATAAACCAAGCGCGTTCTATTTTGGGTCGTCCTTTAACTCTTACTGAAAAAATATTATATTCTCATTTGTGGGATGGTCTTCCCACACAGACTTATGAACGAGGCAAAGATTACGTAGAGTTTGCTCCTGACCGGATTGCTTGTCAGGACGCAACCGCCCAAATGGCTTTGCTACAGTTTATGCAAGCTGGTAAAAGCAAAGTAGCTGTACCTACCACGGTACATTGCGACCATTTAATTCAAGCCAAAAGCGGTGCTGTTGCTGATTTAAAAAGAGCCAATGACACCAGTCGTGAAGTGTTTGATTTTTTAGAATCCGTTTCCAATAAGTACGGTATTGGATTTTGGAAACCCGGTGCGGGAATTATTCACCAAGTAGTGATCGAAAACTATGCTTTTCCCGGTGGGATGATGATTGGTACCGATTCGCATACGGTAAATGCCGGTGGTTTAGGAATGATTGCCATTGGGGTAGGAGGTGCTGATGCGGTAGATGTGATGGCCGGTATGGCTTGGGAATTAAAATTCCCTAAGTTAATTGGTGTAAAATTAACCGGAAAACTCAATGGATGGACGGCTTCCAAAGATGTGATTCTAAAAGTAGCTGGTATTTTAACTGTTAAAGGAGGTACGGGTGCGGTGTTAGAGTATTTTGGCGAAGGTGCTAAAAATCTCTCTGCTACCGGAAAGGGAACTATCTGTAATATGGGTGCCGAAATTGGTGCAACCACTTCTACTTTTGGGTATGATGATTCGATGGAACGATTCTTACGTGCTACCGGACGAGATGTCGTTGCAGATGAAGCCAACAAGATCAAACACCACCTGACTGGAGATCCAGAGGTGTATGAAAACCCGGAGAAATATTTTGATCAAATCATCGAAATTAACTTATCGGAGTTACGTCCCCATCTCAACGGACCATTTACGCCCGATTTAGCTACTGAAGTAGGTGATTTAGGGGAAAAAGCCATTGCCAATGGATGGCCATTAAAAGTAGAATGGGGCTTGATAGGTTCATGTACCAATAGCTCGTATGAAGATTTAACCCGGGCAGCTTCCATTGCCAAGCAAGCCGTAGATAAGAAGTTAAAGCCTAAATCTGATTTTGGAATCAATCCAGGATCCGAACAAATACGTTATACTGCAGAAAGAGACGGTATCTTGAAAATATTTGAAGATCTCAATGCCACTATTTTTACAAATGCCTGCGGCCCATGTATCGGGCAGTGGGATCGGAGCGATATGAAAGGTGACGAAAAGAATACCATTGTGCATTCTTTTAACCGGAACTTCTCCAAACGGGCGGACGGAAACCCCAATACCCATGCTTTTGTAGGTTCCCCCGAAATGGTCGCTGCTATTACCATTGCCGGCCGATTGGATTTTGACCCGATGAATGATACTCTAATTAATGAAGATGGTGAAGAGGTTAAATTTGATGAACCTGTTGGTTTAGAGTTGCCACCCCGAGGTTTTGACGTAGGTGATAATGGTTATATCGAACCCCAAGCAGATGGTAGTTCGGTGGAAGTAATTGTAAGACCCGACTCTGAAAGACTTCAGCTATTAGACCCTTTTGCACCTTGGGACGGTAAAAACATTACCGGTGCTAAATTGTTGATTAAAGTATTAGGCAAATGTACCACCGACCATATTTCTATGGCAGGACCTTGGTTAAGATACCGTGGGCATCTTGATAATATAGCCAATAATACTTTGATTGGAGCGGTCAATGCCTTTAATGAGAAAACTAATTTTGTAAAAAATCAACTTACTGGTGAATACGGTGGTGTACCCGATGTACAACGGGCTTACAAAAGTGCCGGTATACCTACTATAGTGGTGGGTGATCACAATTACGGTGAAGGTTCTTCCCGAGAACACGCTGCTATGCAACCCAGACACTTAGGCGTAAGAGCTGTTTTAGTAAAATCTTTTGCCCGTATTCACGAAACCAACCTTAAAAAACAAGGGATGCTGGCTTTGACTTTTGCTAATGAAGCCGATTATGATTTGATTCAGGAAGATGATACTATCAACTTTGTGGATTTAAAAGATTTTGCTCCGGACAGACCACTTACTTTAGAGTTTGTTCATAAAGACGGAAGCAGTGATTTAATCAAAGTTAACCATACCTACAACCAGGCACAGATTGAATGGTTTAAAGAAGGTTCTGCTTTGAATTTGATTAAAAAACAAAACGCCCGATAATATTACTTACATTTTTAAAATCTCTTAAAACCCGGTAAATTTTCTTACTTACCGGGTTTTTTGTTGTTGAAATATGTTAAAAAAACATACAGGATTTTTCCTGTTTTTTTAACATATTTTTTGTGATTGTGATGTTGTTATTTTTTAATAACTTGGCATAATACCAATTATTAATTTTCATAATTATGAAGCCCAAGCCGCCAACCGTTGTCTAAGTATTTTGCTTATTCTTAGTTTTTCTTAGTTTTTATAAGTTTTGCTCAGCATCAGTAAGAATACGGTTTTTCTTGCGGAACAGAAGCCGACCCGGACAGCTTAGTTTACGACCTATTTTATGGCAACAATCAAAAACTGATTGATATTATTTTAGAAGAAAACATATAGCGTTACGACAATAATACCGGGTGACGATACATATAGCTTGTCCGTATACAACATTAAAGGGCAGTTGGTTTACATCCAATCCAACCTTAAAAATACAGAATACAACATCAACACAACAGAATACAGTACCGGTATCTATATGATTACATTAGTTCAACTACCGGCAATACTTTAACCAAGCGTTTAATCATTAAAAAATAAAATTATGAGAACAATAATAGCATTAACACTTACAAGCATAATGGTTTTTGCTTGCAGTAGAAATGACAATGAACCCACAGAACTTCCGAGTACCGCCTATATTTTTTTTGATATCAAAAAGTCTGACGGAATCAATTTTGAAGAAGGGGATATAACTTATAAGCAAGGTCTTTTAAATTATAATCAAGAATGGTGGTATGACCAAGATTGGCATCTTATGGAAAAAAGATACCTTCCGCATCAGGAAAAGGATTTTTTTACAGGAGAAATGTATTATATAGTGAAGCCATTTGAAGAAGGAGATGGATGGCTTAAACAGAAGCAATATATCTTAAAATATTTAGATACCGAGGTTATTGATACTTTATGGGTAAAAGATAGCGTTGCATATCCTAATTATCACAAAATAGATGTTTTTTTAAACGGAGAATTATACCATACCTACCAGTCTTATGGTGAATTAATTGTTCAAATCACCAAAGAAGATTTTTGATTGTATAGAGCAAGAAAAAATCATCTCAAAACGGAGACGGTTTATCATACTTTATTATCATATACCAAAAAATCCCTAAAACCCGATACTTTTTTTGTTTATCGGGTTTTTTGTTTTTTATTTTTTTTCAAAAAAAAAGATATATCTTTAAATTTCATTTTAAACCAATTGTTTGATGTACTATAGCCTTCTAATAATTTTTGTTGTTTTTATAGGATACTTGGTCTTTATTTTTAATAAATTAGTACGATTAAAAAATTTATCAGAAGAAGCCTGGAGCGGTATTGATGTACAACTCCAAAAACGCCACGATTTAATTCCTCGTTTAGTAGAAACAGTTTCGGGTTATGCCCGACACGAAAAAGCGCTTTACGAAAGAATTACTGAATTGCGTACCTTGGGTCAACAAGCCCACGAATTGCACCAGCGAGAATCAGTTGAAATCGATTTATCCAAAGCATTAGGAGAACTTTTTGTTGTGGTTGAAAATTATCCGGAATTGAAAGCCAACCAAAACTTTTTAGAACTCCAAAAAGAATTATCTAAAGTAGAACACGATTTACAGCGAGCCCGCCGCTATTATAATGGTTCGGTTCGAAATTACAATATTGTCAATCAGCAATTTCCTTCTAATTTAATTGCTTCTCTATTTAAACATTCCAGTAAAGAATATTTCGATATTAAAGACGAAACCGAAAAAGCGGCGCCGGTTATAAATTTATAGACCATGAACCTTTTCAGAATTATTGTTTGTCTTGCCTTATTTTGCTGTTCTTCGGTATTTTCTCAAGAAGAGATACTGGCTTACCACACACACATTGAAGTTGAAGAATCAGGTGATTTACTCATAGAAGAACAAATTACTGTTCGCGCTGCCGGTTATCAAATACGCCGTGGCATCTATCGTACGTTTCCTACCCGCTACAAAGATAAAGTAGGCAATAATTATCGAGTAGGGTTTGAGGTGTTAGCCGTGTTACGCGACGGAAAGTCAGAAAAGTATCATATCAAAAATCAATTAAATGGTAAGATCATTTATATAGGTGATGAAAATAACTATTTAACGCCGGGCCAATATACCTATACACTGAAATATCGAACCAGTCGGCAATTAGGTTTCTTTGAGGATTATGATGAGTTGTACTACAATGCCATCGGGGGTGATTGGAGTTTTAATATACAACAGGGGTCTGTAACCGTAGAATTACCCGAAACGGCTCAAGTGGATAAACTGGTTGCCTATTCGGGTTCGTATGGAAGTTCCGATTGCCATTGCAAATTTGACAAACAAGGCAACAAGGCTTATTTCAAGCTGACTCAAATGTTGTATCCCTATGAACAATTTACCATCGCGCTATCTTGGCAAAAAGGGGTAGTTAAACAACCCAGCCGCTCTGAAATAATACTGCTTTTTATCCAAGATAACTTTCATCTTATTGGTATACTCATCGGTTTGGTTGCTGTTTTTTGGGCATACTATTCGAAATGGAAAAAAGTAGGTGTGGATCCTCCCAAAGGGGTAATTATTCCACTTTTTGATCCACCCAGTAATTTTTCACCGGCCCAAATTTCTTATCTACATCAAATGGGTTTTACTCAACGTGCAATTACGGCCGCCATTGTTAATATGGCAGTACAGGGTTATTTGACTATTAAACAAGAAAGCGGGGATTATCGTTTAATTAAAAATAAAAATGGGAAAGCCTGGCAATTATCCTCGGAAGAAGCAGCCATAGCGAATACACTGTTGGGAAGTCGGGATAATATCAAACTCGATAATACCAATCATACGATTTTTAGTAATATGCGAACAAAGGTGCAACAGAATTTGAAACAAAAACTAAAACCCACTTTTTTGGTTTTCAATGCCAAAGCACTGCATACCGGTCTTTTGATCAGTGGTATTGTTATGGTGTTCTCGATACTATTGGCTCCTTTTTATATAAGTATTGTACTAGGTATTATACTATTGAGTGGGGCATTAATTTTTAATTATTTAATGAAATCACCCACCGAAAAAGGCCGTGCAATTATGGACGAAATTGAGGGTTTTAAAATGTACATCAATACAGCCGAAAAACGACAGTTAGACAGTATTGAAGAACCCGAGTTAACACCGGAAAGGTTTGAAGCCTTGTTGCCTTATGCCATCGCTTTGGGGGTAGAGAACAAGTGGGGAAAGCGTTTTGAAAATGTCCTTAAAACTGCTATGCAAGATCAAGAGTACAACCCCGTTTGGTATACGGGCGCAAAATATACGGCTTTTAATGCCACTAGTTTTACCAATTCAGTGGGAAGGAGTTTTTCATCGGCTATTTCCTCATCTGCAACGCCTCCGGGAAGTTCTTCCGGCAGTAGTGGTGGTGGATTCTCGGGCGGTGGCGGCGGTGGCGGCGGTGGCGGCGGCTGGTAATAGCTCGGCGGTTACTCAGCAATAGCAGTTATATTTTTACGGTACGTATTTCTTTTCACATACACTTTCGCATTAAAGTTGCGCCATAAATTTTGTATTGAATGGTTGGATACTAATTGCGGGGTTTGAATAAATGCATGGGTCCCCATTTTTACAAAATCTCGATAATAATCTCTAAACACAATGGCGATTAGACCTTTTTTTTGATAGTCGGGATCGATACCGATTAAATAAAACAAAAGGGTTTCATGATTTTTTTTCGCTTTTAAAAAGTGATAAAACCCGAAGGGAAACAATTTGCCTTTAGATTTTTGTAAGGCTTTTGAGAAAGAGGTAATTACCACCGAAAAACAAACCATTTTTCCTTCTTTGTCAAAGATAAATTTAACCAGTTTGGGATTGATCATGCCGAGATATTTCTTTTTAAAATACTCTTTTTGCTTGTCTGTCACAGCCACAAAAGAGGGTAGAGCAGCGTACGATCTATTAAACAAGTCAAACATTTCGTCGATGTAGGGGATAATTTCCTGGGTGGTTGAAAAGTTGACCGCTCGAAGCTGGTAGCGCTTTTCAATCAAGCTCGCCGCTTTTTCGTAGGTTTCAGGTTGGGTGATATCTTTGAGGTAAAAAATACTTTCCACAAATTCTTTTTCAACGGTAAAACCTAATTTTTCGAGATGTTCCGAGTAATAGGGGTAATTGTACCAGGTAGCCATGGTTCCCAAATTTTCAAAACCTTCAATCATGACTCCTACCTTGTCCATGTTGGAAAAGCCCATAGGACCTTCCACATACTCGAGTTGATGTTGTTTACCAATTTCAAAAGCTTTTTCTAATAAAGCGGCACTGACTGATATATCGTCTATAAAATCAAACCAGCCAAAGCGCACTTTCTGGATGTGCTGCTGTTGAATTTCATTCCAATTAAGAATAACTGCGATTCGACCAACTGCTGTTTGATTTTTATAAGCAATAAAAAATTTAGCAATGGCATTTTCAAATACCGGATTTTTTTGGGGATCAAAAGAATCTATTTCATCTTGAATAAGCGGTGGAATCCAATTTTTAGAATTTTTGTAAAGGTTGAATGGAAACAAAACAAATTCTTTAATTCCTTTTTTTCCAGTAACTTCTTTGACAGTAATCTTCATAGTTTAATTGCCTTCCGAATTTTGCTCTGTATCTGTTTCTATAAAGTCTTCATTTTTTCTTTTTTTCCTTTCTTCTTTTTCCGCTTTTTTAAGGGCTTTATCTATCTCGTCTTGTTCCTCATCCTTCACGGGTTTGTCAGTATGCATATCGTATCGATACGAAACCCCTAAGCCCACATAAAATTTAGACGGCGTGTCTTTAAAGTTGGTGGTCCCTAATATATCTACTTGAAAATCGGGTGTAAACAAATAAGCCGCACCCAATCGGAATAATTGGTCAGCATACCAATCGCTCATAATTCCTTGATTTTCTACAAACACAGAAAATTGTGGTGTAAAAGCATGGGTGAGTGTTAAAATATACGAATAGGTGGGATATTCCGAAGTGATACGATCGGCAATTAGATTGGTTACAAAAACAAATGCCCCTTCCATATTAATTTGGGTAGAAACCACAGCTTTATAAGTCAATCCGTCGTCGGGTGGTAAAAATGGATTGTCTTTGGTATCCAGATTAACTCCTCCATAGACTGATATGGCCGGTATAAGTTCTCGCCATCTAAATTTGTTATTGGCTCTCCAACTGTATAGGTTGGGAAGTTCTTGATCACGCTTTTTATACGGGTCGTATACTAAAAATTTTGCTCCTATAGTGTTACTTCTAAAATTACTTTGTTTGTATTCAAAAGGAACTAAGCCCGAATGGTCTGTCACAGTTTCGGAAAGGTATTGACCAGTAATATTTAATTCAAGCCGTTCATAAAGAAGACCGTATCGAAGCGTATAATCGGTAAAAAAAACATTGGATTCGGTATCTAAAAGTTTGTGCTTGTCTTTTCCAAATGAAAGTCCAATCTCGGCTTGAATCACATTGTATCCCACCGCAAAAGCACCTTGAGAAGTGCCCGGGCGGTGTGAATTGATGATTTCGGTATATTGTGCCTGTAAGGAGTTAAAACAGACCAAAAAAGTGAAGGGTATTAGAAAACGAATATTCATACAACTGGGTGTTTGGTGTAAAGATAAGTAGTTTTATTATTTTTTTAATAAATGAAATTCTTAATTGTAATTGGCGTTGATTACTTTTGTCTACAAAAGGCAATTACATTTGTTAGTATGGAAGATTTTTTGAAAGTTGTACTTATTCTACTAGCCGTTTATTTTGGTATAAAATGGCTATTTAGGTTACTTTTACCTCTGTTAATGAGGTATTTTGCTCGTAAAATTCAACAGCGTGTATTCCGTTCCTTCGAGCAACAAAATGAATCTGTCTTTCGTCAATTTAACCCAAAAAACAAGCAAACTACAACTTCTTCCCCTAAAAAAAATAAGAAACCGGTAGGCGAGTACATAGACTTTGAAGAAATTGAGTAATTTTAGGGTTTATTTTTAATGAATCCCATGAATTTGTCACTCAAAAATTACCTTCCTCATATTGGTGCTGTCGCCTTATTTGTTATCGTATCCTTACTTTATTTCTACCCGGTTCTTCAGGGAAAACATATTTTTCAATCAGATATTGTTCAATATACCGGTATGGCCAAAGAGCGCGATACCTATCGAGCTGAAGAAAAGGTAGAATCGTATTGGACTAATAGTGCTTTTGGAGGCATGCCCACTTATCAATTGGGAGCGCAATACGAACACTATTATATTAAAAAGTTAGATCGTATCATCCGTTTTTTACCTCGCCCAGCCGACTATTTATTTCTATATTTTTTGGGGTTTTATGTATTGATGTATGTCCTCAAAAGGGATCATAAACTAGCAATACTGGGTTCCTTAGCTTTTGGGTTTTCGACCTACCTGATTATCATCATCGGAGTCGGACACAATGCCAAGGTTCACGCCATTGGTTATATGCCTTTGGTTTTAGCGGGCTTGTTTTTGGTTTTTAAGAGGAAATATTTACTGGGGTTCGTAGTATCGACCCTGGCTATGGGACTTGAAATAGCAGCCAACCACTACCAAATGACTTACTATTTGTTATTATTAATTGGAGTCATCGGTTTGGTATATGGAGTAGAGGCTTTCCGAAATAAAAAGGTTTCACAGTACTTCAAATCGGTCGCTATTTTGGCGGCAGCCTACTTAATAGGAATCGGTCTTAATGCTACTCCATTATTAGCCACTCAAGAATACGCTCAAGAATCTACTCGAGGAAAAAGCGCACTTACTATCAATCCCGATGGGTCTCCCCGGGAAAAAGAGGGACTTTCTAAGGAGTATATCACCGAATATTCCTATGGTTTAGCCGAAACTTTTAATTTATTTATTCCTCGTTTTATGGGAGGGGGAAGTAGTGAGAATGTTGGGGAAGAGTCGGCTATGAACGAGTTGTTTGCCAAAATGGGTATACCCGCTTCCGATCGAAGTCAAATCGTGCAAGCTATGCCCACTTATTGGGGCGATCAACCTATTGTAGCTGCACCCGCTTATATCGGTGCGGTGGTGATATTTTTAGCCTTTATAGGTGCTTTTCTACTTCGGGGTAAACACCGAAGATGGCTTTTAATAGGCTCCATATTGGCCTTGCTACTGTCCTGGGGAAAAAACTTTAGCTTGTTAACCAATTTGTTTATCGATTATTTTCCGTTGTATGACAAATTCCGTGCGGTGAGCTCGATACAAGTAATTATCGAACTCTGTTTACCTATTTTGGCGGTATTGGGGTTGTATAAAATATTCTCCGATAAAGTTTCAGTTTCTGATAAAAAACGAGCCCTGTTGTATAGCGGAGGAATATTAGGTGGATTGTGTTTGGTTTTTTTACTAATCGGAAAAAGTTTGTTTACTTTTTCGGGAGTTAATGATGGGTTTTATATACAACAATATGGAATTGAATTTATCAATGCCTTAAAAGAAGATCGGATATCGTTTTTTGTCAAGGACAACCTGCGAAGCTTGGTGTTTGTTCTACTCAGTTGTGGTATAATTTGGTTGTATTTCAAACAGAAGTTTTCCAAAAATATCGTCATACTAGCTATCGGAATATTGGTGATAGCCGACTTATTTCCGGTGGATAAACGATATGTGAATGCTGAGAATTTTGTTAACAAAAGTCAAGTTCAAAATCCGTTTGCCAAAAATTTGGCCGATCAAGAAATACTAAAAGATACCGGGCACTACCGGGTCTACGACCTGACCACAGACCCTTTTAATAGTGCCCGGGCCAGTTTTTTCCATAAAGCTCTAGGCGGGTACCACGCTGCCAAGCCTGCTCGTATACAAGATTTGTATGATTTTTATTTACGAAAAGGCGATATGGAGATATTTAATATGCTGAATGTTAAGTATATACTTTTTACTGATGATGAAAATAGACCGGTAGTTTCTCTCAATGAAACTGCCAACGGGCCTGCCTGGTTTGTAAATGAAATCAAAACATTTCCAACCGAAGATGAAGTGATTGTAGAGTTGGGTAAAACCAATACCAAAACTACCGCTTTGGTTCATAACTCCTTTCAACCAGCTCCCACTTATGTAGTGGATTCAACCGCCCAGGTCAAGTTGATTACTGCCCAACCCGATTATTTGCATTACGAAACGGAAAACAAGCAAGATGGGGTAGTGGTGTTCTCAGAAATATATTACCCTTGGGGTTGGAATGCTTATTTGGATGGAAACCCAGTTCCCCATTTTAGAGTGAATTATACCTTGCGGGCCATGGAGGTTCCTCAGGGATATCACAAAATCGAATTTCGATTTGAGCCTCAGGTAGTAGAACAAGGAAAAACGTTATCCCTGGCAACAACTGCTCTATTTCTGGTAGTGGTAGGAGTTGCTTTTTACAGGAGCCGAAAAAAAATAGAGTAATTCAGTGAAAGTATTGATTGTAACATACTATTGGCCTCCGGCAGGTGGACCTGGCGTACAACGGTGGCTCTTGTTTGTTAAATACTTATCTGAATTTGGAATTACCCCCATCGTTTATGTGCCTGAAAATCCTCAGTACCCTATTGTTGATACGGAGTTAACTGAAGTTGAACCAGAGGTAATGGTTTTAAAACACCCCATTCGAGAACCTTATCGATGGGCGGCTTTATTCTCCTCTAAAGCCACCCAAAACATGAGTCGTGGAATAATTACAGAGTCTAAAAGGCAAGGTTTTTTTGAAAAACTATTGCTCTGGATTCGTGGTAATTGTTTTATTCCCGATGCACGAAAACAATGGGTCAAGCCCTCGGTGACTTATTTGAGTAAATTCCTCGATAACAATCCGGTAGATGTACTAATTACAACCGGCCCCCCTCATAGTTTGCATTTGATAGGAAGAAATTTGAAAAAAAAACATAGGGTTAAATGGATTGCAGATTTTAGAGATCCTTGGACGGGTATAGGGTATCACAATAAGCTTAAACTCACTCGTTATGCGCGTAGAAGACATCAACAACTGGAACAAGTCGTTTTCAATGAGGCCGACTTATTACTGGTGACTAGTCCGGGAACGCAACGAGAATTTAGTCTAAAAACCAAGACTCCGATTGGTGTAATAACCAATGGATTTGATCGACTGCTGGCCAAAGATAAACCCTTGGATTCAAAATTTAGCATAGTTCATGTCGGCTCCTTATTATCGGGTCGGAACCCTTTGATATTATGGCAAGTTTTGAACGAGCTTATGGAAGAAATAAAGGGTTTTGGAGAAAACTTGTCGCTCGATTTATATGGGGTAATTAGCGAGGAAATCGTATCCGATCTACGTCGAAATAACTTAGAGCATAACTTTAAGTATCATGGCTATGTATCTTATAAAGAATCGGTTGATGTAATGGATAGGGCTCAGGTTTTATTACTCATTGAGATAGACCGAAAAGAAACGAGAAGCATATTGCCGGGTAAGCTGTACGAGTATATGGCTTCACGAAGACCTATTTTGGCACTAGGCCCGGAACAAAGTGATATCATCGCGATTCTGGAAGAAACTCAATCGGGTAAATTTTTTACTTATACAGAGAAAGCCCAGCTCAAAAAACAATTGGTAGACTGGTATTTTAAGTATCAAGAAGGAAATTTGACAGTATCGAATGAAGGTTTGATGAAATACCATCGCAAACAATTGACTAAACAATTAGCCCAACATATTCAAAGCTTGGTGTAAATGGGAGTAATTATTAGACAAAGCATTAGAAATACTTTTAGTACCTATATTGGTTTTGCTATAGGTGCTTTAAACACGCTTTTTTTATACACCCGTTTTTTAACCCCCGAGTACTATGGATTGGTGGGTTTTTTATTGTCTGTAGCTGTTGTATTAACTCCCTTGTTGTCGTTTGGTGTTCATAATACTCTGATGAAATTTTTCCATGTATATGAGGATAAGGCCCAACGGGATCGATTTTTAACCTGGGCGTTAATTCTCCCTCTTTTTATAATTGTTCCTTTAGGAATACTCGCCTGGATCTTTCAAAAACAAATTCTAGGGCTTCTTTCTGCTGAACAAACTATACCGGGGCAATATATGTGGTATATACTTTTGGTTGGTGGTTTTATGGCCTATTTTGACATTTTTTATTCTTGGTTGCGAATACATTTACGAAGTGTTTTCGGCAATTTTATGAAGGAAGTTTTTCATAGATTAATGATCACCTTTTTACTGTTAGCTGTTTACTTCAAAATATTGACGGTAGAGCAATTTATTTTGGCTGTCGTAATGGTGTATGGTTTACGTACATTAGTAGTATGGATTTATGCATTACGAGTGTATACTCCTACCATTTCATTGCAATGGCCTACCCATATGCGCTCTATTTTGAGGTATTCCTCTTTAATTATAGTAGCCGGTTCTATTTCGATAATTTTACTAGATATAGATAAGGTGATGATTGGTTCCTATTTGGCCATAGAAAATGTGGCATTTTACAATGTGGCCGTATTTATTGCTATGGTAATCGTGGTTCCCTCGCGGGCTATGGGACAAATTACTACCCCTATCACGGCTCGTTTGATCAATGAAGAGGACTGGGCATCTTTAGATTCCCTTTATAAAAAAAGTTCTCTCAATTTGTTGGTGGTTTCGGGCTGGATATTTTTATTGGTACTAGGAAATCTCCATGATATTTATCTTTTTATGGATCCCATTTATGCTACCGGTCAGTATGTGGTTATTTTGATTGCACTTGTGAAGTTATCCGAAAATATAATAGGTATAAACACTGCGATTATTACTCATTCTAAGTACTATCCATGGCTGGTAATTTTGGGTTTGGTGCTGGCAGGCCTGACTATATTTTTAAACTGGTTGTGGATACCAAGGTATGGTATAAACGGAGCAGCCTCTGCTACTTTCAGTGCCTTGTTGTTGTACCATATATGTAAAATTATTTTGGTCTACAAAAAGTTTAAAATGCATCCATTTACACCCTCCAGTTGGAAAGCTTTGGTTTTAATTTTTGCTTTATCGGTGGGGAGCTATTTTGTAGAGTTAGAATTCCACCCGTTATTGAATATTTCCCTCAAAGTGTTGGTGATTACCATTTTATATTTTTTTATGGTATATCAAATGAAAATTTCAGAGGAGTTATTTCTATTTTTGAAAAAAAGCAGGTAAAAAAAAACAGCTCCTAAGGAACTGTTTTTTTGAAGTTTTTTAAGATTTAATCATCCCGACGGGTGAGAGTCCAAGAGGAGGATAGGTCTTCGCTATGAACCATAATATAGTCTTCATCGCGGTAATAATCCACAAAGTATATATTTCCTACTCCATCTACTACTTCATATACAAAACCTCCCTCATTAGTGTCTTCTAAATCTTCATAATCTAAAATTTTAAATTCATGCCATTTGTTGTCATCTGAAAACTCAACTTTAGTGATGACTTTATTACTTCGGTCTGTAGTAATTAGTACAGAAAAAGTATCCCCATCATAAACAAAATACTGCTGTGCAACAGCTTGTGACCAAAAAGTAGATACAAGAAAAAATGCTGCAATAGCAAGGAAGCGAAAAGTTTTAATTGTAATTTTCATAAATAAAGGTTTTGTTGGTTGACAATAATTTAAATGTAATAAAAGATTTTAAAAGAATTTTAAACGCGCAAAAATAATTAAAAAACTGATGTAAAAAACCCTGTTATATAAATTTATAGTAACAGGGTTTACTCAAACTAATCAAACTAACTAAACTAGCACAAATTTTATCCTCTTCCTCCCCGGTTGGAGGTCTTATTAGAGTTATTATTATTTCTTTGAGCAGTAGACTTTGAGCTTCCTGTATTGGTGCTCATGTTTTTTGTGTTTCTACTGCCTGTATTGGTAACGTTGCTCCCTTTATTCTGGCGTTGAGCTTGGTTGTTTGTCGTTACTGTATTATTTCTTCCGGTATTTGATAAACCATTGTTTCGATTGTTTACCGTAGTACCTGAGTTATTGCGTTGTACTTGGTTGTTGGTCGATACATTGTTATTTCGTCCAGTATTTAAAACATTGTTGTTTCGATTGTTTACCGTGGTACCTGAGTTATTGCGTTGTACTTGGTTGTTGGTCGATACATTGTTGTCTCTTCCAATAGTTGAAACATCGTTGTTTCGATTGTTTATTGTGCTTCCCGAGTTGTTACGTTGCACTTGGGTGGTTCGGTTAGAGTTACCTACTTGATTATTATCATTTTGGTAAGATCTGTTATTTCGTTGGTTGAGGCTAGTATTATTGCCTTGTGTATCTGTCGAACGATTGCTTGAAACTCGTCGGTCGGAAACCGTATTTCTTAAGGTGGTGTCATCTCTACGATAAGTAGTGGCAGTACCCCGATCACTATTTCTGTAGTTGGTGTTGACCGCTGTTCTACCATCTTTGTAATGCACTCTACTTCCTGGGACATAAAAGTCTCTTCTTCCATTACTATAGTGATGGGTTGAATAATGAACTACGTGGTAGCTATAACTATATCGGACGGGTTGGTAATATCTTCTATACGGATTTACTTGTACAACACAATAATGGTAATAGGGTATCGCGTAATACACATGCCAAGGTCTATACACATAATATCTGTTGTAGGGATTGATGTAGCCACTAAAGTGGCTGTAGTAGCCGTAGGGGTTGTAGTGTATATACAAGCCACCCACTTGTACCAAGCGTCTGTCTTTATACCGAATACTTACATTTCCAGCACGAACTATTCGTCCGAAATCATCATAATAAATGGGAACGTTTTCAATTTGAATAACCGCTCCATACATATCATATTGTACATAGGCGTCGTAGTTATACCCCGAATTGAATGTAACCGACATATTTGGATTGCTGATGGTCACATCAGTACCTTCATGACCTAGAAACACAAAGTCAAATTGGCCGTCCGGAAAAACAGAAAACTCTACATTGCCTTCGACGAAAATGATTTTATTCCCATCATAGCCGAAATTGTTATAAGTGTCTGCTAAAACTGCTTGGTTAAAAAAAGCAGTGAAAAAGGTTACGAGAGTTAAAAATAGCGTTTTCATAACTTGGGTATTTTAATGTTAGTAAATTGCTTTTTGTGACGGTAAGCAATCCCCAACATCGAATAACCAAAGTTTGTGCCAAAAATAAATCTTATTATATAACTTGTTGTTTTTTAGCTAATTATAATTAAATCAGTGGGGGTAAATAAAATATTTTTTTCGAATACTATCATATTTATTGAGCCCATCTTGCCAAGAAGCTCTGATTTCTTCTTCGGTTAAGCCTGATTTAATTTGTTGTTGAAGTGTACTATTTCCCGTAAGGGTATTAAAGAAATTAGTAAAAAATGACTCTTTCTCAGTAGTATGTTGATAGGCTTCCATAATCCAGCTTAAGTTGATTTGGTTTAAAGTAGGAGTATTTCTCAAATCTTTGCCATAACACAATTGGCCGTTATATTTAGGATCTTTAGATCCCAAATTAGGTTGAGGAGTAAATTTTAAAGTATATTTTTCTTGAGGTAAAAACGGAGCTCCAAATATTTGAAATTGCATATCGGTACCTCGTCCTTCACTCAGGGTAGTACCTTCAAAGAGGCAAGTAGAAGGATAGAGATTGATAGCTTTATCATTGGGCAAATTGGGTGAAGGAGCAATGGGTAACGAATAACTACTGGTTCGACTATAATTTTGAACGGGTACTAGAAGTAATTCACAAACCACTTGATTTTCCAACCATTTTTCTCCGTTAATCATTTGAGCATATTCGGCGATAGTGAGACCGTGAACGATGGGTACGGGATGCATTCCCACAAAACTGCGATAGGCAGTCTCTAAAATAGGGCCGTCAATATAGTGGATGTTTGGGTTGGGGCGATCCAATATTATTACGGGAATTTGATTTTCAGCGGCAGCTTCTAAAACATAATGTAAGGTGGAAATGTATGTGTAGAACCGAGCACCAACATCTTGAATATCAAAAATTAATACATCAATATCTTGAAGCTGTTTTGGGGAGGGTTTTTTATTTTTTCCGTACAGAGAAATTATGGGTAACCCGGTTTTAAGATCTTTACCGTCTTTGACAATTTCACCGGCGTCTGCAGTTCCTCTAAAGCCATGTTCCGGAGCAAATACTTTAGTGATTTGTACTCCTAGGGTCAACAAACTATCTACTAAGTGTGTGTATCGGTCGTATTTCCAGGTAGTTTCATAAACCTCAAGCATTTGCCCGGTTTGTTTGTCCATCACAGTTCGAATTGCAGGTGATTGGTAGGGCTTAAAAATCACCCCGGTTTGATTGGTCACCACACCTACTTTTTTTCCGGCTAGCCAAGGTAAGTACATTTCTGTGCGATTGGCCCCGGGTAGTATCGGAGAAACGATGGCTGTAGTAGTCTGGGGACTATTTTCAGGTTTCAGCTGTCCGCTACACGAAATTACTGTTAGTAATAAGAAAATTATTGTCGTATTTTTGAAAAAAAAATCTATTTCTCGAGTGAATTTTGAACTCTTCATAGCACAGCGGATTATTAAATCTAAAGACTATAAAAGTAGTATTTCTGCACCAATAATAAAAATTGCTATTGCCGCAATTGTTATCGGTATGGTGATGATGTTGGTGGCAATAGCTACGGGTTTGGGACTGCAACAAAAAATCCGAGAAAAGATTTCTGCGTTTAATGGGGATATCATTATTAGTAAGTTTGATTCAAACCGTTCTGACGATTCTCAAATACCGATTTCATTAGAGCAGTCTTTTTATCCGGTTTTTCCCAACCAACCTCAAATTAAACACATACAAGCTACTGCCAGTAAAACCGGTATCATCAGAACCGCTGAAAATTATGAAGGTATTGTAGCTAAAGGAGTAGGAGCTGATTTTAATTGGTCGTATTTTGAAGAATTTTTAGTGGCCGGGCGCCTACCGAATTATCAGAAAGAGCTCAACAATGAGATTTTACTTTCTGAATATTTGGCAAATCGATTGCAATTGCAAGTTGGTGATCGGGTGGTGACTTTGTTTTCCGATGAACAGAGTAGTCGAATGCATCGTATGATTGGTTTTGATTTGGTGGGTATCTATAACAGTGGTTTTTTAGATTTTGATAGAACCCATCTAATAACCGACATCCGTCAAATTCGGCGTTTGAACAGGTGGGAGGCCGATCAAGTAGGGGCCTTTGAAATTTTTGTTCAAGATTTTAATCAAATTGACCAAACCGGTGAAGCGGTCTATTATGCGGTTCCCTCAGATTTAGATACAGTAACTATTAGACAGCAATACAGTTCGATATTTGAATGGTTGGATTTATTTGATTTTAATATTTATCTAATTATAGGAATCATGATTTTGGTAGCCGGCATTAATATGATTACGGCCTTGTTGGTTTTAATATTGGAAAGAACTCAGATGATAGGAATTTTTAAATCTTTAGGTGCTTCTCATGGAAGTATTCGAAAGATTTTTTTATACAATGCGATGTACTTGATTAGTATTGGTTTGTTTTGGGGCAATTTAATTGGTATCGGATTGCTGCTGATTCAAAAATACTTCAAGCTTTTTCCATTAAATCCTGATATTTATTATGTTTCCGAAGCGCCTGTATTTATCCATTGGGGATTTATAGCGGCCTTAAATGTCGGTACCTTTGTGTTGTGCTTGCTAATGCTGTTAGTTCCTTCTTATTTAGTAACCAAGATTTCTCCGGTACAAGCTATAAAATTTGAATAAAAAAAAACAGCCCGATGAACTGTCGGGCTGAAGAATGGATAGAAAATGTCGTTAAACAGCTTTGGATAAATCTGACCCTGGCTTGAATTTTACAACTTTTTTAGCAGCAATTTTGATAGTTTTACCAGTTTGAGGGTTTCTACCTTCTCTTGCAGCTCTTTTAGTTACTGACCAAGAACCAAAACCTACTAAAGAAACTCTGTTTCCTTTTTTAAGGGATTTAGTAACATTACCTAAAAAAGATTCTAGCGCTTTTTTAGCAGCAGCTTTAGTGATTCCAGCGTCTGCTGCAATTGCATCGATTAATTCTGATTTGTTCATAAGTAATTGGATTTTTAAGTTATAAATATTATAAACTCGATTTATTTTGTTAAGCAAATTTAGTCGGTTTATCGGTTTATGCAAGGAATACTGTGGGAAATCGGTTTTTTTGTTGATAACTTAAACGCATTGTTAATAAAACTTTTAATTTTTGGCATTTTTTACAACCCATAGACTACCAATTGGTTATGAAACATAGCTTTCTTTAGAAAAAGTGAAACCGTTTAAAAATGATTTTACCTGCATTTTTTTCTTTCCGGGTAATTGAATTTCGAGCAGTTCTACATATCCATCGGTTACCGCCACGCGTAAGGTGGATTTATCGGCGATAATTTTTCCTAGACTATGTTGATGGGATTCTAAATGGTATTTACTGTCATATATTTTAAAAAGCAAGACTTCACCGTGGTGGTGTAGGTGAGTCCATGCGGCCGGATAAGGGGATAGTCCCCGTATGTGATTAAAAATTTGTTGTGCCGAACCATTCCAGTCAATTCTAGTATTTTCAGAGGTAAGTTTAGGAGCTTCTTTAAGCGTACTCGTTTGGGGTTGGGTTTGAGGACTTATCTGACCCGAGTAAATAGTTTCGACTGTCTCGAGAACTAAGTCGCTTCCTATCTGCATCAATTTGTCGTGTAGGGTACCGGCCGTATCGGTGGGCGAAATATTCATTTTTTTGTAAAGTAAAATAGCGCCGGTGTCAATTTTTTCATCAATAAAAAAAGTGGTTACTCCGGTTTCGGTTTCTCCATTTATAATGGCCCAGTTTATAGGTGCCGCACCGCGATATTGTGGAAGTAAGGAGGCGTGTAAGTTAAAAGTTCCTAGTCGGGGAAGTGCCCAGACGGCTTTAGGTAACATCCTAAAAGCGACTACTATTTGTAAATCGGGAGCCCATTGCTGGAGTTGTTCTAAAAAATCAGTACTCTTTAAGTTTTCAGGTTGCCATACGGTTAAACCTTGCGATAAGGCATATTGTTTGACTGAAGAAAAGTTGAGTTGTCTACCACGTCCCGCGGGTCGATCGGGCGCAGTAACAACAGTAATGTTTACAAAACCTTTTTCTACCAACGCTTGGAGTGAAGCGGTGGCAAAGTCAGGTGTTCCGTAAAAGACTATTTTTAAATTTTTCATATTAGGCCAGCATATACTGGTTTTTGGAATTGAGTATTATTTTACGTGCATCGAGTAGTTGTTGAAGTACATACACTACTTTATCAGCCGCAAAGTTAGTTTTTTCGCAGATTTCACGAGAACTTACCGCTTCATTTTCTTCTATACACAACATAATTGTTTGTGCCATAAAATGCATTTCCTTCCGAGAGGGAAGCGTGTTTTCTTGATGACATTGGTTACAAATACCACAGGGGCTGTAGGTAGTTTCACCAAAGTACTGTAGTAACTTGACACTATTACAAGTAGTATCGTCTTGAACATACTGCATCATAGACCGAACCAATTGTATTTTATTTTTGTTGTACTTTTGTAGTAAACGGGCTACTCTATTAATTGTACGATTGTCTTCACGCCGTTCGTTAAAAGTTATCCAAGCATCCGTAGTTACAATTTGTACACGAGCAATTTCGTCTTTAGAAAATTTTTCTAAAACTTGAATTATGGTTGGTATAGGTTGGTTGCTTTTAGCTGCTATTAATTCTAAATCAATAGGGGTGGGGTTTTCATAAATACCGGTGTATATACGTAACAGGGTTTTACCGATCAACGAGTGGGTTCTATTGTTTTCAAAATAGCGAAGTAGTTCTTCAGATGGTATCAAAAATTGTACTTGACTTTTTTGACCGTATTCTAATGAAAGAGATACAATACCCAAGCGGTCTAATGCCGTTATTGCATTAAAAGTTTTGGTAGTCGGAAGTTGGTATTGTACACAAAATTTTTCAAAATTAAACGCATGGGTTGTATAGGCTCCTTCGCCATAAGCGATATAAAAAAAATTACACAGTTTACGATATACTTCTTTCACAAAATCGGTGGTCGGTAAGTTGTTTATGTATTGCTCTTGCAGGGTTTTAAAGTCGCTTGGATTGTATAGTAGAACCGCTTGCGCTGGTAGTCCGTCTCGTCCAGCCCGACCCGCTTCTTGAAAATAACTTTCCATACTATCAGGCATTTCATAGTGGATTACATGTCGTACATTGGGTTTATCTATGCCCATCCCAAAAGCATTAGTAGCCACCATAATTGGTTTTTTTTCTGTGAGCCAATTATGTAATTTTTGTTGTTTTTCCTGATCTGAAATGCCCCCGTGAAAATAATCGCTTTGAAAGTGCCTTAAATTCAGTTCATGGCTAAGGGTTTCGGTACGTTTTCGATTGCGGGTATAGATAATGGCCGGTTCGTTTTTTTTAAGTAGTTGCTCAATGGCGTATAACTTGTCTTCTTCATAACGCGTTACATAGGCCAAATTTTCTCGAAAGAATGACTTTTTAAAAATTTCCGGATTCCTCAAATGAAGCTCTAGGATAGTATCTGTCAATACCTCAGGGGTAGCGGTTGCTGTCAATGCAATGGTGGGTACTTCGGGATGTATTTCGCGTAGAATATTGATGTTTCTATACGCTGGCCGAAAATCATTTCCCCATTGCGAAATACAATGGGCCTCATCAATAGCCCAAAGATTAACGGGCATTTGAGCGATGCGAGCTTGCACCAAGTCTTGCTGAATACGTTCTGGAGACAAATACAGGAATTTGTAGTTACCAAAAATGGCATTTTCGAGTAATCGGTCCAAATCCGAATAGTGGATTCTTCCAGTAAGGGCTATACTTTTAATACCCATTTGTTGAAGCCGATTTACTTGATCGTTCATCAAAGCAATTAAGGGAGATACTACAATACAAATACCTTCCATGGCTAAAGCAGGTACTTGAAAGCAAAGTGATTTTCCCCCACCGGTAGGAAGTAAAGCTACGGTATCCCGACCCCGTAAGACGTTTTCTATAATTTCTTGTTGTAAGGGCCTAAAATTTGTATAGCCCCAATACTTTTGTAAAATCTGTAACGGTTCTCTCATAACTCTTTCTAAGACATTTTTACAGACATTTGTAATATAAAATCCACACGATTTTTGAGAGGTAATTGGGGTACCTCCAACCATTGATAACCGTATTGGGAGTATATTTTTTGTATTGAAAAATAGATACTTACGGCTTGTTCAAAAGTTTCGTAACGTTCTGCATCGGTTTTGTAAATTTCCTCCCAAGGGGATAATAAGAATACCAAATCGTATCGATACTGGTGGCAAGCCTGTTTTAAAGTATTAGAAATGGGTTGGTTGGAAAAATTCAAATAAGCAGCAATATCAGGTATTCCTCGATCAAAAAACACTTGTTGATCGAAAAGATTAGGGACTTGTTCAAACTGTTGGATTCGCTTTTTTAAAAGCAAATCACTAAAAGCTTGTGGGGTATTCAAAAAGGGCTGGTCAATTCCTTTTTTTTTATACTGGCGAACTATTTCTCTCGATATTTCAGGCATACACAAGTGACCTTCTTTTTGTAAATAATTTATAATAGAAGACTTACCAGTACCGGGTCCTCCGGTAATTACCAGTCGTTGGGGGATGCCTTCCTTCATAGCCTATATTTGTGGTAAATATACAGAATTACGAAATAGTTATGAAAGGGATTGGGGAGATATGCGTATCTTTGTTGCAAATTATTCACCTAGAACAACCTGTATGGATTTAGAACAAAAAAGAGAAGCTTTTTTTAAAAAACTTCGCGTGCAATTGGCTAATGATACTTCTTGGCCGAGCGATTATCTATTTAAATTTATTGTTCCTACCGATGTCCAAAAAATTGGATTTGTAGAAAAAGCTTTTGATAATTTAGGTGCCGTTATAACAACAACCCCTTCTTCCAAGGGCAATTACACCTCCATTTCTATCCAGGTAAAAATGTCCGATCCGGATGCGGTTATCGCCAAATACAAAGAAGTGGCCGTTGTGGAAGGAATAATTTCTTTATAAGAAAATACTACCTATTTCTTTTTTTACTACTTTGCAAAACAATTCCATGATACCTAAAAATAGTACTTTGACAGACCAATTAGAATACAACTCAGAGCGTCCCAAATTAATAATCCCCGAATACGGGCGCCACATACAAAAACTGGTGGATTTCGCCATGACCATTGAAGATCGAGAAGAGCGCAATAAAATTGCGCGAGGAATTATTGGCGTCATGGGAAATTTGAATCCTCATTTACGCGACGTTCCTGATTTTCAGCCGATGCTGTGGGACCAGCTCTTTATTATTTCAGATTTTAAATTGGATGTAGATTCTCCTTATCCAAAACCCGAAAGAATAGTCTTGGAACAGCGTCCGGAACGTTTGGAATATCCGCAAAATTTTCCCAAATACCGTTTTTATGGAAATAACATCAAAAGAATGATTGATGTAGCTAATAGTTGGGAGGATGGTGATAAAAAGGATGCCTTAATCTACACCATTGCCAGCCACATGAAAAAATGTTATCTCAGCTGGAACAAAGATACCGTAGAAGATACTGTGATTTTTAAACACCTATTAGAACTTTCTGATGGTAAGATTAATTTGTTGGAAAGTGATGAAGAACTAACGAGTGTATCTACGAATGCTAAGACTAAAAAGAAATTTAGCAACGGTCATCACAACAAGAAAAACTACAAAAACAAACACAATAAAAAACGTTACTAACCGAATGCCATGGGAACTTTCCGAATCGAAGGAGGACATCGATTGCGTGGAGAAATCCAGCCACAAGGTGCCAAAAACGAAGCCCTACAAATACTATGTGCGGTTTTACTCACTCCTGAAAAAGTTGAAATTGAAAACATACCCGATATCATTGATGTCAACAAACTGATTCGAATTTTAGAAAATCTGGGTGTTGAAGTAGTACGTTTGGGGCCGGGTTACTACAGTTTTCAAGCTGCAAATATCGACCTGAGTTATTTAGAATCCGAGTTGTTCAAGGAAGAGGGGAGTTCGTTGCGGGGATCAATAATGATTGTCGGGCCGCTTTTGGCACGGTTTGGGAAAGGCTATATACCCCGACCGGGTGGTGATAAAATAGGCAGAAGACGTTTAGATACACATTTTGAAGGACTTATAAAGTTAGGTGCTACTTTGCGCTATAACAAAGAAGAACGATTTTATGGTGTGGAGGCAGATAAACTGAAAGGAACCTATATGTTATTGGATCAAGCTTCGGTAACCGGTACAGCCAATATATTGATGGCAGCCGTGTTAGCTGAAGGTGAAACCACGATCTATAATGCGGCCTGTGAACCCTATATTCAGCAACTCTGCAAGATGCTTGTCCAAATGGGAGCCGATATCCGTGGGATAGGTTCCAATTTACTTCAAATACACGGTGTTACTTCCCTGCACGGTTGTCACCATGTGATTTTACCCGATATGATAGAAATTGGGAGTTGGATAGGATTAGCTGCGATGACACGTAGTGAAATTACCATCAAGAATGTAAGTTGGGAAAATTTAGGTTTAATTCCCACTACTTTTAGAAAATTGGGGATTGAATTGCAGAAAGTGAACGACGATATTTATATTCCTACGCAAGAGTCTTACGAAATCCAAACTGATATGGATGGCTCGATTCTTACCATAGCTGATGCACCATGGCCTGGATTTACTCCTGATTTGCTGAGTATCGTTTTGGTGGTTGCTACTCAGGCAAAAGGAAGTGTGTTAATACACCAAAAAATGTTTGAAAGTCGGTTGTTCTTTGTCGATAAATTGATTGATATGGGAGCACAAATTATCCTTTGTGATCCACATCGAGCCACAGTAATTGGTCATAACTTTAGTTCTATATTAAAACCTACCACTATGGTATCTCCGGATATTCGCGCGGGTATATCACTGTTGATTGCAGCACTTTCCGCAGAAGGAGTTAGTATAATTCAAAACATCAATCAAATTGATCGAGGCTATGAAAATATCGATGGAAGATTGCGTGCATTAGGGGCACAAATCACCCGAATTTAAGCCCGCCAACTGTTTTGATAAAATAAAATTACATTTAAAAAAGGCTCCTCATTCCCCAATTTACGGGCTATTACCAATTTTATAAAACACTTAACAGGTTGATTTATTTGACCTTATCATTTTATTTGTATATTTGCCCCCAATTTTTTAGGAGTTTTTCCTAAATAAATCAAGTGGAAATGAAAAAAACCGTTCTATTTCTAGGCTTAATTCCCCTTATGGCGCTTTTAGTGAGCGGGGGATTTCTAAGTAAAGAAAAAACCGATTTTTCGTATTATTGGACCAAAGATTTATCTCTTTATTATACCGTTCCTTTTGAAACAGAAATTTTTCATGAGGAGTCAGAAGTTTTGATATACCCGGTAATTGGTAAAGGTTTTATCGGATTTAAGGAAGCCCTAGGGTTTAAAGAATCTCGAGGAGATTACTTTATAGTTAATGATTATGGGTATATGGGCAAGTATCAATTTGGTAAAAGCACTTTACGCCAATTAGGAATTACCAACCATCAGGAGTTTTTAAACAGCCCCGAACTTCAAGAAGCAGCTTTTCAAACCTATTTGGCACGTAATAAATGGGAGTTGCGCAAGTACATACAGCGGTATTCAGACAAACACGTACACGGAATTTATGTTACAGAATCCGGTATTTTAGCTGCAGCTCACTTAGCTGGCCCGGGTAGTGTTAAACGATTTTTTAATAGCGGTGGTTCGGAGGTTTTTACAGACGGATTTGGAACTTCTATTCGCTATTATCTACGTAAGTTTTCCGGTTATGATACCTCGGTTATAGAACCGGTTCAAAATGCCCGAATAAATTCATAAGTTTTTATTCTTCTACTCGAAAGGCGGTAGCTCTTTCGGATTGTGTACCACCCACCAGTTTGTATTCAAATACATAACTGTTTATATCGGTGGTAAGTATCTTGATATGAATAGATTTAGTTTCCTCTCGATTTTTGGGATTTAAACGTGTTAAAATATATTCGCAATCATTGAGCCACCGTACCGAAGAAGTATCAGCTACGCCTTTAAAAATATCAATTTCTAAACTATCGGTACGTATAAATACTGTTTCTAACACTTGGTCTCCTATCACTGCTTGAGATTTAAAAGTACCAGTACGATAGTCCTCACAAAGACGCGTTTGCTGGAAACAAGAAGTACACAAAACCAGGCTCAAGATTACTAAAAACCGCATATTTTTTTTTTGCAAATTTCCTTAAAAAAACTGTAGAAAGCTAATTTTTTTACTGGGGACTAGATGTCGGGAAAATAGTTTTTAAACTGACCGTTTTTATAAAAGATGACTATACGCTCAATTTCTTCATTGGAAGATACCACTATTTTATTTTCTGGTAATGGAGAAGTAGTTGAGGGAGTAGAAGAGGGGCTTTCGGGAGTTATTGGGTTTTCTTCTTTGGGAAAATGGCCCTTACCATTCAGTAACCAATATAAACTAACTTCAGGGAAAGCATCCAGTACTTTCATAATAAATTCCAAGCTAGGCTTATTTCTTCCTGAGAGTAAATGTGAGATTCCAGATTTATTAAACTGAATTCTTTCGGCAAAAGCCGAAGCAGTCATGCCATAATAGTCCATGATTTTTTGAATCCGACTGATGAATTCTTCTTGATTTATCATAATCATTTTCTCTACGTTCACATTTTACAAATGTATATAATATCCATGAAAAGATGAGTGTATTTAACTTTAAATTAGTACAAAATAGTTTATTTATTACTTTAAATAATATAATATAATACTCTGGAAATAAGATGCTTAATTAGTTTAAAAATAACTTGATTTATTTTTGTTAATTTTCGCAATCAATTAGTCGATAAATAGAACTATTTAGTTTATAAATGTAAACTAAACTTGTTTACATTTATAAACTTTAACTTATTTACTTTTGTAAAAATTGATCATGGATTTGAATGACCTCTATACAGTTTGTAAAGAAAACAGCATCTCAGGAAGATACTTTCCTCCCGATTATTTAGAACCTATTTTGAAAAAATACCGTCGGGTATTTACTATTCAAATAGAAGGTCAATCCGAAGAATTGAGAAATATTTATTCGATCCGAATAGGAACAGGTTCTTATAAAGTATTGCTGTGGTCACAAATGCATGGCAATGAGACTACCACAACGAAAGCCTTAATAGATTTTCTCCAATTTTTAAATATTACTTCAGAAAGACAACAGCACTATCTCAAGAAATACACATTTTTAATCCTACCTATATTAAATCCCGATGGAGCATTGCGATATACGCGCTTCAATGCTAATCAAGTAGATTTAAATCGGGATGCTTTTTTAAAATCCCAACGAGAAATGCAAGTATTGCATGCGGTTTTTCAAGATTTTCAGCCTGATTTATGTTTAAATATGCACGACCAGCGCAGTATTTTTTCGGCCGGTGATACAGCCAATCCGGCTGCATTATCTTTTTTATCTCCTGCTGCTGATCCCGAAAAATCGCTCACTCCTTCTCGTATTCGAGCGATGCAACTGATTGTAGGAATGTATGACCAAATGCCGAAGTCTTTGAAAAAAAATATAGGGCGATTTGACGATACGTTTAATCAAAATTGTATTGGCGATACCTTCCAGTCCATGGGAGTTCCTTCCATCTTAATAGAAGCGGGACACATGGGCGGCGATTATCAACGTGAAAATACTCGTGAGTATGTATTTTGGTCGTTGATATACCTTTTCGATATCGCTGCTGAATTTCCATCTCAAGTAGATTATAGGGCTTATTTTAGCTTGCCTGAAAATCGTAAAAATCTTTGCGATGTACTCATTATTAACGCTCGTATTCCTCAATATAAAGATCAAGTTTCTATTGCTTTACAAGCAAATGAACAATTGATTTCCGGTCAAGTCATTTTTCAACCTACTGTTGTTGAAATTGCAGAGAAAATATCCTTATTTGGACATAAAATAGTAGATGCAAAAGGCTCCTGGATCCTAAGTCCTGAGTTTGAAACTGTTAAAATTGGTTTGGAATTAAATAAAATATGCATTCTTGGTAAAAAGTACGTCATATTTTAATTTTTTATTAAGAATATTTTATCTAAATAATTTTATGTTTGCAAATCATTTAACAGAAACTAATAAAAACTAAATTTTTACCATGTCAAAATTCAGATTAGACGACATCGATCATCAAATTTTAGATATGTTGATCGAGAATGCCCGTGTTCCATTTACTGATATTGCAAAACAACACAATGTTTCTGCAGGGACTATACACGTGCGTGTAAAAAAAATGGAAGATGCCGGAATTATTAATGGTTCTACTCTAATTGTAGACTATAAGAAATTAGGCTATTCTTTCATTGCTTATGTAGGTGTATATCTGCATAAAACCTCTCAAACTACTTTTGTATTAGAGCGTTTGAGAACTATCCCTAATGTTACCGTTGCACACATAACCACAGGAAAGTTTAATATTTTTTGTAAAATTAGAGCACGAAATACAGCCCATGCAAAAGATTTAATTTATCAAATTGACGACATAGACGGGGTACTCCGAACCGAGACCATGATTTCTATGGAAGAAAGTATTAATGATAAAAAACGTCTGATGCACGCAATTTTTGATGGAAAGTAATTCAATGTAACGTATTACTAAAACGGCTGTTTAAAAGTAGTTTTTCGACCGGTTTATATTATCAGTGTATTTACCGATTGTCGATCCCCTTTGATGACTTCTTTTAAACAGCCGTTTTGCATGCTGCATAATAAGCAAAGGCTTGTTGCAATAAGGAAACTTCGATCTCGCAATCTAAAACCGGTTGCCCCACAGCTTTTAGTAATACAAATCGAGTTTGTTTGTTTCTATTCTTTTTGTCGTACTTCATCCATTCAATAATTTCTTCAATATCCGATGGGGAAATGTCAACCGGACTATAGTACTGGTAATACGTACGGACTAGTCGATTTAGTACGGATTCTGACAATTCAAATTTCTTGACTGAAAGAAAAGTTGCTAAAATCATTCCAATGGCAACTGCATGACCGTGTGTAAGGGGATTATGGTGTTGTGACAAACTAAAGGCTTCAATGGCATGACCTAAAGTATGACCATAATTGAGGTATTTTCTAATAGAATTTTCTAAAGGATCCTGGCTGACGATCTTGTTTTTGATCTCCACCGATTGATAGACAATCGGCAGCCAATTGGTGGTGCTGTCTAAATTTTGAGACGTCACTTCATTCCAATAGGTTTCTGAAGCAATCAATCCGTGTTTTAATACTTCTGCTATGCCCGAATGAAGTTCGGCTGGTGCTAAGGTTTTTAAAAAATAAGTATCTATTACCACCATTTGTGGCGGCGAAACTACGCCAATTTGGTTTTTAATTCCTTGAAAATCAATTCCGGTTTTTCCACCCACAGAGGCATCAACCATGGACAATAACGAAGTTGGTATATGAACGTAAGGGATTCCCCGTTGATAAGTAGCAGCAACAAAGCCACCCAAATCGGTTACGGTACCTCCTCCGAGATTGATAACCAAGGCTTGTTTGTCTATTTGGTGTTGTAATAAAAAATTCCAAGCCTCTTCACAGGTCGAGAGATTTTTATTTTTTTCCCCGGGAGGAAAAGTAAAAACTACCGGAGGGGTTTCTAATTCTAAAGAGCTGACTGCATAATCATAACAGTAAGTGTAGGTGTTATGATCTGCTAGTACTACCAATTGGGTAAACCGGTTTTGACGGATATACTGTTTGAGTTGGTTAAACCCGTTTTGTTCAAAATAAACCGTATAACTGCCACAAGAAATTGCTTCCATGTTGACGTATAATTTTTGTGGTGAAAATACATATAATATTCAAACCAGATAGAATTATGGCTATATTTGTATAACCATTTTACTTTATCAGATGACTTCAAAAAATCTCTTCGAAAACACTGAGGTTGCTTTTCAATTAAAGTCGGATTCCCAATTAGAACGTGCATATTTTCTATTTAAAATGATTAACAATGAACCCTTGGTTAAAATAGGTACTACCTTGACCAAAGCGGCATTGGGACTCGGGCTACCCGTTGAAGGATTGATACGGAGTACAGTTTTTGATCATTTTTGTGGCGGTGTAAATGAGGAAGATTGTATGCCGGTAATTGATAAAATGTACGAAAAAGGAGTCTATTCGGTATTGGATTATTCGGTTGAAGGAAAAGCGGAAGAAGCGGTTTTTGAAGCTACCACCGAGCGAGTCTTACAATTGGTTGAATTTGCCAAGAACAATCCGGCACTATCCTTTGCCGTTTTTAAACCTACCGGTTTTGGAAGGTTTGAAATATATCGTAAAATCACTGAAAAACAACCACTTTCGGATGCTGAACAGCAGGAATGGAAAAATATTCAAGAGCGATTTGATCGGGTATCAAAAAAGTGCTACGACCATAAAATTTTACTTCTAATCGATGCTGAAGAAAGCTGGATGCAGAATGCCGCTGATCAACTGACCGAAAGCTTGATGGAGCGGTATAACCAAGAAACTCCAATTGTTTGGAATACCTTGCAATGTTATCGTCATGACCGATTGAATTACCTTCAAGAAATCCACCAAAGAGCTCGCCAAAAAGGCTATAAATTGGGTTTTAAAATCGTGAGAGGTGCCTATTTAGAAAAAGAAAATGAGCGAGCCAAAGAAAAGGGATATCCAAGTCCGATTTGCCGGGACAAAGCGACTACCGATGAAAACTTTAATCAGGTTCTTCGCTATATTATTGATCACTTAGACGATATTCATTTATTTGCCGGTACGCATAATGAAGCCAGTACCCATCTAGCTCTGCAACTGATGGAGGAAAAACAGTTATCTCCAAATGATAAACGCATTTGGTTTGGGCAATTGTATGGAATGAGCGACCACATCACTTTTAATTTGGCCCATGCCGGATACAACACAGCCAAATACCTCCCTTTTGGTCCGGTGAAAGATGTGATGCCTTATTTGATTCGTCGGGCCGAAGAAAATACCTCAGTAGCCGGACAAACCAGTAGAGAGTTAAATTTGCTTAAAGCAGAAAAAAAACGTCGGGGTATTTAATACCTATTTATTATGGGGTTTAAAATTTTTATAAGCCAACGCTTTTCTCACACGGCTTAAACTTTCGGGAGTAATCCCTAAATAAGAGGCAATCATCCACTGCGGAACCCGGAGGGTCAAATCCGGATACAGTCGTATAAATTCCAAATAGCGTTCTTCTGCACTGGCACTAAGTAGCATATGGATACGATATTGTAAATGCCGAATATGATTTTGTAATAAAATTTCGTTGGTACGTATCGAAAGGGGCTGTAGTAGGTGTAATCGGTCTAATAAATCTTGGCCAAAGCCTACGGCGGTCGTATCTTCAATCGCTTCTACATAAAAAAATGAGGGTTCGTCAAAATACATACTGGATCGCTCTAAGACCAACCAATTTTCACAAGCAAATTGTAAAATATGTTCTTTACCGGAGGTATCTACAGAGTACATTTTGACTAATCCTTTTTCAATAAAATAAGCTTCAGTGGTTGAATCTCCTTGATTGATAAGAAAATCACCTTTAACAAATTCTTGAATTCGCACCAAGCCATGTATTTCCTCAAATTGGGTAAGGGGTAGGTGAAAAGTAGTTTCTAGGAATTTTAAAAAATTTTCACCCATAGTTTGATGATTAGTGGTAGGCTGTAAATATTCGGGAGGCAACATTATAGGCACTTTCAAAAGCAAGCCATGACACTCCGGTATCTTGTTTCTCGACCGTAAAATACGAAAGTAATTTTTCGGTAGGCATATTGCCAGTTAATTCGTCTTTGGCCATAGGACAACCTCCAAAGCCTTGAATGGCACCGTCAAAACGACGACAACCGGCTTTATATGCAGCATCGACCTTCTCATGCCAAGTGGGAGGGGTAGTATGTAGGTGGGCGCCAAACTCAATATGTGGATAAGCCGGAATTAAATGAGCAAATAAATACGAAATAATATCAGGAGTTGAACTACCGATGGTATCTGAAAGGGAAATAATTTTAATTCCCATAGCGGCTAATCTTTCTGTCCATTCTCCAACGATTTCTACATTCCAGGGGTCTCCATACGGATTTCCGAATCCCATCGAGAGATAAGCTACTACCTCTTTGTTGTGCTGGGTTGCCACCGAAATAATTTCTTGTAAAAGCACTACCGATTCATCGATAGTTTTGTGGGTATTGCGCATTTGAAAATTTTCAGAAATCGAAAATGGATAGCCCAAATACCGAATTTCTTCATACTGAGCAGCTGTTTGCGCACCTCTTAAATTCGCTACAATAGCCAAAAGCTTGCTGTTGGTTTTAGACAAGTCCAACCCCGCTAATACCTGCTCGGTATCAGCCATTTGTGGAATGGCTTTGGGGGAGACAAAACTGCCAAAGTCAACTGTATCAAACCCACATCGCAAAAGAGATTGTAAATACTGTATTTTCTGCTCCGTAGGAATGATAGCCTTGATTCCTTGCATGGCATCTCGGGGGCATTCGATGATTTTGATGGATTGAGACATACATTCAATTTCGCTATAAAGGTACAAAATCTTTAGAGGTTCTAAGTTGGGGAAGCAGTCTGAAGTAATTTTTTGTTAATGGCTCGAATCAATCCGGGACCCTCGTAAATAAACCCAGTGTAGAGCTGTACCAAACTGGCACCCGCTTCTAATTTCTCTAGGGCATCTGCTGCCGAAAAAATTCCTCCCACGCCAATAATTGGAAAACTTCGATTGCTTTTTTCAGCTAAAAAGCGAATAACTTCTGTAGAACGTTTTGTTAAAGGTTTTCCGCTCAAACCTCCGGCTTCCGTTTGATGATTGGATTGTAATCCGGTACGTGCAAGTGTAGTATTAGTTGCTATTACTCCATCGATCTGACTGTTTTCTACGATTTCAATGATATCTAATAATTGAGGATCGGTTAAATCAGGAGCAATTTTAAGTAGAATGGGTTTGGGATGTTTTTTTTGACGATTGGCGTGTTGTAAAGTTTTCAGTAAGTGGGTGAGTGGCTCTTTGTCTTGTAATTGCCGCAGGTTGGGCGTGTTGGGAGAAGAAACATTCACCACAAAATAATCGACCACTTCAAACAAGGCATCAAAACACAGTAAGTAATCCGCTACTGCATTTTCGTTGGGGGTAACTTTGTTTTTTCCGATGTTGCCACCAATAAGTATGTTTTGGTGGTTTTTTTTGAGTCGTTTTACAGCTTCATAAACACCTTGATTGTTAAAGCCCATTCGGTTGATTAGTCCTCGGTCTTTGGGAAGTCGGAACAGTCTTTTTTTAGGATTTCCGATTTGGGGTCGGGGAGTGAGTGTGCCGATTTCTATAAACCCAAAACCTAAATCGGATAGTTCTTTGTAGAGTTTGGCATCTTTGTCAAAGCCCGCTGCTAATCCTACCGGATTTTTAAAGGTAAGTCCAAAAACTTGGCGTTCCAACCGAGGATCATTGACTTGATTAAATTTTTTAAAAACTTTCGTAAGCCCCAGTTTATAAGCAATTTGTAGGAGTTTCGTAGTAAGGTGATGTACGCGTTCGGGGTCAACTAAAAAAAGAAGAGGACGTAAGAATAGTTTATACATTCAGTATATTTATTTTATTGTAAAAGCGATTTTAAATCCATCAAAAGGTTTTCTTCAGCTTTGTTTTTCCCTGAAAAGGCAGCTGCAATACTTTCTGATGTTTCCCAAATAAGTTGTTTTACTTTCGTAGAAAATAATTCGGACTGTTGGTTGTAAAATTCTTTAAATTGAAAATACGCCGTTTCAGACTTCACGTCTTGGTCCAATAACCAATCAAAAACGATTTCAATTTGATAAGCGGCATCAGTGCCAAATTCATCTTCAACATCATCTAAATCGAGCCATTTTTCTTTAACCAAAGATTTTAGAATTTCCACTTCGTCTTTTCTGACAACCTTGTCAACAGAAGCTATAGCGTAAAATAATTTGCCCAAGCTTTGATAAAATTTTTGTGATTTCATCGGTTAAATTTTGTGTGTTAAAAATACAAAAAATATGACTGCCAGTTGCAGTTACGTCAAATATAGGAATAGTTTGAGAGCATATCACTGATAATTATCATATTCCGAATATCTTTTGTTTTGTAATTTTATACACATAAAAGATTAAGTCATGAAAAAAATAATTGTACCCACCGATTTTTCTGATAATGCCTATAATGCTTTGCGTTATGCCGTTCAGTTATTAAAGGACGAAATTTGCACTTTTTACATCCTAAATACCTACACTCCGGTGGTTTATGACCCTGAATACCTAAACACCGCTGCCACTTTATCGTTGACAGAAATAGCCCAAAGACAATCCATGCAGGGATTGGAGGATACATTCAACCGAATTAAAAATGAATTTAACAACCCCAATCATAGATTTGAAACCATTTCAGCATTTAATTACCTCAGTGATGAATTGCAAATTCAAACAGAGGAAAAGGATATTGATTTAATTATCATGGGAACTCAAGGGGCTACAGGAGCTAAAGAAGTGATATTTGGTTCACAAACGATGCATGTTATAAAAAAAATAAAAACTCCGCTTTTGGCTGTTCCATCTGGATATCGTTTTAACTCTCTAAAAAATATACTTTTTCCATCTGACTTAGAATTAGAATTTGAAGAAAGCAAATTACGCATCGCCAAAGAGTTGGCTGCCAAAAACAAATCCCAAATTCACATTTTACACATGCTGACCAAAACGAGTTTGAACGAAACTCAGGAAAAAAGAAAGAAAAATTTGACTCAGTATTTTGAAGGTATTCCGAGTGAATTCCACATCATTCGTGCGTACAGCATTACTGAAACCATTAAAAAATACGAGGAGAATTTGAATGTGGATTTATTGGTGATGATGAACAACAAACATTCGTTTTTTGAAAACCTGTTATTCCAACCAACAATTGAAAACATAGGTTTCCACACACGAATTCCGTTTTTAATTATTCCTTCCGGAAAATTCAGAAGTTTTTCTCTGCTTTAATCTTTTTTGCGAAGTTGCCTGATTTTAATACTAAATCCGGCTATTATCAAAGTCATAAAGGGGCTCAACCAGTTAAAAAATGCAAAAGCGAAATAATCGCCTACTGATACCCCAAGCACGCCACTGTGGAATGCTCCACAGGTATTCCATGGGATTAGTGCAGATGTTACTGTACCCGAATCTTCTAATGTCCGGCTCAGATTTTCAGGCGCCAAACTATTTTCTTCGTAGGCATTTTTAAACATTTTTCCGGGGATGACTATCGCCAGATATTGATCACTTGCCAAGATGTTTAATCCTATACAACTGGCAACCGTGGAGGCAAAAAGCCCAAAGGTGCTTTTGGCCACTTTCAAAAGGGAGGATGTTATTCGCTTTAAAGCACCAATACCATCCATAACTCCTCCAAAAACCATAGCGCAACCAATCAGGTAGATGGTCCAAAACATACTGCTCATTCCGCCACTGCCATACAAACGCTCGAGTCGTTCGTTGTCAGTAGGAATCTCAGTCTCTAAAAAAATAGCTCGAATTACAGATTGAGTATTTGATTCAGAAATTGTTTGTAACACATTTTCTTGATAAAAAACAGCAAACACCACTGCCAATATAACTCCCGCTGAAAGAGAGAGCAGCGGTTTAACACGGAATAATACCAATACAATTACTCCTACAGGAACTACAAATAACCATGGAGTAATATAAAAATCAGCATCTATGGTGTCAATAATGCTATTGATACTGTTCAAGTCACCGTTTCCGGTAACTTTGTTAGATATACTTAATATTGAAAAAATAACTAAGGTCAAGAGAATGGTAGGAACAGTGGTAATGGTCATATACCGAATGTGCGTATATAAATCCGTGCCGGCCATAGCAGGAGCCAAATTGGTAGTATCACTCAAAGGAGACATTTTATCTCCAAAGTATGCCCCGGATATTACTGCTCCGGCAACCATACCCGGATGCAACCCAAACGCAGTACCAATCCCTATCAATGCAATCCCTACCGTTGCTGAAGTAGTCCAAGAACTTCCTGTGGAAAGGGAAACCAAACAACAAATTATCACTGTCAACGGTAAAAAAATCGACGGATTTATAATTTCAAGACCATAGTACACCATAGCAGGAATTACACCGCTTACTTTCCAGGTTCCGGCCAAAGCCCCAACCAACAACAAAATTAAAATGGGAACGAGAACGCTTCGGAGGTTTTCCCACACTTCTAAAGCCATTTGCTTAATAGAAGTTTTATTAAATAAGCCAACTATCAACGCTACTGCGCCGCCAATTAACAAAATAATTTGATACGTATATGTCCCGAACCATTCCTGGCTTTCAACAAAAAAAATGTTGTATGCCAACAAACCAATTAGAATAATAATGGGTATTAAAGCTTCAGAAAGAGAAAGATTTTTGTTTTCCGGAGTAGAAATTTGTTTCATGGTGGTAATTTAGAAGACGTAATGTTACAATTTTGGATAGAAATATGCAATATCTACTTCATAAATACCCCAAAAAAATCTACATTATGATAGCTTTACCTCCTTGAAACAATCTTTTATCATCCGATAAGTTCGCTCAATGTCATTGTCTAAACCAATAGAAAAACGAATCAATCCATCGGTGAGTCCCATTTGCTTTTGTTCATCCAAAGGTATTTCAGAAGAGGTAGATGTTCCGGGAGCACTAAACAGCGTTTTGTAAAAACCCAGACTTACGGCCAAATATCCTATGTTTTTGGCTTGCATTAATTCCATAAGCTCATTGGCACGGTCCAAACTTCCGACGTCTAGAGTTAGCATACCTCCAAATCCAAATTCTGGATTCATTTGTGATTGGTACAAACTATGACCCGGATGCGAAGCAAGACCCGGGTACATAACTCTACACCCACTTTGCTCTAGTTTTTCAGCCAAATATTGTGCATTGTGGCTGTGTTGTTTCATACGTATGTGGAGGGTACGCAAGTTTTTTAAGATAGAGGCTGCCCGTAGGCTATCCATAGCCGGACCCAAAAGCATACTAGCACCGTCATTGACATCTTTTAGCGCATTGATAAAATCCTGTGAACCACAAATGACCCCTCCCATGGTATCACTACTTCCGTTTATAAATTTGGTCAAACTGTGTATTATCACTTGAGCTCCTAGGGTAGCCGGAGCGACAGACAAGGGCGAAAATGTATTATCGACTACTAAGGGTATTTGGTATTTGTTTGCTAAAGTAGCAAGAGCTCTAATATCAGCTACTTCCAGTAAGGGGTTACTAACGGTTTCGCAATAAATGAGTTTGGTTTTTTCGGTAATTGATTTTTCAACTTCTTCTAAATGGGTAATGTTGACAAAACGCGTTTGTATATTAAATTTGGGAGTAAAGTTTTTTAAGAAAGCATAAGTACCTCCATAAATGGTACGGCTACTCACTATTTCGTCTCCTGCTTGACAAAGTTGTAAAATAACAGAGGTTATGGCACCCATTCCACTAGCGGTAACATGGGCCGCTTCGGTGGCTTCCATGGCTGCCAGTGCTTGTCCCAAATACAAATTAGAAGGGGAAGAGTGTCGGGAGTATAAATAACAGCCCTCGGTGTTGCCTTCAAAGGTGTCAAACATAGTTTTAGCTGATAAAAATGTATAGGTGGTTGAATCTGAAATAGAAGGATTGACCCCTCCGAATTCACCAAAATATTGAAGGTCTTGAATTTGGTCTGCAGGATTAAATTTCATGGTTCTACGGTTCATTTATGATTTTGACAAATTTATAATTTTAAAATTAATGCGTTAGGTAATTTTAAAATTCTTCCACAATTATAGTTTTTATACCGCATATTGAGAAGCTAAATTATTTACTTGAAAGACCTGAAAATAGCAAGTGTATTTGTATTTTTGCACTAAAATTAAAATTTCTTTGTCTATGAGTACTTACGATGTTGCCGTCATTGGCTCCGGACCGGGTGGATATGTAGCTGCCATTCGTGCTGCCCAATTGGGTTTTAAAACTGCCATTATAGAAAAATATTCCACCTTAGGTGGTACTTGCTTAAATGTGGGTTGTATACCCTCCAAAGCTTTACTTGATTCTTCGCATCATTATGAAAGCACTCTCAAAGACTTGGCAACTCATGGTATTGAGGTCTCCGGAGAGGTATCGCTTAATTTTAAGAGAATGATTGAGCGAAAGACCGAAGTGGTAGACGTGAATACCAAAGGCATTCAATATTTGATGGATAAAAATAAAATTACCGTATATGAAGGATTGGGTTCTTTTAAAGATGCTACTCATATACAAATTACTAAAAACGATGGAGCTACCGAAACCATTGAAACTACCTATACCATTATTGCTACCGGATCCAAACCGAGTACTTTACCTTTTATAAAGCTAGATAAAAAGCGCGTGATAACTTCTACCGAAGCCTTGTCTTTACCGGAAGTTCCTAAACATCTTATAGTGATTGGTGGCGGAGTGATTGGTTTGGAATTAGGACAGGTGTATCGTCGTTTGGGTGCCGAAGTTTCGGTAGTAGAATATATGGATCGCATCCTACCAACTATGGACGGGGCGCAAAGCAAGGAGCTGACCAAAGTTCTTAAAAAACAAGGAATAAAATTCTATCTGTCTCACCAAGTTAACGGGGTGAGTGCCAGTGGAAAAAAAGTGACCGTTACTGCCAAAGACAAAAATGATAAAGAAGTGAGTCTAACGGGCGATTATTGTTTAGTATGTGTAGGACGTCGTCCTTATACGGATGGTTTGGGACTTGAAAATGCTGGAGTTAAAGTAACTGAAAGAGGACAAATCGAAGTGAATGAAAGTTTGCAAACCAATATTGCTAATATTTATGCAATTGGCGATGTAGTGAAAGGAGCTATGTTGGCTCATAAAGCGGAAGAAGAAGGTGTATTTGTAGCAGAAACCTTGGCGGGTCAAAAACCGCATATCAATTATAATCTGATTCCGAGTGTTGTATATACTTGGCCGGAAGTGGCCTCTGTAGGAAAAACCGAAGAACAATTAAAGTCTGATAAAATCGATTATAAAGTAGGTCAGTTTTCTATGCGTGCCTTGGGACGTTCTCGAGCTAGTGGCGATATGGATGGTTTTGTGAAAATTTTAGCCGATACAAAAACAGATGAAATTTTAGGTATCCATATGGTAGGTGCGCGTGTAGCAGATTTAATTGCTGAAGCGGTTGTTGCGATGGAATTTAGAGCTAGTGCTGAAGATATTGCTCGGATGAGTCATGCACATCCCACGTATGCTGAAGCGGTTAAAGAAGCTGCTTTGGATGCCACGGACAAACGAGCTCTCCACTCATAATTCCAAATTCCATGAAACAGGTGTTGTGTTTTGCAGGCTCCAATAGCAGTCGGTCTATCAATCATCAGTGGGTAGATTTTTTAGCTTCACAATTGACGCTTCACCAAACTCAATTAATTCGACTAACGGACTTTTCTATTGAAATGTTTAGCGAAGATGTGGAACGTGAAAAAGGGTATCCGGAAGGGGTGAAGCAATTACATCAGCTGATACGAAAAGCAGATGCACTTATGATTTCGACCAACGAACACAATGGGAACCCTTCGGCTTTTTTTAAAAATATATTGGATTGGTTATCACGATTGGATATTGAATTTTTAAAGGACAAGAAAATATTGTTGACCAGTACTTCTGAAGGTAGGCGAGGGGCTTTGTCTTCTCTTGAAATTACCGAAAAATTACTGCAACGCTTTCAGGGTGAAATCGTAGAAAGTTTTAATTTTCCATCTTTCAGTAAAAATTTTTCGGTGGAAAAACAGGAGATTGTAGATGTGGAGCTGGCTAAGACTGTGAGGCATTCTCTGACTAAATTTGAACAACAACTAAGTGAATAATTGCGAAAAATTAAAAAGCATATTGCAATAGCTAATCCTGAAGTTTTTAAAACCAAATTATTGCTTTGGGCCAAACAGTTTAGTCATCATATATTTTTAGATTCTAACAATCACCAGGAGGGTAACTATTCGTCCTATGATGCTGTGTTGGCCGTAGATGCTTTCACCGCAATTAAAACCGATGCCGATCAGGCATTTAAAAAATTACAAGACTATTACTCCGCTACTCAGGATTGGATATTTGGCTATTTATCCTACGACTTAAAAATGGATACCGACGGTTTACAATCAACCAATTATGATGGATTGCTTTTTCCGGAGTTGTATTTTTTCCAACCTAAAAAAATATTTTTATTAAAGGAAAATGATTTAGAAGTACACTATCTAAATTATGTTTTTGATGAATTAGAAGATGATTTAGAAGCCATAAAAAATCATGTTATTACCTTTGAATATACCCATCCCAATCTTTTAATTCAAGAACGTATTGCTCAACATGATTACTTGCAAAAAATTGCTCAACTTCAAAAACATATTGGATTGGGGGATATTTATGAAGCCAATTTTTGTATGGAATTTTTTTCGGAGCAGGCTCAAATAGATCCCTTGTTTACTTTTATAAAGTTTAATGAGATTTCAAGGGCTCCTTTTGCGGTGTATTTTCAAATGGAACACTTTCATTTGTTATCGGCTTCGCCCGAAAGGTTTTTGCGTAAGCAAAAAAATAAAATTATTTCTCAACCTATCAAAGGAACTTCCAAACGGTCGCCTGATAGGGTAGAGGACCAACAGTTTGCTCACCAATTGCAAACGAGCAATAAGGAACGATCAGAAAATATCATGATAGCGGATTTGGTCAGAAACGATTTGTCTAAAACCGCTTTACCAAATAGTGTACAGGTAGAAGAATTGTGTGGATTATACACTTTTAAACAAGTACATCAATTAATTACCACGGTAGTTTCTCAAGTAGCAGATTCAATCTCTCCGGTAGCGATACTCCAATCCACCTTTCCTATGGGGAGTATGACGGGGGTACCTAAAAAAAGAGCCATGGAAATTATTGAAAAGCTAGAAAAAACCAAGCGTTCGGTGTACAGTGGTGCAGTGGGCTATATAACTCCAGAAGGCGATTTTGATTTTAATGTAGTTATACGAAGTATTTTATATAACTCCAAAAACCGTTATTTGAGTTTTTCGGTGGGTGGGGCCATTACCTATCAAAGCCAGCCTGAAAAAGAATATCAAGAGTGCTTAATCAAAGCAGAAGCTATGAAAAAAGTACTCTCGATTAAAAATTAATAATCAAAAGTAACCGTCAGGGTGTAAAAGTGGGTGGTAGAATTAATGTCTGCTGCCGAGGTAAAACCAGCACTTTGGAAAAGTTGTTCCGAGCGATCACGGGTAGTGTGAGAATAGGCAGCATCCAATTTCATCGACCCAAAGTTATAACCCAAGCCCGCAGAAAAACCTTGTAAATTACCCATCAGGTCCTTGTCTTGATACGGACTCGTTTCAAATCGGTAGCCTCCTCTGAAACTGAATTGGTTATAGCGGTATTCACCACCAATTTGTAGCGATGATACTCCCTCAAGATGGTTATCTATGGCTTTGTTTAGGGCGTTAAAATAAGACGACTTGGTACCATAGGTAATGCCTTTGTAATCTTTATAACTGTAATCGATACTTAACAGGCCTCGAGTTCCAAAAATATAGGCGATACTTCCGGTAAATTTGGATGGAGTTCGAAAACGATATTCTTCATATACATTGATTACGTTGGGACTGACTGTGGTTGTCACCATGGTTTCATTGACCAAACGGCGTGTTTCAATAGCTTGTCGAAGCTCTTCGTACATGATAAACCAGGTAGGACTTTGGTAAGTTAATCCAAATCTAAAGTTGTTATTGGTTTTGGCTATAACTCCCAATTGTGTAGAAAAGCCACTGCCTTCTACTCCAAGATAATTATCAAAATACACTCGATTTACCACACTTCCCGGGTTGGAATTTCCTTCATAAAAGAAATTGTTTTGCAAATATTGCAGGGCATGGATATTAAAATTCACACCTACAAAAAAGTGGTTCCCCAGTTGAGCACCTAAGTTAAGAGTCGTTTTGGTGTTATAACCTTGTGAAATATTTGCCATTTCGTGACTAAATGTACCGGGTGCTATGGCAGATACATATTCGGTACCTGAGGTATTATCTGGGTCTAATGGGTCAATAATATATGCTTGATAGCCTAGAAGTGCCTGTTGGTGGCCAAAGCCAAAATTTCTACCCAAATAAGCGTACAAATCAGTAACAGATTCTCCGGGAAGGGTTTGTAATAAATCGAGCGGCACCCCTTGCGCGTAATGTAAAAAATATTGTGCTATGGAAGTATTACCTTGTCCTTGGATAAACAAATTGGTATCCATGTTATTGGTCAGTTGGTAATTAATACCCAAAGTAAATTTTTTCAAAACCGAATTTTCCTGAGGGTTGTCGTACACAAATACACCACCTGCTTGATTGAATTCTAAGGTGTTATGGCCATCAGTGGCCGTAGTACCAAAGTAATTTGCTTTATTTTTATGACTAAATACCCCCAAAGAGGCATTGGCTGTATTGGTAATAAAAACTGCCGAACTCGCCGGATTGAGTTGTATGGACGATACATCACCCCCTAAGGCACCAAAAGCACCACTTAGGGAAGTATATCGAGCGGTTCCATAAACACCTTCTTCCGAATATCGAAGCGCTTCCGATATGCTTTGTGAAAAGGAGGTTAAACCGAAAAATAAAAATAGGGATTGGAAAAAAAATCTTTTCATAGCAACGAATACTTTTTAAATAACTAGCCTCTATTTTATATAACTAGCCTCTACCGCCTCGGCTACTTCCACTGCTTCCGCCTCGCATACCCGAACTTCCTCCGGAAGAGCGGCTACTGCCCGAATTAAAGGAACCGGATCGACCTTGATTACTATTACTTCGGTTAATGGTAGAGTTATTTCTACCGGTATTGGTGTTTCGGTTAATAGTAGAATTATTTCTACCGGTGTTAGTATTTCGGTTGATTACCGAATTGTTTCTGCCGGTGTTGTAATTTCTATCAATCACCGAATTATTTCTATTTCTATCGGTGTTGTTATTTCGATTGATAATCGAATTATTTCTATTGGTATTTCTAATGACATCATTAGAACGGGAATTGTCTATTCTATTTCGACTATACGTTGAATTATCATTTCTTCGGCTTGATTCACGTTGTGAATAACTACTTCTGCCGGAGGTTTCAAACCCTCTGGACCCGGTACCTCGGTAGATAAAATCGGTGTTTTTACGACCTCGATTATAAACTACATAATTGTCATACCCCCCATAATAAGGATAATGATAATGATGGTAGTGTCCGCCCCAATGCCAGCCCCATCCGTAATAATAAGATGGGTAGTACCAGTTCCAATACCAGGATGGACCGTAATAACCGCCCCAATAACTCATACCCCAACCGCTGTAATACCACCAGTGAGGACGATACCAATAATAGCCGTAACTATAGTTGGGGTACACATTGATGGTCACTTCACTACTGGTATCTCCCCAGCCTCCATAACCACCACTGTACTCTTCATAGATCGTTCCATTTTCATCCACATAGCCGGAAGAGGTATAGCTTTCAATATCGGTAAAAATTAAATCATCAGTTTCAGAAACTACTTGATCGTATTGTTGGGCTTTGGTTCTAAAATATTGTTGGTAATAATTCGAATTTTGTTCAGAATGTGTTACAACAGATGAATTGTAAATACCGTCATTATCATTGTAAGCAGTTTCGCGACCACTTCCACAGCTCAAAAGCATCCATGATGAAACGGTTACGACTGAAAGTTTAGTAAGAGAATAAGGTTTAAAAAAAGTTTTCATAACAACGGCTTTTAATTGTTAGACACCATAAATTTAAGTAGTTTTGCACAATTAAACACTACACTATATTATATTTAACAAAATTTGTGCCAACTATAGCTATATGGGAAAGAATATAACCACCAGAGCAGAAGATTATTCCAAATGGTATAATGAGTTAGTAATCAGAGCAGATTTAGCGGAAAATTCAGGAGTACGAGGGTGTATGGTAATCAAACCCTACGGATATGCCATTTGGGAAAAAGTACAAGCGGAATTGGATCGAATGTTTAAAGAAACCGGACATCAAAATGCCTATTTTCCAATATTTATACCCAAATCCTATTTTTCTAAAGAAGCCAGTCACGTAGATGGTTTTGCCAAGGAATGTGCGATAGTTACCCATTACCGATTAAAAAATGCAGAAGACGGCAGTGGTATTATTGTGGATGAAGAGGCCAAATTGGAGGAAGAACTAATTGTACGGCCTACTTCGGAAACTATAATTTGGGATACTTACCGTAAATGGATTCAATCGTATAGAGATCTCCCCATATTAGTCAATCAATGGGCCAATGTGGTTCGTTGGGAAATGCGTACTCGTTTGTTTTTACGGACTTCGGAGTTTTTATGGCAAGAAGGGCATACAGCTCATGCCACTCAAGAGGAAGCCATTGCCGAAGCCGAGCAAATGTTGAATGTGTATGCCGATTTTGTAGAAAATTTTATGGCAATTCCGGTTATTAAAGGAGTTAAATCCGAAAATGAACGTTTTGCGGGTGCCGTAGATACTTATTGTATAGAAGCTTTGATGCAAGATGGAAAAGCGCTTCAAGCAGGTACTTCTCATTTTTTAGGTCAGAATTTTGCGAAAGCATTTGATGTGAAATTTACCTCTAAGGAAGGCAAGTTAGAATATGTTTGGGCCACCTCCTGGGGCGTATCTACCCGCTTAATAGGGGCGCTCATCATGACGCATAGTGATGACCACGGTTTGGTTTTACCACCGAACCTAGCCCCGGATCAAGTGGTAATTGTACCTATTTATAAAAACGATGAACAATGGGCTGATGTAACTGCAGCTGGACAGACTATTGCACAAGAATTGCGTCAGGCAGGTTTACGAGTGAAATTTGATAATCGGGATACCCACAAGCCGGGGTGGAAATTTAATGAATACGAGTTAAAAGGTGTGCCTTTGCGTATTGCTATTGGGCCGAAAGATGTGGCTGAGGGAACGGTAGAGGTGGCTCGACGCGATACACTTACCAAGCAAACCATGCCTGTGGAGGGTCTGGCACAGCAAATCAGGCAATTGTTAGAAGAAATTCAGCAGCATTTGTATGACAAAGCCTTGGCGTATCGAAATGCTCACATCACCGAAGTGAATACCTTTGAAGAGTTCAAAGAGGTGATTGAAAATAAAGGGGGATTTGTCAGTGCCCATTGGGACGGCTCGGTAGAAACCGAAGAAGCGATTAAAACGAGTACCAAAGCAACTTTACGCTGTATTCCGTTGCATGCCAATGAAGAAAGTGGATTCTGTGTATATAGTGGTAAACCCTCGAAAAAAAGAGTGCTTTTCGCGAAAGCATATTAATTTTTAAAAAAAGTGTTTTTAGAATTGTAGGTTTAAAAAATTATGCTATTTTTGCAACCGCAAATTTGAGTTGTCTGCGCTTGGATTGAAATTAAAAATTCTAAGAAAGACTGCTCCTAAAAATGGCCCGTTCGTCTATCGGTTAGGACGCCAGGTTTTCATCCTGGTAGGAAGGGTTCGATTCCCTTACGGGCTACTAAAAAGTTTAAGACCGTTTATTAGAAAAATTATGGCAAACCATAAATCAGCGATTAAGAGAATTAGAAGTAACGAGGCTAAAAGACTTCGTAACCGGTATCAACATAAATCAACTCGTACTGCAATTAAAAAATTGAAAGAACTTACTGATAAAACAGAAGCTCAAAAATTGTTTCCTACAGTTGTATCTATGATTGATAAATTGGCCAAAAAGAATATTATACACGCCAATAAAGCTGCCAACTTAAAGTCACAATTAAGCAGACAAGTAGCGGCTCTATAATAAATAAATTTATTCCAACTTTATACCGAAACTCTTTCTAAGTACCCACTTAGAAAGAGTTTTTTTTGTACATTGTACCGATGAAAAAAATTTTTTTTCGAATACTGGCTCGGTTGAACAAATGGATTTTACCCAGCTTTACTAAACGAGGCTTGGATATTTCTAAAGCTAAAAAATGGCAATTAATCCTGCTGGGGTATCGCTATTTTGTAACCAAAAATGCATTGTTTTTATAACTCATTTTTATGAAAAGAAAAATCATATCCTTTCTAATAGGGGTATTCGTTGCGACTTCTAGTATAGTAGCCCAAGAAACGGAAGTTTTACCTATCGGTTTGACCAATCAGGAAAAATCGTTGATTGTAGATTTTAGCTTTAACGCTACCCGAGTGTCACCACCACCCAGCGAAGAGGTTCGTACTTCGGCACAATGGGAAGAGGTAGAATATTTAGTCATTCGATGGACCAATCAATTTAGTAATATACAACGCCAAATTGTGGAGGCGGCCATCCAAGAGTGTCAGGTGTTAATTGTCACTCAAAACCCAGCCGCTGTTGAAAGTTATCTTCAATCTAACGGTATTGATTTGACAAAAGTCGAATTTATTAATGCGGCTTCCAATAGTATTTGGATTCGGGATTATGCAGGTAATACAGTGTATACTGACGATGTGGGGGAGCGGGCTTTGGTAGAATGGATTTATAACCGGCCCCGACCTGACGATGACGATATTCCTATTTATCAAGCCAGTTATATAGGAGTACCTTTATACGCAACGGTTTCGGCACCTGCCGATTTGGTTAATACCGGTGGGAATTTTATGTCAGACGGTATCGGAACGGCTTTTGCCTCCCATTTAGTCACTATGGAAAACGCGGCCGGAAATCCCTATGGAGTTAGTCCGAAAACAGAAGCTGATATCGATCAAATTATGGCAGAATATATGGGTATCGATCGCTATATTAAAATGGATGTACTCCCTTATGATGGGATTCACCACATAGATATGCACATGAAATTGTTAGATGAAGAAACTTTGTTGGTTAGTAAATATCCCGAAGGAGTTGCCGATGGTCCTTTTATACAAGAGAATATCGATTATGTATTAAGCAATTTTTTAACTCCTTTCGGAAATCCTTATACGGTACATTGGATTGATGCCCCGCCAAGTCCTTCGGGAAATTATCCCGATACTGGAGGAGCCTACCGTACCTACACCAATGCGGTTATTGTCAATAAAATTATTTTGGTACCCACCTACCGTCCGGAAGTAGATATACCCGCTTTGCAACAGTTAGAAGCCTTGATGCCCGGATATACCGTAGTAGGAATAGATGTGGACAATACGGCTGAAAATTTAATTTCCTTAGGAGGAGCTATACACTGTATTACACATACCATTGGCGTAGCCGACCCTCTATTAATTGTACACGAAAAAATTGTGGAAACCAACACTACTGTAGATATTCCGGTGGATGCATGGATTAAGCACATTTCAGGAATTCAACAAGCGAAAGTCTATTGGCGGGTTTCTGGTGATGAAAACTTTGAAGAAATAGCCATGTCGCATGTACAAGACGACCAATGGAGCACTTTGTTAACCGTACCTACAGATGCTCAGAAAATAGAATACTATATCTGGGCTCAAGCCAATACTGGAAAAAGCTTGTCCAGGCCGTTAGTTGCCCCCGAGGGCTATTGGACATTTACTATTGGAACTTTAGGAATCAGTGAGTGGGCTTCACAAAATATAACCGGTCCCTATCCGAATCCCACGTACGATCAGGTATCTTTTTCGCTTAAACAAATTCCGGGTCCCATTGATATTGCCATTTACAATATCTTGGGACAAGAATTATACTCCCAACAGCTTCTTCATGGAAATGGAAATGTAACCCTATCCCTTAACCCGGAATGGAGCGGTACCTTATTGGTGGTTTTTAGGGGAGAATTTGGTACGGTTCACAAAAAGGTTTTAAAATTGTAGTAAACTATGGGATCGGTAGTTACCTATTTTCTTTCTACCTTCCAGCTCCGCTAACTCAATAATAAAACTACACTGAGTAACAAGTCCTCCGGCCTTTTCAATCAAATTACAAGCTGCTAAGGCAGTACCTCCGGTGGCTAACAAATCGTCATGCAAAACTATTTTTTCACCGGGTAAAATGGCATCCGTATGAAGTTGGAGTACATCGTCACCATATTCAAGACCGTAATTTTCTGTATAGGTCTCCCCGGGTAATTTGCCAGCTTTGCGAATAGGTATAAAACCGACTTGTAAATGTTGAGCGAGCAAACTTCCAAAAATAAATCCTCGAGCTTCAATAGCAGCCACTTTATCAATTTTTTGATCCTTCAAATGAGCCAAAAGACTTTCTAAACAATAAGATACAGCTTTCGGTTGTAGGAGTAGGGGTGTTATATCTCTAAAAAGTATGCCCTGTACAGGGAAATTCGGGATGGAACGTATGTATTTTTCTAGATTCATTTTTGCAGTAAAGATAAAAAAGAAATATATTTGCACCCACAAAAGGCCTCGTGGCGCAACTGAATAGCGCATCTGATTACGGCTCAGAAGGTTGCAGGTTTGAATCCTGCCGAGGTCACAAATCAAATAAACACTTTCTAAAAACGCCCAACTTGCTTGAGCGTTTTTTTATTTATCAAATCTCTATTTTTGCTATTATCGAGACATTGCATCGCAAAACTCGGCTCTTCTTAAAATAGTGAAGCGTTTAGCTCTTTATTTCCCGTAAGGGAAAAAAGAAAACAGTTTCTGGGTAGATAAAAAAAAAGTACTCGGTGAGGAGTACTTTTTGTATAAAAATTTTACTTTACCTTACATGATCTCGGCACTGAGCCCGGCATCTAAAAGTAAGCTGCAACGGGGTTCCAAATCGTCATAAGAACCGGTTTTAACGGTGCATTTTCCTTTATAATGAACAATGATAGTGCACTGTTCGGCTTGCTCAGGGGTGTGATCACATACACGAATTAAGGTTTCAATGACATGGTCAAAGGTGTTGACATCATCATTAAACAAAACCAATTCTCGGTTTTGTTCGTCTAAAACATCAACTTCACTTATTTCTTGTACTTTTTCTCGGGTACTCATGGTAGTTTATTTTAAAAACATAGTGGCCACTTTTTCGGCTTTTTTGCTTTCGGAATAATCATAAAATCCTTCCCCCGATTTGATTCCCAATTTACCGGCCATTACCATATTCACCAGTAAAGGGCAGGGGGCGTATTTCGGGTTTTTGAAACCGTTATACATCACTTGTAGGATCGATAAACAAACATCTAAACCAATAAAATCAGCTAACTGTAGAGGTCCCATGGGGTGAGCCATGCCCAGTTTCATGACGGTATCAATTTCTTGGACTCCGGCCACTCCGTTATAGAGCGTTTCTATCGCTTCGTTGATCATCGGCATCAGTATACGATTGGCTACAAAACCAGGGTAATCGTTTACTTCTACAGGAACTTTATTCAGTTTTAGTGAAATTTCTTTTACGGTTTGATAGGTGGATTCAGAAGTGCTATATCCTTTAATAATTTCTACCAGTTTCATAATGGGCACTGGGTTCATAAAATGCATTCCAATTACTTGGGAAGGTCGTTTGGTAACAGCAGCTATTTGCGTAATTGAAATGGAGGAAGTGTTGGTTGCTAAAATGGTGTTTTCAGGACAGTATTTGTCTAAATCTCTAAATATAGAAAGTTTTAAATCGACGTTTTCAGTAGCTGCTTCTACTACTAAATCAGCCGATTTAACTCCCGCTTCTAGTTGGGAATTGGTGGTAATATTGTTTAAGGTTTGTTGTTTTTGATCGGCTGTTAGGGTTTCTCGAGCCACCATTCGATCCAAGTTTTTTTCGATAGTTTCTAGTCCATGTTGTAAGGATTGCTCAGAAACATCAATCAGGTGTACTTGGTAATTGTATTGAGCAAAGGTGTGTGCAATGCCGTTACCCATAGTTCCGGCTCCGATTATAGCTACATTTTTCATAGAAAATAATTTGTTGTTATCGATTGTTAATCTACTTGCTTTTGCTTCGCAAGATAGACAAGAAATCACAAATTTACCCGGAAACTCCTTTAGAAATAATCAACAAAATACCCCCATATTTGTTAAAGCAGTCTAGATGTCACTATTTAATGTTTCCAAAGAAAATAGTAATTAAGTAATGGGGTAGGTATAGTTGTCAAAAAAAAGAGCAAAAATTTATTTTGCTCTTTTTTCAGTGTTATTAAGATTCGGTCGCTTTTTTAGGTTTGGTAATTTTGATTTTTAACTCGGTACCTTCCTTATTGGTGTCCATTTGAATGGTATCACCTTCTTCTAAATGGGAGGAAATGATTTCCTCGGCCAATAAATCTTCAATATATTTTTGAATAGCTCGTTTGAGAGGACGGGCACCGTATTCTTTGTCAAAACCTTTTTCGGCAATAAAGTCTTTAGCCTTTTCGGTGAGTTTTAAGTGGTAACCCAAGCCGGCAATTCGTTCGAAAAGTTTTGCCAATTCAATTTCGATAATAACTCGAATGTCTTCTTTCTCCAGCGGATTAAATACCATCACATCGTCAATTCTGTTTAAGAACTCAGGAGCAAATGCTTTTTTAAGGGCATTTTCAATAATGCTTTTAGAAATTTCATCAGCTTGTTCGAGTCGAGCAGCTGTACTAAAACCGACACCCTGTCCGAAATCTTTTACTTTTCGGGCACCGATATTGGAAGTCATAATGAGAATGGTATTTCTAAAATCAATTTTTCTTCCCAAGCTATCCGTTAGATAACCGTCGTCCAATACTTGCAATAACAAGTTGAACACGTCGGGGTGTGCTTTTTCTACTTCATCTAAAAGTACAACTGCATACGGTTTGCGTCGTATTTTTTCGGTGAGTTGCCCCCCTTCTTCATACCCCACATATCCCGGAGGAGCACCAATGAGTCTAGAGATGGCAAATTTTTCCATATACTCACTCATATCAATACGAATCAGTGCACTTTCAGAATCGAAAAGTTCTTTGGCCAATACTTTAGCCAACTGAGTTTTACCGACTCCGGTTTGCCCTAAAAAGATGAATGAACCAATGGGTTTGTTGGGGTCCTTCAGTCCGGTGCGATTGCGTTGAATTGCTCGAACCACTTTGTCCACCGCTTGATCTTGTCCAATAACTTTCCCTTTGATGTTTTTATGAAGTTCAGAGAGTTTGTTGAGTTCCGTTTGTGCAATTCGATTTACCGGTACTCCGGAAATCATGGAAACCACTTCGGCTACATTTTCTTCAGTAACAGTCACACGGTGTTGTTTGGACTCATTTTCCCATTCTTCTTGGGCAATAGCCAGTTCTTTTTCAAGTTTCTTTTCATCATCTCTTAATTTAGCGGCCTCTTCATAGCGCTGTCTTTTTACCACTGTATTTTTGAGCTCGCGAACTTCTTCTAATTTTTTCTCAATTTCGAGTATATTTTCAGGAACATGAATGTTGTTAATATGCACTCGAGACCCTGCTTCGTCTAAGGCGTCAATGGCTTTATCGGGTAAAAATCGATCCGAGATATACCGATTTGTAAGATGCACACAGGCTTCGATAGCCTCTGGGGTGTAAATAACATTGTGGTGTAACTCGTATTTGTCTTTGATATTGTTGAGTATAGTAATTGTCTCATCCACGCTAGTGGGTTCGACTATCACTTTTTGAAAACGTCGTTCCAGCGCACCATCCTTTTCGATATATTGTCTGTATTCGTCAAGCGTAGTAGCACCAATACACTGAATTTCGCCTCGAGCTAAAGCAGGTTTAAACATATTGGAGGCATCTAAAGAACCGGTTGCACCTCCGGCACCAACGATGGTGTGAATTTCGTCTATGAATAGGATGATGTCGTCATTTTTTTCGAGTTCGTTCATCACCGCTTTCATACGTTCTTCAAATTGACCTCTGTATTTAGTGCCCGCCACCAAACTGGCCAAGTCGAGTGTAACCACTCGTTTATCAAACAGGATACGAGACACTTTTTTCTGAATAATTCGTAGTGCTAAGCCTTCGGCAATCGCCGATTTACCAACACCGGGTTCACCGATAAGTAGCGGATTGTTCTTTTTTCTTCGGCTTAGGATTTGGGAAACTCGTTGGATTTCGTTTTCACGTCCCACCACTGGGTCTAATTTACCCTCTTCAGCCAATGCGGTTAAATCTCTTCCGAAATTATCTAATACCGGGGTTTTAGATTTTTTGTTGACACGAGACCCCAGGCCAGCAGACCCCATTGCATCGTCTTTAGAACTCTCTTGACTGGAGTTATCGTCGTCCTCATTAGAAAAGGATTCAGAAACGGGAGGGGTATATTTATTATCTTCTTCTTCTTTTGTAATCATTAATTTAAATTTTTCCTTGACGGTATCGTAATCTAGTTTTAATTTGTGTAGTAACTTGGTAGTAGGATCATTTTCATTTCTCAAAATACACAAGAGTAAATGAGCCGTATTAATGGAGTTACTTTGAAAGAGTTTGGCTTCTAAAAAGGTAGTTTTTAGAGCGCGTTCTGCCTGCCGAGTGAGGTGTAAGTTTTTTTTATCATTCGGAAGGTTATGAGTCTGTGGATCGGCTGGGTTAAGTATTTCTACTTTACGTCGCAGCTGATTTAAATCGACGTTTAAGGCGTGGAGTAAATCTATTGCTTTACCGCCCCCATCTCTTAGTAATCCAAGCATAAGGTGCTCCGTTCCTATATAATCATGTCCTAACCGCAATGCCTCCTCCTTGCTGTATGCTATTACGTCTTTTACTCTGGGTGAAAAATTATCTTCCATAAAGAGAAATATCAATTATCAAATTTACAAATTTTTCTACTCATATACAAAAACCATTCCTGAATAGGTAGTGTAGCTAAATTGGTGAAAAATGTTCACTAACTCTAAATTAATAGGTAAATTTTATCAACGATTTATTGTCTAAGTTTTGTTAATAAAAACCAAGAAAAATAATGTTTGGATACCTTAAAAACACTTAGGAAATGCGTATATTGCGAGATAATTATTGACTCAATAAAATTTAAATATTTATACTATGAATGATGGCGAAAAATTAATTCCCATTAATATCGAGGAAGAGATGAAATCCTCCTACATAGATTATTCTATGTCGGTCATTGTGTCACGTGCTTTACCCGATGTCAGAGATGGTATGAAACCGGTACATCGTCGCGTGCTTTTTGGTATGCATGAATTGGGTTTGCGATCTAATACACCCTATAAAAAATCGGCACGTATCGTGGGAGAGGTACTAGGTAAATACCACCCACACGGAGATATTTCAGTATATGATGCCATGGTACGAATGGCTCAAGATTGGAGCCTTCGCTATATGTTGGTTGACGGTCAAGGTAATTACGGTTCGATAGATGGTGACAGTCCGGCAGCGATGCGTTATACCGAAGCTCGTATGCAGAAAATATCGGAAGAGATGTTGGCTGATATTGAAAAGGAAACGGTTAATTTTCAATTAAATTTTGACGATTCGCTCGAGGAGCCAACGGTTTTACCCACCAAAATCCCCGGATTACTCATTAATGGGGCTTCCGGAATTGCCGTAGGGATGGCTACCAATATGCCTCCACATAACTTGTCGGAAGTTGTCGACGGCATTGTAGCCTATATCGACAATCAAGATATTGAAATTGCGGAGTTGATGACGCACGTTAAAGCTCCAGATTTTCCAACAGGAGGAATTATTTACGGTTACGAAGGTGTAAAAGAAGCTTTTGAAACCGGAAGAGGAAGAATAGTTCTTCGTGCTAAAACTCATTTTGAAGAAATTGATGGTCGGGAATGTTTGGTTGTAACCGAAATACCTTACCAGGTGAATAAGGCGGATATGATTAAGAAAACCGCCGATTTAATTAATGAGAAAAAAATTGAAGGTATAGCTAATATTCGGGATGAGTCGGACCGCAATGGTATGCGTATAGTATATGTGCTCAAAAGGGATGCAGTTCCGAATATAGTATTAAATACTCTCTTTAAGTACACTTCTTTACAGTCTTCATTTTCAGTAAATAATGTTGCGCTGGTTAATGGTAGACCGCAGTTGCTTAATCTCAAAGAACTGATTCATTATTTTGTCGAACACCGCCATGAAGTGGTCACCCGACGTACCGAATATCTTTTGCGTAAAGCAGAAGAACGCGCACATATTTTAGAGGGTTTAATTATTGCTTCTGATAATATTGACGAAGTAATTCAACTGATTCGTTCATCGGCCAATGCTGATGAAGCTCGTCAGAAATTGATTGACCGTTTTGAATTATCTGAAATTCAGGCTCGTGCTATTGTTGAAATGCGCTTACGACAGTTGACGGGGCTGGAGCAAGACAAGTTGCGTAGTGAATATGAAGAACTTTTAAAAACTATTGAGGATTACAAAGATATTCTGGCCAAAATTGAACGGCGCATGGAAATTATCAAAAACGAACTCCTTGAGGTGAAAGAGAAATATGGAGACGAACGCCGTTCTACTATTGAATATTCAGGAGGGGATGTTTCTATATTTGACTTAATCGCAGACGAACAAGTAGTTATTACTATTTCACACGCCGGTTATATCAAACGAACTCCATTGGCTGAATACAAAATTCAAAATCGGGGTGGTGTAGGGCAAAAAGCTTCTGCCACTCGTAATGAAGACTTTTTAGAGCATATTTTTGTGGGTACAAACCACCAATATATGCTTTTCTTTACTCAAAAAGGAAAATGTTTTTGGTTACGTGTGTATGAAATCCCCGAGGGAAGCAAAAGTTCGAAAGGTCGCGCTATCCAAAACCTTATTAATATAGAACAAGACGACAAGGTAAAAGCGTTTATTTGTGTCCAAGATTTAAAAGATGAGGATTATATTAATAATCATTATGTGATTATGGCTTCCAAAAAAGGAATTGTTAAAAAGACTTCGTTGGAGCAATACTCACGTCCTCGTGCCAATGGAATAAATGCAATTACCATACGGGAAGACGACGAATTGTTAGAAGCCCGATTAACGACCGGTGATAGCCAAGTGATGCTAGCCGTTAAATCAGGTAAAGCCGTTCGCTTTGAGGAAAACAAAATTCGCCCCATGGGTAGAAATGCAGCCGGTGTTCGTGGTATTACCTTGGCGGATGAACAGGATGAAGTAATTGGAATGATAACCATTGAAGACCCTAAAACAGAGACTGTTTTAGTGGTTTCAGAAAATGGATACGGCAAACGTACTTTTATCGATGATCCGGAAGATGGTGAGGCCATTTACCGGGTAACCAACCGCGGTGGAAAAGGGGTTAAAACCATAAACATCACTGAAAAGACAGGAAAATTAGTGGCCATTAAAAACGTAACGGATGGCGATGATTTGATGATTATCAATAAATCAGGAATTGCCATTCGGATGAAGGTGGACGATTTGCGTGTGATGGGACGAGCAACCCAGGGGGTTCGTTTGATAAAAGTAAGAGAAGACGATGCTATTGCAGCCGTTGCTAAAGCGATGCGTGAGGAAGAGGACACATCAACGCCATCTGAAGATGGTATAGAACTTGATACCGAAAATAAAGATTAACATTAAGCCTATATTTATAACTATGAAAACAAGATCCCTTTTTATACTGTCATTCTTACTAGTAGGAATGAGTGTATATTCCCAGAAGAAAGAATTGCGTAATGCTTCAAAACTCATCAAGCAAGGTTCTTTCACGGAAGCTATTTCTACTCTAAAAACCTTGGAAGGTACCATTGAGAGTGCTGATGAAGATATCCAAGCAGAATACTATCTTAATTTGGGTCGAGCTTATGCCGGAAAACCCAATATGAGTGCTGAAGAGGCTTCTAAAAGTGCGAAAGCCTTTGAAAAATTAAAAACTTTAAACAGTAAACACGCCCGAGGATTAGAAGGCGAACTTTCCAGCCTGAGGATAAAAATCTTTAACTCTGCGGTGGGTGATCAAAATGCCGGAAACTATCAATCGGCTGCTGACAAATTACTTGCCAGTTACACGTTGAGTCCGCAGGATACTTCAGATCTGTATTATGCAGCAATCAATTTGGTAAATGCTAAAAATTATTCGCAAGCGATTGGTCATTTTGAAAAGTTACTAGATTTAAATTACCAAGGAGTGACTAAGCTTTACACGGCTACACATAAGGACACTGGTGAAATAGAGCGCTTTGAAGATAAAGCGGATCGTGATTTGTTATTAAAAACCGGTCAATATATCAAACCCACGGAAGAAGTGTCTGCCTCAAAAAGAGCCGATATTATTTCCAGTTTAGGCATTTTGTACATTGATCAAGACAATCTAGATAAAGCCAAAACTTTGATTGCTGAGGCTCGTGCAGTTTCACCCAATGATATTTCATTAGTTCAAGCTGAAGCAACGATTGCTTTAAAATTGAACGATATGAAAAAATACAATGAGTTAATGCAGCAAGTGGTTGCGAGTGATCCCGACAATCACGAATTGTATTTTAACCTGGGAGTTAGTGCTGCCAATATGAAAGATTTTGACAATGCTCAAAAATACTACTTAAAAGCTCTTGAAATAGAGCCCAATTATTACAACGCCAACATCAACTATGCGCTTTTGATTATTGAAAAAGGAGATGAGTTGGTGGAAGAAATGAATAGCTTGGGTATGTCTGCTGCTGATAATAAAAAGTACGATCAACTTCAAGAGCAATTGTATGGCTTGTATAGAGAGTCTATCCCTTATTTCAAAAAAGCTACTGAAATAAAGAAAGACGATGTAGAGTTAAAAAGAACTTTGATGAACATCTATACCATTCTTGGAGATGACGCTGAAGCTAAAAAAATACGTGAAACTCTTCAAGGAGATCAATAAGAATTTAGTTTTCTAAAAAAAAAATCCCGAAGGAATTTCTTCGGGATTTTTTTTATATTATTCTTTTGAGTACACGTAATTTATGAGTATATTTTTGTAAATCACAATTAAAAATTCCGGTATAATCTAAATGATCTAAACGAACACAGCCGTGAGCGTGAATAATTTTTTGATTTTGGAGTACCATTCCCACATGAGTAATAACCCCTTCTGCATTATCAAAAAAGGCTAAATCTCCCGGTTCACACTCTTCTATAAAACTCAAGGCTTCACCTTGAGTAGCTTGCTGAGATGCATCACGTAGTAGTGCATAGCCGTTGATTTTATAAACCATTTGGGTAAATCCACTACAATCAATGCCAAAGGGTGTTTTACCTCCCCACAAGTAAGGAGTATTCAAATACATTAATGCCGTATCTAACAGCTTTTCACGAGTCCGTTGTGTCTGACTTATAGTACCTTCAAAACCGTGATTTAAGATGTCTTTACCGTTGATGGTAGCACCTAGGGTAACAGTCTGTAAGTGGTTGTTTTCAAGAGTAATAAATTCCACTAAATCAGTAATTACTCGAGGTGGTTCTTGGGCAATTTGTTCAAAATCTTGAGCCGTGATTTCTACATATTGCTTACAATCAATCCATCCTTCATAGGCGTCAAAATGTATAGAAATCTTACACCAATTTTTCCGTTGTTCGGTAATTTTAAAGATATCTCCATAGAGTAATTGGGTTACCAATTCGCTAGTATCAGAGGTTTCTTTCCGTACCGGAACTATAGAGAGGTGGCAAAGGCCGTATTTCATACTACCTACTTATTACAATGGCAGATGCTCCACCGCCTCCGTTACAGATAGCAGCAGCTCCAACCTGGGCTTGATTTTGAGATAAAACATGGATGAGTGTTACAATAATACGCGCTCCACTACATCCGAGAGGATGGCCTAGAGATACAGCACCTCCATTGACATTGACTTTAGCCGCGGGTAAACCCAATATTTTCATATTGGCCAATCCTACCACTGAAAAAGCTTCGTTAAACTCAAAATAATCAACTTCATCTATAGTTTTACCCGCTTTTTCTAAGGCTTTGGGCAAAGCTTTAGCTGGTGCTGTCGTAAACCATTCCGGTTGGTGTGCGGCATCAGCATATCCCTCAATATAGGCCAGAGGTTGTAGATTTAATTCTTGTGCTTTGGATTCACTCATGAGGATTAAGGCGGCTGCACCATCATTGATGGTCGAGGCATTAGCTGCAGTCACTGTTCCATCTTTGGTAAAAGCAGGTCGCAAAGCAGGGATTTTATCTAAAAATACATTTTTGTATTCTTCATCTTCAGCAAAAAGGATAGGATCACCTTTGCGCTGTGGTACCGAAATGGGAATAACTTCCTCCGCAAACTTTCCATTCTTCCACGCTGTTGCCGAGCGCTCGTAAGAGCTAATAGCAAAGGCATCTTGTTCTTCCCGACTAATTTGGTACTCCTGGGCACAAGCATCTGCACACACGCCCATTGCGTTGTTATCGTAGGCATCTACTAAACCATCTTTTTGAAGCCCGTCGATTAAAGTAGCCGGACCAAATTTGGTAGCGTTTCTCAAATAAGCGTAATGCGGAATGTTACTCATGCTTTCCATACCACCGGCAATGATTATATCTGCATCGCCACTCTTAATAGCTTGAGCAGCCATCATAACCGCTTTCATTCCAGAAGCACACACTTTATTGACAGTAGTACAAGGTACGGTGGCAGGTAGTCCGGCACCTAGAGCCGCTTGACGCGCTGGTGCTTGGCCTACTCCGGCTTGTACGACATTACCCATATACACTTCATCGACTAATTCAGGTTTCAAATTAATTTTCTCCAAGGCTCCTTGAATAGCAAAGCTTCCTAATTGAGCAGCAGTAAAAGAAGACAAACTGCCCATAAAACTTCCGATAGGTGTACGAACTGCAGAAACGATAACAACTTTTTTACTCATTTTATTTCAAATTTTGTTTAATGCAAATTTACGATTTATTATCTTTTAATTACCGGTATCAAATAAGAGATACCGTATCTAATTTCAGCCCCAAACTTACTGTTTTCATACGTTCTTCCAAAACCTGGAATAAAGAGGTTTTCAAAATTTTCGGGCTGTGTTTCTCCCAATCTCCATTTGAGTTGTAAGGTAATAGAGAGGTACAAGTTATTTAAAACTTCTGTTTTAACGCCCGTAACTGCTTCCAACCAATGAGCCGAAAGTCCGGAAAATTCTTGATTGACCCAACGAATATCTTCGCCAAACACCGGGTGACTCATTGCAATGGAGTAGGAGAGGAGTTCTTGATTAAAGGTTGAAATACCATATCGCAGTCCTCCAAAAATCATATTGTTTAAATTTCCCCAATTATTATGCGCATTGTAATCAAAACCTCCTTTATAATACGTGCCTGCTCCTTGGGAAGTAATCTGGTCGTCGTAAGTAGTTTTTTGTTCATTACCCATTTCGACAGCTAAATAAAATCTTTTATAGACTCGAATATCCCCCATAATTTCAAAACCTCTATAGTCATTGTCTATCAATGAACGTATGGGTTTGTACAAATCAATTCCGGCCCGAATACCAAATTTTTCTACCCGTTTGGGTAGCGAATCGGCTTGTGCAGGGGCAGATTCCTGTGCATACGCAGTCGATGAGAAAACCCATACACTAATGATAAATATGTAGATGCGTATCATTGGGGCGTAAAATGTTTATAGAATCATTGACTATTTCAATAGACTGTATCCAATTGGTTGTTGGAGAAATTTCTAGGGTAGCGTCGAGTTGGGTGTACTGTACTCGAAATCCGCAGGCTCGGCTGATGTATTCTTCTTGACGCATATAATTAAAACGGATTAGATCATAATTATTAACAGTGTCAGAAGTATAATTTTTAAGAAATACATAATTGGTATTATCCAAATGAGTTTGCAAAGGAATGGTAGCCGAATCGGTGGTAATCGGATCAAACAGTAAATAATCTTCACCTTCAAGTACAATTGAAAAATTGGTTACCGGCTTGGGTGTATCGGGATTGTCGGCATCAAAAAATTTAACCTTCAAAAGTGGGGTTTTGGGAGTTTCTTCAGTACAAATATCATCTCGGGTACACCCTAAAAAGCTCACTGCCACCAGCAATAAAACCAGTATTTGTTTTAGATACATCGGATGTGTATTTTGAGGTGTAAATATACAGAAATATGCTCGTTGTAGGATAATTTACTCAGAAGAATAAAACTTATAATATTTTTTACAAAAAGCTTTAAAGTAATAAAAAAGGATTTTATATTTGCACCCGCTTGGAGGAATGGCAGAGTGGTCGAATGCGGCGGTCTTGAAAACCGTTGAGGGTCACACCTCCGGGGGTTCGAATCCCTCTTCCTCCGCTCGGTGAATAACCAATGTTTGTTAAAACGCTGTAAATAATAAATTTACAGCGTTTTTTTATTTTCTAATATTTCAAGCTTAATCAACTATGTTGCTTGAATTAAACAAGTCCTGCTGATAATCAGCACTTATGTACCCCCTGTCGCCTATTAAAGTACAATCGGAAAGATTGTGTTTGATGTCTGTCAGATAGTTTATATCGTGAACATTAGCAGGAGTGAAATCAAAGGAATGAATGATGCCGTTTTTATCACAAACCAAGTGCAATTTATATCCAAAATATCTTGTATTCTTTGAGGAACAATAACCAAAGGATGCCTTTATTTGCTCTGACTGACATATTCCTGAACGATTAGCTCTGCTAATTTGACATATGGGTACAGGAGCAGAATCAACAATAAAAACATCGGTAAAACTTGAAAATTTATCACTCAAGCATTTTCGGATATTTTCTATGTAGCCAAACAAGTTCCGCTTTCGTTTATTATAGACGCTACGCTCTATTTTATTTTCTAAAACAGTTCCTTTGATACATCTAAACAACTGTAATTCAGAGATTATAGACATATATTCGGCTGTTAGATTTAAAGCAACAAGTTCTATATCAAGAAGTTTTGGCTTCCTGATTTGAGGTTTGTGGACAATATGAGAACAAGTATTGTTCAATTCTTTCAAAATTATTTCGTAGTTTTGGATAAGATTGTTCATTTTATTTAATTGATTGATAACCAAATAAATATACGGCTTTTTTTAAGTCATTTGAACAATCTTTTTTGTTTATTTTCTAAATGCGCAACAGGTTTCTTTTGTGTATTTATAAAAGCCCATTCCTTTTGGAATGGGCTTTGTTTTTAGAATATTTTTCCTTAAAATACTAAATACCAGCTTTAGCCTATTAACTATTTTTCCATTTAATATTACAACCTATACTGGGTTTTTGATTGGGATTTTGCAGGTCATTACTCAAAATATTATCCAAGGCTTCACGCAAATCTCTTCCGGTAACTGGTATACCATTACCCGGTCTAGAATCATCTAATTGCCCTCGATAGACTAATTTTTTCTGACTGTTAAACACATAAAAATCGGGCGTACAAGCCGCTTTATAGGCTCGTGCTACTTCTTGGGTTTCATCGTATAGATAAGGGAATGCGTATTTATTTTCTTCCGCGGTTTTGATCATATTTTCAGGTGAATCTTCGGGGTATTGAGATACATCATTACTATTTATTCCAACAAATCCAAAACCTTGTACCCGATAGTCGTTACTCACACGCATCAGTTCTTCACTAACGTGTTTGACAAACGGACAATGATTGCAAATAAACATAACTACCAGTCCGTGTTTCCCAAATGCTTCATCACGGCTCAGCATTTTTCCATTTATCACATTCAGTAAATTAAAGTCTGGGGCTAAAGTCCCCAATTCAAGCATGTTAGATTCGGTTCGTGCCATTTCTTTTTTTGTATTAAATTTACGCAATGTAACCTTATTATTTTAAGCGTAAAATTACAAAAATGAATTTACATACGATTTCTTGGGAAATCTTCGAATCTGTCGATATTCGGGTGGGAACCATCCTAGAAGCCACTGTTTTTAAAAAAGCTCGCAAACCGGCTTATCAGCTGCGAATAGATTTTGGCGAAGACCTAGGCGTAAAAAAGAGTTCAGCTCAAATAACCGATTTTTACAGTCCTGAAAGTTTGATTGGAAAACAGGTAGTAGCCGTAGTCAATTTCCCTCCTAAACAGATTGCAAACTTCATGAGTGAGTGTTTGGTTTTGGGGGCTGTCAATCCCGAGAATCAAGTGGTATTACTACAACCTGAGCGTCAAGTTATAAACGGATTGCGTATTCTTTAGTTTATAATTCTTTTGGCTAATTTTAGCTAACAGTGAATATAATTGGTTAATTTTGCCGCATTCAAAATAGACATTTCAAATGAGAGATTTATTTGACAAAATTTATAAGGACAAAGGTCCTTTAGGAAAATGGGCTGAGCAAGCCGAAGGGTATTTTGTTTTTCCAAAATTGGAAGGAACTATTTCAAACCGGATGAAATTTCAAGGAAAAGAAGTAATTACTTGGAGTATTAATGATTATTTAGGTTTAGCCAATCATCCTGAAGTCCGTCAGGTGGATGCCGAAGCAGCGGCAAGATGGGGATCTGCTTACCCCATGGGAGCTCGAATGATGAGTGGACATACCGACTTACACGAAAAACTTCAAAAAGAATTGGCTGCTTTTGTAAACAAAGAAGCTGCGTATCTTTTAAATTTTGGTTATCAGGGAATGGTATCTACTATTGATGCCTTGGTTTCTAAAGACGATGTGATTGTATATGACGTGGATGCGCATGCCTGTATTATAGACGGTGTTCGATTGCACCCCGGACATCGTTTTACTTACAAGCACAACGATATGGAGAGTGTAGAGAAAAATCTAGAACGAGCTACCAAAATTGCAGAAAAAACCGGTGGAGGGATACTATTGATTTCAGAAGGTGTTTTTGGCATGCGGGGTGAACAGGGTAAATTAAAAGAAATTGCTGCACTTAAGAAAAAATACAATTTCCGTTTTTTAGTGGACGATGCGCATGGTTTTGGTACTTTAGGAAAAACTGGGGCAGGTGCCGGTGAGGAACAAGGTGTTCAAGATCAAATCGATGTATATTTTGCTACGTTTGCCAAATCTATGGCCAGTACGGGCGCTTTTATAGCCGGTGATGCCGAAATTATCAATTACTTGAAATACAATCTTCGTTCGCAAATGTTTGCTAAATCTTTACAAATGGTTTTGGTAGAAGGTGCTTTAAAACGACTGGACATGTTACGTACTCGTCCCGAGCTCAAAGAGAAGCTATGGGAAAACGTCAATGCGCTACAAGGCGGATTAAAAGATAGAGGGTTTGATATCGGAACTACTCAAAGTTGTGTAACACCCGTTTATTTGCAGGGAAGTATCCCCGAAGCCATGGCATTAGTAAAAGACTTACGTGAAAATTATCGAATCTTTTGTTCGATTGTCGTCTATCCGGTAATCCCCAAAGGATTGATTTTATTACGAATGATTCCTACGGCAACTCATACAATGGAAGATATTGAAGAAACCCTCAATGCCTTTTCCTCTATTCGAGAAAGATTGGAAAACGGAACCTATAAACGTATGTCTGCGTCAGTGATGGCAGCGATGAAAGAATAGTTTTTATAGATTTTAGAAACTAAAAAAGTTCGGGTTTTTACCCGAACTTTTTTTTGAAACAAACTAACTAAACTTTGAAAATTTACTCTTCTTCCTCAGGTTGTGCTTTAGATGAATTTATTTTATTACAGCTAAATCGCAACAAGATGAAATTACTCAAAATCAATATTCCCAAAACAATTAAAAAAGTCGTCATTGATGGTTATTTTTGTTTAAAAGATGTGTTTGTAGAAAAATGGTTGCGTGTAGACTTAAAAAAAATGTAAATATTTTTGAGTAGGATGTTTTTGAGACAATAAATCGAGCTCATACAAAAGGTTTTGTAGGGCATCTACTTCGTTAGGTTTGAGTTGGTTTTGTGACCATTCAGTGATTGCGAGCCACTGTACTATGTCTTCTTCTTTTTGTTGGTACCTGGTAGCTAATTGGCGTTCAATACCCTCTATTTCTTTAAAAGACCGGGTTTGTTGGTTAATTATCTCTAAAATCGTTTCGATGGCCTGTGGATTTTCTTCTAATATTTGATTTCGAACAGCAATAACAAAACAAGGCCAAGGGGTAGGGCACTCTCCCAAGCATCGAAATATACCGTTATCTACAAAGGGTTTGGTAGTATATTTTTCCCACATAAAATAATCACCGACACCGTTAGGAAGTGATTTTAAAGCTCCCATGAGGTCACCTACTACTTCAAAACGCAAATCGTTCTGTAAATCCCATTGTAATTGTAAAGCATTGACATAAGCCATTAAATGCGATCCTGAGCCATATCTACTGATAGCTGCAGCCGAACCTCGCAGTTCTTCCAAACTCTGATAGTTGGAGTTATGAGCCACATGTATGCCCCACAATAAAGGCGATTGTATAAAGGTTTGTACAATTTTGGAAGGATTACCCTCGGCAATATCTTTGATAATTCCTTCCGTCAGTATTATGGCAATATCTATTTCACCATTACGCAAGGATTTACACATTTGGCCGGTGCCCCCGTGAAAATCTAACCAGCGTAAATTGATATTTCTTTCCGTGAATTTTTTGTCTTTTAAGGTAAGATACCAAGGATAATTAAAATGCTCGGGCACACCGCCCATTTTAAGGCTAGTCATGGTGATAAATTATAAATCCAATTTCTTTTTACGCAATTCAAAATTTTGACCCAAATAAACTTTCCTCACCATATCGTCACTGGCCAGCTCTTCAGGAATACCGTGTTTTAAAATACTTCCTTCAAACATAAGATAAGTACGATCGGTTATCGCAAGAGTTTCTTGCACATTGTGATCCGTAATTAAAATACCGATATTTTTATTTTTAAGTTGGGCAACAATCCGTTGGATGTCTTCCACAGCTACTGGGTCGACGCCCGCAAAGGGTTCGTCTAATAATATAAAATTAGGACTGGTGGCTAGGGCCCGGGCGATTTCTGTTCTCCGGCGTTCTCCTCCAGATAATAAGTCGCCTCTGTTTTTTCGAATATGCCCTAATCCAAATTCCTCAATCAAAGACTCCATTCGATGAAGTTGCTCTTTTTTGGAAAGTTTGGTGAGTTGTAAAACACTAAGAATATTTTCTTCAATCGTCAATTTTCTAAAAACTGATGCTTCCTGAGCCAGATAACCAATACCATGTTGGGCTCTTTTGTACATGGGAAATTGTGTGATCTCGTTTTGGTCCAGAAAAATTTTTCCCTGGTTGGGTTTTATAAGTCCAACGATCATGTAAAATGAGGTGGTTTTACCCGCACCGTTGGGACCTAATAACCCCACAATTTCTCCTCGGTTTACTTCCAAGCTGACTCCTTTTACCACTTGGCGGCCTTTATATATCTTGACTAAATTTTCGGCTCGTAGTTTCATAAAATACTCACAAACCGCAAATTTAAAAGATAATTCCCAGTATCGAGGTTATTTTACACAAATTTTCTAGTAACCCTACCAGGTACTGAAGTACAAATAAGAAACTTAAGTAGGGTAGTGGGGGCTGTATCTAAAAAATAAGCCGTTTTAATACGGCTTATTGATTTCTGAATACCAATTTGTTATCAAAACAATCTAATAAAATAATACTTTCTGTAGTAATTATTCCGCCGATGATCTCTTTGGACAATTGGTTTAACACCTCACGTTGGATGACTCTCTTTACGGGTCGAGCACCATATTGCGGATCAAAACCTGCCTCAGCCAAATATTTGATGGCTTCTTCGGTAGCATCGAGTGTGATGTGTTGATCAGCTAGCATTTTACTGACGTTTTTAAGTTGTAATTCTACAATTTTTAGAATTTCATGTTGCGTTAATGGGGTAAACATAACGATGTCGTCAATACGATTGAGAAATTCTGGCCGTACCATTTGTCGTAACAAACCCAACACATCCACTTTTGCAGCTTCTGTTGCCGACTGTATATCTTGTAATGATTCAAATTTATCCTGTATCAAATGGCTTCCAATATTAGAAGTCATAATTATGATGGTATTTTTAAAATCGGCCAAACGTCCTTTGTTGTCGGTAAGTCGACCTTCATCCAATACCTGTAGTAATATATTAAAGGTATCGGGGTGGGCTTTTTCAATTTCATCCAATAACACCACAGAGTAGGGGCGACGTCTCACCGCTTCAGTCAGTTGACCACCCTCATCATAACCTACATAACCCGGAGGAGCTCCAATTAATCGGCTTACGCTATGGCGCTCTTGATACTCGCTCATATCGATACGGGTAATGGCATTTTCGTCGTCAAAGAGATATTCAGCCAACGCTTTGGCCAATTCGGTTTTACCCACGCCGGTGGTACCCAGAAACAAGAATGAACCTAAGGGCTTTTTAGGATCTTGCAATCCGGCGCGACTGCGTCGAATCGCATCGCTCACGGCAATAATAGCTTCCTCCTGACCAATCACCCGTTTGTGAAGATGATCTTCGAGTAGGAGTAACTTTTCCCGATCGCTTTGTAGCATTTTAGTTACCGGAATTCCTGTCCATTTGGCGACCACTTCAGCAATATCTTCATGAGTCACTTCTTCCTTTATCAACGAATTTTCCTGTAAGGCAACTATTTTTTGTAATTCTTCCAACTTTTGTTGTGCCTCTTTAATTTTTCCATAACGCAATTCAGCTACTTTACCGTAATCGCCTTCACGTTCGGCTTTTTCAGCTTCCATTTTATACTGCTCGATTTCGGTTTTGATTAGCTGAATATTCTCCACCAATTCCTTCTCGCTTTTCCACTTCGCATTCAGCTCATTGCGTTGTTCTTTTAAATTGGCCAATTCCATACCCAAGCTTTTGAGTTTGTCTTCATCCTTTTCGCGTTTAATAGCTTCAATTTCAATTTCCAGTTGCATGATTTTTCGATCCAGCACGTCCAATTCTTCGGGTTTACTGTTGATTTCCATGCGGAGTTTAGAAGCGGCTTCATCTATTAAATCGATTGCTTTATCGGGTAAAAATCGATTGGTAATGTACCGTTGTGAAAGTTCTACAGCAGCAATAATCGCATCATCTTTGATACGTACTTTATGGTGGGTTTCGTATTTTTCTTTAATACCTCTTAAGATGGAAATTGCACTTTCTGTATCCGGTTCGTCTACCATCACTTTTTGAAAACGTCGTTCTAAGGCTTTGTCTTTTTCAAAATATTTTTGGTATTCATCCAAAGTTGTAGCTCCGATAGCGCGCAATTCCCCTCGTGCTAGGGCAGGTTTAAGAATGTTGGCTGCATCCATAGCTCCTTCACCACCACCAGCACCTACTAATGTATGTATTTCATCAATAAACAAGACGATATTACCGTCGCTAGAAGTCACTTCTTTGATGACAGCTTTAAGTCTTTCTTCAAATTCTCCTTTATATTTAGCTCCGGCAATCAAAGCTCCCATATCTAACGAAAAAATGGTTTTAGATTTCAGGTTTTCGGGTACATCACCATCCACTATACGATGGGCAAGTCCTTCAGCTATAGCCGTTTTACCGGTCCCGGGTTCACCCACTAGCATCGGGTTGTTTTTGGTACGTCGGGAAAGAATTTGAAGAATCCGTCTGATTTCTTCATCGCGACCAATTACGGGATCAAGTTTATTGTCAATAGCTAACTGATTGAGGTTTCGTGCGTATTTATTGAGTGCGTTATAAGTTTCTTCGGCACTGGCAGAAGTTACTTTTTCCCCCTTACGGAGTTCGTTAATCGCTGCTTCGAGTCCTTTTGCGGTAACGCCTTGATCCTTTAGAATCTGAGCAGTTTTTCCACCCGATTTAAAAATGGCCATCAACAAATGTTCTACAGAAACATAGTCATCTTTTTTTTGGTTGGCCTCATTAATGGCCGAATTGAGAACATTTTGACTGTCTCGGGATAGCATAATTGATCCTCCGGTCACTTTGGGATAACTTTGAAGATTGGCCTCTATTACTTTTTGTAAAAGAGGAATATTAACATTCAATTTTTTTAATAGAAATGGTGTAACGTTCTCGTCTGCCTCCAACAAAGCTTTTAAGAAGTGGTCGGGTTCAATTTGTTGGTGTTGTCTGTTTTGAGCTATCCATTGAGCTTGCTGGATAGCCTCCTGAGACTTTATAGTAAATTTGTTTAGATTCATAGCTACAATATTTTTGGTACTCTATGACAAATGCTACGCCAAACCCGAATAATGCCAAAATGTCTTGCTTTTAACGCTATTTATTGCCAGATTGTCAAGGTGTTTAGGGGTAGGGGAGTTGAAGTGATACTTCTACTTCCTTACCCACCAGTATTTTCATCATGCCACCCCCCAAATCAAAATCATTGATATTTAAGGTAAAATCAGCAACAAGCCATTGATCTTGGATATAAAAATCAATTGTTTTGTGTTGCGTAATTCCTTTAATAGTTATATCAAACTGGGCTGTAAAGTGGTTGTCTTTGACTTTTTCTACGGAAGTCGATTGCATACTAATTTTAGGAAATTGGGAAGCATCAAACCAGTTTTTCTTTTGTAAGTCGGCATCCCGTTTAGAATTATTCGTTTGAATTTTTGCCACATCGGCAGTACCGGACATTTGATAGTTACTGGGATTATCTAGTTTTATGGTATAATCGATTTTTTCAAAATACCCCTGTACTTTACCAAATCCTTTGCTGATTTCAAATGTTATCGGATTATTTTGTGCCGTGGAAAATTGCGGAAATAGTATCCCATTCAAGAAAAGAATTCCGAATGCTAGAAAAACATGTTTTTTCATAAGCTGCAGATTTAGGAATAAAGGTAGGGGAAAAATACGAAGTTTCTTGTGACGTTTAAACTTATGATTAAAAATAACTCATAAGACACTAAGCGCATAAAGGAACACTAAGTACGAAATAAACCATTGAAATACGCGTCTTTGCGTGAAAAACAAACTTCAAAGTCCTTAGTAACCTTTGTGAAATCCTTGTGATCCTTGTGATTTAAAACACATAGCATAGAAACCACCAAGTACACAACGGAGAATGGAAAAGACAAAATCAATGTACGAAGTACAAAGTAAAAATTATTCTTTGGGTCCTTGCGTGAAAACCTATCTGATTTTATGCAAAACAGCATAGCTATACGGAATTTATGATTATATACAATGAACTATAATGTACTTGCGTTATGTAACTTTGCTTTGGGAAAAAAAGCGTCTTTTTATTCTTAACTTCTGAAAAGTTTTCTTTCCAAAACGTCCTTTAAAAAAACGGAACAGAACACTCTTTTTGCGAACCGACGATAGGAGGGGAGCGAAATGTGTGTGGAGTGGCAAGACAGCTATCAAGTGTACTAATATAATCCAACATCATAGCCTAAGTTTGCTAATCTAAAAGTCATTGCTTGCTCACTGACTTTAAACTTTTTAGCTAAATATTCAATAGGATTTATATCTTCATCAACAATATTGATTATTTCTTCTCTTATAAGTTTCGTTGGCATCAATAATGCCGCAGCAAAGTGATTTGCTTCCCTTTCCTGAAGTTCTTCTCCACTTGATGATGCACTATTTCTAAACATAACTTTAGGTTTCTTGTCAATAAACAATGGTTTGTCTGAGTGTAAAATATAGTGTCCCAATTCGTGAGCTATTGTAAACCTTTTCCTTGTCGGAATACTATTATTTTTATTATAAGATATGACAGGTCTATTATGTATTCTGACAAAAAGGCCTGACACATCATCATCCAATTTTTCCGGCACAACCTCAACACCCAACTTTTTTGTTAACTTTTCAACATCAAAACCAGCTTCGAAAAGGTCATTTTGAAGCAAAATCTCTTCGGTTTTTGTTTCTATATAACTATACGTGTAGCTCATTTTTTTGTTTTTTTACTTATTAATTTTTCAAGAAATTCTTTTGTGTATTTATTTATATTTTCTTCGTTTAGATAACGATACACATCATCTTTATTGGATAGATCAGCTTCCTTTTGTACCTCGGAATAAGCAGGTAATATGGAATGAATATCTACATCTAATTCTCTGCAAATCAAGTATAAAATATGTAAAGGAGGTTGTTGATTTCCCTTTTCAATATTAGAAATAGAAGTTCTTCCTATATTGGGAATCTTGTCTGACAATTCCGTTTGCTTCAAACCTTTTTTTATTCTTAATGATTTGATTTTACCTCCAATCATTGAATACAAAACATTCTTGAACTCACTCATATGTAACTAACGTAGCTTGTTTTTTTTATTGTGCAAATGTACAAACTTTAAACATAATAAACAATATTTTATTTCACTGACATTATGTCTTTAAAAACTGGTTTGGCATAAAAATTGTTTTTAAGCAAAAATTGTCAAAAAAAATGACATTGTATAAAAAGGTCAATATTACTGACAATATAATTATATTTGCTAACTAAAAAAAATCGTATTATGGCACAAGATTCATCCGGTCGTAAATATAATAGAATTCCCGGACACACGAGAAAAGTCGATGGAAAAACTATTACTGTAAAACCACACGTGCGAAGCAACAGAAGCGACAGCAAAGGTAAAAAGTAACAATATAACCTTTATGAGGTTCGTCGAAGTTCTTCCGCCGAGAAGTGAAGAGCAATATGTTTAATTGTAAATAACTATTCTTATGAATTATTATTTTGAAAATAATGACGGTGTGAGTTTATGCTATAAAGAAAGTTGCATTCACGCAAGAGGCTCAAATGCTGATTTATTAGCATTTGGAGCTTTTGCTATGTTACTGTTTATTGGCATTTCAGCATTGTCAGAGTAGTTAAAAACGATAAGGGGTGAAACGCCCCTTTTATAACATATGACAGAAATTATTACAACTTTAATCAAGCCATTTTTAACAAAAGGAGTAACAATAGTATGGGAAAACAGAAACTACCTACGCACTTTCTTTAAAACTAAATATGGTTCTTATAAAAATAAAGATATTCGATTTTCAATTAGTTATCTTTTTAAGATTCAGATACCTAATACAAATAAATACTTACTTGTATTAAATCGTAGAATTGAAAATCAATTACAGCCTGTAGGAGGGGTTTATCAGAGATATGGGGATGATTCTTTATTTAATAAATGGGGATATAAGCCTGACAATAAAAGAAATGGATTGGATGTAGATGAAAAAAGTGCTTCTGACCTGCGATTTATGATAAAAGGAAAATATGTTATTGATGTGATGAATTGGTTTGAAAGTAAACAAGAAAGAGAAACTGACCCAAATCGAGAGTTTAATGAGGAGCTTTTAGATACAGGTATTCTCAATTCTGATGTTTTTAAAAATATTAAATACAAGCACATTAGGCGATATTCTGAAAACCTCGTATGGAGTAGGTTTTTTAAATGCTATGAAGTATTGGTTTATGACGTATTTGAACTTATTCCTGATGAAAGACAAAAACATTCTTTAACTGAACTGTGTGTGCAAAAAACAGACCTCAACAAAGGATTTGCAATTGTTGAATGTGATGATATTGAACAATTAAGATTTATGGAAAATGGAAACCAAATTGCCCGTATTGGTGAGCATACAAGATTACTAATAAATAAAAACTTAAGAGAATGATAGATATTTTTAAAGATTATGTTCTTCAAAGAGAAGAACTATTAGCGAGAATCGCACAAGAGTTACAGCTTGATAAAACAAGGCTGGAAAGAATGGAAACAGCATACAATGCGGTAGCAGATGTTTTGGAAAACGATGATGACTTTTTCAATAATTTAGAGATTGAGGTTTATGCACAAGGGTCAAAACGTATTGGAACAACAGTAAAACCAATAAACAAAGAAGATTTTGATTTAGACACAGTATTACATATTTATGATGCTTATTATAATCATTCTCCTGAGCAGGTTTATAATGCTTTAGTGAAAGCGTTAGAAAAAGATAGTTATTACAAAACTATAATAGAGAAAAAGAAAAGATGTGTCAGGCTAAATTATAAAAGTGATTTCCATATGGATATTCTTCCTGCCTGTATGCCTAATACCCATGATAAAGAAAATATATGCATACCTGAAAAAACATTAAAAAATTGGTCTTCGGGAAATCCTAAAGGTTATGCTAAGTGGTTTTTAGATATTGCACATTCAGTAAGACAACCAATGCTGAGAGAGTATTCTGAAATTTTACTTGAAGCGAAAGTAGAAACAGAACCTCTACCAGAAGAATTATATTTAAAAACCCCTTTACAAAGAGCTGTCCAATTGTTCAAGAGATATAGAGATATTTATTTTCAGGATAAAGATTATGCTGTATCGAGTATAGTGATTACAACTTTAGTTGCAAGGTTCTATCAACAAGAAAGTTCAATTTTTGAAACAATAGACAATGTTGCAAGAAGAATAAAAGAAAACTATTTAAGCAGTATTAATAACGGCCATAAATTTAAAGTAATAAATCCAGTTAATTCGGATGAAGATTTTACAGATTCCTGGACAAATGCTCATTACCAAAGTTTTTACAACTTCATTGCTGATTTTTATACAAAATGGCAAAATCTTAAAACTTCGTTCGAAGCTGGCAAAGATGATTATATAAAACTTTTTGGAGAAGGTGTATATAAAAAATCATTGAATGAACAATTTAAAACATTTTCAAAATCTACAAATGACATATTTGCTAAATCAAGCGGGTTAATTGTGGGTGGGAATGCTTATACAAATACGAAAGGGAATATTAATGTTAATCAGGGAGTTATAAATGAACCTCATCACAATTTTGGAGGCGAATATTAAGACTGAACAAAGGAAAAATTGGTATTTATTTCTAATTCTTGAAAAATATTTTGTTGAAAAATATTTTGATTGGATTAAATTAGAAATAGACATTAAAAATAAATCCTTAATCGGAAAAGGAATATTGAATATCGGGAGTAAGAAATATAAAATCTTACTCTCATATTCTCCTTTCTATCACTATAGGTACGACAGAATTTATATAGATGATTCAACTATAAAATACAATAATAAAATTCATCTATATAGGGATTTATCGCTATGCTTATATCATCCAATTATAGATAAACCAGTATTAAAGACAATTCCATTATACAAAATGATACCTTGGGTTAGTGAGTGGATTGTTTTTTATGAACAATGGAAAAAATATGGTGTTTGGTTGGGGAGAGAAATAAAACACTGAAAAAAGGAAAGGTTATTATTAGACAGTCTTTCTTTGTTCAATAACACACATTTTATATTTTCTACATATATTATGAGAAAGGTAGGAGAGCAATAAATGAGTAGTTTTTATTTTTAGACTTTTGTTAATCCAATTAATAAGGAAGCATAAAATTGCAATATTTGTGGATGGGGAATTTTGGCACGGATATAATTGGCTTGAAAAGAAGCAAAAAATAAAATCAAATAGAGATTATTGGATTCCGAAAATAGAAAGGAATATGGAAAGAGACAGGAAAAACAATGAAGAGTTAGAAAGATTAGGTTGGAAAGTTTTTCGTTTTTGGGAAAAAGAGGTTGAAAAGAATCTTGACAAATGTATAAAAACCATCCGGGATTATATTCTTCAAACTTCTATTATATAATTGCACTATTGCAAAACGGCCTCAGAAAACTTTGGTTAAAACAATAGGGGAGAGAGCGTTAAATATTTTAGGGGGCTATCTATAAAGGTTCTTTAGAGATAAAAATAAGCAACCTAGTTCAAAGCGGTCAAAATAAGCTATAAACGTTCCTAAAATATAGCGACCGACCCGTACATTGTTTCCAAAGTTTTCTGCAGCCTTGATTTTTTGTTTCTTTTTGTATCAAGACAAAAGAAAAAGAGAACAATGATGATTTCCAATTTTGTTATATATCAAAATAAATACAAATTTAAGATGAAACATTACAAACTTGAAGAACTTGATTTTAAAAATGGGTCAGAAGAAGAACAAATCAGAACAAGGAAAATTTTTGAAGACTTAAGAGATAGAGCATTAAAAAATGAAACATTATTAGAGAGAGAAAAAGATTTTCTTTGTACTTGTTTGAAACTGTCTGACCTTGACGATGGAAACCCTGCAAATTTTAAGGCTTGCGATGATTTCACTTTTAAAGAGCTATACCTAACATATTTTTATAACAATCTTTCTGGACCTTTCTATAAAACTCAAAAGGGGAAATTCAGAGAAGTAACAGAGCAAGAAAAAATCAGAGACTTTAGAAACCTTATGGTTATATCAGACCAATGGCATAAACAGATTGAGATAGAAAACCATCAAGACCAAATCTTACAAGAACTGTCCATTGAAACAAGGAGAGATTTAAAAAAATTAGATTCTAAATATTCAAGATTAAATAGAATATTTAAAAAGCAAAAAAACGATTATAGACTAAAAAAAGACAAAATTATTTTACAATCAAAATTCATTTATTTACTTGTTAAATCCATAATTGAAAATAATGATAGTAAAGATTTTGAAATCCCATTTTCAAATGAAATTATTGAATTCAATATTTATTCGTTGGTTCATATTGTTAGTAGACATTATGCCGAACCAATAAAAGATAATTCTGAAAAAACATATCACTATGACCATTTTTATCCAACGGAACTACATATTGATTTAAAGAATATTTTAATAAAAATAGACAGTTTAAATCTGATTGATATAAATAAAACTGAAAGCATAAATTTTAGATTTAAAAATGTAGTCTATAAACTTTGGATTCAAAAGAGGTTTAAGCAAGTAAAAGGAAAAGGAAATGTACAAATTTATAGGGTTCAAACATTTTATCCGGTATATTTAGAAGAAGAAATAAACAACCTTAAAGATAATTATAATGAAATATCAATTGATGATGAATTAACTGTTTTCATAATTAAATGAAAATAATGTCATTAAAGAAAAATCGCAAGCTAACATTCAACAGAAGCAGAAAACGAGCAAGGGCTTAGAAATTTTCTCGCAGAGAAATTTTAAGCTCTTGTCGTCTGCCTTTGCCGTCAGGCAGGCAGGTTATAGTTTCAAATACAAAGTATTCACGAACACCTTTAAAAAACAAATAAAAACAGCGTGAGTAAATGCTTAGCCCAAAACGTTCAATCGAAGGAGAATCTAATATTTTACATAATATTATTATAGCCTTCAAATACGGAAGTATTCACGAACAAACACCTTTAAAAAACAATAAAACAGCGTGAGTAAATGCTGATACCGCTAAAAAATAAACCTTGAAGCATTTGAACTATAATTTATATTATGTAAAATAGAATATTTCAAAACTCTCCTTGTTACGGTGTTCTTGAGTAGAAATTAAAACTTAAGTACTGTCAAAAGGTAGTAAATTACCCAAAAAAATATTTACGGTTCTTGAAGAATCACCAAATTTCCCTTGGAACCTGTGAGAAGATTCCACTCGCTTTCTGTCACCAGACCGTTTTTGTCATACACCTTAAAATGTGCTGTATTGGGTCCGGAACTGCCTTGATTTAAAGCTTGAAACTGAATTAAATTATTTCCTGGCTCTAAATCAATTTCAAATACTTGAAAATCTTCGCGCAAATGTATGGTATGTACAATTACTTTATCATTCACCATTATGCGTACTTTATCACCATCCACATATTGGTTATCCCGACACAAAATTTCTACTGTTTTGCTTTCCGTACTAAAAACCCCTAAGTTTTGATCTTTGCGGTAAGCTTCTAATATTTCTTTATCTTTGGTTAACCAACTGGGTTTGTATTCAAATTTTTTAGTCAACAAACCATGGTCGGTAGTCATATCCCACTTATTTTCTTCCTTTTTTTCTACAGTTTCCGTTTGAGGAGTACTATTAAGGTAACTTTTAGTGTTGGATAAACCTTTGTTTTCACCTAAAATAATAGAATTATTGGTCGTTTTACTATCCACTGCGTTTATGGGAAAACCACTCCCCGAGGGATTTTCTATTTGACCGTAAACGGTGATCCCTAGAAAAATCGAGCAAATAATTAAAAAAACATGTTTCATACGTATTATTTTTGAGTTTTACTCCGCAAAAAGTGGTCCAAAGAATATCGTCCACTTCCGGTAAATAATAGTACCAAAAATATAAAAAGATACACTAAAGATAACTCTTTAACCCGAAATGCATCCTCGGCATGGATTATAAAATGAGCAACAAACATAGTGATTATAAGCGGTATTGTTGCCCAACGGGTCTTCCACCCTACTATAATTAACACCGAACATACAATTTCAGTAATGACGGCTAAAATCAATGAGGGAACGGCTCCCATTCCAATAGGATCGGCAAATTGGGAGGCGTTTTCAGAAAACAACAGGTTGATTTTGGGCAAACCATGTCCGACAATCATTAATAGACTGGCCGAAATACGCAATATTAATAATCCTGTATCGGTATTTAAAAAACGACTCGTAGAAGAATACATTTGTTTGGGCATGACTAATGGAAAGAATAAATTAGGTGCGAATATACCCACTAAAGTGACACTATTTTGCTTAAATAAAGTTAAAATGGAAAAAAATATCTGAAATTTTATAGATTTTTAAATAACAAATAGACAAAACTATGAAGTAATTATTTTATTGTTAAAATTTTTTTATTTCAAAAAAAAAGCTGATATTTATATTTATAATTCAATTTGAAATATTACTCATGGGTACTTTACGAAGTAATATTAACGAACGCTTGCTTGAAAAGCGCTATAAAAGACTTTTAGAACGGGCTTATAATCTTCGGCAAACCGATGATAGCTTAAGTGATATCTGTTATTTTGAAGCGCATAAGGTGTTGAGTCAGCTACATTTGTTTCGCTCTCATTTTATTGCTCGATAAATAGGACATTCCTAAGGGCGGTATTAAATTCTTGTTAATTTCACTTCGCTTTTTTTTATAAAAATCATTTTCTCTTATTTTTGATGGATTCAAATGTTTTAAATTTGAATTAAACACTAACCTAAAATTGCTATCAATGAAAAAAATGTTAATTGTGGCCATACTTGGCCCAGGACTTTTTTTGTCCTGTGTATCAAAGAAAAAGTATGTTGCTCTCGAAGAGCAATTGTCTAACACTCAATCTACTCTTCAGAAAACAGCTGTAGAAAAACAAGAACTCGAAGAGCGTTTTGCGCGAATCGAAGCCCGTGTGGCAGAATACAATGCAAAAATTAGTTCCTTACAAGAGACTAATGATGCTAAGTATGAATTAAACGACATTGCTTTGATGAATCAAAAGACTAAAGAAAACATGCGGAATACACTCGCTCAGGTAGATCCGGCATTATTAGAAGGAGCTACTACTTTAGAAGATTCAATTAATGTAGCCGTTTCGTATAATCTTAAAAAATCCATTACAGAAGACGAAAACAGTGAAGATATTCAAATTGATATCGACAAAACAGTAGTGATGATTTCTATCTCGGATAAATTGCTGTTCAATACCGGTAGCTATCGCGTAAGTACTAAAGCCGATCCGCTTTTGCAAAAATTGGCTGAAGTAATCAATTCAGAACCCAGTTTGGAAGTGATGGTTGAAGGTCACACCGATTCGCGAAGCATTAAAACCGAAGTTTTAGAAGACAACTGGGATTTAAGTGTTAAACGTGCGACTTCTATCGTTCGAATTTTAGAAAATAAATATGGAGTGGATTCTGCTCGGTTAATTGCAGCCGGAAGAGGTAGTTCCATTCCTTTAGTAGCCAATGATTCTAAAGATAATATGGCCAAAAATCGAAGAACTCGGATTGTTTTGATTCCGGATTTGGATAAGTTTTTTGCCTTATTAGATTCTGAAATGGCTTCTAAATAAGAAACTATAAACATCCCACCAAAGAGACTGTTTACAAATTGAGTTAGGTGTCTATCCCTGCTGATTGTAGACAGTCTCTTTTAATTTCAATAACAAAAGGAATCTAATAGAACTGGGCGTTTTGCTTATTTATTTTGATTCTGCTTGCTTTTGTCAACCGATTGATTCTTCTGTTTTTCTTCTTTGATTTTCTTTCTGTATAACCCATACAAAATAAGGATGATTATGGGTAGTACAATAAAAACTATTACTTCAAACGGGTTGGATAAGTCCAGCGGTGTATTACTACTGTCATCAATGGCGTGGGTAGCCCTTTGAGCAATAGATACTACAGTGTGTAATAGAAGTGCAGCTGTGACCAGGTTATATTTATTCAGGCATGTTAACATAAGTATTATCTCCTTTTATTTTAGGAAAAAGATCCTTTTTCCAATTCGTTTTTGCTTGTTCAATTTTTTCTTTGCTATGCGAAACAAAATTCCAATAAATAAAGCGTTCTTCGGCAAAAGGCTTACCGCCAAAAAGTAGCAAATGGGTGTTGGGATGCATACTAAGTTTACAAGTATCTTCTGTTTTGGAAACTAACATATTACCTGCTTCAATCTGTTGTCCGCAGGCCTCTATCCTACCCGAAACTATACAAATTCCCACTTCTCCTTTTAGATTCTCTGCAATATCTAAAGAATAATAATCTGAATTTTTTATTTCTACCATAAATAATTCGGAATGTACAGCCACCGGAGATTTTTTTCCATAACCTTCTCCAGCAACTAGTTTAAAATGAGCCGTTTTATCTTGCCATTGGGGCAACTCAGAGGCATCATAATGATAAAATTCAGGTTCAATATCTTCCAGTTCTTTGGGTAAGGCAACCCATATTTGGTAGCCATGGGCTGTAAAATTTTGATTTCTCAGATCTTCCGGAGTTCTTTCAGTATGGGTGACTCCCCTACCGGCTACCATCCAATTCACCGATCCCGGAGAAATTCGTTGTACCGTACCCAAACTATCTCGATGCATAATTTCGCCTTCGAGCATAAAAGTTAATGTCGAAAGACCAATATGTGGATGTCTGTCTATATCCATATAATGTCCATGGTCTAATTCGACCGGGCCCATATGATCAATAAAAATGAACGGTCCGACCATCCTTTTGGAGCGAAACGGTAATAAACGACCTACCATAAAGTCGCCAATATCCCGGCTTCTCTCTTCAATAACCATCCCTAAATTTGACATTTCTGGAGTTTTTTAATTCTGATATAAATGTACGAAAAAAAAATCCCGAAATAAACGGGATTTTTTAAAGGGTCTGTTCAACGAATGCAATTTTTAATATTGTTCTAATAAATATTTAATCAAATCAGTAGTGGTTAGCATTCCCACTAATTCGTTATTTTTGGTTACCGGTAAAGCGTGAAATTCTCGGTTAGCCAATATTTCAGCGGCCTCTTTAATAGTTGTATCCTCCGAAATACTCTCTACGTTTTTAGTCATAACCTGGCTTAGGGTAAACATATCATAAACCACCGTATCTATAGTTTCATCATCTTCAAAAGCCGAGTCTACAAACGATATTCGCAATAAATCTGTCAAACTTAACATACCGATTATTTGATTGCCAGCGACTACCGGTATGTGTCTGATCCTGTGTTTCTTAAAAAGCATTTCTGCTTTGGACAACTCGTCATTTAAATTGAGCTTTACTACTTGAGTGGTCATAATTTTTTTGACGGGAACATTTTTTTTCATAACCTTTTAATTTATACAACAAAGGTTTGTTGTGTATTTGTATTAAAGGTACTTATTTAAATGAAAATAAACTATCATTATTATCAAAACTAGATATTTCAAAATAAATTTTATCTTAGGCCGTCAAAACCTATTTGTAAAGACTTTTTTTATTGAATGATAATCCAATCTTTTTGTGTAAATAGCTGACAACTAACAATTAAAAAATGACTATGAAAAAACTTTGTACACTTGTATTACTTTTTGTTTTTATACAACAAAGCATTTATGCGCAAATCAATCAAGCGCTTATTGAGCAAATAACTAATGAAGTTGAAGAACATTCCCAGTTGGAACAGTTAGCTTTTGAATTGGTCGATTGGGTAGGTCCGCGATTGGTGGGTTCACCCGGTATGGATCAAGCTGCCCAGTGGGCTATTGATAAGTTTGCTTCGTGGGGAGTCACTGCCGAAAAACAAAATTACGGCACCTGGCGAGGATGGGAAAGAGGTATTACGCATATCGATTTAATCGAGCCACGGGTTCGAACACTTTCAGGTATGCAATTAGCATGGAGTGCTCCTACTCCCAAAAAAGGAATTACTGCTGAAGTAATTACCCTACCCGAAAACATACAAGATTCACTCCAATTTGCGCGGTGGTTGCCCACTGTTAAAGGAAAACTGGTGATGGTATCGATGCCGCAATTTTCGGGTAGACCGGAATACAATTGGAAAGAATTTGCTACCGAAGAATCTTTTAAAAAGTTTAAAGAAGACGAAGAAGCCCATACCAAAAAATGGAATGATATGATGCGCAAAACCGGCTATAACTCCCGTACTATTGATCAAGCGTTAGAAGCTGCCGGTGCTGTAGGAATCATACAATCGTATTGGTCTAAAGGGTTTGGAGCCAATAAAATATTTGGTGCCAGAGCTAAAAATATTCCTACCATCGATTTACAATTAGAAGATTATGGGTTGGTTTATCGCTTAGCGCAAAATGGAAAAAAACCAGTTATCAGACTCCAAGCAGAATCCAAAGACTTGGGTGAGGTACCTGCTTTTAATACCATAGCCACGATACCTGGAAATGAAAAGGCCGATGAATATATTATCTTGTCCGCACATTTTGACTCTTGGGACGGAAGCGGTGGGGCCACCGATAATGCTACCGGAGTAATAACTATGATGGAAGTGGTTCGAATACTGAAGAAATACTACCCCAATCCTAAGCGAACTATTATTGTAGGCTTATGGGGTGGCGAAGAACAGGGACTTAATGGTTCCCGAGCTTTTGTTGAAGATCACCCCGAGATAGTTCAAAATGTACATGTGGTATTTAATCAGGATAACGGAACCGGCCGGGTACATAACATCAACGGCCAAGGATTTTTACACAGTTATGCCTTTTGGAATCGGTGGCTCCAAGACGTGCCTCAAAAATATAAATCCGAAATTAAAACTACCTTCCCAGGTACTCCTTCAGGCGGTGGATCCGATCATTCCTCTTTCGTGGCCTATGGTGCACCTGCATTTATGCTTTCTTCGCTTAATTGGTCGTACTGGAATTATACTTGGCACACCAACCTGGATACCTATGACAAAATCGTTTTTGATGATGTCAAGAACAATGTAGCATTAATTGCAATACTTACCTATTTGGCAAGTGAAGACGAGGAGAAAACATCTCGAGAGAGAAGTGTTCTACCCATTAACAATCGAACTGGAAGTCCTATGGAATGGCCCGAACCAAGAAAACCTAATAGAAAAGGTGGCTTGGATTAATTCATGAGGATTTCGTCTAAAATAGTCCATACAGATTCCACATCCGTACGGCGAAAGTTAAATTTTTCACCGGTATTAAGGATTACTTCAATGGTACCGTCTTTATTATAATCCGTAAAATAGCATTTGTAAATTTGCGGTTCAGGTTTCTTTATAATAATAATGTATTCTGAACCGCTTTTCATTTTATTCCAAACTAACCGTTGGGTCAAAACTACTCGGTCATGTTCACTACCATTGACAAAGCTTTTAAACACCGTGATATTTCTATTAGATCCCTTTAGTCGAATTTTACGAAGTTTAACAATTTCACCAAAAAAAGAAGCTTTATTGATGGGAACTTGTACGGGTTTCTTACGATAGAATATAGTTTCTAAATCTATTTTTTTTTCAAAACACAGTTGGATTATTTTTTTATAATCCAATGTATTTCTTTTTTTCCAAGTCGATAGAGTATTTTGTTTAATGCCAAAGAGTTCACATAACTCTTTGTCTTTTTTTAAACCCAATTCCTCTTTTAAGTTTTCAATAATCTTGACTTCATTGTGTAGCATATATGAACCCTCACGTTTAAACATAAAACAAAATATTAAATGACGCGACTGCCGTTGCGGACAGTATCGTAGTGATTAATAAAGTTTTTGGTAATTTAAACTTAGAGAGAGGATTGAAATACAAATATATTAAAATTTACATAGAAAATGTCAGAAAGTGACTTTTTTATAAAAATCTCTGTTAAAATTTGGTTAAACCCATCCTTTTGGGAAAACTAACCGTAACATTCGTTCTTCTTTATCGTCCTATGGGTACAATCAATCATTCAATCAATTAAAAACGAACAGTTATGAAATTCAAAACAAACCGCAGATTATCGATTTCTACAAATGGAGACCGAAGAAGTCTTAGCTTTCACCTCATTAACCGACGGATAATGTGGCAAGATCGTAGAAATTACGCTTTCTAAAAAACTCCTTTGAATTAGCTAAAAAATCCGGTGAACACCGGATTTTTTTTATGGATTTACTAGTTGGTTTAATTTGCTGATTGTTTGCAGCGGCTGCTCGGAACGGAAAACAAAATTTCCGGCCACTAGTACATCCGCACCGGCTTGTACTAAAGCAGTAGCATTTTTATCAGAAACACCTCCATCGATTTCGATACGGGTAGAAGCATTTTTTTTGAGGATTAAATCCTTTAATCGAGCTACTTTGGAATAGGTATTTTCTATAAAAGATTGTCCACCAAATCCGGGATTAACACTCATCAAGCATACTAAGTCTATGTCTTGTAGGGTGTCTTCTAATAAATCAATCGAAGTATGAGGATTAATGGCCACCCCGGCTTGGACACCGGCTGCTTTGATTGTTTGTATACTCCGGTGCAAATGTGTACAAGCTTCATAATGTACCGTCAGAACGGACGCGCCCAACGAAATAAAAGTAGGTATATACCGGTCGGGATCTACAATCATCAAATGGATGTCCAAAGGCTTTTGGGTATGAGCTACCATGGATTCAATCACCGGCATACCAAAAGATATATTGGGCACAAATACCCCATCCATCACATCCAAATGAAACCAATGGGCTTCACTTTGATTAACCATTTCGATATCGCGTTGAAGATTGGCAAAATCAGCAGCTAAAATAGATGGAGCGATGAGGACTGACATAATTATTTTTTTGGCAAATATAACTATTTCACTACGAAATGTAGAAGCCGTAAAAAAATATCTCCACTTTATAGAATTTGCTCCTCCCCTATGGAAATTTCTAGTAAAATTAAAAACAAAAAAAGCCCTGAAATCATTTCAGGGCTTCGGGGTGGATGACCGGGTTCGAACCGGCGACCTTCGGAACCACAATCCGACGCTCTAACCAACTGAGCTACAACCACCATTTACATTTCCTCGATATATCGGGGTAAATGAGCGTGCAAATTTAATCTAAATCATTGGCATTTTCAAAATAAAAACCCAATTATTTTATATCAAAAAGCGAGTTAACTAACGGATAGCGTTCCACGGTAAACCCTTCTCCATAGGTAACTCCGGTTAATCGACCTAATTCTTGAGCTCGATATTGTATACTATCAATAAAATTTTGAGTAGTTAAAACCGTATCGGGATCTTTACTCCCATCAAAACCAAATTGACTTTCAAAGGAAAAGACAGCTTCTAACTTTTTGTCTAAATACTCACTGACATCCACTACTATGTCTGGTTCTATGTGTTTCCACTGGATGTAGTGATACACCAAGCGAGGTCGCCAGGGTGTTTGTAATTGTTCGTTTTCGTAAGTTTCTACTCGGCGCAAACCACTTAAAAAGCAAGCATCTAAGACTAATTTTCCGGCCTTGCCGTGATCGGGATGGCGGTCGTCCAAGGGATTGCACAATATAATCTCGGGCTGATATTTACGAATTACCCGTATAACTTGGCGTTGTGCCTCAGCATCGTTTACAAAAAAACCATCGGGTAAATTGAGATTGATACGAAATTGTGCTTGCAACACTTGAGCTGCCTTGAGAGCTTCTTGGTCCCGTATTTCTTTACTACCCCGAGTCCCTAATTCACCGCGGGTTAAATCTAAAATACCAATTGTTTTGCCATGCGCAACTTCTTTAGCTAAGGTAGCGCCACAACCTAATTCTACATCATCGGGATGGGCTCCAATGGCTAATAGGTCTATTTTTTCAGTCTTCATGAGGAAGTTTATTTACTAAAATTTTATCGATTCGCTGCCCGTCTTTATCTACGACCTCCAAACTGTAAGAATCGAATACTGTTTTTTCGCCTACTTCGGGTACATCGTCTTCCAGGTAAATGATTAACCCAGCAACCGTTGAATACTGATTGAGAACCTCTTCTTCCAAGCTGATGTTAAAAAACTTGGCAAAATCTAGTAAAGAATATTGCCCGTCAACAAGCCAGCTCTGCTCATCCCGCTGTACTATGGTGTATTCGTCAGGGTCAATTTCATTTGAATCGCCCACTAAGGCTTCTAAAATATCACCCATCGTAATAATACCTTGGGTCACCCCGTATTCATCAACTACGATGGCATGGTGTTTTTTGTGAATTTTAAACAATTCTAATACTTTGTACGAAAAAGTGTTTTCGTTTACATAAATAGGTTCTTTGATAAATTCTTTCAGGTTAAAATGGGGTTGGGCATACAACGTAAACAAATCACCCAATAAAACCACACCTAACAGATGGTCCAAATTGTTGTTTTTGCAAATGGGATAAGCCGAATGCTTGTCGGCTGCAATTTTATTGAGTATTTCTTCTCGGCTATCCTCAATATCGATATAGACGATATCGTTGCGGTGGGTAAAAAGTTTATTTACTTTTCGGTCTCCCAATTCAAAAACACGCTCTACAATATCTTGTTCGATATGCTGTATTTCACCGTCTTCAGCGCTTTCGCGAAGCAACGACTTAATTTCTTCTTCAGACACAATCTGGCGATTGTTTTTAATTCCCATAATGCGTAACAACAATTCGTTGGACACCGAGAGTAACCACACAAATGGAGAAGTGATATACGACAAAAGCTGCATGGGTTTAGATACCGTCATCGAAATAGTTTCTGGAAAAGTCATGCCTAACCTTTTAGGCATCAATTCTCCCAATACGATCGAGAAATAGGTAATCAAAATAACTATTGAGGCGGTAGCTAACGTTTCGGCATACGGTTTTAAAAAGGCTATTTTCTCGATGAGTTGAACCACATCATCGGTCAGATTTTTACCACTATAAACCCCCAAAAGAATTCCGATAAGTGTAATTCCTATCTGGATGGTAGATAAAAACTTATTGGGGTTTTCGATGAGTTGCAAAGCGCTTTTAGCCCCTCGTTTTCCTTTTTTTAAAGCATTTTCTAAAACAAATTTTTTAGAAGATACCAAAGACATCTCAGACATGGCGAAAACGCCATTGAGTAAAATCAATAAAATAATAATGACAATTTCCACCTATAATACTACTTTTTATTACTGCAAAAATAAGTGTTTTTCTATTCAACTAACCCAAAACGAGTGCATTTAAAGAAAAAGTGAAGTCAGATTTTCTTAAAATAAAGTATCTTTACAGAAATAGAATGATTACAGGATGACGCATTTATTTATACATATTAAAGATTTGGTGGGAATTGCAGAGTCTCCAACTCCCAAGCGTGCCGGAAGCGCCATGAAAGAAATTTCAACACTCTCCAATGCTTTTTTATTTATAAAAAACGGACGAATTGAGGATTTTGGCACTATGGATGAATTGCCTTCCAAAAAGCTACCTGAATTAACACCTACCACAGACCTTACCGGAAAAACAGTACTGCCCACTTGGTGTGATTCACATACCCATTTGGTGTATGCCGGAAGTAGGGAACAAGAATTTGTCGATCGGATTAATGGATTAACCTACGAACAAATCGCCCAAAAAGGAGGTGGGATTTTAAATTCAGCTATTAAGCTTCAGCAAACTCCTGAATCGCTTCTTTATGAACAATCTGCAACGCGGTTAGAAGAAGTCATGCGACAAGGAACCGGAGCCATTGAAATAAAAAGCGGTTATGGGTTAACGTTAGAATCGGAGTTAAAAATGTTGCGAGTGGCTCGAAAACTTAAAGAAAATTATCCAATTGCAATAAAAACCACTTTTTTAGGAGCTCATGCTATTCCTCAAGAATACAAAGCCAGACGCGAAGATTACATCCAGTTACTCATCCAAGAGATGATTCCGGCGGTAGCTGCTGAAAATTTAGCCGATTATATAGATGTATTCTGTGAAACGGGTTATTTTTCCGTCAGTGAAACCGAAAGAATTATGGAAGCTGGAGCTAAAATGGGTTTAAAACCTAAAATTCATGTCAATCAATTTACAGCTATCGGTGGAATACAAGCCGCTGTAGCTCACCAGGCTTTGAGTGTGGATCATCTCGAAATAGTTACTGATCAAGATATAGAAATTTTAAAACAGGCGGAAACCATACCGGTGGCACTACCCTCCTGTTCCTTTTTTATTAATATACCCTATACCCCGGCACGTCAGTTAATCGATCAAGGTTTGGCTTTGGCCTTGGCAAGTGATTTTAATCCGGGTACTACCCCTTCGGGAAATATGAACTTTGTGGTAGCTTTGGCCTGTATCAAGATGAAAATGACTCCGGAAGAAGCCATAAATGCAGCCACTATCAATGGAGCCTATGCTATGGAGTTGGAAGATTCGGTAGGTACTATCACTCGAGGAAAATGGGCCAATTTCATCATAACACAAAATATTACCTCCTATCATTTGATTCCCTATCGCTTTGGAAGTAATCTTATTGACCGGGTGGTTATCCAAGGACAATTTATATAGTTTACTATGAATATTTTAAAAACCTATCAAAAAGAGTATCTCGAAACTCTTATCCAAATGCGATCTGGAGAAATTAAATTTGGAGAAAAAGTATCCATTGCCTCTTCCATAGACGATTTGACTCATTCGTCGGCTAAATACGTGCTATTGGGCATACCGGAAGATGTAGGAGTACGTGCTAACTACGGCCAACCTGGTACTGCAGGAGCTTGGAACAGTGTACTGAAAAGTTTACTCAACATCCAAGCGAATGACTATACGCGCCCGCAGGATTATTTAATTTTAGGGCTGATTGATTGCGAAGCCGAAATGCAATTGGCCATTACAGCGGATAAATACAACGAGAATTACTACGATCTATTAGGAAAATTAGTACAAATTATTGATGAAAAAGTCACTTTTCTCGTAGAGAAAATTGTTGCTGCTAATAAAATCCCCATCTTGATTGGTGGCGGACACAATAACAGTTATGGATCCATTAAAGGTACCTCAAAAGCCTTAAATAAACCGATTAATGTTATCAACCTGGATGCACACACCGATTTTAGAGCCTTAGAACACCGGCATAGCGGAAATGGTTTTTCGTATGCTTTTCATCAAAAATTGTTGGCCAAGTATTTCGTATTTGGTTTGCATAAAAATTATACCTCACATGCTGTATTTCAAGAAATGGAACGCCACAAAAACAATGTTTCCTATACTTTTTTTGAAGATATAAAACTCACAGGCAAGATGGCATTTGAATCGGCTTTACAACAGGCAGAAAACTTTGTGACTCATGAAGATTTTGGTCTAGAAATAGATATGGACGCGGTTCAGTTGATGCCTGCTAGCGCGCTATCTCCTTCCGGTTTTACAAGTAGTGAATTGCGACAGTTCTTTTCTTATTTTGCAAAAAACAAAAATCTAAAGTATATTCATATTTGTGAAGCGGCTCCCAAACCGGGAACAACCGAGGAAGTTGTGGTAGGAAAATTAATCAGCTATTTACTAACCGATTTACAAGCTTAAACTATGCGATTTCACACTCGAAAATGGGTTAAACCGCAAGATCTGAATCCCAATCAGACGTTATTTGGTGGTCGTCTATTAGAATGGATTGATGAAGAAGCGGCTTTATATGCTATTATACAATTGGAAAACCCCAAAGTAGTTACAAAATTTATTAGTGAAATCAATTTTAAAAGTTCTGCTCAACCAGGGGATGTCATTGAAATTGGGTTGGATGTAGTCGCTTTTGGAACAACTTCAATGACACTCACTTGCGAGGTGCGAAATAAAATGACTCGCGAAACTATAATTACCATTGATCGTATTATTATGGTTTCATTAGATGAAAACGGAACTCCCAAACCTCACGGTAAAACCCAAATTGAATACGTCAAAAACCGTCTTGCCCAGTAAGTCGATATGAATAAAAAAATTAATAAGTCGGCCTTAGAGATAAAAGGAGGCATTGAAAGACCTCTTTCAATTAATAAAGAATTGATTGAAAAAACCATTCTACAAAGAAAGAATCAACCGACTATACAAGAGATTAGCCAACAAATTATTGCGGGAAATACTACGGCCCTCAGTCGGGCTATCACTCTTATCGAAAGTACGGCAACTAAACATTACGAAGCTGCACAACAAATCATCGAATACTGCCTACCCTACTCCACACGTTCGATTCGAATTGGAATCACCGGAGTTCCTGGAGCCGGAAAAAGTACTTTTATAGAAAGTTATGGGAATTATTTGATTAAACAAGGTAAAAAAGTAGCTGTATTAGCAGTAGATCCCAGTAGTAGTCTTAGTAAAGGAAGTATTTTGGGTGATAAAACACGAATGGAATTATTAGTAAAACAAGAAAATGCATTTATTCGGCCCTCCCCTGCTGGCGATTCGTTGGGTGGTGTTGCCCGAAAAACCCGTGAAAGTATCATTTTATGTGAAGCCGCCGGTTTTGACGTGATTATTATTGAAACCGTGGGTGTAGGTCAAAGTGAAACGGCAGTGCACTCCATGACCGACTTTTTCTTGTTGCTCAAGATTGCCGGTGCCGGGGACGAGCTTCAAGGAATTAAACGCGGGATCATGGAAATGGCGGATGCATTAGTCATTAATAAAGCCGATGGCCAAAACCTGAAAGCAGCTCAAAAAGCCAAAAGCGAATTTGCCCGGGCGCTCCATCTCTACCCTCCCAAAGAAAATGGCTGGTCTCCAAAAACAGCCCTATGTAGTGCTTTATATCATCAGGGAATTGAAGAAATTGATCATATCATACAAGAATTTGTCAGCACTAATAAACAAAACGGTTGGTTTTATAAAAACCGAAACCAACAAAATAAATTTTGGCTGATTCAAACCATTGAAGAGCGGTTAAAGTCAGATTTTTATAGACATCCACGTATCCAAAAAGAATTGCCTCAGCAATTACAACTCTTAGAAGAAAACCGCACCACTCCTTTTGAAGCTGCCCAGTATTTATTGAACCTGGCTCGGTGATACTTTGCGGATAAAAAAGGTACTGAGATAATAAGCTCCCCAACCGATGACAGCTCCAAAAAACATGCCTACGATAATATCAGAAGGATAATGTACTCCTACATAAATTCGGCTATAACTTACCAGCGCACTCCAAAAAAGCATTCCAAAAATTAAATAAGGATAGTGTTTTCTCAATAATAATCCAGTAAATACTGCTGCTGCCATGGAACTAGCAGCGTGGGCTGAAAAAAATCCATACTTGCCACAGCGTGAAGCCACGTGTCTAATAATAGACTCTAAATGAGCTAACCGACAAGGCCTTTCTCGTTCAAAACCGTATTTAAATAAATTACTAAGCTGGTCGGTACAAGTTATCATTACTGCAGCAACCACTATGATGATTCCTGTGGCTCGCAGTCCCCACTTACGATAAATTAAAAAAAGTAATAGTGCATAAAGTGGGATAAAAGTAAGTTTGTGAGTAACTAGTAACCAAAACCCATCCCAGGTCGGATTACCTAAGTTGTTTAAAAAAACAAACAGTTTTTCGTCGTAATGTAGTAGTTCTTCCATTACTCCTCTTCGTATCGAGAAATTTCGCGTTCGTAAAACTCAAAAGCTTCTGTGATTTTATTTTCAAGTTCGGCGGCTATTTCTTGTGGATCTTCGTTGGTAAAATCTTCAAACCATTCGATATGATCTGTTTGAACATTTAGTACAAAACGGGGATAATCGGTATGGACAATAAAAACCACATCGGGAAAATCAGTATTATCAGCGAGTAAAAATTTGGGTAAAGTCATCGTAACAGGAGTTTGAAACATCCAGACGAATATACAACAATATTAATTTTTTGGGGTATATACAAAAAAAATCCGAGCGAAAATTCGCTCGGACTAGGGAGGTTAATTCATCAACCAACTCTCTAAATGAAAAATTAACCAAAAATTTATGGGTACTCAATTTTTTAAAAGAAAGCCGAATGTTTCATTCGGCTTTCCAAGGTTAATCTAATCAGCTCCCATTAATAAAATTAACCTGAAATTATAAGTGTTATAAAGATGTTTCCAAGGAAAGCCCGAAATAATTTCGGGCTTAAAAGGTTAATTATTAAACCAACTCTAACAAAAATTAACCATATCTTCAATTCATTATCTTACAGAACTTGAGAATAATTCTCTCCCCTTTGTATTAATTAAGACACCGGGTAATATAAAAAGTCACAATATTTTTATTTTTTTTTAAAATTTTTAAATAACTATTTGTTAATCAATTATTTTAATTCTCTTATTCACTATTTCGGAAATAGGATAAATGGTTTTCTTTTCCCCTTTTTGCAAAACCATACAAATATTATCTATGGAAATAATCTTTCCGGCTTCTTCGTCGCCTTCAATTATAATTTTTTGTCCTATTTGTAAATTCTTACGAGTGTAAAACCCAAACAACAGCCTTTCGATAATATCTTTTGAACCCAACCCCAGAGAGATACTTAAAGCTAGCAAAGTAGCACCCAGTACAATGGAGATATTGTCTGTAATAATTTCAGTATTGACGCCCAACTGATTTAAGGAAATAATAATGGTAATAATCAGGAGAATATAGAATACCAGGTTACCAATGGAGTTACTTCCACTGAGTTCAAAAGATTTCAATAACGATTTGATAGATTTTTGCGCTGAAGAGGCGAGAAAAACTCCTGCAAAGAAAATTAAGATGGCTGAGAATAGTGTCGGCAAATATGCTAAAATTCTCCCCACTTGATCTGATACTTTTTGTAATCCAAATATATCAGCCCCCAGAATTATGAGGCCGAGTATTAAAATCCATTTGATAAAAAAGAGTAAAATTTTGGATATATTAATTTTAAATCCGGTGCTTTCAAAGATATTTATATCATTTAATTTCTGATTGATTACTTCAATTTTTGAAAATTTAAAAATACGCTTAGATATAAATAACACCAATTTTACGGTTAACCAGCTGGCTATAATAAACGCTAAAATTCCGGCTACCCGGGGAAGACTTTCTACTAGGATATTCATAAAGTCATCAAAAATGCTAAAATCAATTTTCTTCATGTCGAGTTGGATTTTGTAGTTACTTTCTTCTATTCTTTTTAGTTATTTTATAAATCTCTTCAATCGAAGAAGGATATTTAATCATAGTTAAGTCTGCAATATCCAGTACTAACTTAATAGATGCAACATCAGAGAGTACTCGCTCTCTAATTAGAGAAGGGAGCTTTTCGTTACTGATAATTTTTTTAAAAGGATTTTCCATAACTTTAATCTAAACTATGATAAAAATTAATGAGTTTGCTTTTGGCTCTTTTTAGCCTCATTTTTACAGCACTTTCACCAATATCAAGTGCTAAAATGATATCTTGAATCGAAAAATCATCTTGATATTTCATTAAGAGCAGGGCTTTCTCATCGGGATTGATAAGTTCGAGTGCTTTACTCAATTTATCAACTTTCATTTCAAAGATTTCGGCATCTGACACTTCTGGCTCGTTGACTGCTCCGTGGTATTCTTCATTTAATTCAGTAAAGGTTTCTTTACTTTTGTTGAGTTTACGTTGTAAATAATTCAAACAAAAATTATAAGTAAATGCATATAACCAAGTGGAAAATTTAGATTTTCCTTTAAAGGATTTTAATTTGACAAATAATTGAACAAATATATCATGCGTCATATCTTGGGCTTCTACCGGAGATTTTGAAAATCCCAAACACTTTCCGTACACCTTATCCGAGTACCTGTCGTAGAGTATAGAGAAAAAATGAGTGTCATTTTTAGCTACTATTTTAGCTACTAAATCCTCGTCTGATAGTTCCTCTTTTTTAGTATTTGTATTGGATCCTTTCAAAGTTTGGCTACTCTATTAAAATTTAGACACATCAATTTTAAAAAAGTCACATTTTGTGGCATTTTTTATAAAGCAATACGGTATGTAAATCGTTTCAAGTAGTTATTAATTTGGTTATATAGTACTGTATTATTTAAATCAAAACGTTTAAATAATTATTTATTATTGAAAATTAAAAATAAAATTATATCAGAATATGAATTCTAATTTTACTAACTTAGCAAGCAAATAACTTTAAATTATACAGCAGATGGGACTATTTTCATTTATTAAAACAGCGGGTATGAAAATTTTTAGTAAAAAAGAAGAAGAAATGCCTGTTACCGAACAGAAAGAATTACGAGCAACCGCTTTATTAGATTATGTGAAGGCTTTGGGGTTAAAATACAACCGACTTCGTATAACAGTTCAAGAGGATGATGTAATTGTCGAAGGTGAAGTTACACAACAAGCGGATGCTGAAAGAATTGTATTGGCCGTAGGAAATGTTGAGGGAGTTGACACCGTAGATAATCGAATGACTGTGGTCGAACCGCAACCCGAAGCACAATTTCATACGGTTGTAAAAGGCGAATGGTTGTCCAAAATTTCTCAAAAGTATTATGGAGATCCCAATAAGTACAATATTATTTTTGAAGCTAATCGGCCCATGTTAGAGCATCCTGATAAGATTTATCCGGGTCAAGTATTGCGAATACCTAAACTAGATTAAATCCATGACCCGCTTTTAGCGGGTTTTTTGTAGGATATAGGAAGCTATTTCTGACCCAGGTGTTTGATAATCAAACCAAATTATTTCTGGATCTTTCCGCAACCAAGTGAGTTGGCGTTTGGCGTATCTTCGGGTATTTTTTTTAATTTCACTCAAAGCTGTTTCCCAGCTCCATTTCTGATCCAAATAATCAAAAATTTCTTGATACCCAACCGTTTGCAGTGCGTTTAGATGTTTGTAGGGATACAGTTCTTTGACTTCGTTTAAAAGACCATTTTGTACCATTTGATCCACTCGATTTTCAATTCGTTGGTAGAGGATGGGACGCTCTGCAGTGAGGGCAATTTTAATGGTTGTGAACGGGCGCACAGCTCTTTTTTTATTGAGAAAGGACGAATATTTTTTACCAGAAATTTCAATCACTTCCAACGCTCGGATAAGTCGCTGTGGATTATCAATAGCCAGTGTTTTATACGACTCCGGGTCTTGTTCTAGAAGACTATTTTGCAACACTTCTATTCCTTGCTCCTCAAAAATTTGATTCCACTTACTTCTAATTTCGGGTACTGCTTGTGGCAAATCATCAAAACCATTTACCACAGCGTTGACATATAAACCCGACCCGCCCGTCAATACTACAAAATCATAGTGTCGGTACAAGGACTCTAACAAAGTTAAAACCTCTTGTTCGTATTTTCCGGCGTTATAGTCTTGGTGTATGGATAAGTGGGCAACACAATGATGTTTTACTTGAGCTAACTCTTCAGGCGAAGGGCGTGCGGTACCAATGTACATTTCTTTGTAAAACTGCCGGGAATCGGCTGAAATTATCTCAGTATTAAAATGTTGGGCTAAGGAAATACTCACGGCCGTTTTTCCAATGGCTGTAGGTCCTTGCACGACTATTAAATACTTTTTATGGGTAGACAAGGTGGAACTAAATTTTTAATTTTTCACCACAATTGTAGCAATATTCCGCTTCCAGTGGGTGGTTACCGATATTGCAAGTGGGACATACTTCGAGATTTTTTTTCTTTTTCTTCTTCTTTTTACTTTGGTGTACATATTCGGCACTGACAATGCCGGTGGGAACCGCAATAATACCATAACCAATAACCATTACTACCATCGATAAAATTTGGCCTAAAACAGTATGTGGAACGATATCCCCATAGCCTACCGTAGTCAACGTTACTATCGTCCAATAGATACTTCTCGGGATACTTTCAAATCCGTGTTGTGGGCCTTCAATGATATACATAATGGTACCGACCATCACTGAAATGATTACCACGAAATACAAAAAAACAATAATTTTATTTGAACTGGCTTTTAAGGCATTCTTCAGGCGGGTTCCTTCATTGATAAATTGCATGAGTTTTAACACTCGAAATAGCCTTAATAATCTTAATATTCGTATTCCGCTTAGCAAATTACTACCTGTAATAAAAAAAGAAAGATACATGGGTAAAATCGCTAACAAATCGATAATACCATAAAAGCTAAAAATGTACTTGAGTGGTTTGTCTGTAGAAAAAATTCGCAGCAGGTATTCAATGGTAAACAAACTTGAAAAAACCCATTCTAATAAAATTAGTTCTTTGTGATATTTAACATCAATTCCCGGAACCGATTCTAACATCAATACCGCTACACTAAGCAAAATAAAAAACAACAACAGGACATCAAACAACTTACCCGCCTTGGTATTGGTGCCATAAATAATGATATATATCTTTTGGCGTAGGGTATCAATTTTGGTTTTATCAGTTGATGTCATTGTATGAGATATATAGCAAATTTATAGAACTCTGTCCTTAGAGTGTCTTTATTTTTAGAAATTTATTATTTGCCATCACATTTTTTATAATTCTATGAGCATCTTTATTGTCAGTAAGTGGAGTTAGCATCGTTTTTAAAATTTCAATATTGTTAATTTGGAAGTTGAGATTAAAACTTCCCATTCCGATAACTTTCCCTTTTTCGATATACACCACCGATTTGTTATTTATATCTGTTCCCTTATCGATTAAAAGCATGGATTTGCCCAATAGTGTAAACTTAGCAATCACTTCTTGCACCCGCTGGTTGTAGTCATCAGGCAATTCTTGATTAACACATGCACCCAGACACACCCCAATTCCGTGAGCAAAACAAGCCGATTGACCGCTGTGTAAGCCGGTTAATTTTTGACAAAGCTGGTACTGCGAAGTAACGTTGTATAAAAAGTTTTTGGCCTGTTGGTAATTGGTAAACGTAGTAATGAAATTTTTCTTCGAATTGGTTTTTTCAATTTGAAGATGGATATATCCCATTTCATCTACAAAAGAATCCAATTGGTACAAATAAATATTTCGTCGTAAGGCTCTATTAAATAACGGCTTAATAGTTTTTATCTCTTCGTTTTCTTTAAGCTGGGCAATCAGGTCGCTACCCGTAATTTCAAACGATACACTATGTACTTGTTCCTGAATTTTTTTCGATTTTCGTGCTTCTGAAGTAAAGTGTTGGGTAACTCGTTTTTTAATATTTTTACTTTTTCCGATGTAAATAATTTTTCCTTCACTGTCGTGAAAATAGTAAACACCGGTTTCTGTAGGAAGTTCTTTGAGGATTTCTAATAATTTGGTATCTACCTGCTTTTTAGGAATAAGTCGAACACTAGATGAAATTATTTCTTTATTTAAATCCTTAGAAATAAGTAATTTGAACAATTTAACAGTAGCTAATGCATCTCCGGATGCACGGTGTCTATCTACAACCGGAATACCCAGCTCACGAACCAATTTTCCCAAGCTGTAAGAAGGCATATTGGGTAGTAGTTTCTTAGATAACTCCACAGTACAAATAGTAGGTCTTACATAGGTATATCCTAAGCGTTCAAATTCTAAAGCTATCACCCGATAGTCAAAAACGGCGTTATGAGCCACCAAGATACAGCCTTCCGTGATTTCGATAACCCGTTTGGCAATTTCATAAAACTTCGGAGCATTGCGCAACATTTCGTTGTTAATTCCCGTCAAGCTGGTTACAAATTGCTGGATGGGTCGCTCGGGGTTAACTAACGAAATAAACTGATCCACTACTTGATGCCCATCAAAGCAATAAATGGCAATTTCGGTAATACCCTCTTCGTTGTATTTACCTCCTGTAGTCTCTATGTCAAGTATTGCGTAAATAAATTTCCTTTTTTGCAGTTAATTTTTATCAAAATAATGAATTCAAACCATTTATTAAGTCCTTTCTTATACCGTACCTCATTGATCAATAATTTCTTTCACCAAAAATATGACTTCCAATTCGTACCATGGTACTCCCACATTGTATAGCAATCTGGTAGTCGCCGCTCATTCCCATGGAGAGAATTTCGGGTTGCAAGCGCGGAAAAGCTTCGGTATCAGAACTCACTAATTGAACAAGCCGATCGTACAGCGATTTCAAATAACTAAATTCCTTTTCAATTTGTAAAGAATCATCGGTGAACGTAGCCATACCCATCAACCCTTTGACACAGATGTGGGTCATGGTTTTAAATTCTTCGGCCTGTAACAATTCAAATAATTCTTGTTCGTTTAATCCAAACTTGGTCTCCTCTTGGGCAATATGGATTTGTAGCAAGCAGTTGATAACACGATTGTTTTTTTGTGCATGCTTATTTAATTCTTTTAATAGTTTAAATCGATCTACTCCGTGTACCAAGCTTACAAAAGGAGCCATGTATTTGATTTTATTAGTTTGCACATGACCCACCATATGCCATTGAATGTCTTTGGGTAAGTCATGGTATTTTTGGGTCATTTCTTGAATCTTATTTTCACCAAAAACTCGTTGACCTGCTTGATAGGCTTCTAATATTTCTTGGTTGCTTTTGGTTTTGGAAACGGCCACCAACTGAACTGTTGGAGACAAGGTTTGTTTAATTTTTTCAATATTTTTAGCAATATCTAAAGTCATAATCCTAACTTTAATCTAATTCATAAATAGTAATGGCACTTCGCAGTTTAGGCTCGATATAAGTACTTTTAGGAGGCATGGTCAAGCCTTCGTCGGCAATGGATTTTAAATCACTAATGGTGGCTGGCTTTAAACTAAAAGCAGCTGCAAAATGCCCTTGATCTACCTGTGACCTAAGATACGACATATCTTTTTTACCGTGGACGTATTCCAAGCGGTTGTCGTTTCGCAAATCTGTAATACCGAGTATTTTTTCAAAAACGGTTTTATACAAGATCTGTGCATCTAAGCGATCTAAGGAACTTTTAAACGAGTAATTTTTCTTGCGAAGTTTAAGCTCGTAAAAGGCGCCATCCAAATACATGGCAAAATGATATTTCCGCTGAGGTTTCGTATAGATAGGTCCGCCATACTCAATAGTAAAATAAGTATCTAAAGCAATTAAAAACTCCTCTTTACTCAATCCGTTTAGGTCTTTGACCAAACGATTAAATTCGTGAATTTTGAGTTGGGATTCCGGTAGAAAATAACACATCAGATAATTATAATTTTCTTTACCGGTATGGCGCACGTTGGTTTCCTTCATTTCTTTTTGTAACAAGCTCAATGATGCAGAACGGTGGTGGCCGTCGGCTATATACAGATTCGGAAACTTAACAAACTCCCGCTGAATGGTTTTAATGATTTTTTTATCTTCAACCTTCCATAAATAATGGGTATCCCGATAGGTGGTGGTAAACTCGTATTCGGGTCGCTCTTGGGATATTTGGTGTATAATATCCCGAATAATTGCATTGTCAGGATAGGTTACCAAAACCGGTTCTGCATTAAAACCTACGGTTTTTAAATAATCTTTAAAAACTTCTTCCCGTTGGCACAGAGTATCTTCGTGTTTTTTTATTTTATTTTGGTTATAATCCTCTATATTAGTCGTACCTATCAAACCAAAAAATGTCATTCGGTCGCGGTTAATAATTTTGTAGAAATACAAAGCCGGTTTTTTGTCTTGAATAAAAACCCCTTCTTCTTTAAATTCCATATACCTGTTCCGCACCAATTGATAGCGTTGGGTTCCCGAAATAATTTTTTGGAATTTATAACCCGGGTTAATCACGTGTAAAAAGGAGAACGGATTACTTTTCATACGGGCTTGCCGTTGCTCAGGTTCGTAACTTTGATATGCCCGAGTGGCTACTAGACCTACTTTATCTCGTGTTGCACGAACTGCTTTAAAAGGGAAAATGGGAGGCATAGTATTATATTTTATCTTCTAAAAGAGGCACAAAACGAAATTCGCCACACTCTTCTTTTTCAAAAGTTTTTTCTGTTTTTCGGGTATATACTGCCATAACTTGTACTTCTTCTCCCACCGGTATTACCAATCGACCACCAACAGCCAATTGTTCTAACAACGGTTTGGGCACAAATGGAGCTCCCGCCGTAACCAAAATCCCTTGGTAAGGGGCGTATTCCGGCAGGCCTTTGTATCCATCCCCAAATATCATTTTTTTAGGACGGTAACCGAGTTTAGGTAAAAATAAATTGGTTTTTTTAAAAAGTTCATTTTGTCTTTCAATGGTGTACAACTGTACTCCTAACTCGATTAAAACTGCCGACTGGTATCCGCTTCCGGTACCGATTTCAAGCACTTTATCACCCTTTTTGACTTGCAATAATTCTGTTTGTCGAGCCACTGTATAGGGTTGTGAAATAGTTTGTCCAGCCCCAATAGGAAACGCTTTATCTTCGTAGGCATGGTCTTCAAAACTTGAATCCATAAACAGGTGCCGGGGAACCTGATTCATAGCCTCAATCGTTTTTTTGTCGTGGATGCCTTTATCGATAATTTCTTGAATTAATTTTTTTCGCTTACCTTGGTGTCGTAATGTATCTTTCACTTCCCAAAACATTTTTTAGTTGAGTTCAAATTTCGGAATGTATTTATCCATTTGCAAATCGCAGGTCGCCTATTTAACTATAATCCGTTATTCACTTATACTTTGTATAAGCAACACCCAGTAATATACAAAAGTTTTGCGTCTTGAAAACGATATTACTGACCTAATTGTGTAATTAAATCGATGAATTGTGTAGCTATCTCGTCGGCTTTATCAGGACTTTGAGCCTCGGTATAAATTCTAATAATTGGTTCGGTATTTGACTTCCTCAAGTGTACCCAACTGTCTTCAAAATCAATTTTAACCCCGTCGATCATACTAATATTCTCGTGGGTAAATTTTTGTGCTACTTTTTCTAATAAGCCATCCACATCCAATCCACTTGTGAGCTCTATTTTTTTCTTACTCATATAGTATTGAGGATAGGAGGCTCGTAATTCACTGGCCGGTATTTGTTTTTTGGCCAAATGTGTTAAAAACAATGCAATACCTACTAGCGCATCGCGGCCGTAATGTAAACGCGGATAAATAATCCCTCCGTTGCCTTCTCCCCCTATCACAGCTTGGATTTCTTTCATTTTTTGTACCACATTCACTTCACCGACTGCTGCTGCCTCGTATCGGCTTCCATACTTTTGGGTAATATCTCGTAGGGCTCGCGAAGAAGATAAATTGGAAACGGTATTTCCGGGGGTTTGGCTCAACACATAATCAGCACAGGCCACCAAGGTGTATTCTTCACCAAACATTTCTCCATTTTCACAAACCAAGGCCAAGCGATCGACATCGGGATCTACGACCACTCCCAAATCGGCTTTTTCTTGGACAACCATTTTTGAAATTTCTGTGAGATGTTCAGGTAGAGGCTCTGGGTTGTGGGGAAATTCACCATTGGGTGTGCAATAGAACTTGACAGTTTGTACACCCAATCGTTCTAATAACAGCGGAACCGCTATTCCTCCGGTTGAATTAACAGCATCTACTACCACTTTAAATTTGGCTTTTTGAATGGCTTCTTCATCAATTAAATCCAATTCGAGAATTTCATCGATATGAATGTCTATATAGGCTTCATTACGGATAATCTCTCCCAAATTATCGACGCTAGCAAATTCAAAATTTTCGCTTTGAGCAATTTGAAGAATGGCTTTACCGGCCGTAACATCAATAAACTCTCCTTGTGCATTTAGTAATTTTAAGGCATTCCATTCTTTGGGGTTGTGGCTGGCAGTGATGATGATACCACCATCGGCTTTTTCTAAAGCAACAGCCACTTCTACAGTCGGTGTGGTTGACAGGCCCAAATGAACCACATGAATCCCCATACCTACCAAGGTTTGAATAACAAGTGACTCTATCATTTCTCCCGAAATTCGCGCATCTCTACCAACTACTACCCGATAATTTTCTTTGTTACGTTGTTGCTTAATCCAACTGCCGTAGGCCGCTGCAAACTTAACCGTATCAATAGGAGTCAGATTCTCTCCCACCGAACCACCAATGGTTCCTCGTATGCCTGAAATAGATTTGATGAGTGTCATAATTTAGTTTTAAAATTCTATATAATCCAAATTGAGCCGATCCCGCCAGGAAGGGATGTCTAGACCAAAAGTACGAACGATTTTTTGAGTATCTAAAACACTGTATGCTGGACGAGCCGCTGGTGTGGGATACTCCTTCGTAGTAATAGGTATGGTTTTAATATTAAAATGATTTTCTTTAAAAATCGCTGACGCAAAATCATACCAAGTAGCTTCGCCACGCAAACAATAATGATATATCCCCGAGTGTTCCGTTTGAAATTGGCGTAATATACTTAAAACAGCTACTGCTAAATCGGGTGCATAGGTGGGACAGCCTCTTTGGTCGTTGACAATACGTACTTCTTCCCGGTCTTTAGCCAATCGCAGCATGGTTTTATAAAAATTATTTCCATACTCACTATACAACCAAGAAGTTCTAATGATAAGATAATTAGTCAATCCACTTTCAATTATAGCTTCCTCACCCGCCCGCTTACTCTTTCCATAAACTGTAGTAGGAAGCGCGGTATCACTTTCGTTGTAGGGACTCGTTTTTTTTCCATCAAAGACATAATCAGTAGAGAAATGAATCAGTTTGCAGTTGTACCGAAGGCAATTTTCAGCTAGTATTTTCACCGCATCCCTATTTATTAAAAAAGCTTCTTGAGAATGATTTTCCGCAGCATCTACCTGGGTATATGCGGCGGTATTAATTAAAAATTGAGGTTGGTATTTTTCAAAAAAACTAGCAATTGCTTGGGTATCTGTAATATGCAAATCCTCTTTCGATAGAAAAAGAATGGGAGAATTTTTGGGTGCGACCTTTCGAAAAGACAATCCCAATTGACCATCACTACCGGTAATGACTATTTTGGAAGAAGCATCTATCATATATGGGAAGCTATTACTGCAGCCGCAGTTTTGAAATCCAAACCTTCTTTGTCCTTTTCAGAAAGAATTTGTTGGTGGGTAGGTATTTGCCAGTCGATTCCCAAATGTGGATCGTTATAAGCCATACAAATTTCAGATTCTTGATGATAAAACTGATCGCATTTATACATAAATACAGCCGATTCACTCAATACCGAAAATCCGTGTGCAAATCCGCGTGGAATAAATAACTGCAATTGGTTTTCTTCGGAAAGTTCTATCGCATAATGGGTTCCAAAAGTAGGTTCTTCGGTACGCATATCAACCACCACATCCAAAATTTTTCCGTGGGCACAACGAACCAACTTCGCTTGCCCGAAAGCTCCCATTTGCATATGTAATCCACGGATTACTCCGTATTGAGAAACCGATTGGTTGTCTTGAACAAAATGGGTATGTAACCCGGTGGCTTGCTCGAGTTTTCGCTGGTTGTAGGATTCCATAAAATAACCCCGACTGTCTTTAAAAATCTGCGGTTTGCATACGTATAAATCTCTAAATCCGGTGGGAGTTACTTCCATAGGGTTACTTATTTATTCTAACATATCGGCTACTAATGCTGCAGTTAGACAATTAAACCTTTACCAATTCTACATCAAAAACCAACACGGCATTAGGAGGGATTACCCCTCCGGCACCTCGGCTCCCATACCCCAAATGGGAAGGAATTACCAAGCGGGCTTTGTCGCCTTCTTGTAGCAATAAAATCCCTTCGTCCCAACCGGCTATCACCTGCCCTACTCCTACCGGAAATTCAATGGGCTCGTTACGGCTGTAGGAAGAGTCAAATACTTTTCCATTGATGAGCATACCGGTGTAGTGTACACTAACTGTTTGACCTTTGACCGGCTTGTTGCCTTGGCCTGCTTGAAGTATTTTATAATACAAACCGCTGGGTGTTTTGGTAAATCCCGCAGTGAGCTCTTCCAGCTGAGCTTCAGCTTGTTTTCTTGCTGCTTCTTCGCGTTCTAATTTTGCACCTTGAAACAATCGAAATTGTTCAACAGCATTCCAATTTTGAGCCTCTTCACCCAATCGGATAATTTCGACAGACTCCATCACATCTCCTTGGGCGATAGTATCCACTACTTCTTGACCTTCAACCACGTAACCAAAAACGGTATGATTGTCGTCCAACCAAGGTGTGGCCACATGCGTAATAAAAAACTGGCTTCCATTGGTTCCTTTTCCGGCGTTAGCCATCGATAAAACCCCGGGTCGATCGTGGCGTAATTCGGGTAAAAATTCGTCGTCAAATTGATAACCCGGACCTCCGGCGCCGGTTCCTGTAGGATCCCCGCCTTGTATCATAAAATCAGCAATAACTCGATGAAATTTTAATCCATTGTAGTAGGGTGTTCCTTGAGGTTTTGCAGAATTTTCTAAATTTCCTTCCGCCAATGCTACAAAGTTTCCTACCGTTCCCGGTGTTTGTTTGTAAGTCAGTTGTATAGTGATCGCTCCTTTGGAGGTATTAATCTTGGCGTAAATTCCGTCTTCCATATTTTAAGATTTGTGTTTAAATAATTTATAATGAAAAAGTGGTTCCGTCTTTGCCATCTTTGAGTTGGATTCCCAGGGCAGCTAATTGATCCCGAATCTGATCACTGGTGGCAAAATCTTTGTTGCTTCGAGCTTGATTACGCAATTCAATAAGCAATTCTACCACTCCTTCTAATTGTTGAGGTTGACTAGTCTCATTTGAGGAGGACTCTAATCCCAGCACCTCAAAAACAAAAGCGTGAAGAGTTTCTTGCAACAAGTCAAAATCGCTTTGTGATAGAGTTTCCTTACCGTCTTTTACCGAATTGATAAATTTCACAGCATCAAAGAGTTGTGCAATAAGTACCGGACTGTTGAAGTCGTCACTCATGGCATCGTAACAGCTTTGTCGCCATGTGCTCACTTCCCAACTACTTTTGTCAGACAGGGGTAAATCAGGGAGTGTTTTGAGTGCCTCAAAAAGGCGGTTATACCCTTTTTCAGCGGCTTCTAATGCATCACTTGAAAAATCTAAAATACTTCGATAATGGGCTTGGTACATAAAAAACTTAACCACTAAAGGACTAAAAGGTTTGGTTAAGATGTTGTTTTGACCGGTAAAAATTTCTTCAGGCAAAATATTATTTCCGGTCGATTTAGCCATTTTTTGCCCGTTAAGTGTCAGCATATTGGCATGCATCCAATAAGATACCGGCGTTTTTCCGCAGCTGGCTTCTGATTGTGCAATTTCACATTCATGGTGGGGAAATTTTAAATCCATTCCGCCGCCGTGGATATCAAACTGATCTCCTAAATATTTGGTACTCATAGCCGTACACTCTAGGTGCCAACCCGGGAAACCATCGCCCCACGGAGAGGGCCACCGCATGATGTGCTGCGGTTCTGCTTTTTTCCACAAAGCAAAATCCAAAGGATTCCGCTTGTCTGATTGTCCGTCCAATTCTCGGGTGTTGGTCAGCATTTCATCCAATTTCCGACCACTTAGAATACCGTACTTATAATTTTGGTTGAATTTTTCAATATCAAAATAAACCGATCCATTGATTTCGTAAGCATACCCATTTTTAATAATGGTTTCAATAATGTGGATTTGTTCGATGATATGACCGGTCGCGGTAGGCTCTATGCTGGGTGGTAGGGTATTAAACTGTCTCAAAATATGGTGAAAATCGAGAGTATATTTTTGAACCACCTCCATGGGTTCCATCTTTTCCAAACGCGCTTTTTTTGCAATTTTGTCTTCCCCATCATCCTCATCATCAACCAAATGGCCTACGTCTGTTATATTTCGGACATAACGTACCTTATAACCCAAATGTTTTAGATATCTAAAAACCAAGTCAAACGAAAGAAAAGTTCGACAGTTTCCTAAGTGTACGTGGCTATAAACCGTAGGTCCACAGACATACATACCTACATTTCCTTCGACCAGGGGTTGAAACAATTCTTTGGAGCGAGAAAGCGAATTATAAATGTACAACGGCTGTGTAACGGTACTCATCTGACGATATAATTTTACGGTAAAGTTAATTTAAAAAGCAAATACATTTCACACCAAAAGATCTTAACCTATTTACATATTTCTACGGTATTGACCTCCCACTTCAAATAAAGCTTTGGTAATCTGGCCTAAGGAGCACACCTTGGTAGCTTCCATAATTTTCTCAAAAATATTTTGGTTTTGAACAGCAGCCACCTGAACCTCTTTTAAAATTTCTTTTGACTGATTTTCAGAGTATTTATACAGGTTATTTAAAGTTTTGATTTGATTTTCTTTTTCTTCCTCAGTAGCTCGAATGACTTCCGCAGGAATAACCGTTGGAGACCCTTTGGAACTTAAAAAAGTGTTGACTCCAATAATCGGAAATTCGCCTGTATGTTTAAGGGTTTCGTAATAGAGACTTTCTTCTTGAATCTTACTTCGCTGGTACATAGTTTCCATGGCACCTAAGACGCCTCCTCTTTCCGTTATCCGGTCAAATTCAGCCAATACAGCTTCTTCTACCAAATTAGTTAATTCTTCGATGATAAACGAGCCTTGAATGGGATTTTCGTTTTTGGCCAAGCCCAGTTCTTTATTTATAATCAATTGTATGGCCATGGCTCTACGTACCGATTCTTCGGTGGGTGTCGTAATGGCTTCGTCGTAGGCGTTGGTATGCAACGAATTGCAGTTATCATAGATGGCATACAAAGCTTGTAAGGTGGTACGAATATCGTTAAAATCAATTTCTTGGGCGTGTAATGATCTTCCCGAGGTTTGGATATGGTATTTAAGCATCTGCGAGCGTTCGTTAGCTCCGTATTTATCGCGTAGTGCTTTGGCCCAAATACGTCGAGCCACTCTTCCAATAACCGAATATTCCGGATCGATACCGTTGGAAAAGAAGAACGATAAATTGGGGGCAAAATCATTAATATCCATGCCTCGGCTCAGATAGTATTCCACGTAAGTGAAACCATTTGAAAGCGTTAAAGCCAATTGGGTAATGGGATTGGCACCCGCTTCGGCGATATGATACCCCGAAATAGACACCGAATAAAAATTCCGTACCTTATTTTCAATAAAATATTCTTGTACATCCCCCATGAGGCGGAGTGCAAATTCGGTAGAAAAAATACAGGTATTCTGCGCTTGATCTTCCTTTAAAATATCAGCTTGAACCGTACCTCGAACTTGGGACAAGGTTTCTGCTTTGATGGTATTATAAATATCTTTAGGTAACACTTGATCTCCGGTAACTCCCAACAATAACAATCCCAAACCATCATTGCCTTCCGGGAGTTGGCCACTATTTTCAGGATCTAAAGGTAGGTAAGGTTTTCCGTCACTACATAAATAGTACGGACGTTGCAACCCTTTTTCTTGGTAGAGGGCATCAATTTTTTTGGAAATTTCTTTTTCTAGCCCGTTGGCTTTGATATATTTTTCACAATTTTGATCGATAGCGGCATTCATAAAAAAACCTAATAACATAGGAGCCGGACCATTGATGGTCATACTCACCGAGGTCAAAGGATGCGTTAAATCGAATCCTGAATAGAGTTTTTTAGCATCGTCTAAACAACAAACAGACACGCCGGCATTACCAATTTTTCCATAAATATCGGGGCGATAATCGGGATCATTGCCATACAGTGTCACGCTGTCAAAAGCGGTAGAAAGACGTTTGGCCGGCATACCCAAGCTCACATAATGGAAACGTTTGTTGGTACGTTCGGGGCCTCCTTCTCCAGCAAACATCCGCGTAGGATCTTCGCCGGTACGCTTAAAAGGATATAAACCGGAGGTATAAGGGAATTCTCCCGGTACGTTTTCTTGCAACATCCAGCCTAATAAATCACCCCAACCTTGGTATTTAGGAAGGGCTATTTTAGGAATTTGCAAATGGGAAAGCGATTCGGTATGAGTTTCTATTTGTATTTCTTTGTCACGAACTTTAAAACTGTAAATCGGGTCTTTATATTTTTTTACTACCCGGTGCCAATTGATAATTTTTTCCCAGTAATGGGGATCCAAATCCATTTTTACCCGATCAAATTCTTTAAACAACAAGTTTAAAAACTCTTGGGTATCCTGATCAGCTACGGTATCTAAAATTTCGGTTTGTTGGATACCGGTATTGTTTAGATAATTAATTTGAGCCTCTTCGTAGGAAAGTTTAGCCACTGAACAAACCGTTTGAAAAATCCCGAAGAGTTTTTGAGCAATGGTTACTTGTTCTTTCACACGCTTGTCGTACGCCCGATTGTTTTCAGCAATTTCGGACAAATAACGAGTTCGGTCGGGAGGAATCACATAGATTTTTTCAGACATTTCGTCTGTAATGGTAAAATTACTCTTAAAATCAGCGGACGTCTTATGTGTCAAGGTATCCATTACTTTTTTGTATAAAGTATTCATACCCGGGTCGTTAAATTGGGATGCGATGGTACCGTACACCGGCATATTTTCTGGTTTTTCGTCCCACAACAAATGATTTCGCTGGTATTGTTTTCGCACGTCACGCAAAGCGTCCAAAGCGCCTCTTTTATCAAATTTGTTTAAAGCTACTACATCGGCAAAATCGAGCATGTCTATTTTTTCGAGTTGCGTAGCCGCACCAAATTCGGGGGTCATAACGTAGAGGGAAACATCACTGTGCTCGATGATTTCGGTATCACTTTGGCCGATACCCGAAGTTTCTAGTATGATTAAATCGTATTGAGCAGCTTTCAAAACATCTACAGCTTCTTTAACGTGTTTAGAAAGTGCCAAATTGGATTGGCGGGTGGCCAAAGACCGCATATACACCCGGGGATGATTGATTGAATTCATCCGAATTCGGTCGCCCAATAAGGCGCCACCGGTTTTTCTCTTAGAAGGATCTACTGAAATAATTCCAATGGTTTTATCGGGGAAATCAGCAATATACCGCCGCACCAGTTCATCTACCAAAGACGATTTTCCGGCACCTCCAGTACCGGTGATCCCCAGTACAGGAGTGGTTAAACTTACTTGATCGGCAATAGAATCAAAAATTCTTAAAAACTCGTCGTGGTTGTTTTCCGCTAAAGTAATTAAACGTGCAATGGTATTAATGTCTTTCTCTTGAAGCAAACGAACTATTTCGTCTGAACTATTTTTTAAGGTTTCTTGGGAATAGTCCGATTTACTAATTAAGTCATTAATCATGCCTTGTAAACCCAATTCCCGACCATCATCGGGCGAATAGATCCGTGTTATACCATACTTCATAAGGTCATCAATTTCTTCCGGAAGAATCACTCCTCCTCCACCCCCAAAAATTCGGATATGACCGGCTCCTTTTTGTTGGAGTAAATCGTACATATATTTAAAATACTCATTGTGTCCACCTTGATAGGAAGTCATCGCAATGGCATTGGCATCTTCTTGAATAGCGGTATTTACCACTTCGTCTACACTTCGGTCGTGACCCAAATGTATAACCTCTACGCCACTGGCCTGGATAATACGTCGCATGATATTTATAGACGCATCATGCCCATCAAATAGGGAGGCGGCGGTGACGATACGAACTTTATTTTTTAGCTGAATTTTATCTGTTGGATTCATTGGATTTCATTAACTAAAACAAGGCTGCAAGTTACCAAAAAATAGCATGTTTATAAAACTTTGTTGGAATAGTTTGAGAACTTAAATTTAAAATAATTGTTTTTTTTCTTTGTTGTAAATTACTTTCTCAGTAAATTTGTTTTATAATCATTTAAAATTTAAAAAAGAGATGAAAAAAATTTACTTATTAGCCTTTGGCTTAATATCAGTGGCAGCTACTGCACAGTTTACTGAAGACTTTGACGATTTAGCACCCGGCAATGTGTCCTCACAATCCCCTTATATTATTTTATGGGGTGGTGCAACCGATGCCCAAGTTACTACCGATCAAGCTAAATCAGCCCCACACTCTATGTGGATTCGAAGTAATAATACAGATGACGTTTTGGTTCAATTAGGAAACCAAAATTCGGATGTTTGGTCGGTTACTTTTGACCTGTATGTTCCTTCTGGAAGCACCGGATTTTGGAATGTACAAAACAATGAGGAGGCAAATCCAGCACAATGGAATGGACAATTTTTTATTGACCAAACAGAAAATGGTGGTGTTCCCGGTGCCATTATTACTGATATGGACGGTGGTTTAATACAAGTTCCCTATCCTAATGACACTTGGTTTAATGTAATTCACGTTGTTGATTTTACAGGTAGTGAGAACAAACATATTGTAATGATAGATGGTGCTGAACTATACAATGGTGCATATATCGATGGTCAGACCGGTGATCCGGGTCCAGCCACTCATTTAGGAGCTATTAACTTTTATTCTATTGACACACAAGCAAGTTTTTATGTAGATGATTTCCGTTTGATCGAAGGAAACATTCTTTCTACTCCAGATTTAGCCCTTAACAGCTTTAAAGTATATCCTAACCCAGTGGTGGATGTTTTGACTATTTCATCTAATGAAATTGTTCAAAATGTGAATGTATATAATATCTTAGGACAGTTAGTGAATCAAGTAACTCCAAATGTTGCTTCTCCTTCTGTAGATTTCAGCACGCTTAAATCAGGTGTTTATTTCGTAGAAGTAACCATCAATGGTCAAGTACAAACGGTTAAAGTCATTAAATAATAAACGGACTTATATCTTATTATGAAAACCCCTTTTTTTAAAGGGGTTTTTTTTATTTGTATATGTAGGGAAATGATAATTAATAAATCCGAAATAAAAGAATATCTTGAAACGTTTTATAGCTTTTGTAAAGAAGCCTAAGTATATTTTCCCTTTCGGGAAATAGTTACTTACTTTTCATCAGAATAGTCAGTCGCTCTTTTTTTCGCGTAAGCGACACAGAACATAAAAACAGCTCTTATAAAAACTAAAAAACTATGGCTTGAAATAGATTAGTCGAGGAGTTGCAGAAATTTAAGTCCGAAAATAAAAGCGCCGTGGTGGTGGTTTTCATAAAAGGAATGTACGTAATCAATTCTAAAAAATCGAAATTTTCCAAAGCCCACATTGTCCATACCCACGGATAGCTCGCTATAAGGTTTTCGGTTTTGAGTACTTAATAAGTGAGCCCCTACCACCAAATTGTAATTGAGTTTATTCAGTAAAGGAACTTTTCCTAAAATATAACCTTTGAAGTCGTGTTCGATATGGCCTTCAAAATAGCTGGCGTTGGTACTCCATTGGTAATAGGGCAATAAGTTGAAAACCTGGGTATAATTAGCCGCGGTACCAATACGTGTTTGATTGCCGTTAAAGTGCTGATAATCCATAAAAGCAATGTTCTCACCGTTAATAAAAGTACCGGCCTTGAGGTGGTAGTTAAATGCTCCTTTGTTGCGCATATTTACCTCTTGCTTTACGGCAATTTTAAATTGGTCGTAATTGTATTGCTTTTCAGTTGCCCCCATACCTTTTTCATAAGCCAACGTCAGTGTGGGGAATCGATGGTTGGGAATGGTAAATCGGGCATACGGATAGCTCAAATATTTTTGACCAAAATTAATTTCCCCCTGGAGATGGAATTTTACAATATGGTGGTCTATAAACGGACTACTCAAATGATGCAGGGGTAAAAGTGGATTGTTGGAAGTGTATTCACGATCTTCCCAAGCAATAAAATACCGATGTGAATGATTAAAAACGGATTGTCTTTTTTCGTATCCCAATTGAGCACTAATTTTTAATCCATTAACAACTTCTTCAGAATACGAAATTCGGGCAAAATACAGTTGATAGGCCTTTAAATGATTTCTTTTGAAATACAAGCTGGTGATACTGTTAAGCATCGGAGAAATAGGATTGTCTGAATTGAATTGCTCCAATTTACTTCCTCCGGAAAGTTGGATGGTTCTGCGATTGGTACGATTAAATCGTTTCGAAATATGGCCGTACATTCTTAATTTTTCTTCGGCCACACCATAATTGACCGTCAAACCGGCTTGAAGTAAAGACACAAAATGTTCGTCAGACCATTGGCGGTAGGAAAAATTTCCTTGTAGCGACATACCTTGAATGGTGTTAAACGACAAGGCTCGTAACAATCCGGAATACGAAAAACTCTGTCGGTTATAACTTTGGGTATAAGTATATCCAGTGATGGGCGATAAAAGTTGAAATCGATTATTGACCCGATCTAAAGAATCTAAATAGTGTTTAGATTTTCTGACTTGCTGAATGCTATCTTTTTTTAGGTAATCTTGCGCCTCTTCTATTGTCAATGGTACCGGTCGCAAACTTCTCCAATAAATACTATCTTTTAAATTGGCTTCCGGGTCGATACGAAGAACTTCTGAAGTAAAATAACGTTCCCCAAAATCCGGCTTAAAGTCGTAATTGCTATAAAAAGCAGTAAATTTTCCATGCCCTTTCATACCTAAAATGGCAAAGCCAAAATCGATAGTTTGTGAAATTTTAACCCACCTTTCTAAGGAATCATCGTAAGAAAAATTTTGAATTAAATTGATTTCATCGACAAAAGGAACTTGAATGGCATGACCGGTAGCTTTTAATTCGACACCCAATAACTGCCAACTATCCTCCACTATATAGATATACCCAGAAAAAACCCGATCATTGGCTCTTTTAGGAGTAACTTTAATTTTATTGACTAGTTGGTTTTCTTCATAGAAAACACCTTCTAAGGCATATTCATAATATCCAAATGCATCTGAGGCTATGGGAGAAACCAAATGTGTATTGATTTCTAAGGTGTTTTCGTAAAAATTAAATTCGGCTTCTTCGGCACTGTTAAAGCTAAAACCGTTATCGTTACCACTTACTTTGGAAGCAATAATATGTTCTTTAAAATGATTGGGGCGCTGGTAAGCAATTTTTGAAACCGTTTCACTTAAATAAACTATTCCAGAACGGGTGGTATCCAGTGCTCCTTCGAGATCCCCTACTTGAACCCCTAATATTTTTTCGGGTACATCTTCCATTCTCCAAATACCCCGAGAGTAAAAATCGGCTGTAAAAGCAGCCGTTTTATCCAAATTATTTTTTCGTTGGGCAATGGCATTTCGAATAATGCGGTGGGCTGGATTTTCGGCTGTAGAAAGATATACAGCATCTAATGAATACTGTTCTTCTTCTAAAACGACATCTACCACCAGCTCATCACCCGCTATAGATAAGGTCTTTTTTTGGGTTTTGAAACCCAAAAATTGATAGACTACAGTCACCGAAGTTTGATCAGAGGTATCTAAATAATAATAGCCTTGCGCATTGCTAATAGTTCCGTTAAACGAATTTTCGATATACACATTGACATACGGCAAGGGTTGCCCTTCGGGGTCAGTAATGGTGCCTTTTACTTGGGCAAATAACATCGACGAGTAGCTGAACAGGATCAGCATCAAAGCTCGAACTACACTTTTCATATTAACTACGGTAGGCTTTTTTTAATCGATTTATGTCTCTTTGAGTATCCCGCTCTTTAATAGATTCGCGTTTGTCATAGCTTTTTTTACCTTTGGCCAACGCAATATCTAATTTAGCCAACCCATTGTCATTGATAAAAAGCCGAAGTGGAACGATGGTTAATCCGGCTGTTTGTACCTGTTTATCTAATTTTTTTAGTTCACGCTTGGACAGTAAAAGTTTTCGTTCGCTTTTGGGTTTATGATTGAAATGAAAAGCGTGTGAATAGGCTTCTATATTCATATTAATAACAAACAGTTCGCCGTCTTTAAATTCACAAAAACTTTCGGCAATAGAAGCTTTTCCCTGTCGAAGTGATTTAATTTCGGTTCCTTTTAAAACGATTCCGGCCGTGTAATTCTCGATAAATTCGTAGTTAAACGCCGCCTTACGATTCTTTATTTCTATCTTTTTTTGCGCTTTCATCACCCGACAAAAATAGTATTTTATACGGTATATAAATTGAATAATAATTATATTAATAAAAAATAGAGTAGTTGATTGCTGTTTCTTCGCTCCCGGCGAAATAAAAAATCCCGAAACAATTTCCTAAAAAGCTAGGTGCAATTGTTTCGGGAAGGTATTTTCGTTGCGAAAGTTAAACGAAACGGAATGAAGCTCTAAAATCCTCCGCCTTCAAATTCGTCATTACCATTCTCCATAGTACGTTTTTGTTGTTTTCGGTCTTGCTGTTTTTGTTGGTTAAAACGGTAGGTAATGCTGAAGGTAAACTGTCTGGGTCTCCATTGGTATTCACTGTCTGAAGTAAATCCGTTTCCTACGGTATAAGACTCTCGCTTACGCGAATTCAACAAATCACTTACATTGAAAGACAAGCTGGTATTGTCGTTAAGATCCTTAGCTAAACCTAAATCGATAGAATACATACCTTTTGATCGGGTTTGTGCATTTTCTGAAGGACCTCGGTAGAACATATTGGTTTGCCAATCGATGTTACCGGGTAAGCTTACACGCGCATTAAAACGACCAAACCAACTGGTATTTTTTGCTCCATATTCTACCCCTTCAAACTGGCCATCAGAATCAAACTGGAAAAAGTTGAAACTACTATTAAGTCGTAACCAACGCGTAGGGTTGTACATAAAACCGGCTTCGGCACCTATCCGTTGATTGGTCGATAAATTAATGGGTATGGTACGCAATACATCTACCCCATTGATTACTTCACCAGTACGAATTTGTACCCGTTCAAAGGCATCAGTTTCGTGTTGGTAGTACACCGAAGTCGTAAGGGTAAGTTTTCCAAAACGTTTCATATATCCCAAATCAAAGGCACTGGCGTAGGCCGGATCTAAATCCGGATTTCCTTGATATACGTTGGTCACACTCGAACGGGAAGGGAATGGATTAATATCCCATCCCCGAGGTCGATTGATTCTTCGGTTATAACCTAGGGTAATATTTTCACCGTCACTTAACTCATAAACCAGGTTTACTGTAGGAAATAAACCTAAATAATCCTTTTCAAAATTGGTATCAATAAAGACTCCAAAAATGTCTTCTAACTCCTCCTGAGTCAGTTCCGCTTCAATTGCTCCTTTTAACTGAGTACTTTCCAAACGGAGTCCCGCCAAGAAAGAAAATTTTCCAAACTTATTTCCATATTGTGTATAGAGTGCCTGAATGTTTTCTGTATAGTCAAAAACATTAGACAACAACTCGTTATACTCCATCTGACCGGTCTCTATATTTTCTGCAAAGAGTTGATAATCGGTAACCGAATTTCTAAAATTACCTCGATAACCGGCTTCAAACTGTGCATTTTCTCCTAAAGGAAGAACATAATCGGCTTGAGCAAGTATGGTATTGCGCTTCAAATCGGTGATTATATCTTCCGAAGGATAGAGCGTGGTTTCTCCAAAGGTGTTGTATTCGGTTAAGTAAGAATCCTCTACTTCGTCTTTATAGTCGTATTGAAAATCAACGGTTAGTTTGTGCCCGTCACTATTGAAGTTGTTGGTATAGTTAAAAGCCGCTTGATAGGTTTTGTCGTCTTCAAACTCGCGCTCTTCCCGCACCGATCTTTCGGCTAATTGGTTTAAAATGTTTTTTCGAGTAATCGCTGTGGTTAAATCATCCCCATCTCGGAAGTTGGCAAAACCACTTACAGTAAAAGACGATTTGTCGTTGATAAAATACTCAATCCCGAGGTTGGTATTAAATCCTTTTCGAATACGGCTACTTTCCCGGTTTTCTAAGGTACTTGAATAGATACTATTTTCAAAGGTATTGTAATTTCTACCCGACCCCAAAAATTCGCGATAGGAATAACCGGTGTTCGTAAAAATATTAAACTTTCTAGCTCGGTAATTGATATTAGCAGTGATACCTCCTGTAGTAGGATAGCCGATATTGGCAGAAACCGAACCATTAAATCCTAAAATACTATCTTGTTTGAGAATAATATTGATAATTCCAGCGGTTCCTTCCGCATCATAGCGTGCTGAAGGGCTAGTTATTACTTCGATTCTTTCGATTGCTTCAGCGGGCAATTGGTTTAGGGCATCGGTATCGCCCAATCCCGCCATGGCCGATGGCCTTCCATTAATCAATATGGTCACATTTTGATTGCCACGCAAAGACACCGCGCCTTCAATATCAACATCTACCGAGGGGATGTTGGTCAACGCATCACCGATGGTTGCACCTCGGGCTGTTAGATCTTTCCCGATATTGTAAATTTTACGATCCAATCGAATACTCATTTCAGTTACTTCGGCTCGGATAACTACTTCATCCAAACTTTCCAAATCCAAATCCATAATTACCGGAGGCATATTTCGGTTCTCAGTAATGTTTTGATTTTGGATAACCTGGGTCTCATACGATATGTATTCATAACGTATATCGTAGGTACCCGCCGGTACACTAATGGCATAAAATCCATCAAAATCGGTAATTCCACCGGTGACAATTTCGGTAGTACCCGATTTAATAAAAGCAACGGTTGCAAACTCCAAGGGTTCACCCGAACTTTTATCAATAATTTTACCGGAAATGGTTACGGAAGATTGAGAATAAGAAAATAAAGTTACGCTTAAAAATAAAAAGACAAGTGTAAGTCTCATAAATAATATTTGATAGTGTTCTCTTTAGGACTGCTAAAATAGACTATGGTTTAAGGGGACTCACTTAAAGTATTGTTAAATTAGCCAGTGCTCAGAAATTTAAAACGATTTTAATTATCAAGTAGTTTTAGGTTTTTTCGGTATATCTTTTTGAGTTATTGTTTTTTATTTATAATTTCACCACATAAAAAAAATATTTAAAATCTATTGACAATTTTAATACCATTGTTATAAAAACAAACTACACTAAACTTTGATTTCTAATTCATGCGAAAATCACCTAGTAAGCTAGGTGATTTTCTTCTTTTATAGAAGTTTCCCAATAAGCAGAGCTTATAGTAAGTAAATTTTTCAGTAAGACCTTTCCAAACCCAATTTTACAGTAAGTAAAACTGTCAAGAAAAAAAAATCCCGCTGTATAGCGGGATTTTATCCTATAAAAATTGATTATTTCTCTTCTGCTACCACCGAAAAAGGTAAGGTTGCAATAACCTCTCTGTGAAAACGCAAAGTGGCTTCATAGTTGCCTAATCTTTTAATGTTTCCACCGGGGATAGTGATGTATTTTCTTTCTAATTCTACACCATTTGCTACCAAGGCTTCCGCCAAATCAGCATTAGTCAAGGAACCAAAAAGTTTACCTCCTTCACCTGCTTTAGCAGTAAGTTTGATATCAAGACCTTCTAGCTTTGCAGCTTCGGCTTGTGCGTCTTTAATTATTTTTTCTTCTTTATAAGCACGTTGCTTTAAGGTTTCTGCCAACACTTTTTTTGCAGAAGGAGTTGCTAAAATAGCATATCCTTGTGGGATTAAATAATTGCGGGCATAACCGTTTTTTACAGTTACTACATCGTTAGCAAAACCCAAATTTTCAACGTCAGTTTTTAAGATTACTTCCATAGCTAATGTTGTTATTATTTTAATAAATCGGCAACATAGGGCATTAAAGCCAAATGTCTAGCTCTCTTTACAGCCACAGCCACTTTACGTTGATACTTTAATGAGGTACCTGTAAGTCGACGAGGTAACAATTTACCTTGTTCGTTTACAAATTTCAATAAAAAATCAGGGTCTTTGTAATCGATATACTTAATGCCCGACCTTTTAAAACGGCAGTATTTTTTGCTTTTAGCCGTATCAATATTTAAAGGAGTAAGATATCTTACTTCACCTTCTCTTTTAGCTTTTGATTGTTCTTCTATTGACATGATTAAGCGTTTTGTTTGTTTCTGTTTCTTCTCTTTTCAGCCCATGCGATGGCATGTTTGTCTAATTTAACGGTCAAAAAACGCATCACACGCTCGTCGCGGCGATAGGTAAGCTCGTAATTAGTAATCAATTCAGCCGGAGCTTTGAATTCAAATAAGTGGTAAAATCCACTTTTTTTGTGTTGAATGGGATAGGCTAATTTTTTTAACCCCCAATCCTCTTTGGATATCATCTCGGCTCCGTTAGAAACAAGAAAGTCTTCAAATTTCTTAACTGTTTCCTTTATCTGCTCTTCAGATAAAACGGGATTCAAGATGAAAACAGTTTCGTAATGATTCATAAATGTAATTTTGATTTAATAAAATTATTTTCCTCTAATTGAGGGTGCAAAAGTAGTGTTTTCTCGTAAATTAGTAAAGAAAAAATAAATAATTTTTACAAACCAAAAACAGATTCTCAAGTTCTTGATTTAAAACAAGGTAATTTGTCCGTTCTCATCCAGTGGCAACGAGTCGTCGGTGGGACTAGAAGAAGGTTGTTCCGGGTTGGTTTCTGTTGAGGTATTAGAAATGGACTCCTCTTCCACTACTTCTATTTCTTCTGCCAGAAGTTCTTCAGGTACCTCGTATGGTAAAGGGTCTAATAGATTGATTTGTTTGACCTTGTCTTTAGTTAATTGATTGCCCAAGGCATTGATACCTTTAATAGCTATAAATTCTTCCAGATTGACTGTCCAGTTATCTTTAGCGTCTTTATTTTTTTGCTTCGCGAAAATCACTTCGGCGACTGGTCGGTAGTCGGTAGAAACAATTTCTAAAAAGGACTTCTCATGAGCTGAAACAAAGGTTTCTTCTTTATCGGGATTTTCGACCAAAAAGCGTTTAACATAATACAATTCTTTTTCGCCTTCCCAGTAAATCACGGAAATGGGTTTGTTAGGTACCCATTTTTCTAATACCACCATATCATCATCAAAATGTAGAGATACATCGGGGATAACGGTTTTTAATTTTCCGGATTGGTTGATAATCAATAAGCGATCGTCTTTTTTAAATTCGCCTAAAAACTCTCCCCGTCCATCTAAATTGAGTCGCTGAACGGTATCGTCAAACCATATTTTACGGGGTTTCAGGGTAGAAAGTCCTTTTTCTTTGAGCTCAATGCGTTTGACCGGATATTTGGTTACTATATTGCCTTTTGAATTTCTCCCTTTAATAAGAATGTCGGCAAAGTCTAAGTCAAATTTTAATTTTTTGATACTTCCGGTTTGACGTAGTAAGACGGTTACCACTTCCGCCTCTCCATTAGGATTGGCCGTAAAATACAACACTTTTGAGTCTTTGTTACCTTGGGTAAGATCGTAGGCCGTATCCCGAATTACAGACGTTACATCAAAGCGTTTGACATACGAAGCCCCTCGACTGCCATCCCGATAAATCATATTGTATATAGTCCGCTTGTCTTTCTTCTTAAATACCGCTACATGAATAATGTTTTTACCAATAAATTTTTTATCGTCGACTTTGGTAACAGTCATTTTTCCATCGTCCGTAAAAACGATTATATCATCGATATCACTACAATCACATACATATTCGTCCCGTCGTAAACCGGTACCCACAAAACCCTCTGCCCTATTCACATACAGTTTGGTATTGCGAATCACTACTTTGGTAGCTTCAATATCATCAAAAATCTTCAACTCCGTTTTTCGCTCTTTTCCTTCGCCATAAGTTTTTTGTAATCTTTTAAAGAAATCAATGGCATACGCAATCAAATGCTCCAAATGGTATTTGACCTGGGCTATTTCCCCTTCTAGTGCATCAATTTTTTCTTGAGCCTTATCTATATCAAATTTGGATATGCGTTTAATGCGAATCTCCGTCAAGCGTACAATATCATCAGTAGTAACCTCTCGTTTCAAGTGGGTAATATGGGGTTTTAAACCCAAATCTATCGCTTGAATCACCCCGTCCCAGGTTTCTTCCTCTTCTATATCACGATAAATTCTGTTTTCAATAAAAATTCGTTCAAGGGAGGCAAAATGCCACTGCTCTTCCAGTTCCTCCAGCTGTATTTGAAGTTCTAATTTTAATAGATCAACCGTACGTTTGGTAGAACGACGTAGCATTTCGGATACCCCGATAAAGTGAGGTTTGTTGTTTTCAATGACACAGCCTAAGGGCGAAATAGAAGTTTCACAGGCTGTAAAAGCATAGAGAGCATCGATGGTTTTATCGGGGGAAATACCCGTAGGTAAGTGAATTTGAATCTCAACTTCCGAAGCAGTATTATCATCGATTTTTTTAATCTTAATTTTCCCTTTTTCATTGGCCTTCAATATCGAATCGATTAAAGAAGAGGTATCTGTTCCAAAGGGAATTTCTTTAATCACTAAGGTATTTTTATCTTCCTGCTGTATTTTGGCTCGTACCCTTACTCGCCCTCCCCGCATTCCGTCGTTGTAATTGGTAACGTCGGCAATTCCACCAGTAGGAAAATCCGGATAGAGAGTAAACTTTTTACCTTGTAGGTGTTTGATAGAAGCATCGATCAGTTCGTTGAAATTATGGGGTAAAATTTTTGTAGAAAGACCTACAGCGATTCCTTCAGCACCTTGAGCTAATAGCAAGGGGAATTTTACCGGAAGGTGAATCGGTTCGTTTTTTCTACCGTCGTATGAAAGTTGCCAATTGGTAGTCTTGGGATTAAAAACCACATCCAACGCAAATTTAGACAAACGAGCTTCTATATATCTCGGCGCTGCTGCACCGTCCCCGGTCAAAATGTTGCCCCAGTTACCTTGGGTGTCGATTAATAAATCTTTTTGTCCCATCTGAACCAACGCATCCCCTATACTAGCATCTCCGTGAGGGTGGTATTGCATGGTATGGCCAACAATATTTGCAACTTTGTTGTACCGGCCGTCGTCAAGATCTTTCATGGAATGCATAATCCGACGTTGCACCGGTTTAAAACCGTCTTCCATGGCCGGAACGGCACGCTCCAAAATAACATACGAGGCATAATCCAAAAACCAATCCCGGTACATACCCGTTACTTTGGTAATGGTTTCTCCTGCAATTGGATTCTCTTCCTGATGTGGTTCTTCGGTGTTCAATATTTTCTTTTTTACTTTTCTATTTGGACTTACAACGCCTACAGGGCCCTGCTAAAACAGGTCACTTTTTTGGCATCTTAGTCTAAGGTATCTAACTCCACTTTTAAATTGTCTATGATAAACTCTTGTCGCTCGGGGGTATTTTTACCCATATAAAAAGATAAGAGCTCCTCCACTGACATATTTTTATCGAGCATGACCGGATCCAAGCGGATATCCGGGCCAATAAAGTTTTTAAACTCATCGGGAGAAATTTCCCCCAACCCTTTAAATCGAGTAATTTCGGGTTTGGGTTTTAATTTTTCGATAGCTTCTAAACGCTCATCTTCACTGTAGCAATAAATCGTTTCTTTTTTATTTCGTACCCTAAAAAGCGGGGTTTGTAATATATACAAATGGCCTTCTTTGATCAGTTCTGGAAAAAATTGTAAGAAAAAAGTTATTAATAACAAACGAATATGCATACCATCCACATCGGCATCGGTAGCAATCACAATGTTATTGTATCTTAAATCTTCTATACTCTCTTCAATATTTAGAGCGGCCTGTAGTAAGTTAAACTCCTCGTTTTCGTACACAATTTTTTTAGTCAAACCATAACTATTAAGCGGTTTACCTTTCAAGCTAAATACTGCTTGGGTGTTCACATCCCTACTCTTGGTAATCGATCCACTGGCGGAGTCACCTTCGGTGATAAACAAGGTAGTTTCGAGGGCTCTTTCGTCTTTTGAATCTTGTAAATGTATTCGACAATCCCGCAGTTTTTTATTGTGTAAACTGGCCTTTTTGGCTCGTTCCCGGGCCAATTTTCGTATGCCCGAAAGCTCTTTGCGTTCACGCTCTGCTTGCAAGATTTTGCGAAGCATTTTTTCGGCCGTTTCAGGATTTTTATGTAAAAAATTGTCTAAGTGGGTTTTGATAAAGTCATTGATAAAAGTCCGAACAGTGGGTAGTTTTCCACCCATTTCGGTAGAACCTAATTTGGTTTTGGTCTGGCTCTCAAAAACCGGTTCCATAACTTTAATACTCACCGCAGATACAATAGATTTGCGAACATCACTGGCTTCAAAATTTTTGTTGTAAAATTCACGAACGGTTTTAACAACCGCTTCGCGGAAAGCATTTAAGTGAGTTCCTCCTTGGGTAGTGTTTTGACCGTTTACAAAAGAGTGGTATTCTTCGCTGTATTGCGTTTTGCTATGAGTAAGGGCAATTTCTATATCTTCTCCTTTCAAGTGAATAATCGGATAGACCATATCTTCGGCCGTAATGGTTTCTTCTAATAAATCTTTTAATCCGTTTTCAGAAGTAAATTTTTCCCCATTGAAATCAATGGTCAATCCAGCATTAAGATAGACATAGTTTTTGAGCATGCGTACTACATACTCATGACGAAATCGGTAATTTTTAAAAATGGTTTCATCTGGGGTAAAGACAATTTGTGTTCCCCGACGCTTGGAGGTTTCTTCCAACGAAGATTCGGATAATAACTCACCTTGAGAAAATTCTGCGTATTTCAGCTGGTTATCCCGAACTGATTCCACTTTAAAATAGGTAGAAAGTGCATTGACAGCTTTGGTACCCACCCCATTTAAACCCACCGATTTTTTAAAGGCAACTGTGTCGTATTTCCCCCCGGTATTCATTTTAGAAACCACATCTACTACTTTACCTAAGGGGATGCCACGTCCGTAATCCCGCACTCGAACCTCTTTGTCTTTGATACGAACTTCGATGGTCTTTCCGGCTCCCATGACAAATTCGTCTATACAGTTATCAATTACCTCTTTAAGCAAAATATAAATACCATCGTCTGGAGAAGAGCCATCCCCTAATTTACCAATGTACATACCCGGTCGCATCCGGATGTGTTCCTTCCAGTCTAATGATTTAATATTGTCTTCTGTATAGCGCGTTTCTTGTGTCATATCCCAATTATCCAAAACCGTGCTAATATAGGGCTTCGAGCCAAAAAATGAAAAAGGTTTTGGGTAAAGTAATTAACAATAAATTGTTGGAAATTGTTGAATTTATTTAGGTTCACTCTCAATCTTGTCCCCTATTTGACTGGTCTCCAAATCACTATTTTGTGGAAGACTTATTGAGACCAATAATTTCTTCTGTTTTCTCTAAAGCTTGATGAATATGATCCAACACATATTCCTTTTCTAAAATTTTATAAAAATCATGAGATTCAAAATCCTTTCTCAAATTTTCTTGTATACCCGACAGAATCACCGGAATGTTTTTTTTCTTGAAAAGATTAATGATTTCTTTCAAACTTTGAAAACCGGTGGCATCAATCATGGGCACATACCGCATCCGTATAATGATGGCCTTGGGTTTTAGCTGAATATTGGTCAAGGTTTGTTGAAATTGTCGGGCAACACCAAAAAACAACGGACCATTGATTTCGTACAGTACTACACCCGCCGGAATGGTGAGCTCTTCCCTATCAAACAACTCTTCTTCCGTTTTAAAATCGCGGGTGAGATTATTGATTTCAAGCGAGCTACTCATCCGTTTCATAAACATAAAACTCGATAAAATTACCCCTACCTCAATAGCAATGATTAGATCAAAAAACACCGTAAGGAAAAATGTAGTGAGTAAAATAATCACATCCATACGGTTGCCTTTTAAAATAGAAGCAAATTGTCGCCATTCGCTCATATTATAGGCCACTACTACCAGAATACCAGCCAGACAAGCCAAAGGAATATATTTGGCCAAAGGAGCCAAAAAAAGCATCACAGCTAATAAAACAATCGCGTGTACAATACCGGCAATAGGAGTCCTACCTCCATTTTTAACGTTGGTAGCGGTACGGGCAATAGCACCGGTGGCCGGAATTCCGCCAAAAAATGCAGCAGCTATATTTGCGGTCCCTTGAGCTACGAGTTCGGCATTCGATCGATGCTTCCCGCCTATCATCGAGTCAGCTACAACGGCCGACAATAACGATTCAATAGCTCCCAGTAGAGCGATGGCAAAAGCAGGCTGTATCAACGATTTGATAGTTTGATAATCGAGTGCTGGAATTTCGGGTTTCCCAATCGAATTAGGGATTTCTCCAAATCGAGTTTGAATGGTTTCTACCGGTAATTCAAATATATAAACCACAGCGGTAATACTAATAATAGCTAGGATAGCTCCGGGGATTTTTCGAAAAATCTTGGAGAAATAAATAGAAATCAGCAAGGTGGCGACGGCTATCCCTACCGCATAAATGTTGACCTGATCAATCTTTTCAAAAAAAATTGGCCATTTATCCAAAAAATCTGCCGGTAAATCTTGAATTTCTAACCCTAAAAAGTCATTGATCTGAGAAGTAAATATAATCAAAGCAATGCCACTGGTAAATCCCACAATCAGCGAATAAGGCAAATATTTTAAGTAATTACCCAAACGAGCCAGTCCCATCAAAATAATAAAAAAACCAGCCATAAAGGTGGCAATTGTCAAGCCCGGTACACCGTATTGCTGCACAATCCCATAAACCAGTACTATAAATGCACCCGTTGGTCCGCCAATTTGCACCCGACTTCCACCAAAAGCAGAAATAATAAATCCTGCAATGATCGCCGTAACTAAACCCTTTTCCGGGGAAACACCCGAAGCCATGGCAAATACCAGAGCTAAGGGCAATGCGACGATTCCTACAATAATACCTGAAACAATATCCTTAGTTACCGTCTCTTTGTGTATTCCTTCTTTTAAAAGGGTAAAAAACTTAGGGGTGAATTCATTTTTCATTTCCACAAACGAATTTTCCAATAGTATACAAAATTATTGCAATATGAGTAGGGATACAAAATATCGATGCAGGTATTTTACTGTTCTTTATAAAAAGTTGATCCCATTCGACCTCACTCACAGTTGGGATAATACTAACTATTTTCTTTAAACTTTACTTAAAAATAAGACGCTTCAAGACAGACATAAAAAATTATAAAAATTTTTAACTAATATACTATGCGTGCATAATAATTTTTACTATCTTTACCCAAAGTAAAAACCAACTAATTTACAAGCAGGTATTAAAACCTTAGATATCAAACTATGAAGGATCAAACTATAGATTATTTGTTGCGTACCACCTGGCAAGCGGTTGTAAAGATGTACAATGAGCAAGCAGCACAATTCGATACTACCATGGCAACGGGTTTTGCACTGTTGAGCATTGACCCGGAGACCGGTACTCCTTCTACCGCCTTAGGACCGCGAATGGGAATGGAAGCCACCAGTTTATCCCGTACTTTAAAAACTATGGAAAACCGGGGACTAATCGTCCGAAAACCCAACCCGGATGACGGTCGGGGGGTGTTGATTCACTTAACCGAATTTGGTAGAGAAAAAAGAGAATTTTCTAAAGAAAAAGTACTCCAATTCAACGAAGCTGTTAGAAAACAGGTTCCTGAAGAAAAATTGAAACACTTCTATGAGGTGATGACCCTAATCAATGATTTAATTGCCAATAAGAAGATATTTAATCATTAAAATTTCCTTTTACAAAAGGAAAAAATAACAGAAAAGATAGAAAAACCATGAAAAGAAGCATCAATAAGGTCGCCGTGATTGGTTCGGGTATAATGGGTAGCGGTATTGCCCTACACTTTGCCAATATTGGGGTTGAAGTGTTACTGTTGGACATTGTTCCCCGAGAATTAACTGAAGCCGAACAGCAAAAAGGCTTGAGCTTACAAGACCCATCCGTGCGAAATAGAATTGTAAATACAGCACTCCAACAAGCGGTCAAAGCAAACCCCTCCCCGATTTATCACAAAAAATTCGTCAACCGAATTACCACTGGCAATCTGGAGGATGATATCGCCAAAGTCAAAGAAGTCGATTGGATTATTGAAGTGGTTGTGGAACGACTCGATATTAAAAAACAAATTTTCGACCTCATTGAAAAACACCGTACTCTTGGAACATTAGTAAGTTCCAATACCTCCGGTATTCCCATAAAATATATGAGTGAAGGCCGCAGTGAGGATTTTCAAAAACATTTTTGTGGTACCCACTTTTTTAATCCTCCTCGGTATTTAAAACTTTTTGAAATTATTCCTGGACCTCAAACTCTTCCTGAAGTTATCCAATTCTTACATAATTATGGAGATAAGTTTTTGGGGAAAACGTCTGTCATTGCCAAAGACACTCCGGCTTTTATTGGCAATCGAATCGGCATTTATGGCATCCAAAGTTTATTTCATCAAGTGAAAGAAATGGGACTTACAGTCACGGAAGTAGATAAACTCACCGGACCAGTTATTGGGCGACCCAAATCAGCCACATTCCGAACAGTGGATGTGGTGGGCTTAGATACGTTGGTACACGTCGCTCAAGGAATTTACGATAACTGCCCCGAAGATGAAGCCCATTCGCTTTTTAAACTACCAGACTTTATTGAAAAGATGGTTGACCAAAATAAATTGGGCAGCAAAACAGGCGAAGGTTTTTATAAAAAAGTTTCATCGCCCGGCACAGGTAAAAGCGAGATTTTAGAGCTCAACTTAAATACTTTAGAGTACCAACCCACTCGAAAAGCACATTTTGAAACTTTAGAAAAAACGAAAAACATTGATAAGCCTATTGACCGTTTTTCAGTGTTGATTTCTGGAACGGACCGAGCTGGAGAGTTTTATCGAAAAAATTTGGCCGGATTGTTTTCCTATGTCTCGAATCGGATTCCCGAAATTGCTGACCAGCTTTATAAAATCGATGATGCTATGAAAGCCGGATTTGGCTGGGAAAATGGTCCATTCGAAATTTGGGATGCCGTGGGCGTTGAAAAAGGTATACAATTGGCTCAAGAGATAGGGCTTACAGTTGCCGATTGGGTGACCGAAATGCTCGCTTCCGGAAATGCATCTTTCTATACTGTAAAAGACGGTAATACATACTATTATGATATTTCATCTAAACAACAACTTAAGGTGCCCGGTCAAGAGGCTTTCATCATTATAAACAACCTTCGCGAAAGCAAAAAAGTGTGGAGCAACAGCGAGTCGTGCATACTTGATTTAGGGGATGGTATCCTCAATCTGGAGTTCCATTCTAAAATGAATACTATTGGCGGCGGTGTATTACAAGGCATCAATAAAGCTATTGACATGGCCGAAAAAGAATATGAAGGACTGCTTATTGGTAATCAAGCTGCTAATTTTTCTGTAGGAGCTAATATTGGGATGATATTTATGATGGCAGTTGAACAGGAATACGAAGAACTCAATATGGCTATTAAGTATTTTCAAGATACTATGATGCGGGTGCGCTATTCTTCCATACCGGTGGTTGTTGCGCCGCACGGAATGACCTTAGGAGGTGCTTGTGAAATGAGCATGCATGCCGATAAAGTGGTAGCTGCCGCTGAAACTTATATGGGACTTGTGGAATTTGGCGTGGGAGTTATTCCAGGTGGAGCCGGAACAAAAGAAATGACTCTTCGTGCCGCTGATACCTTTAAACCCGGGGACGTAGAACTCAATGTGTTGCGGGAATACTTTTTGGCCATAGGAATGGCGAAAGTATCTACATCGGCATATGAAGCCTATGATTTGGGTTATTTCCAAAAAGGAAAAGATATTGTGGTCGTTAACAAAGACCGACTAATTGCCGAGGCCAAAAAACACGCCTTGCTCTTAGCCGAAGCCGGATATACTAAACCCATAGAACGCACTGATATAAAGGTGTTAGGAAAACAAGCATTGGGTATGTTCCTCGTAGGTACCGATCAAATGGTTGCCGGTAATTATATCAGCGAACACGATCAAAAAATTGCAAACAAGTTGGCCTATGTGATGGCCGGTGGGGATTTATCAGAACCTACTTTGGTCAGCGAAAGATACCTGTTGGATCTAGAAAGGGAGGCTTTCTTATCACTTTGTAGTGAAAGAAAAACCTTAGCGAGAATACAATATATGCTGACAAAAGGAAAGCCTTTGAGAAATTGATACATGGATATTGTAATAAATAAAATGTACCAACTACAAAGGAAAATATACTTGAAATTTTTAAAAATCTACTGGGCTCAACAAAATAATTCAATATCGATATGAAAAACACAGCATACATAGTAAAAGCATACCGCACAGCAGTTGGAAAAGCACCCCGCGGACTCTTTCGCTTCAAACGACCCGACGAGCTAGCTGCAGAAACCATACAGTTTATGATTGAGCAACTGCCACAGCTTGACAAAAAACGCATCGATGACGTAATAGTAGGTAATGCTATGCCCGAAGCCGAACAAGGACTCAATATGGCGCGACTCATTTCCTTAATGGGTCTCAAAATTGAAGACGTTCCGGGAGTAACTGTCAACCGCTATTGTGCTTCCGGATTGGAAACCATAGCCATTGCCACGGCCAAGATCCAAAGTGGTATGGCCGATTGTATTATAGCAGGTGGCGCTGAAAGTATGAGTTATATACCCATGGGAGGTTACAAACCGGTTCCGGATTACCAAACCGTTAAACAAGGTAAAGAAGATTATTATTGGGGTATGGGACTTACTGCCGAAGCGGTCGCCAAACAATTTAAGATATCCCGTGAAGACCAGGATGAATTTGCACTTAATTCACATCAAAAAGCACTGAAAGCACAAGCAGAAGGACGCTTTGATGCACAAATTGTCCCAATTACAGTAGAGCAGACTTTCGTCAATGAAAAAGGAAAAAAAGAAACCAAAAGTTATACTGTCTCTAAAGATGAAGGACCTCGTGCCGATACCAACTTGAATGCATTGGCCAAGTTAAAGCCTGTTTTTGCAGATGGAGGAAGTGTGACTGCCGGAAACTCCTCACAAATGAGTGACGGAGCAGCGTTTGTTTTGGTTATGAGCGAAGCTATGGTGAAAGAGTTAAATTTAAAACCCATCGCCCGATTGGTCAGTTTTGCCGCAGTAGGCGTAGAACCACGTATCATGGGAATCGGTCCGGTAAAAGCAATTCCGAAAGCCATTGCACAAGCCGGATTACAACAAAAAGATATCGAACTCATAGAACTTAATGAAGCTTTTGCTTCACAATCGTTGGCGGTAATCCGCGAACTCGGTTTAAATCCCGATATCGTCAATGTGAATGGAGGCGCGATAGCAATGGGACATCCTCTGGGCTGTACCGGTGCCAAGCTTTCCGTTCAACTTTTTGATGAAATGAAAAAAAGAAATTCTAAGTATGGCATGGTCACTATGTGTGTCGGTACAGGACAAGGTGCTGCAGGAGTGTATGAATTACTTTAAAACCAAAACGAATGTAGCTGGGGAAAGCGGTTAAAATTTCCCAATAATTACGATTAACAAATCAAATAAAGATTTCAAATGCTGGAATCAAAAGTCAAATATTATGGAAACAACTGATAAAAACAACATCCTACGTGGAGGGCAATTCATTGTTAAAGAAACCCCGTGTGAAGACGTGTTTACCCCTGAAGATTTCAGTGAGGAACAGAAAATGATGCGTGACTCGGTCAAAGAATTTATCGATAGAGAGGTATGGCCTTACAAGGAGCGTTTTGAAAATAAGGATTACGCTTTTACGAAAGAATTAATGCAAAAAGCAGGTGAAATGGGCTTATTAAGTATAGCCGTTCCCGAAGCTTACGGTGGTATGGAAATGGGTTTTGTGACTACCATGCTAGTTTGCGACTACATTTCAGGAGCTACGGGTTCGTTCTCAACCGCTTTTGGTGCACATACAGGAATTGGTACACTGCCCATAACTTTGTATGGCAATGAAGAACAAAAAAAGAAGTACGTACCCAAACTAGCCTCCGGTGAATGGTTTGGCGCCTACTGCTTAACCGAACCAGGGGCAGGGAGCGACGCCAACAGTGGCAAAACCAAAGCCGTGCTCTCAGAGGATGGCAAACATTATCTGATTAGTGGACAAAAAATGTGGATATCAAATGCCGGTTTTTGCAATCTGATGATAGTTTTTGCTCGGATTGAAGACGATAAAAACATCACCGCTTTTATAGTTGAGTACGACCCCAACAACGGCATTACTTTAGGGGAAGAAGAAAGCAAACTCGGAATCCATGCCTCCTCTACCCGACAAGTGTTTTTCAGTAATTGTAAAGTACCGATTGGGAACTTATTAGGAGAAAGAAACGGTGGATTTAAAATCGCCATGAATGCCCTAAACGTAGGGCGAATCAAACTGGCTGCTGCTTGTTTAGATGCGCAACGAAGAGTGATAACTGAAGCGGTAAAATATGCCAATGAACGTATCCAATTTAACACCCCAATTGCACAATTTGGTGCCATCCAACAAAAAATTGCCGAAATGGCCACCGCAGCTTGGGTCGGAGAATCAGCCTCCTACCGAGCGGCCAAAAATATTGAAGATCGCATTGCCATGCGAAAAGCCGCCGGAAATTCACACCAAGAAGCCGAATTAAAAGGTGTGGAAGAATACGCAATCGAATGTTCGATATTAAAAGTAGCGGTTTCTGAGGATGCTCAGAACTGTTCCGATGAGGGTATTCAAATTTTGGGTGGGATGGGCTTTTCTAAAGACACACCGATGGAATCGGCTTGGAGAGATGCGCGGATTGCTCGAATCTATGAAGGTACCAACGAAATTAATAGAATGCTTACCGTGGGTATGCTACTAAAAAAAGCTATGAAAGGCCACGTAGATATACTGGGTCCGGCCACTGCAGTAGGTGAAGAGCTAATGGGTATTCCCTCTTTTGATATTCCTGATTACAACGAACTTTTTGCAGAAGAAAAAGAAATGATCACTAAGTTGAAAAAGGTGTTTTTGATGGTTGCCGGGGCGGCTGTACAAAAATACGGTCCCGACTTGGAAGAACACCAACAACTCCTGTTAAATGCTGCCGATATACTGATCCAAATCTATATGGCTGAATCGGCCGTATTACGAGCCGAGAAAAATGCCAAACGCTTTGGTGAAGATACTCAACAAGAAACCATAGCCATGGCAAAATTAAATCTTTACCACGCAGTAAATAAAATTTCTGCTTCCGCAAAAGAAGGAATTATCTCTTTCGCCGAAGGCGACGAACAGAAAATGATGTTAATGGGATTGCGCCGCTGGACCAAATACAACAATTACCCTAATGTAATTGAATTGCGAAAATTGATTGCACAGCGTGTTATAGCAGAAAATGCTTACCCGTTCTAATACTAGTAACTTATCCTGAAAGTGGTACAAACACCATTTTCAGGATAAATTTACCAAATTTTACTTACCGGTTTTAAAGTTAAAAGGAACCGTATATTGAATTTCGGTAGGTTTCCCGGCCAACATACCCGGTTTTACTTGGGGTATCCCCATGATAATGCGTTTGGCCTCGTCGATTAATTCTTGGTTTTTACCTTCGACCTCTTTAATCACAGGCTTTCCGCTTTTATCAATAACAAAAGTGATTACAATACGCTCCTGAATATTATTTTTCCACGCATTGGCGGGATATTTAAAATTCTTTTGAATGTGTTGTTGAAGTTTTTGATCAAAACAGTCATTCCCTTTATTTTCACAACCAGGCCACACCGGTGCAATTTCTTTCATGGTAACTTTGTTTTTCTCAACATCTCCCCATTTCTCCTGGGCAGAAACTCCGAAGGAAACAAAAAGTGCAATTATAAATAATACGTTTTTCATACTGTATTTTTTAAGGGTTCTATCAAACAGCCACCGATCCTTTGATATGTGGATGTGGATTATAATTTACTAATGTAAAGTCTTCAAACGAGAAATCAAAAATATTTTTTACTTCGGGGTTGAGAATCATAGTAGGTAAGGGTCTACAATCCCTACTTAATTGTAATTCTAATTGCTCCATATGGTTGGAATAAATATGAGCATCTCCGAAAGTATGAACAAAATCACCCACCTCCATATCCACCACTTGAGCCACCATCATCAAAAACAAGGCATAAGAAGCAATGTTAAACGGAACTCCCAAAAATATATCTGCACTTCGTTGGTACAATTGTAACGACAATTTCTTTTTTTGATCCTCAGTCTCCGTTACATAAAATTGAAAAAAAGCATGACACGGTGGTAAAGCAGCTTTTCCCTGAGCCACATTTTCACTAAAAGAAATTGAAGTATCGGGCATTACACTGGGATTCCATGCACTGACTAACATCCGACGACTGAACGGATTGGTACGTAACATATCGATAATTTGTTGAATTTGATCGATTTCTTCACTGTTCCAATTGCGCCACTGATGTCCGTACACCGGACCTAAATCGCCCTTTTCGTCTGCCCATTCATTCCAAATTCGAACCCCATGATCTTGGAGGTATTTGATATTAGTATCCCCTTTCAAAAACCATAGTAATTCGTAAATAATCGATTTGACATGGAGTTTTTTGGTGGTCAACAACGGAAAACCTTCTTGCAAATCAAATCGCATTTGGTAACCAAATACACTTTTGGTACCCGTACCGGTACGATCACTTTTAAAAGTACCGTTTTCCATCACATGTCTAACCAAATCATGGTATTGCTTCATAGTTATTTTCTCTTTTTTTCAAAAATAAAAATTAAATACTTATAATTTTCCCGTACGGGAAAGATTTATACGCTTGTTTTCAACAAACTGTAATCATATTCGATTGCATCGCATCACCAATCCTATTCCTACAAATAAAGTAGACTAATTTCACGAATGTTTACGGAGTAATTGCTCCAAAAATACCTGAAGTCTAGCCGATGAAATGCCACAAATTTCTTGTAGTTCCTCTACCCTACCGTGTTCCGGAAATACATCCGGGATACCGAGTAAATGCACTTCGTTGGTATAATGGTGTTGTGCTGCAAATTCCAATACAGCACTACCAAAACCACCCGCAACAACCCCGTCTTCAACCGTCACCACTACTGAATAATTAGCAAATATTCGATGTAATAAATTCTGGTCCAACGGTTTGACAAACCGGGCATCAAAAAGGCCGATTTCGGGAGGAAATTTTAAAACTTCCAAGGCGTCTTTCACCGAATTAATAATAGTTCCTATAGTAATTACAGCAATTTTAGTTCCCTCTACCAAGCCCTCGCCTATTCCCAAGGAGATGGGTTGAAAGGGAACTTTCCAATGTTCTAAACGACCGTAACCTCTGGGATAGCGAATCGCTAAAGGCTGTTTTAACCCCAATTGAGCGGTATAAAGCATCTGACGCAATTGGATTTCGTCACGAGGAGCAAAAATGGTCAAATGAGGGATGGCTCTTAAATAAGCCAAATCAAAAATACCATGGTGTGTAGCACCGTCTTCCCCCACCAACCCGGCACGATCCAGACAAAATACCACGGGCAATTTTTGTAAGCACACATCATGGATCAGCTGGTCGTAGGCCCGTTGCATAAAAGTGGAGTAAATATTACAATATACGGTCAAGCCTTGCGTAGCCATTCCAGCGGCAAAAGTTACGGCGTGCTGTTCGGCGATACCCACATCAAATGCTCTTTCTGGAAACCGCTCCATCATTATTTTTAAAGAACTCCCAGTGGGCATGGCGGGTGTAATTCCGACGATTTTCGGGTTTTGTTCTGCTAGTTCTACCAAAGTCTCTCCAAATACATCCTGAAATTTAGTGGTGGTTATCATCAGCGATTTGGGAGCTATTTTTCCAGTTACTTTGTCAAATTTTCCCGGCGCGTGGTATTGCACCTGATTTTTTTCTGCGTAAGCAAAACCCTTCCCTTTTTTGGTAATGATATGCAATAACTTAGGTCCTGAGATTTTCTTAAGACGTTGCAGTTCGTTAATCAATAGGGATAAATCATGACCATCGATGGGCCCGGAATAATCAAAATTAAGAGCTTCAAAAAGATTGTCATTCTCGGGATTACCTAACGATTTTCGGATCAGGTATTCCTTCAACGCTCCTACACTGGGATCTATACCAATGGTGTTATCATTCAGTATTACCAGCACATTAGTATCGGTAACACCGGCGTGATTCAGAGCTTCAAAGGCCATACCGGCAGCAATGGAAGCATCCCCCACTACGGCTATATGCTGTCGCTCTAACTCTCCGGCAAGTCGCGAAGCCACAGACATCCCTAATACAGCCGAAATAGCTGTCGAACTGTGTCCCGTTCCAAAGGGGTCGTATTCACTCTCATCTCTTTTGGGAAAACCACTAATACCGTGGAGTCGACGGTTGGTATGAAATATTTTCTTTCTACCGGTAAGTATTTTGTGACCATAGGCCTGATGCCCCACATCCCAGACCAACAAATCATCGGGAGTATTAAAAACATAATGCAGTGCCAGGGTTAACTCGACAGTTCCCAAACTGGACCCCAAATGGCCTTCGTTTTCCGAAACTATGTCAATGATAAATTGGCGTAACTCATCGGCTAATTGAGGTAGTTGATCAACCGATAATTTTCGCAAATCTTCAGGATTATGAATGCTATCTAAAATTTTATCAGGCATGGGACAAAAGTACGCAATTGATATCGTATTTTTGAGGGGTAAAATGCGACTTTTAAAAAGGATTCTACCGATGAGGATTCTTTAAAACTTATTTATATGCAAGAGCTATGATTTCCCCTTTTGATGACGAATACTTTATGAAACGTGCATTACAGGAAGCTGAAACTGCTTTTCACAAAGGTGAAATTCCTATAGGAGCCGTGATTGTAATTGATCAAAAAATCATTGCCCGTTCGCACAATCTTACTGAAGCTTTAAACGATGTGACAGCTCATGCCGAAATGCAGGCCATTACTGCTGCAGCCAATTATTTAGGAGGTAAATATTTACGTAAATGCACTTTATACGTCACCTTAGAGCCTTGTCAAATGTGTGCCGGAGCCTTATACTGGAGCCAAATTGACCGTATAGTGTACGGGGCCCGAGATGAACATCGTGGATGCATCCATTTAAATACAAAACTCCACCCCAAAACCAAGTTTGAAGGTGGAGTTTTGGCCACAGCATGTGCGGCGATTTTAAAGCGTTTTTTTATTGAAAAAAGAAATTTAAACTAAAACTTTCTTAAGCTAAAACTTTCTTAAGGAGTCCAGGAATTATTGGTTTCGTTGCTATCTGCAAGAATTCGGTCTGGATCAATTTCAATTTTTATAATCTCTTTTTGGGTTTCTAATAAGTACACCCAATGGTTTTGTCGGTGCCACACTTCCACGGGTAGGTAAAGGCGCTCTTTAGTTTGGTCGGCATAGGTCACTTCAAAATGAACCGGCATGGGCATACCGAAATTTCTAAACGTAATCAAGTAATCGGTTCGTACTTTATCGACAGCTTCAATAGCTAGGTCAATGGGGTCATTACCATAAAACCAATGTTTCCAAAACCAACTCAAATCTTCACCCGATACATTTTCAAAAATATTAAAGAAATCTTCCGGACGGGGATGTTTGAATGCCCACGCATGAGTATAGGCTTTTAAAGCGGCATCAAATCGATCGTGCCCCAGTATGTATTCACGAAGCATAAAAAGTCCATAGGCCGGTTTGTAGTAACCCGTAAAGCCCAAGTTGTTGTGTTGAGCTATATCCGGATAAGTACTAATAGGCTCCCGCATACTGCTGTTCATCCAAGCAATAATCATCTCTCGATCCATACGCGAAGCGTATTCCGATTGGTTAAAACTTACAGTGCTATAATGGTTGATTAACATATTCAAGCCTTCGTCTAACCACACATGTAGGCGTTCGTTGGTACCTACAATCATGGGATACCAAATATGACCAAATTCATGATCGGTTACCCCCCACAACCTACTCCCTTTCGACCGGGAGCTACAAAAGGCCAATCCGGGATATTCCATCCCCCCCACATTCGAAGCTACGTTTACGGCTACCGGATACGGATAGGGATAAATGTTTTTAGAGTAATATTCTACAGAGGCTTTGGTATATTCAGTGGAACGCTCCCAACCATTGTCTCCATTACTTTCTTTGGGATAAACCGATTGGGCAAGTGCCGATTTACCATTGGGCAAATTAATTCTCGCTGCATCCCAAATAAAGGCTTTGGAAGAAGCAAATGCTACGTCCCGGGTATTTTCCATTTTAAATTCCCAAGTAATTTTACCACTCTGTTTGGGTCGGGTTAACGTAGTATTTCCCACTTCATTTTCAGCAATTAGCATAACAGTTTGATCGCTTTTTTCTGCTTTTCGCATACGCGAAATTATCTCTTTCGAAAGTGCGGTTGTTTCGTTGACTAATTTTCCGGAACCCACAACTATGTGATCATAAGGAACCGTAATTTTATAGTGAAAATTTCCATACCCCAAATAAAACTCACCCGCTCCTAGGTAGGGTTCGATATTCCACCCTTTAACATCGTCGTAAACCGCCATTTTGGGGTACCATTGTGCAAGAGAGTAGATAGTTCCTTCTGAAGTATCTAATCGCCCCATGCGATCCATCCCACGTTGGGGGATTTTAAAACTAAAGTTCATACTGATTTCGGCTTTACCCCCTTGAGCAGCCAACGGCTCTTGAAGCTGTATTTGCATCCGAGTATCATTGATCCAATAGCTAGTTGAGGTTTGTTTGCCTGTTTTAACTACCACATTACTTATTTGAAAACCACCATCAATATCTCCTGAATATCGAGTACCCTGTATAGGTGTGGTAAGTGTACCTCGAGAATCTTTTGTAAAGCGATTTTGTTCCAGATGCAACCAAAGATAATCCAATGGATCTGGGCTATTATTATAATAGGTAATAACTACTTTACCGGTGAGCAGGTGATTTTGATCGTCTAATTCTGCTTCAATGTAATAATCAGCACCATTTTGCCAGTATTTCGGTCCGGGAATTCCAGACGCAGATCGATATTCATTCCCGGCGCGATAGAGATGAACATCAAATTTACTTTGATTGTTAGTCAAAGGATTTTGTGCGTAGGTTGTCGAAATAATAAAGAATACAAAAAACCAGATTTTTCTAATCACTAAGTGCATAGTTGTTGTTTTTAAAAAGAGCTAAAATAAAAAACTTGTATATACAAAAGAAGAAATGCGTACAATATCCCGCAAATATTTATAGACTTTACCATTACTTATCTCTATGGATGTAGCTTTTGATGTGGAAACATACTACCTATATGTGCATTAATCCGAATTCTGCCATAGTGTCATACCTCTTTATATTGGCATAATGATTGTCATTTAATGAGCAAACCATTACAAACAAAACTAAAATTTTTATAGATTATGAGTAAAATAATAGGAATAGACTTAGGAACCACCAACTCTTGTGTATCAGTGATGGAAGGTAGTGAGCCGGTGGTAATCCCGAATGCTGAAGGTAAGCGTACCACTCCTTCGGTAGTAGCATTTGTAGAAGGTGGTGAAATTAAAGTAGGAGACCCTGCTCGACGTCAGGCCATTACCAATCCTACCAAGACTATTTCATCGATTAAGCGCTATATGGGAATTAAATTTTCGGAAGCTGCTAATGAAATTGAGCGTTCTGCGTATAAGGTAGTTAAAGGGGATAACGATACACCTCGAGTAGATATTGATGGTCGTTTATATACCCCTCAAGAAATTTCGGCTATGACCCTTCAAAAAATGAAAAAAACTGCTGAAGATTATTTAGGTCAGACAGTTTCAGAAGCGGTTATCACCGTACCTGCGTACTTTAATGATGCGCAACGCCAAGCTACTAAAGAAGCGGGTGAAATTGCCGGCTTAAAAGTTCGTCGTATTATCAACGAACCTACGGCGGCTGCTTTAGCATACGGATTGGATAAAAAAGGAAAAGATCAAAAAATTGTAGTATTTGACTTTGGAGGAGGTACTCACGACGTATCGGTGTTAGAATTAGGTGACGGAGTATTTGAAGTACTTTCTACCGAAGGAGACACCCATTTAGGAGGAGACGACGTGGATCAAAAAATTATCAATTGGTTAGCCGAAGAATTCAAATCCGAAGAAGATATTGATCTGCGAAAGGATCCAATGGCTTTACAGCGTTTAAAAGAAGCGGCAGAAAAGGCTAAAATTGAATTATCTTCTTCTACACAAACCGAGATTAACTTACCCTATATCACTGCTACAGCCAGCGGTCCTAAACACTTGGTACGCAGTTTAACACGTGCCAAATTTGAACAACTTATTGATGAGTTGGTCAAAAAAACCATCGTTCCTTGTGAAAGTGCTTTAAAGAAAGCCGGAGTGTCTAAATCAGACATTGACGAGATTATATTAGTAGGAGGTTCAACACGTATCCCGGCTGTCCAACAAGCGGTGGAGCAATTTTTCGGAAAAGCACCCAGCAAGGGCGTTAACCCGGATGAAGTAGTTGCCATCGGTGCTGCGATACAAGGAGGAGTTTTAACGGGTGATGTCAAAGATGTTTTACTGTTAGACGTAACGCCTTTGTCTTTGGGAATTGAAACCATGGGTGGAGTATTTACTAAACTCATTGAAGCCAACACCACCATTCCTACTAAAAAATCACAGGTTTTCTCTACCGCAGCCGATAATCAACCCAGTGTAGAAATACACGTGTTACAAGGAGAGCGACCTATGGCAAACGACAACAAAACCATCGGACGTTTTCACCTAGACGGCATCCCTCCTGCTCCTCGTGGTGTACCGCAAATTGAGGTTACTTTTGATATTGACGCCAACGGTATCATTCACGTAAGTGCTACCGATAAAGCGACTAACAAAACCCAAAATATTCGTATTGAGGCCTCTTCCGGTTTGACCGAAGAAGAAATCAAACGAATGAAAGCCGAAGCCGAAGCCAATGCCGAAGCTGATAAAAAAGCCAAAGAAACAGCCGATAAGCTTAACGAAGCCGATGCGATGATTTTCCAAACCGAAAAACAATTGAAAGAGTTTGGTGAAAAAATATCAGATGCCAACAAAAAACCGATTGAAGATGCTTTGGAAGAACTCAAAAAAGCTTACGAAAGCAAAGATGTTACGGTTATCCAACCGGCTTTAGACAAAATCAACGAAGCTTGGAAAAATGCTTCCGAAGAAATGTACAAAGCACAGGCCGATGCCCAGCAAAACGGAGCTCAATCTGCTTCGGAAAGTGATCCGAAAACCGGCGATAATGTGGAGGATGTGGATTTTGAAGAAGTCAAGTAATGACCCAATAATCTAATTTTTAAAATGCCGTCTGCATAGGCGGCTTTTTTTATATAAAATATAGATATTTGCACTCTACTTCGCCCTTCGGGCTTCGTAGAGTAAAACTTATAATAACAAATGTCTAAAAAACCATCCATACCGAAAGGAACTCGTGATTTTTCGCCGCAAGAAGTGGCTCGAAGAAACTATATATTTAAAACTATTAAAAAAAGTTTTGAGCTCTACGGATTCCAACCTATTGAAACGCCTTCTTTTGAAAATTTAGATACCCTATTAGGAAAATACGGCGAAGAAGGCGATCGATTGATTTTTAAAATTTTAAACAGCGGGGATTTCCTAAGTAAAGCAGACGATTCTCTTTTGGCCGAGAAAAACAGTCAAAAAATCACCTCACAAATTTCTGAAAAAGCCCTTCGTTACGACTTGACCGTGCCCTTTGCCCGGTATGTGGTACAGTATCAAAACGATATAACTTTTCCGTTCAAACGCTATCAAATCCAACCCGTTTGGCGGGCCGACCGTCCGCAAAAAGGGCGATTCCGGGAATTTTACCAATGTGATGCTGATGTGGTGGGTTCTAATTCGCTTTGGCAAGAAGTCGAATTGGTACAACTCTACGATGAAGTGTTTGATAAATTAGGTTTGAAAGGCACCATCATCAAGCTCAACAACCGTAAAATCCTTTCGGGTATAGCCGAAGTTATCGGTGCTGAAGAACAACTTATCGATTTTACCGTTGCTTTAGACAAGCTCGATAAAATTGGTGAAGACGGCGTTAAAAAAGAAATGCTCGAAAAAGGTATTTCGGCGAAAGCCATAGAAAAATTACAACCCTTATTTACTCTTTCAGGAAGCAATGAAGCAAAATTGGACGTGCTTTCGCAAATGCTTTTGGTTTCCGAAACCGGAAAGAAAGGCATCAAGGAACTTTCTTTTGTGATACAACAAATTAATAGTCTAAAATTAAAATCGGCCGAACTTATATTAGACCTTACTTTAGCCCGCGGTTTGAACTACTACACCGGAGCTATTTTTGAGGTGGCTCCTCCCCCATCGGTATCGATGGGAAGTATTGGTGGGGGTGGAAGATACGACGACCTGACCGGTATTTTTGGTTTAAAAAATGTGAGCGGTGTCGGTATTTCTTTCGGCTTAGACCGTATTTATTTGGTGCTTGAAGAACTCCAACTCTTCCCCAAAACAGTACTCGAAGGAACCAAAATACTCTTTGTCAATTTTGGAGAAAAAGAAGCTGCCTATTGCATGCAGACTATCGATCAACTCAGACAACAAAATATTGCTGCCGAACTGTATCCCGATGCGGTAAAAATGGGCAAACAAATGAGTTATGCGGATAAGAGAAATATTCCTTATGTAGCGATCCTGGGTGAACAGGAAATCACCCAACAAACCATTACTTTAAAAAGCATGCAATCGGGGGAGCAATGGACCTTATCTATGACTGAGCTGATAAATCACTTAGGAGAGAAACTTTAATGTTTGTCAGTTTATTTTTTCTTTTTTATATTTATACAACCTACATATCTATTTAAAATATGCATTTATTGAAACCCACTAAAGGAAAATTGCTTATAGCCGAACCTTCTGTTTTGGGAGATGCTTATTTTAATCGATCCGTGATCTTACTCACGGATGAAAATAAAGAAGGCTTTGTGGGATTTATATTGAACAAACGTTTGCCCTACAAATTAGAAGACCTAATCACCAATATTACATCCGATTTGAATTTATACTACGGCGGTCCGGTCGAGGAGGACAATATTTACTTTATACACTGCCGCCCCGATTTAATTCCTGATAGTGTGGAAATTGCTGATGGAATTTATTGGGGAAATAATTATGAATTAGTCACTATCTTATTGAATAACCAGTTACTCACCCACCGAGATATTCGTTTTTTCTTGGGTTATTCGGGATGGGGTTACGAGCAACTTCACGAAGAAATTGCGCTCAATACCTGGGTGGTTATACATAATAAGTACGGTAAAAATTTATTTTCCAAAAACGGAACTACCTTTTGGAAAGAAAAAATGCTGGAATTAGGCGGTGAATATCCTCTTTGGGCAAACGCACCTGAAAACCCCGATTTTAATTAACCCAATCGAATTTTCACCTGCAACTTAGTATGCAAGTCTTTGGCAACCTGATGTTGGTAGGTTTTTTTGCGATATCGCGTTACCGGTTGGATACCCACCAGTACGTTAGTTATAAAGATTTCATCGGCTTTTTGTAATTCAAAAGGAGAAATGCTGGTTTCTTCAAATTGATATTCCGGCAGTTGTTTGGCCATAGATAACAGTTGCTTTCGTAGTACACCTCGCAGACACCCGCTTTCAATCGAAGGTGTTTTAATGGTATTACCAAAAACTAAAAAAAGATTCCCGTTGGTGGCTTCCACTACCATTTTATTCTCGTTGAGCAACACACAATTGTGATAATCGTTTTCTTGTGCAAAAATGCCTGCCAAAATATTAATCGCTCGGTTGGTGGATTTAATTGTAGATAACAAGCCGGAGTTTACATAATAATCTTTAAAAAGCTCGATTTCATAATCGTCTATAGAAAAAAGATAAAAGGGAGAATCTATAGGCTCGGCAACTACCACAAAAGAAACAGTATTAACTCTAGGGGTATATCGTCCACCTTCATTTCTATAAACTGTAATTCTAGCTTTATAAGCTGGCGAAGTAGAATTTAAAGCTACCACGGTATCTTGAATTTGTTGCTCCAGATAATCCATAGTAAAACTCAATGGTATTTCCATTCGCATGATCCGCATAGAAGCCATTAAACGCAAGTAGTGATCTTCCCAGAAAAGAATTTTTCCAGCCACTACTTTCATAGTTTCAAATACACCATCACCATAAGCAAACGCTCTATTATTGGGGGTTAACAATTCAGAATTTGAAGTTATTTGACCGTTTAGATTTACCATAAAAAAAGCCCCTTTTTTAAGGGGCAAAGATACGTTTATTTAAAATGAAATTATATTTAGGTGGACCCTAATACATGTTTTAAATCAGAAACCATGTTTTCCCAAAGCATATGATTTTCTTCAATTTCGTCTTCGTAACAAAAATCGGTTATCATCAACGAAACGTCTTTAGTAATTTCATCTACTTGAATACGCATTTCAAAGAAATACTCATCTTTTTCGTCGTGTAACCATTTAAATTTTATACGTTCCTCATTTTTTTTACCCATTAATTTCGCCTTTTCCTCGGAATCATTCCAGATAAAAGTAAAAATTTCACCTCTTGAGTTTACATTCTCTGCAAACCACTCAGAAAGCCCTGAGGGTGTTGAAAGATATTGAAACAGAAGTGCTGGAGAGACTTGAATGGGAAACTCCAATTCAAATTTTACTTTTTGTTTCATAGTTTGGTCTTTATTTGGTGGCGACAATATAGATATTAATATGCAATTACAAAAGCTTAAAAAATTATTTTTTAAAAACTATAATTTTGTTGTCTAAAGTCAAATTGTTTTTATCTTTGCAGGCGTTTTTCAGAAAGAATAAATCACTGCTGTGATATAGCCTTTACAAGGAAAATTAGAAATGAAACGAGCTAGTTTTATTTCTAAATAAGAAAAACAACACTGTCGAAGTTCTTATTTTTTTGAAATACAAAAAGATCACTTAATTAAGTATTTCGATTTTCATGGCGTGGTAGCTCAGCTGGTTAGAGCGTCGGATTCATAACCCGGAGGTCGGGGGTTCAAGTCCCCCCCACGCTACCCTAAAAAAAGCTGTCTTTTTAGACAGCTTTTTTATTTTATAACTTTGGATATTTAAATATTTCCCCGTAGCAAAGCGAAGAGGGTTATTAAGAACTAGTTTATCTCCTCTTTTAAGAAGAGTTATTTTTGGTGAACCAAGTAAAAATAGGAAGTGTGTTTTCGTCTTAGATTAACAAATCTATTCATTCTGTTTTTAAGGCATTTTACTACAAATCAAATAACCCATCCGAATTACTCTGCTTCTGCCCCATCATCATCAAATATGCCTTTAAGAAATCGTCGATTTCGCCATCCAATACCCCATCTGTATTACTAGTTTCGTATTCGGTACGGACATCTTTGACTAATTTGTAGGGGTGCAACACATAGTTTCTAATTTGAGAACCCCATTCAATATTTTTCTTTTCACTTTCTATTTCATCACGCGCTGCTTGGCGTTTTTTTAATTCAATTTCATACAGCTGTGATTTAAGCATTTGCATTGCTTTTTCCCGGTTGTCTAACTGGGAGCGGGTTTCACTGTTGTGAATCACTATACCGGTGGGATGGTGCGTGAGTATGGCTTTGGTTTCCACTTTATTCACATTTTGACCACCTGCACCACTGGAACGTGCAAAATCCCAACTGATATCTGCCGGATTGATAACAATCTCGATGGTATCATCCACTAAGGGATAGACATAAACCGAGGCAAAAGAGGTATGTCTTTTTGCATTGCTGTCAAAGGGTGAAATTCGTACCAGTCGATGCACTCCATTTTCGCCCTTGAGCCAGCCAAAGGCATATTCTCCTTGAATTTCCAAGGTCACCGTTTTTACACCCGCTACGTCACCTTCTTGATAATTGAGTACTTTTACTTGATATCGATTTTTATCAGCCCACATTTTATACATACGCATCAATATACTGGCCCAATCACAACTCTCAGTTCCTCCGGCACCCGCTGTAATCTGTAAAACAGCATATAAATCATCTCCCTCATCGGACAGCATATTTTTAAATTCTAATTCCTCAATGGCATGTTGAGCCTGTTGGTAGGCTTGAATGACATCTTCTTCAAGGGCATCACCGCTTTTATAAAAATCAAAAAATACGGTCACATCTTCGACTAGTCCTACTGCTGTATCATAATCGGTTATCCATTTTTTCTTAGACCGCAACTTCTGCATAAAATCTTCGGCTTTACGCGCATTATTCCAAAAGTCAGGAGCCAAAGTTTTTTCTTCTTCGTTGGTTACTTCAATGCGTTTGGCATCGATGTCAAAGATACCTCCTTAACGCACCTAGGCGTTCCTGAAGATCTTTTACTTGATCATGGTTTATCATAGTATTATTTTTTGCAAAGGTATTGGCTGAATAGTAAAATCAAAAGTTATAGGAGATAATTTTATTCCTCTTCTTCCTCATCAAGCACGCCTTCCAAAGGTATATCTTCTAACTGATGAATTAAATGCTTCGGTTCTAATTCTGAAGCTGGATGGAGTATAATTTCTTCCTCGTTTTGGGTATTGAAAAAAGTGCCTTCGAGTTGTGGCAAAGGAATTCCACGAATTTTTGGAAGTACGGGCACCTCCTTTCCCTTAAATAAATCTTCGACCGAATGCAGTTGTTCGTCACCACGCCACTCAAATCCTCTCAATATTCGGGCATTTTCCGGAAATAAGGATTCAGGATAAAGCTTACCGTCTGCTTTGTTGATAAAACGTATGGTTTCTATCTCTTGATCGACCAATGTAAGTTCGATAGAACTAGACTGCGAATGATTAATTCCTATTAATTCTTCCAAATCATTTCTAACATAAAAAATCACCTCTGTATTTCGATTGATATGAATAGTATCTAATTGGTTGTCCGTAAACAAACCAATCAAATAATCACCCTTGACTTGGTTGTATCCCAAACTATCTTTTTGGATTAAAAAAGCATTGTAAAATACTTTAAGACTATCCATTTGTTCGGTTTCGGTATTGGAGAGTAAATGAATGGTATCACCTACCATTTGACTTTTGTCGTGCCACAAAATGGGACGGTGTATCATTTTGGTAATACCGGTACTCTCATCACTGTAGATGGAGTCACATTTACCACTCATATCGCTTTTGTAAATACGGGCATCGTAAAATCCTCGCAAAATGCGTCGTTCAGGTTTGCCTGTTATCTGCAAGGTGTCGGCGTGAATATAAATAGAATCTTGGTCTTTTACCGTGATAGCAACCGCTCTCTTGGTGATAAAAACCGAATCTTTATCCCGAAACACTTCCGCATAATGTCCGCGGACATAGCTGTTGTTTAAAGTATCTATTACCCGAATATTATTGGTAGCCGAGGCAAAATTTTGATTGCGATCAAAATATATGCTATCGCCGTAAACTGTACGCTGGTCGTAATCAATCTTCGAATTTTTTGTAAAATAGCCGACATCATTTCGGGTATCGTAAAAACCACGTTCACAATAGACCGTACTGGCTTCTCCGGTAATGGTAGAAGGCCCATACAAATAGGCGTGCCCGTTTTCGGTATAAAAATCTAATTGGTTGGTGTGGATAACATATTCGGGGTTGGTCAGTACTACTTGGGATAGGAACTGATATTTTTTCGCTTGCGCGAAATAACGACCCACCCTACTGGTAAGGGTACTGGCCGTATCGACTACTTTTCCTCCGGAGCGGTAATAAGCTTGTTGTTTGATTCGATCAAAATATAGAGTGTCGGTAGTCAGTGTCGTATTGGGTTCTTGCAACACTACCTCCCCGGAAGCAAAAGCAAATTGGGTGTTGCCGTTGTATTCGGCATACCTACTTCGCAGCGAAAGGGTATCGCCTTGGTTAATATGAACATTGCCCAAAGCTTTTACAAAATTATCTTTCATAAAAACCACAGCTTGGTCACACCATATTTCGACCCCTTCGTGAACGATATATACCTGTGCGTTACTTTCCCGGGTGTAAATGGCAGCATCCGGCAGTTCGGGTCTGATTTCTAAATAACCCGAGCGTATATCGACTTTTGTCGTCTCTTGGGCAAACCCAGTTACTACGCTGCAAAGCGCAACAACCGTCCATAATAAAATGTATTTAAATGTCAATATTTTGATACTAAACTCTTTAAATAGTTGATACTTATTATTCGGTAAATTCAAGTACATCTTTGGAATTAAAACCGATGGTAATTCGATCGGCCATAACTTTGTGTTTGGAAGATACCGTCAACAATTCACCATTATCCAATTTTAAAACCAAACGCGCCTCATTGCCCAAATAGGTTTGTTTCACTACAGTGGCATGCGTTACAAAATCACATTGATCACTGATCGCTATACTTTCGTTACGTATGGCGTGACAACAATCTGCTTTTAAGGGACATTCAAAGGCACTCTGTAATTCTTTCGTTAACTGAATGGTATTTCCAAACAGCGAAGCTACATACACAGATTTAGGTCGGGTGTAGAGATTAACCGCATCGTCCTTTTGAATCAGTTTTCCTTGTTGTAAGATCAAAATTTCATCGGCTACGGCCAAAGCATCTTGGGTGTCATGAGTCACGAAAATAGCCGTAATACCGGAGTTTTTAATGATTGAGAAAATTTCATTGCGAAGCTGTGCCCGCAACATCGCATCGAGATTACTAAAGGGCTCGTCCAGAATAAGTAACGACGGACTCGGGGCTAAGGCACGGGCCAACGCTACCCGTTGTTGTTGACCTCCGGAAAGTTGGTGTGGATAGCGGTCGGTGTACTCTGTGAGCCCCACTATTTCGAGTACCTCAAGAGCTCGCTGCTTGCGGTTTTTTAACTTCGATATTCCATACATCACATTGTCGAGTACGGTTAAATGGGGAAACAAGGCATATTCTTGAAAAACCAAACCGATATTTCGCTTTTCCGGTTTGACAATTTTTTTTACCGAAGACACTACTTCATTATTTAAAGTAATTGTTCCGCTATCAGGTGCTTCTAGACCGGTAATCAATCGAATAAGTGTTGTTTTTCCACTTCCGCTTTCCCCGACAATGGCATACACGCCTCCTTCTTTTAAATAAAAAGAGACATCTTGCAAGGCAAAGATTTTGCCCCTATTAAATGATTTAGAAACCGATTCTACATGTAACATCTTTATTTCCTTTCAGGGTCTTTCTAGGACTCTTTATGATATTCAAAATAACTTAGATATTTTTCCTTTGTAGGATAGCAGCAATATCGGGTTTAAAATAATTTTCTCCCTTTAGGACTTTACCATCTTCCCGATATATCGGTTGGCCATCGGCACCTAATTTGCTCATATTACTTCGTTGAATTTCTTCAAAAACTTCTTCAATGACTTCCTGCATACCGTGTTCAATAATCGTTCCACAGAGTATGTAAAGCATATCCCCCAGTGCATCGGCTACTTCTACTAAATCTCCCTGATTAGCTGCTTCTAAATATTCTTCATTTTCTTCACGCATTAACCGGTAACGAAGTAAATTTTTATCGGCTCCTAAATTAGCAATCGGCTGGTTTTGAACACCTAACTTAAATGCTTGGTGAAATTCAGTAACAGCAGCTATTTTTCGTTTCATAATCTATTTTTTGATTGTACATTTATCCCTGTAAAACTACACAAAATTTATGTTTTCAATCGGCAAAATCATTTTTACTATTATTTTTTTTATAGCCTTTGTTATTGTTATCCGATTGGCCTATCGCAAAGACAAAAAACTACATCTCAAGTATTACAAAGATACTTTACCCATTTTACTGGGTATTATCGGCTTTATTCTCCTTCTGTTTGCCTTAAAGTTTTTCTTATCCAAATAAATCCTTGCTTGCGATTTAATAAATAAACTGGATTTCCCATACAGATATATTTTCTTTTATATTTTTGCAATGCTCGTCCCCTAAGTTATTTAGTTTATGAAACTTTTTAAATATATTCTATTTCTAATTTTATCATTTTTTATCGGAATAGCCATTTATTTTGGCACCCAAGAGGGAGAATTTTCCGTAGAAAAATCGATGTCCATCCAAGCTCCTACTGAGTTGGTTTTTCAAAAAATAAACGAATTTTCACACTGGCCTCAATGGGTATTTACACAAGAGGAAGTCAAGCTATTTTATGGGGATACTACTTCGGGTCCCGGCGCATTTCTTTCCTGGAAAGGAAAAGAGTACTTTCCTGGGGAAATTAAAACACTCGAAGTGATTCCACAGAAGACCATCAATCAGCGTTTTGGCTTTCATCGGACCTCGGTCGATAAAGGCCACCAATTGCAATGGAATTTAACTCCCAATCACAACGACACCGCCACCGAAGTACATTGGAAAGCAACGGGTACATTATCACTTTTTGAGAAAATGTCTAATGCCTTTAAAAAAAGTTCGATGGAAGAACAAGTAAATGCTGTTTTTGCCACAAGTTTAAATCAATTGGATAGCTTGCTTACGCAAGAAATGAATATTTACAGTGTGGTGATTGAAGGTTTAACCCAACACGGAGGCGGGTTTTACCTATACAAAAATGCAGCTGTACCCATGACAAGCCTGCGAGAGGAGATTGTGCGTATTCAAACTGAGATTTTAGACTTTATGGCAGACAACAGTATCGTGCCTAACGGAAATCATTTTGTACTTTATCACCACCGAGACACACAAACAGATCGGGCAGTTATTTCGGTAGGTATTCCTATCAGTGACCGAATTATTACTGAAGAAGGCAGCTCGGTGATTGTCGGCCACTTGCCTCTTACCACCTGCTTAAAAGCTTCGTTAAAAGGTAATTATATCAAACACAGTGAGGAAGTATGGAGGGTGGTCAATGATCGTATGGAAACCAATAACTGGAAATTATCTAGCGGTATGCCGGTAATAGAAAAGTTTGTTGTGACGCCCCAAAATGAAAAGAATCCGGCGTTGTGGTTAAGTGAAATGTATTTTCCCTTAGACGAACTTTCCCTAGGAACGAATAATCCGCTACCTTAGCTGTTTTTTTAAGAATGGCAAGAAGAAACAAACAACAACTTTTTGAAAGAATTACAGTAACCGATGTCGGGGTTAAAGGCAAGGGTGTCGCTAAAACTCTAGACGGCATGGTCTTGTTTATTGAAAATGTGGTACCCGGTGATGTCGTAGATGTTCAGACTTATAAAAAGAGAAAATCCTATGCCGAAGGAAAGGCCGTAGCATTTTACGAATTATCTCCAAACCGAGTGACGCCTCTCTGTGTACATTTTGGAGTGTGTGGCGGATGTCAATGGCAGGATTTAAACTATGCCCAACAATTGTATTTCAAACAAAAAACTGTTGAAAACAACCTGCTACGTATTGGCCAGCTTGAATTGCCTGAAATAACCCCTATCCTAGGTGCTCCCGAGCCCTACTACTACCGGAACAAAATGGAGTTTTCTTTTTCAGACAGTCGTTGGCTTACTCCCGAAGAAATCATCAAACAAGATACCATCTATGACCGGCATGCTTTAGGATTTCATATTCCCGGTATGTGGGACAAAATATTGGACCTTAAAGAATGTCATTTACAAGCTCCACTCTCCAATAGAATTCGTCTCGGGCTCCGACAATTTGCTCTGGATAACCAGCTTTCTTTTTTTAATCCAAAACAAAAAACAGGTTTACTTCGTTCGGTGATGCTTCGCAATACTCTGTCTGGTCAATGGATGGTTTTAATTCAGTTTTTTGAAAACAACCCCCAAGAACATCAAAGGGTATTGGATTATTTAGCTAACCAATTTCCAGAAATCACTTCTTTGCAGTATGTAATCAATCAAAAAGCCAATGACACACTTTATGATTTGGATATACTGACCTATAAGGGCTCCGACTATATAGAGGAAGAAATGGAAGGGTTGCGATTTAGAATTACAGCCAAATCATTTTATCAAACTAATAGCAAACAAGCCCATCGACTATATCAAATAACCCGTGATTTTGCTAATTTTTCGGGAGATGAATTGGTTTATGATCTCTATACCGGTACCGGAACCATCGCACAGTTTATTGCACGTTCGGTAAAAAAGGTAGTAGGAATTGAAGCCGTTCCAGAGGCTATTCGTGCTGCTCAAGAAAACGCAATCATCAATGGCATAGACAATGTCTCTTTTTTTGTTGGAGATATGAAACAAGTTTTCACCCCCGAATTCATTGCACAGCACGGTCGACCTGATGTGATTATTACCGACCCTCCTCGAGATGGTATGCATCCGATGGTGGTAGAGCAAATACTGCAAATCGCCCCTAAAAAAGTAGTTTATGTGAGCTGCAATAGTGCTACTCAAGCTCGTGATTTAGCTTTGATGAAACACCAATATCGAGTAGTTAAGGTACAACCGGTAGATATGTTTCCTCAAACCTACCACGTTGAAAATGTAGTGTTACTAGAAAAAATATAGATTCTTATCCGGGTCTTCTTTTGGGAAACAAAATAACCCGCAACGTGGAGTCGTTGTAAAAGTAACTCATCATCCAATTTAAGAAAATAGTCACCTTATTTTTGATACTTAGTATAAGCATCAAGTGTAAAAACATCCAAAAATACCAAGCCACCCGACCTTTGAATCGAAGACCCGTTAAATCTATGATAGCTTTACGCTTACCAATGGTAGCCATGGAGCCACGATAAGTAAATTCAAAGGGTTGTAAGGGTTTATTTTTAGACAATCGCAAAAAGTTTTTTGCTAAATTAACTGCTTGCTCGTTAGCAACATTCGCTAATTGAGGATGACCATTGGGAAACTTTTCACTTGCCATATAGGCAATATCACCAATTGCATAAATATCTTCTAATCCTTGTACTTGATGAAAAGCATCTACCTGGATTCGATTACCGGGAGCATATACTTCTTCCGGGAAACCGATAATTTTATTACCCGTAACACCCGCTGTCCATATAAGATTTTTAGTGGGTATCTCTGTACCGTCTTGTAGCGTTGCAATATTGCCATCGTAATTGGTGACGTAGGTATTTTTAATAAATTTTACATCCATCTCCTTCAAGTACTGATCGGCAGCTTTTTTAGCAAAATCACTCATTGAATTTAAGGGGTTGGAAGAACCTTCTATCAGATATATTTTTAAATCAGAGAAGTCTTTTTCCGGATAATCACGAGGCAGAACGTACTTTTTCATTTCAACCAATGCCCCTGCCAACTCCACCCCCGTGGGGCCAGCTCCTACAATAACTATATTGAGTAGCGATTCTAATTCATTTTGCGTAGCAACTAAAGAATCTTCAAAAGTCTGCAGTATATGGTTTCGAAGCCATAAGGATTCAGAAACCGACTTCATCGGTAAGGCATTTTTTTCAATATTGGTATTGTTGAAATAATTGGTGGTGCATCCATAAGAAGCCACTAAATAGTCGTATTCGTATATCCCTTGAGAAGTATATACTTTTTTTTCCGGGATATTAATTTCTAAAATTTCTGCAATCCGAATTCGTACATTTTTAGAATGTTGAAAAACCTTACGCAAAGGAAAAGAAATACTAGTGGGTTCTAACCGTGCAGTAGCTACTTGATACATCAGGGGTTGAAACTGATGATAATTGTGCTTGTTGATTATAAGTACCTCATACTCCGAATTATTAAGCTTTTGAGCAAGTTTTAACCCGGCAAATCCGGCACCGAGAATTACAATACGCTTTTTGTCAGCCATATAGAAATATAACTAATATCCTTACAAAGATACTCCTTATTTGTCTGAGAACCATATATAATGAAAAAACTCTTTGGTTTCCCAAAGAGCTCTTCATAATAGCAAATCCCCCAATAACTATTACAACTAATAAAAACAGATATTGTAATCTTTCAAAATCAAAAAATTAACATGTCCATTTCTGAGGGTAAAAATAGAATTTAATAAATTAAAAGTTCTTAAAAAGGGTACAGGATTTTTCCTGTTTTTTCTGTACCAAATATTTTTATTTGTAATAATAAAATTTTATTACCTTAGAGACCCTCATTTAACCCCTTACTATTATTGCTAATGAAATCATTTTACCTACTTTCTTTTGTATTGTTAATGGGCTTTTCCATTCGTGCCCAAGAAGCTATTAAAATTACCGACAGCATAGACAAAAATCGTCTTTTGATTTATGCAACCAACCAAACTTTAACCGATTTAGATATACTGCTTACGCTAGACGGTTCTGGATTTAGACAACGAGCCGGAGCTCCTCGTAGAATGCACATCCCCGCAAGAGCTAAAGTCAATGTGCTCAGCTTGGTTATAGAACGTGGAAAAACCCCTTACTACGATTACCATGTTGAAACCTTTGAAGAGTTGGCCGCCCGCTCGCTAAAATTTGAGATAATCGAATTAGTGAAAGTGAAACCACCGGCCCCTATACATTTAATTTTTCCAGACACTTGTACTAATTGTGAGGAATTATTAGCGCAGATGAACGAAGGTCCTTATTTGTATCATGTAAAAAAGCTTTCTGAAAATGAAGAGATGAAAAATCAGTTGGCTCCGGCATTTAGGGGTACTACCTACGATATAGACACCATTGATACGGCCATAATTATGTTGGGCGGCAAATTGTTTCCCAACTTGCTTACCTATGATGAGATTATCGAAAAACTAAACGAGGTAAGTCCCTAACTCACTTTTTTAGAAACACCTTTACAGTAAAGAAAAAATCGTAACTGCCTGTCGAAAACCAATTTCCAAAGGTTTGGTTTGCTATTTTCGATAAAAACATATTCTCAGTGCCCGTTTTTTATGACTAAAATCATTTTTAATCCCCTGCGGGAACTCTAATTTTGTTTCATAATTAAAATTCGTGACAGACCTGATAAAGAAATACAACAAACCCGGCCCGAGATACACCAGTTATCCGGCGGTTCCGCATTGGGAAACCGAATCGTTTTCGGCAGAAGGATGGGTAACTGCCTTGAAAAAGGATTATTTTGATTCCAAAAAAAATATAGAAGGATTGAGTTTGTATATACACCTACCCTTTTGTGAGAGTTTGTGTACTTTTTGCGGATGTAACAAACGCATCACCAAAAATCACGATAACGAAGACCCTTATATTCAGGCGATTCTAAAGGAATGGTCACTTTATACCCAACTCTTTGGAGAAAAGCCTTTGATAAAAGAAATTCATTTGGGCGGAGGAACTCCAACCTTTTTTTCTCCAAAAAATTTAGAAACTCTCATCCAAGGTATCTTATATGAAAGCCGATTAGCTGACAATTATGCCTTTAGTTTTGAAGGCCATCCCAACAATACCACCGAACAACATTTAAATACATTGTACGATTTGGGTTTCACCCGAGTGAGTTTTGGCGTACAAGATTATAACGAAACCGTTCAAAAAGCGATTCATCGAATTCAACCTTTTGAAAATGTAAAAAAAGTCACCGATACTGCGCGTCAAATAGGTTATAGTTCAGTGGGTCATGACATCATCTTTGGTTTGCCTTTTCAGAAAATGGAGCATATAGAATACACGCTTCAAAAGACAAAAGAACTGGCACCCGACCGAATTGCTTTTTACAGTTATGCACACGTTCCTTGGATTAAAGGTAACGGACAACGGGGTTTTAAAGAAGAAGATATTCCCAAAGACGAAGCCAAACGTCAATTGTACGAAAGAGGAAAAGAAATCCTCTGTGAAAATGGTTATGTTGAAATTGGGATGGACCACTTTGCGTTGCCCCATGACAGTTTGCATCAGTCGATGCAAAACAAAACCTTGCACCGCAACTTTATGGGATACACTTCATCGTATAGCCCTATTATGATTGGTTTGGGAGTTTCTTCCATAAGCAATTGCAAAACTGCTTTTGCACAAAATGAAAAAAACCTCGAAGACTATTATCAAGCATTGAAAGAAAATCGGTTTCCGGTATTTAAAGGACATTTTCAAAGCAAATTGGATATCGAAGTCAGTAAAATTATCTTAGATTTAACCTGTCGTTTTACAACAAAAATCAATCCTGACACGTTTGATAGCGATGCTTTATTTAATATCTTTAAGGGCTTGGAAGAATTAAAAAATGACGGGATAGTCGAAATCGAAAATAATCAAGTAACTGTGACCGATATCGGCCGACCTTTTATAAGAAATGTATGTATGGCTTTTGACCCGAGATTACACGCTCCACAAACGCAAAAACAACAATTTTCAATGACTGTATAACAACAAAATGTAATTTTATGAAAAAAATCATTGTTCCTACCGATTTTTCCGAACTCTCAGAAAATGCCCTAAAAGTCGCGGCTGATATTGCTAAAAAACACGGTTCAGAAATTTATTTACTTCACATGCTCGACCTTTCTGAGCAGTTTGTGAATATCAGTGAAAGTTCAAAACAGCAGCAGCTTTTATTCTATATGCAATTAGCTAATAATAATTTTGAAAAGCTGTTAGAAAAACCCTATCTCAAAGAAGTCAAAGTAACCCCCGTCATTAAGCATTTTAAAGTGTTTCAAGAAATAAACACGGCTGCTCACGAGCTGGATGCAGATATCATACTTATGAGTTCGCGAGGAGCTAGTGGAATTAAGGGATACTTGGTAGGATCCAATACAGAAAAGGTGGTTCGAACTGCGGAAATACCTGTATTGGTGATCAAATCGGAAATGAAAAATTTTCAACCTCGAACTATAGTTTTTGCCTGCGATTTTACCTTGGAAAATATTAATCCTTACAACCAAGTCAAGAAAATTGCTGCATTTTTAGGTGCCGAATTAAAAATGGTATATATCAATACGCCTAACCTCAAGTTTAAATCCACTTACGAAGCCCGTGAACATATGCGGGAATTTATGAGTGCTGCTAAGATTTCAATGACTAATCAGCCCATCATTATTTATAACGACTACATGATACAAGAAGGAATTAAAAATGCTGCGGAAGATTTAAAAGCCGACTTAATCGCGATACCTACTCACGGCCGAAAAGGCATAGAAAAATTACTGTCAGGCAGTATTGGAGAAAGTGTTGCTAATACTTCGGAGATTCCGGTAATTACTATTAAAATTTAATTACCAGAAATAAAAAAGGACTTTCAGATACGGATATCAGAAAGTCCTTTTTTTTATAATGTTAATTTTGTAATTCCCATTCCAGTTTATCACCTATTTCTAATCCCCAGGCATCTGCTAAACCAGCATTGACTTCTAAAACATATTGACATGGAACGCCCGAAGGCAACGAAGCTTCATTAAATGGCTGGGCATTTTTTTGAAAGCTAACAATTTCCTTTTTGTCATTTACATAGATGATATCTAAAGCAAAACGCGTATTTTTCATATAAAAACTTCGCAGCTGCATATTATCAAAAACAAACAACATCGCCTGCTTCTTTTCCATACTATTGCGATACATCAATCCGGTTTCAGTTTTGTACGGAGTATCGGCTATTTCTATATCTAGCTTTTGAATAATACTATCGGTATCTTTTTTAACTAAATGTAATTCTCCGTGTTTGGTAAAGGTAACATTTACGGTGTTCACTTTGGGATGTTGGTCTTTTTGATTACAACCAACTAAAGTTACTAAAAATAAAAAGGCAAAAAAGTACTTCATAATTTTAACTAATAGTTTGTTTTTTAGGTCTAAACAAAAGATATAAACCAAATAATATAAAGGGTATACTTAAAATTTGTCCCATATTTAAAGACATGGTATTTTCAAATTCCACTTGATTTTCTTTCCAAAATTCAACCACAAAACGCACCGACCATAACAATACCAGAAACAGACCAAACATATAACCTTGTTTCAGGCGTTTTTCGGTTTTCCAATATACCCACATCAAAATCAGAAAAACGATCAGATAGCAAAAGGATTCGATAAGTTGGGTGGGGTATCGTGCAAAGTTTTCTCCATTGGCAGCAAATATCACCCCCAATTCACTTGTAGTGGGTTTCCCGTAAATTTCAGAGTTAAAAAAATTACCGATACGAATAAAAATTCCTCCACAGCTTACCGGTAAAACGATGCGGTCTAATACCCACAAAAGGGGCTTTTGGATAACTTTTTTGCTGTAATAATACATAGCAATGATAATACCGATGGCAGCCCCATGACTGGCTAATCCACGAAAACCAGTAAATTCAAAATAAGGAGAGACTCGAAAGGGAAGTATAATTTCCAGTAAATGGTCTTTGTAATACGCCCAATCATAAAAAAATACATGCCCCAACCGGGCACCAATCAGGGTAGCAAAAACCGTATAAATAAAAATGGTGTCTAACTTTTCTAAGGGAATATTTTCACGGATATAGATTTTTTTCATGATCCACCATCCCAAGGCAAAAGCTATAACAAACATCAAGCTATAGTATTGAATGGTAAAAAAACCCAAATTAATCCCCGTCGGAGGATCCCAAACAAAACTTAAAAAATGTATCATCTTTATTTTTTGGTAAATGTAAAAAAAATAGTCGAGTACCTTGTCTTGAACTTATTATTTCCTAAAGGCTTAGCAAGACTGTACTAAAAACTATTAATACCTCCACTGGCGAGTTTGGTTGAGTTCTTCTTCTTTTTTAATTTCCTCTGCTGGAATAACTTTTAAAAAAGAAGGGTGTTGTTCGATGGCAAACTCCAATTTCTCGACTATACCTTCAATGGTCTCGTTCTCATAATCAATTACTAACGGAGGTTTTATCTCCATGGATTGTAAAATACCTCTTTTTTTAATGCGTATTCCTTTTTTATCAAAAGACCGTCTAAATCCATCAATAACAATAGGCACCACTATGGGTTTGTACTGTCTAATAATATGTGCTGTTCCTCTACGTATAGGTTTCCAAGGTTTGGTGGTCCCTTGCGGGAAAGTGATTACCCAACCGTCGTTTAAGCCTTGTTCAATTTTTCGAATATCACCCATTTTTACCTGCCGGTTGATATCTTTTCCTTTTTCTCGCCATGTACGCTCTACATTGATGGCTCCGGCATAGGCCAGAATTTTGGGTAATAACCCAGATTTCATGGTTTCTTTAGCCGAAACAAAGTAGATATTCAATTTGGGTTTCCACAAATAACCTATACTTTTAATATTGTTTTCCCGTCCGTGTAAACTGGCATTAAACACGTGAAACATGGCCACTACATCCGCAAAATAAGTTTGATGATTTGACACAAAAAGCACATTGGTATCGGGAAGACTACGAATCACCTCTGAGCCCTCAATCTGCAATTCGTTAAACCCTTTAAACCGACGGTGGGTCATCGAGCCCATTATTCGAATAAGCCAAAGCTTAATAATTAAATAATGTCCAAAAGGATTTTTTTTAAACAATTTCATTAGAGAGTTTTTTGTGGGCGCAAATCTACTTAAAATATATATTTTTCAGTAAAGAAAAACCAAATAAAAAGGGGGTTAAAAAGACTGCTGAAACAATACTCGAATTTCATTGAGCATCATGGCAGTAGCTCCCCAAATCACGTGGTTATTGATATAAAAGGCCGGGGTTTCTATATAGGTGCCATAAGAAGCCGCCACCTGTTGTACAGTTACCACCTTATCATCTAAAAAATGAGACACTTTTATCTCTATGATTTCTGCCACCTCTGTAGGTTGTTCTACAAATGTAGAGTATTCATGTAAGAATCCCATAAAGGGATAAACCAAAAAATTACTGGGAGGAATATAAATCTCGGTCAAACTTCTAATTATTTGTACCTTATTTTTAGGAATTCCTATCTCTTCCTCGGTTTCTCGAAGTGCTGTCTCCAAATAGCTCTGATCTTGAGTTTCAATTTTTCCTCCTGGAAAACTTACCTGACCTGAGTGTACATCTTTGGAAGGCTTCCTAAGTATCAAGGCCAAACAAGTTTGATGGTCTAAATTGGGATAAAATAAAGCCATAACGGCAGCTATTTTATAAGATTGATGGCTGATAGCTTGTTGCTTTAATTCCAACAATCTCTTTATAGGAGCCATTTTTAATTGGGCATCCACACCGGGTAAGGGTAGGTTTTTTATTTTTTCTTGTAATTGAATAAATCGGTTAAATTCCATAAAAAAACAAATTCTGAAGTGATAATATCACCTTCAGAATTTGGGCAAATTGGATTTGTTAACTTTATTTTTTAATTGGCTATATCGCTAATAAACTTAATGCGATACAAACGCAGTTCTTCTTCTTCATAGTCGCCGTCAAACTCTTTCATGGCGGCATCAATTCTGTCGTTTTCAGCTTCTAAGAAATATTCATGAATTTCTTCCTGTTGATCCTCGTCCAGTATTTCATCCAGCCAGTAATCAATATTGAGTTTGGTACCACTATATACAATGGCTTCCAGTTCTTTTATAAAATCTTCCATTTCTAATCCTTTAGCATCTGCAATATCGGGCAAAGCTAACTTCCGATCGATACTCTGAATGATATACAGTTTAAGTGCACTGTTGGAACCGGTAGATTTGACCACCAAATCGTCAGGTCTTACGATTTCATTTTCTTCGACATAACGATTAATTAACTCAATAAAGGTACGTCCGTATTTTTTTGCTTTGCCTTCACCCACTCCATGTACATTTGACAACTCTTCGATGCTACTGGGATACTTAAGCGACATATCTTCTAAAGATGGGTCTTGAAAAATCACAAAAGGCGGTAATTTTAATTTTTGTGCCAATCGTTTGCGCTCTTCTTTAAGCATTTTAAAAAGTTGTTCGTCTGCCACTCCACCCCCTCTTTGAGAAATAATAGTTTGATCTTCTTCTCCATCATATACATGATCTTCAGTCATCATAAAAGATTGTGGATTTTTTATGAAGTCTTCCCCTTGTGGAGAGAGTTTAATGACCCCATACAATTCGATATCTTTGATTAGCAATCCACTCACTAAAACTTGACGAAGTAAAGCCATCCAATAATTTTCATCGTGATCTTTACCAATCCCAAAATAGGGTTGAGTATTAATACGGTGTGACGAAATTAGAGCGGTTACTTTCCCCACTAAAATCTGAACTATAGCTTTGCTCTTGTACTGTTGATTACTTTGTTTTACAACTTGGAGTAAGGTCAAAACCTGGTCTTTGGCTTCCACTTGCTTTTTAGGATTTCGCATATTGTCGTCCATATCACCGCCTTCGCCTGTTTCGTTATCAAATTCTTCTCCAAAATAATGGAGTAAAAACTTACGCCGCGACATCGATGTTTCTGCGAAAGCAATTACTTCTTGTAGTAAAGCATGGCCAATTTCTTGTTCGGCAACCGGCTTGCCGCTCATAAATTTTTCTAACTTTTCAATATCCTTATAGGCATAGAAGGCCAAACAATGCCCCTCTCCCCCATCTCTTCCGGCTCGACCGGTTTCTTGATAGTAACTTTCTAAACTCTTAGGGATATCGTTATGAATAACATACCGTACATCGGGCTTGTCTATACCCATTCCAAAAGCAATCGTAGCTACTACAACATCGGCTTCCTCCATCAAAAACATATCTTGGTTCTTCACCCGGGTTTTAGGATCTAAACCCGCATGATACGGAATCGCCTTAATACCGTTGACTTGAAGGATTTGTGTCAATTCTTCTACCCGTTTTCGGCTTAAGCAATAAATAATACCACTTTTGCCTTCATTTTGTTTGACAAATCGAATAATATCTGCATCGATATTAGCGGTTTTGGGTCGTACTTCGTAGTACAAATTAGGCCTATTAAAAGAGGCTTTAAAAACTTGTGCATCAGGTATGTTTAAGTTTTTTAAAATATCCTCTTGAACTTTGGGGGTGGCCGTAGCGGTAAGAGCTATAATAGGAATATCGTCACCTATTTTTTTTATGATCGATTTTAGGTTGCGGTATTCGGGTCTAAAATCGTGTCCCCATTCACTAATACAATGGGCTTCATCGATGGCCAAAAAAGAAATAGTGACACCTCGCAAAAACTCCGCATATTCATCTTTAGTTAAGGATTCAGGTGCCACATACAGCAATTTGGTGATGCCGTTGGTGATATCCGCTTTAACTTGCTTAATCTCGGTTTTGTTGAGTGAAGAGTTTAGCACGTGAGCAATACCGGGTTCCGAAAAGTTACTTCTCAAAAAATCGACTTGATTTTTCATCAAGGCAATTAATGGAGATACAACTATAGCGGTACCTTCTTGAATGATTGCTGGGAGTTGGTAACACAATGATTTACCACCACCGGTAGGCATAATTACAAAGGTATTTTTTTTGTCAATGATGCTCTGCACTACCTGTTCTTGCAGACCTTTAAATGAGGTAAATCCAAAATGGGATTTAAGAGCTTGGTGAATATCAACTTTGTTCACTATCAACAAGTATTTGTCTTATTTCTTATGAAAAAATATTACTTTTGTGTGTTTTTACTGACACCCGATAAATCTATGCTTTATCAGCTGTCTTAGGGTTTTCCTAATTGTTGCCTAAATGTAAGAATTTCTTTATTAATTACAAACCTAAAAAATCGTTAAGTTTTGCAGGATTTACAAAAAATTATCTCATTAGCCAGGCAAACTATTGAAACTGAAAGCAAAGCAATAGCTAACCTTTCTGCCTTAGTTGATGAAGAATTTGCTCACGCAGTTACCCATATTTTTAATTCCACCGGCCGAGTGATCGTTAGTGGTATTGGAAAAAGTGCTAACATCGCCACCAAAATCGTTGCCACGCTTAATTCGACAGGAACCCCAGCCACTTTTATGCATGCTGCAGATGCTATTCATGGCGATTTGGGTACTATACAACCCGAAGATACCGTAATCTGTATTTCAAAGAGTGGCAACACGCCCGAAATTAAGGTTTTAGTGCCACTTCTTAAGTCGCTAGGTAATAAACTAATAGCCATCACCTCCCACCGGGAATCCTTTTTGGGAAAACAAGCAGATTATATACTCCATGCCTATGTGGAAAAAGAAGCTTGTCCTAATAATTTAGCCCCGACTACCAGTACCACGGCACAGCTGGTAATTGGTGATGCACTCGCCATGTGTTTACTTCATTTGAGAGGTTTTTCTAGTAGCGATTTTGCCCGCTATCACCCCGGAGGATCCTTGGGTAAGCAACTCTATCTTCGGGTACAAGATTTGTGTGAACTCAATTTAATACCTCAGGTAGCTCCAGAATCGGGTATAAAAGAAGTTATTGTAGAAATTTCTGAAAAAATGCTCGGTGTTACGGCTGTAGTTCAAGATCAAAAAATATTAGGCATCATTACCGACGGTGACTTACGACGTATGCTTGCCAAGACCGATGATTTTACCTCTCTCCGAGCCCAAGATATTATGACTGTTAACCCCAAAACTATTCAAGCCTCTGAAATGGCGGTTAAAGCTATGGAAATGATGGAAAACCATGGCATTTCTCAACTCTTAGTAGAAGAAAATGGCATTTACAAAGGCGTGTTACACTTGCATAATCTGATTAAGGAGGGTATTATTTAATGACTACTAAAAAAACAAAAAAAGATTCTCGAAAAGAGATGTCTTTTCTAGAACATCTTGAAGAATTGCGATGGCATTTGATACGCGCTACCTTGAGTATCGTGATTGTTGCCGTAGTAGCTTTTGTTTTTAAAGGATTTATTTTTGATACGGTTATTTTTGGTCCCAAAGACGCCGATTTTGTGACTTATAGAGTATTGTGTGATATTTCCAAAACGCTAGGCATGCAAGATGACTTTTGCTTCAGCGAACTTCCTTTCACCATTCAAAGCCGTACGGTGGGTGGGCAGTTTTCAACCCATATATGGGTATCGATTGCAGTCGGATTTATAATTGCCTTTCCCTATATTATTTATGAATTTTGGAAATTTGTAAGTCCCGGCATGCTTCAAAACGAAAAAAAATCGGCTCGTGGTTTTATATTTTTCTCTTCTCTGCTGTTTTTCATGGGAGTCCTTTTTGGTTATTATGTAATTACTCCTTTTTCTGTTAATTTCTTAGGCACCTACCAAGTAAGCCATCATGTACTCAACGAATTTGATTTAGGTAGTTATATCGGTCTGGTACGAACTTCAGTGCTGGCTTCAGGAATTATCTTTGAACTTCCGATGCTGATTTATTTATTGACCAAAGCCGGTATTGTTTCTTCCCGAGTTCTCCGAAAACAACGAAAAATTAATATCGTTGTGGTGCTGACTATCTCGGGTATTATCACCCCTCCGGATGTAGCCAGCCAAATTATAGTTTCCATTCCTGTACTTATCCTCTATGAAATAAGCATTCTTATCGCCCAAAGTATTGAAAAGAATCGCCAAAAAATGGAGGCTAAAAACGCTGCTGCTTCCTCTTCATAGCAGTTGACTTATATAGGTCAATAGCTACAACTTGGCTTATTTAGTGCAATTTTAAGTTATTGGCTTATTTAAACCATTTTTTTATATATTTGTGTAAAATATGGATTATGACAACTGTGATTACAGGAGATATTATCGGATCGAGAAAAGTACATTCAGAAGTGTGGCTACCGGAGTTAAAATCTTTTTTCTCTGAAAAGAAAGGAATAAATAAGTGGGATGTATTTCGAGGAGATAGTTTTCAGCTCGAAGCAGAGCCCGAAAGTGCATTTGAAATTGCTCTTTGTATCAAAGCTCTGATTAAATCTACTGGAAAACTGGATGTACGAATGGCTATTGGTATGGGAAGTAAAGATTTTGAAGGTCCCTCTGTTTCAGAATCGTATGGAACGGCGTTTATACGCTCTGGAGAAAGTTTGGATGCCATAAAAAACACTTCCTTTATTATACGAAGTGACCAATTGAATTCAGATAATTATTTTAATCCGATATTAAAATTAATAAGTTTTATTGCTGATAGTTGGAAACCTGTTACAGCAGCCACTGTTTTTATTGCATTAAACAATTCGGGGATGTTACAAAAAGAAATGGCGCAACAACTGGGCAAAGACGAAACCACCATTAGCAAGTCACTCAAACGGGCGGCTTATCATGAAATGGTCGAAATAATCGATATCTATAAAAAACTTTACACGCATGATACTGCTGCTTCTTAAATTAGTAACCTGTCATATACTCGGTGATTTTGTTTTTCAAACCGATACCATGGCACGAGATATCGAAAATCGGCGTTTTCGGTCTCCCTATTTATACCTACATATACTTATCCATTTCGGACTTTTACTAATCGCTACGGGTTTTGCAACTACTTATTTATGGGCGGTCGTGCTATTGGCACTTTCGCATTTTGTTATTGATATTTTTACTAAAATAATCCTCTTCAAAAAAATTCCCGACAGTTTTAATTTTTTAATAGATCAGCTTTTACATGGGGCAACTCTACTGGTATTTGTCCATTATTTCTTTGGAATACAAACTGACCTTTTCTCGGTAAATTCTACTTCACTTTTACTGTTGATAATTGCCTTATTGGTACTCACTATGGTCAGTTCGGTAGTGATTAAAAAACTGATGAGTTCGTTTCAGTACACCTTACCGAATCCGGGTTTAGCCGATGCAGGTAAAATTATTGGTATACTCGAACGCCTCTTTATATTTTTATTTGTGGTAATCGATTTTTGGGAAGGAATCGGTTTTTTATTAGCGGCCAAATCCATATTTAGATTTGGTGATTTACGCAAAAATAAAGATGTCAAACTTACCGAATACATCCTCATTGGTACCCTTTTAAGTTTTGGATTGGCCCTGCTTATAGGTTTGGCTTATTTAAAATTAAAAGCATTGTGGCTGGTATAAATAGCCCACGACTTCCTCTGATTTTTTAAGTCAAAATAAGTACTTTTGCAGTTATGGTAAAAACAGAGGACTGTATCGAAATTTTAGGCGCACGAGCGCACAATCTCAAAAATATAGATGTATCGATTCCTAGGGATCAATTGGTAGTAATTACGGGGCTTTCCGGCAGTGGTAAGTCGTCATTAGCATTTGATACCATCTATGCCGAAGGGCAACGAAGGTATATTGAAACCTTTTCAGCCTATGCACGGCAATTTCTGGGTGGACTCGAACGTCCGGATGTGGATAAAATTGATGGATTGTCACCCGTGATTGCTATCGAACAAAAAACCACCAATAAAAATCCACGATCTACAGTAGGAACTATTACAGAAATCTACGATTTTATCCGCTTGTTGTATGCGCGAGCAGCTGAGGCCTATAGTTATAATACCGGGGAAAAAATGGTAAGTTATTCAGATGAGCAAATACAAACGCTGATACTCGAAGCTTACCTCCATCAAAAAATAACCCTATTGGCCCCTGTAGTTCGAACCCGAAAAGGACACTATCGTGAATTGTTTGAAAAAATTGCTAAACAAGGGTTTATCAAAGTTCGTGTGGATGGTGAAATTCAAGAGATCACCCGAGGTATGAAAGTGGATCGCTACAAAAATCACGATATTGAAATAGTCATTGACCGTCTGGAAGTCAAGGACACCCCAGAAAGTCGTAACCGCCTGCAGGAAGCCATAAAAACAGCGATGTATTACGGAGATGATGTGTTAATGACTCTGGCTAATGAACAAGAAGAAATCCGATATTTTAGTCGGTTACTCATGTGTCCGAGCACGGGTATTTCATATCCCAACCCGGAGCCCAATAATTTTTCCTTCAATTCTCCCAAAGGAATGTGTATGCATTGTAAAGGATTGGGACAACTCTATGAAGTGGACTTACAAAAAATTGTACCCAACCCCAAATTGTCTATCAAACAAGGGGCTCTGGCCCCCTTAGGTGCTTTAAAAAATAATTGGATTTCCAAACAAATAGAGACCATTGCTGAAAAATTCCAATTTAAAATCAGCGATCCCTTTGAAAAAATTCCGCAGCAAGCTGTAGAAATGATTTTATATGGAGGTAAAGACAAATTTGAAGTCATCAGTAAAGAATTGGGGGTAACCCGAACCTACAAAATAGATTTTGAAGGAATTGTCCACTTTATACAAAATACTTTTGAAAACAACGATTCGGTGTCGCTGCAACGGTGGGCCAAGGATTATATGGTACACGTCGATTGTCCCGAATGTAACGGTACCCGTCTGCGGAAAGAATCGCTTTTCTTTAAAATAAATAAAAAGAGTATTGCCGATTTAGCGCGCATGGACATCGGTGAATTACAAAAATGGTTTGCCAACCTTCCCAAAAAACTCACGGAAAAACAATTTAAAATTGCCGAGGAAATACTCAAGGAAGTCAACGATCGTATCGGATTTTTGATGAATGTGGGATTAAATTACCTTTCTTTAAACAGGTCTTCAAAAGCACTATCCGGCGGGGAGGCCCAACGGATCCGATTGGCCACTCAAATTGGTTCCCAATTAGTGGGCGTACTCTATATCTTAGACGAACCCAGTATTGGTTTACACCAGCGAGACAATCAACGGTTAATCAACTCGCTGATTCAATTGCGGGATATTGGTAATTCAGTGATTGTGGTAGAACATGACCGAGATATGATAGAACGTGCCGATCATATCATTGATATTGGTCCGGGTGCGGGCAGATTTGGAGGAACCATTATTTCAACCGGGTCTCCAGCTGCGTTAAAAAAAGAAAATACACTGACTGCGGCTTATCTCAATCAGACCAAGCAGATTAAAATTCCCACCCAAAGACGTAGTGGTAACGGAAAGTTTTTAACCCTTTCGGGTGCCACCGGAAACAATTTAAAAAACGTAACTCTAAAACTTCCTTTGGGAATGATTATCGGTATTACCGGTGTTTCCGGAAGTGGAAAATCGACCTTAATCAATGAGACCCTCTACCCTATTTTAAATGCCCATTTTTACAATGCGGTCAAAAAACCGCTACCCTATAAATCCATTCAAGGGTTGGAAAATATTGATAAGGTAATAGATGTCAATCAATCGCCTATTGGCCGGACGCCTCGTTCTAATCCGGCTACCTATACCGATGTATTTTCAGAAATAAGAAATCTATTTGCCAAAGTTCCTGAAGCCATGATCCGCGGTTATAAACCGGGGAGATTTAGCTTTAATGTGGCGGGTGGGCGTTGTGAAACCTGTCAAGGAGGCGGTATGCGGGTTATAGAAATGAATTTTTTACCCGATGTCTATGTGGCTTGTGAAACCTGTCACGGCAAACGTTTTAACCGAGAAACTTTGGAAATTAGATACAAAGGAAAAAACATTTCGGACATACTTAATATGACAATCGAAGAGGCGGTAGAGTTTTTTGAACACATCCCAAAAATATATCGCAAACTTAAAACCATACAAGATGTAGGCTTAGGCTACATCACCTTAGGTCAGCAAAGTACTACCCTATCCGGAGGGGAAGCCCAACGTATCAAACTGGCTGCTGAACTATCGAAAAAAGACACTGGAAACACCATCTACATTTTGGACGAGCCTACCACGGGATTACATTTTGAAGATGTCAATGTACTTTTAAAAGTTTTAAATAAATTGGCCGATAAAGGAAATACCATCTTGATTATTGAGCATAATATGGATGTTATTAAAACAGTCGATTATATTGTTGATATCGGTTTAGAAGGAGGTAAAAACGGCGGACAAATAATAACCGAAGGCACTCCTGAAGTCGTTGCCGAGCACCCGGTCAGTTATACTGCCCATTTCTTGAAAAAAGAATTATATTCGCTTTAAATTAATTAAATTATTATGAATAGAGACAGCAGTTTGAAAGAATGGAATGAAGTGAAAGCCAACGATTCGTGGGCTATTTTTAAAATTATGGGGGAATTTGTCAACGGATATGAAAAGCTAAGCCGAATCGGTCCGTGTGTCTCCATTTTTGGATCGGCACGTACCGAAGTTGGGGATAAATATTACGAAATGGCAGTATCCATCGCCAAACTCATCACCGAAAATGGATATGGAATTATCACCGGAGGCGGTCCGGGAATTATGGAAGCAGGTAATAAAGGAGCCCATTTAGCTGGAGGTACTTCGGTTGGTTTAAATATAGATCTTCCCTTTGAGCAAAAAGACAATCCCTATATAGACCCTGATAAAAGTTTGGATTTTGACTATTTCTTTGTCAGAAAAGTCATGTTTGTTAAATATTCACAGGGTTTTGTGGTTATGCCCGGAGGTTTTGGTACCTTAGATGAATTCTTTGAAGCCATTACCTTAATTCAAACATACAAAATTGATAAATTTCCTATTATCTTAGTGGGAAGTGAATTTTGGGCAGGACTTATTGATTGGATTAAAAAAGTAGTATTAGACCAATTTAAAAATATCAGTCCCGAAGATTTGGATTTAATTCATATAGTGGATTCAGAACATGAAGTAATAGAAATTTTAAATGACTTTTATGCCAAATACAATCTCAGTCCCAATTTCTAATCCGCATTTATACCCACAAATTGCTGAGTTTAAAAATTCAATTGTATTTTGAAATTTGTCAGCCTCATCATCGTAGTAATAAACTTATGTGGTTGGTCGGTTACTGCCCAACACTCTCTAGAAATTATTGCGAACTTAAACACAGATGAACACCGGCTTGACATCCAACAAAAAATCACGTACCACAATCTTTCGGAGGTAGTTTTAGATACTTTATATTTTACCGATTGGGCAAATAGTTATTCCTCTAAAACCACTCCCTTAGCCAAGCAATTTGCCTATCTTTTTAAAAGTAATTTTCATTTTGAAAACAATAAAAACAGAGGCCGTACTGAAGTTTCTTCAATCACCTATCAAGGGGAGGCATTAACTTGGCAACGAGGAAAAGAAGTGGATATTCTTTATGTGGTCTTGCCCCAACCCCTACTACCTCAGCAACATATTACGTTAGAACTCAATTACCAAGTTAAGTTACCCGATGATAAGTTTACTCGTTTTGGGTATAGTAAAAATGGAAATTACAAACTCAACTACTGGTTCATAGCTCCGGCGGTTTTTGACGGTTCGTGGCGGTATTATAGCAATAAAGATTTGGATGACTTTTATATGCCTCCCTCTCATTTTTCTATTCATCTCACCTATCCTACAGCGTATGAGTTAATTTCCGATTTAGATTTTGTGGAAACAATAGATCAAGGAAGTGAAATGACGAGCTACCTATCAGGTGAAAACCGCACCTCGGCTACGCTATATTTGTTTCGTGAAAATCCATTTAATACCGTCATCACTGAAAATATAACTGTTCAAACCAGCATCTATAACAAAGATTTAATCAGCCAACTACAAGCAGTGAGTATAGATCGGATAGTACGTTTTTTAGAAGAAGAACTAGGTCCCTACCCTTTTGAGAAAATAGTAATTTCACAAGAAGATTATCGAAAAAACCCTGCTTATGGTTTAAACCAATTGCCCCATTTTATTCGTCCTTTTCCCGATGGTTTTCAATACGATTTGGAATCTTTTAAAACCCTAGCCGGTGCCTACCTGAAAAATACGCTCTTGATCCATCCCCGGGAAGAACATTGGTTGCGCAGTGGACTTCAAATTTATCTATTAAAGAAATATACCGACCGCTATTATCCTGAAATGAAAATTTTTGGCAATCTGAGCAATGTGATTGGTTTGCGCTGGTTTCATGCCTCTACCCTACAATTTAACGACCAATACGAACTTTTGTATCAAAATTCGGTCTTGTTAAATTTAGATCAACCGGTGGCTATGCAACGGGATTCACTCATAAAGTACAACGCCGAAATTGCATCCGCATACAAAACCGGAGTGGGTTTTAAATATTTATCCAACTATTTGGGGGAAAATATTTTAGATACTAGCATTCATGAATTTTACCGTCAGTATGTGGCTCAACCCACTTCTGCAGAAGACTTTGAGAAAATCGTAAAAAGCCATACAACTAAAGAGTTGGATTGGTTTTTTGAAGACTACATTACCACCAATAAAAAAATTGATTACCAAATCAAAAAGATAAAGAAAAAGGACGATTCGCTGGTGGTTACTTTGAAAAACAACAGGGATTTTCCGGCCCCGTTTACCTTGTATAGTTTGGATAAAAAAGAAGTTCAATCTTACCAATGGGTAACAGGTTTTACAGGCGAAAAAAAAATGGTTATTCCTGCCCATAATGCCGACCGATTGGCTATTGATTATCCCCAAGAAATTCCGGATTTTAATAAACGTAATAACTACCGAAAGGTTTCTGGAATATTTAAAAAACCACTTCAATTTAGGCTGCTGCAAGACATTGAAGATCCCGAATACCAACAGTTTTTCTTTATGCCGGTTTTTGAATACAATTTTTATGACGGATTATTAGTCGGAACTAAATTGTACAACAAAACTTTTCTACCGCGTAATTTTAACTACCGCATCGAGCCCATGTACGGGCTTAGGTCTAACATGCTATTAGGGGGTGGAAGTCTGTCTTACTCCCATCCTTTTGAAAATCAAAAACTTTATTCAATACGAGTGGGAGCTTCCGGTAGGTATTTTTCGTACGACGAACAACTTTTTTATAGAAGATTTATTGCCTATGCCACCGCCTCTTTTAGAAATATAGATTTGCGAAGTAATGAGCGCCAATACATCAATCTTCGAAATATTTATGTGGATAAAGATCCGGATCCGGAACAAGCTATACAAGAGCCCAATTACAACGTGGTAAATGCCCAATATGTTTATACCAATGTCAACTTATTGCGCCATTTTCGTTTTAATTTGGATTACGAAATTGCCTCCGATTTTCAAAAACTCTCTACCACTCTCGAATTTCGAAGATTGTTTTTGAGCAATCGCCAAATTAATCTACGGTTATTTGCGGGTACTTTCCTCAAAAATGAAACTTATACCGATTCGCATTACTTTAGTTTTGCTTTAGATAGACCCACCGATTATATGTTTGATTATAACTATTACGGTCGTTCCGAAAGTACGGGTCTCTGGAGTCAACAGCTCATTTTAGCGGAAGGGGGTTTTAAGTCTAAAATGACAACCCCTTTTGCCAATAACTGGATGGCAACACTCAATATGGGAACCAATATTTGGCGGTGGATACATATTTATGGCGACTTAGGTTTTGTCAATAATCGGGGTGTTGGTACCGAGTTTTTTTATGACTCCGGTATCCGACTGAGCTTGGTGGATGATTTTTTTGAGGTGTATTTTCCTTTGCAATCCAGTTTGGGTTGGGAACCTGCACTGCCTCGTTATGATGAACGCATCCGATTTATTGTCACGCTCCAACCCGAAGTTTTAATCCGACTTTTTACACGCCGTTGGTACTAATTGTAAGCGCGACAATTTAAAATCTGATTAAATTATATTTAGGTATTTTTTCTATCTTGTTACCCATTAAATCCATCCATGTATGTCCCAAAATTACACCACTTCCAATTATTATTTCCCCATTACAGTTATTGGTATTTTATTTTTTATATTCGGATTTATCACCTGGGCCAATAGCCAACTCATTCCTTATCTACGAGAAGCTTGTCAGCTCACTGAAACGGAATCCTATTTAGTAGGAACTGCTTTTTTTGCCGCTTATTTTTTTATGGCACTTCCGGCTTCATATATATTAAAAAAAACCGGTTTTAAAAAAGGAATGTCTTTAGGGCTTTTTGTAATGGCGGTAGGTGCTTTATTGTTTATTCCGGCTGCACAATTGCGCAATTATCCCTTGTTTTTAACCGGACTTTTTATCATTGGTTCCGGGGTTGCTTTACTCCAAACCGCCTCCAATCCGTATGTTACCATATTAGGCCCTATCGAAAGCGCAGCACGGCGAATTAGTATTATGGGCATCTGTAACAAATTGGCAGGTATTAGTGCGGTCTATATATTGGGCTTCTTAATTCTAAAAGATACAGATGCACTCCGAGAGTCACTGGTTTATATGAGTGAAAGCGAAAAAAACATCGCCCTACAAGAATTAGCTAATCGCGTTATACTACCCTATTATATATTAGCCGCTTCCTTTGGTGTACTGGGACTGGGCTTGTTATTTGTACGTTTGCCGGAAGTCAACGAACAAGAAAATCAAGACACCATCAACGAACGTTCGTGGGAAGTTTTGAGACATCGCAATTTAGTATTAGGGGCATTAGCCATATTTTTTTATGTGGGTGCAGAAGTAATCAGCTACGACGCCTTTAGTACCTTAGGTATCGAACTAGGCTATAGTTTTGAAACATCAATTACCTTTACTAGCTACATCGGTTATACTATGCTTCTGGGATACTTACTTAGTATCTTTTTAATTCCTAAATATTTAAACCAAAAAAATGCTCTTAAATACTCCTCTTTACTAAGTATGGTTTTTCTACTCATAGCCCTTTTCTCTGAGGGCTGGGTAGCGGTAGTATTTTTCTCGTTATTAGGCCTTTCACAAGCAGCTATGTGGCCCTCCATATGGCCTTTGGCCCTAGATGGTTTGGGTAAACATACCAAAACCGGAAGTGCCATTTTGGTGATGATGATAATCGGAGGAGCTATTTTATTGCCTTTAATGGGAGTGATAGCCGAATGGATTAACTCTTCCCGATGGGCATTTTTAGTTATGATACCTTGTTGGTTATACACTTACTTTTATGCAGTCCAAGGATACCGATCTCGCTATGTCAAAAACTCCTCAACAACAAATAATATTTAGTGCTTATACCCGGGGTTTACAGTAAAAGATTCCGTAAATTTGCGCAAAAATTTATCATCCCTAATGAAATCAAATAGAGCGGTTATTATTTGGCTTTTGAGCGGTTGTTTTCTCATTTTTATTATGGTCTTAGTAGGTGGAATTACCAGGTTGACCGATTCGGGACTTTCCATGACCAACTGGAAATTAGTGACCGATATCATCCCACCCCTTACCGAAGATAAATGGGTAGAAGCTTTTGAGGAATACAAAAAATTTCCTGAGTATCAAAAAATCAATATTCATCACAATTTTACCCTCGAAGATTATAAATTTATTTACTTCTGGGAATGGCTACATCGATTGCTCGGGAGACTTTTGGGTGTGGTCTTTATAGTACCCTTTCTATATTTTTGGATTCGAAAAAAATTAGACCGTACCACCCTAATAAACTGTCTGATCCTTTTGGTTTTAGGCGGCTTACAAGGTTTTTTTGGTTGGTTTATGGTCAAAAGTGGATTGATAGATCGCCCCGATGTAAGTCATTATCGTTTAGCACTTCATCTTATCACGGCCTTTATCACCTTTAGTTTCTGCCTTTGGGTAGCACTTAATTTGATTTACCCTAAAAAAAATCCTCCTTTAATGGCCTTGCGTCGACTTTTAAAAATAGCCATGGCGGTTTTAATTGTTCAAATTATTTGGGGTGCGTTCGTTGCAGGATTAGGAGCCGGATATATCCACAATACCTGGCCGCTGATGAACGATGGTAAACTGATTCACGAAACCGTATATATCGAACAAAGTCCGCTCATTAAAAATTTTTTCGAAGGTAAAAGCGGTGTACAATTTATTCATCGTACCCTAGCTTATGTGGTAGTATTGGTAGTGTTTTATATCGGCATGGTTGCGCGTAAATTAAATGCTAACACCCAGCAGTTTAAAGGAGTTCAGGCCATGATGATCTTGGTCTCGCTACAGTTTTTACTTGGTATTTTCACCTTGTTGTACGTAGTACCTCTGTGGTTGGGGGTAGCCCATCAAATTGGGGCCTTTTTATTGTTGGGAGCTGTCACTTACTCCTTGCATCGCAGTAGTAGGTAAGGTACAAGAACTGGTCTTTTTTATTTTTTGATTGCGATAAAATAATTACATTTACTTAAATTTTCGCCCCATGATATACCGACTTAGAGTAATACTCGACACTCAAGAAGATGTATTTAGAGATTTAGAAATAGAACGAACCGCCTCCCTCGAAGATCTACACAATACCATCATACATTCTTTTGGGTTTTCAGGAGACGAAATGGCTTCTTTTTACACCAGCGATGATGAGTGGAATCAAGATGAAGAAATTGTCTTATTCGGAATGAATGATGGTACCCGAACGATGTCCGATACCACACTCGACGAGGTGCTCGGTCAGGAACAGACCAAACTGATTTATGTCTATGATTTCCTCGAAATGTGGACTTTTTTAATCGAATTAGCCGAAATTGCTGAACCTAGCTTGGGTGTGTCTTATCCCAATTTGATGTTTGCCCATGGTCAACTGCCGGAAAGTGCACCGGAAAAAGAATTTGTTGCCGAAGAATTCTTTACGGAAGATGACTCAGTTGACGACTACGAAGAGGAGGATTATGACGATTACGACTTTGACGAAAACTGGAATTAAAATGCCCACTATGAGTAGTACTGTAACCCACCTTATCTTAGACCAAACACGGATTAACCACATCATTCGCCGAATGGCCTATCAAGTCTATGAAACCAATGTCAACGAAAAAGAAGTAATCATAGCCGGAGTCAAAGAAAACGGTGTCATTTTTGCAAATAAATTAAAGCAAGCTATCGAATTAATTGCTCCATTAAAAATTACTCTTTGCGAAATTCATATCCATAAAAAAAATCCACTACAGCCCATCACCCTTACTCCTACCGATATCGATTTCAATCAAAAATCAATCGTCGTTGCAGACGACGTCCTTCACTCGGGTAGTACACTTATTCACAGTGTGAAATACTTTCTTAATCACAACGTTAAACAAATCAAAACTGCGGTACTAATCGATAGGAATCACAAGAGATTTCCTGTGAAAGCCGACTTTAAAGGAATTTCTCTCTCTACCTCTATCAATGAAAATGTTTCTGTTATTTTTGAAAAAAACAAAGACCGAGCAGTTATTGAATAATAGCTTTAAATAGTCAGACTAATATTTTTTTTCCTTTTAACTCTAAAATCTTTTTTATAAAGAATAATCCTAAAATATTCTAATAGAAAAGTATCAAACCGATAATTAACCTTACATTTGCGCCCTTATTTAAAAATTTTATGACAAAATTTACCGATTTAGGTCTCGACGAAAAAATCCTACAAGCTATTGCTGAAATAGGTTTCGAAAGACCCTCAGAAGTGCAGGAAAAAACCATTCCGATTCTACTTCAACAAGACACCGATATCATTTCATTAGCACAAACTGGAACCGGGAAAACCGCTGCGTTTGGCTTTCCCTTGATACAGAAAATTAACGCTCAAAATAAACACACCCAAGGTCTGATTCTCTCACCCACTCGTGAGTTGTGTTTGCAAATTACCAACGAACTTAAAAATTACAGTCGCTATATTCCAAACATCCATACAGTAGCTGTTTATGGAGGTGCTAGCATCACCGAACAAGCTCGTGAAATTAAACGCGGAGCCCAACTGGTAGTGGCCACCCCTGGACGAATTAAAGATTTGATTAATAGAAACTTAATCGACATCTCAAAAATTGACTATTGCGTGTTGGACGAAGCTGACGAAATGCTCAATATGGGTTTTTATGAGGATATTACCGATATACTATCCCATACCCCCAAAGAAAAAAAGACTTGGTTGTTTTCAGCTACCATGCCTCGCGAAGTGGCTACGATAGCTCGAAAATTTATGCGTACTCCTGTAGAAATCACCATCGGTGTTAAAAATACAGGTTCTAAAAACGTAAGTCATGAATATTATGTCGTAAATGCCCGTGACCGCTATCAGGCTTTACGTCGATTGGCAGATGCCAATCCCGATATATTTTCAGTGATATTTTGCCGTACCAAAAGCGAAACCCAAAAAGTAGCCGAAAATCTGATTGAAGATGGTTATAATGCAGCTGCTTTACACGGTGATTTAAGTCAAAATCAACGTGACTTGGTGATGAAATCATTTCGAAGCAAACAGATTCAAATGTTGGTAGCCACCGACGTGGCAGCGAGAGGTATAGACGTAGATGATATCACTCACGTTATCAATTATCAATTGCCCGATGACAAGGAAACTTACACCCACCGAAGTGGTAGAACCGGTAGAGCCGGAAAAACGGGTATTTCCATTTCCATCGTTTCGAAAAGCGAATTGCGGAAAATACTTCATATTGAAAAAACTCTTCAACAAAAATTTGTACAAAAAAACATTCCTAATGGAATGGAAATATGTGAAATACAATTATTTCACTTAGCCAATAGCATCAAAAACACAGAGATTAATAGTGACATTGATAGCTATTTACCTAATATTGAAGAGGTATTGAGTGGCCTTTCCCGGGAAGATATCATCAAAAAAGTGTTTTCGGTAGAATTTAGCCGTTTTTATTCTCGTTATAAAAATGCAAAAGATCTCAATGCAAGTGGAGACAGTCATTCTACTACTGAAAAAGGAAATAGTGTTCGGTATTTTATTAATATCGGTCGTAAGGATGGTTTTGACTGGATGGATGTCAAAGACCTCATTCGCGATTTAGCTGGTTTAGGCAAAGACGAAGTTTTTCACGTAGATGCCAAAGAAACCTTTTCTTTTTTTAATACCTCAGATACCCATGTAGATTTAATTATGGGAATTTTTGAAAACTTTAAATTAGAGGGCCGTAAAGTCCATGTCGAAATTTCAAGTGAAGGAAGAAAAGAACGAGGTAAGTTTAGAAAAAAAGAATGGTCTGACAAACCCGATTTTTCGTTTAAAAGCAAGAAAAAAAAGGCCGAAACGTCATTTAAACCCCAAGGTACAGGCGGTAAGAGAAGACGTCGTTCCTAAGAACTTGTTAATTTTATTAAAGTAGCCTGCGTTTATATTATTTCACTTAGTATCTTTACGAGCAAATAATCCGAATGAAAAGGATACTTTTTATATTGCTGTTAAGTGTACCATTTCACTTGTTTGCCCAAGACCCCAGCCCGGTCATCTCGGGAGTTGTACTTAATGACGCTGATGATAAGGTCGTTCAGAATGTACATATAGTCAATTTAAATCAAGTAATTGGTACCACTTCTGGAGCCCAGGGAGAATTTGAAATTCCGGCTCGAATCAATGACACCCTTTACTTTACGTACCTAGGTTTTAAATCCATACGGGTACGTGTAACCAATGACTGGTTTACCTACGGGGAAATTAAGATTAAAATGACCGAACTGGCCATTGCCTTAGAAGAAGTGGTTATAAAACCTATTCAACTTACAGGTTATGTAGAAATTGATGCTAAAATTATCCCTATCTACGACAATTATCGTTACAGTATTTCCGGACTTAATAAAGGGTATGAAGGAGGACGCTCACATCCCAGTGGTTTGAGTAATGTGCTCAATTCGGTATTCAATCCCGCCGATTTCTTATACAATGTCTTTAGTCGCCAGGGCAAACAAATGCGAAAATTACGTCAAATGAAATCAGATGATAACATTCGCAATTTGTTGTATTCAAAATATGACCGAGAAACCTTGATGGCCGTTTTACAGATGGAACGGGTAGATATAGACGAAATTCTTAACCACTGCAACTACTCCGAAACCTTTATCCGTACGGCTAACGATCTTCAGATATTAGATGCTATTAATGAGTGTTATGAAGAACATCGCGTGCTAAAACGTAAAAATTAATCAGCCATCCAAACGCCTTCAAAAACGTGAGCAACGGGTCCGATTAACCAAATATCTCGATAGCCTGTTTCGGTGGGTTGAAACTCGACTTCTAATATACCTCCTAAGGTTTTAATTTTTACCCAGTGATCTGTAACTATACCCCAATAGTGCATGGCTAAAGCCACGGCGGTGACACCGGTACCACAAGAAAGTGTTTCGTCTTCTACGCCCCGTTCGTAGGTACGTACTTCAAAAAAATCTTGCGATGAAGTATTTACAAAATTTATATTGGCACCTTCCGGACCGTATTGCCCATAACGTAATTCTGCACCTAATTTTTTGACATTTAAACTCTCCAATTCATCCACGCGTTGCACATGATGCGGTGAACCCGTATCTAGAAAAAGACCTTCATGAGAGGAAATTAAATGGGTCACCTCTTTCATTTGTATACGAACCTGACTCTGAGGCAATAAAAATGCGTGATGTAAACCGTCAATCGCCTCAAACACTATAGTGTCATCTACCAATCCTAAATCAGCTGCAAAACGACAAATTGCTCTACCTCCATTACCACACATGGTACTTTCGTTGCCGTCAGAATTAAAATAAACCATTCTAAAATCACAGTTCGAATGATTTTCCAACAATATCAAACCATCAGCGCCTATGCCAAATTTTCGGTCACACATTGCCGAAATCAATCTGGCATTGTTTTTGGGAAAAACGAGTTGACGATTGTCAATCATGATAAAATCATTGCCTGTACCTTGGTATTTTTGGAAAGGAATTTTCATAAAACAAAGATACATAAATAATGACTTTTGAATGATGTTAAACACTCGTTAAACCACTATAATTTACACGCTACTTAATTTAATTTTACTGTAACATTTTTGTTAAACTAAAAATTAAAACACAATGAAAAAAAATGTTAGCTTATTCTTAGTTGCCCTATTTTCTGGGATTTTGACCTTGAGTGGCTACAAGTTTTTTTTTGAAGATACTTCTTCATTAGAGGTTTCTCAAGCCCTTCCTCATTCTACTTCTCTCACTCAAGCCCAGTATACTCCTACCAATTTTTCGGCTGTTAGCACTACAGATTTTACCTACGCAGCAGAAAAAACGGTCCACGCTGTGGTACACGTTAAAAATAGAAGTACCTATACCCAACAACCATCCATTTTTGATTTCTTTTATGGAAACAGTGGTGTACAGCGGGAAGTTGTCGGTTTTGGAAGTGGAGTAATCATCACTCCGGACGGTTATATAGTAACTAACAACCACGTCATTGAACGAGCTAATCAACTAGAAGTAGTATTAAATGATAACCGCAGTTATTCTGCCAAATTGGTAGGTAGTGACCCCAAAACAGATATTGCTTTACTCAAAATTGATGCCGATGAAGAGCTTCCTTATGTAGTTTTTGCAGATTCTGACCAAGTACAATTAGGTGAATGGGTATTAGCTGTAGGAAATCCCTTTAACCTTACTTCGACTGTAACAGCCGGAATTATAAGTGCTAAGGCACGAAATCTAGGCGAATTTGATGGAAATCCCCAATCATTCATACAAACCGATGCCGCCGTCAATCGAGGAAATAGTGGAGGTGCTTTAGTAAATATAAATGGAGAATTGGTGGGAATCAATACTGCCATCACTTCTCAAACCGGATCGTATGTAGGTTATTCGTTTGCAGTACCGTCCAATGTAACTAAAAAAGTGGTCGAGGATATATTGGAATACGGTAATGTACAACGCGCCATTATGGGTGTACAAATTATCAATCTCAATGCGGCTGAAGCAGAAAATCTTGGTGTAAAAAATACCCAAGGAGTCTATGTAGCTCATGTTGAAGTTGGTAGTGGCGCCGATAAAGCCGGAATTAAAAAAGGAGATGTGATTGTAGAAGTAGATCAAAAAAGAATTTTTAAATACGCCGATTTACAAGCCTATCTCAATACCAAAAGACCACATGAAATCATACAAGTGACCGTAGATCGTAAAGGCAAAATCATAACACTTCCTGTTACCCTTATCAAACTGGAAACTTATGCTATTGAAAGTTTAGGTTTGGAGGTCAAAAACTTGAATGAGTCTGAACTCAAAGCACGTGGAATAAAAAATGGTGTAAAAATTACCCGCCCACTCACTCGAGAAATGGCGCAATATGATTTAAGTGAAACCATCATCACCGCTATTAACGATGAACCCGTGTACTCCATAGACGATGTAAAAAGGATACTTAACCACCGACAACGCAAACCGCTTAAGATTTCGGTAATCGATAACAACAACCAAGCGAATACCTATTTTTTTAGGTAAAATGTATTTTAAAGGTATTTTTATAATCCCTCAAATGATTGTTTGAGGGATTTTTATTTTTAGCAATACCCTTTACTAAACCATTTGAAATGACTAATTTTGCAAAAAATTTAATCATTTTAAAACCTCTCAATTTTACATCGCTATGAGCCAACAAGAAGTTTATGAAAAAGAGTTATCCTTTCAGGTGGATCGAAGACGTGCCTCTGTCGAATTCATCAAAATCGTAAACGATTTATGGTATGATAAAACAGTAGAACTGGTTTTTTTTAGAAACCAGCTTATTGACAAATCAGTCAGTGAAATTTTAAATCTTCACGAGTACGCAGCCGAGTTTGTTCAAAAACCCATTTCAATTTTTGACACTACCGAAATTGCGCAAGCACTCAAACAAATCAACTTACCCCCAGCCAAAATTGACATTGGTAAATTGACCTATGAGTACCATCTGGAGGACGATAAATACAACGATGCATTAGCTTTTGTAACCGATAAATTAAAAGATGCTACGCTTGTCAAAACGCATACCCCCAAAGATGTAGTATTGTATGGTTTTGGCCGAATTGGTCGATTATTAGCGCGTGAATTAATGGCTCGTACTGGAAAAGGCAACCAATTGCGATTGAGAGCCATCGTTACCCGGGACGATATCAATAAAACTTTATTAGAAAAAAGAGCTTCTTTATTAAAATATGATTCGGTTCATGGTGATTTTCAAGGTACTGTACACATAGATGAAGAAAACAAAGCCCTGATAATTAACGGGACTACGGTTTATATAATTTCAGCAAACAATCCGGAAGAAATTGACTATACCGCTTATGGAATTCATGATGCACTAGTTATTGATAATACCGGAGCGTTTAGAGACGAGGCAGCCCTAAGCCGCCATTTACAATCGAAAGGGGCTTCTAAAGTATTATTAACCGCACCTGGAAAAGGAGTTCCAAATATCGTACACGGTGTAAATCATAAGGAATACGACCCTGAGAAAATAGCTATTTACTCGGCGGCCTCTTGTACTACCAATGCCATCACTCCGATTTTAAAAGCTATTGATGATTCGTTTGGAATAGTACAAGGACATTTAGAAACCATCCATGCCTATACCAACGATCAAAACTTGGTGGATAATATGCATAAAAAATACCGCCGGGGCCGAGCTGCTGCCTTAAATATGGTTATTACTGAAACGGGGGCTGGATCGGCGGTCGCAAAGGCGTTGCCTAATTTAGCCGGAAAGTTGACTTCAAATGCCATTCGTGTACCTGTTCCGAATGGTTCGTTAGCCGTGTTGAGTTTAGAAATCAACAAAAAGGTTACGGTTGAAGAAGTAAATGAAGCTGTTAAAAAATTCGCCTTAGAAGGTGAATTGGTCGAACAAATCAAATATTCGTTAAACAACGAATTAGTTTCTAGTGATATCGTGGGAGCATCGGCACCAGCTATTTACGACAGCAACGCTACCATAGTCAATACTAATGGTAATGGTATTGTGTTATATGTGTGGTACGATAACGAGTACGGTTATAGCCACCAAGTAATTCGATTGGCCAAATACGTGGCTCAAGTGAGAAGATATACCTACTATTAAGGGAAGGTAGTAGCTGCTTGTGCTAAAATGTTGATTGTATAGGTAAACTATATTATAATCAGCCTTACGCTACTTCAACAACCATTTGCTGTAAAGGAAATTTTTTTGGATAAAATAAATTTTACTATTCCGGTATGGGAGATAGGTTCTTCTATACCGGTTTTTTTTGGATGACGTTGATATCACCCTACTATACAAAACCAGGAATTAACTCTAAAATAATTAACGAGGTTTTCGAGAGAGTGAAACAATCTTTGCTGTATCGGGGCAGTTATGTACTAAAATCTTGATATTATCGTCTTGATACCGACTGTACAATGTATATTGATTACAGATTTCTTCTCGGGTTTTACTTTCAGAAAAATCTACTTTTCCGTAGGAAATCATTTCAAAAATTTGGGTAGTATCCAATCTATTTTCCGCTAAAAACCGCATGGCATCTTCTGAAAAAACCTTGGGTTTTATACTAATATTTTTTTTAACACGAGCTCCGGGCGTATAATCACAAGAAGCCTCTTTCTTATTTAAAATAAAAAGAAGGATAACCAATCCAATAGAAAACCCACCTAAATAATAGGCTAATCGGTGAATAAATTTCATTTATAAAGATCAAAAAATCAACAAATTAATATCACTATAAGGCATACTAAACCAATCTGACACCTGTTTACTAGTCAAAATACCACGGTAAAAGTACAAACCATTTTTTAATCCATTATTAAATCGGATGGTATTTTCAACGCCGCCGTGCTCGGCAATTTCTAATAAATACGGTGTAAAAATATTACTAATCGAAATTGAAGAGGTTTTGGGATAGCGAGCCGGTATATTAGGTACTCCGTAGTGAAGCACTCCATTTTTTACTAAGACCGGCTGATCGTGGGTAGTCATTTCAGAAGTTTCGAAACAACCGCCCATATCGATACTTACATCAATAATGACTGCTCCTTTTTTCATGTTTTCGACCATGGTTTTAGTTACCACCACCGGAGCCCGGTTGTCGCCACGCAGAGCACCAATTGCTACATCACAGCGTTTAAGTGCTTTAAGTAAGTTTTTAGATTGAATGGTCGAAGTATAAAAAACACGGCCTAAATTGGTTTGTAATTTTCGAAGACGGGTAATGTTGTTGTCAAAAACCTTGATATTAGCTCCCAAGCCTAAAGCCGATCGTGCGGCAAATTCGCCCACCGTTCCTGCCCCAATAATCACTACATCCACCGGAGGTACACCACTGATGTTACCAAACATTAATCCATTACCATTTTTGTTGTTGACCATTAATTCGGCCGCAATAAGAACCGAGGCAGTGCCGGCAATTTCACTCTGTGCGTTAGTAGCTGGATATTCACCGTCTTCATTTTGAAGGAATTCAAAGGCTAAAGCGGTAATTTTCTTTTTGGCCAAAGCATCAAAATAATTTTTCTGTCTGGTCTTTAATTGAATAGCTGACACCAACACCGTATTGGGCTTCATGAATTCAATTTCTTCTATAGTGGGTGGTTCCACTTTGAGTACTAAGGGGCAGGCAAATACCTTTTTGGTATCATTCGTTATGGTCGCTCCAGCTTCGGAATACAGATTATCGGTATATCCTGCGCCCAAACCGGCACCACTTTCAATAAGAATTTGATGACCCAAGGCGGTTAAACCCGAGACGGCATCGGGGGTTAAACAAATGCGTTTTTCTTGGTAATAAATTTCTTTGGGAATTCCTATAAAAAGTTGGCTACTGGATTTTTGAATTTCCAATACTTCCTCCTTCGGAATTAATTGTGCCGCACTAAAAGGAGTAATTTTCTTTGCCATTTACTACATAAATTCTAATATAGAAACTAATGTACAACTTTTTAGTTATAAATGTAAACAAATGTGTGTGAATAGCCATTTCACAGACATTTGAAATTTTTTAGTAAACAGCTTCCAACAATTTTATAGAGGATACTTCTGAGGATTGCTTTCGCGAAGCATCGCATACACCTTTTCAACTATATCTTCTATAGAAGGTTTTGAGAAATAATCTCCATCGGTACTATAAGCCGGTCTATGGGGTTTAGCAGCCAAAGTCTCAGGTTTACTATCCAAATATCGGTAAGCGTTTTGGACATCTACTATTTGTTGTAAAATATAAGCCGATGCCCCACCTGGAACGTCCTCATCAATTACCAATAATCGATTGGTTTTAGCCACACTTTTTACTATATCATGATTTAAGTCAAAGGGCAATAGTGATTGAATATCAATTACTTCAGCATCAATTTGTAAGGCGAGTAATTCTTTCGCTGCCTCTTCAACCAATCGCAAAGTTGAACCATAGGAAACTAAGGTAATATCGGTACCTTCTTTAACGGTTTCAACCACACCAATAGGTACCCGGAATTCGCCTAAATTTTTAGGCAGTTTTTCTTTTAATCGATACCCGTTCAGACATTCCACTATGAGCCCGGGTTCATCCGCTGCTAGCAAGGTGTTATAAAAACCAGCTGCTTTGGTCATATTTCTGGGAACCAGCACATGAATACCGCGTATCAAATTAATAATCCCCCCCATCGGAGAACCACTGTGCCAGATTCCTTCCAAACGATGTCCGCGAGTACGAACAATTAAAGGTGATTTTTGTTTACCGAATGTACGATACCGCACACAGGCCAAATCGTCACTCATAATTTGTAGGGCATAGAGTAGATAATCCAAGTATTGAATTTCGGCGATAGGCCGTAGTCCCCGCATTGCCATGCCAATTCCTTGACCTAATATAGTGGCCTCACGAATACCGGCATCGGCTACACGTAGCTCACCATACTTTTCTTGCAATCCTTCCAACCCTTGGTTGACGTCGCCTATATGGCCACTATCTTCTCCAAAGATGAGTACTTCCGGATATTTTGCAAAAAGCGCATCAAAATTGTCACGTAAAACGACTCTACCGTCTACTTCTTCTGAATCCGCATCGTATTGAGGTTTTATTTCAGTAACTTCTAAAGCAGAGAAACGAGATTCACTAAATAAATGGCTACTAAACTTGGGTTGAATTTTATCAAAATAATTGGAAATCCACTGTTGTAGTTGCGCTTTCACCGGTAGGTTTTCTCCGTATAACAAACGAAGAGTTTTTCGAGCTGCTACCAAAATTTCTTTTCGAATGGGCTCTTTGATTTCCTTTAGGTCATTTTTAATTTTTGCTATAAAAGCTCCTTGGTTACTTGCTTTTTCAGCAGCATCTAACAGGGCAATTAAATCGTTTTGTTCCTCCTTTTGAGGTGTTAGGAAAGCTTTCCATGCTTTATTTTTAGCTTCTCTAACCTGTTTTTTTATCTCATCTTCAATCTCACTTAATTCTTCCTCGGTTGCTATATTGTTAGCTAACATCCACAAACGCATTTGGTGGTTACAATCTTTTTCTGCCTCCCAAGCCAGTCGATTAGCATCTTTATATCTTTCATGGGAACCAGAAGTCGAATGTCCTTGAGGTTGGGTTAATTCCACCACATGAATCAGTACAGGAGTATGTTTTTCGCGGGCTATTTGGGCGGCCTTTTGATAAGTTTCAATCAAGGTCGGATAATCCCACCCATTGACTTTAAAAATTTCAAATCCAGTACCAAATTCATCGGTTTGAAACCCGCTTAATATAGCGGAGATATTTTCTTTGGTGGTTTGGTATCTGGCATGCACTGAAATACCGTATTCGTCGTCCCAAATACTCATCACCATAGGCACTTGCAAAACGCCAGCAGCATTAATGGTTTCCCAAAATAATCCTTCACTGGTACTGGCATTACCGATGGTACCCCAAGCCACTTCATTACCTTGATTAGAAAACAAGGTAGTATCAATGCCTTGAACTTCTCTAAAAATTTTAGATGCTTGAGCTAGACCCAATAACCGAGGCATCTGGCCGGCGGTAGGTGAAATATCGGCACTCGAATTGTATTGTTGGGCTAAATTTTTCCATGAGCCATCTTCATTTAAACTATGTGTGGCAAAATGTCCCCCCATTTGTCGTCCGGCCGACATCGGCTCCAAATGGATATCATTATGACCGTACAAACCGGCAAAAAATTGTTCGATAGTCAGTTCACCAATCGCCATCATAAAAGTTTGGTCTCGGTAGTAACCCGAGCGCCAATCACCTTTTTTGAATGCTTTGGCCCAGGCTATCTGAGGCACTTCCTTACCATCTCCAAAAATTCCAAACTTGGCTTTCCCTGTGAGTACCTCTCTCCTACCCAATAAACTACATTCCCGACTAGTAACAGCTATTTTATAATCAGTTAAAACTTCTGCTTTAAATTCTTCGAAAGATAATTGTTTGTTGCGTTGAGTTTTTGTTTGCATGGAAAAAAATTTACTTCTGCAAAAGTACATAATTATTAAAATAAAGTCCTACAAATTCCGTAGTATGATAATTTTTTGAAAGTTAGAAAAATAAGTTGTAATTTTGCACTCCTTTTTCGCATTTGAGAAAATAAAAGAGGAAATTTATTATAAAAAATGTAGAACCCTTCTGTACTATTTGCGTTAATTTTCTGAGAGTACAGGATACAATTCAAATAAATCAGCTATGGCTGAAGAAAACAAAAACCCTGAAGTTGAAACAACAGAAACTGTTGAAACAACAAAACAAAACTCAACAGAGCTTTCGGAGCAACAAAAAAACCCGGAAAAATTCTTAGCAGAATTTGATTGGCATCGTTATGAAGAAGGCATTGAAGAAGTAGATGAGTCCAAATTAAAAGAATTTGAATCTTTAGTGGCCAAAAATTTTGTGGATACACTTACTGACGAAGTTGTCGTAGGTGAAGTTATTCACATTACGGACCGAGATGCCATTATCGATATCAACGCCAAAAGTGAAGGTGTTGTGTCTTTAAACGAATTTCGCTATAACCCAGATTTAAAAGTGGGTGACAAAGTAGAAGTTCTTATCGATGTGAAAGAAGACAGTACCGGACAATTGGTACTTTCACACCGTAAAGCCCGTACTATAAAAGCTTGGGATCGTGTAAATGAAGCTCATGATAATGGTGCTATAGTAAATGGCTATGTAAAATGCCGTACCAAAGGCGGTATGATTGTAGATGTATTTGGTATTGAGGCATTTTTACCCGGTTCTCAAATTGATGTTAAACCTATTCGCGATTACGATAGCTATGTAGGAAAAACTATGGAGTTTAAAGTAGTGAAAATTAATCACGAATTTAAAAATGTAGTAGTTTCGCACAAAGCATTAATTGAAGCCGATATTGAAGAACAGAAAAAAGAAATCATCGGACAACTTGAAAAAGGTCAAGTATTAGAAGGAGTTGTTAAAAACATCACTTCGTACGGTGTCTTTATTGATTTAGGAGGTGTCGATGGATTAATTCACATCACCGACTTGTCTTGGAGCCGAATCAACCACCCCAACGAAGTGGTTGAATTAGACCAAAAAATCAATGTTGTAATCCTTGATTTTGATGAAGATAAATCAAGAATTCAATTAGGATTAAAACAACTTCAATCCCACCCTTGGGATGCCTTAGACAGCAACCTACAAGTAGGTGATAAAGTAAAAGGTAAAGTTGTAGTGATTGCAGACTACGGAGCCTTTATAGAAGTGGCAGATGGCGTTGAAGGATTAATTCACGTAAGTGAAATGTCTTGGTCAACTCACTTACGAAGTGCTCAAGATTTTGTGGCCGTCGGTGATGAAGTAGAAGCTGTAATATTAACTCTAGATCGCGATGAGCGTAAAATGTCATTAGGTATTAAGCAATTAACCCCTGACCCATGGACAGACATCACCAGTAAATTCCCGGTGGGCTCCAAACATGTAGGTGTGGTTAAAAACTTTACCAACTTTGGTGTTTTTGTGGAACTGGAGGAAGGTATTGACGGATTGATATACATCTCTGATTTGTCTTGGACTAAGAAAATCAAACATCCTAATGAATTTACCAATGTCGGAGACAAGCTAGACGTGGTAGTATTAGAATTGGATGTAGAAGGACGTAAATTAAGTCTAGGACACAAACAAACCGAAGAGAATCCTTGGGATAAATACGAGAATGAATTTGCCCTAGGTACGAAACATACCGGAACGATTAACGAAATCGTTGACAAAGGAGCTACCGTTAAATTCAATGACGATGTAGTTGCTTTTGTACCGGCTCGACATTTAGAAAAAGAAGATGGAAGTAAATTAGAAAAAGGAGAAACTACTGAATTCCTGATTATTGAATTTAACAAAGAATTCAAGCGAGTAGTAGCTTCACATACGTCTATCTTTAAAGAAGAAGAAGCTAAAATGGTCAAAGAAGCTGTTAAAAAGCAAAAGAAAGCCGAAGCTGAAGCCAAACCTACCATTGGTGACGCTAACGAACAGCTACAAGCCATTAAAGACCAAATGGAAAAAAATAAGTAGTCTTTTTCTTACAAAGCCTGATTTTAAAAAAGCCACAGTTTCTGTGGCTTTTTTTTTATTGATAAATGAATGATTTGAGATAATAAAATGTATATCAATCAATTAAAAAATAGAAATTTTATAACAAACTGATTTTTATTTTTTAATATCTCTTTTTTTGCCAATAATGTTAAAATTATTTTAAATTAGCAGAACTAACATTTAATATATGACCTTATGAGAAAATTTTATTTACTATCACTATGGTTTTTAGGATATAGTGTTGGTTTCTCACAAAATCAAGATGTCGATACATCGGAATTAATTTCGATGCCGGTGAATATTTCACAAAATGATATCTTGCCTAGTAAGAATCACAGCTTTCCTAATTATCAAACTACCGGTGGAGAAGATTTGCTATTTGAGAGTGGCCCCTTTATTACTCATCCAGGGACACCTAACCACAGTAGGTTGCAATCCGGATTAGGTATGATAACCTATGGAAATAATATCAATTTGGACTTAGGATATTCTATCGCCGATGATATGATATTAACCGAGGATGTAGTTATCGAATCTATTGATTTTTTTGGATATCAAACAGGTTCAACAACTACCTCAACTTTTAGTGCGGTTTATGTAAGAATTTGGGACGGAGCACCTAATGCAGGTGGAACTGTTATATGGGGTGATTTAACCACTAACAGATTGATGAGTACTGCTTGGTATGACACCTATAGAAATACAGAAACGGATCCCACTAACACACAACGACCAATCATGGTGGTTACTGCCGATTTAGGCAACTTAGCTCTTTCCGCTGGCACCTATTGGGTTGAGTGGGCCGCATTAGGAACACTCAGCTCGGGTCCTTGGGCTAATCCAATCACTATTTTAGGGGAAACAACTACCGGTAATGCGTTACAAAACACCCCTACCGGTTGGCAAGAATTTATAGATACCGGATCGTTAACACCCCAAGGTATTCCTTTTATGGTGAATGGAAGTTTTTCCGGAGGTGGTTCTTTTTGCCAAGGAATTTTACCTAACTATACCAATTCAAGTAGTAGCGGAGTCGGTGGTGCCTCTCAAGATTTTGAGGCAGGACTTGAAGCATTCGACTGTATGTTAGCAGACGATTTTATTGTACCTGGAACCGGTTTGGCAGAAATCTGCGAAATAAGTGTATACGGTACTACTTCTGGTACTGGATTTAACGGTGACCCAAGTAATAATGTAATACTTAGAATCTTTGAAGACAATGCAGGAGCACCTGGAACAGAAATTTATAGCGAAACCTTTGCCGCCGCTGATGTAGCTATCACAAGTGCCAATGCAACAATGAACCCTAGCAATCCGCCGGTCTTAACTTCTGGTGAAAAATACTGGTTGAGTGTACAAGCACAAATGGCTTTTGCAGTAAGTGGCCAATGGTATTGGACAAGTGCAACAGATAATAATGACAGTGAAATGCATTTTATTAATCCAGAGGATGGTTTTGGAACGGGTTGTACCATTTGGTCACCAGGTATCACTAGTTGTGGTATTGTAGATGTGGGGCAAGATTTGCTCATGGACATCAGCTTTAATGAAGTCGAAGGAGCTGAAGAATGTGAAATAGTTTACTTAGGGAGTGGTGAAGATGGTTTGGGAATTCTAAACGGCGGGCTGATTCTTGCCAACGACTTCCGAATTATCCCTGAACAAACTATGACTGTTGAAACTATTACAATGAAAATATTGAGTAATGTCAGCAGTGTAAATGTCGGTTTTCTTGAAAATAACACAAACACACCTGGAGCAACAATTATGGCTCCGGTGAATATAGTGCCTACTTCACAAACATTAGTAGGAGTTACCCCTTTCGGTTCTAATATATATGAAGTAGTATTAGAACTCCCCACGCCCCAAGTATTTGAAGGAGGAGCTTTAGGAACCAATTATTGGATGACAATTTCAACCGTTATAGGTACCGAAGGAGATAACTATTGGGAGTTTGGTAGTAGTGTACACCACGAAACTTATTTTTACTATTCGGCTGATGGCGGTGTTACTTGGAGTGATGCAGGTAGTGTTGGTTTTTTTGTTGACGGAGCGTTTACACTATCTGGAGAATGTGAAGGTGGTATAGAACCTACCGGCTGTGAATGGGTTGTAAATGTCTTTGATACGGGTATTGGTGACGAAGTAACTTGGCAATTACGCGATTCTAACGATATCGTTTTACTTTCAGGAGGACCCTATGGATTTGATTATTCGGATTCACAAACTGTAATTGCGGAAGGCCCAGTTGAGTTTTATATCGAAGCTATTGGATCTTGGAACGATAATACACCCAGTTATACAGTTTCCAATGGAACTGAAGTTCTTGTTTCTGGACAACTCATGGGGGGTGATGAAGCTACCTATTCTGACTTAGAGTGTGAAGGTGCCTCAGATCCTTGTACTATTGCTGCTTTTCCATTCACTGAAACTTTTGAAGACGATAGTGTTTCAAGAGATTGTTGGACGCAAATACAAGAACAAAATACAGCTAACTGGACCTATGCAACAGGTTCTTCGGGTGGAAATATAACAACGGCAAACACAGGAGATCTTAATGCTCGTTTTGTTAGTATGAGCCCTGGCGGAAACCCACATATCACTAAATTAGTCAGCCCAGTATTAGACATTACTAGCTTAAGTACTCCTCAAGTAACTTTCTACTACGGTCAGGAGGATTGGCTGGGTGATCAAAACGAACTTAAAGTATATTATCGAGTTAGCGAAAGTGATCCTTGGGTAGAGATTGCTCACTATACCGCAGACGTAAGTAGTTGGACAGAAGAAGTCTTAGACTTACCAAGCCCATCAGCAACCTATCAAATTGCTTTTGAAGGTATCAACGGTTGGGGACGTGCAAACGTTATTGATGATGTTACCATCCATGAAGGATCTACATCTGGTGATGTCTGTGAACAGACCAATCCTTCCAATCCAGTAGCTGCAGATAATGGGTATAATATATCTCCCGGTACTGGATTTGGTGTTGCGGCAGACGTGATTGTAGCTGCTGATGAAGATTTCACTCTTGACCAAGTAGTTATTAATGTACTTAATACAGAACCTGTAACTTCTGTAAATCTTAACTATTATAGTGATACAGCCGGTTTACCAGGAACGGTTATCGGTTCTGAAGCAAATATTGCTCCAACTAGCTCCACACTTGTGGGTACAGCTTTTGGATGGAATATCTACGAAGTAGTTCTAGATATTACACCCTTTACTTTTGAAGGACAAAGTGGGGTACCCACCACGTACTGGATCCAACCCGAAACTCCAACCTTCTGGGAAGTGAGCTATGTAAGTGTAGTGGGCAGTGTTGTAGCTCGTTTAAATGGAGGTGTTTGGGCCTTAGACACTGTAAACAATGCAGAAGCTGTATATACTTTTAGCGGTATCTGTGAGCCTCATGGAGGTGGTGATGTCTGTGAACAGACCAATCCTTCCAATCCAGTAGCTGCAGATAATGGGTATAATATATCTCCCGGTACTGGATTTGGTGTTGCGGCAGACGTGATTGTAGCTGCTGATGAAGATTTCACTCTTGACCAAGTAGTTATTAATGTACTTAATACAGAACCTGTAACTTCTGTAAATCTTAACTATTATAGTGATACAGCCGGTTTACCAGGAACGGTTATCGGTTCTGAAGCAAATATTGCTCCAACTAGCTCCACACTTGTGGGTACAGCTTTTGGATGGAATATCTACGAAGTAGTTCTAGATATTACACCCTTTACTTTTGAAGGACAAAGTGGGGTACCCACCACGTACTGGATCCAACCCGAAACTCCAACCTTCTGGGAAGTGAGCTATGTAAGTGTAGTGGGTAGTGTTGTAGCTCGTTTAAATGGAGGTGTATGGGCCTTAGATACTGTAAACAATGCAGAAGCTGTATATACTTTTAGCGGTGTTTGTGAACCCATTGAAGGTCCTATCAACAACGACGATTGTGAAAATGCAATTGCCCTTAGCTGTGGTGATATCGTAACCGGCACTACTATAGGAATGAATAACTCTGGAGGAAATTCTGCTCCTGATGTATTTTATTCCTACACGGGATCTGGTGTTACTGAATTAGTAACTATTTCACTTTGTGGTTCTAGTTATGACACCTATTTACGTGTGTATTCAGATTGTACACTGTCCAATCAAATTGCATTTAACGATGACTTTTGTGGTACACAATCAGAATTATCGTTTGTATCTGATGGTACTTCTACTTATATCATTATGGTTGAAGGTTGGGGAAGTAACGCTGGTGAGTATATCCTAGAGATTACCTGTACTCCTGATGACCCGGTACTAAATGATGAATGTGACGATGCTATTGCTTTAGAATGTGGCGATACCCATAGTGGAAATACTGTATTTGCAAGCGATTCTGGAGGAAATGCAGCCCCTGATGTATTCTATTCGTATACCGGTAATGGTGAAGTTGAGTTTGTAACTGTTTCTTTATGTGGTTCGAACTATGACACCTATTTACGCGTGTATTCTGATTGTACATTGTCTAACCAAATAGCTTTTAACGATGATAGCTGTGGAGTACAATCTCAACTTACTTTTGAGTCTGATGGTTTCTCTACCTACTACATCATGGTTGAAGGTTGGGGAAGTAATGCCGGTGAATATACCATCGAGTTAACTTGTGCTGGATTGCCCGGTTGTGGTGATTTATTCACAGATAGTGGTGGTGAAACGGGTAACTACAACAATAATGAAGATACCTGGTGGACCTTTACACCTGATGTTGCTGGAGATATCGTAACAGTAACATTCAGCGAATTTGATATCGAAGAAAATTGGGATTACTTATTTGTTTATGATGGCCTAGATGGTTCAGCACCCCTAATCGCTACATTAACAGGTAATACTCTTCCCGGACCATTCTCTGCAACTAACATTGATGGAGCTTTAACATTTAATTTTGTTTCAGATGGAAGTGTTAATTATCCGGGCTGGGTAGCTCTTATTGAGTGTGGACCCTATACCGAACCCAATGACGATTGTGAGGATGCTATTGCACTAAGTTGTGGTGATATTGTTAGCGGAGATACTTCTTTTGCTACGGACTCTGGAATGAACCCATCGGCAGACGTCTTCTACACCTATACCGGCAGTGGTTCTCCAGAAATTGTGACACTTTCATTATGTGACTCCAACTTTGATACTTACATACGTGTATTTACAGATTGCGATTTGAATAATGAAATAGCTTACAACGACGATTTCTGTGGAATCCAATCGCAAGTGGCCTTTATGTCTGACGGTACCAGTACCTACGTAATCATGGTAGAAGGTTTTGGCTCTCAATTTGGTGAGTACACCTTGGAAATCAGCTGTGTAGACAGCCCCGATTGTGGTGACGAATTTACAGATACCGGAGGTAACGCAGGTAACTACGGAGCAAACGAAGATATCGTTTGGACTTTTACTCCAAATGCTGGAGAAGTAGCTACTTTAACTTTTACCTCTTTTGATGTAGAAGCTAATTGGGATGCTCTGTATGTATATGATGGCCCTGATACTAGTGCTCCATTATTGGATAGTGGAAATCCAGCTACTAATGGTGGATTCCCTGCCGGTGGATACTGGGGCAACACCATTCCTGGACCATTTACTTCTACCCATGCATCCGGTGCACTTACCGTTAGATTCTTATCTGACGGTTCTGTACAAAATGCGGGTTGGACAGCAGATGTGGCTTGTGGAATAGTAGGTATGGAAAGTCATACCATCAGCGGTCTGGTATTCTATCCTAACCCCATGAATAATGTGCTGAATATACAAGCTGATACCACTATCGATCAAGTAATTATTTACAATGTACTCGGTCAAGCAGTATTAGTACAAAATGTGAATAGCACCTCTGTACAACTGAATGTAAGCGAACTGGCTTCTGGAAGTTATATGATGAAAGTAACTTCGGAAGGTACTACCGTAACACATCAAGTGGTAAGAAAATAACTAAATCTAGTTATGTAATTATATCAAGCTGCCCCATAAAGGGGCAGCTTTCTTTTTATACAAAATTTTCAATATAATTTATTGGTAGATAAAACGTTAAAAAAATAATCAACCTTTAAAAAACAAATCCTTATGACCTTACATTTGAACAAAAGAAAAATTGAATCTACCTGTATTATGATTTCTTTTTTACTCTTGATAGTATTAACCGTAACAATTATTCTTGCCATTGCTGACGGGCTATTTCATTGGGATCTCTTGCCTGACAAAATCGAAAACATTGCCTTTCTCATTATGTGGGCGTCAGGAATAGTACTTATAGCAGCTTTTATTATAAGCCTGATGATTAATTTAAGTTTAATTTCAAGTGGAATCAAAGAAATTTCAGAAAAAATAAGCTCCCATGACAAGTAGTGATAAAATTGAAATAAATAGTAAAACTTTAGTAGGAATAAGTGTTCTTGTTATACTTTTTACTTTGGTAATCATTGTACTTAACAGGATTGATAGTAAAAAAAGGTACAACGATTTTTTAATGCTCCAAGAAACCGTTAAAAACTCTTCGTATATTTCTCAAATCAATGATTTCACGAAAGATTTTCTTATAAGTGATCACGAAACAACTGAAGATATAAAGCAAACTCTAAAAAACTTCAATGATGAAATCAATCGTTTGCAGGAAGTGGTATTGATATTTCCTAGAAATGAATATTTCTACTACTTGTATCCTTGGTCGGAAACCAAAGCCTTTAAGATTTTACGTTATGATGAACAGAAATTTATTGACATATTGGAAGACACCACTCAGGATACTAAAGATCTATCTCTATATAAATTAAATAAAAAGTCAAACACGATACTTACGTCCATGATTAAACTGGAGCATGCTTATTTAAAATTTTCTTTCAACAGAGAATAGCTATCGATCTCTCTAGGTAGGAGAAAACAATAAAAACCATTTTTTCATTCTAAAACCGTTACTAATTGTTACGGAAATTCAATGCTCTCGTACGCACCGGCATCCGAAGGTATGGTTCGTAAAGTTCCTAGTATATCATAGGGTACTTGTGAGGTAACCGCAGGATCACCAATACCATTAGCGGCTGACTGGTGGCTAATGAAATACTGGTTATTTTCAAAACTCATAAAAAGAGGTGCTTGATTTACTACGATTTGTTGGTAGTAATCTGGATTAGTAAAATCATACAACGGGTCATCCTCAAATATACCCTGCGGATCTTCAAACCGTATTAAGGAATGGCTTAATTGGAAATTACAAGCAGTTGTCTCGTGTTTTCCAACAATAAATTCCCGTTGGTTATTCCCATAAATAATACAATTACTAAAAGTAGCTTCTATTAAATCGGATGTAAGAATTTCGGTATCTGAAATTTGTAAAAAATTAGACACATACACCGAGGGTTCACTTCTAAATCCTCCAAAATTGGAGTAATTAGCAAAGGTACTATGTCGAAAATGATAGCGACCACCCAAAGTCAAACTCAACAATTCACTACCACTGTTGGCTACCACCAAATTTTCAGCATCAATAAAACCTGTTCGGGATAAAATACCATTTAAGGCTGTATTATAAATTTGGGTATTTTTAAGTTGTAAATTGGGAGTATTGGTGCCATCATTACTATCCATTAATAGTCCTACTACATTATTTTTAATGGTTGTATAGTTAAACTCATGCCCCGTACTACCGGCTGTCAGCCAAATCATCCCCCACTGCCCTGCTCTATTTTCATAAAAGGGCTCTAAACGGTCTCCCTGAAATATAATTTCATTTTCTAATAGTTCGGGGTCGTTACTTAGGGCTCCTAAGGATTTAATTGACGATCCTTGGGCAGCAATAATACCACTGGCTTCATGAAAATGAATACGTGCTCCGGGATCTATCAACAAGGTTTCATTGGGAGGTATGGCGGCATAGCCATAGATTACATAGGGTTTTTCATTGGTAAAATGCAACTCATCGGAATTTAAGAAAAAACCATATATCTCATAGGCATCTTCTCCCTCTCCAATTACTAGCGTTTCGTAGGTACCGTCTTCGTATTTATCCGGATATAAAAACACTGCATCTTGTACTAAGGTAACCAAATCGACCGTTTGTAAATTGGTGCCTGAGTCAAACTCAATCACATCCGTGTAAAGAAAGTTGAGATTTCCCGGAAAATTATTTATATCCAACGTAGTTTCAATGAAAATAAAAATACTGTCTTTGGCCAATATTTCAACGTCGTGAAATACTTTGCCCGGTATCCCGTCCACATTTAATCGGTAATGAGAATTTTCACCTTCGCCGAGTTTTACCACCGGTATATGAATGTCTTCTTTACTTCGATTATATACCTTAAGCGTATAAGTACTCGATCCGATGTTGCTGAAAACTGTATCCAAATAAACCGTATCTTTTGAAAATTCTAATTTTCCAGTACTGGGTACAGTTTCAAAATCGTTTCGACAAGAGCTCCATAATACTAATAACCCCAAAATCCAAAGACTGAATATATAATTTTTCATCAATTCAAAATTTGTTTGTTAATCAAAACTTTAAAAGTATCCATTTATTGCTTTTCGAAATATTCTATTTCAAAAAGCTTATCCCAATTTTTTCCGGTAATAAACAATCGATTGGCCTCCCCTTTGTAGGCGATTCCATTCAACACATCCAAGTCGGGGTGTTGGGTGACTTGATTTTGTAAATCACTCAAATCAATAACGCCTTCGACCGCACCATTGGCAGGATTAATAATCGCAATGGCATTGCGCTGATAGATGTTAGCAAATATTTTTCCATCAACCCATTCCAATTCATTCACACTCTCTATCCGACTGGTGTTGGTATATATTTCAATAAAACTTTCTTCCGTCAAATTATCGGGATTGAGTGTCCAAATTTTTTCAGTCCCATCACTTTTATAAATTCGCTGTCCATCATTACAAAGCCCCCACCCTTCCGGACTTTTGCTATACACAAAGGAGCCTGTTTTTTCTAGGGTTTCCAAATTATAAATAAACCCCACCTTTTCTCGCCAAGTAAGCTGAAAAATTTGGTCGTTCAATAGGGTCAAGCCTTCTCCGAAATAGGCCCGTTCCAAATCGACTTTTTGCAATACTTTTCCCGTCTTATAATCGGTTTTACGCAAAGACGACTTTCCGTACAAGCCGGTACTTTCGTATAGTGTATCCCCATGAAATTCCAATCCCTGGGTATAGGCATCTATATCATGGGGGTATTCCTCTACAATTTTATAGGTGTATAATTTTGGAGCTTGAGCTGCTAAGTGCAAAACGTCCACTACAGCGGTATGTTGCTGTTTTCCACTATAAACTTGTACATGTACTTTACGTAATCCCAACTTATGACCCTGTAGTTGAAAAGCCATTTCGGAATTCCCATTATTACTTCCAATACGTTGATTATCTACCCAATAGACCACAGAATCTATTTTCTTTTGGTGCGGATTTTCAAGAATACACCGTAAGGTATCTTGAATGGTATAAGAAGGTTTAGGTTGGGCAATTTTTAATGTAAATAGGTTACTAGGAGTCTCTTTTTCACCACAGGAAAAGAGCATAAGCATCAAAATTAAAAAGGAAAAAAAAGATAAAAACCTCATAATCATGGCTATTTATTAAGGACAACAAAAGTAATGAAATCTACTACAATTTACTTGCAAAGCGTTTAAAAAGATAGTAAATTTGCAGCTCGGCAAGTCCTACACAACCAGCTCCTGTTGAATCCCCCAGGGTGGGAACGCAGCAAGGGTAAACGGTCGTAGCGGTGTGATGTAGATCGCTTGCCGTTTTTTTATTGGGTTCCAAAAATATCTATTCAAATAACACGCTCGAAAGCGTGTTTTTTTATTTACTGCCAGATTTCCTTTTCTATACCTTCAATTGGTTAGCTGTGTTATTTTAAAAAGCATTCCCAACCTAGAACGGTTCAAAACATTACCCATTTCGCTGTCTTTTCGCTTCGAAAATCAAAATACCTGCAGCAACAGAAACATTCATAGAGTCGATGACCCCTTCCATGGGAATCCGTATATTTTGAGTGGTATACTGCAACCATTCTACTGTTAATCCGGTATCTTCGGTTCCTACTACTAGGGCTGATGGACCGGTAAAGTCAACCTGGGTATAGATTTGAGAAGCTTGTAAAGCCGCTCCATAAATCGCAATATTTTTGTTTTTTAAAAAAGAAATTATTTCGGAAGTTGATCCCATTGCGATCCGGTTGGTAAAGACACCGCCCACACTACTGCGAATGATATTGGGATTGTACAAATCGGTTTTAGGATTAGCAATTATTACCGCATCCAACCGGGCGGCATCAGCTGTACGCAGTAAAGCCCCAATGTTTCCCGGTTTTTCAGGTGCTTCTGCCACCAAAATCAATGGATTTTTGGAGTTAAAATCTAGAGAGTCCAGTCCATGTTCTTTAGCAAACAACAAGGCAAGGACACCCTCGGTTGTTTTGCGATAAGCTAATTTTTGATATACCGGAAGTGATATTTCAATGGCTTCCGGAACTTCAGAAAAATATTTTATAAACTCTTCTTCCGGAAAAATAGCCGGGCAAAAAAACAGCTGTTTGAGTCGATATCCGCCGGTAAGAGCCCAGTCGATTTCACGTTTTCCCTCGACCACAAAAAGCCCCGACTTACGTCTTTCCCGCGATTTATCAATCAACTGTTCAAGTCGTTTAACCACCGGATTTTGTAGACTGTTTATTTTTTTTATCATAAGCTGGAGTCTGTTATAGGATTGATTGCTAAATAATTAACGATCAATGCTACCACATAACTATAAGTTTTAATACCGTCTGACTGATTATTAGCTTTTAAAAATACATCAAAAAAACCTTCTGACAATTTTTCTATCACCCCGTGATAGTTTTGCCAAAATTCTTGAAGCTCCTGCATATTCTGTCTAATACCGGTATGCAAATCACAGATCACTTCGTAGAAAAGATCCGGATTTTTTCTATAAATGTCGTTTAAACAATAGCGTAAAGCAAATACGGTTCCGGTATATTTAAAATACGGATTCTCATTGTGAATCGAGGCCAAATATCCTAAGAAATTGGCTTCGTTTTCAGCAGCAAAACCCAATTGATGAGCCTGTTCGTGGGCCACCACCACCGGATAATGGATCATGGGAATCAAGGCATTAATCTGTGCTTCGTGTGAAAAGGGATTGAAATAACCACTGTTTCCCATATAGGAAAGCATCTCGCTCCAACCCGTATTTTTAACACTGGCGGGCGGATAATTTAACTTTGGAAAATATTCGGAAAGATTTTGATAGCCATTTATCGACTTTTGAATTATCTCCTTTTGCGTATAAGGTATTTGTACCCGACTACTGTCAGCATACCCTAAATTCAAATGCATTTGGTTGGCTTGTTTTATCAAAAAACGGGTTGTTTCCAGGAGTTGCTCTTCGGTATAGTCCTTTTCTAAACCCAAAGTTTCGTGCAACGGATTGCGGTAATAATTCAACCCCCATGACAAGTGAAACAACAAATAAACCACCGAAAATGCCGAAGTTATATCTAATAAAAAATGAAAGGGTTGGATTTTAATTTTTTTTAAATTAAGGACCAACCAACGTACAGCCAAAATAACAACCGCGCTATAAAAAATATCCCCTACCGAAAATGGTATCCACCCCAAACTAAAGCGAAAAGTTTTTGAAATCCCCACATACAGTCCGGTACTATAATATTTTTCTACCCTTTCGGGGAAATATGAAAGCAGTTGCAAACCGATGATTTGTACAACCAAAAAAAGAGATAAATAAAGCTTGGTTTTCGTAGGCATATGGCCAAAATTACTCTTTTCAGCTTACATTTTCATTTTTTTCATCACAAAATAAAAACCAAAACAGGCTACCACACAGAGCAATCCACTGGCCCACCAAAGTACTTCGAAACCAAAATTTTCGGCCAATCGAGTTCCCAAAAAAGGAGAGAAAATATGGGCTAGTGAAAAGGCCAGCGTATTAAGTCCCATATACGCACCCCGTGTTAAAGAAGTAGATTGCTGAATGGCTACTGTTGCCATAAAAGGCATCGCAAAAATTTCTCCAATACTTAATAAAAACATGGAGGCATATAAAATCCATACTCCTGAAGAAAAGTTCAATACCACAAACGATAATCCGGTAATAAAGGTGCCAGCGATAATCACACTATGGGGTTTGTAGCGTATTTCAGCCAAACGCACTAATACCATTTCTAATCCAAATACTACCAAACTACTAAACGCAATGAGAAGTCCTATATCAGCTTCATTGAATTGATATACCCTTTCATAATACATGGGCAGAGTACTTAATATCTGGAAAAAAGAAATCGCGTACAAAGTAATAAACAATGAGAAAAACAGGTAAGGAATATCTTTATAGGGGCTTTTTTGTTTTTCTGCTCGGAGTTCTTCTTGGGTTTTATGCTGTACAAGTGCATCTGGGTTTCCTTTTCTATTTTTAAAATAAAAATAAAATACCAATCCTGCAATCAGGGCTCCCACTCCATTTCCGTAAAACAAAAGCTTATAAGAAATTGCCGCTAACAATCCTCCAACAGCCGGACCGATTGAGAAACCCAAATTAATAGCCATTCTATTCAAAGAAAAAGCGCGAGTAATGTTCTCGGGTTTGGCGTAATATACTACAGATACCGAGTTAGCCGGACGAAAAGTATCGGCTACCAAAGTGAGGACGAAAACTCCAATCGCCAGGCTCCACATATCTTTTAAAAAATAAATGATAAAAAATATAGGAAACGTTAAAATCAAACTTACCGCCTGCACTTTGAAATGTCCTATTTTATCAGTGAGTTTGCCCCCTAACCAAGCTCCTATTACCGATCCAAACCCATAGCAACTCAAGACGATACCCGCTTCTTTCATGGAGAAATCCAATACCTTGAGCATATAAATACCCAGAAAAGGCAGTACCATCGACCCCGTTCGGTTGATTAGCATCACCAACGCTAACATCCAAGCGGGTTTCGACAAACCTCGGTAAGAATCTATATAAAAGCGAAATAGTTTTTTCAACGTAGGTTTAAAAAAGAATCAAATTAAGCGAACAAAATTAGTGCGAAAAGGGTTGTATATTTGCTTTTTCAGAAAATTTTATAATAAAAACATGAATACAGAAATACGTAATCTAGAACCCCATCGGTTGTGGAATTTTTTTGCCGATCTAAATGCAGTTCCCCGAGCTAGTAAAAAAGAAGCTCGCGTCATTGCCTTTATGCAAGACTTTGGTAAAAAATTAGGTTTGGAAACTTATACCGACGCCGTCGGCAATGTCATTATTAGAAAACCGGCAACAGCGGGTATGGAAAACCGCAAAACAGTAGTGTTGCAAGCCCATTTAGATATGGTGCACCAAAAAAACAGCAATACCGAATTTGATTTTGACAACCAAGGCATTCGCATGTATTTAGAAAACGGTTGGGTACGTGCTCAAGGAACTACTCTAGGCGCCGATAATGGTCTGGGAGTTGCTGCAATTATGGCGGTTTTAGAAAGTAACGATATACCACATCCCGCATTGGAAGCTCTTTTTACGATTGATGAAGAAACCGGAATGACTGGCGCTTTGGGCTTGGAAGGTGGTATTTTGCAAGGGGAAATTCTCCTCAACCTCGATACTGAAGAAGACAATGAGTTGGGAATTGGCTGTGCCGGTGGTATAGATATTACCGGCCACAAAGACTATCTTCCCATCCCTACCCCACCAAACAGTCGAGCACTGAAACTAAAAATTTCCGGTTTGCAGGGAGGACACAGCGGTATGGATATTCACAAAGGGTTAGGTAATGCCAACAAAATGATGAACCGACTCCTCTATCACGCCATTCAATGCCCCGACACTCATATTGCTAGTATCGACGGTGGGGGGCTTCGCAACGCCATCCCCCGGGAAAGTCAAGCAGTACTGACTACCACCGACGAACCAGCCGTCAAAAAAAACCTGGAACTCGAAATACAGGCCCTACTTGCGGAATATAAGTTTTTAGAACCCGAACTGACGATTGATATACAAACTACCGAAGTTCCGCAACAAGTAATGGCCAAAGAAGATCAAACCTTTTTAACAGCAGTTATATATAGCCTTGTAAACGGGGTATATCGCATGACACCGCGTATTCCCGATTTAGTGGAAACTTCTAATAACTTAGCTCGGGTTTCAGTACAAGCCGGTCAAATCGAAGTGGCTTGTTTAACTCGTTCGTCTATTGAAAGCTCCAAACAAGATTTGTCGTTTGCACTGCAATCCACTTTTGAGTTAGGTGGTTTTAAGGTCAAATTTTCTGGAGGATATCCCGGATGGACCCCCAATATGGACAGTGAAATATTACAGGTAGCCGACCGCATATACCAACAACTCAACGAGGGTGAAAAACCCAATATCGCCGCTTGTCATGCCGGTTTAGAATGTGGTATTCTTGGAAAAAACTATCCACAAATGGATATGATTTCTTTTGGACCTACTATACACGGCGCTCATTCGCCGGATGAACGTGCTCATATAGCTTCTACACAAAAATTTTGGACTTTTTTAAAAGAAATATTGGCCAATATTCCTACTAAATAACTTAACCCAAACTATTTTCGTATGAAGAAACTACTTTATCTTATCATCCCTTGTTTAGTGGCCTCTTGTGGAGCTAAAAAAGAAACTCCAGAAAAAAACGCGATTCTAGGTACCACTACCAATTGGGTATCTAGCTCCAACGATTACGCTCCATTTTTTGATATTAATTCCTATTCGGAACATGCAGAATATGGAATTTCAGAGAAATACCCGGTCTTTGTAGGTGGATTTAAAGAAAAAGTTGGTCCTACTAACCAGCGACGATATTTAGCGTCGTTAGCAGGGCCCCAAGGTGAAGAAATCCAATTTACACGCCGGGGAAGTTGTTGTCCGTATTCAAGTGAAAATGGCTACGAGGGTGTTGGTCTTTTAGACGTATATGAAGTTTGGTATGAAGGTTTAGAAGAACCCATACTAATTTATATTTCTTTTTATGATAAAGAACCGCTTTATATTCCTCATGGATTTACAAAAAAATAAATAGACCTATTATGCAAGCATAATGAAACTCTGATTTATGATTAACTATTAATTATCAAATACTTAAATTGTTAACCTAAAAAAAGTAAGGAATGCCACTATACAATTCAAAAATTTCGGGATTAGGCTATTATGTACCAGAACACGTAGTCACCAATGAAGATTTAACCAAAATGATGGACACCAGTGATGCGTGGATTCAAGAACGCACCGGTATTCAAGAAAGACGTTGGGTGCAACCCGGAAGTGGCGAAACCACCTCTTCCATGGGAGTCAAAGCCGCACAAATAGCCATTGAGCGTTCGGGTATTGATAAAGATGAAATTGATTTTATCATCTTCGCTACCCTGAGTCCGGATTATTATTTTCCGGGACCCGGAGTATTAGTGCAACGCGAATTGGGACTTCAAAGAACGGTAGGTGCCTTAGATGTTCGCAACCAGTGTTCCGGATTTGTCTATGCACTCTCGATTGCCGACCAGTTTATCAAAACCGGTATGTATAAAAATATTTTAGTTATTGGTTCGGAATTGCATTCTCATGGGTTGGATAAAACTACCCGGGGTCGTGCGGTGAGCGTTATCTTTGGAGATGGTGCTGGTGCTGCCGTTCTCAGTCGGGAAGAAGATTCCCAACGAGGCATTCTTTCAACCCATTTGCATGCCGAAGGACAACATGCTGAAGAACTGGCTTTAATTGCTCCTGGCATGGGCAAACGCTGGGTCAATGATATATTGGCGGACAACAATCCCGAGGACGAATCTTATTTGCCCTATATGAATGGACAATTTGTGTTTAAAAATGCGGTGGTTCGTTTTGCAGAAGTAATTCAAGAAGGATTAAAAGCCAATCAATTAACTTCTCAAGATATCAGTTTATTAATTCCTCACCAAGCCAATTTACGTATATCGCAATTTGTTCAAAAACAATTTCGATTGGAAGATCACCAAGTATATAACAACATCCAAAAGTATGGCAACACAACAGCAGCTTCCGTTCCTATTGCTTTAACCGAAGCCTGGGAAAAAGGTCAAGTCAAACCCGGAGACCTTATTGTATTAGCGGCTTTTGGTAGTGGTTTTACGTGGGCAAGTGCCGTGATTAGATGGTAAGCTTATTTGCTAGCAAAGAGTTTGACATCTTCTTCTGTTACCTCTTTGCCACCCAATATAATTAAGCGTTCCACAACGTTACGCAATTCTCTAATATTACCGGTCCAGTCATAAGCTTGTAATAATTCCACCGCTTTATCTGTAAAGACCTTTTTAGCTATACCTTGTTCTTCAGCTATTTTAGTTGTAAAATGGCTAATAAGCAACGGAATATCTTCCCGACGTTCATTCAGCGACGGAACTTTAATTAAAATCACCGCTAGACGGTGGTATAAATCTTCGCGAAAACGTTTTTCTGCAATTTCCTCTTGAAGGTCTTTATTAGTAGCAGCAATCACTCGAACATTTACTTGTATGTCCTTATCACTGCCCACCCGCTGAATTTTTCCCTCCTGTAGAGCACGTAATACTTTGGCTTGTACCGCCAAACTCATATCGCCAATTTCGTCTAAAAATAAGGTACCCCCATGAGCCGCTTCAAACTTGCCTGCCCGATCTTTAACGGCTGATGTAAAAGCTCCTTTAACGTGTCCAAACAACTCACTTTCAATTAATTCGGGAGGGATAGCAGCACAATTCACTTCTATCATGGGGGCCGAAGCACGTTCGCTTTTTTCATGCAACCAGTGAGCCACTAACTCTTTTCCTGATCCGTTGGGCCCGGTAATTAGAACTCGTGCATCGGTAGCAGCTACTTTTTCAATGATATCTTGAATGTTTGAAATGGCTTTGGACTGCCCGATCATTTCATAATTTTTGCTAACCTTCTTTTTGAGTTTGATATTTTCGGTCACTAATTCTTTGCGATCCAAAGCAATTCGAACTGTATTTAACAACCGATTGAGATCGGGTGGTTTAGAAATGTAATCAAACGCCCCCAAGCGCATACTATTTACCGCCGTTTCCAAATCACCATGACCAGAAATCATCACCACCGGAATTTCAGGTTTTAATTTTTTGATAGCCTCTAAAACCTCCATACCATCCATTTTGGGCATTTTTATGTCACACAAAATCAAGTCAAAATCTTCATTTTTAATTAACTCCACTCCTACCAAGCCGTCTTCCGCTTCGGTAACTTGATAGCTTTCATTTTCTTCGGTGAGGATTTTTCGCAATACCCGACGGATCGCCGCTTCGTCTTCTATGATTAGTATTTTTGGCATTTCTTCAATTTTATAAAGTCGTAAATTTACAAATAATTATATCATTGGCTCTTCAGTTTTTATTAGTTGTGTACTCATTTTTTCATTAGGCTTACCTCCCCTTAAGGATTGCATATTAATTATGTAAAACTTCCTCTAAAATATGGAAATCCATACATACAACCATAAATCAATAGTGAGTAACAAGAAATACACATCGGCTTATTTGTAAGAAATTATTGTTGCAACAGCGCATAAATAGCAAAACTTCCCAACCAGTGTCCCCCCTCGTAGCTATCGTCAATGAGATTGGCTAAAGAATAATTCATATGTTGGTGAGCCACTTGTTGCAGGTGGTGGTATTGGGGATATTGTTTAGCCAAGGCGTACAAGCTCCAAGCACGACTAAAATTTAGGCCGTCCAGATGTACCAATTTACCATCGGTACGATCACTCACTTGGACCGGTTCCAACCCTGTATTGAGTTGTTGCAATTGGGGCATAAATTCCGAAAGCCAACTAGTAAACTCTTCGGCAGGTAGTACACGTCTCATGATATTCATTTCTTCTAAACAGGGAGAAAGAAAATCATACCCACTGGGTTCCCAACTAATAGGACATTGAGTATCGGCTTTATAAAATTTCCGAGCGTGCTCGGCGATGAGTTGCTGCAATTCAACATCCCCGGAAGTAAGGGCATAATCATAGGCAAAAGAAAGTCCAAAAGCAGTATTGGTGTGTTCACCTACACGTACTGGATAAACCAAAAGCGGTAAAAACTCTTTGTAACGCTGTACAATAATATCAGTAAGTGGCTGTAAATTAGCAGCCAAAGATTCAGCTAAAGGATCCTCCCAGGTTGTCAATTCTTCGTCGAGTTTTAATAACCACGCCCATCCATACATTCTTTCAAAGGGCTTATTAATTTCTTTTTCAAAATAAGCGCGTTCGATTAATATGTTTTCAGCCGTTAAATTTTTAACCAGCAATTCTTTTACGCGTGCCGCTCGGGGTAGATTTGGAAAATGCTTTACTAAAACCACCATCGACCAATACCCATGAACAGCACTATGCCAGTCAAAACAACCGTAAAATACCGGATGTAATTCTCGAGGTTCCTTCAAATCTGCTGCGCTTTCCAAAACCTGACCTAATTTATAGGGATAGGGTTTCTCAAAACAAGCCAGTGGTAACTCAATCAACTGTGAAGCTTGATCAAGCCCAAAAACCGGTGCCGGTTCTTGTAATATCGGTTGGCTATTGATATCTTCCCTAGGAGAAGTGGTTTGTTGCTGCTGGCATGAGGTTACGAGTCCTAATAGTAGGAGTAATATACTGAGTTTCATTCGAAAAAATTTAAGAGTAAGTAGATGTAATTCTAGCTAAAATAAAAAAAATCTAAAACAAGCGTAAATTGATACGCTTGTTTTAGATTTTACCTATACGCTAACGAAACTTCTATCCGTTAGTGGGTCTTGGTGCCCAACGGTCATACGGAGTCAAGTCAAAGGCATTTACTTCATCCATTGTTAAACCCAATGCTTGAGCTACTCCTTCGCCATACTCCGGGTCGGCTTTATAACAATTTCGAATATGTCGAATTTGTATAAACTTTTCTGCACCACCCAACTGAGCCGCTGTATTCTTAAATAAAAGATGTGCTTTTCCATCTGCTTTAATAATACGGAATAAATCTCCAGGCTGGGTGTAATAATCTTCATCATCATCCCTGAAATTATGAGCATAAGCAGTACCACTAAGTTCTAATGGAGGTTCTTTAGACTCGGGTTGCTCTTGCCACTCCCCATAACTATTCGGGTTATAGTGTATAGTATCACCATAATTCCCATCTACTCGCATGGCACCATCGCGGTGAAAAGCGTGATAAGGACATTTGGGTTTATTTACCGGAATTTGATAGTGATTAACACCCAAACGATAACGTTGTGCATCGCCATACGAGAACAATCTTCCTTGTAGCATTTTGTCAGGTGAAAAACCTATACCCGGAACTATATTAGTGGGATTAAAAGCCGATTGCTCTACATCTTGAAAGTAATTATCCGGGTTTTTATTCAACTCGAATTCTCCTACTGGAATTAAGGGAAAATCTTTCTTAGACCACACTTTTGTCAAATCGAATGGATGAAAACGATAGTTTTTTGCTTCTTCTTCGGTCATAATTTGAACAAACATTTTCCATTTTGGAAAATCTTTACGTTCAATGGCATCAAACAAATCTCGTTGGGAAGATTCTCTATCCACTCCTACCACTTGAGCCGCTTCTTCGTCAGTGAGGTTTTCGATTCCTTGCTGTGTAATAAAATGAAATTTTACCCAATACCTCTCATTATCTTTATTAATAAAACTATAGGTATGACTACCAAATCCGTGCATATGGCGATATCCTTTGGGAATCCCTCGGTCGCTCATGACGATAGTTACTTGGTGTAAAGCTTCCGGTAATAAAGTCCAAAAATCCCAGTTTGCATTGGCATCTCTAAGGTTTGTTTTGGGATGTCGTTTTACAGCATGATTTAAATCCGGAAACTTCATCGGATCTCTAAAAAAGAAAACCGGAGTATTGTTTCCCACTAAATCCCAAATTCCTTCATCGGTATAAAATTTTAAGGCAAAACCACGAATATCTCTTTCAGCATCTGCTGCACCACGTTCTCCGGCAACGGTTGAAAATCGTACAAACATATCTGTTTTTTTTCCGATAGTACTAAATATACTGGCTTTGGTGTACTTAGTTATATCGTGAGTCACAGTAAATGTACCAAAAGCTCCAGAGCCTTTGGCGTGCATTCTTCTTTCAGGTATCACTTCTCTGTCGAAATTCGCCATTTTTTCTAAAAACCAAAAATCCTGCATCAACATAGGTCCTTTAGGACCAGCTGTTTGAACATTTTGATTGTCTGGAACCGGAGCTCCAGTGGTTCGAGTGAGTTTTGAATTTTTCTTGTTTTCCATTTTGATTGTATTTAAATAATTTAAAAATGCGCTTTTATGAGACTTAACTACTACTACCTAACAAGGCAATTGACACTCCGGTGATAATAACCAATATCGGTTAGAAAAGAATGAGGTAGTTTGAAATTCTATGAGATTTTACCATCGAAGTCTCTAAAAGCTGGATTAGATTCTTCATCCATAGAAATCCATGTCTAAATTGAGTGGGGTTTTAATAAAATCATTTGGCATTAGCTGCTAATCCCCTAGTAATTGGCCGTTGTTTTTATTCAAATATTACGTTTTGTATAAGAATTCAATTAGTCTTTATTTCGTTTTCTCACTGGATATTGTAGCAATAATCAATTTATACAAAAAAATGAGCGCGGTACTTATAAACGTGAGTGTATTAAATATTCTGGAGAGGTCGTAAAATCTTTTGAATTATGAATCCAAATCGAATCGCTTCCAATTGCTCTTAAAAATGAAATCCATAAGGGCAATATTCTCCTATTTCAAAAAATTAAAATTAAAAAAAATGTATAACTACTCGCTATTTTTATACTCGTAGTAATAGGGGTAATATAGTTAATATTTTTGAATTTTGAAATATATTCCACGAATTCTTCTATTGTTCAAAATAAGGTAATAACTGGATATAAATAAATTTCAAAGGTACTTCAAACTTACAAAAATACAGGGTGATTATAAGTGAAAATGATTTATTTCTGACCTACTACTGCTGAAATCAAGTTTCAAACACCGATTTCCAAAATAAAACGACTAATTTCTGCTTTTCCTTTTAGAAAACGTATTTTTGAAAATCACTAAGTAATCTGTTATGAAGTCAACTGTAACTGAAATCTGTACTGAACAAACACGGTATTTCCAAACCGGTGTGACCCGTGATATACAATTCCGTAAAAACAGCTTGCGACTTTTGCTTCAAAACATTCAACAGCATGAAAAAGAAATTTGCAAGGCCTTGTATCAGGATTTACGAAAACCGGAATTTGAAAGCCTTTCTACTGAAATTTACATGGTTCTTAAAGAACTTCGATACACACTTAAAAATCTGAATCGCTGGACCAAATCCCAACGGGTACGTCCTAGTTGGCTTAATTTTCCTTCTACCGATAGCCTACACTACCAACCTTATGGACGGGTATTGATTATAGCGCCTTTTAATTATCCCTTCCAATTGGCTATGCGTCCATTAATCGGTGCGCTCGCTGCTGGAAATACAGTCGTACTGAAACCTAGCGAATGGTGTCCACATACAGCAGAACTCCTCCAACAAATTATTAATCAAACTTTTGATTCAGGACATGTAGAAGTAGTTACTGGTCCTGTAGAAACAGCTAAAGAATTACTACAACAACCGTGGGATTATATCTTTTTTACTGGAAGTACAGCCGTAGGGAAACTGGTAGCTCAAGCAGCCGCTCACTACCTAACACCCGTAACCCTAGAATTGGGAGGGAAATCTCCCTGTATTGTCGATCCTTCGGCTTCGATTGATATCGCTGCCAGGCGGATTGCTTTTGGTAAATTAATCAATGCCGGACAAACCTGCGTTGCCCCAGATTATATATTGGTGCATCGGTCAGTCAAGGATAAACTCATAGACGCTCTAATTCGAGAAATTGAAAAATTTTATGGGAAAAATCCCCAAACTTCGCCTGATTTTTCGCGAATAATTAATAAAAGACATCTACTGAGATTGAAGGAACTATTGACCCATCAACGAGTGATTTATGGCGGACACCTAGAAGAAAACGACAATTACTTGGCGCCTACATTGGTGGACGAACCGCAATGGGACAGCCCCTTGATGCAACAAGAAATATTTGGTCCAATTTTACCGATTATCAGCTACACCAACGAGTATGAAATTGATACGTTGGTTTCTAAAAACCCTACTCCCCTAGCCTTGTATGTTTTTAGTGAACGTAAAAATTTTGTCAAACAAATCATCGACCGATTTTCTTTTGGCGGAGCCACAATTAATGATACCGTGGTGCATCTAGTTAATTCCAGATTGCCTTTTGGCGGGGTCGGTAACAGCGGCATGGGACAGTATGGCGGACGCTTTAGTTTTGAAACTTTTTCGCATAAAAAGGCTGTTGTACATAGAGCGACTTGGTGTGATATTAAAATTCGCTACGCCCCTTATTCTGGAAAACTAAAACAATTAAAACTTTTTTTCCGTTGGTTTACCTAATTCTTTTTTTCGATGAAAATCAATAATTATCAAATACTATTAGCTTCGGGATCTCCGCGAAGACAACAATTTTTAAAAGAAATGGGATTGGATTTTCAACTTCAAGTACGCCCGATTAATGAAATCTATCCCGCTTCCCTTGAAGGACAAGAAATAGCCGAGTATTTAGCACGTAGTAAAGCAGCGGCTTTTCCGGACTTAAAAGAACACCAACTGTTGATTACTGCGGATACCATTGTTTGGTTTGAAAATCGGGTTCTTGAAAAACCTACCCACCACCAAGAAGCCATCCAAATGCTACAACAGCTCTCCGGGAATACACATACGGTGTACTCTTCGGTTTGTTTGACTACCACACAAAAACAATTGCTCCGCTGCGACCAGACCCAAGTGTGGTTTAAAAATCTTACCGCTGCCGAAATTACCTATTACGTAGAAAATTACCAACCTTTTGATAAAGCGGGGGGATATGGTATTCAAGAATGGATAGGTGCCATCGGAGTATCGCGTATTGAAGGAAGCTATAATACTGTCATGGGACTACCTACCCATTTGCTGTACGAAATGTTAATTGAGCTCGACAAGCCCTGATTTTTTTATATTTTTAGCCCTACTTTTGTACTTAAGTAATTCAATTTATGATTATAGAAAACTATTTTTCAGAAATGACTGCCACTATAATTGTCGTTCTGGTTATGCTTATTATCCGGTTTGTGGCCCGGTCGCTGATAAAGAAATTTGCCGTTCGTTTTGATATAGCCGATCACCGATACCGACTGATCATAAAATATTTTGATCTCATATTCACTACGCTATTTGTGATGAGTGTGATTCCTATTTGGGGAATTAATTTTAAAAATATCGGCATCGTATTTTCTTCCATTTTTGCAGTAATTGGTGTGGCCTTGTTTGCCCAATGGTCCATACTGAGCAATATCACGGCTGGTATCATCATCTTTTTTACCATTCCCTATAAAATAGGTGACAAAATCAAAATACACGATAAGGATTTTTATGAAGATCCCTTGACTATTATTGATATCAAAGCATTTCACTTGATCCTTAAAAGTGACCAAGGAGAGCTGAAAGCGTATCCCAATAATTTAATTTTACAAAAAGGGGTTACTTTACTTAAAAACCAAGAGCCTATTTTTAATGAACTCTCTTCAGAGGATAAAAATCTCTCCGATACTATTGACTAAAAGACTATGAGAAAAATACTACCGATTGTTCTTTATATACTTACTCTAGTTGGCTATGGACAAGCTCCTCACAAACCCACCGCGTCAGAAATTTTTGAAAGTATTAAAAAACTCCAATTTTTAGGTTCGGTTTTGTATATAGCGGCTCACCCGGATGATGAAAATACCAAGCTTATTACTCATTTTGCCAATCACTACAAAGCAGATGTCACATACCTATCGCTCACTCGGGGCGATGGCGGTCAAAATTTAATTGGTTCCGAATTGGGAGATTTATTAGGAGTGATACGTACCTACGAACTGTTAGAAGCTCGAAAAGTTGATGGAGGTAACCAATTATTTACTAGAGCCGTAGATTTTGGGTACTCCAAACACCCGGATGAAACCTTCCAGATATGGAATAAAGATGTGGTGCTTGGGGATATCGTTTGGGCTATTCGTACTACCCAGCCCGATATTATCATCAATCGTTTTGATCACCGAAGCCCTGGTACTACTCATGGTCATCATACCGGTTCGGCGATGTTAAGCGTCGAAGCCTTTCATTTGGCTGCCCAACCAGACGCATTTCCAAATCAACTCTCAAAAACCCAACCCTGGCAACCCAAACGTTTGTTTTTTAATACTTCTTGGTGGTTTTATGGCAGTCAAGAAAAATTTGAAAAAGCGGATAAATCCAATTTATATACCCTCACAACCGGTCAGTTTTATCCGGCTTTAGGGCTTTCAGATAGTGAAATTTCGGCGCTCAGCCGTAGTAAACACCAATCACAAGGATTTGGTAATACCGGAAGCCGTGGCCAAGAAAAAGAATATTTGGAATTACTAGAAGGAGAAATGCCAAATGATTCACCCTTCGAGGGTATTGATACTTCTTGGAATCGCTTGGCAGGCGGTGCAAAAATAGGCGCTCTTCTCCAAGAGGTAGAACAAAACTTTGACTTTACCAATCCGGCAGCTTCGGTCCCTCAACTTCTGAAAGCATACCAACTCATTAAACAACTGGAACCCTCTCACTGGAGAAATAAAAAACTGGACGATATTACTGAAATAATTGCCCACTGTAGTGGTTTGTTTTTAGAAGCAGTCAGTGAGGTTCAATATGCCAGCCCAGGTGACAGTCTTTCCATACACTGGGAAGCCATCAACCGCAGCGATGTACCTTTTGAGTTGGTCTCCATTTCTTATAAAAATCAAAATATCAACAGTGAAACTATCACTTTAAATAACAACAATAAAATAAATAATAATCAAACAGTTAAATTAATAAATTCTGACTACACCACACCCTATTGGCTCGTGCAGCAACGCAGTGCAGGGACGCATCAAATTGAAGACCTATCAATAGTGGGATTACCTCATATTGAGTTTCCGCACCCGGTAGTTTTTGAAATAAGCTTGTGGGGTGAATCAATCTCTTTCACTAGAAATTTAGTCTATAAATTTAACAGTCCCGTAACCGGTGAAGTGTATCAACCTTTTCAACTATTACCTCCCATTACCGGAAAATTTGACGAATCGGTGTATTTGTTTACCGGCGGCCAACCCCAAGAAATTTCTATCACCCTGGAAGCTGGAAGTCCACAACTTTCCGGCCAAGTGTGGGTTGAAGTTCCCTCAGGATGGCAAAGTAGTGCCCCCAAACCATTTAACTTGAATTCAAGAGGAGAAAAACAAAGAATAACTTTTCAAATTACGCCTCCCAATCACAACGCAGAAGGTAAGCTTCAACTGCGTATTCAGGTGGGCGACCAAATCTACTCCCACCAAGCCGTTACGATAGATTATCCCCATATTCCTTACCAAAAAGTGCTTTTAAATGCACAGGCTAGTGTTTCTCATATTGACCTCCAAAAGAGAGGTGAACACATTGGTTATATCACCGGCGCCGGTGATGAGGTGGCTGCTTGTTTACGTCAAATAGGCTATCAGGTAACCGACCTCACACCCCAACAAATTACCAGCGAATTGTTGACTCAATTTGATGCGGTGGTGCTCGGTATTCGTGCCTATAATACCTTAGCTGACTTAGAGCATAAAATGGCTGTTCTCTTTGACTATGTGGCTCAGGGTGGCAACGTGATTGTACAATACAATACCAGTAGAGAATTACTTTTCCAGCCCATCGCCCCCTATCCCATCACCCTGTCGAGAGATCGGGTAACCGATGAAACAGCTCCGGTGACTTGGATAGATCCCAAGCATAAAGTATTGCATTTCCCCAATCAAATAACGTCCAGCGATTTTGATAATTGGGTACAAGAGCGCGGTTTGTACTTCGCTTCTGACTGGGATCCGAAATTTAAACCGATTCTTAAAATGAATGATCCCAAAGAGCGCGCTACCCAAGGAGCTCTTCTTATTGCCCCTTACGGGAAAGGATTTTTTACGTATACCGGTTTAAGTTTTTTTAGACAATTGCCCCAAGGAGTATCCGGAGCCTACCGCTTGTTTGCCAATTTGATAGCCTTAAATCAGCAAGACTAGTTGGCTAACCTTCTAATTTGGAAGATAATTCAAACCAACGAAGGGTATGTTGTTCTATGGCTTCCATGAGTTGCTGTAACTCAATCGATTTCTGCTGTATTTCCTCTACAGTCCAAGTTTCGGTAGTAAACTGGCTTTCGAGCTGCTGCTTTTGTTTTTCTAATTTTTCGATCTGCTTCTCTAAATTCGCATATTCTTTTTGTTCGTTGTACGACAACCGAATAGTGGAATCTTTTTGTTTGTAATTTTTAGTAGCAACAGGCTCTTTGGTAGTATTTTCCGTAGGAGCACTGTCTTCATAGGTTCTAAAATCGGAGTAATTTCCGGGAAAATCTTCAATAACTGTATTTCCTCTAAAAACAAAAAGGTGATCCACGATTTTGTCCATAAAATAACGGTCGTGTGATACTACCATCAAACAGCCGGGATAATCCAGCAAAAACGATTCAAGCACGTTGAGCGTCACTATATCCAAATCGTTGGTGGGCTCGTCTAAGATTAAAAAATTAGGATTTTGAATCAATACCGTACACAGATACAGCCGTTTCCGTTCACCCCCGCTGAGTTTTTCGACATAGTCGTACTGTTTTTTTCTATCAAAAAGAAATCTTTCGAGCAGTTGTTGAGCCGAAATTTGTCTCCCTTTCATCAGCGGTATATAATCGCCATATTCCCGAATAACATCGATTACCTTCTGACCTTCTTTAGGAACAATGCCTTCCTGAGTATAATAACCAAATTTTATGGTTTCTCCCACCACCACTTTTCCACTATCGGGGGTCATTTTTCCGGTGATTATGTTCAAGAACGTAGATTTTCCGGTTCCGTTTTTACCGATGACACCTATTCTTTCACCCCGTAAAAAATTGTACGAAAACTTATCCAACACCTTACGACTGCCAAAACTTTTCGAAACATTGTGCAATTCGACTATCTTACTGCCCAACCGTTCCATGTTTATCTCGAGTTCCACCAAATGTTCTTTACGTCGTTGAGAAGCTCGTTCTTTAATTTCGTAGAAATCATCAATCCGAGATTTACTTTTGGTAGTTCGGGCTTTCGGTTGGCGACGCATCCAGTCCAACTCTTTTTTATAGAGCTGTTTAGCTTTAGAAATTTCGGTATTTTCGTTGGCCAAACGCTCTTCTTTTTTTTCTATAAAATACGAATAATTGCCTTTATAACTGTACAATTTGCCTTCGTCAAGTTCGATAATCTCATTACACACCCGATCCAAAAAATAGCGGTCGTGAGTCACCATAAATAAGGTAATATTTTCTTTGGCAAAAAACTGCTCGAGCCACTCAATCATTTCTAAATCAAGGTGATTGGTAGGTTCATCCATGACCAACATATCCGGTTTGTGGAGTAAAAGCGTTGCCAAAGCCAGACGTTTTTTCTGTCCGCCACTCAGTGTTTTTATCTGTTGTTGGAGATTGTCGAGTTTGAATTTCGATAAAATTTGTTTGTACGAAGTTTCAAAATCCCAACCGTTGAGGGCTTCCACTTGCTCAAAAGCCGCCTGCAATTCGTCGGAATCATCGGGATTTTCAACCGCTTTTTCGTAGCGTAACACCGCCTTTAGTATCGGATTATCTGAGGAAAAAATAATTTGTTCGACAGTGAGCGAGTCGTCCAACTCAGGTTCTTGTTCCAAAAACGAAACCACCAAACCTTTGCGGTAAATCACATTACCGGTATCGGGAGTATCTTTGCCCGAAAGTATGTTGAGCAACGAAGTTTTTCCGGTGCCGTTTTTAGCGATAAATCCTATTTTTTGCCCTTGGTTAATGCCAAAGGAAATGCCTTCAAACAAAAGCAACTCGCCGTAGGATTTAGACACATTTTCTACCGAAAGGAAATTCATATCCATTTTTTTACAAAGGACGGAATAAAAAACAACTGCACCAAGTTTTCCCAAATGGGAGTATAATCCTCACCATTCTTAGGATTTAAAAACTTGATTTACTAATTTTTTATAGTAAGAGGCGTAGGTAAATTTTTCGGCTAACGCCAAAATAGATTGGGATTGAGCAGCCAGTGAGTCGGGCGAAGAATGGACCGCTTCCCGAACCACTTCCGCATATGAACCATCGTTTTTAAAAGGCCACACAAAACCTTCTTCCTCACTTATGTAATGCGGAATACTCCCCACATTCGAAACAATTGGAATACAGCCGTAGCAGGCCGCTTCGGCGATCACTTTGGGAAATCCTTCAGAGGCTGAAGGAAGTAACAAAAAATGGGACTCGGCCAGGAGTTGATGTACTTTTTCGGAATTTTGAAAACCGTGAAACAGTACTTTTTCTCCTAAAAACCGACTAGCATTTTTATATTTTTCTAAATCATCTCCACTGCCGATAAAATGAACTTTTTCGATTTTTTCAACCGGAATATTTTTAAGAGCTTCAATAATTCTCGAAACTCCTTTGGCATCTTCTAACCGTCCTACAAACGAAAAAACATAACTACCCTCAAAGGTTTTCTGTTCAGCCACTTCTCGTCCTCTGATAATATCTTCTTGAGTTAAACAAGGATTCTCAAAAGAAAGACAGTGGTTGGGTTGGTCGCTCCAAAAACCATTAATAGTGACTTTGGTGTGTATGGCTTTTATTAGTAGATTTCGTTGCACTTTATAAAAAAACGGAAGTGTTGTAGGCTCCCAGCTACCTGCAAACTTATTCCACCAAATCTTTTTAGGAAACAAATAGGAAATAAGCACAGCAATAAAAGCAGGATGTGAGGGCAAACGGGTATGTACGACTTCTGCTTTATAAATATTCTTGAATATCAATACAAATAAATAAGGATAAAGTACCAAGATTTTTAATACTTGTAGTAGGCTTTTTCCACCCATTTTAGGTAGTAATATGGTTTTGATATTGGGAACTTTAATTTCGATAAGCGTTCCGTTATCTTTTAATTCGGGTCGGTTAGCTCCTATCCAAATTATTTCTTCAAAATTATCTTGAAGAAACTCTAACTCTTTTACTACAGCTACAAATCCAAAAACTTGATTGCCTTCTCTGTACAAAGCCGTATCCGAAACAACTACTAACCGCTTATACATCTATAAATATTTTCTAGTTTTTTATAATATTGGGTTTGCCCAAAATACCGCTCAAAGACTTCTTCCATCTTTTGAGTGTCAGGAACTGAATTCATAATCAACTCAAGTCTTTTTTTCCATTCTTCAATATTAAAATTATCTATAAAATATTCCGGAAAATGTGGCTTTAGTATCTTGGCAACTTCACCTGTTTCGTAAGCCAAAAAGGGTAACCCCTGTGCTAAATATTCGATAAGCACTAAAGGACCTGTTTCTGAAATAGATGTATGAAGTCCTAATTGAGCGTTGTGTAATATAGTTTGAACTTCAGTTATATCTGAATTTATAACGATATTATCTGTTTTAATCTCTGATTTTGTTTTTTGAAAATAAGTATTATCCTGATTTTGTCCTACTAATAATAGCGACTTATTGATTTGAGCGGCTATTTTCACTCCAAATAAGTTGTTTTTTACTTTTTTAATATTTGAAACTAAAATTAAATCATATCTCTCGGCTAATTGTTGTTTAGATTTATGTTGAATAATGATATTTTCCAACAAAAAGATATTTTCAGGAGCTACTTTTAATTTTGTCTCCGCCCATTCAGTTAGGCTCTTACTTACTCCAATGTAGTAGTCTGGTTTTAAAAACGAATCAAATAAAAAAGGAACGCTTTTATCAATATCAATAGAGCCATAATGATCGTGTAAAATTATTTTACTTTTAATAAAAAATATTTTTTTCACTAAAGCAATATACCTATAAACATGCCTAAAGTGACAGTGTATTACATCATATTTTTTTATTATTTTACTACACCTATACATGGTATTCAAACTCCATTTGTTCTTCCTATTAAGGGAGATTAACCTTACTTTTAATTCACTTACTAACTCACCCTTATTTTCAAGTAACAACATAGCTGTAACATCTTGCTGATGTTCTTGTAAAATATTGCACATATCTACAAAAACGCGTTCTGCACCGCCTATATCTAGCTTGTCAATAATTTGGAGGATTTTCATATAATAATTATTTTATAAATTCTATAATTCCTCCCTCTTTCAATTTCACACTAGCCAATCTCCAAGATTTCATTACCTGAAAAACCAATAATGGAAATAGTAATGGAATTAAAAATATAGACACCAATTTCAATGTTTTATTCCTCTTAAACTGATAGGGTATTAAAGACGGGGTTACAGACGGAATGAGCATTAATATAGATTTTTTATTTCCAAAGTACTTCCTAGACAGATACAACACACTGGGCACAGGTCTTGGAGCATTCCATTTTTTTGGTCGCCATCCATCCCAACTTCCCATTTGCCGTAATCCGCCTTGAGCAACTTTTAAATGCAAGCGTTGGGCATAGGGATTTGAAATATTTTTAAATCCGTGTAAATAGGCCCGCAAACCAAATTCGCCATCCCCCATGCGTTGTTTTTCAAATTGCCTGTCAAACAAACCAATGGCTTGAAAAACCGATTTTTTCAGAAGTACATTACCGGTATCAATTTGGTCACTCCACCGAAAGTAGGAATAATGCGTGGGTACCTCACCTCCTACCACACTTATGGAAACTCCCGATGAAATAGCCGCATCAAAATAATCCAAGGTTTTTAAATGTTCTGTAATCCAATTACTTGCCACCCGAGAATCGTCGTCATACAACAATATATATTCTCCTTGCGCCATTCGAATTGCATCATTTCGGGCTTTCCATAGGGCTTTTTCTTCTTGATACCAATAGTTCAAGTTTAGATTCCAACCTTTGTAAAATTCTTCTTGAAAATCATCGGTTTGATCTACAACAATCACTTCAAAGTTCTTATAGGTCTGATTTTCTAAATCTTTGAAAACATCCCGTAAATAGTCATAGCGATTAAGTGTTGGAATAATAACCGACACCAAAGGGTTTTGAGCAATCAAATTACTGCTAAAATGCTCATAATCGCTGGATCTGCTTGTATTTTTAGAAATGATTTCACGCTTTACGGAAACCGATTTCCAAAAGCCCCTAATTTCCCGAAAGGGATTTTTAAAACTAAGACAACGAATCACTAAACAATACCAAGCCCATACCGGGTGAAAGTTTTTTCTAATAAAACGGTATTCGTCTGGAACGGGTAACTGGAATGGGGTCCAAATATCTAGGCCTTCTTTGGGGTGTTCCCAGATAAACCCCTGCTGAAATGCCCGCCACGCTAGGTCTCTTTGTTGGGCTTCACTACTCTTGTAAAGGGGGTCTTTTTCTAGAGACCATCCGGCTTGTTTCAGGGTTTTTTCCGTAGGAAAATAACTCCAATCCTGCTGCGGACGCAAATGAAAGTACCAAATCGGACGAATGTATTTTAAATAGTTAAATATCAAAGACTAGGTTTTAAAAAAAACAAAAATAGCAACTACAATGACAAAACGCGAACTAACTAATAGTTTGTTGTGCATCGAACCACCAAGTACACTCAATAGTCACCAACTGCAACCAAAATACAAATAAGCCTCATGTAAGCTGAGTTTTTGTGGGAATTCTATGTCAACAATCTATGGCCAACTTGGTAGTGAGAAAATATGATCTCTACTTTAAATTCTCTTATGGAAGCTCATTAATCAATCATTTTTAAAAAATCATTTTCCGATATAATCGGAATTCCAAGCGAGGTAGCTTTTTCTAATTTACTCGGTCCCATGTTGGCCCCGGCAATCACCCAGGAAGTTTTTGATGAAATAGATCCCGATACTTTACCTCCGTTTTTTTCGATGAGTTTTTTGAGTTCCTCCCGAGAAACCTTTTCAAAGACTCCCGATACCACAAAAGTTTTTCCTTGTAAAATATCGGTTTGACCTTGTAATTCTTCTGCTGAAATTTGAAATTGGATTCCGTACTCCTTCAGCCGTTGAATAAGTTGTACGTTGTCTGGGTTGGAAAAAAACTCATACACACTTTCAGCGATTCTTTCTCCGATTTCGTCCACTTGCATCAAATCTTCGGGAGCCGCCTGCATCAGCCGATCCAAGGTTTGATAGTGTTTGGCCAGTTTTTTGGCCACCGTTTCTCCTACAAAACGGATTCCCAAAGCATACAACACCCGTTCAAAAGGAATTTGCTTGGAGCGTTGCACCCCTTGCAATAAGTTTTCAGCTGATTTGTCGGCCATTCGTTCCAGTGGAAGCAGTTGTTCTTTGGTTAAAGAGTACAAATCGGCATAATTTTGTATCAAATTTTCTTTGAAGAGTAATTCAACTGTTTCGCTTCCCAAACCTTCTATATCCATCGCTTTACGCGAAATAAAATGCTGAATACGGCCGGTAATTTGTGGGGGGCAACCCGAGAAATTGGGACAATAATGCTGAGCTTCCCCTTCTTGACGAATCAATGCCGTACCGCATTCGGGACAATGAGTGATATAGGTCGTGGGTTTAGAAAGTAAATCCCGTTGCTGGGTATCCACACCCACAATTTTGGGAATAATCTCTCCCCCTTTTTCAACAAAAACCGTATCTCCTTCACGTATATCTAATTTCTCAATTTGGTCGGCATTGTGCAGCGATGCTCTTTTGACAATAGTCCCTGCCAACAACACCGGTTGTAAGTTGGCTACCGGTGTAATAGCACCCGTTCGTCCTACTTGATAGGTGATTTTTTCCAAGGTGGTGACCGCTTGTTCGGTTTTAAATTTATAGGCGATGGCCCATCGAGGAGATTTTGCGGTAAAGCCCAACTCCTCTTGTTGGGTAAAATCGTTTACTTTTATCACCACGCCATCTGTTTCGTAAGGTAATTCATGACGGTGCTCGTCCCAATATTCTAAAAATTCAAATACTTCATCCATATTTTTGGCCAACCGAAATACATCAGGTACTTTAAAACCCCATGCCCGTGCCTTTTGCAAAGCTTCGTATTGAGAGCTAACAGGTAGTTTTTCACCCACCAAAGCGTAGAGTAAACAATCCAAAGGACGCTTGGCAACTTCGGCACTGTCTTGCAATTTTAAACTGCCCGAGGCGGTGTTTCGCGGATTGGCATAAGGTTCTTCGCCCGCTTCTATTCGTTCTTGATTCATTTTGTGGAAACCTGAAAGAGGTAAAATAATTTCCCCCCGAATATGAAATTTTTTAGGAAAATCTCCTTGTAATTTTAAGGGAACAGAACGGATGGTTTTGACATTGGCTGTTACGTTATCTCCCTGAAATCCATCGCCACGGGTTACGGCTTGGTACAGCATGCCATCGATATAGGTCAAATTGATAGATGCACCATCGTATTTTAACTCGCAGGTAAATTCCACCTCCCCGTCAATTAATTTTTTAATACGTTTTTCCCAGTCTAATAGTTCTTCTTTGGAATACGAATTATCCAGCGAATGCATACGATACTCGTGGACTACGGTTTCAAAATTTTTAGTTACCGCCCCACCCACTCGTAAAGTAGGTGAATTTTCGTCATAAAATTCGGGATAAGCAGCTTCTAATTGCTGGAGTTGCTTGAGTTTTTGGTCAAACTCAAAATCCGATATATCGGGTTGATCTAATACATAATAAAGGTAGTTATGTCGATCTAATTCTTCTCGTAATTGTCGAATTTGTTGTTCTGGATTCATATACTGCTGAGGGACTTTCTACGGTATCCCAATTTTGGGTTATTATAGCCAAATAAAATCACTCAAATTTAGCACTTATTGCTCTGTTCACAATAGGTATCCGAAAATATATAAGGAAGATATTAAAATTCAAATACTTTAAAATCGTCGGCTATATCGGTATTTTTAAAAACCGTTTGAGCCTCTTCTTTGAAAAATTCGATACTTTCGTAGCGGGTGGAATAATGCCCGAGTATCAGTTTTCCCACTTTGGCATTTTTAGCAATAGTAGCTGCTTGTTTGGCGGTAGAGTGCTTTGTAATATCACAATATTCTTTGTGAGTTTCCAGAAAAGTAGATTCGTGGTACAAGACCGAAACGTTTTTAATCAAAGGAATAATTTTAGGACTGTACTTGGTATCACTACAAAATGCATAACTTTTAGGGGGTTCCGGAGGAAAGGTAACCAAATGATTTTCAATTAACTTTCCTTTATTATTGATTACGTCGTACCCTAATTTAAGCTTTCGATAATAACTTTTGTCGATATTATACTCTTCGGCAGCATCTACATTTAATTTTCTTTCTCCTTCTTTTTCTTGAAACAAAAAACCATTGGTATACACCCGATGATCCAAGGGAATGGTAGAAACGGTAAGCTTTTCGTCTTCATAAATTTTAATCGATTCACGACTTTCTAATTCGATAAACTCCAAAGGAAAATTGAGTTTGGTACCTGAAAATTTAAGTTGGAGTTCTATAATCTGACGAATTCCCGTAGGACCGTATATGGTGAGTGTAGCATCTCTGCCTAAAAGATGAAAAGTAGAAATCAATCCGATCAGTCCGTAAAAATGATCTCCGTGTAAGTGGGAAATAAAGATATGCTTAACTCTGGCAAATTTGGATTTGGATTTTCGCAACGCCACTTGGGTGCCTTCTCCGCAATCTATCAAGAAAAGTCGGCCTTTAATTTCTAATAATTGGGCCGTGGGATTATTAAATTTTCGAGGCGTAGCCGAATAACAACCAAGTATAGTAAGTTTCATCTATATTTCAAAATTCAAAACTGCAAGTTACGACTAACTAGTACAATAGTAAGTAAACTTTATTAGATATTATCTATGCTAAAACCCCAAATCCCTTTCAATTTCTTCCATTTCAATCAAATCTCCTGCTTCAATTACCGTAGGTACTACATTTAAATCTTCGGGCAGGTCATCAATAGCTACCGAAGTATTGATGATTACAAAGGATTTCTTATTTTCTTTTTGAATAGCAGCTAGTGGTAAAAATTTTTCCAGATCACTAGCAGAAATCGGGTGGTAAGAAGTCAAATCAATAGCCCAATTACTATCAGAATACGAAGATTGTACGAGGGCATGCAACTGTTCTATCAGCTGATTTAAAGGGGTTTCTAAAGGCACACCTATCAATATAAAATTATCCTTTTGTGTGATCTGCATTAGATTTTGTTTTTGGAGGCTAACAAATAAATAACACTCATACGAATAGCCACCCCGTTTTCGACCTGATGTAAAATTATTGACTGGCCCGAATCTGCCACATCACTGGTAATTTCTACCCCTCTGTTAATAGGGCCGGGGTGCATGATAACAATTTCTTTATTGAGACTATCGAGTAGGGCTTTTGTAAGTCCGTATTGCTGCGAGTATTCACGTATAGAGGGAAAATAACTGATGTCCATCCTTTCATTTTGAACGCGAAGCATATTGGCCACATCACACCATTCCAAAGCTTTTTTCAAATTGGTTTCTACCTTAACACCTAATTTTTCTATATGTTTAGGAATCAGTGTAGCCGGTCCGCAGACACGTACTTCAGCACCCAGCATTTGTAAGGCAAAAATATTAGAAAGGGCCACCCGGGAGTGTAGAATATCTCCCACGATCACCACTTTTTTTCCAAATACATCACCCAGTTTTTCGCGTATCGAATAACAATCTAAAAGCGCTTGTGTAGGATGTTCGTGTGCTCCATCACCCGCATTGATAATACTGGCTTGAATGTGTTTTGATAAAAACACACCAGCCCCCGGGTTAGGATGCCTCATCACCACCATATCCACTTTCATCGAAAGTATATTATTTACCGTATCAATGAGGGTCTCTCCTTTTTTAACCGAAGAAGAAGCAGCCGAAAAGTTAATAACATCGGCCGAAAGCCGCTTCTCAGCCAACTCAAAGGAAAGTCGGGTACGGGTACTGTTTTCAAAAAACAAATTGGCAATGGTAATATCTCGTAAAGAAGGAACTTTTTTTATCGGTCGATTGAGAACTTCTTTAAAGTGGTCTGCAGTTTCAAAAATGAGTTGTATATCTGCCGGAGTGATATATTTTATTCCTAATAAGTGATTGACGCTCAGTTCACTCATTCTTTTACTAATTAATTTATTCACTAATCAAATAAACGGCATCTTTGCCATCGTTTTCTTTCCAACACACTTGTACGTGTTCTTTATTGATGGCATCTACTTGTCTGCCCCGATAATCAGGCTGTATCGGTAAATGCCGGCTAAACCGTCGGTCAATCAAGGTCAGTAGCTCTACACCGGCGGGTCTTCCAAAAGACTGTAAAGCGGTTAAAGCAGCTCGAATACTTCTACCGGTGTACAAGACATCGTCGATAAATACCACAAATTTATCTTCTACCAAAAAATCAATTGCAGTTTTACTGGCTTCCAAAGGTTTTTGACTTCTACGAAAATCGTCTCTAAAGAAGGTAATATCTAAGTATCCTAAGGGAATTTGTGGAATATTATATTCGGTTTCAAGCAGTTGCTTGATGCGGTTAGCCAAAAAAGTTCCCCGCGGCTGTATGCCTATCAAAACCGTGTTGTTAAAATCGTTGTGATTTTCTATGAGCTGACACGATAAACGATGAAGTGCAATGTGAACTTCTTTTTCGTTAAGCAGCACTTTTTGGCTCATAGCAAGGAATCATTATAGATTGCAAAAGTACATAAATTTCTACGGAAGAAAAAAAAATCCCCTAAAATCAAAAAAATCTACTATGCCAGCTATCTGTAGCCGGAACTTCCCAATTTTCTATATACTCTATTTTGTTGGTAACCAAATTATTAAAAACAATGGTATGTTTAGAAACCGCACCCGATTTAACCATGGCTTTAAAATCGGTTAAGGGTTTGTAAGCGATATGTTCCCCCGTGTAGAAAGTAACGTTCATTTTATCTAACAAATCGACCTGATACAGCTTTTCTAACTGTTGTATAAAATGTACCGAAGCATCGATTGAACAACCGGAAGCTGAGGCATTGATTTGATTCAAACCAATCACTATAAAACGTTGGTATTTGATCTCAAATCCCGCTTCTAAATCGGCTCCATGCGCTGTCCACTGCGATAAAAAAAAAGCTATTTTTTGAGAAATATCTTGGGTTTCTTCCTCGCTAAATTTTCGATTGGATTGGTAAATCCATATACGAGCATCATCGGGCAATTGATCAAAAGGAACTAACATAGAACAGTAATCAATGACTGAATTAATATTTTATTTTTTGCCAATGCTGCCTTTTAGTAGGGGCCATTTTACTAAGATTGGTCACTAGTTGTGAAATTTCTACACTGGGACCACCGCTGAATATTTTTTCAATTTCTTCGGCTTTGGAATCAAAGAACACTCGCAACAAAAAAGAATTAGGTCGCGAATCGTCTATTTTTCGAAGGCCGTTAATAGCCTCGGCTATATTCTTTTTCCCTTCCCCTGCATTATCGGCCATTTGATCTAAGCCCAACCGGTGGTATCGATACATAGTATTGTGAAACTCGGCAAAAATTTGAGCTGTCAAGGCATTGTTTAATTGGTATCTCGATTGATTACCATCACTGGATTTCCATCCTGCATAGCTTCCAGAGGCCGCGACATTGACTATTTTTTTAGCCGTTTCGTGGTATTCGTTACTGGTATCGGTAAGTTCGAAGGTAGAAGCATCCAAACCTAAGATGGTATACACGTGAAAGGCAAAGATGGAGGTCAAATTGGATTCAAACGAATTGGGATTAAATCGAAGGGATTCAAATTCGGTGTACTCAAAATTGATGTGACGGTCGTTGAAATTATAAATTATTGACTGGTAAGAAGAATTAAATACCGGTCGAGATGCTTGAATTTGTAGTGTTCCGGAAAATTGATTGGAATTTTGGGAAGAAATAATCAAAACAAAACTACAATTGATACGCTCTTGATTGGCATAACTCCGATTGGTCCATTGAGTATCATTGAGAAACTCAGTCAGACTGTTTTGCAAGGTTCTAAACAACTGTTGATTGGCTCCGGGTACTTGATCAAAATTGACCGAAACTGAAGCTCTAAGTTCTTGAGCTATACTCCATTGGTATATAAAAAAAGCAACTAATAATACGACAAATCTACTCATGAATCAAGGTAATTATTTCGTTTAAAATATCTTGTGCCACTTCTAATTTTGATTTCATGGGATAAGCTTGGCTTTGACCACCTTGGCGAATCACAGTCACTTGGTTGGTGTCTCCATGAAAACCGGCACCTTTAGTATTCAGCGAATTTAAAACAATTAAATCTAAATTTTTCTTTTTCAATTTAATTTTTGCATTCTCCAGTTCGTTTTCCGTTTCCAAAGCAAAACCTACCAACACTTGTTTATTTTTTTTCTGACTCAAAGTTCCCAACACATCGATAGTAGGTTCTAAGTCTATATGTAACGTGGCCTCTGATTTTTTTATTTTTTGAGTGGCCGTATTTTTAGGTTTAAAATCGGCTACCGCTGCAGCGAAAACAGCAATATCCACCGAATCAAACTGCGACTCACAGGCGGCGTACATCTCTTGAGCCGAAGTCACCGAAATTTTTTGAATCCTCGGGTGCGATACCTGTAAAAAAGAAGGACCAGATATCAAACTTACCTGTGCTCCGGCCTGCGCTAGAACTTCCGCAAGGGCATAGCCCATTTTACCACTGGAGTAATTACCGATAAAGCGTACCGGATCAATAGCTTCGTAGGTGGGACCGGCTGTTACTAACACTTTTTTATCCCGCAAGGGCTGTTTAGAAAGTAAATCTTGACTGATAAACGCTACAATTTCTTCCGGCTCGGCCAGACGTCCTTCTCCAACCAAGCCACTAGCTAATTCGCCAAACCCGGCCGGAATCATAATATTACCGAAGTTTTGCAGTTTTTCAAAAGTGGTTTTAGTACTTGGATGTTTGTACATATCCAAATCCATAGCCGGTGCAAAGTACACCGGACATTTAGCGGATAAATAAACTGCCAAAAGCAAGTTATCACACTGGCCGTTGGCCATTTTAGACAGGGTATTGGCTGTTGCGGGGGCAATCACCATCATATCGGCCCACAACGCCAACTCGACATGGTTGTTCCAACGGGGATTATCGGGATCGGTTACCCAATCGAATAAAACTTCATTTTTGGATAAGGTAGCCAAAGTCAATGGAGTCACAAAATCGGTAGCCGATGGAGTCATAACTACTCGTACCTCTGCCCCGGCCTTAACAAACAAACGGGTGAGTGCCGCCGTTTTGTAGGCAGCAATGCCAGCAGTAATTCCTAGTACTATTTTTTTATTGGTGAACACCTATTAATTTTAAATTTATCAGGTATTAAAATACAAAAAGGGAGTAACTGATGCTCCCTATTTTATATAAAATTAAAACCGTGTCGTTTGATTTAAAGTTGGTCCTTGTTTTCCAAGGTATTTCGGTAGTAAATTCTACCTTCTATCCATTCTTGTAAAGCCAAAGAATGCGGTTTGGGAAGTCTTTCGTAAAAACGCGAAACTTCGATTTGCTCTTTGTTTTCAAAAATTTCTTCCAAACTGTCATTATTAGTTGCAAACTCATCCAGTTTTTCTATCAATTCTTTTTTGATTTCCTGATTGATTTGCTCAGCTCTTTTGGAAATAATCGAAATAGCTTCGTAAATATTTCCCGTAGGAGCTTCAATTTCAGTTCGGTTAACTGTTACCGTAGAAACGGGTGCATTAATTTTTTTAAGATCCATGTTATACCTGTTTATTTTCTAATCGTTTTTCTATGTCTTGAAGTATTTTCTCAGACTCTTGGTGTCTTTCACTCTCCGGATAATACCTTTTAAAAGTTTGGTAGTATTCTTTTGAATTTAACAACCGCTCTTCTACCAATCCCGGTATGCTTCTGATGGCCAAATCGTACGCCGCTAAAAAGCGGTAGTAGTAGGCTTCTTCACGATATTTGGAGCCGGGATAATCCAATAAAAAATTTCCAAAGGAAGTAATGGCAGCTTTGTAATCTGAAATTATGTAGTATTGTTTGGCAATATTAAAACTCTTTTCTTCCAATTTTTCGGAAAGTTCCTGTACCAGCTGGTTGGCCTCCGCCATAAACTCTGAATCGGGATATTGGGTCACAAACGATTGAAGTTTTTCCAATGCAGTATAGGTGTCCTCTTGTTCTAAGGAATAACGAGGTGACAAATAGTAATAACTTTTAGCCGATTTAAATGCCGCTTCTTCAGCTTTGATACTGCTGGGATAGGAGGTTGCAAAACGGTCAAACTGATAACTGGCCAAATGATGATCCCCTAACTGGTAAAAAGCATCTGAGTACAGAAACATCAATTTTTCGCCTTGAGGTTTCCCTCGGTATTCAGGAACAATCTGTTCCATAAGTTTTAGAGCCTTTCGGTATTTACCCACATTGTACAAGCTATCGGCAACATGGAATTTTAGTCCCACATCATCTGATTTTAATACCTTTTGGTAGGGGCTGCAAGAAAATAGTAGGGCAGTAATTATAATCAGTAGAAAAGCCGGCTTCATATTTTTATAAAAATTGGGGCAAAGTTAATAAATTTACATGAGTTAGAAACAATATTTTCTATGAAATAGTATTCAAACTCTTTCGAATATTTTGTAACTTAAAAAGTTATGGAATGGCAGCCAAAGCGCGGCTAATTTTTTCGCGTAAAGCGCTCGAAGCTTCTGCTAATGGTAAGCGCACGGTGGGCTCACAAATTCCCAATACATCCAACAAACTCTTGATTCCGGCGGGATTGCCTTCCGCAAAAATCAGATGAATAATATCGGTAAGTTGATAATGAATTGGGAAAGATTCCGTGGCGTTTCTTTCCAAGCCTAATTGTACCATACGCGAAAAATGGTTGGGCGTACCTTGCGCAATCACCGATATAACGCCCGCGCCTCCAGCCAAAACCATGGGCAGAGTAATGATGTCGTCACCTGAGATAACTAAAAATCCTTCTGGGGCACGACGGATCAACTCCATGGCTTGTACGATATCTCCGGCGGCTTCTTTGATAGCAACAATATTTTCCACTTCAGTAGCCAATCGAATGACGGTATCAGGCAACATATTCGAAGCGGTTCGTCCGGGAACGTTGTACAAAATGACCGGTAGTGGTGATGCTTGAGCCACGGCTTTAAAATGCTGAAAAATACCTTCTTGAGTGGGTTTGTTGTAGTACGGTGAAACCGAAAGTATGGCGGTAAATGCCGATAAATCTCGAGTTTGTAACTCGTTAATAACGGCTTGGGTATGGTTCCCTCCCACCCCTAAAACTAAAGGCAAGCGTTGCTTATTAGCCGATACCACAATATCGATGACTCGTTGTTTTTCCGCTTCGGTTAAAGTGGCCGTTTCAGCGGTCGTACCTAATACCACCAAATAATTAATGCCGTTTGATATACAACGCTCTACTATGTTTCGCAAAGCGGTTTCATCAATTTCTAGGTTTTTGGTAAATGGAGTAATCAGAGCTACACCTGTACCGATTAATGCTTTCATATAGCCAAGGTATTTTTTCTAAAAATTTGGATGTATTTTACAAATTCTTTTTCAAACAAAGAAAAATCTGTCAGGTTCATTTTAAATAAAAAATCAAACATACGCTGATCGGAGTCTGTAAAACCAATATTAAGAGCAGCTCGAACTTGGGAGGCTACATAATCGATATAGTAATTCCGAGAATCAAAGTAACCTATAAATATATCGTACTCCCGCTGCAAAAACTCTTCTATCGCGGGATTGTTGAATGTTCCGTTCCAAGAAAAATCTTTGGGCGTAAAAAAGTTTTGTTCAAAAACCGGCAAGCGTGATTGTTTTTCGGTATAGCAAATAATTTTTAAATCTTTGCTGAGAATACCTAACGACTCAGTGAGACGTGCCAGGTTTTCTTTTCCATCATATTGGTCTAAATTGAGTAGTATGCCCACCGTTTTAAACTCACTGGTAAAAGGCAATATCTCTCTTTTTTTTAGATTTTTTTCAATGGCCTGATAAATTTGGTATTTTTTAAAAAATCTAAAATTCATTTTTGTTTACACAATTCAACTTTCTACAAAGTTACTCTTTTTAGTTTACAAATATTTTAAAGTACTATTAAAACATCGCTTGTTGTACTACCCGTTCCTATTACTTACTTCTTATTTTTGACTTTCATACCCCAAAAACGGTAATCTGCCGGAGCTTTCAGTTGGGCTTCTGTAACTTGTGGTAACTGATTAAATAAAGAAATTCCGGTCATTTCTTGAATTCGACTTATGGGAGTAATAAATTCGGCGATCGAATGTGAAAGATTTTGGTTGGGGATTAAAAAAGCGATGGACTTCGGAACTCCTTGATCATAACCAACTATAATTTTATAAAAATACTTAGGTACCGATACCTTTTCCGCACCGATGGTTTCTAAACCCTCTTGCAGTACCCCGCCGGTAATGATAAACAGTTCTCCTTTTTCGGCTGCCCATCTTCTGACTTGTATTTCCAAGCGGTTCCAAATTCCCGAATTAAAACTTCTATTTTGTGGGCTGATATTGCTGGTTAAAAAGGTTTCGTGGTATGCCTCATACGAAAATCTACGATCACCAGCGGGTAGTAAATGACCTCGGTCGTAATTAGAATTTCGGTAATTATTCCAATGGGCCGAATTTCCAGGCACTAGTGAATCTATCTCAAAATAGGGCCGCTTAAAACTGTTTTCGGATAAGTGCGAAGGGTGCAATCGGTAAGCAACCCATTCTGCTTGTTTGTGTTTGGGGTGGTACGAGAGCTGGTAATACTTGTGTTGAACTACTATTCCGGTTGTAGATTCCGGATAATAATACGCGTTATACAGCGAAGAATCAGCGGGAATTTTCTCTTTCTGAACAGTAGTCGTTGTAGTAAGTACCTCCTGTTGGTCTAGGTACTGATGACCAAAATACAAGCTCGAAATAAGTAGGATAATACCTAAAGTTGTAATAAAACTTCTCATTTTCATAATAATATTTTCACTAGCACCAATACGTGATTAGTGTTTCACGTCTAAGGCATCTCGTAACGCATTGCCCATCAACATAAAGGCCATCACCAAACTCATTATAGCCAATCCTGGTATCAATGCCAAATAGGGTTTACCCAAAATAAGGTAGTGATAATGATCTTTGATAATGCCTCCCCAGCTGGGAACAGGCGATTGCGCTCCAATACCTAAAAAGCTCAAACCACTTTCTATCAGTATAGCTGAAGCAAAATTGGCTGCAGAAATTACGATGACTGGCGCCATGACATTGGGTAATATATGCTTGGTAATTATTCGAAAATCTTTATAACCCAACGCACGAGCCGCAACAATATATTGAGATTTCTTGACACTTAATACCTGCCCACGAACCACACGAGCTACTTCTACCCACATGGTTAATCCAACGGCTATAAACACCTGCCAAAATCCTTTTCCTAAGGCTAAGGTCACCGCAATTACTAAAAGTAAGGTCGGAATGGACCAAGTTACATTGATTAGCCACATAATTAGGGTATCTATTTTACCCCCAAAATATCCGGCCATGGCCCCCAAAGTAATTCCGATCAGTAGAGAAATAAAAACGGCTATAAAACCTATGGAAAGAGAAATGCGGGCGCCAATCAGCATCCGACTCAACAAATCGCGTCCGTGTTTGTCGGTTCCTAATAAAAAAGTGGTTTCACGAATATATTTTTGAGGTATTTCAGACACCTGTTGGGCTTGTGGAAAAAGAGCCAAATCATAGTTTACCACCCTACCAGGCTGGTTTGAATCTGTGTATTCTTCGACAGCAATTCCCGTTTCGGTCAGGCTATATTTCTTTATGGCAATTTTTTGTTCGGTTGGTGTTTTTCCCCAAAAAAACTGACTCCATTTGCTCTCTTGGATAGGTGTATGAGTGGGAATAGAAAGTATGGAGGTAGTAAATCCGGGAGGTTTGGAATGAATGGAAAGTATGATAGAATTGGCGTTTTTAGTATGGTCGGGAGCTAAAGCATAGGCAAAGATGGCCAAAATGCAACAACCCAACAAAAACACCAAACTAAAAACGCCCCAAAAATTTTTTTTAAATTTTTGAGACGCTATTTTTGTAAGAGATGTTCCTTTTCTATCCAAAGGCTTATCCTTTATTTACTAGCTCTTCGGGGCGTTTGATAGCCGAATTCGTGGCTAGTTTTAATTCTTCCAAAACATATACGGCTTCTTCGACATAGATATCTTGCGCTAAGTTTTTATGCCAGCGTTCTTTTTTCTCAGCTAAAACAGAATCCAATTTCTTGAGTTTAGTATCTTGTAAGTGAGATACAAAAACCAAGTTGTTTTGGTATTCCGAAAGAGCATCAAACTCTTTAGTAACTTCTTCATTGAGCTTGATTTCAGCAACATATTTATCAAAATTTAGAGGAACTAAATACAGATCGTTTTGATTTTTTATCCACCGCGCTTGTTTTTCGACTAATTGAACTTGCTGATTCTCAGCTACTCTTTTTCGACTGTTGGCCAGTACCTCATCGAGATTAGAATAGGTGTTTACCGGACTAAATTTAGCCGGGTTAATTTTATCGTAAGCCATAGGATTTTTGTAATCTCTCTCTCCCATTTCTAAATAACTGAATCGATTGGGAATTACAACATCACTTTTAACGCCTTCAAGTTGGGTAGAACCTCCGTTAATTCTATAAAACTTTTGGGTAGTAATTTTTAATCCCCCCAAATCACCATGCGGATTGTTATGCAACCACTGGTTTAAATCCAGAAGATTTTGAACAGTTCCTTTACCATACGTTTGTTGACTTCCGATGACTACACCTCTTTTGTAATCTTGCATGGCCGCTGCTAAAATTTCTGAGGCTGAAGCCGAAAATTCATTGACTAATAGCACCAGTGCACCATCCCATAATACAGTTCGATCCCGGTCTTCCAGAGTTTCAACTTTACCGGCACCATCCAAAACTTGAACTACCGGTCCCCTTTCAATAAATAAACCGGCGATATCGATAGCTGTTTTTAAAGATCCTCCACCGTTATTTCTTAAATCGATAATGAGTCCTTCGATATTTTCGTTTTTTAGCTTAATAATTTCTTCCTTGATATCGGTAGCGGCATTTCGAGCTCGTCGATCCTCCATATCAAAATAAAAACGCGGTAAATCGATTATTCCATAAGATTTATCTCCTTTTTTAATCACACTAGATTTGGCATAGGTTTCTTCAATCTCAACCACATCTCTTTTGATGGTAATATCTTTAAAAGTACCATCCACTTTCTTTACATTGAGAGTTACTGAGGTTCCTTTTGGCCCCTTGATTAAGTTGACCGCATCGTCCAGCCGCATACTACCAATAGAAATAAACTCGTCTTCGTTCTCTTGTTTTACCTTTAAAATCAGATCACCTACTTCTAACTCCTCCCCTCTCCAGGCCGGGCCACCAATAATGACTTCCACTACCTTCACACTTTCGCGTTGTTTTTGTAACCGAGCCCCAATTCCTTCTAACTTTCCGGACATGGCTACATCAAATCGATCCTTGTCGTAAGGAGCCATATAGTTGGTATGAGGATCAAATTGCTCTACTACCGAATTTAAGTATATCGAAAAATAATCGTTTCGGTTAAGGTCCTGTTGAAAAACATAAAAATCCTCGAAAGTACTTATCATAGACTCCCGGGCTTCTTTTTCTAATTCAGCAAAACTTTTCTTTTGGTAATCTGCTTCATTCTCAACTCGAGTGTCATTTTCTTTGGAAAGATTGTACAAGCTCGAAAGAACAGAGAATTTCAAATATTTTCGCCAACGCTCTTTTAAGTCTTGTTTGTTAGCTGCGTATTCGATATTATCGTAATCGGTGTTAATTTCCTCATCCACTTTAAAATCAAATGGTTGAGCCAACAACTCTTTGTAAAACTCAGCCGATTGTTCGCGACGCTCGATAAAACGTTCATACACCACATTAAAAAAATCAATATTCTGATTTTGAATTTGATTGTCTATTTGGTGTTTGTATTTACTGAATTCTTTTATATCCGAACTGTAGAAGTAATTTTTTAATGGATCGAGTTGGTTGATAAAAGCATCAAAAACAGCTTCCGAAAATTCATCATCAATAGCTCGTTTTTCAAAATGGGCTTTATCGATGACATAGGTAATCAAATCGATTAACATTTTATCCCGATCGGGATTATCAAAATTTTTGGTAGTAAAACTACAAGATGCGCTAGATATTAAAGCGGCTAAAAATAAAAACTTAAAATTCTTAATTAGGTAATGCATATCAAATACGTTATATAGAACTGCCAAATTACATAAAAAACCGTGCCGAAATAAGCGGCAACTACTAATTTTATGTTAAACAGTGTATTAAAAAATTATCAAAAACACATTCTCTTCTGATTCTGAGCAAGCCAGGAATAAACTCTTTCTGAATGGTGGAAGTCTGAACTACTTTACTTATTTTAGCGGTAAAAATACATTAAATTTTAATGAATAAAAAGAAGCCTTTAATACTTGTTACCAATGATGATGGAATTTCTGCGCCAGGTATTCGACACTTAATTGGTATTATGAAAAAAATTGGTGAGGTAGTCGTGGTGGCTCCAGACAAACCCCAAAGTGCCACCGGTCACGCCATCACCATCAATAACACCCTACACATCAACAAAATAGACATTGACCCAGACATTACCGAGGAGTACAGTTGCTCGGGAACACCCGTTGATTGCGTAAAGCTGGCAGTACATGAAATATTAAAACGCAAACCTGATATCTGCGTGTCGGGCATTAACCACGGATCCAATTCTTCTATCAATGTGATTTATTCGGGTACTATGAGTGCCGCGGTAGAGGCGGGTATCGAAGGTATTCCGGCCATTGGTTTTTCGCTACTTGATTACTCTTGGGACGCTGATTTTGAAGCTGCAGCTCATTACATCGAAAAAATCACTCGTGAAACCTTAAAGAACGGACTTCCGCAAGGGGTTGTTCTCAATGTCAATATTCCTAAATTACCCAAAGAGAAGCTTAAGGGCATTAAAGTTTGTCGCCAAGCCAATGCCTCTTGGGTTGAGACTTTTGATAAACGTACCAACCCGCAGGGTCGCGTGTATTATTGGCTTACTGGCGAATTTATCAATGAAGATAAAGGCGAAGATACCGATGAGGCGGCCTTGGCAAATGGGTATTTATCGGTGGTACCGGTCCAATTTGACTTGACCGCACACCACGCTATCAAAGAAATTAATAGCTGGAATTTATGAGTAAACAAATTATCATCGGTTGTTTGGCAGGTTTGATTACCAATTTCTTGGGTATAGTATTGTATCTGACCTATCTTAAATTTTCCCATGGCTACCCGTTTTCCTATTCTTTAGAAATTAGTATCCAAAACAATACCATGGGAAATATCGTGGCCATCGGTGCACTACCTTGTTTGGGATTATTTTACTTGTTTTTACAAAAAAACAAAATATATCTCGCTCGGGGTGTGGTGATTTCGACGATGATTGCAGCCGCCTATGTGTTAATTTCCAAATTTTAAACCGTGGATCGTAGAAAATTTCTTCAAAATTCTGCACTTACAGGTGCTGGGCTAACACTAGGGATGGCGGCTTGGTCATGTACCAATACTCCCCAAGCGGCAACTGCAACTTCTAAAAACGAATTACCCAAAACCAAAAACCATCCTCTAGTTGTAGCCACCTGGGATGTGAAACCCGCCGCCGGAGCGGCTTGGGAACTTCTACAAAAAGGAGCATCGGCGCTCGATGCAGTGGAAAAAGGTTGTAACGTGGAGGAAGCGGATCCTAACGGACAGTCTGTGGGACTGGGAGGCCTTCCCGACCGGGAAGGTAGAGTTACTTTAGATGCTTGTATCATGGACCATCAGGGCAACTATGGAGCAGTAGTGTATTTACAAAACTTTGTACATGCAATTTCGGTAGCCCGAAAAGTGATGGAAGACACCCCCCATGTTCTCCTGGCCGGTCAAGGTGCCGAGCAATTTGCTTTGACCGCTGGATTTAGTCCGACCAATTTGCTAACCGATAGGTCCAAAAAAGCCTGGGAAGAGTGGAAAATTACCTCTGAGTACAAGCCCATTATCAATATTGAAAACCACGATACGATTGGAATGCTCTGTATTGATCATCAAGGTAATCTTTCAGGGGGGTGTACCACCAGTGGATTGGCATATAAAATGGCAGGACGCGTAGGTGATTCACCCATTATTGGTGCCGGACTTTTTGTAGATAACGAAGTGGGTGCCGCCACCGCTACCGGACTGGGTGAAGAAGTTCTTAAAACGGTAGGTAGTTTTTTAATTGTCGAATTGATGCGTCAAGGCAAATCACCGCAAGAAGCCTGTGAAGAAGCCGTTAAACGTATAGTCCAAAAAAATGGCGACCGCATTCAAGATTTTCAAGTGGGATATATAGCTGTCAATAAATACGGCGAAATTGGAAGCTATGGAATTCATCCGGGCTTTGTATATACTGTTTTTCAATCCAGTGGAAATGAAGTAATCACCCCAAAAACTTATTTATAAATATTTGATTGTAAATTAATTAAAACTATTTACTTAAACTTATAATTTAAATAACCTAACCGCTTTCCATCTTAATTCTATAACCTATGAAAGCTACTACGTCTTATCGAACTGCTTTTATAATTGTGACCCTTCTATTCTTTTTATGGGGATTTATAACCATCTTATTAGACAGTTTGATTCCTCGATTGAGAGATATTTTTGAGCTTTCTTATTTTCAAGCGGGTTTGGTTCAATTTGCTTTCTTTTTGGCCTATCTGACCTTTTCGTTGCCAGCCGGTTTTTTACTTTCTAAAATAGGTTATAAACGGGGTATTATTGTAGGGCTAACAATTATGGCCATCGGTTGTTTGCTTTTTTATCCCGCCGCCTCTTATCGAATATTTGGAATTTTCATGTTGGGGTATTTTGCTTTGGCTTGCGGTATTACCGTTTTACAAGTAGCAGCCAATCCTTATGTGGCTGTATTGGGTTCGGAAGAAGGGGCTTCCAGTCGGTTAAACCTTTCCCAGGCTATTAACTCTCTGGGAACTACTTTGGCTCCCCTAGTAGGTGCGATGTTTTTATTAAATGACGCCATCAAATCTCCCGAGGAAATCCAGTTACTGTCAGACGCCGATAAAAACGCCTATTTACTAGCCGAAGCGACTACCGTTCAACTCCCCTTTTTACTTTTAGCAGCAAGTATTGGCCTATTGGCTTTGGTATTTGTATTTATCAAACTCCCGACAATTATGGAAAAAGCCCCACAAGGGGGCTATGGCCAATTGCTAAAAAACAAAATTGTCCGTTTGGGAGTAGTTGGCATTTTTGTGTATGTAGGTGCAGAAGTAGCCATTGGCACCTACTTGGTGAACTATTTTTTATCGATGGGATTAGATCAAGTCATCTTACAAAGTGACTGGTTACGTACCATACCCGAACGTGCTTTGGGGACTCCCATAGATGCTATAGACCCCAAGGCAATGATGGGTTCGTTTGTATTTCTATACTGGGGAGGTGCTATGGTAGGAAGGTTTATTGGAGCTTACCTGACCCGGGTATTTCAACCCACTCAAGTATTAGCTGTATTTGCATTATTGGCGGTCAGTATGCTGGTTATCTCCATGACTACCCAAGGAATTACAGCGATGTTTTCTATCTTAGCGGTGGGTTTGTTTAACTCGATTATGTTTCCTACCATTTTTACTTTGACCTTAGCGGGTCAAGGTCAATACAAACCGCAAATCTCCGGCTTGTTGTGTATGGCTATTGTGGGCGGGGCAGTGATTCCTCCACTATGTGGGTATTTAGCAGACTTAGGTGGCTTTAAATCAGCTTGGCTCCTACTGGTTGGCTGTTACGGATATATACTGTACTTTGCTCTGAATCGAAAGAAAATGTTAACTCCAAAAATTATGTAACTCATGGCACTACTGCATTCAAATATCGTAGGAACCGGACAACCGCTTTATATTTTACACGGTTTTTTAGGAATGGGCGACAATTGGAAATCTTTGGCCAATCAATTTGCAGAAATAGGCTATCAAGTACATCTAATAGATCAACGAAACCACGGGCGTAGTTTTCACAGCGACCAATTTAGTTATACACTTATGGCCGAGGATTTGATGGCATATACCCAAGAAAAAAATCTGGATCAAGTAGCCATTATCGGTCATTCGATGGGTGGTAAAACCGCAATGTTATTTGCCACTACTTTTCCCGAAAGGGTATCCAAACTGATTGTTGTAGATATCGCTCCACGAGCTTATCCCCAACATCACCAAGATATCCTTAAAGGACTCTCTTCCTTAGATTTTTCAACGATACAGAAAAGAAGTGACGCTGACGACCAATTAAAAACTTATGTATCTAATTGGGGGGTTCGGCAATTTTTATTAAAAAACTTATACCGAACTACTTCACAAACTTATGCCTTGCGAATGAATTTACCCATTTTAAAAGCTAAGATTGAAGAGGTGGGTAAAGCCCTTCCTGAACAAGCTATCTTTCATGGAGCGACGTTGTTCTTACGAGGTGAAGATTCGGATTATATAGGTTCGGAAGATATTCAGTTTGGGATTGCGCAACATTTTCCGCAAGCGCAAGTCATCACTATCCCCGAGTCAGGACACTGGATTCACGCTGAAAATCCTACAGAATTTTTTAAAACCACTTCCGATTTTTTAAAAAAATAAATCCCCTTTCGGAAAATTCCTAAAGGGGACTCTTCTTAAATCAAAGCTGTTTATTGGCCCACCTGATACCCTTTTTTTGTAGCAAAAGTTTGAATGGATAGAATAATGGCACGTCCAAAATCGTCTTGAATACCTTCCTTTTTTTGTTCTTCCAAGATATAAGCGTCCCGTTTTTTGGCTAATTCAGATATTTCTTTTTGTAATTGGGCTCTTTCTTTGGCTTTAGCCGCCACGTATTGTTCCAGTTCGGCTTGACTCTTACTCTGCAATTCTGTGGGTAATTCGTCTTTTTTAATGGTTTTTAAAGCCGTTTTATCTTGGTTGTATTTATCAACCAAATCCCAAGTAGCATTATTGTAGGCCACTCCTGCTTTGGCTACCGCTCGTTCGGCCATATTAGCCGAAGAAATCTCTTGCGCATTAGAATCTTGTACTAATTGCATTTCTTTTTTTAACAAGCCTGTACTACCGTAACCAATATAGGTATCATTGAGTAGCTGGTTGCAACGGGTAATCTGATCGTCATAGGGAGTCACGATATAGCGAATTTGAGCTTGATAATCGATGTTAAAATAATTGCCTTTTCCTTGATCGGCACCGTCTTTCCAGAAGGTACGTATTCCTTCATCTTGATTGCCACAAAAAATGGTATTAATAAAAATTCCTTTTTTCTGGGCATCCGCAATGGCTTCTTGATAACTCACTTTACCCATTTGATCAAAGGGTTCATTGCCGGCAATATAAATCAGTTTCATAGCATTGTTCTGAGTATTCCAAGTCAATTGTTTAGTCGCATCTTGAATAACAGCACCGCAATATTCGTAACCTCCGTTGGTACGCAAGCCAAACAATTGCTCTGAAATCAAGTCCAAATCTTTTGTCAATGGCGTTACCTGACGTATATAATCGGTTTCTGCGGACAAGCTGGAGTTGCCATATTCGTATAGAGCAATTTCAATTTCAGGCACCTGGCCATTATAGCGCAAAGTAGTCAAGGTGTTAACGATATTCCACAAGCGCGATTTGGCTTGGTTAATTAATCCGTCCATACTGTTTGAAGTGTCTAAAAGTATTGCTACTTGGATGCTACCGCTATAAGTTGGGTTATCGGTTGGGGTGTCTTGTTTCTTTTCTGCAGCAAAACTGATGCTGCTTATTACAATGGCAATCACTAATGCAATGGTTTTCATAAACGTAGATTTTTTGTTTTTATACAGCATAAAAGTAGAAATCAGGGGCATTACTTTTTGATCCACTGGGTGAATGACCACTTTGACTTGGTGAAACTGGTTTTACAAATGGTTTTTATTTAGTTACTTTGTTATAAGAAACAATTGGTTGCTGTATGGCATGGAGATGGATTATTCTAATTGCAATGACCCTCGTCGGAACGTATTCGGTGGTAGGACAAGACAGCCTTGGAGGTACTCAAAAAACCCATCAAGTTGCCAAGAAACTGGAAAAATCCTTAGAAGCTGGAAATGCTAAAGAAATTGCAGAAAATTATTTGGCTTTAGCCAAAGAACTCATTAAAAAACAAGATTATAGCCGGGCAGAAAGCTATTTAAAAAATGCCTTAGAACTCTATACCAAAGAAAAAAATACTGCAAAAACGGCAGAAGTTGCCCGACTGTTAGCCCAAGTGCAAGAAGCACAGCACAAATATGCAGAAGCCGCTCAACACTACAATTTGGCGGGTCAAGTAAGTACGGGGAATGATTCCAAAATTAACTTTAACGATGCGGCTCGTGTACAAAACCAAGCCAATCCGGGTAAACAATTAGAATATATTGACAGCAACTTACAGTTTTTAGAAAAAGAAGGAAACACCGTCGAACAGGTACAAGCTTACCAGAATCGCGCTCGATTTAATCTGCAACAGGACGATAAAGCCGGTGCCTTAGCCGATTATAGTAAAGCCATTGAAATTGCTCAAGAGCAACAACCCACTGAGGTGATTCAACTTAAATCGGAAGTTGCTGATATCTACGAAAGCGACAACCAATTAGAGAAAGCCATCGAAATTCGAGAATCTGTTATCAAAGAAGCTCAAGCTATGCAAAACGTGACGGAAGAAATTCAGCAAAAAAAGCAATTGGCTACTTTGTATGACAAAAATCAACAAGACGACAAAGCGCAGCAATTATTGGAAGAAGCTTTTCAAACAGCATTGATGAACCACCAAACCTTAGAAGCTAAACAAGCCCTAATGATTCTCCAGAATTTTTACGATAAAAACAACCTCGCTTATAAAAAAGATTCGATTAATCAGGTCTTTTTTGAGGCTTTTGATACTATGATATTATCAGATAGCAGCTTGGTAGATATGCGGTATTTTGCTTCCACCGAACAACGAATAAAACAACTGGAAGAACAACAACGTCTCAAAGACGAACTTTTGGTTAAAACCAACCGGTTCAATTATGTATTACTCGGTTCTCTTGTTTTATTAACCCTGTTATTAGGCGGTATCATCAAATCCCTTTGGGATATAAAAAAGAAAAATAAAAAAATCGCTTTACAATCGCTGAGACGCGAAATGAATCCGCATTTTTTATTTAATAGCCTAAACAGTATCAATCAGTTTATTGCCCAAAACAACGAACTAGCTGCGAATAAATACCTAACCTCCTACTCCCAACTCCTACGTAAAATGATGGAAAGCTCTAATCAAGACTTTATTCCTTTGAGTTATGAAATGGAGCTAATTAAAAAATATTTAGAATTGGAGCACTTGCGTTTTCCAGAAAAATTTGACTATAACCTTTGGGTTGATCCCAGTATTGACCCCGACAGTGTTTTGGTTCCCAATATGGTGATACAACCCAATATGGAAAACGCTATTTGGCACGGTCTTCGGTACAAAGACGAAAAAGGAGCTTTGGACATCCACTTTTCCCGTAAGGGAAAAAATATAGAAATCCTTATTCAAGATACCGGAATCGGGTTAAAAAAAAGTAGGCAACTAAAAACCACCAACCAAAAATTGCATCAAAGTAGGGGACTTAGCAATGTAGAAGAACGCATCCGGTTGTTGAATGAAATTTATGGGAAAAACATCCGGTTTTCCATATCGGAAAACGAAACCGGTACTTGTGTGCGTATAGAAATAGAAGGCACTTAATAGTATGTGTATGTTAGAAAAAATAAGAAGTATTCTAGTAGAAGACGAATTGGCAGCGCGCGAAACCCTAAAAAACTATCTGGGAAAGTATTGCCCCCAAATAGAATTGGTGGGGGAAGCCGTCACTAGTAAAGAAGGAATAGCCCTGATTCAACAATGCAAACCACAATTGGTATTTTTAGACGTTGAAATGCCTTATGGAAATGCATTTGATGTTTTAGAGGCCTGTAAAGAGGAAACTTTTGAAACAATTTTTGTTACCGCATTTTCGGAATATTCTTTACGAGCACTCAACCAAAGTGCCGCTTATTATTTACTCAAACCAGTGAGTATTGAAGAATTAGTGACTGCAGTCAATAAGGTTGAAGAGCAAATTAGACACCAACAAACCTTTAACCGAAATCAAATAATTATCAATAATTTTAAAAATCAATCTCCTGAAAAACAGCAAATTATAATCCCTACACTGGAAGGTTTTGAAGTAATCAAAATCAAAGATATTCTCCGCTTACAAGCGAATGGCAATTTTACGGATATTTTCCTGTACAATGGAACAAAAAAAATGGTTTGCCGATTTTTAAAGCATTTTACTGAAATACTTCCTACTCCTTTTGTACGAGTTCACCGATCGCATATTATTAATTTAGAAGCAGTGGTGTCGTATTCCAAATCTCTGGGTGGTTATGTGACCCTGTGTGATGGTAGTGAAGTTGAAATTTCTGCCAGTTACAAAGAAAATTTTCTTCAAAATTTTTCTTAAATCAATTTTCCAATCAAGGATTTTTAATTTCTAAAATCCACATCTCATCAGTATAAAGGCCGTTAAATTTGGAGTTGAGTGCTTTTTGTGCCGTAGTTAAATCTGGATATCCAGCTATAAAAACATAATAATAGCCGTTTTTGGGATTTACAAAATAACCCGGTTTAAAACCTTGTGCTTCTAAATAAGTAATGAAGGAGGTCGCATTTTCTGGAATGGAAAAAACATGAGCCACCAAGTAGAAACCCGAAGTCATGGAAGGAATTATCCAGCTAGGGAGTTTGTATGGAGAACGGGCTGAAGTAGTCGTATTGATTTTAGATTCTTGGATTGGAGGCTCCACCTCTACTTCTTCTACTTCAAAACGTTCTTCCGCAGATTTTTCACTAATAGCTACTATTGGGGATAAATCTTCTAGATGCGAATTCGCTTTTTGCGAAATTTCTTCTGACTCCGCATATTTTTCGTTTTGAGGAAGCACCTCCAAACTAAAACCACACATAAAAAAGAACAATCGATCACTATACGATTGAAGTCTAAGAATTCCCTGAGTCATGGGTTCGTTTAAAAGTAGTTGATTTTCTGCGTTTTGCTGTAGCGAAAAAGCATCGTACCCCAAGGTATTGAGATGATTGGGATGCCTGCGGGTATCATGAGAATCATCGACTGTAATGGCACTATTAAAAAAATTATCTTCATTTCGTAAGCTGTTATACAGGGGCATAAATTCTTCTGATGTATCGGTTTTAAAATACAGTCTATCCCCTTTTATATTTAAATCCCCTTCTAGGGCAGCTCCTACTAGGCTGGCGGATACATTTCCCTCGGGGAGTTGGTCAAAACCACTAAAAGTAATATCTATGGGATGTCGTTGTGGTGCTACAAAACCATCATACACTGAAAAAAAACGGTGGGGTAATTCCGGGTTTTCAAATATTAAAACCAGCGACCAGCCTGCTGAAACTCCCCCGCTGATTGTTCCTTGCGTAGCACGTATATTAGCCACCGTATATACACCCGAATAATCTGTCAAAGAACCTACTAAATCAGTTATATCAGCAAAAACTGCATACGGTTTTGAACTACTAAACTGTTGGTTTAAAGCCGCGTCATAAATAATTTGACCCGTAATAATTTCGTAGGTATCCCGGTCAGGCATTTTGAGTTTTACCTGATTTATGGCAGCACGTTGAGAATCGTCGATTACAAATTTCTTATTTTTTAAACGCCCCTGCTGGTAGGGATAGGTGGCAGCCCAATACAGACCCGCAAAGACCAACTTATAATCGCCCTGTTTAGATAATTTTAATTCGGCACTACTCGATGAGAAGGTCGAAGGATCTTCATCTACGTCTATATATTCCATATAAAATTCGTCGTTGTGCTTGGTATTTACACCCCGATCATCAAAGGATTTGGAAGCCGATTTCCGATTGATTATTTGATTGGAAATAAGTAGCATTTCCCCCGAAATTTCGGATTGATACCGAACAGAAAATGGGACGACTTCTTGCGCAGCAACAAATAATTGAAAACCTACTAGAAAAAAACTACCAACCGCTGCTTTCATATAATTAGATTATATAGGTTTTTTGAATTCAACTAATTTCCCAACCGCCAACTCCAACCCAGGGTGACAAAAAATGCAGTGGATAACTTTTGGTTTTCATAGTGAGAAAGGGTTTGAAATCGATCATCCAGCACTTCAAAATTTCGAAAGGCCGACCACCCCGATTTTACATTAATCCACCCCTTAGGAGTCACTGCATAAGACACAGCAGGCCCTAGCAGTATATTTCGGGTTTTTAGATAAGTTCCGGTTTCGATCGGTGCGTAAAGAATTTGTGCATCAAATACCGTTGCCCAACCGTATTCAAGTTTTTTATCCATAGCCATCCAAGTTACATACACATACACTGGAATAATAGCATTTACTCGAAAACGATCGGTTTGATAACTTAAAAATGCTAAGGGCAGTATAGAATTTCTATTTAAGTCATTGTTAAGTGAAAGTCCCAGTCCGTATGTAAGCTGTGAGATTTTGGGTGCATGTCGTAACAATATTCCACTAAAACTAGGAAAAAAAGAGTGTTTTTGCCAATGGTCTGCAAAATTGGTACGCAGGTGTAGTCTTGGGAGAAAGAGTAATTCGTATTGCTCCGAAAAATTATGACGTAGTATGAAACCCGCGCGGGCATCTGTTAAATTTTGTTTGTCTAACCAGGTAGAAGTAAAGTCGTAACTATATAGTTTGTAGGACAGCTGTAGATATATACGAGTCTTATCGGACCACTTCCATTCGGGTAATACCAAGGCAGCGTCCAAGTATCGAAGTGGACTTTTTAGCTCGGTATTTTTAAGGGTTGCAGGGCTATAATATCCCAAATTCAAATAAACCGGATCATTATGGGTTTGTGCCAACAAACTCCAACAACTCAACATACCTAGAACCGATAGGGCTCGCAAAGGAGTACTCAGTGAAAATAGCTTAAATCGCATCGGCCGCATCCTCCCCTGTATTAACAGCTCCTTCCATAAATCCTTGCCAATCGGCTAGGTGTTCTCCGGCAAAATGAGTATGTAGAAAGGGTTTTTGCAACTCTGGCATGACCTTAAACCATTGCCCCGGTTGATAAATTGCATAAGCCCCTTTGGTAAATTGATCTTCTCCCCAATAATAATTTACTTGTTTTTCAATTTTAGGAATTATAGGACCAAAATGCGGTGCCAAGGTCTGATTAATTTGAAGTGCATTCCACTCATTGGATTGATTGGCTATGACTGCGGCTTTATCACCGATACTATACGAAATCAAAACCCCTTTTTCAGAATTTTGATTTTTTGTACCATGATAAAAATAATGGGGAAGCTGATCAGAAACCAAATCAAAATTTTCTAGTTCCCAAAAACGTTCATTAAATAAGACCGCGTGTTTATTGATACGACAATACTGCAATTCACGTAATGCTTGTTGCTTTTCGCCGGGTAAAGCAGGATGCCAATCAATATGCTGAACAGCCCAAGTAGGAATGGTACAGATTATTTTTTGAGCTTTCCACTCGGTTCCATTGGTACATTGCACATGGACCTCTTGACCTTGAGTAATTTTCTGCACTATATGATGGGTTTTTATATTTTCATAGCCCACCGCTTCAGCCATTTTTTTAATTAAGCTTCCGTTACCGCCTTTTATTTTAAGATCCATTTCATTATAGGGGCTACTCTCAGCGTATTCAGCTAAGGCGGCAAAAGCAGATACATGACGGATACTTTCTCCAAAATCAGTACTATCCAATAGCTCTCTAAGTTCTAAATCCTTGCCTTTACAGCCGTTATTGACTAAATACCGCCACCAATCATAATGGTCGAGAGCTCGCTTGTCAGCCTCACTCATCGCGTGGTAATTTTCTACGACTTGTTCAAACTTAGCATTCCATTCGGCAGAATAATTCCATTGTTTGTTGGCGTAATATTTTTCCTTGTAAATCAGATGAGAATCAAATCGATTGTCTTGCATTTCGAGATTAAATTCGGCACAGAGTTCCTGCATACGGGTGTGAGAATCGCCAATCCACTCCCCGCCCAATTCAATCACTAAATCGTCGGTAAAGGCATGAGAAAAAACACGACCTCCCAAGCGGGACCGTGCTTCTAAAATCACAAAACTGATATTCCTTTTTTTAAGTTTCAGTGCTGCGGCCAAGCCCGATATTCCTGCACCAATAATAATTACTTGTGGACGATTTGTAGTAGTATTAAAACTCCATAGTGAAGTAGGCAAAACCAAGCTACCCGCCGCTAGGGAGCCCTTTTTAATAAAAGTTCTTCGGTTAATCATTTTAGGTTGGTTAATTTCCAACTAAAATACAAAAAACTTTGTTAAAAAAACTTTTATCTCCCTAATATACAGCCTCACAGGCTCTTCAAATCTATTGAAAGCAAGAAAAAAATTAGAGTACTTTGGCGTTTTTCACTTTTTGGTTCAGTAAAGCATGTTGTATAACTTCACTCATGTCCTTCACGTAGTGAAATTCTAGTCCCTTGATATAGTCAGGTTTAATTTCTTGAATATCTTTTCTATTTTCCTCACTAAGAATAATTTCTTTGATACCGGCTCGTTTGGCTGCTAACACTTTTTCTTTGATACCACCCACCGGCAATACCTTACCACGAAGGGTAATTTCTCCCGTCATAGCTAGCTGTTTTTTTACTTTTCGCTGTGTAAACAGCGATACTAAAGAAGTAAGCATGGCAATTCCAGCACTAGGACCATCTTTAGGAGTAGCTCCTTCCGGTACGTGAATATGAACATTATACTCTTCAAATATATTTTTGTCTATGTGCAAAACATCGGCGTTGGACTTGATATATTCTAGAGCAATGGTAGCCGATTCTTTCATGACTTTCCCCAAATTTCCGGTAATATTTAATTGACCTTTGCCTTTTGAAATAGCCGATTCTATATAAAGTATATCTCCACCGGTGCTTGTCCAAGCCAGCCCAGTCACTACACCGGCAATGTCGTTGTTTTCATATCGATCTCGTTCCAAATGAGTAACCCCCAAAATGTTAATAACCTCATCGGTTGATAGTTTGGGGTCGTAGGTATCCTCCATAGCTATTTTGGTAGCTATATAACGAACGACTTTGGCAAGTTGTTTTTCTAAACCACGCACGCCAGATTCCCGAGTATATCCTTCAATAATTTTAACCAACTGGGGTTTACCTAATTTCAACTGATGGGGTTGTAATCCGTGCTCTTCGATTTGTTTGGGTAACAAATGTTTTCGAGCAATCTCTACTTTTTCCTCTAAGGTATAACCCGTAACTTCTATCAATTCCATTCGATCTAAAAGGGCTGGTTGAATAGTACTCAAATTATTGGCAGTAGCAATAAACATTACTTTCGAAAGATCATAACCTATTTCAAGGAAATTATCGTGAAAATCATTATTTTGCTCTGGATCAAGTACTTCTAATAGAGCCGAAGACGGATCGCCTTGGTTTCCTATGGAAAGTTTATCAATTTCGTCTAATACAAATACCGGATTTGAACTTTCTGATTTTCTAATATTTTGAACAATTCTTCCGGGCATGGCTCCTATATAAGTTTTGCGGTGACCTCGTATTTCAGATTCATCACGCATCCCGCCAAGGGAAACTCGTACATATTTTCTCCCTAATACCTCTGCAATTGATTTTCCTAAGGAAGTTTTACCAACCCCAGGAGGTCCATAGAGACATAAAATGGGAGATTTCATATCGTTTCGCAGTTTTAAAACCGCCAAGTATTCAATAATACGCTTCTTAACATCCTCCAAACCATAATGATCGCGATCCAGTATGCGTTGTCCTCTTTTCAAGTCAAATTTATCCTTGGAATAAACATTCCATGGCAATTCTAATAATAGGTCCAAATAATTACGCTGAATGGAGTATTCGGCAACTTGAGGATTCATCCGCTGTAATTTGGAAAATTCTTTTTCAAAATGTTTTTCCACCTCAACACTCCATTTCTTGCTTTTGGCTTTTTGTCGCATTTCCTCCAATTCCTCTTCGTACGAAAACCCACCCAACTCCTCTTGTATGGTTTTCATTTGCTGATGCAAAAAATACTCGCGTTGTTGTTGGTCAATATCCAATCGAACTTTTGATTGTATATCGTTTTTTAGAGCCAGTTTTTGCAGCTCAATAGTCATATGCTTTAAAGTATCTAAAGCTCGATCTTTAAGATGATTGATTTCAAGAAGTTTTTGCTTATCATCTACCGAAATTTGTAAATTAGAAGCAACAAAATTGACTAAAAAAGTATTGCTTTCAATATTTTTAATAGCAAAAGCAGCTTCCGAAGGAATGTTTGGACTTTCGTTAATGATTTGCAGAGCAGAATCCTTAATAGATTCAATTACTGCTTTAAATTCTTTATCGTTTTTAGGAGGTATAGCTTCCTCAACTTTACTCACTTTAGCAGTAAAATAAGGTGCTTCTGAAGTTATCTCATCGATTTTAAACCGCTGTTTGCCTTGTAGAATTATGGTAATGTTACCATCAGGCATTTTTAAGACACGCAAAATTTGTGCAATGGTACCCAATTTATTTATATCGGAAACAGACGGCTCTTCAATTTCTTCATTTTTTTGAGCCACCACACCGATTACTTTGGTTTTGCGGTTGGCATCATTGATTAGTTTTATAGATTTATCCCGACCCGCAGTAATAGGTATAACTACACCTGGAAATAAAACCGTGTTTCTCAGTGGTAAAATAGGCAATTCATCCGGTAGTTCTTCTTTCTTTATAGTCGCTTCATCCTCGGGTGTCATTAAAGGGATTAACTCGGTTTCTTCATCCATCATTTGCAATGACAAACTGTCTATGTCTATTATTTTTGTTTTGCTCATAATTTTTTTTTCAGTCATTGTGTCATATAACCTTTGTGTAATCAAAATATTATATATACCAAAAATTGGTATAAAAGGTTATCTTATAAATACTTACAAGTCACATGATTAGTTTTGATGCGATAAAAAGGACAACATTTATGCCAATTGTAAAAAAAAGTAGCAATTAAATAGCACGGAAGTGTAACATTGAAATAAAAATTTCATCTTTATAACAAACGAGTTTATTTTTTTGGCTTTAGCTGAACTACATATCGAAGGACTTTTAGACCATTGCATCCAAGGAAACCGCCTAGCACAGATGGAGGTGTACCATAGATACAGTAAGGCGATGTATAATACTGCTTTACGAATTGTAAACGATGCCTCGGAAGCGGAAGATGTCATGCAAGAAGCTTTTTTAACAGCTTTTACACGACTCTATATGTTGCAAAATAAAGCAGATTTTGGTGGGTGGTTAAAACGGATAGTGATTAATGAAAGTATAAATGCCCATCGAAAAAAAATACATCACCTCAACGTAGACGAGCAGCATATTACGGAAGAAGAATACAGCTCAGAAGAAGAAGAAGAAGAAGAAAATATCGCCGATATCAATCAATTAAAAGCGCAAGAAATAATTGCCGCCATAGGGCAATTAAAAGACAACTATCGGAAGATTTTGACCCTACATTATATGGAGGGCTACGATCACGAAGAAATAGCTGAAATCATGGAGTTAAGTTACGCTAACAGTCGTACCATGCTTTCTCGTGCAAAGAACAATTTAAAACAACTGCTGTTAAAAAAATAAGGTATGAATTCAAAATTTGATCAGCAAATTAAAGAACTTTTGGCAAGCTCAGACTTGCCCGAAGTCTCCCCACCCCCCGGACACGAAAAACGGTTTTTAAACAAACTTAGTCAGCAACAAAAAAAACCTAAAAAAGTGTATTGGAAACCACTTTCCATAGCCGCCAGTTTGGCATTGTTAATCACTTTTGGATGGTCTTTTTGGAATCAACATCAACTTCAAAATAATGGATTGGCTGGTGTATCTGATGAGATGAAACAAACCGAAGCCTATTTTACGGCCACCTTGGAAAAAGAACTACAATTGGTCCAAGATAAAATTTCGCCGGAAACCCAAAAAATTATAGAAGATGGTTTACACCAAATACAGCTTTTGGAAAAAGACTACCAGCAATTAGAACAGGATTTAGTAAAAAGCGGCAACGATCAACGAGTGATTTATGCGATGATCAGCAATTTTCAAACTCGTATAGAAATTCTGGAGACCATATTAAAACAAACCGAAACTATTAAAAATCTAAAACCCATTCCTCATGAAAACACTATATAAAATTTTATGGGTACTACTTCTGCTGCCCTTGGGGCTTTATGCAGGCAATTTCCCTACCGGAAATTATACCAAAGAGAAAAAAATCAACAAAACCTTTGATGTACAAAAAGAAGCTAGTTTAAATATTGATAATCGGTACGGCAACGTGGATGTGATTACTTGGAATAAAAACGAGATTCAAATAGAAATTACTATTACCACATCGGGGAATAAAGAATCTCAAGTTCAGAAACAATTGGACAATATCACGGTCGATTTTGTAAATTCTTCTTCGTCTGTGTCTGCAAAAACAATAATTAATAGCATTTCTCAAGGCTGGACTTTCTGGGGGCGCAGTTCCAATGTAAATTTTCAAATTAATTATTTAGTGAAAATGCCCTTGAATAATCATCTGACTATTAAAAACAACTATGGAGTGGTTAGTTTGGACAAGCTCAAAGGAAACGCAACCATTCGTTGTGATTACGGGAAACTCATACTTGGAGAATTACAGGGAAAACAAAATATATTGTATTTTAATTACACCAATAATTCAACAATAAATCTGGCAAATAATGTAAATATACAAGCCAATTATTCAGAATTTATTTTAGAAAATTCGAATGATGTGGTTTATGTAGGAAATTATACCAATTCCAATTTTGAAAATGTAAAATCCCTCCATTTTAAAAGTAATTACGGTCGGATCCACATTGGTTCTGTGGAACAATTGGTTGGTGAAGGACAATATATAACCAAGCGTATTGGTTTGGTTACTAAAACGATTAACATACAATCTAAATACGGCAGTTTAAACGTTGAGGAATTGGGCAAAGCTTTTCAGCAAGGTATAATCAATGCCCGTTACACCAATATTAAAGTGGGATATCATCCGGATGCTTCATTTCAATTCCTTGGCAAAGTTTCTTATGCGTCGGTACGAGGTATAGAAAATATACACCTGAAAAGCCGGGTAGAGTTAAATTCTAAAAAGGAGTACGAAGGCTATTACAATTCCGAAAAATCTAAAAACAGTTTAGTAATTAACTCCGACTATGGAGGGGTTCAGCTAAACAAACTATAATCATCAATTACATCATCAAAAAACGAACATTTATGAAAACAAGACAATTTTTTATCACGCTAGTAGTAGCTACACTTTTAACGAGTTCCTATAGTTATTCTCAAGAACAAACTATTCGAGGTAATGGCCAAGTTATAAAACAGCAATTATCGGTTGGAGCTTACGACATAGTCAATAGTGCTGGAATTTTTGAAGTTCAGTTAGTTCCAGGACCAGAAGGTGAAATTCAGGTTTCTACCGAATCTAACTTTGGGGATTATATAGAAATCTTGAATGAAGACAAACAGCTAACTATCCGAGTTAAAAGGGGCTACCAACTCCGTCCGTCCAACAATCACAAAATCGTGGTTACCGTGCCTGTAGAACATATTTCAGGATTGAGTTTAGCAGGTTCCGGATTGATTCAAACCCAACAACCGCTTCAAGCCGAGGATTTAAAAATATCCCTGGCAGGTTCGGGAACCCTGCAACTCGACTTAAAAGCCAAACACGTAGAGGCTTCATTAGCCGGCTCGGGGAAAATGATTTTTTCGGGTGCTACCGATACCCTAAAATTATCAACTGCTGGATCAGGGAAAGCACAAATTCATAAACTTATTTCTAAAACCTCCGAAATTTCAGTGGCCGGATCCGGTAGTGCAAACGTTCATTGTACCGATTTTTTAAAAGCACGAGTGGCTGGTTCAGGTAAAATCACTTACAGCGGAAACCCTAACCAAAAAGATATAAAAGTAACCGGCTCGGGAAGTATTCAAGAAGCTAAATTATAAGTTATCTTCAAAAAAAAGTCCCGTTTTAAAACGGGACTTTTCCAAAGTTTAGTTTAGAAGTGCTTCAAACTTCAATTTATAACAATCTATAACACTTAAAGCCTTTGAATAATCCAGAAGAAACTTAACCGTTTCCTCTTTCGGGGATAAATTTTTCGCCTTTTTAGACGAAGTTACAGTGTAAATTTTTTCCATATAAAACGGTTTGTGTGTATTAGTTATTTACTGAACGAAGACAAACCGATAATATTGTATCAATTTACTAAAATAATATTATGCTTTTCAATTACCTTTCTTAAATTGATTAAAGCATACCGCATTCTCCCCAATGCGGTGTTAATGCTCACGCCAGTTTGCTCGGATATTTCCTTAAAACTCATATCCTTGTACAAACGCATGACCAACACCTCTTTTTGATCTTCCGGTAACTCTTCAATCAGCCGTTTTAAGTCTTCTTCCACTTGGCTTTTAATTATTTTCTTTTCTACATTGAGTTCGCTGTCTCCTAAAACCGAAAAAATATTAAAGTCACCATTATTTTCAAACCGAGGCATTCGGTTGTTTTTTCTAAAATAATCAATAATTAAATTGTGGGAAATACGCATTACCCAAGGTAGGAATTTACCTTCCTCGTTATAGGCACGACGCTTGAGCGTATTGATTACTTTAATAAATGTATCCTGAAATAAATCCTCAGTGACGTCTCGATTTCCAATTTTAGAGTAAATAAAGCTGTAAATGCGCTGCTTATGGCGCTCGATGAGAATAGCTAATGCGTTCTCATCTCCATTCATATATGCGGTAACAAGTACCGAGTCGTTCTGTGACGTTGTATTCATACCATTACAATTATAAAAAAGATAATTTTCTATTATTTTATCTTATTATTTGCTAAGTAATGATATGCAATAGGCAAGTGGTTTTTAGTTTCTTTGAAGTGTAAATGTATAAATAAAATTTTGACATTCACAACTAAGTTAAAAAATTTAACATTTAAACAGTTCTTCTAGGGGAACCTTCTAACAAAAAACTCGTACGAATATCATTGATTCAAGTGAAATTTACCATACATTATTGTAACTTTGCAAACTTTCGGTACTGCAATGAATATTGAAGCTTTTAATCCTCGTAATCACATCCTAATCAAGGGAGCCAAACTACACAATCTTAAGAACATTGATGTAGTAATACCCCGCAACAAACTGGTAGTCATCACCGGCCTTTCGGGCTCCGGTAAGTCGTCTTTAGCCTTTGATACCCTCTATGCCGAAGGACAAAGAAGGTATGTTGAAAGTTTGTCGAGTTATGCCCGGCAGTTCTTAGGTCGTTTTAATAAACCTAAAGTAGAATATATCAAGGGCATTGCCCCTGCGATTGCTATCGAACAAAAAGTAAATACTACCAATCCGCGCTCTACGGTGGGTACCAGCACCGAAATTTACGACTACCTCAAACTCTTATACGCCCGTATCGGTAAAACCTACTCCCCTATTTCGGGTCAGGAAGTTAAAAAGCATACCATTACGGATGTTGTTGAATATATCAAAACCTTACCCACAAAAACCAAATTGCTTTTACTAGCTCCGGTTACATTAACTCCTGATCGGAGTTTTGAAGAACACCTTCAAATACTTAATCAACAAGGATTTTCGCGGATTAAAATCAGCGACCAAGTGTTTCGGATTGATGAAGTAAATCCTGCACAAACTCTGTCGGAGTTTGAACTGGTCATTGACCGTATTATTACCCAAAATGACAACGATTTTTACAACCGCTTGGCTGATGCCATTGAAATTGCATTTTTTGAAGGGAAAGGAACTTTAAATATAGAACATCTCGACTCAGGCCAGCGCGTGGAATTTACCAATCGTTTTGAAGCCGATGGTATGACATTTTTAGAACCCAATGAGCATTTGTTGAGTTTTAATAATCCCTATGGAGCCTGCCCTACCTGTGAGGGATATGGAGATGTGATTGGCATCGATGAAGAATTGGTAATTCCTAATACAGCACTTTCCGTATATGAAAATGCTATTTTTCCCTGGCGAGGAGAAAGTATGCAGTGGTACCGCGATCAATTAGTCAATAACGCCTATAAATTTGATTTTCCCATTCATCGGCCTTGGTTTGAATTAACCGAGCAACAAAAACAATTGGTTTGGGAAGGAAACAAGTATTTTGAAGGCCTACACTCCTTTTTTAAATTTCTTGAAGAGAAAAGTTATAAAATCCAAAATCGTGTACTTCTTTCTCGCTATCGCGGAAAAACCAAATGTACTACCTGTAAGGGAAAGCGTTTGCGACCAGAAGCCGAATACGTTAAAATCAACGGTCACTCCATTACCGATTTGGTTGAAATTCCCATTTACGAACTGCGGCAATTTTTCTCTGAAATACAATGGACAGAACACGAACAGCAAATAGCTAAACGATTGCTCGTTGAAATAAACAACCGCTTGTCATTTCTCGAAAATGTGGGTTTGGGGTATTTGACCCTCAATCGAAGATCTAATACCTTGTCCGGAGGAGAATCCCAACGCATTAATCTAGCTACCTCACTGGGAAGTAGTTTGGTGGGCTCCATGTATATTTTAGATGAACCCAGTATTGGGTTGCATCCCAAAGACACTGAGAAACTCATACAGGTATTAAAATCTCTTCGTGATTTAGGAAATACAGTCATTGTGGTAGAACATGATGCCGATATTATGCAGGCTGCCGATCAAATCATTGACATAGGACCGGAGGCTGGGAGTTATGGAGGTCAGGTAGTGGCTCATGGTTCTTATCAAGAAATTCTGCAACAAGATTCTCTCACTTCACTATACCTCAACGGAAAGCTGAGCATCCCGATTCCCGAAAAAAGAAGACCGATTAAAAATGGAATCCGTCTGGTTGGGGTTCGACAGAACAATTTAAAAAATATTGATGTATTTTTTCCTATGTCATGTTTTGTAGCGGTTACCGGTGTTTCAGGAAGTGGTAAAAGTACATTGGTTCGAAAAATATTGTATCCTGCTTTACAACGAGAATTGATGGGTGTAGGAGAAAAGCCCGGACAATTTTCAAAAATGGAAGGTACATTAAATCCATTTAAATCTGTAGAATTTGTCGATCAAAACCCTATAGGTAGATCCAGTCGCTCCAATCCAGTGACTTATATCAAAGCTTATGATGAAATTAGAAATCTTTTTGCCTCACAAAAACTATCTAAAATAAATAACTTTCAAGCCAAACATTTTTCTTTTAATGTGGATGGAGGACGATGTGAAATGTGCAAAGGAGAAGGACAAGTTACCGTAGAAATGCAGTTTATGGCCGATGTACACATAGAATGCGAAACTTGCCAAGGTAAACGCTTTAAAAAAGAAGTTTTGGAAGTCACTTTTGAGGAAAAAAATATAGACGACGTACTACAAATGACCATCGACGATGCGATCCAATTTTTTAAAACGCATCAACAACCTAAAATATATTCCAGATTACAACCCCTTCAAGAGGTAGGTTTGGGCTATATCACCTTAGGACAAAGTTCTTCTACCCTATCGGGAGGTGAAGCACAAAGAATTAAACTCGCCTCTTTTTTAGTCAAAGGAGATACCAAAGACAAAGCTATATTTATTTTTGACGAACCCACCACGGGACTGCATTTTCATGACATTAAGAAATTACTCAAATCTTTTGACGCCTTAATTCAAAAAGGCCATTCCGTAATTGTTATCGAACACAATATCGATTTGATAAAATGTGCAGACTACATCATTGATTTAGGACCGGAAGGTGGCGACCAAGGGGGATACCTCGTTGCTTGTGGAAGTCCGGAAGAGATTATAGATTCTTCAAATTCCTACACCGCACATTATCTAAAAAGAGCACTTGCTTAGAAAGCACCATAGATGATTAAATCGGATACGCCGGGTTGGTTATTGATATACCATGTACCTTGCGAGTTGGACGCATTCCAACAAACGATTCGAAAAGTCACTTGGTTGGGGTAGCTAATTTCTTGCAATGCTTCGATACCACTCAAATCAATTTCTACTTGTGGATTACCGGAGGCCGTATAAACAGTTCCCCATACAATTTCCGAATCAATATTCACAAAATCGATCCCGTTTAGACTGTATTGCCACAACCCATGTGAAGGTCCCGTATTGGAGCGTCTGACATTATACGGTGCAATGGCATGAAAACTCAAGGTTTGACCCACTGATGGCCCTATGGTAAAAGTAACATATTTTTGTGCTAACTGGGCTTCAGTTGCATTACTTGTTCCGTCCCAACCATTGGCTCCCCAAGCATTTTGAGCCACCTGGGTCCCTTCGTTGTTGAGTCCGCTTCCACGAATTAAACCCGAACCAATCACCTGGGGATTATAATAATCGGCCTCCAAGGGACTGGGTCCAAATTGAGTAATTCCTGAAACTTCCCAACTAGCTAAAATCGTTGAAACCGGCATGGTAGCATCGTAACAAAAAATATTCATCCAGCTCTCTTGAGCTTCGTTGTAGATTTGAAGACAACGATAATCGCCATCACTTACAAAAATCAACATTCCGTCGTCTCCGGATCCAACTGGAATCAAATCTCGTTGGACTAAAGTCACTTTCGGAGGCAATAAACCACCAAAATGGGTTCCTCCACTTGTACTTTCGATATGTAATACGGATGCGGGACTAGGTGTCGTAGTATTAATGCCTACTTGTGCTATGGTGCTAAAGCACCCAAATCCAATTAATAGGGTAAATATCCTTTTCATAAATCCTCTGCATTTTATCCTTTTGGCTTAACAAACTAAATCAAAACGAAATTAAAAAAAATATTAATTAAAAAATAGTATTTTATTAAAATTTTATTTATTTTATCACAATTATTAATTGTCAAAATAATATTATTATGAAAAAAATTACATTTTTAAAATTCCTAACCCTGTTTGCTTTTGTTTTTGTATCGCAGGGGATCCAAGCCCAGCATTGTACTCCAGGCGGAGTGGATTGTACGGATGGTGATTTGATTACTAATGTTGAATTTACCGGAATTAATAATCCATCTGATTGTGGTTTTGATGGCTATGAAGATTTTTACTGAAACCGTAGACCCGGCCGAGGTTGAAGCGGGAGAAACCTATTCCATGTCGGTGGATGTTGGTGGTGGATGGGATTCTGAAGCGGTTGGTGTATGGATTGATTTTGATGCAAGTGAAACATTTGATGTGGATGAATTTTACTTTCTAGGAGTAGGTTCGGCAAGCACAGTTACTGGTGACATCTACATCCCTGCCGATGTAGAAGAAGGTACCTACAGAATGCGCGTTTCTGTTCGAGCGGCACCCGATCCATTCGAAAACCCATGTAACTTAGATTTTGACTACGGTGAGTTTGAAGATTATCTAGTGACCGTAGGAGATCCTGTGGCTACAACAGAATTTTCTTTTGTAGAAAACTTAAAAATTTCAAAATCAGGAAATACCATGATGATTAAATCATCTAATATTTTAGAAACAGTTAGTGTTTATGATATTTCAGGTAAATTAATTGCTCAAAACCACACTATTAATCAAAACACCACTTCTATTAATTTGACTACTACAAATCAAGTGTATTTGGTAAGTATTCTATCAGCGGAAGGTTTTAAAGCAATTAAAAAAATTGTTTTCTAATTAATAATCTGTATTATTTGAATCACAAAGCCGTTTCAGTCATTGCTGAAACGGCTTTGTGATTTCTACGATTCCAAATCAAAAGTTTCTGTAGGACTATCCGGAGGATTATTATAGTGGAGCTTTCCTTCACTCTGAGCGATTAAAGTGGTTACTGTAGCATCTCCTGTTATATTTACAACGGTTCGAAACATGTCTAAGATACGATCGACCGGAAAAATGATAGCAATCCAAGCAGGATTGAGACCTACAGCATCCATGATAATTATTAACATAACCAAACCTGCACTGGGCACCGGCGCCGCACCAATGGAGGCTAAAACCGACATAGAAACAATAATCAATTGTTGGGTGAGTGTCAGATCAATAATATGCAACTGGGCTAAGAATACTACCGCAATGGCTTGGTACATACTGGTACCATCCATATTCACGGTGGCACCTATAGGCAGTACAAAACCGGTAATTTTTTTTTCTACACCTAAATTATTCTCCACACATTCCATAGTGACAGGAAGTGTTGCAGCACTACTTGAGGTAGAAAAGGCTAAAGTTTGTGCCGGACTTATGGCTTTTAAAAAGTCGCGGTAAGATATTTTTTTTACAAAAAAATGTATTAAAAGAGGATAAAACACAAAAATCATAAACAACAAGCCTCCCAAAACCGTTAGTGTGTACCAAGAAAGTCCCTTAAAAATTTCAACCACTTTACCTACATCATCTTGAGCCATTTCACTCACAACTCCTGCTAAAAGGGCAAAAACAAAGAAGGGGGCCGCCTGCATCACAAAATCGACCATTTTTAAGAAAACCTCCAAACATCCTTCTATAAAACCCATAACCGGACGAGCTTTTTCTTGGGGTATAAACAACAGCGCAATACTAAAAAAGATAGCAAAAAATATAATTTGCAACATCAAGCTGTTGTTAGAAAGTGACATAAATAGATTTTCAGGTACTATATTTACTAAAAATTGTAACGGACTTTGGTCTTGCAAAGCTTCAGCGGTTTTAATTCTTGATTCTATAGCTGAGGCATCCACCAACTCTCCGGAGAGATTTTGAACCCGATCAGTGTATTGGGGATTTAACAGAAAATTTTTAGAATCTTTAATCTCCACGCCATGCTCATTTGCCCATAGTTCATAAGATATTCGATTGTCAATCCGACTATTTTCGTTGATATGTACCCCCGGTTGAAATACATTTACTAATAACAATCCAAAACCTACAGCGAAAACCGTAGTTAGAAAATACAACCCAAGTGTTTTAAACCCTAAACGTCCCAAATTAGTAGTACTTCCCATACTGGCTATCCCATTAATTATGGAAAATAGAACCAAAGGAATGGCGATCAGTTTAAGTAAGTTGATAAAAATAGTTCCAAACGGTGCAATCCAATCGAGTGTGAATTGACTCCATCCCAATGAACTTGAAAGGAGAGACCAAATGATCCCCAATACCATTCCGATAATAATTTTCCAGTGTAGTGCCAGTTTATTCATATTAAATTTGGGAAATTTTGTTTAACAAATAAAAGTCGGTTAATACCAGGGCAGCCATAGCCTCAACTATAGGTACGGCTCGCGGAACCACACAAGGGTCATGTCGTCCTTGGCCGTGTATGGTAGCCAGATTCCCCTGCATATCTAGAGTGGGTTGGGATTGCATAAGGGTAGCCACCGGTTTAAAAGCCACTCGGAAATAAATATCCATACCATTGCTAATACCACCCTGAATACCTCCGCTCCAGTTGGTTAATGTACGGCCCTGAGAAGTAAAAATATCATTGTGCTCGCTACCTTTCATACGAGCGCCAGTAAAACCACTACCGTATTCAAAACCTTTCACTGCGTTGATACTTAGCATTGCCTTGCCCAATTGAGCGTGTAGTTTTTCAAAAACCGGTTCGCCCAATCCTAGGGGGACTTGTTGTACCACACAAGTTACCGTTCCTCCAATGGTATCGCCCTGTTTTTTTACCTCCCGTATTTGGGCTTCTATTTTCTCAGCGGTGATGGGATCAGGACAACGCGTAGGATGCTTTTCAATCAAGGAGAAATCTAGTTCTTGGTAGGGTTTGTGTATAGAAATTTCACCCACCGACGAGACAAATGCGTGAATCCGAATGGAAGCAATCACTTGTTTGGCTATAGCTCCGGCTACCACCCAACTGGCTGTTTCCCGAGCGGACGATCGCCCACCTCCCCGATAATCTCGTATTCCATATTTTTTATCGTATGTAAAATCAGCATGGGAAGGCCGATACACCTCTTGGTTAAAATCATAATCCTTCGGCTTGGCATCTATATTTTGAATTCGAAAGCCAATGGGTGCCCCAGTGGTAACCCCGTTTAAAAGACCGCTTAAAAATTGAACTTCATCGGTTTCTTTTCGTTGGGTAACGAGTTTGGATTGGCCGGGTTTTCGCCGACTTAATTCGTAGTGAATTTTATCAAAATCCAATTGTATTCCAGCGGGACAACCATCAATAATGCCTCCTATTGATTCTCCATGAGATTCGCCATAAGTGGTAAGTGTAAAAATTTTTCCAAAAGTGTTGGATGCCATGCTAGGAATTGTATTTGTAACAAAAATATACTTATTCTTATTAAAATTAAAGTTTATTAAACGATATCCTTACTACTGAATGTTTTTCTTCCACTTGCTGCTGTCTTATACTAAAAGACAGGCCTGATTTAAAATGGTCACTGGGTGTACTGCTTTTCGCTGGGTAGCATCTTCTATCTGATGACGACAACTGGTACCAGTGGCTACAATAATCGTGGTTGTCGCGGCTTTCTCTACGGCAGGAAATAAACTCAACCTGCCCATAGCCATACTCACTGAATAATTCTCTTGTTCGTAACCAAAACTTCCAGCCATACCACAACAACCCGAAGGGATTATAGTGACTTTAAAGTTTTTTGGTATATTCAACAAATTATAGGTCGGCGTTATCGACGACAGGGCTTTTTGATGGCAGTGTACATGCAACTTAATTTCTTGGTGGTCGTTACAAAATGCTTCCGAACTCAGGTTTCCCAGTTCCCACTCGCGGTGTAAAAATTCTTCAATAGTAAACGTATTCTTAGCTACTTGTTCGGCAGATTTTTGATCCGGTACTAAACGTAAATACTCGTCTCTAAAACTTAAAATGGCTGAGGGTTCGATACCTATCAAAGGGCGCTCAGCATTAATTATATCTTTGAAAGTAGCCACATTGTGTTGGGCATACTGCCGGGCTTCTTCTAAAAAACCCATCGAAATATGTGCACGGCCACTGGGTGCATGCGACGTAAGCAACACTTTATAACCTAATTTATCCAGCAACTGAAGCGCATCGATTCCGAGGGCGGTATCGGTAGTTTCAATAAATTCATCCACAAAAAACCACACTTCTTTTTTATAGTTTCGTGATTGATTAGTTAACTTTTGGTAGGCTTTGTAGAAATCGTGAGCCGACACTTTAGGTAACGATCGCTTGGGATGAATTCCTAACCATTTTTTAATCAACGGTGAAGTAAGTTTTCCCGTAAGGAAAAAATTAAAAATCCCCGGAAATCTTTTGGCGCGTTGAAGCCATTTATAATTTTCTACCAACCATCTTTCTCTACGTTGACTACCGTGAATTTGACGGTATTGGTATAAGAATTCCGTCTTCATGGCAGCTATATCCACATTGGAAGGACATTCGTTTTGGCAGCCTTTGCAACCTACACATAGAGCCATCGCTTCTTTAATCTCGGGATGATCAAAAGGATTCTTCTGAACCCCGTTAGTCAAAAATTCACGCAGTACATTGGCTCGCCCGCGAGTACTGTATTTTTCATCTTGAGTAACTCGGTAACTCGGACACATCACACCCCCATAAGCTTCGGGTTTTCGACAATCACCACTTCCATTACATTGTTCAACGGCGCGTAAAATTCCTTGTTCCTTGGAAAAATCCAACAAGGTTTCAATTTCAGGTTCTGACCTATCGGGTTGGTACCTGAGGTTTTGTGTCATGGGCCACGGATCAACAATTTTTCCCGGATTTAAAATTCCCTGTGGATCAAAGGTTTGTTTAATTTGGCGTAATAACTCGACATTTTCTTTACCAATCATCAGCTCAATAAACGACGAACGCACTATGCCGTCGCCGTGCTCACCACTGAGAGAGCCTCGGTATTTTTTTACCAAATGCGCTACATCACGTGTAATTTGATACAGCAAATCTACCTCTGCCCCTTTCTTGATATTCAAAATCGGTCGCAAATGCAACTCTCCCGCTCCGGCGTGTGCGTAATACACGGCTTGCTGGCCATAATGATCCATCAACTCGCTAAAATCGTTTATATAAGCAGCCAGATCTTCCACCGCAACGGCTGTATCTTCAATACATGGAATCGTTTTTCGATCGCCTACTAAATTGCCTAACAAACCCAATCCGGCTTTACGTAAATCGAGCGCTTTTTCGGTATCTTCTCCATACAAAACCGGCAAGGCATAACACAACCCGGTTTGGTGTAGCGTATGCAACAACCCCTGTACTTTTTGATCTAATAAAGCGGGACTGTCTGCTTTGACTTCCAACATTAGTATAGCTTGGGGATCACCCGAAATAAAAAACCGGCTACTGCGGTATTTGGGGTTTTGTTGCGTGCAATCCAGCACCACTTTGTCCATCATTTCACAGGTATCTAAATCGTATTGCATCGCCGGCAAAACGGCTTGTAAACACTTTTTAATGGAATCAAAATGAGCACACACCATCGCCGTTAGTGGCGGAGGAACCGGATCTAATTGCAAGGTGAGCTGGGTAGTAAATGCGAGAGTTCCTTCGCTCCCACAAAGTAATTTACAAAGATTAAATCGGGTGCCGTCAGGACTGAAAACCTCTGATTTTAATAATTCATCCACTGCATAACCCGTATTTCGTCGGTGTATAGTAGGTTTGGGAAATTGTTCGACAATGCGCTGTTGCACTGTTGTATCACCAAGTAGTTGGTACAGTTGACGGTATATTTGTCCCTCCAAGCTAGGTTGTTTCGCTTTCGCGAAAAATTCAGCCACCGTAATTTCTCCAAATACGGCTTTGGAACCATCGGCCAATAATACTTCCATCTCCAGCACTTTATCACGGGTAACTCCGTATTTAATCGAGGTGGTTCCGCTGGAATTATTTCCCGCCATCCCCCCTATCATACATCGGTTGGAGGTGGACGTATTGGGTGCAAAAAACAAACCGTGAGAACGAAGCGCTCGGTTTAAGTCGTCGCGAATTACCCCCGGTTGCACCACCGCCCTTTGGGTAGCCGTATCAATATGAACGATTTGATTTAAATATTTGGAAACATCCACCACTATTCCGTGTCCCACGACTTGACCCGCTAAAGAAGTTCCTGCTGTTCGAGGAATGATTGAAGTATGGTGTTCTCGTGCAAAAGCCAGTAGCTTTTTTAGATCGTCTTCCCCTTTGGGGAAGGCAACAGCTAAAGGTTTGATACGATAAATAGAAGCATCCGTAGCGTAAAGGGATTGGTATAAGCTATCGAAGTACAACTCGCCTGCCAAGGTGTTGGACAACTGTTTTAATTTTTCGTGAAAACCGTTTTTCATGGAGGGTAACTAGCAATCCCGTAAAATTAACACTTTTTAATACCTATTAACTAAGAATTATGAAAAACCCACAAAATGAAATTTAAAAAAAGTAGTTATAAATAGTAAATCAATTATGTAATTTATGAAACATGTTATTTTGTTTGTATTGATGTTGGGAGCCAGTACCCCCCTCTTTGCGCAGCAACTATCTAAAAATGCTATTGGTATTCGAATTAGTGAGAGCCGGGCAATCGGCGCCGAAGTCAATTACCAACGAGCCATTATGAACAACAATCGGTTGGAATTTGGGTTGGGTCTTCGACGTCATTCCCATTACGATGTAAGTAAGCTTACCGGCTTGTTTGAATGGGTTTGGCATATTGATGGCAATTTTAACTGGTATGTCGGACCGGGTTTGGGTTTGGGATCGGTTAATTTTGATCATCACCACCACCATCACCACCCCAATGACAGGTTTTTTGCCTATGCGACCGGGGTCGTGGGAATTGAGTATTATTTTGATTTCCCACTCTTATTGTCGTTTGACTTTAGACCCGAAATAGATTTTGGTGGGGTGCGGGACGATGTCAATTTTGACATCGGTATCAGTGCACGCTACCAATTTTAAAAAATTTCCCCCAAGCTGTCAAAAAAGGAAATCACTCGTAAGCCTTGGATATATCTATCTTTGGGTAAAAGAATTCAACCCTTTTTGACAGCTTTTTACTTATTGAAAAAGGATGTTTTTGTTGGTGTTAATGACCGCAATACAAAAAGGAGCAGTCAGAGCCATGGTGACATTCATACCGGGTTCGGGAGTGGTTTCCTTAACCTTCACATACGTAGTATCGTCCGTTACCAAAACCTCTTCTATACCAATAGAATAGCCCCCGGTATTTCTTGTACCCATATGCAATATTACTACGGCTTGTTTGTCAAAGTCTATTTGAACAAGTCGGGAATTAAATTCTTGATTGTTTTCTAACAGCGGATTTCCCAAGGTATTTTGTAAGTCTTCCAGCGAATGAATAACCTGATACGATTTTTCTTCATTTCCACCGTAATTACTTTGAAATAATACTTCATACGAGGCGGTAGAACCTGTATTTTTAGAGGTTGTTTTTTTAGTACAATTACATCCTACAAAAAAGGGAATCAAAAGAAATAACAGTTGTTTCATATTTTTAATTTTAATTGTTCAATGGCGTGATAATAAAGGTTTTCATACATCGGGACGATGGTATGTATATCAAATTTTCTCGCATATTCCTTCGCGTTTTTCTTAAAAGAGTTCAGCAAATCGGTATTTTTCAATAATTGTAAGGCGTAGTCAGCCATTTGGTCAATATCTCCTAACTCACTTAAAAAGCCGGTATGCCCGTGTAGATTGACTTCGGGCAAACCACCTACATTGGTGGAAATCACAGGAACTCCACTGGCCATAGCTTCTAAAGCTACCAATCCAAAACTTTCTTTTTCGGAAGTAAGTAGGAACAAGTCCGAAAAACACAGGATTTTAGTAACCTCATCACTATTTCCCACAAATTGTACGCGGTGGGAAATGCCCAACGAAGCACATAAGTTCTCTGCTTTTACCTTATCCGGCCCCTCGCCTACCATCATCAACTTAGCCGGAATCTGTTGTTGGATTTTATAAAAAACCTGTACTACATCTTCGGTGCGTTTTACCGCTCTAAAATTGCTGATATGAGTGATGATAAATTCGTTTTCGGAAGCCATAAAATGACGGCGACAATCGCTATGAGCCTCCCGACTGTGTTTGTACAAATCCACAAAATTAGGGATCACTTCAATAGGCACCTTAACATCAAATAACCGAAGTGTATCTTGCTTTAAACTCTCAGATACCGAGGTAACTACATCACTTTTGTTGATACTAAAAGTGACCGCCGGTTTATAAAAAGGATGACTACCTACCAGCGTAATATCCGTCCCGTGTAAGGTTGTCATCATCGGAATATAAATTTTTTCCTCCTCCAGCATTTTTTTAGTCATATAACCGGCATAAGCATGAGGTATTGCATAGTGTACGTGAAGTAAATCAATCTCATAACACCGAATGACGTCCACCAACTTGCTAGAAAGTGCTAATTCGTAGGGTTGGTATTTGAACAGTGGATATTCGGGTATATTGACTTCGTGAAAGTGAATTTGATTGGCCAACAATTCCAATCGAACCGGTTGTTTGTAGGTTATAAAATGAATTTGATGACCGCGTTTGGCCAATTCGATACCCAACTCGGTAGCGACTACCCCACTACCACCAAATGTAGGATAACAAACTATGGCTATTTTCATAACTAAGTATTTTATGTATTTATTTGTGTACGCCTATTACCAATCCACCGCATCATAGATAGCTTGTTGTATATCCGAACGAATATTACTGGATATCATCAAACGATTTTCGGCATCCGGAAAAGTTCGATTGGATAAAAATACATAAACAATTTCATTTTCCGGGTCGGCCCAAGTAAAAGTACCTGTAAAGCCCGAGTGCCCAAAACTACTTTGAGAAGTACATCCACAAGTGGGTCCCGATTTACCCAACTGCGGCTTGTCAAAGCCTACCCCTCGGCGCACATTGCGGTGGCAGTAGTAACAAGTATTAAAAGTATCCAGAGTCTCTGGATCAAAATAACGCTGGCCCCCGTAAAAACCACGCTGTATAAACAATTGCATGATTTTGTTAACATCGTTGGCATTAGAAAACAAACCCGCATGCCCACTCACTCCACCGAGCATAGCCGCTCCTTGATCGTGAACGTACCCATGAACAATTTCTCCCCGGAAACTGAGATCCATTTCAGTTGGCGGAATTTGATCCAATCCGAATTTTCGAGTCGGATTAAATCCTATTAAATTGGCTCCTAACGGGTCAAAAAGACTTTGCTGTATCAACTGGTCAAAGGGTATTTCGTACTGATTTTCCGCAATTTTTTTTACTAAATAAAACGGTAAATCACTGTACAAATACTTTAAGTCTTTATTTAATTTAGAATCTTTAATTGTTTGAAAAACAAAATCCTCTATTTCAGTATTTGCCCATATACCTTTAGATACTCGCAAGGGAAAACTCGCCGAATATTCAGTGCTGTAATATCGGGAATCCAATTTTTTAGTGATCGAATCCAAGGTCTGTTTATAAAAAGGAATCCAAGATCGAAATTTCGCATAGTGGGAAAACATCGCTTGAACCGAAATGTTAGCTTTATCAGTACCTTGGTATTCCGGCAGTAAATCACCCAAAGTCGATTTTAAGCTCAGGTGGCCTTCATCTTTCATTTTCATCAACACCGGAGTAGCGGCTAGTATTTTAGTCAATGAAGCCAAATCGTACATATGGTGGTTTTCTACGGAGATATTTTTTTCGTAGGTATGGTGTCCAAAACTTTTTTGATACACCACTTTACCTGATTTACTGATAGAAATTTGTAACCCCGGTGCCATTTTTCTTCGAATGACTTCTTGAGCCAACGAATCTACTTTTTTTAATTTTTGGGAATTCATCCCCACGGTTTCGGGTACACCATAAGTTAAACGTCCCAAAAGATGAGTCAAAATTTGGGTATTGACTGGAAAATCCGCTCCAGCAGAAACCGGTAATTTTCCTTTGGCTTCTCGAGCTCCAAACAGAATTTGCGCGGTTACTTCTTGCGCTATTTTACTGTTTTGATATCCTATAACGATACTTTCAAAATGGGTTGTTGTTTTTAGATCCATCAAGGCATAAGGACGGGCAAATACCGTTAAAATCACCCGATTGGTACGAGCAATTTCATAAATCCAAGTGAGTTCTTTTTGAGTAAATTTAAATCCTTTCCACGGGTTTTCGTTCGATTTGTGAAAACCAATAATAACTTGGTCGTAGGTTTCTAATTTTTTAATCAACTCATCCAAGCTAGCCCCTTTTACCTGATCTACTTGCGTATATTTATTGAGCTGGTTAAAAAAAGCATCCCCGCTGTCATCGCCAAAATGTACGTAGGCAAACTTTTTATTTTCCAGGGTTTTGATAGGGACGGTCTGATCGGTATTTTTTACTACGGTAACCGCATTTTCGAGTAATTTCTCATACAAAGCATCCTCTTTGACCGAGTTTAAATCTTGGTACAAATACTGTGTATTGACCGGTTGGTATGCATGCAAACCCACTTTGTATTTGGCCATTAATATTTTTTTAACCGAATGAGCCAAGCGTTCTTCGGTAATGGTGCCCTTTTGGTAATTTTCGATGATCAACTGGTGTGCTTTGGGAACATCTTCAGAAATCAACAATATATCATTTCCCGCCAGGAAAGCGGCTAGATCTACCTCCCCGGGGTTTTTGTAATCAGCGGCCCCTTTCATATTCAAAGCATCGGTAAAGACCAACCCTTGAAAACCGAGTTTTTCTTGTAATAATTCGGTAACCACTCGTTCCGATAATGATACCGGCATATTGCGGGGCTCCAAAGCAGGAATGTTAAGATGTGCAATCATCACACTGGCCAAACCGCGGGAAAACAATTTTTTATAAGGGTGTAACTCGACCGTATCAATATGGATTTCAGAAAACAAGACCGTAGGTAGCGTTTTATGCGAATCGGTATCGGTGTCTCCGTGTCCGGGAAAGTGTTTGCCATTGGCCAATACACCTTCACTCTGCATACCTTGCATAAACGCCATGGCTTTGAGGGTCACATTATCCCGGTCTTCGCCGAAAGAGCGATTGCCGATAATGGGGTTTAAAGGATTGGTATTGATATCTAAAACCGGTGCAAAATTGATATGAACCCCCATGCGTTTGTTGTGCTGACCAATGCGTTTACCCACTTCGTAAATCAAACTTGCATCTTCAATAGCTCCTAAAGTCATATTCCAAGGAAACGCATAGGTAGAATCTAAGCGCATGGCCAACCCCCACTCGGCATCCATAGCGATTAACAATTTGGTTTTCGCCAAATCTTGCAGTTGGTTATTGATGTGGGCTTGTCGTACCGGTCCCCCTTTCGAAAAAATTACTCCACCGATGTGGTAATTGGTCACCAAATTCTTAACCCGGTCTATCTTGGATGGGGGGTCGGAAGAAAATAAATCGACCATAAATAATTGGCCTACCTTTTCTTCCAAAGTCATAGAAGCATAAGTAGATTCCACCCATTGCATTTGTTCTTCTTGATGATCGTAATCAATTAAGGGGTGTAACTCTTGTGAAAAACTAGTAGAAAAAGAAAAAAATAGTCCGAAAACAATTAAAATACGACTCATAAATACGAATACATCAAAGATTTTTTCAAATAAAGGTTGCCACAAAAATAACGAATAAAGACCACTTAAATTGCCCCAAAAATAGGAGTTATAAACAAGGTTTTACACCAATTAAAATCGTTCGTAATCCAACTTTTTTCAAGGAAAATTAAGGTCGAAAATTTTACCTCTGTCCGCCTATTTCTTACCTTTGTAATGCAAAAGGTGGGGTACTCAATTAAGCTGTATTTTAGCTTGACTTTGGATTCCCATTCGTTGGGCAGTGGCTAAGGATTTAGACTCCCCACAGCTCAAATAGTTTAACCGAACGCAATTCGCTTGAGAAGGACAAACATTTTAGGAAATACACTCGAATTTTTCCAGTAATTTTTCTAAAAATTTGGGGAAACCCAAAAAAAGGATGTAACTCAATAGAAACGGATTTGCTTAACAAAAATAATGGAGTATAAAAAAGGGTTACAAAAGACCACCTAGCAACACCAAATAAGTCCCGATTGGAGTATCATTTTAAAAATACAAGCAGCTAGTAATTTTTCAAAAAATAGTTGTAACTTTAGGGTAGTATGGAGAATGTTATAGACTTAGAAAAAGAGAACAAAAATATTGCTCGGCAGTACAAAGAATTGTTGCGGGTGAGCTATCGTTCGCTTACTGACGAAGATAAGTTACTGATAAGAAAAGCCTTTGATACGGCGGTAGAAGCGCATAAAGACCAACGTAGAAAATCGGGGGAAGCCTATATTTTTCATCCCATTGCGGTAGCAAAAATCGTAGCTTCTGAAATTGGTCTTGACGCTACTTCCATAGCCGCTGCGCTGCTGCATGATGTGGTGGAAGATACCAAAATCACCTTGGAAGAAATATCCAATTCGTTTAATCCGACCATTGCACGTATAGTAGATGGATTAACCAAAATCTCCAACTTACAATCCGAAAAAGATATTTCGCTGCAAGCGGAAAATTTTCGGAAAATGCTCTTGACGCTCAATGATGATGTACGGGTAATTATAATAAAAATTGCCGACCGACTGCACAATATGATTACCATGGATGCCATGCGAAACGACAAGCAAATTAAAATTGCTTCCGAAACCCTGTACATCTATGCCCCGCTGGCCCACCGCATCGGTTTGTACAATATCAAAACGCAACTCGAGGATCTAAGTATCAAATACATAGACCCCGATATGTATTATAGTATCCTGAACAAAATCAAAGAAAGTAAAGAAGAACAAGACGCTTACATCTTGGACTTCAACAACATTATCAAAGCCAGTTTAGACAAAGAAAACTTAGACTACGAAATCAAAGGACGTCCGAAGTCCATTTTCTCGATACGCCGAAAAATGCTACAGCAAAATGTGTCGTATGAAGAAGTGTATGATAAATTTGCGGTACGTATCATCTACAAATGCAAACCGGAAGAGGAGAAATTTTTGGCTTGGAAAATTTACTCCATCGTGACCGACCATTTTCGTCCCAACCCCAATCGGCTCCGCGACTGGATTTCGTCACCCAAATCCACCGGTTATGAGGCATTACATATTACAGTCATGGGACCAAAAGGCCGCTGGGTGGAAGTGCAAATTCGCAGTGAGCGGATGAATGAAATCGCTGAAAAAGGATTTGCAGCCCATTATAAATACAAAAACAAAGAAGAACGGCAGGACCAAAGTTTGGAACAGATTCTTAACAAACTGCAAGAGGCCTTAGAGAATTCAGAAATCAATGCGGTTAATTTTGTAGAGCAGTTTAAACTCAACTTATACTCCAAGGAAATCTTTGTATTTACTCCGCTGGGCGATTTAGTTTCTTTGCCCAAAGGAGCCACCGCCTTGGATTTTGCTTTTGCCATTCATACCGAAATTGGGATCAAAACCCGAGGAACCAAAGTCAATGGAAAACTAGTACCTCTAAGTACCGAACTGAAAAGCGGTGACCAAGTAGAGGTAATTACTTCCGATCAGGCCAAACCCACCGTCAACTGGTTGGATTATACCACCACTGGTAAAGCACAATCTAAAATACGGGCTACTCTCAAAGAAGAAACCAAAAAAATTGCCGACGAAGGAAAAAATGTATTGACACGCAAATTAAAATCCCTCCGAATTAATCTCGACGAACGAACCACCAATCAATTGGTACGATTCTTCAAACTGCATACCAGTCAAGATTTATTCTACCGAGTAGGTAATGGAAGTATCAGCAACAAACAAATCCGTGATTTTGCCTCTTCCCGCAGCAATGCGTTTATGTCTTTCCTAAAAAATAGAATCCGTCGTCCCCACCCCGAAGAGACCGACCGGGAAGAAATCACCATTCAGTACGATCAGTTGGTCTTTGGGAAAGAAGAACAAAAACTCGATTATCGATTAGCCAGTTGTTGCAATCCCATACCGGGTGACAAAGTATTTGGGTTTGTCACCGTCAACGATGGGATAAAAGTGCATAAATTTAACTGCCCCAACGCGCTCCAACTGCAAAGCAATTACACCTACCGCATCCTCCAAGCCAAGTGGATCGACTCTTCCCAACAAGATTTTAGAGCCCAATTACAACTCACCGGTATCGATAATTTGGGACTGATTAACAACATCACCAAAGTGATTTCCAACAATATGAACGTGGATATGAAAAGTTTGAGTTTTGATACCAACGATGGGATTTTTTCAGGAAATATAGTGGTGGTTGTTAAAAACAAAATCATTTTAGACGAACTCATTTCTAAGATTAAAAAAATAAACGGGATTGATAAAGTAATCCGTGTCTAAAAAAGATGGGGGTACAATTTTAATTTCTTAAATTTGCAGCTTCAAAAAATATGATAGATACCAAAAAAAATAAAAACCACTCGGATCCCCAAGAGGGAAACAATCATCAGGAGATTGTTAAAAATGTCTTTACCCGTTTTTTAGAAAACAAATCGCACCGGAAAACTCCTGAGAGGTATGCGATTTTGCAAGAGATCTACGACAGTAATGAGCATTTTGACATAGAGTCGTTGTATCTTAAAATGAAAAACAAAAAATACCGGGTGAGTCGGGCGACCTTGTACAATACCATTGAGTTACTTTTAGAGTGTGGATTGGTACGTAAACATCAGTTTGGTAGCAACCAAGCGCATTATGAAAAATCGTATTTTGACCGACAACACGACCACGTGATTCTCACCGATACCGGCGAGGTATTTGAGTTTTGTGATCCACGTATTCAAAGTATCAAAAAAACCATCGAAGAAGTGTTTGATGTAGAAATCACCAATCACTCTTTGTATTTTTATGCGAATAAAAAATCATCTAATCAATCTTAATTATTATCCATGGCTGTAGATTTACTGCTTGGCCTGCAATGGGGCGACGAAGGAAAAGGAAAAATCGTTGATGTACTTACCAAAAATTACCAAATAGTTGCTCGTTTTCAAGGTGGCCCCAACGCCGGACACACCCTTGAATTTGACGGAATCAAACACGTTTTACGCACCATTCCCTCCGGAATATTTCACCCCGATACCATCAACCTCATCGGTAATGGCGTGGTGATTGACCCCATCGTGTTAGCCCAAGAATTGGCCGGATTAGACCGCTACCAAATCGATTATAAGAAAAATCTTTTGCTTTCGCGAAAAGCACACCTCATTTTACCCACCCACCGCCTACTGGATGCTGCTTCGGAAGCCTCCAAAGGAAAAGCCAAAATTGGCTCGACCCTCAAAGGTATTGGCCCCACTTATATGGACAAAACCGGGCGCAATGGCATTCGAATCGGCGATTTAGAAATGGATAACTGGATGGATAAGTATCGGGCTTTGGCCGACAAACACGAAGCCATGATCCAATTTTATGAGGTAGATATTCAGTACGATTTAGTCGAAATGGAACGGGAGTTTTTTGCAGCCCTCGAAACATTGCGACAACTCCAGTTTATCGATAGTGAAGAATTTTTGGCGCAAGCCCAACAAGCCGGAAAAACCATTTTGGCGGAAGGTGCCCAAGGTTCGCTGTTGGATGTGGATTTTGGTACTTATCCCTTTGTTACCTCCTCCAACACCACGGCAGCCGGAGCTTGTACCGGACTGGGAATTGCCCCCAACAAAATCCAAGAAGTATTTGGAATTTTCAAAGCCTATACCACCCGCGTAGGTAGTGGCCCCTTCCCGACCGAACTCTTTGATGAAACCGGCGAACGTATGGCTAAAATTGGTAATGAATTTGGTGCCGTGACCGGCCGTCCACGTCGGTGTGGCTGGCTCGACCTAGTCGCCCTGAAATATGCTGTTCAAATCAACGGGGTTACCCAACTGATGATGATGAAAAGCGATGTACTCAGTGGTTTTGAATCACTGAGAGTATGTACCGCCTACCAATACAAAGGGCAGACCATTACCCACCTGCCTTTTAATATTGAGCCTGAAAATGTACAACCTATATATACCGAACTACCGGGTTGGCAAAAAGACTTAACGTCGATCCGTTCAACGGACGATTTCCCCAAAGAATTAAACGATTATATCGATTTTATCGAAAAGGAATTGCAAGTACCTATTCGCTTGGTTTCTGTAGGGCCCGACCGAACCCAAACCATACGGCGATAATTACAACGAAGACTTCATAAAAAAAGCCCGAAAGATTCGGGCTTTTTATTTTGTAACAGGTTTATGCAGTTGCTTTTTTGGCTTCTTTTTTCTCTTTAATCAGCTCCATAATTGCCCCTCCAATCCAATAAGGCAATATCAAAACTAAGAAAATCATTAACCAAAAACCAATTGTAATAATGGTTAGAAAAGCTATAAAACCTAAATATTGTTGAAATTCAAACATAGAGCCAAGTATTTGATGCAAATTTACAAATTTATCTTACAAAACAAATTTATTTTTTCAACAAAAAACCCCCGCCTAGAATTTTAGTAAAACTAGTATTTTTAATACTTTTGCACTTCTAATAAATGGAACTATGGAATACAGAATCGAGAAGGACACCATGGGTGAAGTTCAAGTACCGGCTGACAAACTTTGGGGGGCTCAAACAGAACGATCTAGAAACAATTTTAAAATAGGAGCACCTGCTTCGATGCCGTTGGAGATTATCTACGGATTTGCCTATCTCAAAAAAGCGGCGGCTTATACCAACCGAGAATTAAGTGACTTATCTTCTGAAAAAAGAGATTTAATTGCCCAAGTGTGCGACGAAATTTTAGAAGGCAAGCACGACGATCAATTTCCGTTGGTCATTTGGCAAACCGGTAGTGGTACCCAAAGCAATATGAATGTCAACGAAGTCATTGCTAACCGCGCGCAACAATTGGCCGGTAAAACCATCGGTGAGGGTGACAAAGTATTACAACCCAACGACGATGTCAATAAGTCGCAATCGTCTAACGACACCTTCCCTACGGCTATGCACATTGCCGCCTATAAAAAACTGGTAGAAGTGACTATCCCGGGAGTTACCCAATTGCGGGACACCCTCAAAGCCAAATCGGAGGAGTTTAAAAAAATTGTCAAAATTGGTCGTACGCACTTAATGGACGCTACCCCCCTTACTTTGGGACAAGAATTTAGCGGCTTTGTATCCCAACTCGACCACGGATTGAAGGCGGTAGAAAACACCCTAGATCACCTATCGGAATTGGCCTTGGGAGGCACAGCCGTAGGAACCGGTATCAACACGCCCAAAGGCTACTCTAAAAGAGTGGCTGAGTACATCGCTACCTTTACCGGACTACCGTTTAAAACCGCCCCCAACAAGTTTGAGGCCTTAGCGGCTCATGACGCTATCGTGGAAAGTCACGGTGCTTTAAAACAATTGGCAGTAGCTCTCAACAAAATTGCTAACGACATCCGACTGCTTGCCAGTGGACCTCGTAGCGGAATCGGTGAAATCACCATACCGGCAAACGAACCCGGCTCGTCGATTATGCCCGGAAAAGTAAACCCCACCCAATGCGAAGCATTGACTATGGTATGTGCTCAGGTAATTGGTAACGATATGGCCATTACTGCAGGAGGTATGCAAGGTCATTTCCAACTCAATGTATTTAAACCCGTTATGGCTGCCAATTTCTTGGAATCGGCTCAACTTATCGGCGATGCCTGTGTGTCGTTTGACGAACATTGTGCGCAGGGTATCGAACCCAATTATCCGGTGATTAAAAAAATGCTAGACAACTCCTTGATGTTGGTAACCGCTTTAAACCCCAAAATAGGCTATTACAAAGCGGCCGAAATTGCCAATTCCGCCCATCAAAACGGAACTACCCTCAAAGAAGAAGCCGTGCGTTTGGGTTATGTCAGCGCTGAAGATTTTGATGCCTGGGTAAAACCCGAAGATATGGTCAACGGTCACTAAGCCGTTTCATAAAATTATATCCAAATAACCCCGATAGTCTTAAAAAACTATCGGGGTTTTTGTTTTAGATATGCTTCGTGTAATTAGAATATCACAAAATAAATTCCTTTTACGGTTTCCCGTAAAACAAATTAAAGTTCCTAAAGTAGCTTCGTTTTTTTTTAAAAAAACTTTATACAAAATACAGCCCACCTAATGAAAATAAAATTACTTACCCTCACTTTAATGATTACCTTTCGTTTTTTACAAGCCCAATCCTGTGAAGAATTTATGGACTTTGTAAAATCACAAAGTTACGGCAGCACTTACACCAGTTATTCTAGTAGTGCCATCTCGTACGTTACCTTTTATGACATTTATATGGATTATCAAACTTACTATTTTGCCATTGTTTGCTTTAAAAATCAATATTATCCGTGCTCAGAATATATTTACCAAGTAGGTCGTAATACGAAAATGCAATACTCGATGAATTATTTAAATAGTGCTGGCAAAGCATTTTGGAAATACATTCAACCCTATAACGAAAATCTTAGATGTGGTCCCGACTTATAATCTTGATTTAAGAAAATTGAAATGTGTTTTTCATTTTACTTAAACTAATAACTATTTGATAAATAAAAAAACAGCTATTGTATAATTGTAAGATTTATTTCATAAAATTGTAAAATTTTTTTTAACATAAAATTAAATATGAAAATAATAGTAACCCTTACTTGTCTGATCTTTTCCATACACCTCCTGGCGCAGCAGGATTATGTAATAGAAATCGAAGGACAGGAACTAGAAATTTCTTTGGACCAAGAATATCAAGTCGTCGTCAATAAAAAGAAGATCGCTTTTACTGTTCGATTAAAAGATACCTTAACCTATAGTAGTGCTTTGTTTACGATGAACTATTTAAAAGACTACAAGATATCCTCACTAAATATTGAACAAGGTATTGAACAAATTATGCTTATGACGGCAGAAGGTTCTGGTATATTAATACAGTCGTACGCTCACATGAACCCCACCTTGATGAATGAACTCATGCTGAATGAAGTAACCAAAGAAAGTGTCAGTTATGGCTATACAATGAACAGAGAAGATTTTACAAGAACTCTTAAATCGGGGCAAACTATTCAGGTCACTAAGGCGACACTTACCTATAAAGATAGTAGTAGTATTTATGAAGTGGCCTCCATTGGAAATAGAGATGAAGGAATAATCATCCTGACCATGTTAACCAATGAGGATCTTAGTATACAAGGACGCCAAATTATTGATTTGATGTGGAATTCCTTAGAGTTTAAATAATTGGTAATTTTTAGGAAGCTCCATTCCAAAAATAAGAAAGTAAGTGGTAGGATTCTTAATGAAGGAAACAATGACAAAACACCAAAAATATATGAATGAAAAGAGTATAATTAAATTAATTAGGGACTAGTATGTTGGGGTTTAACAACTTAAAAGCCTAACCACTACACTCCCCTACTTACCATAACCCTCCGTATGAATTTGAGCGACGGCCCTACCGCTGGGGTCGTTGATATTTTTAAAAGCTTCGTCCCAGGCCAATGCTACTGGCGAACTACAAGCTATCGAAGGCACTGAAGGAACGCTTAGGGCAGCCGCCTCACTGGGAAAATGGGTTTCAAACAGAGTACGGTAATAAAATTCTTCTTTGGTTTTGGGGGTTTGAATCGGAAAACGGTACTGCGCGTTGGCCAGTTCCACATCGCTTACTTGTTGATCCACCAATTCTTTTAGGGTATCAATCCAAGCATAACCTACCCCGTCTGAGAATTGTTCTTTTTGTCGCCAAGTCACTGATTCGGGTAGCATATCTTCAAAGGCTTTGCGCAACATCCATTTTTCCATCTTACCCGGGCCTACCATTTTGTCTTGGGGATTGAGGCGCATTGCTACATCCATAAATTCTTTGTCTAAAAAAGGGACTCTTCCCTCTATGCCCCAAGCTGCCAAAGCTTTGTTGGCTCGTAGGCAATCGTATTGGTGCAATTTATCGAGTTTGCGAACGGTTTCTTTATGAAACTCCTCGGCGTTGGGGGCTTTGTGAAAATACAAATAACCACCAAAAATTTCATCACTGCCTTCACCCGAAAGCACCATTTTAATCCCCATGGCTTTGATGGCACGAGCCATTAAAAACATCGGGGTGGAAGCGCGTACGGTGGTGACGTCATAGGTTTCTAAATGATAAATCACATCACTGATCGCGTCGATTCCTTCTTGTATGGTAAACAGAATTTCGTGGTGTACTGTTCCTAAATGAGCGGCTACTTGTCGGGCTGCCAGCAAATCGGGAGCGCCTTCGAGTCCCACGGCAAACGAGTGTAACTGGGGCCACCAAGCACCGGCGGTATCATTCGTTTCTACCCGCTTGTCGGCAAATTTTTTGGCTATAGCCGAAGTAATGGAAGAGTCCAATCCTCCGGATAGCAACACCCCGTAAGGTACATCACTCATGAGTTGTCGTTTGACGGCTGCCTCCAAAGCACTACGCAATTGTGGTAGGAAACTGCTGTTGTCTTTGACCTGCTCATAATCCATCCAGTCGCGTTGGTACCAACGTACCATCTTTCCGTCTCGGCTGTGTAAATAGTGCCCGGGAGGAAACAATTCTATCCGAGGGCAGGTACCCTCCAAGGCTTTGAGCTCGGAGGCGACATAAAAAGTGCCGTTCTTATCCCAACCGATGTACAGCGGAATAATCCCCATATGATCGCGAGCAATGAAATATTCGTTGGTTGCCTGATCATAGAGAGCAAACCCAAAAATACCATTTAAGTCTTCTAAAAACTGCGTTCCTTTTTCTCGATATAAAGCCAGAATCACTTCACAGTCAGACTGGGTTTTGAAGGGATAAGGCTGTTGGAGTTGGTCGCGAAGTTCTCGGTGATTATAAATTTCGCCGTTTACGGCTAAAACCAATTGCTGATCATCACTATACAACGGTTGTTTACCGGAAATAGGATCTACAATGGCCAAACGTTCGTGGGCTATTATAGCCGACGGGTTGGTAAACACACCACTCCAATCGGGCCCCCGATGACGTAGGGTTTTAGCCATCGTTAACAGAGTCGGTCTGAGTTCTTCAGCAGGTACTTTTAAATCAAAAGCACAAACAATTCCACACATGAGGTTAGTTTTAAGAAAAATCGGGAAGTCAATTAGCAAAATATAAACAAATACGACTCCCAACAACATTAATTACGATACGAAAATATAACTATTATCGTTATCTTATTTTTTTTCTTAAAAAAACAGGGAAAATCCTGACTACCCCTGATACACCGAACCGCTTTTTGAATTGCTATTATTTACTTGCTTGGGATTTCCGTAATACTTGATGACGCCACCACTGGTTGCTTTGGCTTGAATAAAGTCTTTGCAAAACACTTTGGCATCGGCACCGCTAGAGGCTTTGGCATGACAGCTTAAACACTCTAAGTCTCTGAGCTGAGCGGTACTTCCACTGGAAGCGGACACTTCGATATCTTTGGATTGCCCGGATAGGGAAATATCTGCGCCACTGGAAACTTTGACCGACAAGTCTTTGACATAAACAGTGCCTCGTATGGTAGATCCACTACTGCTTTTTACATGGAGGTTATCGGCCACTATCGGCGTATTAATCGAAACATGCGCCCCACTGGTTGTGGTAATGGCTTCTAAATCGGTATAAGTAAGTTGCACTTTTTTGGATACGGCCCCGCTGATCATTCTTTCCGCATAGATTCGCAATTCGCCGTCTTCTACCCGGGTGACAATATAATCCAGTAAATTTTCATCGGCTTCCACCACTACTTGGTTGGTAGTACCGGGAATGAGTTCGAGGTAAATGCCGGTGGAGACTTTCACCGAGTTAAACGGTTTGGTAATCTCACGTTCTTCTTGTTGAACATTTCCATTTCCAACAATATGTTTGAAGGTTAAATCCCATTCACAAGCAACTAAAGTAAGTGCAACTATAGAAATTAAAAATATTTTTTTCATAATTGGATGATTTATACAGATCGGTTATTAGTTTTTGATTTGTTCTTTCCAGTTTTCACTGTCCCAATCGATTTCGATATGATCAGTTTTTTGCGTATCTACCTCAATCCGAATTTGTACATTTTTTTCGGGTTCGGTATCATGGACTTCGCTTTTTACTTGCGGACAATCTACACACAGCAAATCGTCTGAAACCACAGTCAGATAGTGTTCTTCCATACCCGTTTTGAGCAGGTCGCCGTAACGCGAGGTGTTTAAGTGGTAGCTGCTGGTATTTTTATCGGCAAACAAAGTGGCTCCGATGGGTAGGTAAACCGTTACCTCTACTTTTTGATTGCGATAACCCGATTTATAATCACTTACAAAGTAACCGTCTAATAACAATTGGTTATTTTTAATAGAATAATGATACTGAATTTGTTCCGACCGATTTTTTGCTTTTAAGAAATCACGTCCTTGCGATTGTTTTTCGACGACCACTTTACCCAAGCTGTCTTTGGTAGATTTAACCACCAAACGTACATTTTTGGAATAGATCACTTGGTTGTTGTCGGTGTCGTAGCGAAGCGAAAAACCACTTTTTCTGGACATTTCTTTTTCGTAATGGATGTTTGATTCCATCGCTAAAAACAAGGTATCTTGTGCAGTAATCGGCAACACTTGTGTCTCTATCACCTGCCCGTCATAGGAGTGTTCGGTAGCTTGGTACACACCAAACCAAATCAGGCCTATTAACGAAAGTACCCAAAGAGAAACCAACGGAATATTCACGGCTTTTCCGAGTGGTTTGAGGTTTTTAAACAAGGTTTTAAGCCCCAGTAAAAACAAGTAGAAAAACGGAATACCGATAGCTAAAAACACCATTAATAATATGGCCCAAAACGGCAGAGCAAAATCATTTTCCAACACAAAAAATTCGCTTCTCAAAAAGCCTAAAGGCTGTGAAAAACTACCAAAAAACAATCCTATAAAAAGGCTAATTAAGGTGGTAGCACCGATAATCAAGGCAAAAGCACCAATTAATTTACCGAAAACTTCAAACACACCGGTGATTACTTTTCCGATGGCGGAAAAAAAGTTTTCTGAACCTGTTTTTAGAGAAGAAAAATCGGTTTTTTTTACATGTTGGGCTACGTTGTCAAAACTTTCTTTTACTTTCTTTTCAATATTGGAAATGGTAATTGCCTCGCCTTTCATTTTTAATTTGTCGGCGGCGGTCACTGCATCCGGAACTACAATCCAAAAGATGATATAAATCAAAATAAATGTACCGCTGGAAAATATAGCGAGTATCACCCACAAAAGACGCAACCAAACCGGATCTATACCAATATAGTGCCCCAATCCCGAAGCTACCCCACCGATGTATTTATCATCCGGGTCCCGAAATAATTGTTTGCGGCTTTTTTTACTTTTTTCCTGTTTGGGTTGATCTTCAAAAATTTCTTCATCTACTGAATAATCCTCCGGTTGGCCCATCACTTCAATAACTTCCTCTACTTCTTTCAGAGTGACTACCTGCTTGGTATTGTGTATTTTTTCAGTAAATAATTCTGCTATCCGTGCCTCAATATCTTTCATGATTTCGTCCGTTCCGGCATCGTTTTGAAGCGATTTTCGAATAGAATCTAAATAGCGGCTCAGTACCTCAAACGCATTTTCATCGATATGAAAAAATGTTCCCGCCAGATTTATGCTAACTGTTTTATTCATGCTTGGTTCTTTTGTTTAGTTACTTGTTCTACGGCATCCACTAAATCGGTCCAAGTGCCATGCAACTCGTTAAGAAATAGTTTGCCGGTATCGGTGAGTGAATAGTATTTACGGGGAGGGCCACTGGAAGATTCTTCCCAGCGATACGCTAAGAGGCCGTCGTTTTTTAAACGGGTCAACAACGGATAAACCGTCCCCTCCACGACCACCATTTTGGCATCTTTTAGCGTCTGTAAAATGTCTGAAGTATAAGCCTCTCCATCTTTTAAGATAGAAAGGATGCAATACTCCAAAACGCCTTTGCGCATTTGCGCTTTTGTGTTTTCAATGTTCATAATTAACTGACGTAAACATGATAGGTAAACTCCTCTTGGGGACACTCCGACTCACACCATGATTCCAAAACCGGGAATGCCTCGATTTCAAATGTAGTACTCGCTGGGTGAACCGCCGGACTTATCGAAAGTAAATCCATCACGATAGATAAAATTAATGTTACTAGGCTGCTCATTTTTTGATTGTTTGATTGTTTGATGAATGATTGACTGTTTGACAATGCAAATATATATCCAAAAGACAGTATTATGCAATACAAAGTACCTAAAATTAACATTATTTTAACAATTATAAGTTAAAAACACCGCTGTATAAATACACTCTATCTAGATGAATTTCAATATATTTGAGCATCCAATAGCCTTTAAAAATGACTCCTAACAAGATTAATAGTTATTTATTTTTTCAACTTCCAGCCGCTTGGTGGTGTGGTGTACGAGTCAAAAAACTGGAAGCAAATAGTTGTCAAACTACCGTCAAATACCGTTGGATTAACCAAAATCCATTTTGTTCTATGTATTTTGCTGTGCAACTCATGGCTGCCGAATTGAGTTCCGGAGCGTTGGTGATGCAAAAAATACGTCAATCCCAAACTCCGTTTTCTATGTTGGTCGCGCAACAAAATTCGGTGTACCACAAAAAAATCACAGGACGGGTATTTTTTAGCTGTCAAGAGGGACATGTCATCGATCAAGCGATTCAAAAAGCGATTCAAACCGGAGAAGGGCAAGTATTTTCACTTAAAAGTATAGGCACCAACGCTATGGGTGAGCTACTCACTGAAACCGAATTTATCTGGACGGTGAAAGTAAAAAAAACAGTCACCACCTCGTAAGGCTCTCCCCTACTCAGTTACACGCCAATTAATAATTCAAATTTTGCTTTCCCTTTCGGGAAAAAAGGAGCCATGGTTTCCTTGATAACCGGCATTTAGATCCAGTATATTTTAACCCTATTTTAAAGTCGCAACCGCTAATAAATCGTTTAAAAAATGTAAATTGCGATTTAATTTATGCGTATGCAAAACAATTTGGGACATTACCGAAAAAGTTATGAAAGTCGGGTGCTCACAGAAAAAGAAGTCGATCCCAACCCGATACAACAATTTCATCGGTGGTTTTTAGAGGCGGATGCTTTTGACGGTATTGCTGAAGCCAACGCCATGGCCGTCTCTACACTCGGCTTAGATGGTTTCCCAAAAAGTAGAATCGTCTTATTAAAGCATTACGACGAGCAGGGTTTTGTTTTTTATACCAATTACAACAGTGAAAAAGGGCGTTCTATTTTGGCACATCCCCAAGTCTGCCTGTCGTTCTTTTGGCCTCCCCTGGAGCGGCAAGTAATCATCCAAGGTACAGCTCAAAAAGTGTCTTCTAATACGGCCGATCACTATTTTCAATCCCGTCCCAAAGGAAGTCAATTAGGGGCGTTGGCCTCACCACAAAGCGATGTTATTTCGCGTTGCGAACTCGAAGACCGTTTGAAGCAATTAGAAAAACAATACCAACATACCGAGATACCTCGCCCCGACCACTGGGGAGGTTTTATTGTCCTACCGGTGTCTGTAGAATTTTGGCAAGGGCGTCCCAACCGTCTTCACGACCGAATTCGGTATCGCTTACAAACCGATCAAAGCTGGAAAATAGAACGACTCGCTCCTTAACAATCTACCTAGCGATGAAAACACTTTATTTAGTCAGACACGCCAAATCTTCATGGGAAAAGCAAGTAACCGACCATGACCGCCCGCTCAACGAGCGCGGGGAGAGAGATTGCGTATTAGTAGCTAATTACACCTCCTCAGCCTTTGTCAAACCCGAACTCATACTGACGAGTACGGCGTTACGCGCCTATACTACGGCAATCGCTTTTAAAAATGCTTTTCAAATCCATGCAAACGCTTTTCAAGCACTTCCCGAACTTTATGATTTTACGGGTAACCAAGTGTTGCGAGTTATTGAAAATTTAGATTCCCATCTACAGGTAGTCATGCTGTTTGGTCATAATTATGGGTTCACCCATTTAGTCAATAAATTAGGCAATAAATACCTAGATAATTTACCGACCAGCGGTTTGGTACAAATTACTTTTGAAACCGATAATTGGCAAAATTTAAAGAAAGGAAAAACCACCGCTACTTTATTTCCAAAAGACTTGAGATAATGATAAAGAATAAAAACAGATATGTCAACCGAGAGCTCAGTTGGTTGCAATTTAACGCCCGAGTGCTACAAGAAGCAAATGACGAATCGGTGCCCTTGATGGAACGCATTCGTTTTGTGGGGATATTTTCCAACAACCTAGACGAATTTTTTAGAGTACGTTATGCTACCATCCAACGAATTATACAAGCTGGAAAGGAAGGAACCAGCCATTTAGGGGGGATTCCCGCAAAAGAATTGTTAGAAGAAATCACCCAAGTGGTTATCCAACAACAAGCCGAAAGTTTAAAAATTCTTCAAAAAATACAACAACAACTCAAAAAACATCAAGTTTATATCATCAACGAACATCAGATTTTGCCCAGTCAAAAAAAGTATGTCAACGAATTTTTTATTCAAAAAGTTCGCCCGGCACTGATGACCATTATGTTAGATGATGTCAAAGAGTTTCCCCTTTTACGAGATAGCGCTGCCTATCTTTTTGTAAAAATAAATTTAAAAAAAAACGATACCACCTTTCCAGACAATCACACCTACTCACTCATTGAATTGCCTCGAAGTATTGATCGGTTTGTAGTATTACCTAGCCCCGGTAAACGTAAATACATCATCCTACTCGACGATTTAATTCGTTATAACTTAGGCTTTCATTTCAATATTTTCAACTACGAAAGTTTTGAAGCGCATATGATTAAAATCACTCGGGATGCCGAGTTGGATTTAGAAACTGACTTAAGTAAGAGTTTCCTCGAAAAATTGGCTGCCAGCGTCAAGGATCGTCGTACCGGCGACCCGGTACGATTTGTATACGACAGTACGATGAGCCAAGAAATGCTGAATTTTTTACTCAGTAAAATGAAAATCGATGAAACCGACAGTATTATTCCGGGAGGAAAATACCACTACCGACGCGATTATATGAAATTTCCCACCTTGGATATAAAGGAGCTGATGTACCAACCTCAAGAACCGCTAGGTATTCCGGGATTGACTTTAGTAGGTAGTGTCTTGGAAAAAATCGAGAAAAAAGATTACCTGCTTTATGCCCCCTACCAAAATTTTAATTATGTAGTCAAATTTCTGCGAGAATGTGCTCTTGATCCCAAAGTAAAAACCATTAAAATCACAATTTACCGACTCGCCGAAATATCCCATATAGCCAGTTCGCTAATCAATGCTAAAAAGAATGGTAAAGAAGTTACCGTTCAAATCGAATTACAAGCGCGTTTTGACGAAGAAGCCAACATTCGCTATGCCGAACAAATGCAGTTAGAAGGAATCAAAGTTAGTTTTGGCGTTCCCGGTTTAAAAGTTCATTGCAAGTGTTGTGTTATCGAACGCATGCAGGACCAAAAGATCGTTCGCTACGGATTTATTAGCACCGGTAATTTCAACGAAACCACGGCCCGCATTTATACAGACTATACACTGTTTACAGCCAACCAAAAAATACTTAAAGAGGTGAATAGCGTATTTGATTTTTTTGAAACCAATTACAAGGTAAAAAAATTCAAACACCTGATTGTTTCCCCGCACTATACCCGCAAGCGAATCTACAAACTTATCGATAACGAAATCGCCCATGCCCGACAAGGGAAACCCAGCGGTATCCGAATTAAAATCAACAATCTCTCTAATTATGAGATGATTGATAAACTCTACGAGGCCAGTGAGGCTGGTGTAAAAATCAAACTTATAGTACGAGGTATTTGCTGCTTAATTCCCGGCGTAAAAGGCATGAGTAGTAATATCGAAGCAATCAGTATCGTAGATAAATATTTAGAGCATCCCCGTTTGTATATCTTTGAAAATGGGGGCGACCCACTCTATTATATTTCATCCGCTGATTTTATGACCCGTAATTTGGACAGCCGGGTTGAAATTGGTTGTCCGATCTATGATCCGGAAATTAAAAAAGAACTGGATGAAACTTTTGAAATATCCTGGAAAGACAATGTAAAAGCACGTATCATTTCTGAAAAACAAGATAACGCTTACCGAAGAAACAAACAATCCAAATGGCGCTCCCAGGTCGAAATGTATCAGTATTATAAAAATAAACTTGAAGAATATCAAAACCATCATACCCCATCATGAAAATTGAAAAGTACGCTGCTATTGACATAGGTTCTAATGCTGTTCGTTTGCTAATAGCCTCCGCAATTGAAAGAGCCGGACATCCTACCATCTTTAAAAAAACCTCTCTAGTAAGAGTGCCTATTCGCTTGGGTGAGGACGTTTTTATCAATAAAAAAATCTCTGAGAAAAACATCCTTCGCTTAATCGATACCCTCAAAGCTTTTGATTTATTGATTAAAACCCATCAAGTAGTGCGGTTTAGAGCTTGTGCTACGTCGGCCATGCGCGAAGCTAAAAATGGAAAAGAGGTTGTGGAACGCGTTTTTAAAGCCACCGAAATTTATATACAAACCATCGAGGGTCAAGATGAGGCATCTATTATCTCTTCGACCGATATAACCGACCTAATTTTAAATGATAAAACCTTTCTCTATGTGGATGTGGGTGGTGGAAGTACCGAATTCACTATTTTTAATGAAGGTAAAAATTTGGTGTCAACCTCTTTTAAAATAGGTACAGTTCGATTACTAAAAAATATGGTTTCGGAAGATACTTGGCAGGAGATGGAGCGATGGATTAAACAGGAAACCCGAAAATTTGAACGTATCTCATTGATTGGAACCGGTGGGAACATCAATAGTATTTTCAAACAAAGCGGCCTCCCACCCCGTAAACCCCTTTCGTACATTTATTTGAATTCGTATTACGAAAATATAATCGATTCCACCTACGAAGAGCGAGTCGTCAAACTCGATATGAACCCCGATCGGGCGGACGTGATTATTCACGCCACCCGAATTTATTTATCGGCCATGAAATGGAGCCGGGCTCGTAAAATATATGTACCCAAAATAGGACTTTCAGACGGTATTGTCAAAGGGCTTTACCAAGAGGAAAAAGAAAAAAAATCAAAATTCAAATCGAAAGTCCGTTAACCATGAACTCGTTCGGTGGTTCCCAAATTTTTCATGATTTCGGCTTCGTATTCTAATAAATCTTGCCACTTTCGATCCACCTCTTCCCGATTGCCATATTTTCGGGCAAACCCTAAAAACATGGTGTAGTGATTGGCTTCCGAAATCATGAGTTTTCGATAAAACTCGCGCAATTCTTCGTCATTGATTTCTTCCGACAACAACCGGAATCGTTCGCAACTACGGGCCTCAATCAAGGCTGCGTATAACAAGCGATGAACCAATTGATCGGTACGACTTCCCCCTTTCGGGAAAAACTGTTGGAGGGCCACTACATACTCGTCTTTTCGATCCCGACCTAACACCCAACCGCGCTTTTTAATATGTTCGTGAACCAGTTTAAAATGACCGATTTCTTCTTTCACCAAAGCGACCATTTCGTCCACCAGTTCGGTATATTCGGGAAATGTGACAATCAACGAAATAGCCGTTGAAGCCGCTTTTTGCTCACAAAAAGCATGGTCGGTCAATATTTCTTCAATGTTTTTCTCAACAATTCGAACCCATCTGGGGTCGGTGGGTAATTTTAATCCTAACATAATTTATAAATCAAAGTCAAACAATTTATTCATTTCTTCCAATACCGGGTGTTTCTCTTTCAGAAAATCATATTTCTCCCGGTTATTGACCAAATACCGTTTCGAAACCGATTCATCCACATCAATCCACAGACACAAATGATAGTTATTTAACTGCTTGGACAAATAATTCAACAAATCGTGTTGAGCTCTTTCTAAATCCAGCTTCATAGTGTTGTTGGGGTACACCACATAAATTTGTTCCTCTCGAATAGTTGGAACACAACTATCTAAAATAGAGGCTACTATCTTTTCCCCTTTTTTAAACAATAGTTGTGCATAAGTTTGCCAAACGGCTTGAAGCTGGGCCTCGGTAAAGTCATCTGCCGGTAAATCTTGTACGTTTTTTTCCAAGCTTTCTTTTTCTGCTTGTGCCGTACGCAATACGTCCAAACTTTTCAAGGAATAAGCAGGTACTGCGGTTAAATCACTAGCCACAGGAGTAGGTTCCGGAGCGGTGGGCGTAGGCAGGGTAGTATTTACCTCCTGGGCGGTCGCAACTGGGATAGTGGATTCCAACGGTTGCGGGGTTTCGGTGCTGGGTGTAGCCACTGTAGGAGCTACTGTCTTAACTTCGGCTGCTGTTTGATTATTATTAGTAGTAGTAGTAGTAGAACGTACCGGTGGAATTATGTATGAACTAGGCTTTTTTTTTTCGTTTGTGGTTCCTAAGGAACACAATTGCATCAAGCACAATTCGACTAACAGTCGCTGGTTTTTAGCCGCCCTGTATTTTAAATCACATTCATTGGCCAGTACCAAAGCTTCTTTAATAAAACGGGTGGGTAGAGCTTGGGATTGTTCTAAATACTGCTGTTTTATTTGTTCCCCAGTTTCTAATAAATTGACCGTTTCCGGATGTTTACTAACCAATAAATCTCTAAAATGTCCGGCCAAACCCGATATAAAATGCTGTCCATCAAAGCCATCGGCCAATATTTTATTAAAAAACACCAGCACACCGGGTATGTCTTGCTGGATTATGAAATCGGTAGCTTCAAAATAGGTGGTATAATCCAGTACATTGAGATTTTCGGCCACCGCTTGGCGGGTTAATTGGGCTCCGGTATAACTCACCACCCGATCAAAAATAGACAGTGCGTCCCGCAAAGCCCCATCGGCTTTTTGAGCAATGATATGTAGGGCATCGTCTTCAGCGTCTATACCTTCACTTTTAGCAATTTCAGCCAAGTGATTTTTAATATCCGTGAGCGTAATTCGCTTAAAATCAAAAATCTGACACCGAGAAAGTATGGTCGGTATAATTTTGTGTTTTTCGGTGGTTGCCAATATAAAAATGGCATGCTGGGGCGGTTCTTCCAAGGTCTTTAAAAATGCATTAAAGGCCGCTTGTGACAGCATATGAACCTCGTCGATGATATACACCTTGTATTTGCCGGTTTGAGGAGGAATACGTACCTGCTCGGTCAGTTTCCGAATGTCCTCCACCGAATTGTTTGAAGCGGCATCTAATTCAAAAATATTAAACGCAAAGTCTTCCTCAGAATAATCTCCGGTACTTTGATTTAATTTCTTGGCTAATATCCGCGCGCATGTTGTTTTTCCAACTCCACGAGGTCCGGTAAAAAGAAGTGCCTGCGCTAAGTGTTTGTTTTTAATAGCGTTCTCAAGGGTACTAGTAATGGCTTGTTGGCCAACAACACTTTTAAAATCAGTGGGACGGTATTTTCTCGCAGATACTACAAAATGCTCCATAAAACGTGCTTGTCAAGCAAAGATAATTTTAAAAATAAAAATAATAAAGGATGTTGATAAGTATTCGTATTATTCCTCTTCGTGGGTATATTTTCCTTGGATGGCGACTTGATAAATAAAATCGGTTGCATTTCCTTCGGAGGTGGCTGCGGCTCCCATCACATAAACGCCTTTTTCACCGGTAGCACATTTAATTCCAAACACAAAAGCCTCTTCGCCGGGATCTGATTCCCCCTCATAACGATACACTGTTTTAATCTCATATTTTTCGGGATTGGCATTCAAATCGTCTTCACGTAGGTTAAAATCCTCCACATAGCCTTTTTTCCGCAACTTCTCTAAAGCAACTATAACCGTTGCATAATAATATTTGGGCATAACTTGAAATTTTATAAGTTTTTAAAATTACTCTTTTTTAAAGTTTAAAAAAATGATTTCCTGTTAAATATAAACCAAAAAAAGTTAATTTCTTTCACTCCTTTTTAGGGCGTTCCCCCTTTTGCTGAACTTGTCAGCAAAAGGGGGCCGGGCTTTTTGTTTCAATCTTTTTTTTCAAAAAAGGATTTCCACTACAATCCCTAACGCGAAAAAAAATCGCAGAAGTTGTAAGGTATGTGTCATTAAAGACCTATCTGCTCGTTGGATTTTTACAACAAACCAAATTGTTCAAAATGGTGATTTAAGTGTTTACGCTCTAACAAATACCATTCGTATTTTGTCAGATAACCAAACACCACATTTTTGGTTTTCGCTTCCGGGTTTTCTTTAAAAAAAGCTAGGTAAGCCTCTCGAGCTTCTAATAATTTTTGTTTAGCTGTGGCTAAATCAGGATGTTTTAAAGGAGGATTTTTACCTTCTTCATACAACGGGAAATTAAACCCACGTTGCATTTTATTATAATCCCACAAAACCGCTTGCGCTTTTTCCAAGTATTCTTCCGGTGTAGCAATTTCAAAATCGTGGATTTCGCCGGTAGCAATTCGGTAACTTTCTTCCAAGTGCTCCACCATATTTTGTGGGGTCATATTCCCCCAGGCCGGTTTTGAGTTTTCAGTCAAACGACTTAAACAAGCTTCAATAGTTTCGCGGTTCATTTCCACGAAAGTGGTTTGTTTCTTTTGAACCATGGTCAAGACAGTAGCTACTGCCACCAACTCGTCTTCTTGATCAAAAATTTCGACAAACCATTTGACTATCCCTGAAGGGTGCTCTTTATTGTTAACATCACGATCTAATTTTTGCTTGCAGGTCAGGCGAACATATATGGTATCATTGTGATACAAAGGTCGTAAAAACCGAATATCTTCCAGTCCGTAATTGGCTGCAACGGGTCCTTTGTTAGGATACACAAACAAACCGGCGGCAGCCGAAACTATAAAATAACCGTGGGCGGTACGCTGTTCAAAAATACTACCCTCCAAGGATGTGGTATCTGTATGCGCATAGAAATGATCCCAAGTAAGATTGGCAAAATTTATTATATCGCTGTCAGTAATGGTTCTTTTATGGGTTTTCAAAGACATACCGGGTTGAATATCCTCCCAATGATAGGTAAACGGATGATTTTCAGCTTCTTTATAGGCTGCATTGGGTTGGTAAATACCCGTGATTTCTGTCAGTGTTGTTGGAGAACCTTGTATAGCGGTACGTTGCATATAATGAGTAATCCCCCGGATACCCCCCATTTCTTCACCTCCACCGGCCCGTCCGGGTCCGCCATGAATCAAGGTAGGTAAGGGCGATCCGTGGCCCGTACTTTGCTTCGCACTTTCGCGGTTAATAACCAGTATACGACCGTGGTGAGAAGCCGCTTGTACCACGTATTCTTTGGCAATCTGGTCTTGGTTCGTCACAATCGAGCTCACTAAAGATCCTTTGCCCATCTGGGCTAAAGAAATGGCTTCTTCCAAATTTTTATAAGGCAGCAACGTGCTCACCGGCCCAAACGCTTCCACTTCATGGACGGCCTGATCCTGAAAGGGCTGTTCGCTCAGCAATAGTATAGGACTAATAAAAGCACCTTTATCCGCATCGGCACCTAGAACTTCAATAGTGTCTAAATGGCCATAGACTATTTGAGCAGATTGCGCTAATTCGGCCACCCGATCTTTCACTTCGGCGACTTGTTCTTTACTGACCAAGGCTCCCATGCGTACTTCTTTGAGTTTGGGATCACCGACGACTACTTTAGCGAGTTGCTTACCCAAGGCGATTTGTACATCCTCTACCAAATTTTCCGGTACAATTACACGACGAATAGCCGTACATTTCTGGCCGGCTTTAACGGTCATTTCGCGACTTACTTCTTTGATAAACAAATCAAATTCGGGAGTACCGGGAACGGCATCTTCTCCTAATACACAAGCATTGAGCGAATCGGCTTCCATATTAAAAGGAACTGATTCGGAAATGATTTTAGGGTGGGTTTTAAGCAATCTACCGGTAGAAGCTGAGCCCGTAAAAGTGACCACATCTTGGTAGGTCACAAAGTCGAGCAAGTTTCTGGCAGAACCGGCAATGAGTTGTAAAGCGCCTTCCGGTAAAATTCCGGAAGCAATTATTTCACGAACGACAGCTTCGGTTAAAAAGGAGGTATTAGTAGCTGGTTTGACCACGGCCGGCACGCCGGCCATCCAGTTTACGGCACATTTTTCAAGCATGCCCCACACCGGGAAATTAAAGGCATTAATATGGATAGCTACTCCTCTTTTGGGGGTCAAAATATGATGCCCCATAAAGGATCCACCCCGTGATAAATCTATAGGATCGCCCTCTACGTGATACGGTTGATTCGGAAATTGGCGACGTAATGATGCATTGGCAAATAAATTACCAAAACCACCTTCTATATCTATCCAACTATCTATTCGGGTGGCGCCGGTTCGGTAACTGATTTCGTAAAACTTTTCCTTGCGTTTGTTTAGATACAGAGCCAGTTTTTTTAACATATTACCTCGCTCCTGAAAGGTCATTTTACGAAGCACTTCGCCTTTCTCCCGGCCGTATTGTAATGTTTTTTCAAAATTGATTCCGGTGGTATCGCTATAGGCGATGACTTCTCCGGTTACGGCATCAAACATGGGGACACCTTCTCCCGTTCCTGAAGTCCATTGACCCTGTGTATAGTTTTGTAGTTTGTTCATGTGAAAGTCAAATATGAAATTAGAAATATTGAAGAAACTTCAAATTTTATTTTGGTCAAATTTAAGAATTAAAATCGAAGTGAAATGGGAGAACTTGTATCGGTGGAGTTATTGGTTTACTGTTTTTTCAGAGAATTGGTATTATTGTAGCTAATTTGTGTACCCACTAAAACACCATGCTGTCTAAAAAAGTAAATGCGTGCGTTTTAATAAATTTAAAAAGAGTTGTTAATCAACTACATTTAATAAAAACTAAAAATATTTTATCTTCGTATAAGATCCCCTTACATATGCAAAGAACAACTCTCCTACTCTTCTGTTTTTTTATAATAAATACCTTTGGTCAGAAAAACCTGTTGCCATGGGTCAATCCGTTTATCGGCACTGAAAAAATGGGACATACCTACCCCGGTGCGACGGCCCCATTTGGTGCGGTGCAGCTCAGTCCTGATACGGATACCATCCCTTTTTTTTACAACGGAAAATACAACAAAGACGTCTATAAATACTGTGCCGGGTATCGGTATGAAGACCCCACCATCGTGGGCTTTAGCCATACACATTTTAGTGGTACCGGGCATTCCGACTTGGGTGATTTTCTTATTATGCCCACCGTGGGCAAGCTACAATTGAATCCCGGTACAGCCGATGATCCCGACAGCGGTTTTCGTTCCCGTTTTTCGCACGATAACGAAAATGCAGAACCCGGGTACTACCAAGTATTTTTAGAAGACTACCACATCAACGCCGAACATACCGCTACTACCCGGGTGGGTATGCACCGATACACCTTTCCCAAATCGGATGAAGCTCATGTGATCTTAGATTTGATGCACGGTATATATAATTACGATGATAAAACTACCTGGACATACGTACGTGTGGTCAATGATACCTTGGTAGCCGGCTATCGGCAAACGAACGGATGGGCACGTACCCGCACGGTATATTTTGCGATGAGCTTTTCCAAACCGTTTAAAAGCTACGGACGAAAAGATTTTGAGGCAGGAGTTAAATACGGCGGATTTTGGCGAAAATTTAATCAAAACGAAAACTTCCCTGAAATTGCCGGGAAGAAAATTCGAATGCACTTTGATTTTGATACAGAAGAAAACGAAACCATTCTCATCAAATTTGCTCTTTCTCCGGTGAGTCAAAAAAATGCTTTAGAGAATATGCAAACCGAAATTCCAGGATGGGATTTTGACCAAGTCAAAAATCAAACCCAACAACAATGGAATACCGAACTCAATAAAATAATTATAGAAGCCACTGAAGAGGATCAAGTCAATTTTTATACTGCCTTATACCACGCTTTTTTAAGTCCCACCGTCTATATGGATGTCAACGGTCAGTACAAAGGTTTGGATCAGGAAATCCATACGGCCGAGGGTTTTACCCATCATACTACTTTTTCTATCTGGGATACTTTTCGGGCTTTACATCCCTTATTTAATATCGTTCAACCGTCACGTAATAACGATATGATTCAATCGATGATGAAGCATTATGAACAAAATTCGTTGCAAATGCTACCTATCTGGTCACATTATGCCAACGACAATTGGTGTATGAGTGGCTACCACAGTGTAACAGTCCTTGCTGATGCCATTATCAAAGGAACTTTTAAGGGCGACGCCAACGCTGCTTTGGAAGCGTGTATAGCTACGGCCAATCAACGAAATTATGAGGGAATCGGACATTATATAGATTTAGGCTATATCCCCGATGAATATAATAGCACTTCGGTTTCCAATACACTGGAATACGCTTTTGATGACTGGGCGATCGCTCAAATTGCTAAAAAACTCGGACGAATGGAGGTTTATGATGCCTTTATCAAACGTTCTGAAAACTGGATAAATAATTTTGACCCCTCCCTGAAAATGATGCGACCCAAACTGGCTGACGGTACGTTTAGAAAAGATTTTGATATCTATGAAACCCACGGTCAAGGTTTTATTGAAGGAAACAGTTGGAACTACAGCTTTTTTGTTCCTCATCAACCGGAAGGATTGGTGGAAGCCATGGGTGGAAAAAAAGCTTTTACCGATAAGCTCAATACTTTATTCACCATGCACTTGTCTGATGATTTTTTTGCGCAAACGGAAGACATTACCCGCGAGGGAATAATCGGCGGTTATGTTCATGGGAACGAGCCGGCACATCACGTAGCCTATTTGTACAATTGGTCCTCCCAGCCCTGGAAAACCCAAGAAACCGTAAGGTTGATTATGGAAAAACAATACCGACCTACCCCGGATGGATTGGGTGGAAATGACGATTGCGGGCAAATGAGTGCTTGGTACTTGTTTTCTGCACTAGGTTTTTATCCCGTAGCACCGGGAAGCGAAATTTATTCATTGGGAAGCCCTTTGGTCGATAAAGCCACCATCAACTTAGAAAACGGTAAAACCTTTACGGTAGAAGCTAAAAACCAAAGTAAAAAGAATGTATACGTCAAAAAGGTGTTACTCCATGGAAAGGAAATCAAAGACTTTCAACTACATCATGCTGACATAATCCAAGGAGGTACTTTGACTTTTTGGATGAGTGACAAACCGAAAAAATAAGAGGTAACTAAATTGAAACTCTCCTACCCCACTATCCACATTTGAGTAGACGTATGTATATTTTTCCCGTAAGGGAAAACGTATGGAATTTTAAAAAAAACTCTAATAAAATTAGTGCTTTCATAAATCATAGTAATTTTTTTAATTCAAATCTTTAGCTATTTTTACTCAAATTAAAACCCAATCATTTAATCTTCTAGTAAATCATGAATCATTCGCCTCCTTACCTTTCTGCTTTTGTATTATTTTTTTTATTCTTAATATCCAAGCACAAGTGGGAATCAACACAACCAACCCTCAGGCTACCTTAGATATCCGTGCTAGTGACTCCTCCAATCCTTCTACTATAGATGGTATTTTAATCCCTAAAATAGATGTGTTTCCAAGTACCAATCCAGGCACTGAGCAACAAGGCCTATTGGTGTATCTCACCACTGCCGTTAGCGACAAACTACCCGGTTTTTATTATTGGGATCATCCCACCACTTCTTGGATACCTATCCAAGGTAGTAGTACTGCAAACACAGCTTGGAATATAGAAGGTAATGCCGAAACCATAGCCGGAACCCATTTTATAGGAACCACTGATGCAGCTCCACACAATTTTAGAGTTGATAATACACAGTCCGGCCGAATTGATTATGACTCCCCCTTTAACACTTCGCTGGGTTTTCAAACCCTTATCTCCTTGACCACAGGTACTTCAAATACCGCTATTGGATACAATGCACTGGCTTTAATCTCTACTGGGGAAAGTAATGTGGCGGTGGGAACTAATGCGCTTTACCATAATGAGGCCCATTATAACACCGCGGTAGGTGCATGGGCATTATACAATAATAAGTTAGCCCCAATGAATGTAGCGGTGGGTTATCGGGCTCTTTATGAAAATACAACGGGAATCTTTAATACCGCTGTTGGAAACGATGCCCTTCTACAAAATACAGAAGGAAATTACAATACAGCCCTAGGTACTAATGCCCTATTATTTAACACTACAGGGACTAATAATACTGCTTCGGGTGTGGAATCTCTATATTCAAACACCTCCGGAGACTCTAATGTGGCCATGGGATATAGAACGCTGTACAGTAATACTACTGGAGAAAGAAATACAGCCGTGGGAGCTTCCGCCCTAATCAATAATACGATCGGAAATTTTAATACCACGCTAGGCAATGAATCCATGTATTCAAACAGTGAGGGAAATAATAATACCGCCTTGGGGTACCAATCACTGCATAGTAATAGCACAGGAAATAATAACACAGCATTCGATATGCGGAATTTGTGGTTCCTTTAGTGAAAGCGGTACAAGAACTCAAAGCAGAAAACGACGAACTAAAAGACACAATCCATTTACTTATTCAGCGAATCGAAGCATTGGAAAGCAAATAATTGATAAGCAAAAACTGTCTAAGGCTAAGTGTTTTAGACAGTTTTTGATACACTTGATTTTAAATATTCTACCTGAAATTCTTTTATTTAAGAAGCACAGTTTTCAATCACTGCTGCATACCCTTGTCCCACCCCGATACACATGGTGATGAGTGCATATTTTTTTCCCGTAAGGGCCAGTTCTAAAGCAGCGGTGTAGGCAATGCGTGTTCCGGTCATTCCTAAGGGATGCCCTAATGCAATGGCACCGCCGTTGGGATTGATACGTGGATCATCATCAGCTAATCCCAAAGCTCGCGTACAGGCCAAAGATTGAGCAGCAAAAGCCTCGTTTAATTCGATGACGTCCATATCTGATAAGGTCAAGCCCGCTTTTTGAAGTGCTTTTTTAGAAGCCTCCACCGGACCAATCCCCATAATTCGGGGTTCGACACCTACTACTGCCGAACTGAGTATTTTAGCCAAAGGTTTTAATTGGTATTTAGAGACCGCTGCAGCTGAAGCTACTATTACAGCCGCCGCTCCGTCATTTAATCCCGAAGAATTGCCCGCCGTCACACTACCGTCTTTTTTAAAAGCCGGCCGGAGTTGCGCAAGGATCTCTCTGGAGGTATTGGGTTTGACAAATTCGTCTTTTTCAAAAACAAGGGGTTCGCCTTTGCGTTGTGGAATTTCTACTGGAACAATTTCTTGGGCTAGGCGTCCGTTTTGTTGAGCCTGATAGGCTTTTTGCTGACTCCAAAAGGCAAAAGCATCTTGATCCTGGCGGGAAATACCATATTTTTCCACTAAATTTTCTGCCGTGTTTCCCATGCCATCGGTACCGTACCTATCATGCATTTTTGGATTGACAAACCGCCAACCAAAACTGGAATCATACATTTTTGCATCGGTACCAAAAGCTGAGGAGGGCTTGGCAATCACATATGGACCCCGAGTCATATTTTCGACGCCCCCAGCAATAAAGAGATCGCCGTCTCCGGCCATAATTGCCCGATACGCATGAATAATAGCCGACAACCCACTACTACACAAACGATTGACAGTTTCACCCGGTACTGTATAGGGTAGTCCTGCCAACAATAAAGCCATACGAGCCACATTGCGATTATCCTCGCCGGCTTGATTGGCACAACCCAGAATCACATCATCGTAGTCCTCTGGGGGAATGGCTGGATTACGTTTGATTAAATCTGCCAGTACAATAGCCGCCAAATCGTCTGTTCGTACCGCTGAAAGCGTCCCTTGATAACTCCCAATGGGAGTTCTAATACCATCTATGATATACATATTTTTATTTTTAACTTAAAATACCTCAGTTTTTATGATTAAACTAAATTTACTGATCCGTGATTTTTTCCCACTTTTTATCAGTACGATAAACGGTGCCTTTAAACAAAGCCACCATTTTTTCACCTTTTTGGATGACTACTCGGTACAGCGCCATTTTATTCTTTAGAGATTCTTCGGTAGCCGTAGCTGTAATTACATCACCTTCGACCAATTTTTCCAAGTGATTGATACTGGTATCTATAGACAAGGCATGGTGGCCATGCGAATTTGAAGCAAATGCCAAAGCACTGTCTGCCAAACTATAGGTAATACCGCCATGGGCTATCAAAAAACCATTCAGCATGTGTTTATTGATTTGCATTTGTAATTGGCAGTACCCCGGAGCTATTGCAACTACTTCAATGCCTAGCCATTGGCTAAAAGCATCGTGTTGCATCATTTGTTGAACAATTTCTTCGGGTTTCATAACCAATTAGTGAGAGCACTCATTTTTAAATTTACACTTCAAATTTACGTCCCTCTAGGGCATATTTTCGCAAAAGCGGGCTACAGCGATAGCGATCTTCACGGTAGGTGTTATAGAGTTGATCCATGGTATCCACACACCAGGCAATTCCCAACTCATTAGCCCAAGCTAGTAATCCCTTCGGATAACGTACTCCTAAGGTCATGGCCAACTCGATGTCTTTCACTGAAGCAATATGGAGATAGTGTGCATCCGCAGCCTCATTGATAAGCATCACCAGGATGCGTTCAAAGATTTCTTGTAAGAGTGTCAGTTTGGCAGGCTTAGGGGAAGTCGCGTGAATTATTTTTTTATTTTCATCGTACTGATAAAAACCTCTCCCGGTTTTTCTACCTAAAAAGCCGGCTTCCACCAAGCGTTTTTGGGTAAAGGAAGGACGGTATCTGGGATCGTAGTAAAACGATTGGAAAACGGTTTCTGTAACGGTGTAATTTACATCGTGCCCAATAAAGTCCATCAGTTCAAAAGGGCCCATTCGAAAACCACCGACTTCTTTCATGGCTTGGTCGATGGTACTAAAGTCGGCCATACCTTCTTCATAAATTCGTAGGGCTTCGCCATAAAAGGGGCGGGCAATACGATTTACAATAAATCCGGGAGTGTCTTTGGCAATGACTACTTCTTTTTTCCAACTTGAAATAATCTTAGTAGCCCGTTGGGTAGTTATTTCTGAAGTCTGAAGGGCGGGAATAATTTCGACTAAAGGCATTGAATGAGCAGGATTGAAAAAGTGAATTCCCACAAACCGCTCCGGGTTTTTGAGTGACGACGCCAAAGAGGCAATGGACAGTGACGAAGTATTAGAGGCCAGTATTGCGGATGGGTCAAAGTATCTTTCCATTTCTCCAAATACTTTCTTTTTAACATCTATATCTTCGATGATTGCCTCTATCACCAAATCAGCATCCGACAGCATACGCAGCGAACTCACATACTTAATGGACTCGGTATTTTTTTCTGTTTCACCGATATAGCCTTTTCTGTGCATATCGGTCAGGTATTTTTGAATTGTAGCTTTGCTGCGTTCAACCGCTTGGGGATTGGTATCAAATATTTTTATTTCACATCCGGCCACTGCAGCGGCTACTGCGATACCGCTTCCCATGGTTCCGGATCCAATGATTGCAATGTTCATTATTATTGTTTTTAGGTAGAGGCAAATGGGTTTGCCTGAATTCTATTGGTTTTGAAATATAAATTTATACGGTATTGTACAGGTAGTTTATTTCCCTGTAAACTCCGGTTTTCTTTTTTCTATAAAGGCCTGAACTCCTTCGTTATAGTCATCGGTCTGAGCTGCTTCAATTTGATATACCGATTCTAATTTCAATTGCTCATCCAACGAGTTTTTCAAAGAGGCATTCAGCAATTGTTTGGTCAAAGCTAAGGCTTTTGTAGGCATTTGCGAAAGTGTCTCAGCTATTTTTTTAGCTTCTTCCCAAAAGTTTTCTGCGGGAAATACTCGGTAAATCATGCCCATTTTTTCGGCCTCTACCGCAGACACTTTATCACCCAACATGGCCACGGCAGATGCTTTTTGAAAACCAATCAGTCGTGGTAAAAAGAAAGTTCCTCCACTATCGGGTATCAATCCTATTTTACTAAACGCTTGAATAAAAGAAGCCTGTTCAGAAGCCACCACCACATCACAAGCCAAGGCAATATTAGCACCAGCACCCGCAGCTACTCCGTTTACAGCCGCGATGATGGGTTTTTCAATCGATCTAATGCGACTAATAATGGGGTTGTAATGTTCGTCCAATATGGCTTTAAACCCGGGATTTATTTCGGGAGTGGTAACTTCTTTTAAATCTTGACCCGCACAAAAAGCTTTGCCGTTTCCGGTGAGTAAAACAGCTCGAACCGTGGAATCCTGGGCACAGGCATCCAAAGTATTTTGTAAAGCCAAAGCCATCTCCCGGTTAAAACTGTTAAACACTTCCGGGCGATTTAGGGTAATTATAGCGAGGTGCTCTATTATTTCTGTAGAAATTGTACTGCTCATAGTTCTATGGTTGAATTACTAGAATTTTACTGGATTAATTAAAGGGTAAAAATAAGGAATTTTAAAGTACCGCTGGGTTTTATCGAGGTAAGATTGCAGTATTCGCCTTGTACTAATATGAATTTTTTTAATAAAAAATCGGGGTACAGCCGATTTTTTCGCTTTCGCGAAAATTACAAGCACTTAAAATAATCAAAGGGTTCTTGGCAATCTTCACATTTGAATTGGGCTTTACAGGCTGTGGAACCAAACTGACTCACCAGTTGGGTATTTTTAGATTTACAATGAGGACACTGAACCAATCGCTCGCCCCCTAATAGTACTTTTTTATCGGAAGTAGGATCTAAGGGTGGCGCAATACCGTATTGTTTTAAGGCTTTACGGCCCGCTTCAGTAATCATATCGGTTGTCCAAGCCGGTGCCAAAACCTGTTTTACTTGAGCCTGAATGCCTTTTTCGGCGAAAGCCGCAACAATATCATCAGCCATCACATCCATAGCCGGACAGCCGCTGTAAGTAGGAGTAATAGTGACTTCGACCACTCCATCATCTAACTTTTCTACATCACGGATTACACCTAAATCGACTAAGGATATCACCGGAATTTCCGGATCAAAAACCGAATGCAAAAGCTCTAAATACAAGGGCGGTATGGTTGTATCCGTTTTGTTCATCTCTTCTTTCTAGTTAGGCATTGATGTTGGTTCACAAGCTAGGTGCTTATGCATCTCCAAGCTGAATTACCATTTCATATTAGGATAAGTGCGTTGCATATATTGCATTTCGGTTAAAATGTATCCCATATACTCGGTGTGAATCCCCTGTTTTCCACCCGTTTGAAAATACACCTCTTCAGGAATTTTCAAGGTAGCTTCTTCTAACAGCTCCTCGATTTCGCGGTAATAACTTTCTTTCAATTTGGATAAATCCACACCATACCCCTCTTGAACAGCTTGTTTTTCAACTGGAGTCATTTCAAACAACTCATGGGTAAATTCCCAAAGATCATCCACAGCTTGCTGAACTCGTTGGTGACTCTCTGGAGTTCCGTCGCCCAGCCGTTTTACCCAATCTCCCGAAAATCGTTTGTGATAAGTTACTTCTTTGATGCTTTTTTGGGCAATGGCCGCTAAGGTTTCATCCTTGCTGTTTTGCAATTGGTTCATCAACAGCCAGTGATATACATCAAAAAAATATTGACGCACCATCACATAGCCAAAGTCGGTATTGGGTTGCTCTACCAACAAACAGTTTTTGTATTGGTGCTCCAACCGCAAAAAAGCCAGGTCATCTTCCGTTTTCTCGTCGTTTGAAAGCTGCGCAGCATATTGATAATAATTGCGAACCTGTCCCAATAAATCTAGTGCAATATTGGTTAATGCGATATCAGTTTCTAATGCCGGTGCGTGACCACATAACTCCCCCAGACGGTGTGAAAGAATGAGAGCGTTGTCGGCTATACTGATGATATATTGAGGTAAATTAGTCATGGTTTAATAATGAAATTCCTTCTTTTGGATTTAAAAAAAAATATCTATGTAATTAACACCCGCTTTGAATAGGGTCCTGAGACAAAAAAATCTTCCTACTATTATGTTTTTTACATATGTTTCACTTCATCGGGTAAGTCGTAAAAGGTAGGATGTCGATAAACCTTATCTTTAGCAGGTTCAAAAAGTTCGGCGGCTTCTTCTGGGTCCGAAGCGGTAATATTTTTAGACTCTACGACCCAAATGCTTACTCCTTCGTTGCGACGGGTATACACATCCCGGGCATTTTGCAAGGCCATCTGAGCATCCGCAGCGTGCAAACTTCCAAAATGCCGATGTTCTAAACCGTTTTTACTTCTTACAAAGACTTCCCACAAGGGCCAGTTTTTATTGTGATTCATGTTTATAATATTGGTATTGATAGAAATAGTAAATTATTGTCGTAAGGAAGTTAACAAGCTCAGCAGCTAGGAAGCCTTATCCACTTGTTTAGCTTCTTGTTTTTGGGCATAGGCCACTGCAGCATCACGCACCCACTTGCCATTTTCCCACGCTCGGACTCGATCTCTCATGCGTTTTTTATTACACTTACCATGGCCTTTAACGACCTGCCAGAACTCATCCCAATTGATTTCACCAAAATCGTAGCTTTTTCGTTCTTCATTCCACTTTAAATCGGGATCAGGGACGGTCAATCCTAACAATTCGGCCTGCGGAACGGTCTGGTCAATGAACTGCTGACGGAGTTCGTCGTTGGTTTTGCGTTTCAGTTTCCATTTCATCGACTGAGCAGTATGCGTCGAAGCCTCATCAGTGGGACCAAACATCATCAAACTAGGCCACCACCACCGATTGAGTGCATCTTGCGCCATGGCTTTCTGCTCGGGGGTGCCGTTACATAGGGTAAGCATAATTTCAAAGCCTTGTCGTTGATGAAAACTTTCTTCTTTACAAACCCGTACCATCGCCCGGGCATAAGGTCCATACGAAGTATTACATAATGGCACTTGATTAATAATGGCTGCGCCATCGACCAGCCACCCAATAGCTCCAATATCGGCCCAGGTGAGTGTCGGGTAGTTAAAAATACTCGAATACTTGGCTTTACCGGTATGTAATTGGTTGTACAACTCCTCTCGAGAAATTCCTAGGGTTTCACAAGCGCTGTACAAATACAAACCATGACCGGCTTCATCTTGTACTTTAGCCAACAATGCAGCTTTACGCCGCAGAGACGGTGCTCGGGTAATCCAGTTGCCTTCGGGCAGCATCCCGACAATTTCGGAATGGGCGTGCTGAGAAATTTGCCGAATATGCGTCTGACGATACTTTTCGGGCATCCAGTCTTTGGGTTCGATTTTTTCGTCGCGGGCAATTTTGGCTTCAAAAATTTCTTCTAAGTTTTTTATTTCTTTTTCGCTCATAACTTTAGTAATGTTGAGAGGTTAGTAGGGTTGATAAAACCCGGCTTAAACCGGAGTTATCAATGAAGTCGTTAGTAAAACAAACTTATACCTTTTTAATGGATAAAATTAAGCATTATTCAAGTAAATAAATAACTCATACTGAGTTAATTTATTACGTATTTATGTAAAAGCTATATATCAAAATCTACCACCACTTTTTCGGAAGTCGGTACTGCCTGACAGCTTAAAACAAAATTTTGTGCCACCTCATATTCTTCCAAAGCGTAATTGATTTTCATCTGTACCGATCCCTCCAGAATCTTGCATTTACACGTACTACACACCCCGCCTTTGCAAGCAAAAGGCAAATCGGCTCCGGCGGCCAAGGCTCCGTCCAAAATCGTGTCGTATTGGTCGCCCATCACAAAAGTAAAATCCTTTCCGCCATCGATAATCGTTACGTGAGTGCCCTCTATTTTTTGTTCTACTGCCTGTGCAGCTTGTTGGCGTGCCTCCGCCGACAAACCACTGATAAACAACTCAAAATGGATGTGATTTTTTTTCATTCCCAAATCAATCAACGCATCCCGCAGCATAAAAATCATCGGTTCAGGACCACAGATAAACAGCTCGTCAACTTGGGAAAAAGGCAATAAATACCGGTTGATATCCTGAAGCTTTTCAGCCGAAAAACGACCAGTCAGCAAATCGATATCCCGTTTTTCAACATCTAAAAAATAAAAAACCTGAAAGCGGCCTAAAAATTTATTCTTTAAAGCTTCAATTTGTTCTTTAAATATGATCGAACGGGCGGTTTTATTTAAATAAAAAAGTACAAAACGACTCTCGGGCTCCAACTGCAAATGGGTTTTGATCATCGACATAATCGGAGTAATACCACTTCCAGCAGCAAAAGCTGCATAGGTTTTGGACTTAGTGGGCTCCGTAGCTACCCCAAAGGGTCCTCCAGGCGGCATCACTTCCATCCAGTCCCCGACGCGCAATTGTTCGTTGACATAGGTCGAAAAAACTCCGGTAGGTATCTGCTTTACCGCTACACTCCACACTTTTTCGTCGGGAGAAGTACACAGCGAATAGGTGCGCCGCACTTCTTCCTCTCCCCATATTTTCCGAAAGGTAAGATGCTGCCCCTGACGGAAGCGAAACATTTCATGCAACTCCTCGGGTACCTCCAACGTAATCACCGTACAGTCTTGGGTCTCCTTATACAAGTCTTTGACTTGCAGACTATAAAATTTAGACATAAACAACAAGCATATAGTGGTTGTCAATACAAAACTAACAAATGTTAGTCATATATACAAATTGTTAATCGACTCCATTTGAGACCAGTTTAATTCGTAAAAAAAAGCAATCCGTACACGCATTCTAAAACGTCCCATCAAAAATTAAAAATTAATAAAGAATTATTAAAATGCAAAGCGATTTCAAAGTGATTTATACCTTTAACCGGGAATTGAATGGTTGTAATGACAGCCATGGTTGACCCGTAATTTTATTTATATTTACCGCCTTAAATTAAGTAACCTATTAATTATGTTTTCAAAGAATTCCTTCCTTGTATTGCTCCTTTTTATTTCTTTAGGCCTTCAAGGCCAACAAAAATCTTGGGATGTTACTAATCCGGGATCTGATTTTAAGTACAAAAAGCATCAATTTTCAACCCAAGAGGGAACTTGGATGAATCTGGATGTAAGTCCGGACGGCTCTACACTCCTCTTTGATTTGTTAGGAGATATTTATTCTTTACCTATTGGTGGTGGTACTGCCACACCGCTTCGTCAGGGTATCGCTTTTGAAATCCAACCCCGATTTAGCCCCGATGGAAAACAAATTTTGTTTACTAGTGATGCCGGAGGTGGGGATAATATTTGGGTGATGCAAGCCGATGGTACCCAAGCTCGTCAATTGACCACTGAAAACTTCCGACTGCTTAACAATGCCGTATGGATGCCTGATGGGAATTATATAGTAGCTCGTAAGCACTTTACTTCCGGACGGTCGATGGGTGCCGGTGAAATGTGGCAATACCACATTAGTGGTGGAAGCGGGGTACAACTTACCAAGCGTCGCACCGATCAAAAAGACGTTAATGAACCCACCATATCACCGGATGGAAAATATATGTATTATAGTGAAGATGTTACGCCCGGATCGGTCTTTGAGTATAACAAAGACCCCAACGGACAGATTTATGCCATCCAACGCTATGATTTTGAAACCGGTGAAATCAAACAAATTACCGGTGGCCCGGGAAGTGCTGCCCGTCCTCAAATTTCAAGAGATGGTAAATTATTAGCCTTTATTAAAAGAGTACGTACTCAAACCGTTTTGTATATCCACAATTTGGAAACCGGTGAGGAGTGGCCTGTTTTTGATCAACTCAACAAAGATCAAATGACTGCTTGGGCCTTATTTGGGGTGTACCCCAATTTTAGCTGGATGCCTAACCATGAGGAAATTGTAATTTGGGCCAAAGGAAAAATTTTCCGAGTGAACATTTATACCTCTCAAGCAGTTGAAATCCCTTTTCAAGTCAATGTTTCTATAGATTTAGCAGAGCGAGTATTTTTTGAAAACCCCATAGAAGACAGCCAGTTTGAAGTTCAAGTAATTCGCGATGCTGTTACCTCCCCCCAGGGTGATTTACTAGTTTTTAGAGCACTGGGCTATTTGTGGAAAAAAGAATTGCCCAACGGCACACCGGTACGACTAACTCAAGAAACCGATTTAGAGGCCGAACCTTCCTTTTCAGCCGATGGTAAATCCATTGTTTTTGTGAGCTGGAACGATTTGGAAATGGGAAAGATTAAAATGATTTCTCTTGAAACCCAACAGCTAAAAACTTTGACCCAAGAGAAAGGTATCTACCGGACTCCTGCACTTTCGAGTGATGGAAAAACCTTGGTTTACACCAAAGAAAGTGGAAATCAAGATCAAGGCTATACCTTTACCAAAAACCCGGGAATTTACACCATGAATTTAGAAACGGGTGATACCCAGTTTATTACCGAAGAGGGAGAATACCCAACTTTCAGTGCTGATGGCAAACGAATTTTCTTTCAAACCGGAGGAGTGGTGTTTGGAAGTATTACCAAAGAACTTAAGAGTGTGGATCGTCACGGAAAAGACCTACGTACACACATTCGCTCGAAATACGCAAATCGATTGGTTCCCAGTCCGGATAACCAATGGATTGCTTTTAACACCCTTTTTAAGGCATATATAGCTCCGCTCAATCTCAATGGTCAAACGCTAGACTTAGACAACCAATCCACTTTTGTTCCGGTGCATTGTATCGCCGAAGATGCTGCTATCAATCTGCATTGGTCCCCCCAAAGCGACCAAGTCTATTGGACCCTGGGAGGTAATTATTATTACACGTCACTTGAGAAACATTTTGATTTTTTAAACCAAGATTCCTCAACAGCAGAAACAAAATCCAAAAAAAATAAAAAATCCAAAAACAAATCCACTGAAGAATCCCCGGTTCAGAAACTCCCTATCGGACTACAAGCTCCGGTAGATAAGCCTTCGGGAAAACTGGCCCTTACCAATTGTAGAATTATTACTATGGAGGGTGATTTAGTCATTGAAAACGGAATCGTAGTGATTCAAGAAAATCGGATCACCGCCGTGGGCGAAGTCGGAAAAGTAAGCATTCCAGCCGACGCCCAAGTAATAGATTTAAAAGGGAAAACCTTGATGCCCGGTATGGTAGATGCACACGCCCATATCAATGCCTTTCGATACGGGTTGACTACCCAACAAAACTGGACGCTTTTAGTAAATTTAGCTTATGGCGTTACCACGGTTCACGACCCTTCGGCCAATACAGAAACCATTTTCACTTTAAGTGAAATGGTTAAAAACGGTCAACTCGTAGGGCCGCGTATTTATTCCACCGGCTATATATTGTATGGAGCCGATGGCGATTTTAAAGCGGTGATCAATTCATTGGAAGATGCTCGGTCGCATATCCAACGGACGAAGGCCTTTGGTGCCTTATCGGTTAAGAGTTATAACCAACCTCGTCGGGAACAACGCCAACAAGTATTGCAAGCCGCTCGGGAGTTAGGTATCAATGTGGTTCCGGAAGGGGGATCTACCTTTTTCCACAACCTCACTATGATTATTGATGGACATACGGGTGTGGAGCACAACCTACCGGTCGCTCCTCTCTACAAGGATGTTATTGAACTCTGGAAAAGAACCTCTGTGGGGTACACCCCTACCCTTTTAGTGAATTACGGTGGATTGAATGCGGAATATTATTGGTATCAAAAAACCCAAGTTTGGGAAGACGAAAAGCTTCTCACTTTTACCCCACGTGGAATTATTGATTCACGCTCCAGACATCGGATGATGATACCTGAAGAAGAATACCAAAACAGCCACATTTTGACTTCCCAATCGGCAACTGTTTTATCTCAACATGGCGTTAAAGTCAATATGGGAGCTCATGGACAATTACAAGGCTTGGGTGCCCACTGGGAATTGTGGAGCATTGCGCAAGGAGGGATGAGTAATTTAGAGGCCTTAAAAACCGCCACAATTTATCCTGCGGAATACATAGGTGCGGGTCGGGATATAGGCAGTATCCAAGTAGGCAAATTAGCCGATATACTGGTGTTAGACCAAAATCCTTTAGAGGATATACAACATACTAATACCTTATTATATACCATCATCAACGGTCGAATCTATGATAGTAATACCATGGACCAAGTGGGCAACCATCCCAAAAAACGACTGCCATTTTACTGGGAGAACAACCGGTATAATGAAGCCTTTCCATGGCATGAAAGTAGTCGTAGCTTTATGATTCAACAATGCTGTTCTGCCGGCCACGGTCATCAATAATTAAAAAAATGAGACAAACCACCTCTATATTGAAAATTAGAGGTGTTTTTTTATTGGTTAGAATTAGTATATTTGACCTAAAATTGGTTCTATGAAAAAATTTCTCACCCTCCTTTTTATTAGTTGCTCTCTATTTGTGCAAGCCCAAGAAAGTCGTTTCTTCTATGCGACTATGAATGCCTATGACGCCCAGCAACTTCAACAAAATTATCCGCAATGGATTTCAATTTTGGAAACTCAACATAACAAAGCCGCGGTATATCTTTCAGAAGACGCCATTCATACCCTTCACGACCAAGTGTTAACTCACGGCCCTGGATTTGTTTTTCAAGAAAGCTTGGAGAAAGCTATATTGTCTATTAATACCCCGTATGGCCATCGAGGAACCTACTCCTTTAGTATCACTGAAGAAGATTTGGTATACCAAGCCTTGGATTTGGTTGACGCTTCTCGAATAGGTGATCACATCCAAGATTTAGAAGCCTACGGAACACGGTATCATACCTACGCACAAGCCGAACAATCGGTGTACGATTTAAAAGATCTGTGGGAATCGATGATCAGTGATGCAGGTCGCACCGACATATCCGTCCGAATCTTTGAACACATCAACACCCCCATGCCCTCACTTATTTTGACCATTGAGGGGGCTGATAATCCAGAAGAATTTGTTGTTACGGGTGGCCATTTGGATTCCACTTCCTTTCAAGGAAATTCAAATGCTCCGGGTGCTGACGACAATGCATCGGGTATTGCTACTTTAACCGAGGCTTTGCGTATTTTACTCGAATTAGAATACTTTCCCCAGAAAACTATTGAAATCATGGCTTTCTCTGCCGAAGAAGTTGGCTTAGTGGGTTCTGCTGAGATCGCTGAGGAGTATGCCGATAATGATGTAAATATCATTTCGTTTGTACAATTTGATATGACCGGATACAAAGGTTCTTCCAACGATATCTATATTTCTACAGACGACTACTGCAGTAACAATCTCAACAGTTTTCTAATAGATTTGTTGGAGCATTACAATACCACGGGCACCCACCAGCTGTCGTATGGCTATTCTATATGCAATTACGGTTGTTCTGACCACTTTAGCTTTGCGCAAAACGGTTATGAAGTAGCCTTTCCGTTTGAGAGTTCATTTGGACAGCACAACCCCAATATTCACACAGCCAGTGACACCTATGCTTTCTTACAAAATGCCAATCATGCTGCTAAATTTACTAAATTGGCTCTGCAATACTTAATTGAAACCGCGAAAGTCCACCAAACTGCTTCGATAGATGTGCCTTCGGCAAAATCGATTAGTTTTTACACACAAGACAACATACTTTACTACCAAATGCTTTCACAGCACACACTCAATCAAATTGCTCTTTACGATTTGAGTGGAAAATTGTTAACCACCGTGACAAAGCCCGAAAACTCAGGAGAAATTTCTCTGCAACATTTTTCCTCTGGAATATACTTAGGAGTCTTTGAAATGGATAATCAGCAAAAAGTAGTTAAAAAAGTAGTGGTTTATTAAGACAATTGCTGCCATAAGCGTACACACTCTACGGCTTCTTTGACATCGTGAACCCGAAGTATTGAAGCCCCTTTTTGTAAGGCTACTGTATGTAGTACGGTGGTTCCGTTTAACGCCTCCTGCGGTGTAATAGACAAGCTTTTATAAATCATTGATTTCCTGGAAAGTCCTACTAAAATGGGGCTTTCCAGCGAAAGCAATAAATCAGACTGTTTGAGTAATTCGAAATTTTGTTCGACAGTTTTAGCAAAACCATAACCCGGATCGATAATCAAATCATGAATCCCTTCTTTTCGGGCGGCAGCCATTCTTTCCGTAAAATAATAAATCACGGTTTCCAACAAATTCTCATAATCTGTATGCTGTTGCATGGTTTGGGGAGTGCCCCGCATATGCATCATTATATAGGGAACTTGTAACCTACCTACCGTGGATAACATAGCTGGGTCCAACCCACCTGCTGAAATGTCATTGACCAAAGCAGCCCCAGCTTCAATAGCCTCTTGAGCTACTGGACTACGAAAAGTATCGATGGATAGAAGGGCGTTGGGAAAGTTTTTTAAAATTAATTCAACCGCAGGAATTACCCGTTGCAACTCTTCGGTTAGGGTCACATCCGCATTGTCGAGCCAGGAGCTATAGCCTCCTACATCGATAAAATCAGCACCTTCTTCGAGCAATTTTTCCGCTTGACGGAGAACCTCTTTGTCAGAGTTAAACCGATTTCCGGAATAAAAGGAATCGGGAGTGACATTGAGAATTCCCATAACTCTCGGGGTAGATAAATCTACGAGTTGCCCTTTACAATTGATCGTTTTCATAGTCCAAGCATTTGAATTTTATAAAACAAATTTTAAGTAGTAAGACACGGACTCTCCAAACGTCTTTGATACATATTGACCACATTTTCTAAGCCGTAATACAGGGATTCGGAAATGAGTGCATGACCGATGGATACCTCCAACAAACCAGGAATATGTTGTTTAAAAAATGTAATGTTGTCTAACGATAAATCATGACCGGCATTGACCCCCAAACCCAATTTATTGGCTAAGACAGCACAATCTATATAAGGTTGAATCGCTTGATGATTTCCCTTGGCATATTCAGAAGCAAAAGCCTCTGTATAAAGCTCGATTCGATCTGTGCCGGTGGCTACGGCACCTTCTACCATCGACAAATCGGGATCTACAAAAATAGATGTTCGTATTTGGTGACTCTTTAATTCGCTGATTATCTCTTGCAAAAATGAGCGGTGTTTTTGGGTATCCCAACCAGCATTTGAGGTGAGTACATCATCGCTATCAGGCACTAACGTTACTTGCGTAGGTTTTACCTCCAATACCATATCCATAAAACGAGGAATGGGATTGCCTTCAATATTATACTCTGTAACAATCACCGGTTTGAGTTCGTACACATCCCGATACCGTATATGTCGTTCGTCAGGACGCGGATGAATAGTAATACCGTCGGCTCCAAAATTTTGAATGGCTACTGCGGCTTGAACTAAATGAGGTACTTCGCCGCCTCGGGAATTTCGAAGGGTAGCTATTTTGTTAATATTTACACTTAACTTGGTCATATTATAAATATCTTTGTAATGCAAAAATACAAACTTACAAGCGGACAAACGGCTAATATTTTGTAAATTGCATTAAAAATAAAACCTTTTGGAAACACATACGTTTATCATTAAAGATGTCAAACCGGTAGATATCAATGTAACACTCCAAGAAGTCAAAAACACCTTTAGTAAACTGACTTTTTCTCATTTACCTGTTTTTGAAGAAGATAAATTTATCGGACTTATTTCTGAAACCGATGCGGTTTGTTTTGATTCCCAAAAAACGCTGCGTGATTACCGCTATGCCATAGAACTGTTTTATGTAAGTACCGATACCAATTGGTTAGATATTATCGAAGCATTTGCTAATTATAACTGCAATATCATCCCGGTAGTTGATCATGAAAATACGTATTTGGGTTATTTTGAACTCTCCGATATCATGAGTCTTTTTAACCACACTCCCTTTCTCAATGAGAATGGAAGTATTATTGTGATAGAAAAGGGCTCGAGAGATTACTCTTTTAGTGAAATCTGTCAGATAATCGAGTCCAATAATGGTAAAATATTGGGTGTATTTATCTCCAAAGCTGACGATACAACCACGCAAGCAACTATCAAAATTGGCCACCAATCGTTTAATGAAACCCTTCAAACATTTCGCCGCTACGGCTACGAAATTATATCCAGCCACCAAGAGGACAAATTAGCTGACAGTTTAAAAGAACGCTCGGCGTATTTGGATAAATACTTGAATATTTAAAACTATGAACCCACTGAAAATAGGAATTTTCGGACAGTTTTATCACGATGATGCTGATGTATATCTGAGAAAACTACTCGAAATTATTTCAAAAAATAATGCGACCGCATCGATAGAAAAAAAGTTTTTTAAATCTTTAAAAAAAAGATTACCCACAGACGATATTATCCTAAACTATCCAGTATTTGAACAATTAGATCCCAGTTTTGATATCTTTTTTAGTATTGGTGGCGATGGAACGATGCTAAAAACCATTTCAAAAATTAAGGATTTGGGCGTTCCTTTAGCGGGAATTAATACCGGTCGTCTGGGCTTTTTGGCCAGCATTCCCAAGGATAATATGGAAGCCAGTGTGGTAAAAATACTCCAAGGCCAATACAGTTGCTCCAAACGCAGTTTGTTATCGGTAACTGTACATCCCGAAATAGACAAAGTCAATCGGTTAAATTTTGCTTTAAACGATGTGGGGATACTTCGAAAAAACACAACTTCAATGATTAAAATTGAAGCCTCACTCAACGACGAATATCTCAATACTTATTGGTCTGACGGCCTAATCATTTCAACTCCCACCGGTTCTACCGCCTATTCACTCAGTTGTGGGGGTCCCATTATGTTTCCCACCGTAAACAGTTTTATACTCACTCCCATTGCACCACACAACCTCAATGTACGCCCGATTGTGATTCCGGATGATACCGAAATAAAACTAAAAATTACCGGAAGAGATAAAAATTATCTGTTGTCTCTCGACTCTCGGGTAGCAGTGCTGCCCGATGCCTCTGAAATAGTACTAAAAAAAGCCCCTTTTGAAGTGAATCTCATCCAACTCCAAGAGGAAAGTTTTATCAAAACCCTACGAAAAAAATTGCTTTGGGGCGAGGACACACGCAACTAAATAGCTGACAAAAACAATAAAAAACTCCTTTCCTTGTTAATCTGTTAAAAGTTGTTTTATAAATAAGAAAACTCTTTTTTATAAATCTTTATATTTGCACACTTTTTAAGACTCTTATGAGATATTTTGCAGCGGCCTTATTTGTATTGACGATATATTCTTTAAAAGCACAAACCTACGAAATTGGACTGATGGCAGGTGGTGCCAACTATATAGGCGATGTGGGTCCTACCAACTACGTGCGACCCAACGATATCGCCTTAGGAGGTATTGTAAAATGGAACCGCAGTCCGCGCCACGCCTTTCGACTCTCGGCACTCTATACCAACTTACGAGCCGAAGACAGTAAATCGGATGATGGAAGACGTATCGAAAGAGACTATTCCATTAAAAACAATCTGTTAGAACTTTCGTTGGGTTTGGAATACACCTTCTGGGAATTTGATTTATACAAAGCCAAATCCCAAGGAACGCCCTATCTCTATACCGGGGTTTCTTGGTTCCACTACAAAGATTTATACTACGACCCACTTCGAAAAAATTTTGAAAGTCAAGGGAACATTTCTGATTTTGCCATCCCGATGGTGATTGGTTATAAAACCACTATTGGCACCAGTATGATTGTGGGTTTTGAAATAGGAGCCCGCTATACTTTTACGGACAATTTAGACGGTAGTTTTCCCGAAAGGGATAACAGCAGCCCATTTGGCAATACAAACAACAATGATTGGTATGTTTTTACCGGCATAACACTTACATTTACCTTTGGGAACAAACCTTGTTTCTGTGCCTTTTAAATCTTTGTAAATGAACCTGGCCGATCAAATTGATAAAAACAAACTTCCGCAACATATAGCCATCATTATGGATGGCAACGGACGATGGGCTCAAAACAGAGGTCTGATTCGTACGCACGGCCACGAGCAAGGGGCGGGTGCGGTCAAAGAAGTGGTTAAGGGCTGTGGCGAATTAGGCGTGAAACACTTGACACTTTTTGCCTTTTCTACCGAAAATTGGAAACGCCCCAAACTCGAAATAAATACCTTGATGAAACTGCTTATTTCTTCCTTAAAACAAGAAATCGCAACGCTTCAGGAACACGGCATCCGACTCAATACGATCGGTAATACGGCCGCCTTACCCAAGCGAGTACAACAAAAAATGGAAGAAGTAAAAAAACAAACCGAAAATAACGACCAATTGGTGTTGACTCTAGCTCTGAGTTACGGCTCTCGAGAAGAAATCTTAAAAACGGTTAAAGAACTTTGCAAGAAAGTTAAAAATAACCTAATTTCGCCGTCCGATATTGATGAAAAAATTATAAATCAGCATCTTTACACCCATAATTTACCGGATGTAGATTTGCTAATTAGAACCAGCGGAGAACAACGCCTTAGTAATTTTTTATTATGGCAAATCGCTTACGCTGAATTACATTTTACCAAGGTATTGTGGCCCGATTACAAAAAGGAAAATCTTTTTGAGGCCGTTATAGAGTATCAACAAAGAGAGAGACGATTTGGAAAAACAAGCGAACAAATTAAAAAATAAGTATTTCTTTACTACACTTATGAAATACGGCTTCATTACGATACTTTTTTTCTTCACCCTCACTTCCGGATTTTCTCAACAAAAATCTTTTGATACGGGTAAAAAATATATCATCGGAAATATTGAGGTTACCGGCAATCAAAGTTTTAACGAACTTACTGTCATTGCTTTTACAGGGCTTAAACCCGGTGAAGAAATTTTTATTCCCGGGGAGCGACTCAGTAGTGTAATTAAAAAACTTTGGGAACAAAACCTGTTTAGTGATGTCAACATCTACGTATCGAGTATCGAAGGCGATGTAGCCAACTTAGAAATTAACATTTCCGAACTCCAATCGCTCAACGAAGTACATATTAGTGGAATTCGACGCGGGCAAATCAAAGATATTCTCAAAGAAACCGATATTAAAAAGGGACAAAAAATCACCCAAAACTTACTGACTACTACCGAAAATTATATTGCCAATAAGTATCGAAAAAAAGGGTTTTTAAATACCCAAGTTCATACCACATTAAAAACAGCCGTAAGCGATAGTTTGGGCAATGAAATCTCAAAAGATATTCATTTTGAGGTCGATAAAGGCAACCGGGTCAAAATCAGTAAAATTATTATTAACGGCAACCAAGAAATCAAATCTGCCAAACTGCGTAGAAACCTTAAAAACACCAAGCAGAAAAGGTTATTTAGGCTTTTTAAAGCTTCCAAATACGTGAAGGAAGATTTTGAAGAAGACAAATCATCCCTGATTAATTTTTACAAAGAAAACGGTTATCGGGATGCGCGTATTCTATCCGACTCTATAGTTGTAGAAAACGACAAGCGAATTACCTTGTACATCGATGTAGAAGAAGGTAACAAACATTATTTTGGAGACATTCGCTTTATCGGTAACAGTGCTTATTCGGATCAGGAATTACGCCAACTTTTGGGAATTCAAAAAGGCGATGTGTACAACGGTGTTCACTTACAGAAAATGATTGATGATTTTGAGGATCCGGATGCCAATTCTTTGGTGAACTTATATCAAAATAGCGGATATCTTTTCTCCAGTGTCAACCCGGTAGAAGTCGCTATTGTCAACGATACCATTGATTTTGAAATTCGTATTCGCGAAGGAAACATAGCGTATTTTAACAATGTAACCATCTCGGGTAACGACCGTACCAACGATCACGTTGTTTATAGAGAAATCCGAGTTCGTCCCGGTCAACGATATAGCAAAGCCAATGTGATTCGTTCAATTCGCGAGCTGAGTCAATTAGGCTTTTTTGATCCACAAACTGTTTCCCCCAACATTTTAAATCCTGACCCCTATTCGGGAACCGTAGATATTGATTTTGGTGTGGAAGAAAAAGGAGCCAGCCAAATCGAGTTACAAGGCGGTTACGGTGGTGGAGGATTTGTGGGTACGCTGGGGCTTTCGTTTAACAACTTCTCAATGCGCAACCTGTTCCGTGGAGAAGCTTTTAAACCCCTACCCATGGGAGATGGCCAAAAACTCTCCCTACGAGCACAAGCCAGTACTTTCTATCAAACCTATAGCCTTTCGTTTACCGAACCTTGGTTAGGAGGTAAAAAACCCATACAGTTTAATACCTCGTTTTCACATACCATCCAATATGGGTATAATTATTTTGAAAGAAAAGCTGACAAAGACCGACGCATACATATTACCGGTGCTTCGGTAGGATTGGCTAAACGACTAAAATGGCCGGATGATTACTTTGTACTATCTCACGCTATTATGTACCAACACTACGCCTTAGAAAATTTTGCTATAGGTGGTACGGGAATCTTTTCGTATGGAAATATCAAGTCCAACAACCTTTCTTACACCATTGGATTAAGTAGAAACAATACCCATAACAACCCGATATTCCCAGTGGGTGGGTCCGATTTTAGCATTACTGCCAAACTAACTCCGCCCTACTCCCTATTTAATGGTGTGGATTATAAAAACTTAGGAAAATTACCGGAATATCAACACGCCGATGGAAGACCCGACGAAAATTTGATAGCTCAAAAAAGATTTGATTGGTTAGAATATTACAAAATTAAGTTTCGAGGTAATTGGTACACCAATTTAATTGATAAATTTGTAATTCGTTCGCATGTAGAATTTGGTTACCTAGGAGCTTACAATTTAGACCGAGGCTCTCCACCTTTCGAGCGATTTTTTATGGGAGGTGACGGTTTAGGTGCCTTTAGCTTAGATGGAAGAGAGATTATCGCTTTGCGCGGATATCCGAACCAAAGTTTATCGAATAACGACGGAAATACTATATTTAACAAATATACGTTAGAGTTAAGATACCCGGTTACCTTGAAACAAATGGCGTCTATCTTTGCTTTAGGATTCGTAGAAGCCGGAGCAACCTACGGTGGTTTTAAAGAATACAACCCTTTTAAAGTATATAGGTCTACAGGACTTGGAATTAGAATTTTTATGCCCGCTTTTGGTATGTTAGGAATTGATTTTGGATATGGATTTGACCGAATTCCAGGAACTTTAGAACCCAACGGTTGGGAAACACATTTTATAATAGGACAACAATTTTAAAAATTGGCACGATTTTTTCTAAAATAACCAGCATATTATGAAACGCAGCTTAATTATTATAACACTTCTAACAGTGATTACAGGTGAGAGTCTTTTTGGACAAGGACAAAGAGGCGTACGGATTGGCTATATTGATATGGAATACATCTTAGAAAATGTACCCGAATATCAAGAAGCACTACTGCAATTAGAATCTCGAGTTGCTCAATGGAATAAAGACATTAAAGACCGGGAAAATGAAATCCAACAAATGAAATTAAACCTGTCTAACGAAAAAGTATTACTCACTAAAGAGCTTATCGAAGAAAGAGAAGAGGACATTAAGGTTAAAGAAGACCAACTTTTTCAATACCAGCAAGACCGGTTTGGCCCCAATGGCGATTTAGTAATTCAAAAAAGACAATTGGTACAGCCGGTACAAGATCAAGTTTTTAACGCTATACGCGAAATTTCAGAAGGCCGTCAATACGATTTTATCTTTGATAAATCGGCCGATGTAGTGATGCTCTATGCTGCTGAAAGATTTGATATCAGTGATCAAGTGATCCGAATGATTAATCGAGCGGCCAAACGAGAACAAGCCGAAAACAAAAAAGAAAAACAAGCTATCGAACAAAGAGATTCGCTTAATGAAGAGCAAGACCGCGAACTCACCGAAAGAGAAAAAGCTCGTGAAGAACGTTTAAAAGAACGAGAAGCCTTGATGGAACAACGCCAAAAAGAACGTGATTCTATTCGTGAAGCTCGTCAAAAGGAGGCCGAAGAAAGACGTCAAAAACAAGTTGAAGAACGTCAACGAAGACAAGACTCCATCCAAAAAGCTAGAAACAAAAATTAAATCTATAACAATTTAATACTTTTTAACAATGAAAAATTTAAAATCTTTAGTAGTAATATTAATCGTTGCTTTGACTTGTACTACCCTACAGGCACAAAAAATGGCGCACATAGATACTCAAAAACTGATTGAAGCCATGCCCGAGACCAAAGCCGCTCAAACCGAGTTAGAACGCCTTAGAAATTCGTACGATGCGGAATTGGCCTCTATGTACAAAGAACTAGAAGCTAAATTCAAATTATACGAATCAGAAGCCAGTAACAAAACCGAAGAAGAAAACATCAAAAGAGCTGAAGAATTACAAGCCTCTGAAAGAAAAATTGCTGAATACAGACAAAATGCTATTGTAGATTTACAAAAGAAAGAAGCCGATTTGTATTCACCTTTATTTGATAAAGCCCGAAACGCTATCAAAAAAGTAGCTGCTGACAAAGGCATCCAATACGTAATGGATTCTACTCCTGGAAGCGGACTCATTGTTTCTGAAGGAGAAGACTTACTTCCGGCAGTAAAAAAACAACTGGGTATTTAATTACACTTACCCAATCTCAATTTTTCAAAGCTGCCTCCACGATGGCAGCTTTGATTATTTATACAAACTGCTGTAGATTGCATCAAAATCGATACCTTTATAGCCCCGTATTTTTCTTGATTTATGAACAATTATTTAGGCAAAATAATACGCTTTGCAATCCCGTATAAAAAATATGCCCTGCTCAATATTTTCTTTAATTTTTTATACGCCCTCTTTAGTGCCCTGTCGTTTATTGCCTTAATCCCTATGCTAACAGTTCTTTTTGGTGAAGAAGAACACATCTATACCAAACCTGTTTATTCGGGGTTTTCTAATATCAAAAATTATTTAGAGCACTATATGGGATACTTCATCACCACGACTTCAGAAACTCATGGTGCCCAATATACCCTATCGGTCATGATTATTGCCATCATTGTGCTGTTTTTATTCAAAAACCTATTTAATTATTGGGCCAATTACTTCATCACATTTTTGAGAAACGGGGTTCTCAAAGATATACGTAACCAACTTTATAATAAAACCTTAGAGCTACCGGTTTCCTACTATTCCGAAAAGAGAAAAGGAGATATCATGGCGCGTATTTCGTCAGATGTGTTAGAAATTCAACACTCGTTTTTGTCGGTTTTAGAACTGATTATACGCGAGCCCCTAACCATCATTTTTATGTTGGTCTCTATGTTTGTGATTAGTCCCCAACTCACCCTATTTGTTCTGTTTTTTATTCCTATTTCGGGCTTTATTATTTCCAAAATAGGAAAATCGCTAAAGCGAAAATCAGACCGAGCGCAACGCGAACAAGGTTTGTTTTTATCACTGATCGAAGAAACCTTAGGAGGGTTAAAAATTATTAAAAGCTTTAATGCCCAAAATCGGTTTAACAAACGCTTTCAAGAATCTACCCAACGATTTTACAACTATTCCAACAAAGTGTTACACCGCCAAAACCTGTCTTCTCCCCTGAGTGAATTCTTAGGAATTTTAGTAATCGGTGGATTACTGCTTTACGGTGGCCGCCTAGTTTTAGCGGAAGGGGTATTATCAGGAGCTGCTTTTATTTCGTATATGGGACTGGCCTACGGGGTGCTCACTCCCGCCAAAGCGCTTTCTAAAGCTTATTATGGCGTTAAAAAAGGTGATGCTGCCGCGGAAAGAGTATTGGAAGTGCTTAACCACCCCAATAGCATCGAAGACCAACCGAATGCTGTGGAAAAAAACAGTTTTGATCAAGCCATACAAATTCAAAACTGTTCTTTTAAATACGAGAACGAATACGTCCTAAAAAACTTTTCACTTACCTTAGAAAAAGGAAAATCAGTAGCTTTAGTGGGTCAATCTGGTAGTGGTAAAAGTACCGTTGCCAATTTAATCAATCGATTTTACGATGTCGATGAAGGACAAATCACCATCGATGGAACCAATATCAAAGATATCCAATTAGAATCCTTACGCGGCTTAATTGGCTTGGTCACCCAAGATTCTATTTTGTTTAATGACACCATCAAAGGCAACTTACTGATTGGAAATCCTCAGGCAACCGATGCTGAAATTATTCAGGCTTTAAAAATTGCCAATGCTTGGGAATTTGTCAGTACCCTACCCGAAGGTATCGACACCAACATCGGAGATAACGGAAACAAACTCAGTGGTGGTCAAAAACAACGTATTAGCATTGCTCGGGCAGTCTTAAAAAACCCACCGGTTATGGTCTTAGACGAAGCCACTTCGGCCTTAGACACCGAAAGCGAAAGATTGGTACAACAAGCGCTAGACAATATGATGCTTCACCGCACTTCGCTGATTATTGCTCACCGACTTTCAACCATCCAAAAAGCGGATTGGATAGTCGTTTTACAACAAGGAGAAATCGCCGAACAAGGCACCCACCAACAGCTCTTGGAAAAAAAAGGTATCTACCACGGATTAGTAGCTCTTCAGAACATTTCTTGAAATTTGAAAGGTGCATAACGAACAAGAACTCATATCGCGTTTACAGTCTCCACAACATAAAGATCAAGCTTTTAGAGAGCTTTTAAAACTATACCAAGAACGCCTTTACTGGCACATCCGAAAAATGGTTTACCACCATGACGATGCCGACGATGTACTACAAAATACTTTTGTTAAAATTTTTAGACACATAGACAGTTTTAAAGGGGATAGTAAAATCTATTCATGGATGTATCGCATCGCAACGAATGAAGCCATAAGTTTTTTAAATCAAAAAGCGAAAATGCAAAACATCACCTTGGAAGAAGTAAAAGAACAAGCACTTAATAACCTTACTGAAGATATTTATTTTGAGGGTGATCAACTGCAACTGGAACTCCAAAAAGCCATCGCTACCCTACCCCACAAACAACAGTTGGTGTTTAATATGAAATACTTTGACGATCTTACTTACGAAGAATTATCAGAAATTTTAGGGACCTCGGTAGGCGCTCTCAAAGCCTCCTACCACCTTGCAGTAAAAAAAATAACGGCTTATCTGTCTAAAAGTTAAACTTTTTGTTATTATTTTAGTCAAAGAACCAATGAAAAAAGATTTTTCACATATCAAGACCCCCGGTTTTACCATTCCGGAATCCTATTTTCAGCAAGTAGAAGCGCAAATAAATAGCCGAATTTTGTTGGAAAAAGAAACCCTTACTCAATCTCCTTATAAGGTTCCAAAAGGATATTTTGAGCAAACTGAAAAGGCAATCCTTCAAAAAACACAGGCCCACCCACCCCGGGTGATTTCTATATTTGGAAAATCGTTCACCAAAGTCGCTGTAGCCATGGCTGCTTCCATTGCACTACTCCTTACCCTCACATTGTGGGAAAAAAGAACTCAAGAAGATTTTTCCACCTATATCATTGAAAACGAACACGTTTATCTTAATCAATACGAAATTGCAGAGTTATTTCCAGAAGACTATTTAGACTCGGTTCCGCTTTCGAACGGACTGACTACCGACGATGTCATCGAATACCTCTCTTATTACACAGAAGAATTCAATTATGAGGATTAAAAACATTTTAGTATCACTCCTTTTTATCTTTGCTCTGGTGGGCAGTATTCAAGCGCAAGAAAAAAGCAAAAGAGACCGGATCAAATCGTTGCGTACCGGTTTTTTTACCCAACAATTAGAACTTTCCTCAGCAGACGCAGAAAAATTTTGGCCTATCTACAATCAATACGATGAAAGTTTATACAACTTACGCCATAAAGAAAGAACCCAAATATGGAAAGTGATTCGAGAAGAAGGGCACCAATTGACTATTGAAAAAGCCGAGGAATTATTATATACCTTACAAGAACTTCGAAAAGAAGAAACCCTACTCAAAGAAGAGGTCGAAAAAAAATTGCTCGAAACGTTTAATGCGAAAATGGTTCTTTTAGTCAAAAAAACGGAATACAACTTCCACAAACACCTCTTAGAAAGTGTTAAGGAGTAAGCTAAAAATAGTTTACACTTGACTTGCCGCCCATAACTAGCTATTGTCTACTCAATATTAGTTGCGCTTTCGCGAAAAGCATACGGAAGTGATTCCCTTGCTATTAGCACTATTCATGGGTATTTAGTAAAAAGTAAGCTGGGCAATTTTGTTATTCCCCGAAGCAAAGGCGAGAGTATCGTTTACAAACTCAATAGCAAAAAATCCTTCTTCACTTAAAGATTTCCAACTCACACCCGCATCCGACGAGTAAGAAATACCTGGTGAACCAACAGCTACAATCTCCTGCCCTCCTCTACCGGGTACAAAACGTACCGAAGACCGGTACCCCGGACCACTACCATCACTGATTAAATTCCATGTTTTTCCCCCATCGTGGGTGATGGCTTTATTAGCTCGATTATCGTTCATATTTTCCCAATCGCCCCCAAATACAATACCCAAATTGGCATCGTAAAAATCAATCGAATATATACCCGTCATTTTTCCACCCCGGATAATTGGTGTGTCAAACACTTGCCAACGATGCCCTTTATCGGGTGAATAATACACTCGTGAGGCGCTCCCTCCGGTGGCAATCCACACCGCATCGCCATAAATGGCAATATTGGAATTACTAGCCGCATAACCGGCCTCCCCTTCCACCAGCGGTGGTAACTGGTCACAAGTGATCTTTTCCCAATGGTGCCCGCCGTCCCGAGTAATTAAGATACTCAAACAGGAGTCGGTGGGATCACCCATCGCAATGCCCTCTTTGTCATTAAAAAATTTTACAGCGTTGTAAAACACCCGTTCATGCTGCTCAAAATAAACTTCTTTTACCGAAGTAGCTTGTAAACCGTCAAAACCGATTTGGTAAATAATCGCCGGATTTCCTATACTAACCACCAGTACATTACTTTCGGTTCGGGCAATTGCCCGAAACTGTAACAAACTGTCTTGATAACTAAAATGTGCAATTTTAGGAACTCCATGATCAATCAACCCGACTTTACCTTGGTTGCCCGCAAACCACACCCGGTTTTTATCCACCGGTAAGAGGGCTCGAATACTTACTGTATCGATATAAATCATATCTATATCAACTCCCACGAAAGTTTTGGATTCGGTACTGGGGCGACAGCCGATTAGAAAAATAAAAAGTCCTAATACTACAAACTGATAAAAACGCATCATGATTTTTTGGTAAAAATAGGTAATACCCGCTAACATTCGATACTTTTGTATTTTTTAGCTGACTAAAATAGTTGATATGGCTCACATTCTCATTCATCCCGTATATTTTGGTTCGATTGAATACTATTACTATCTAACACAAAATAAACAGCATACTTTTGAGATTTTTGATCATTTTCAAAAGCAAACTTACCGCAATCGTACGTATATTGCGACTGCGCAAGGAAAGCACTTACTGTATGTTCCGATTAAGCATGTGGGAATCAAAAATGTAAATTCCCACCAAATCTTAAAAGAGGTACAAATTGCTTATGAGGAAGACTGGCAAAAAGTACATTGGAAAACCATTCAAATTGCTTACCGCACCTCGCCATTTTTTGAATACTACGAAGACGATTTAGTAGAGATTTTTGAAAAAAAACACACCTATTTGGTGGATTTAAACTTTCATACTTTGGAAGTCATCTGTGGGCTTTTAGGTATTGATATCCCGATAAATACGACCCAAAAATACGAAGCTCAACCGACTGAAGTAATCGATTTACGAAATTTAACCATCTCCAAAAGAGAATCCGATCTCCATTTTCCGGAATATACCCAAGTGTTGCAAAAACACCACGGTTTTATAAAGAATCTAAGTATTTTGGATTTGTTGTGTAATGAAGGGCCACAAAGTATAAACTATCTCCAAAAAATAACCGTCACAGCTTAGAAGGGGTACAATACGGACTGTACCGTATTTAAGGTCAAATTTTTGGTTTCGTCTATATCGTATTGTAAGATTATTTCACCCCAATACCGTCCGTCAGTAAAATCGGCGATTACCCATTTGTGGTTTAAAAATCTTACTTTATTGATTTTCATAGTTCCTTCCATACCTTCATAGGGAATCAAGGGATTTCCGCCGTTTTCCACATTTTGAGCATAGATATGTTCACGTACTAAATCCTCAATAACCTGCGGTTCATAACCTTGATTTTCATAATAGGTCATCGCATTGTCATTTCCCTGAAAGGTAAAATAATTTAAATCTTCGTTTTCGTAACGCAAATACTCCATTTCTTCCTGTAAAGAACCGATTTTCTGTTCCAAAGAATCAATGGTTTCTAATTGTCTTTCGTAAATTTTCTTTTGACTGATGTAGATAAACAGCGCAATCAGTAAAGTAAAGACAAAGAGATACATAAAAACTTTATTTTTCATAATCGGTTTTTTAAAATTTATAAGGTTATAGTGAGCCCGTCGTAGGCCAAGAACACATTATCGGGCAATTCTTTTTGAACTTCCTCATGAAAGCCCATACTGTAACTAATATGGGTTAGGTAGGCTTTTTCGGGCTTAATTTTGCGGATAAAATCCAAGGCTTCTTCCAGAGTAAAATGAGACGCATGCTGATTTTTTCTCAGCGCATTGACCACTAAGACTTTGGTGCCTACAATATGTTGCATACTGGTTTCATCGATTGTTTTAGCGTCGGTTATGTAGGTAAAATCATCGATTCTAAATCCCATCACCGGCAAGCTACCGTGCATTACCTCAAAAGGCAAAACAGTTTTGTTGCCTATTTGAAAAGGACTATTTTTTTGGATATAAAATTCGGTTATAGTGGGTGTGCCTGGATATTTTTCGCCGGAGGCAAAAATATAATCAAATCTTTTTTTTAGACTGTCAAACACCCGTAGTTGAGCGTAGATGTTGACAAATCCTTGCATAAAGTAAAAGGGTCTCACGTCGTCCAAACCCAACACGTGGTCATTGTGCTCATGGGTCAACAAAATGGCATCGAGGCGTTGGCATTGTTGTCGCAACATCTGTTGACGAAAGTCCGGACCGCAATCAATAACTACACAAAAGTCCTCCCAAGAAACCAATACCGATGAGCGTAACCGCTTGTCTCTGGGGTCGGTACTTTGGCATACGGGGTGGTCACTCCCAATCACCGGAATTCCTTGAGAAGTGCCCGTTCCTAAAAAAGTAACTTTCATAGGCGTTAATAGAAGCTCAAAAGTACGTATTTTTTTGCTTAAACTTGGGGTATTTATTACCTTTACCATCTATTTTTGAGAAATGCCAGAGTTTATAAAAGGGGACAGAGAGTTTGAACAGGTACCTTCCATCAAGGACAAAGCCCTACGTATTAACTTAAATGAAAATATTTACGGTTCCTTTGCTGAAATAGGTGCCGGGCAAGAAACCGTACGCCATTTTTTTCGAGCGGGTGCTTCTTCCAAAACCATTGCTAAAGCTATGTCGGCTTATGACAAAGACTTTAGTGATTCTATTTATGGGGTGGAAGAAGACGGTCGTTATGTCACACAATCGCGACTCAAGAAAATGCTCCGCCATGAAATGCGCTTGATGGAACAACGCATATCGCGGGAAAAGCATCCTAACAAGGTGTTTTTTAGCTATGCCAATACAGTGGCTACCATCGATTTTGCGAAACAATTTAAAGGACACGGCTGGGTAGGCATCCGCTATCAAATAGACCCGCAACAAAAGGAATATAACGAAATTATTTTACACGTTCGTTTTCACGAAAATGACTCCAAGATGCAACAGCTTACCCTGGGTATTTTGGGGGTGAATTTAATTTACGGTGCTTTTTACAAATTTGATAAACCCAAAAAATTACTCCGATATCTCTACGACCATATCGACAAAGACAAAATTGAAATCGATATGATCAATTTTTCGGGACCGCAATTTGCCCATGTAGATAACCGCTTGATGAGTTTACAACTTATCAAAAATCAAATGACCGAAGCGGTTATGTTTGGTCCGGATGGTAACAATTTATTACCTGCTGCGGTATTGTATCAAAAAAATATCTTGACCCTACGAGGTAGTTTTCGCCCTGTGACCAAGGTCAATATTGATATGTACGAACGCTCGTTAGAGATTTTCTTAAAAGAAAAAAAAGTAGATCCCAAGAATACTATCAGCATTTACGAAATTACGCTGTCTAACTTACGCGCTGAAGGCGAAATCGATGAAGAGGATTTTATGGACCGAGCCGAATTGCTCTGTGCTTTAGGTCATACCGTACTCATCTCTAATTTCCAACAATATTACAAACTGGTAGAATACTACTCCAATTACACCAAAGCTCGAATGGGATTAACCATGGGAGTCAGTAATTTGGTTGAAATATTTGATGAAAAATACTACCGCCATTTAAGTGGAGGCATACTAGAAGCCTTTGGGAAATTGTTCTTTAAAGACATGAAGGTGTATCTCTACCCCATGCTCCACACCGAAACCAACGAAGTGATCGATAGCAGCAACTTAAAAGTACATCCCCGTATGAAAGAATTGTACAAATTCTTTAAAAACAACGGGCGCTTGGTAGATATTAAAAATTATAATGCCGATAATTTAAAAATTTTCTCCCGTCAAGTATTACAAAATATATCTGATGGGCAACCCGGTTGGGAAGAAATGATCCCCGAACGCGTAGCCAATATCATTAAATCCAAACAGTTATTTGGCTACAAACATCCCAAAAAAGAGGAAGTGTAAAGCTTTTAAATCAATTGTGCGGCGTGGTCTTTGGTCTTGACTTGATCTATTACCCGAGTAATGATACCATCCGCATCAATTACAAAAGTTTTTCGATGGATACCGTCAAAAACTCTTCCCATAAATTTTTTAGGTCCCCACACTCCAAAGGCTTCTATAATTTTTCGTTCGGTATCAGCTAATAATGGAAATGGAAGTTGGTGTTTGGTTGAAAAATTGGATTGTTTTTTGGATGTGTCAGCACTTACTCCCAACAATTCATAACCTTGGTCTTGCAGTTGCTGATAGTGATCTCTTAGATTACACACCTGAGCTGTACAGCCCGGCGTGTTGGCTCGGGGATAAAAAAATACAATCAATTTTTTGCCTTTAAAATCGTCTGGGGTCCAGCGCTTACCGTGCTGGTCGATTTCCGAAAAATAAGGCATACGGTCGCCTACTTGCAAAGTTTTCATACTACAATATTCTTTTAAATTCTATAAAAAAACGGGAGCTTTTCAAGTCCGTTTCCATCTGGGTTAAATCAGAACAATTTGGCTAAGATTGCCTATCTTTGCCGCTCAAATTACAGGTTTTAACACGTTCTAAAGATACAACAATGACACGGAAAGAAAAAGCCAACTGGGTAGTGGAAATCCTCGATCAAATTTATCCCGAAGTTCCCATTCCGTTAGACCACCAAGACCCCTATACGTTGCTAATTGCCGTTTTGCTTTCGGCCCAAAGTACCGACGCTCGCGTCAATCAAATCACCCCCCTCCTATTTGCCCGGGCGGATAATCCGTATGATATGGTTAAGTTAACGGTAGAAGAGATTCGGGAAATTATTAAGCCGGTGGGGCTTTCTCCAATGAAATCCAAAGGCATACACGGTTTGTCACAAATATTAATAGAGAAATACAACGGCCAAGTACCTGCCGATATGGAAGCATTAGAGTCGCTTCCGGCGGTGGGTCACAAAACGGCCAGTGTGGTCATGGCGCAGGCATTTAATATCCCTGCTTTTCCGGTAGATACCCACATTCATCGTCTGATGTATCGCTGGGGACTTTCGGACGGTAAAAATGTGGTGCATACAGAACGTGATGCTAAAAAATTATTTCCCCAAGAGCGATGGAACAAATTACACCTGCAAATCATTTATTACGGAAGGGAATATTCTCCGGCCCGTGGGTGGAATCTAGAAAAAGATATTATCACACGAACCATTGGCCGCAAATCGGTGATTAAAGAATACTATAAGAATAAAAAAATTAAGCCTATTGTCTGATTAGTAGGCTAACAGCTCGTCCAGCATAGCTCGTACCTTTTCAGCACTGGGAATCATGGTTTGTTCCAACGTAGCATTTAATGGAATAGCCGGCATATTTTCACTGCCAATCACCCGAACCGGTGCGTCCAACGATTCAAAACATTTTTCCTGTATCATGCCTGCCAAAGCACGAGCAAAACTATTATTTACGGGTTCTTCGGTAACCACCAAGCACTTTCCGGTTTTTTGAACCGATTTAATAATGGCTTCTTCGTCCAAGGGGTATAAGGTTCGTAAATCAATAATTTCGACTTGCTCTTTCAGATCTTCGGTGGCGTTCAAGGCCCAGTGAACTCCCATACCATAGGTGACGATGGTAGCTGTTTCGTTGGTTTCCTGTTTCCAAATTTCTTGAATCAGTTGGGCTTTCCCGAAAGGGAGTATATAATCTTCAGCAGGCTCTACCGAAGTGGCGGCTTTCGTGCCGGGTACTTTACTCCAATACAATCCTTTGTGTTCAAAAATCACCACCGGATTGGGGTCGTAGTAGGCCGCTTTGAGTAAGCCTTTTAAATCGGCTCCATTACTGGGATAAGCAATTTTTAGACCGCGAATATTGGTCACAATACTCTCTACCGAAGAGGAGTGGTACGGACCTCCGCTGCCATAAGCACCAATGGGAACTCGCAATATCATAGACACCGGCCACTTGCCATTCGACAAATAACAACTGCGGCTTACCTCGGTAAACAATTGATTGAGCCCTGGCCAGATGTAATCGGCAAACTGCACTTCTACAATGGGCTTGAGACCTACCGCACTCATTCCTACGGTACTCCCCACGATAAAAGCTTCTTGAATGGGCGTATTAAAAACCCGATGATCGCCAAATTTTTGAGCCAAGGTGGCTGCTTCCCGGAATACCCCACCAAGCCTCCCGCCCACATCTTGACCGTATAACAAACATTCGGGATGTTGTCGCATCAACTCTTCGATACCAAACAAGGCACAATCGACCATCACTACTTTTTCGGCTTGCTGTGGCGACCGCGTACCGGTTTCCTCGGTGATGGGAGTGGGGGCAAAATCGTGTGTAAATAAGTCTTCGGGAGTAGGGTCTTGGGCTTGCAATGCTTCTTGATAGCATTTTTTAACTTCGTTGGAAGCAGCCTGTTCTACATCCTGCAATTCTTTTTCGGTAAAACCATTTTCTAATAACCATTGGCGCATTTTTGGGTACGGATCCCTTGAACGCGCTTTTTCCAAATCGTCGCGATACCACTCCATGCGTACCCCGGAAGTATGGTGATTGAGCAACGGAACCCGCGCATGCAGTAAAAACGGTCGCCGCTCGGTTCGAATAACTTGGAGAATATTTTGAACGGTGGTATAACTTTCGTAAAAATCGGTTCCATCGATTGACACAGCTTCCAGCCCTTGAAAACCACGAGCGTATTCGAACGCATTTTGAGCCCGAGTTTCGGCGGCATTGGCCGATATATCCCACCCGTTATCTTGTACCACATAGAGAATGGGTAACTTTTTTAATACGGCCATTTGAAAAGCTTCGGCCACCTCCCCTTCGGTAATGGATGCATCGCCCAGTGAACAAACTACCAGGGGTTTTTCGGAATGTTGCTCAGAGCTATCCGCGATTCCCACGGCTTCTTTATACCACATACCCATAGCCGCTCCGGTGGCGGGTATGGCTTGCATACCGGTAGCCGAACTTTGGTGTGGAATTTTGGGTTTGTCGTCATCCCGCAAACTCGGGTGACTATAATACGATCGTCCGCCCGAAAAGGGATCGTCTTTTTTGGCCAAGAGTTGTAACATCAGATCCTTGGGTGTGCATCCCATACTAAGTAGCATGGAGTCATCCCGGTAATACGGAAATACAAAATCCTGAGGAAGTAATTGCATACCTACGGCTGTTTGAATGATTTCGTGACCGCGGGAGGTAGCATGAACATATTTAGAAACCGTACTAAAATTTTCTTCATAAAGCTCCGCCATGGCTTTGGCGGTACAAAGATTTTTAAAGGCTTTTTGAAGTAGGTCTTTAGAAATATTTTGGGGCATTGCTTTCATTTTAAATATTAAAAAATAAATTTTTCTAAACCAGAAGCACTAGATTTTGAGTGATGACTTTTATTACAACTGGTCTATACAGTTTGGAAATAGAAAACCATTTTTAAATTGATTGGTGGGTATCAAAATTTTCCAAATTATCGGCGATTCTTCGAAGGAAGCTACCGGCTAAATAACCATCGACCACCCGATGATCAAAAGATAAAGACAGGTACATCATCGATCGAATCTCAATGGAGTCTCCTTCGGGTTTTTCTATAACCTCGGCTCGTTTTTTAATCACACCGGTTGCTAAAATAGCCACTTCCGGTTGGTTGATAATGGGTGTTCCCATCAGACTACCAAAGGTACCCACATTACTGATGGTAAAGGTACTCCCTTTGGTTTCATCAGCTTTTAACTGATTGTTACGGGCTTTTTCAGTCAGTTGGTTGATTTCTTGAGCCAGGGTGGGTAAATCTTTTTTATCGGCATCTTTCACCACCGGCACAATCAAATTGCCACTGGGTAGTGCTGTGGCCATCCCGATATGAATATACTCCTTTACAAGAATATGGTTGCCATCGACAGAAACATTAATCATCGGAAAATCTTGAATGGCTTTAGCCACCGCTTCTACAAACAGGGGCGTAAAAGTGAGTTTTTCGCCGTATTTGTTTTGAAAAGCCTCTTTATGGGCGTTTCGCCAGTTGACCATAGCCGTCATATCGGCTTCCACATAAGCGGTGACATGGGGCGAGGTATGTTTGCTATACACCATATGATCGGCGATGAGTTGCCGCATACGGTCCATTTCTACTAGGCGTCCCGTACCTTTATCCAGTTTTAAATCGGGAATACTAAAACCTCCTTGGGCCTCCGGTGGTGCAAACTGAAAGATTCTACCTTGTTCTAGATAAGTAAACACATCGCTTTTTCGGAGTCGACCCTCCTTACCCGTGGCGGGAATCCGAGCCAACTCTTCGTAACTGATATGATGTTGACGAGCAATTTGTTCAACCAACGGAGAGTAAAACCGATTGTGGTTCGTAGTAACCCGCCGGGCGGTTTCGCTGGTGGGCAGTTGTATGGGTGTTGATTTTTTAATCGGTTGGGTATCGGCTGGTGGGGTTTGTTTCGAAGCTACGGGGGTTGCGGCTGAAGTGTTTTCTAGAACTTCCAAAATGGCAATTTCTTCGCCAATTTTTACCACTTCCTGAGCACCCCGTTTTATTTCGAGTACTTTTCCTGAAAAGGGAGCTACCACTTCGTTGTCCACTTTATCGGTAGCCACCTCCACCAACACCTCTCCTTCCGCAAAGGTATCTCCCACGGCAACTAGCCAATTGAGAATCGTACCTTCAGTGATACTTTCTCCCATTTTAGGCAAAGTAAAAGCTATTGGTTGTGGCCTCGTAGCCTTGTTATTATGACTCATACGTTTTGTATTGGTTCAAAAGTACCTACTGGGTAGGTAGCTTTTAATAATTACCACTATTTTCTTTTCACTCACGAATATATTACAAATTTATCACACCCCGGAGGGCCGGGGGATGAGATTGGGGATATATTTTATTCGTTTTTTGGGTTAGGAACGCTCTTTTCTGTATTCGGCTAGGGTTTTGTAAAAATCCTCCTGTGGAGGACGGTCTGTAGGAATTTCCCGTAAGGGTTCTACTTCTTTTAAGCTCTCATAACAATCTGCCGGCAATTGTTGATACAACTTGGTTCCGGCAGTTTTCCAGGCCAGCATATCGTCGCTCACCGATTTTACAATAGTAGCGGGATTGCCCACCACCAAACTACGCGGAGGAATACTCATCCCAGCTTTAACAAAAGTCAGAGCCCCCACTATACTTTCGTCCCCGATATGCGCATCGTCCATAATCACCGCATTCATCCCAATCATCACGTTGTGACCGATAGTGGCTCCGTGTATAATGGCTCCGTGGCCTATATGGGCGCTGCTGTGTAAGGTCATCGACTTACCCGGAAACATATGTAGGGTACAATTTTCTTGTACATTTACCCCATCCTCCAGTATAATTTCGCCCCAATCTCCACGAATGGCGGCACCGGGACCGATATAGCAATTTTCTCCAATAATCACATTGCCGGTTACCGCCGCCAAAGGATGTACAAAACTACTGGGATGAATCACGGGAATATGTCCTTGAAACGAATAAATCATAGGTATATACAGGTATAATAATTAACTATTTTAACATATTTAAAAATGAATTCCGCTTTCGCGAAAGCGCCCCAAACAGTTTGCCAGGAAAAGTTACCGAGACTGTAAGAGGGATTAGGACTTATATTTCTCCAAAGTATTTTTAGTAAATTCACTCAACACCAAACGACCACTAATTTTGGCGCGTTCCATCAAGAGTGTATCCCAGTCTTCGGTACCTTGCCAGCACATTTGTTTGATTTCTTTCATGGCTTCCGGGTGGTACTGCGACAAATTTTCGGCGAAAGCCCACACCGCCTCATCCAAGGCTTCGAGTGAGTCAAAGACCTGGGTATAGAGTCCTTTATTTAGTGCCCATTGGGCATCATAAAAAGTATTGGCGTCTATGGCTATTTGCGAAAAACCACTGAGTCCGAGTTTACGTTCCACCGCAGGACCTACCACAAACGGACCGATTCCCACATGGAGTTCGCTGAGCTTGACTGCGGCATATTGGGTTGCCATACAATAATCAACCGCAGCTGCCAAGCCTACACCACCACCAACTGCTTTACCCTGTACCCGACCGATGATCAATTTGGGACAGGTACGCATGGCATTGATGACCCGGGCAAAACCACTAAAAAACAATTCCCCACTGGTGCTATCGTTAATAGCAATTAACTCATTAAAACTAGCTCCGGCACAAAAAGTACGGTCTCCCCCACTTTGTAGAACGATTACTTTAATCTGACTGTCCAAACCGGCTTGGGTAATGTTTTGGGCCAATTGGTTAAGAATTGCAGCCGGCAAACTGTTTTGTGCGGGATGGAAAAATTCGATGAAGCCTATGCCATTTTTTACTTCATATTTTACGTAAGGTTCCATGTACAAATGTTGTTTGTTTGTGGGGTAAATATACGGTAAGTTTTTGGGAAAGGAAAGGTAGAAATTTGGAGGTGTGGGCGACAGAAATTTTATAATAATGTAGCACCTGCACCCATATTGCTGTATTGCGAAGTAGCAATTTCTGAGTTTTTCTAGAAACGACGATTGGCGATGACCGGGTGCGAGAAAAACACCGACAGCTACACGGCATTATCAAGCCCATTGACGATGTGTTTTGGAAACAATACTACCCGCCATTAGATTGGCGGTGCCGCTGTGATGTTGTCGCCACAGCTGCCGACCCCAAAGGCGAAGTACCTAAGGATATGCCCACACCCAACTTTGTAGGCAATGTTGCATTAGACCAAGAAATATTTACCCAAAAAGGCAATTTCTTTAAACTGCTGAACAGCGATGAGAATGCAAAGCGGAATATGGAGCTGATGAAGCTAAATGCACCTTATGAGCTTGCATATAAAGCTAAAAATGGTAATAAGGTGATGGTTAATATTTTTAAAGACCCTGTTGATTATGATAAAAATCTTGATGTCGCAATTATATTAACAGAAGAGGTGAAGATAAATGTTTTTATTAGACCACATATTGACGTTATTAGACCAAAAGGAAGTAATATCCCCTCAAATGCCGAATATCTGATTAATGGCAAATTATCTGACTTAAAGTGGAACTTCAAAGAAAATAATTACAACGGAATAAAAAGTGCTATTGATTCAGCTAAAAATCAAGGTTGCAAATCTATTGTTTTTGATTTTACACATAGTTTTAAAAATCTTGATATTACTAAAGTAAATCAAGCATTACGAGGAAAAATAACAGAAACCCGAGGAAAATGGGTAGAAGATGTTTATTTAATATATGAAACCAAAGCTATTAAAGTAACTCGCGAAGAAATTTTACAAGACAAGTTGTTGGAAAAATTAGAAAATTTAAAAGCCGACTCAAAATGAATCGGCTTTTAAGAGGAAGATTGGATTGCTCCGCTCTTCGATTACAAATATACAAAACTTTTTAAATACAATTTAAAAACCATTTAAAAAATGTCTAACAGCCCCAAAATACCCGATTTTCCTGCCATTGGAGAAGGTATAAAAAAAGACCTGCGAAGGTATGCCAAGGTTTATTGTCTGCAGTGGTTTGATGATAGCTTTCCGAATCAAGGCTTTACAGACGCTTCGTTTCAGCCGTGGCCTAAGCGAGAAGAAGCAGAATTTCAATTCCAATATGGTGCGATTAAGAGCTTTTTCATCATAAGGGTCAAGAAAGTCAACTCCGGATTTCAATTCCAATATGGTGCGATTAAGAGCTTTAAATGAGAATGATGTTTACTTAAAAAAAGAAAAAATTTCAATTCCAATATGGTGCGATTAAGAGAGTTATCAGTATCGGGATAACTTACACCATCTGCACATTTCAATTCCAATATGGTGCGATTAAGAGAAAAAATAATTGTTTAACCAAAATATATAAAAAAATTTCAATTCCAATTTGGTGCGATTAAGAGCAAATCTGATATAACCCTTTTAGTTAAGGATATTGATATTTCAATTCCAATATGGTGCGATTAAGAGAGAGAGGAACTGACAAATCTTGCTCACAAGTGGAATTTCAATTCCAATATGGTGCGATTAAGAGGACCCACGAAGCAAACTATTCTTTGAATTTGTGCGACATTTCAATTCCAATATGGTGCGATTAAGAGTATTTCTCCCCCTTCATTGCTTCTTCGAGCTTTTCTATTTCAATTCCAATATGGTGCGATTAAGAGAATTACAGTTGGAGAATCAAAGATACCTAACTTCGCAATTTCAATTCCAATATGGTGCGATTAAGAGTGTCTGGTGAGCGGATTGAAAACATAAAAGAAAAGATATTTCAATTCCAATATGGTGCGATTAAGAGATGGTATGTTTCAAAGGAAATATTATTGCACTCGTATTTCAATTCCAATATGGTGCGATTAAGAGAGCGTTCCTGAAATAAGAAACGGCAAGGCTAAATCCATTTCAATTCCAATATGGTGCGATTAAGAGAAGGCAGTTTATCATAAAAGATAATATCGGTTTCGGATTTCAATTCCAATATGGTGCGATTAAGAGGACCCACGAAGCAAACTATTCTTTGAATTTGTGCGACATTTCAATTCCAATATGGTGCGATTAAGAGATGGCTCCAAAGAGAGTTATCCGCCAAAGAAATCAAATTTCAATTCCAATATGGTGCGATTAAGAGGTTGCGCCGGCTAAGGCCGTCCACACGGTTCCGTCTTATTTCAATTCCAATATGGTGCGATTAAGAGCTGTGGGTTATTTCAGTGTGTGTGGGTAATGCAATATTTCAATTCCAATATGGTGCGATTAAGAGTTGATAGTAAAATAGTAATCGAAAACTTTTAAAAAAATTTCAATTCCAATATGGTGCGATTAAGAGTATCAATAATACAAGAGTAACACAAAGGAAGTACCAATTTCAATTCCAATATGGTGCGATTAAGAGATAGTGAAGATTGGACAGAACTCATACAGCACTATATTTCAATTCCAATATGGTGCGATTAAGAGTATACTACAAATGAACAATAGAATTACAAAAGCTGAATTTCAATTCCAATATGGTGCGATTAAGAGCTATTAGATTCTATGTCGTGGAGTCTGATTATATATTTCAATTCCAATATGGTGCGATTAAGAGTCGTTTGAGGAGAATGTTCCTTTAACATTTTCCCATTTCAATTCCAATATGGTGCGATTAAGAGGAGTAGCAGTAGAGGGCGCCTTTTTCTTTGGAAGATTTCAATTCCAATATGGTGCGATTAAGAGGTCGAAATAACAGAAGAATTTTGTGTAGAGTTCCCATTTCAATTCCAATATGGTGCAATTAAGAGTTTACTATCCTCTTTTTGGTAACTCGTTAAATGATATTTCAATTCCAATATGGTGCGATTAAGAGCGAGAAAGGAATCACTATTGATATTTCAATTAACGAATTTCAATTCCAATATGGTGCGATTAAGAGAAAAAACACGTTAAAAAAATGTTAAAAACTAACTTGATTTCAATTCCAATATGGTGCGATTAAGAGGTAGGCACCTTTGTAGGATCCGTTGCGTGGGATCCTTATTTCAATTCCAATATGGTGCGATTAAGAGGATCCGCAGATACTGGATGCGCAAGGTCGTCGCAAATTTCAATTCCAATATGGTGCGATTAAGAGAGGGTCACGGCTTGGCTCGAAATAAACTTAAAAAATTTCAATTCCAATATGGTGCGATTAAGAGCTAAAGCGTTTGGGACTTCGATGTCCAAGAGTTTATTTCAATTCCAATATGGTGCGATTAAGAGCTGGTGGTAAATTAGTAAAAGAAAAACATAATGGAATTTCAATTCCAATATGGTGCGATTAAGAGGTTAATTTAAATTTAGCAGAATTTGCTTTAGTAAGATTTCAATTCCAATATGGTGCGATTAAGAGCGGATAAGGAACAGGATTATGCTGACAGTGCTATATTTCAATTCCAATATGGTGCGATTAAGAGACGGCAACCGGATTTGTACACTCACAGTTGTACTGATTTCAATTCCAATATGGTGCGATTAAGAGTATATTTTTCCATTCATTTTAAAAACAAAACTAAAATTTCAATTCCAATATGGTGCGATTAAGAGCACGGCAACCGGATTTGTGCACTCACAGTTGTACTGATTTCAATTCCAATATGGTGCGATTAAGAGCCAGCAGCAAAGGCATTATCGAAATCGTCACCCTCTATTTCAATTCCAATATGGTGCGATTAAGAGTGCGCCGTGCGGTATGTAAATATCCAGTAACAAAATTTCAATTCCAATATGGTGCGATTAAGAGTGTTTGTATAGCTAACTTGCGATACAAGTTCTTTTATTTCAATTCCAATATGGTGCGATTAAGAGCAACTGCAAAACGTATGCACCGTTTCTGCACACTTATTTCAATTCCAATATGGTGCGATTAAGAGGCATTTATGTTGATAACCAGATAGTTAACTAAGTCGCATTTCAATTCCAATATGGTGCGATTAAGAGTCAAAGAATTCTCAAATACATAGATTTTATCTATGCATTTCAATTCCAATATGGTGCGATTAAGAGGCTACCAATATCACCTAAATCGTAATTATTTGTTTCATTTCAATTCCAATATGGTGCGATTAAGAGTCTAATCAAGATTTCTTAAGAACAAGAACTAATGGATTTCAATTCCAATATGGTGCGATTAAGAGTCCATTTTGCTAAAAAAGAACGTCTCGTACTTGCATTTCAATTCCAATATGGTGCGATTAAGAGTAGTACGAAATTAGTTGCAGAGGCAACGTATCGAAATTTCAATTCCAATATGGTGCGATTAAGAGGGTGGAGTTTGAAGGGTATATCACTCAGGTAAGTGAATTTCAATTCCAATATGGTGCGATTAAGAGTGCGGTACCGCTATTACCGATGCCCAAATTAATGTCTATTTCAATTCCAATATGGTGCGATTAAGAGTCCAGAACTTTGATAAAGACCTCTATCTCAAAACTCATTTCAATTCCAATATGGTGCGATTAAGAGGTGTTATTTCGTTTAATTCAAAAAATGAAGAATCGGATTTCAATTCCAATATGGTGCGATTAAGAGCGGATTTAGTAACCAGCCTAACAGCGGCTGAAATCGCATTTCAATTCCAATATGGTGCGATTAAGAGGTAATACGCTTTTCCTTATGCCGATAGCGCCAAATGCGATTTCAATTCCAATATGGTGCGATTAAGAGAAAACAATCGGGATTACTTCAACTATTGAAGAATCATTTCAATTCCAATATGGTGCGATTAAGAGAGAAAGGAATCACTATTGATATTTCAATTAACGAATTTCAATTCCAATATGGTGCGATTAAGAGCAAAAAAGATGAGCCAATAAACGACTCCGTTAACACATTTCAATTCCAATATGGTGCGATTAAGAGTATGGAAAATTTTCCCCGATAGATGTCATCAAAATTTATTTCAATTCCAATATGGTGCGATTAAGAGTTAGGAAACCATTCTGCTTTGTCCCGAGTGAGCGTGATTTCAATTCCAATATGGTGCGATTAAGAGGGCAATCTTGGCTAAGCTAAAAGGAAAGCACTCGCCATTTCAATTCCAATATGGTGCGATTAAGAGAGTGTTTCCTCACAGCCGTCAACACCAATCAGTATTATTTCAATTCCAATATGGTGCGATTAAGAGAAATATGTAGGGAACTTAATATATCGCAGCAAATAGATTTCAATTCCAATATGGTGCGATTAAGAGAGGGGTGTTCTTTCGTCCTCATTTATCTTAATTACATTTCAATTCCAATATGGTGCGATTAAGAGACAAAATCTACTTGTATATTTTTTACGTTTTCTACCATTTCAATTCCAATATGGTGCGATTAAGAGTTCATATTTTTTGTTTTCTCGTATGTAGTTATCGCTATTTCAATTCCAATATGGTGCGATTAAGAGTTAACGCACGTAGTGCTTACGGTGATGAGGATGTAGATTTCAATTCCAATATGGTGCGATTAAGAGCAACCACAGCGCCATTTTCGCCCGTACCTGTAATATTTCAATTCCAATATGGTGCGATTAAGAGTTTGGTGCAAAGTACTTTGGAATTAGGTAAATTCTATTTCAATTCCAATATGGTGCGATTAAGAGACAGAAGTAACTGGCACCTATGAAGGTCAAATCAATTTCAATTCCAATATGGTGCGATTAAGAGATGGCGCTGGGGTTCTTGCTGAAGGTTCCTTCGTAAATTTCAATTCCAATATGGTGCGATTAAGAGATTGAGCAGATAAATATTCTTCTGGCCCAAATGCAAATTTCAATTCCAATATGGTGCGATTAAGAGGCGATACTTCCCTCATTATGCCACCAGTGAGACTCCATTTCAATTCCAATATGGTGCGATTAAGAGGAGTTTGGTGAACGATTGAAAATATATGGTTGGTTATTTCAATTCCAATATGGTGCGATTAAGAGATACTTTGGCAGATTGTGAAATGGCTTGGACTTCATTATTTCAATTCCAATATGGTGCGATTAAGAGAATGTAGAAAATAAAATAGCTATTGTTTTAAGTAAATTTCAATTCCAATATGGTGCGATTAAGAGAAAAATATTATTAACCTTTAAACTTTTTAATTATCAATTTCAATTCCAATATGGTGCGATTAAGAGATGGGTTGGCAGATAAGACAGAAAATAAAGTGAACGTATTTCAATTCCAATATGGTGCGATTAAGAGAGAGATTTGAAGATGGTGTACTGGTACGTGATTGGATATTTCAATTCCAATATGGTGCGATTAAGAGACTTGTGAACAGGTTTAACTAAACCATTCTTTAGTTATTTCAATTCCAATATGGTGCGATTAAGAGTACTGTGCATTCGGTGTAAAGACAATCGTTGTTAAATTTCAATTCCAATATGGTGCGATTAAGAGAGCTAATGCTTCCTTGGGTGTAATGGCACCGGTTCATTTCAATTCCAATATGGTGCGATTAAGAGATGATCCTATTCCTGGAAGGATTGAATGGAAATAAATTTCAATTCCAATATGGTGCGATTAAGAGATGGCATGCAGACCGATATTCTTGGTTTTTCCCTATTTCAATTCCAATATGGTGCGATTAAGAGACAATACTCAGTTGCTTACAGAACTTGATATACCATTTCAATTCCAATATGGTGCGATTAAGAGTAATTCCAGTTCTTTGGGTGTGTCACTGACAGCAATTTCAATTCCAATATGGTGCGATTAAGAGAATACCCGGTTGAAGTGAGCCTGTATTAACCACGATTTCAATTCCAATATGGTGCGATTAAGAGTGATATGGAAAATATCTATATGCAGCAGAATTGTAAATTTCAATTCCAATATGGTGCGATTAAGAGCGGTTATTTGCTCGGTGGATAATTCCATTTTAGGCATTTCAATTCCAATATGGTGCGATTAAGAGACGGAGAGGAAATAATAGTTGACATTTTAATTGTATCATTTCAATTCCAATATGGTGCGATTAAGAGGGACTACAAGAAAATTTCAAGGAGCAATTTTTTTAAAATTTCAATTCCAATATGGTGCGATTAAGAGATACCTTTGACGGTAATAATCTGACCCTCTACACCGATTTCAATTCCAATATGGTGCGATTAAGAGAATGAGGAATTGCGTGTTGCAATTCGTAAAGTTAAATTTCAATTCCAATATGGTGCGATTAAGAGGAATCAGGAATTGCTCAGCAAGGCTACCGATAAGAAATTTCAATTCCAATATGGTGCGATTAAGAGGAAAAAGTACGACAATATCGTTATGGGTGGATGGATATTTCAATTCCAATATGGTGCGATTAAGAGCCGTGAAAATAAGCAAAAAAATATATTGAAACTCAATTCAATACAATTTATTTAACCGTATTTTAAAATACTAAAAATCGTCGCAGACCATTTCGATAAAATCAATGGGAC